>NZ_OZ017714.1:0-1399493 GCF_963969245.1 Wolbachia endosymbiont (group A) of Ophion costatus | reverse complement strand
TAGCCAGATAGGCACTCTTCCACCTGGCTCATTTCTCTTAATAATTCTCGCTATTGTTGTTTTGCTGCTTTCCAATCTATTCTATTTATTCTTTTGTATATTAAAGTATAGTAGTAATAATAGTTCTATCAATAACTTGTTACTAACTTAAAATTCAGTAAAAATTGGCGTTATTCAACTTGTGGATAAATATGTGAGTAACTTTCGTATATTATTGATTTTCTGTTATGATTTATGTGTATAAGTAAGGTGTTTAGAGTGTTAGTAATTTTCTTTTATGGAAAATACTTTACCATCATGCATTGTTACACAACTATGTATATGTTGTTGAAAAAGTTGTTGATCAATTGTTGGTATTTTATATCAACAAATAATTCACAAATTAATTTGACATTATTCACATGCTTATTAAACATTTAATAACAGTTTTCTTGATAAATCTAATCTGAAAACGTTTTTGCCATTACAGGGAATAAATTGAGTAAAAAAAGAACCTTAGTAGAAAAAATAGCATATAGAATTTTTCTCTTCCTTTTCAAAAAAGCTTCTGTGTTGAAAAAGTGTGCGACTGAGGCATTAATGAAAGATCTGCCAGACCTTAATATATTTAATGGTCTATTAAAATTCCGCGATTGTGGTATAATGGATATAATGACTCCACGTACAGAGATATGCGCAGTAGACATTGAGTCAAGCGAGCGTGAAATAATAAAGAAGATAAAAAACACTTGCCACACTAAAATACCAATTTATAAAAATAACTTTGATAACGTAATAGGCTTTTTTTATGTAAAAGATGTTATTTTTAATAGGGATAAAAATTTTAATCTGAAACATATTATACAAAGCGTAATATTTGTTCCACCCTCGATGAAGACAACTAATCTTTTTGTTAGGATGAACTCTTCTAAATCATGCTTAGCTATCGTATTGGATGAATATGGTGGAACTGATGGTTTAATTTCAATGACTGATCTTATAGAGGAACTAATACCAAACATTGATAGTGAAAACGAAATAAATTCAGAATATACCATTACTGAATTGTCTCAAAATAAGTTTGAAGTATCAGCAAGGGCTCTTATAAAAGATATAGAAGAGGATCTAAAAATAGAATTACGTGACCCTGAAGAAGATTATGTTACACTTGGTGGTTTGATTCTTTCGATTGCTGGTAAAGTGCCTTCTGTAGATGAAGTCATTAAATATAAAAATGGTATGAAGTTTATCATCAAAGATGCAAATGAGCGCTACATTAATAAAATAGTACTAGACTTAAGTGATTACAAAAATTAGATTTGGTACCCCTTGTCGGGGAATGCCTTGACACGAAGAAAAAGTTGTAATAACCAAATATGCAACTCAAGTTACAGTTAAACCTATTTCCAGCAAATTATTTTCGCAAGTATAATGCATTTCAGTGTTATAGTACTCTAATAATAAAGAGGTCATATAGATATTAATATCTTTTGTATTTAAATTAGTGTCATTTTTTTTGATTAATTTGTCTACTAATGATTTGCTTATTGGTTTGTGTTCATTTAGAATTTTTATAGTTAATAGCATTTTATCTTCTGTTTGACTCAGTAAAACAGATACTAGTTCGACTTCCGCCACTGCACTGGCTATAGTTAGCACCATATTGGAAATTATCTTATTTATCTTTTCAATTAAATCTTCCTTATTTTTTGCAGAGTATGCGTCTATTTTCCACGTAAGCTTTACTTTTTTTTTAATAAATAATTTTCGATATTAGATTTGGTCTTATCAAAGCTATAATTATCCATTGAAGAAGAATATGCCTGCTTCATAACTTTATGTTTATATATTAAATCATCGGAGCTTTCTTTAAGAAACAACAACGCTTCCTTCTGCGCATCAGCATCATTCTTATCTATTACTTCAAGCTCTTCTACGCCAAACGTTATTCCATTCATAGAGTTAGCAAAGTCATGAAGCAGCCGTCCTGATAGCAGTTCCGTTATTAACAGTATGTTTTTGGTATTTTCGTTCATTGGATAATTATAAATGATTTAAGTTACCCTATATTGGTAAGTATATAATAGTCAATTAAGAGAAAGTTTCGTTGCACTTTTTATATCAAGGCATTAATATAGTATTAACAATTTTAAAATTTATAAAAGGATTATGAATACTTATACCAGATCAGGAATAGATATTGAACTATATAATAAGTTAATAAAAGAAGTCAAGCCTATTGCTCAAGAAACTACTAGAGAAGAAGTAATCAGCGAAATAGGTTCATTTTCTGCGTTATTTGATTTTGCTGCACTAAGTAAGAAGTATGACCATCCAGTACTCGTTTCCTCAACTGATGGAGTAGGTACGAAACTGTTGATAGCTCAAGAAGTGAATAAACATGATACTATAGGTATAGATTTAGTTGCAATGTGTGTAAATGACTTACTTGCACAAGGAGCAACGCCTTTGTTTTTCCTTGATTACTTTGCAACAGGCGTTTTGACCAAAGATGTTTTATTATCTGTGGTTAAGGGCATTGCAGAGGGGTGCAAGCAAGCTAAAATAGCATTGGTTGGTGGGGAAACTGCAGAAATGCCTGGAATGTATGGTAATAATCACTATGACCTTGCAGGGTTTGTGGTTGGTGTAGTTGATCGAAAGCAAATTCTTCCAAACTGTAGTATTATGAAAGCAGGTGATTATATAGTTGGCTTAGAGTCAAGTGGAATTCACTCAAATGGGTTTTCTTTAGTGCGCCATGTTTTCAAAAGCTTAGGTATAAATTATAACGATACATCTCTATGGAATAATAAATCTTGGAATGAAATACTACTTGAACCAACAAAAATATATGTTGATTCTTTGCTGCCTATCATGTCACAAGTAAAAGGTATTGCGCACATCACGGGTGGTGGTTTGGTAGACAATATTCCGCGAATTCTTCCAAAAAACTTATTTGCAAACATAGACATTAATTCCTGGAAATGGCCAGATATATTTTTATGGCTAACAAAGGAGGGTAAAATAGAGAAGAAAGAAATGCTAAAAACATTTAATTGTGGTATTGGTATGGTATTGATCGTAAGTTCTGAGAATATGCAAAACGTGAAAAATCATTTCCAAAAACGTGGAGAAAAAATTGAAATTATTGGAAAACTTGATGAGGCATGTAACCCTCCACTTGATAGAGTAGTATTTAGTTAACCTAACTCTACTGACAATCTTTCCGCAACTTCTAAGTATGCTTTTTTCAAGTTGCCTAAATTCAAACGAAAGACGTCTTTATCTAGCTTTTTATAAGTATTTTTATCCCATAACCTGCAGTTATCAGGGCTGATTTCATCGGCTAAAATGATTTTAGTACTGTCATTTATCAATCTGCCAAATTCCAATTTAAGGTCAACTAGATCTATGCCTGCATTTGAGAATAAATCAATTAGGATTTCGTTGATCTTTAAAGTTGTAGTTTTTACTTCATCCATTTCTTTGCTAGATAGCCAATCAAAATACAGTATGTGATTTTCATTTACCATTGGGTCGGCTAGGTCATCATTTTTGTAAAAAAACTCGATTATAGGAGATGCAAGCCTCTCACCTTCTTTGATATTAAAACGTTTGCAAAAGCTGCCAGCTGCAACATTCCTCACTACTACTTCAAGAGGTATGATTTTGAGTTTTTTGACTAGCTGCTCTCTTTCATTCAGAGTTTTTATAAAGTGTGTGCTAATTCCTGCTTTCTCAAGCTTTTCCATGATAAAAGCACTAACATGATTATTAATTATTCCTTTGCTCTCAATAATTTCATATTTTTCCTTATTGAATGCTGTAACATCATCTTTAAAGTGCTGTATAACAGTTGATGAGTCTTCAGTTTCAATAATGGCTTTCGCTTTACCTTCGTATATCGTTTTATTCAGTGACATGCTTAATTTAACTATATATTATATCAATTTACTGTTCTTAGAGTATAGCCCCAAATAACTTAAAATAAACCTTAATGGCATTCAATGTTACAATATTAACCATATTTCCAGAAATGTTCCCCGGGTTTTTGAACTATTCTCTTGCCGGAAAAGCGTTAGAAAAAAAAATATGGAACCTTGAAGTAATAAATATTCGTTCTTTTGCGAAAGATAAACATTCAACTGTGGATGATGTTCCATATGGAGGTGGAGCAGGAATGGTTATGCGTTCTGATGTAGTTGGTGATGCAGTAGATAGTATGCTCTCTGTTCATAAAAACACTAAGTTTATTTACATGACTCCATCTGGAACTAAGTTTAATCAGAATATTGCCAGAGAATTATTAGAGTTTCCTCATATAACAATATTGTGTGGTCGATTTGAAGGTATTGACCAAAGGATAATTGATGCGTATACTCCTTATGAGTTAAGTATTGGAGATTATATACTTTCAGGAGGTGAGCCAGCTGCAATGGTGGTTCTTGATGCATGCATTAGACTTCTTCCAGGTGTAGTAAATAATACCGATAGTATTACTGAAGAAAGTTTTAATTATGGTGGTGGTGTACTTGAATATCCTCAATATACTAGACCTGAGCAGTGGAAGGGATATAAAGTACCTGAGGTTTTGTTATCTGGCAATCACAAAAAAATAAGTGATTGGAGGCAGAAGCAGTCTCATGTTATAACAAAAAAGCGTAGGCCTGAATTATTGAATGGAGAGATAAATGACAAATTTACTTAAAAAATTTAACGAACAGCAAATGCAAGTGTTAGCTAAAGAAATACCAGAATTTCGTCCTGGCGATGATTTGAAGGTCACTTTTAAAGTAGTTGACGGTACAAGTGAACGTATACAGATATTTGAAGGTGTATGTATATCAAAAAGGAACCGCGGGTTACATTCTTCTTTTGCAGTCAGAAAAGTGAGCCATGGAGAAAGTATAGTGTCTCAGTTTTTTGTTTATTCTCCTGCACTGGTTTCAGTGCAAGTGACAAGAAAAGGAAAGGTTCGTAGAGCAAAACTGTATTATCTGTGCAAACTATTTGGAAAAGCTGCAAGGATCAAAGAGCGTACTACTTATGTTAAAAAGAAATCTAAGTAGATACAATAGGGAGTGATGTCAATTGTGTCATCTCAGAACTCTCTCTTGTCATCCCAGTGCGTGACACACAACTGTACGAACATTGTGTTTGCCTCCCGCTGTGGTGTCATCCCAGTGCTTCGACACTGGGATCCAGCATTCATTATTCTCCTTTTGGTTTGTGCTTTCATGGAAAATGTAAAAATTATTTGCAGGCAAAGCCTGCTGGATCCAAGTGTCAGCTACTTACATGACAAAAAAGGGGAAAGTTTTTTCAAATCCTCGTGTAAAGAAAAGTAAATGAGTATAAAGAAAAAATTCCTTAAATTACTTCAGTCAAGGCGTGTACATGCTCGTATAAAAAGGAAAAATAAAAAGAACAGAGCGCTACGCTTTTGTTCTTTCACGGCACTAGTTATCTCACTTGGCTGTCCTGTGTGTATATTGTTGAGTATATTAGTTAACTCTTACAGTGCCTTAACAGTAACGAAAATTTTATTGCCAGTTGAAATAAATGCTGATCTTGCTTTGGCGAGTAATCCTAGTGATTTGCGGTATAAGTCCATTGGCTTACTCAACGATTCTTTACGTAAGGTGTTTGGAGGAACTGATTTTAAAGACGGTGACGAAATTTTAAGTCGTAATTCTTACAAAGAACTAGAGAAATTTTTTCGTAAGAAAGTAAAAGATAGTGGTGAATATGAGATCTGGTTTACCGCGTCAAGTATAATTAATTCAATAAATAAAGATAAATATTTGAATGATCGTTATGCTAAATTACTTGATTGGCTAAAAGAAAAGAGGAGAGTGAAAAAATTTTTTAATAAGTCTTTATTCCTTAAATCTGACTCTCGTGAACCTGAAAATGCAGGGATTTTAGGAGCGTTTATCGGTTCATTAATGACAATTATAGTGTGCCTAGCATTAGCATTACCAATAGGAATTATGTCGGGCATCTGTCTTTACGAATTTATGCCTAAAAATAGGCTAATGACTAATATTGTAGAAATTAGCATAAATAATCTTGCTGCAGTGCCTTCAATAATATTTGGTGTAGTGGGCTTAACTCTCTATCTTGGCATATTTGGGCTACCACGCTCTTCACCACTTGTTGGTGGAATGACTCTTTCATTTATGATGTTACCTAATATTATAATTGCAACAAAAAATGCCTTTGCGAATGTTCCTATTACGATAAAAGATGCAGCGTTTGCGCTTGGTGCACCTCACATCAAGGTGATATTAGATCACTCTTTACCGATTGCGTTACCAAGAATAATACATGGTACTGTGCTTGCAATTGCAAGGATTTTAGGTGAATCTTCTCCTTTACTTATGATGGGTATGGTGGCATTTATTGCTGATACACCTACGTCCTTTTTCGATCCGGCGACTGTTCTACCTGTGCAAATATACATATGGTCAAGCAATCCTGAAATTGCATTTGTTGAACTTGCTGCTATCGCAATTATAGCTTTATTATTGGTGTTATTTGCGTTAAATTTAGTAGCAAATTTTGTAAAAAGGAAATTCGAATTTTTTAATTTTTAGCAATTCATGAAAATCACAGTCCTATCTGGTTATGGCTTAAATTGCGAAAAAGAAACTGCATTTGCATTTATGGAATGCAGCAGAAAACTTGGTATTGGTAATATTGAAGTAAAAATCGTTCACATTAACGATATCATAGATAATCCAGGTGAACTGAAATTAAGCAATATACTTGCAATTCCAGGGGGTTTTTCCTATGGTGATGACACTGGTGCTGGTAATGCGTTTGCTTTACGTATTAAAAACAACTTGTTGGATGAGTTTCAAGAGTTTTTATCTCAGGACAAGCTGATTATAGGAATATGTAATGGTTGTCAGATATTAGTAAAATTAATTCCAGAATTCTCTAGTCTAGCTTTAATCCATAATTATATAGGCAATTATCAATGCCGTTGGATTAGAGTGAGAGTTAATTCAAAGAGTAATTCTGTTTGGCTACGGGGCCTGAGTGAACTATATCTCCCTATTGCTCATGGGGAAGGCAAATTTTTTATGGATCAAGATATTTTGAACCAATTGATTGAGAGCAATTCCACCGCATTACGTTACATTGATAAAAATGGCAACTATGCTAACCTACAATTTCCTTACAATCCGAATGGATCTACATACGACCTAGCAGCTTTATCAGATAAAAGTGGAAGAGTGCTAGCTTTAATGCCCCATCCAGAAAGGGGAATATTTTTTACTCAGCAAGATAATTGGCCCCTTGAAAAAGAAAAGAGCAAGCGTTTAGGTGTTGCTGTGCCAAAATATGGCGATGGAATGCTTATATTTGAAAATGCACTAAAGTATTTTTGTTAAAATTTATTGATAGGGATTTATGGTCGAAATTATCCCCTGATATTGCAAAAAACTTGCTTGACAAGCCTTGCCAGTCCCCTTATCATGAAACTGAAGCTATTTATTTATCTTCGCAATCTGTGCAGGTTAATGACAAAAAACTTAGGGTATTTGGCGTCTCATGTTTAATTTTTCGCACTACGTGCATCGCATGTCTTTAAAAATTTCTGGGTTTTTACCTATATAAGCCGAAACGCGCTTACAAAGCGTTTAAGACAGCAAAAAACGTCAAATTGACAAGGGAGAATTTGAATGCTAGCTACTACGAGGTTTCTTTGCCTTCTTTCCTGCTTAGTAAATTTCTTAAACACTTGCGGTGTAGGTTAGTTGCAAGTTAGAAGCAGCTAAATCGCTCTTAATCAGTATCCGTTCAGGAGAGTGGTTTAAGAAACAATAGATAGGAGATTTTGGAAAGGATTGAGACCCCTTTGTTTCCAAGTTAAGTATAATGAAATTATCCGCTCAAGGAATGTATTTCCCCGCTTTGATTGTGTAAAATATGAGTTTTTGCGATAAACGACATAATGCCGAATTTGCCGTTCAGCGTGGTTATTTGTCAGCGGAATATTTTCTGGGTCATCTAAAAATTTCCACATCATTCTTTCAGATCTCAGAACATTTTTTGCAACTCGAGAGGCTCCAATTGCTTCAGGTAAACGAGATATCTCCTTCAAGTAATACTTTGTACGTTTTCTTAATTTTCTGGCACGTCTGACAAACCTCAAAACATCTATCTCACTTTTTAGTAAAGCTTTTTTTAGTGCAAATAATTCAGTGGCCACGTTTCTCAAGTAACAACCCAGAACTTTAACTTCAATATTCCAACTATGTGCTAATCTTTCAAAATCTCTTGATAAATGTGCCCAACAGATTTGCCTGTTTTTATCGGCAAAATAATTGTATGCTGCATACCTGTCAGTTATTACCAAGCTATTGCGATTGCAGAATTTACTATTTTGTAAAACTTTCATTCCTCTTGACTCTGTAAATTTTACAAAACTTGCCGTATTGCTTGCAAACATCCAACACCAAGCGAGTTTACCTTTGTTATAATGGCTCGTTTCATCAATATGTAGAACTTTACTCCTACTTATCTCTTGTTCGATCTGCTCATACATTTTTTTGCATTTTGAAGCAACTCTGTGTTCACTATTTGATATGCTACCGACGCTTATGTTCAAATTGAAGATATCATTTACGACACTCGCTATTTCGCGTTTTGAATTTTTGTAGAATCCGCTGAACGCTGCAATTATTGACTTAACCCTTGGACCAAATGTATCTGGCGTAACACCTTCCGGTAACTTGCTACTTCTTCTCTTTCCGCATCTCCGACAACGGCCATGTTCTAACTGATATTCCACTACATAAGGCTTGATTTCTGGAAGATCAACTTTCTGATGAATATATGGTTTTTCACATATTGCAATTTCTCCTCCGCATTCGCAAGTATTAGGCAACTCTATCTTTACTACTTTATCTGCATCCATGTTGGCGCGAAAACTTCCTTTATGACCAACCTGACCGCCAATATTCCTTTCGCTTTTCGGCTTATTCTTTTTTATTTTATACAACTCTTTGGAACTTGGTATTGATGAATTTTTTGAGCTTAAACCGAGTCTTTCTCTTAACTCAGCATTTTCTATCTTTAAAGCCTTATTTTCTGCTTTTAAACTTTCATTCTCTTTTTCCAATCTTTCTATTTTTGCTTCTAACCTTTCTATTTTTTGCTGTAAATTTTTGCAAAGTTCTAAAAGGTTTACCATATTACTTCACTTTTGCTCTATGATTATCTTCTTAGATCACCTTGTCTACCTTATTCTGCCACTCCGCTGAACGGATACTTTTATTAAATTAGTAATCTATCTTTACCAAATATAAGCCAAAAGGTGGTGCAGTAACTCCAGCGGCACTTCTTTTGCATTGGTTTAATATATTTAGCATTTCTTGCGGATTGGTTCTATTTTTTCCAAATTCAACTAAAGTACCCACAATAATCCTCACTTGGTTATGTAAAAAGGAAATAGCAGATATTTTGATGTGTATATGATTCCCATTTTGTATTATATCGATATCATCAATTGTTCTTATCGGATTTGCGGCTTGACAATCTTTTGAACGGAAACTTGAAAGGTCATGTTTTCCAAGTAGATGTTTAGCAGCTTCACGCATAATATTTACATCAAGTGGGCTAAACACTTGCCATACATAACCCGTCTCCAGAGCGGCAGGAGCATAGCGATTAACTATTCTATATTCGTAATATCTTTTTTTTGCTGAAAACCGTGCGTGAAACGCATCATCTACAACTTCTGCATTAAGCACGACCATAGGAATTGATTTTAAATGATAGTTTATTGCATTCCTTATTCTATAAAGCTCAAATTCCTTTTCCATATCAAAATGAGCAACTTGTCCTAAAGCATGAACTCCTGCATCAGTCCTGCCACCACAGTACAAAGTAACTTTCTCACCACTAAAATTAAATATAGCATTTTCTATCTTCTCCTGGATTGAGTTAGCAGAGTGTTGCTGTTTTTGCCAACCAGAGAAATTACTACCATTATATTCTACCGTTATTTTGTATCGCACTGCATTACATCAAGCTCTATCTAAAATAGTCATTTTCTATCTTAACATAATTTATGGTCAAGCCTACAGTGCTGCCACTCCCATAAAGTAGTTCGTCCAATCTTAAATCTTGCTGCCACTGCTTCTCTGCTTTCTCCTTCGTCTAGCGCCTCCATTGCTTTTTTTCTTAAATCATAACTATATGCTGCTGGCATTCAACCTCCTTATCATTATCTATCCTTATCACATCCGGACTTCTATGAAAAGAGCTATAAGAGGTTGTCCGGAAACAAGTAAATTCAAGCATATTCCCTCTTTAACATAACCCTACTCATAGCTAGGTATATGAAATTCTCAGTGGATGTTGTGAGTAAATCATACTCCTTCGATAGCCTTCTATTCCTATTAACCCAAGCAAAAGTCCTTTCTACAACCCATCTTCTTGGCTGTACTTTAAACCCTTGTTCTCTTGTTGGTAGTAGCTCAGGTGGCGTATCTTTGTGCACCCAAAATCTACATGGAGGCCTTGTAACAATTTCAATATCTATGTCATATTCTTCCTTTGTGTGATTCTTTAAATTTCTTCCTTGGTATCCCATGTCAGCCCACATTTTTTTAACTTTAGTATATTTTGTTCTCATATTGTTTAATGCTATTTTAATACCATCTCTATCATTTTCGTTAGCAGCGCCTACGTAACAACCTAGTATAAAACCCTGAGTGTCTGTAATTATATGCCTTTTTCTACCCTTTACTTTTTTACTTCCATCATAGCCTTTGATCCCCCCTTTTCTGTAGTCTTTACAGATTGACTATCTACTATACAGGCACTCGGCTGCTCATTCCTTCCTATTTTTCTTCTACTATATTTTGTAATTTCATAATTCATTTTCTCAAAAATTCCCTGCTTCTTCCATTGCCTGAACTGCTCATACACAGTCTTCCATAGCGGAAAATCATTTGGTAAATACCGCCATTGACACCCTGTACGCAATACATAGAAAATTGCTTCTAATATTTCTCTTTTGCTATACTTTGGCGGCCTTCCTCCTTTCTTGTATGATACTCTGAAGTGTTTTTCTATTCTTGCCCATTCCCTTTCGCTTAGATCTGTTGGATACTTTTTTCTCATCTTTACCCCGTACTAAAATTTCAGATATTATAGCCTTTTACTTGTTTCCGGACAACCTCTAAGAGCGCTAATCCTTGCTTGCTGACTTAATTTCTCTTGCTTTGCACTATCCAGCTCTTGCTCTGTTTCTGCAAGTTGAGCTTTTATTTTTTCAAGCTCAATTACAACTTCTTGAAAAGCCCGCTCAAAACCTGCTGGTATATTATTCGTATTTGCCACAGGTTGTTCCACACTTGCAGGAAATTTTTCATTTAGATAATTTTTAATGGACTCGATTGGATTATCAACATTTCTCAATGCAGCAGTAACAATTGCACGATTTATGAAGCAATTATCCTTTACCAATTCTTTGACATCATCTAGATCTTTTCTATTAATAGTACCGGTTAATCGCTCTTTAACGGCTTGTTCAATTATTTGCTTCACCCATGGATTTTTCTCTATATCTTGTATTGGCTTTATTTGACTAAAATCTAGGTCTTTATGTTTTAAAAGTTTAGTCAATACTTCTTCGTTATCTTGTGTTATTCCTCGTAAACACGATTCGATAATTAAGCTAAGCGGTGTTTCTATTTCTTCATTGTAGGTTCTTTTCCAGCAATTAGGGTTAAGCTCTTGATTTAATAGTCTTTTCGCTTGGTAAATATTTCCGCTAGAAAGAGCATCTAATAATTCTTTTCCTTTTCGTGCTTTTGTTATTTCCATTGTAAGATGCGAAAAATCTTTCCTCTGCTCTCTCCCAATTTGTTCAATATATTCTTTAGGAGTATAACTTCTGTGTGTCCCATAACGATCTCCATAAGAATTTTCAGTGCCTAGACCTAATTCAGGATGTCTAAGTAACATCTGTACAAAATTCCTATTTTCCATGCGAAAGGCTAGATGTAGAGCTGTATTGCGTTCTTTAGTTTCTTGAGCATTAATATTTAAACTTTGATGTTGTAAAAGCAACATCATCATTTTTAAGCATAAGGAAAATTGCAAGCAATTTATCTAAAATCCTAGAATTAACTACGACTCCAAAAACTTTTCTGCATCAAGCGCAGCCATGCATCCTGTTCCTGCTGCAACTACTGCCTGACGATATACCTTATCTTGAACATCACCTGCAGCAAACACTCCTGCTTTACTAGTTAAAGTTGTTCCAGGTTTTGTAATTATGTAACCCTGTTCACCCATTTCAACAAAGCCTTTAAAAATACCCGTATTTGGTGCATGCCCAATTGCAATGAACACTCCATCGACTTTCAATTCTTGAGCTTCCGTTGATTTAACTATAATACCAGTAACTTTCTTCGGATTTTCTTCTCCAAGAATCTGCTCTACGGTATGGTTCCACATTACTTTTATTTTATCATTTTTAAAGAGTCTATCTTGCATTACTTTTTCCGCTCTTAATTTATCACGCCTGTGTATTAATATCACTTCTTTGGCAAATCGAGTTAAAAATATTGCTTCTTCAACAGCAGTATTTCCACCACCAATCACGGCTACAACTTTATTCCTAAAAAATGCACCATCACAAGTTGCACAAGCCGAAACTCCGTAACCTTGAAATTCCTTTTCACTCTTGAGACCAAGCCATTTTGCTTGCGCACCGGATGCAATTATAATTGCATCCGAGTAGTAGTCATTGATATTACCCGAAGATCTAAATCTATACTCATTAGAATCCTCAAGTTGTTCAACGCTTTTTATCTCATCATCTATTATTTTTGCTCCAACCTTTTCTGCATGCAACCTCATCTGCTCCATTAGTTCTGGACCCTGTATTGAAACAAAACCAGGATAATTTTCAACATCTGTAGTAATTGTAAGCTGACCACCAGGCTGCATTCCCGTTACTACAATTGGCTCTAAGTTTGCACGTGCTGCATATATAGCGGCAGCATAACCCGCTGCCCCAGATCCAATAATAAGAACTTTTGTACTAAATTTATAATTCTTCACTGTATGAGTTTAGATAATCAGCTACTCCTTCATCGCTTGCCTGCATTGCTGGCTTACCTTTTTTCCACCCTGCTGGACATACTTCACCATGCTCTTCATTATGTTTAATTGCATCAACGATTCTAACGAATTCATCGATATTACGCCCTAAAGGCAAATCATTTATCGATTGATGACGTACAATAAATTTATCATCAATAACGAAAGTTGCTCTCAGCGCAATTGAGTCATCATATAAGACCCCATAGTCTCTTGATATAGACTTTTTGATATCAGACACTAAAGTGTAGCTAATCTCTCCAATACCACCATCATTAACTGGAGTGTTTCGCCATTTATAATGTGAAAATTTTGAATCTACACTTATTCCTATCACTTCAACACCACGCTTTGCAAACTCATTTATTCTATTATTGAGCGATATCAATTCAGTTGGGCAAACAAAAGTAAAATCAAGTGGATAGAAAAAAAGGACAGCATACTTATTTTTTATGCGCTTACTCAGACAGAAATCATCAACAATTTCTCCGTCAGAGAGAACAGATGAAGCAGTAAAATCGATAGCAGATTTTGTTACAAGATTCATAATTAACCTATTCTTTTAAAATAACTTCAATTTTACATCTTGATAAACTTATATGCAAGTTTTCTTTGGTTTTAGTCCTATAAAAACTTCCTAAAATAGCTCTTCTTTTTTACCGATAAGATACAATCCAGGTTGGAATACTGAGTTGGTGAGTATAAAATTCTACGTCATGCCACCGCGAACCGTCATACCGCGATTCATTCGCGGTATCTCTAGATCCCGCTAACAAGTAGTGGGATGACGGTTGTCGTTTAGCTATAAATGTTAAAAAATTTACCAAACAAAAAAAGGCAAAAGAAGCCCCGTGGTTGGCTAATTACTTACATTATACTTTCAAGTATGGCGTTTTTTTATTCTAAACGTTTAATAACCGCGATTCAGTTGCTTTTAAGCCGCAACTAATCTAAATTATAAACATTAAGAAATTTACTAAACAGAAAAAAAGGCAAAAGAAACCCTAGGGTAGCTAGTTATTCACTATCCATTTTTTAAGTTGGCGTTTTTTTATGTTTTAAATAGCGCATTTTAGCTTATATTAGGTAAAAACCTAGAAGTTTTATAAAGACATAAGGTGCACATAGTGCAAAAAATTAAACATGAGACGCCAGATACGTGAGTTTTTTTGTCATTTAATCTGTACAGAGAAGATAAATAAATAGCTTCAGTTTCATGATAAGGGAGTTGGCGGAGTTTGTCAAGTAAGTTTTTCGCTTCTGCGGGCTACTTGAATAACGGCTACAATGTTCATACAGCTATGTACATAGCTGGAACCCAAAAAAAGAACCAAGTAGCCAAGGCTACTTGGATGACAAAAGGTAATACAAGAAATCTATTGGCTCTCGTATATCTTAGTGAAACTTAACAAGTTTATCTATAGTTTTAGTGATGATTCTTGGAGTATCCGGAGAAACTGCTGAGCTCAGCCTATTTAACCGCTCTATAGCGAACTCGCTATTCTCATTTGCTATGAAATCACATAAAATATTTTCTATATCCTTAGTAACACTTTCATGCTTTCTCAGAGGATGATTATGTGGATACCTACTGATGGTTTTGATACTGGAATACTCAACAAAAGCTTGATCCTTAAAAGCAAGTTGTCTCAATTTCTCTTTGAATTTTCCTTCTTCCTCTTTTGCTAAAAGGCGAGACTTTATCAGTGATTTTATAATCAAATTTATAGCTTGATGTATTTCAGAATGCACTATAACTTTAATGGTATTTTCTTCTACTATACAATCATAAATATTTTTTTCGCTCTGTAACGACTCTATTAATTTCTTGCTACTTTGTGAATTCAATTCCAAATTCTCCTCACTCATAGGAGTTATTATGAAGGTGTTCTTACTCACTCTGATGTTAAATTGTGGAGAGCCTTCAGAAAAGGAAAATGCTACATCCTTAAATTCAAGTGCATGATTGTATGCAGCAAAAAGGGTGTGTGCTATAACACTGCTGGGCACCTTCATTCCATGTTTACTCAGGTGGTTCAATACATTTTCAACCTCATGATATGTAAAGTCTGTATCTTTTAGCAATTCAACAACTTCTATGCCGTTGTGTTGTTTATACTCTATTCTCACTTCTTCTGTAAAAAGTGTTTTAGCTGCTATATGTTTATCAAGCACTGTGAAAATCTTGATGAAATTCTCTAAATCTTGTTTGTTAACTAATTCGATACTAATTAAGTTTCTGCTAATAATTGAAATATTTTTTGTCATTTTTTCCCACTAAAAAAACTCACTGAATGAATTGTATTTTTAATTCATTAAGAATTGTTTAAAGTGAGCATACTAGTTTTCATTTACGTATTACACGACAAAACAAGATAAAAAGTTACATAAAATCATCATGTGGTATAACACACTCTCCACATTCATCATTGCTGTTTGTGTAGGTTGTGACATCAGTGTGATTGTCATTATTATTTAGCATATCATCCAACTTTCCTTCTTTTTCAAGATCCATCAATTTGTCACACCCCCCAATGTGCTTATCGTTGATAAAAATCTGTGGAACTGTTCTAACGTTATACTTTGATTTTATGTCGTTAAATAGATCTGAGTTTTTGAGCACATCAATTTCTTCATACTTCACACCTTTTTTATCTAGTAAATCCTTTGCCCTTATGCAGTATGGACAGCCCTTCTTTACATATATCACAACATTTTTCACAATTTATCTCCGTAGCTTACTAAAATATAGTTATTATATATAAGAAACATGTAAAAACATCAAATTGTATGAAAATTATTTATAATTGTGAGCAAGGGATAGAAAATAATATAGCACTAACCTTCGGAAATTTCGATGGCATTCATTTAGGACACGAGTTTGCAATTTCTACTCTAAAGAAGGTAGCACAAGAAAGAGGATTACCCTCTGCAGTTTTAACTTTTGAGCCTCACCCATCAACTGTTTTATTTGGTAGAAACAATTTTAGGTTAATAGACCAAGAACAAAAAAAGGAACTAATCAGCAGCTATGGTATAGATTACTTATATATTATTAATTTTAATAGAGGTTTTTCTGAGGTTAGCTGCGATGACTTTATCAGTGAGATTTTAATAGATAAATATGGCGCTAAACACATAATTGTCGGAGAAAATTGCACTTTTGGTCATAAACGATTGGGTAATATATTAACTCTAGAGAAATATTCTGAAATATATGGATACTCTTTGACTAAATTAGAGCCATTAACAATTGACGGCAAAATTTGCTCTTCTTCTTCAATAAGGGAGTATGTACAAAGGGGCGAAATAGAAATTGCTAATAAATTGCTCGGCAGGCCTTATCAAGTTTCTGGTGTTGTGACAAAAGGTGCATGTAGAGGTAGAGAAATAGGATTTCCAACCATAAATATTCCTATAGAAGATTGCATGATAAAACCTAAGTTTGGCACATATTACGCTAGAGTGACTTTTCCTGATAGTAATCCAAATTGGTTATATGGAGTAGTCAATATTGGTATGAGACCTACTTTTAAGGATCTGAAAAAGCCTATAATAGAAATGCACATATTCGATTTTGATGAAGACGTATATAGTCATAAAGTCAATATACAACTTTTAAAATTCATAAGGTCAGAAAAAAAATTCCATAGTATTGAGGAGTTAACAAAACAGATAAATTATGATATACTTAAAGTTTATAGGTTAAAGGCAAATTTATGAAAAAGTTATGCTTAGTTGTTATATTAATTATAGTATTGATTGACCAAACGAGCAAATTGTACATAAACTCATTGATTGATGAAGGAGAATCAATTGAGATCGCTAGTTTTATAAAACTAGTTGAAGTTTGGAATTCAGGTATTAGTTTTGGAATGTGTAGCGCTTTACCACATGGCGGTTTCTTTTTTTCAGCATTTTCAATACTAATAATTGGTATACTTGCATATTTGATATACAAGTCTGACGATCAGTCAACTTACCTTGGTTTTTCTCTGATGATTGGTGGAGCAATCGGAAACGTAGTTGATAGGATCTATTGGGGAGCTGTATATGATTTCATATATTTTCATATTGATGATTGGTATTGGCCAGCCTTTAATTTAGCAGATTTATCTATAGTTTGTGGAATGTTTACATTGTTATATAAGTGGTATATATACGATATGCTTATTTCTAAACAAAATGAGGAATAAAATAATTGTTTTTATATTAGGTCGAAATAATGCTTCATAAGTTTTTTAGTTTTCTTATACTACCTGTACTTTTTTTTACTTACCCAATTTCTTCGAATGCTTTAAACATAGAGCACAACATAAAATATACTAAACTCAGTAACGGACTAGATGTTTATGTTGTTTCTAATCATCGGATTCCAGCCGTTTTACATGCAGTAATATACAAAGTTGGGGGAATGGATGATCCAATCGGCAAAGCAGGATTGGCTCACTACTTTGAACATTTAATGTTTGAAACTACAGGAAAGTTCACAGATATAGAAGCAACTATGAGTAGCATTGGGGCTCAATTTAACGCGTTTACCACTAAAGAGTATACTTGTTATTATGAGTTAGTCCCCAAAAAAGATTTACCACTGGCAATGGAAGTTGAAGCAGATAGAATGGGCAGCTTTAATGTTACTCAAGACAAAATAGATAGAGAAAAAAACATTGTACTGGAAGAAAGAAAAATGAGATTTGATAACCAACCTCATAACTTGTTGTGGGAAGAAATGGATAGTGCATTTTACCGTAATGGCTATGGTAGATCTGTTATTGGCTGGGAGAGCGATATCAAAACTTACAATCAGGATGACATAGTGAGGTTTCACGATAGTTATTATCACCCTGGTAATGCAATATTGCTGATTGTGGGTGATGTGGAACTTGATGAAGTAGTGAAATTAGCAGAAGAAAAATATGGCGAAATTAAAGCTAAGCCTGTAATGAGAAATTACCCAAATCAGGATCCAGTGCATAATGCAGGTCTATCGGTGACCTTAGAGAGCACTGAAGTAAAAGAACCAGTTTTATATTTTCGTTATCGTGTACCCTTATTTGAGCATATAAATGAAGCTTCCGCTGCTCATTTAGCGGTTGAAATTTTAGGTGGCGGCAAATCCAGCAAACTGTATAATGATCTGGTTTTAGATGAAGATGTGGCAGTATTAGTGTTTGCTTATTATAATAGCCTAGCTTTTAGTGATGGCTACATTGATATTCAGGTCATTCCAAAAAGCGGAGTTAATTTAGATATTGTTGAAAGAGAGTTAGATAATGCTATTAATAACTTCATGTCTAAAGGAATAACGGATGAGGAGTTGCAAAGCTCGAAATATAGATACAAAGCAGCACAGTTTGATAATCTATCTGACTTAACTCATATAGCGATGTTCTATGTGCCACACCTTGCACTTGGTATTCCACTTGATGAAATAGATATTTCATATAGCAAAATAGATGATGTTAATTTAGAGGATGTAAATAACAAAATTCGTACTATCTTTTCTTCCAATAAGTTAATTGGTCGTTTATTACCAAAAGGAGATAACAATGAGAATAAGTAAATTTGTACTTCTGTTTTTTTTCTGCCTAAGCTTTAATTTACAAGCAAGTGGTAGCTTAAATATAGAGGAGGTCACTACCCGTAAAGGATTTAAGTTTTTATTTGTCGAAAACTGTGCTTTACCAAAAGTTTCACTGAATATATCATTTAAAGATGCAGGTTATGTGTATGAGAGTGCAGAAAAACAGGGGCTTGCTTGGTTTACTTCTCTTGTAATCCAAGAAGGGGCAGGAGAAAATGACGCTAAGGATTTTGCAAAAAAACTGAAGATCAAAGGAATAAATTTACTTTTTTACCCCGATTTAGAAAGTTTCGGAGTGTCATTAGAAACTTTGTCTGAAAATTTAGAAGAAAGTATTTCACTACTTAGCGATGCTATAATACGTCCTAAAGTTGACCCTGAAGGGTTGAATAGAGTTTTCGAGAAAGCCAAAGTTGATTTTAATAATCTTGAAAAAAATCCTTATTTTGTTGCTGGAAAAGAATTAGATACGTTATTGTTTAAAAAACATCCTTACTCAAAAAGTGTGTACGGTACTCTTGATACTATAATGAGCATTACTAGAGACGATGTTTTAACATACATAAAGCGTAATTTTGCTAAAGATAACATAGTTATCAGTGTTGCTGGTTGTGCAAAAAAAGAAGAAATTATTACGCTATTAGATAAATATTTATCTAAATTGCCGTCAAAAAGATCAAAAGTGAGAAAAATACCTGTGAAAGATGATTTTGGTTCTGCAGAAAGTAAGAACATTTTTATGGATATACCACAAAGTGTGATACTTTTTGCTCAAAAAGGTATAGCTTATGAAGATCCAGACTACTATAATGCTCAAGTTTTGGTTAATGCGCTTGGTGGTATGGGGCTGAATTCAGTGCTGATGAAAGAGCTAAGGCAAAATCTTGGAATTACTTATGGTATTAGTGCCTCTATGGCTAGTTATACGCATGCAAATATTATAGCCGGAGGTTTAAGTACTGATAGCTCTACTGCCAGTCAATCCATATCTGCAATAAGAGATACATTGAGCAGGATAAAAAAGGAAGGAATTGATGAACAATTATTTAAAGATACAAAAATTAGTATGGTAAATAATTTTATCTTTTCCCTATCTAATAACGCAAACACAGCAGTGTTCTTGGCTAGTATGCAGGTACGTAATCGCGATATTAATCGTCTAAATAATTTTGTAAGTCTCATTAATGACGTAAAGCTAGAAAAAGTAAACGAGCTGGCAAGTTCTTTACTGGAACCCGAAAATTTATTTTTCGTTGAAGTTGGAAAAAACGCTCAGGGTCAATAATTAATACTTTCGTATCCGTTCAGCGGAGTGGCAGAATAAGGTAGACAAGGTGATCTAAGAAGATAATCATAGAGCAAAAGTGAAGTAATATGGTAAACCTTTTAGAACTTTGCAAAAATTTACAGCAAAAAATAGAAAGGTTAGAAGCAAAAATAGAAAGATTGGAAAAAGAGAATGAAAGTTTAAAAGCAGAAAATAAGGCTTTAAAGATAGAAAATGCTGAGTTAAGAGAAAGACTCGGTTTAAGCTCAAAAAATTCATCAATACCAAGTTCCAAAGAGTTGTATAAAATAAAAAAGAATAAGCCGAAAAGCGAAAGGAATATTGGCGGTCAGGTTGGTCATAAAGGAAGTTTTCGCGCCAACATGGATGCAGATAAAGTAGTAAAGATAGAGTTGCCTAATACTTGCGAATGCGGAGGAGAAATTGCAATATGTGAAAAACCATATATTCATCAGAAAGTTGATCTTCCAGAAATCAAGCCTTATGTAGTGGAATATCAGTTAGAACATGGCCGTTGTCGGAGATGCGGAAAGAGAAGAAGTAGCAAGTTACCGGAAGGTGTTACGCCAGATACATTTGGTCCAAGGGTTAAGTCAATAATTGCAGCGTTCAGCGGATTCTACAAAAATTCAAAACGCGAAATAGCGAGTGTCGTAAATGATATCTTCAATTTGAACATAAGCGTCGGTAGCATATCAAATAGTGAACACAGAGTTGCTTCAAAATGCAAAAAAATGTATGAGCAGATCGAACAAGAGATAAGTAGGAGTAAAGTTCTACATATTGATGAAACGAGCCATTATAACAAAGGTAAACTCGCTTGGTGTTGGATGTTTGCAAGCAATACGGCAAGTTTTGTAAAATTTACAGAGTCAAGAGGAATGAAAGTTTTACAAAATAGTAAATTCTGCAATCGCAATAGCTTGGTAATAACTGACAGGTATGCAGCATACAATTATTTTGCCGATAAAAACAGGCAAATCTGTTGGGCACATTTATCAAGAGATTTTGAAAGATTAGCACATAGTTGGAATATTGAAGTTAAAGTTCTGGGTTGTTACTTGAGAAACGTGGCCACTGAATTATTTGCACTAAAAAAAGCTTTACTAAAAAGTGAGATAGATGTTTTGAGGTTTGTCAGACGTGCCAGAAAATTAAGAAAACGTACAAAGTATTACTTGAAGGAGATATCTCGTTTACCTGAAGCAATTGGAGCCTCTCGAGTTGCAAAAAATGTTCTGAGATCTGAAAGAATGATGTGGAAATTTTTAGATGACCCAGAAAATATTCCGCTGACAAATAACCACGCTGAACGGCAAATTCGGCATTATGTCGTTTATCGCAAAAACTCATATTTTACACAATCAAAGCGGGGAAATACATTCCTTGAGCGGATAATTTCATTATACTTAACTTGGAAACAAAGGGGTCTCAATCCTTTCCAAAATCTCCTATCTATTGTTTCTTAAACCACTCTCCTGAACGGATACTAATAAAAGCTAGTGAAATAAGTGCCATACCGCCACGGTATCTCCAGATTCCGCTAACAAGCAGCGAGATGACGAGTTTAAGTTCTCATTGGCATTACTACATATAATGCACTTGAATCGTCTTCATCAGTGATAATTGTAGCACTATTACCATCGGCTAAGCTAAACTTACATTTATTTTTTATGCAGGATAGAACATCAAGTAAATAACGCGAGTTGAACCCTATTTCTATAGGGGCTTCATTGTAGTCCACTTCTATGGATTCAGTTGCATCACTGCACTCTTGGGAGTTTGAATGCAGAGTTAGCAGCTTTTCTTGTAGTGAGAATTTAATAGATTTTACTTTATCAGATACAACAACGGAAACTCGATCTATAACGTCTGAAAGTTTTTTACTTTCAATAATCATATGCTTATCTTGAGATGCTGGAATAACTGCTTTATAATTTGGAAAAGTTCCATCTATTAATTTTGATATTAGAATATATTCACCGCATGTAAACTTGATTTTTCTGTCTGAGAGTTTTACTTTAATTTCATTACAATCGTCCAATATTTTTAACAGCTCCATAACAGTTTTACGTGGAATGATCACACCAAATTCGCCATTGATGTTCCCAGGCTTTGGCCTCTTTATACATGATAAACGATGGCCATCAGTTGCAACGCAGTACAGAAATTGCTCATCTGTATGTAGATATATTCCATTTAAATTATACCTTGTATCATCTAGTGATACAGCAAATTTTGTTTTAGTTAATAAGTCTATCAGGTCTGTATTTAGTAGAGTACAATCATGTTTATAATTGTCTTCTTCAAGAGCAGGAAAGCTGCTTGAAACTACATTCGGTAAAGAAAAGTTTGCATTTCCGCAAGACATCAATAATTTTCCTTGGTTGTTTACTTCAAAATTGACATCCAAATCAGCGGGTAACTTCTTCACTATGTCATGTAAAGTATGCGCTGAAATTTTTACTTCTCCTTCTGTTAATACGGTTGCAGCAAGTGAGGCAAACATTGAAATGTCAAGATCAGTTGCCATTAATTTTATGCTGCCGTGTTGTGCTTTGATATTTATACACGCCAAAACATCTATTGCATTACGCCTTTCAACCACTCCACTTACTCTGGATAATGTATTTAAAAGACTTGTGCGGCTCACGCTAAAACGCATCTGCTCGCACACAGAATTTTGCTTTTTGATTTCTGTATCTACACCTGCAACCTCTGACATTGCTAACTCTCAAAAATATATTTTAAATGATATCCACATCCCATATAAAGTAAAGTGCTATTTATCGAAAGGGCAGTCTGTTTTATACTACAACTGGAAAATTACCTATTCTGTTACAATAATTTACTTTGTATGGCATAAATCATGCATTTTTTGATACGCTTTTTGAAAACCAAGTAGGGAATAAGTATCATCAATGGTCACTGTTTTTGTTTTTCCATTAACTACCATTGATAATCCCTGCTTCATTTTTAGAATGAGATCTTGATCTATTTTTGTATGCTCTGCCCACGCAAAACTTCCCTGTATTATGGGCAGTGTATATTTAATTTTTTTGTCGATATTGAGAGCTACAGGCTCCTTATCATACTGAAAACCAGAGGTAACGCTTACCTCATCTGCTTTTTTATCAACATAACTAACCATTACATACGGCTTGCGATTGGTTGTATAATATTCGCTTTTTTTTTTAGGATAGGATACAATATAACATACTTTCTCTCCATCTTCCAATGCAGTATACACGAGCCAATCTTTATATTTTTCCTTCAATTGTACATCACTAACCGATGCAAAAGCGCCTATCGAAAAAAATATTAGAAATATAAAAAAACTACGCATGCAAACCAAATTTCAAACTTTCAGATTGTATATATTGTTTTACCTTAGCCATCGCCTGCTCAGCCAACTGCCTTATTCTTTCTCTTGAAACACAATATTTTTTACTAAGTTCATCCAGAGTTTGAATGTTTTCAGACAAATATCTACTGATAAAAATGTCTCTTGCCCTTTCGTTGAGGCTCGCTAGTGCATTGTTTAAAATTGTTTCTTTTAATTCTTTTTCTTCATGATTCTGATAGGTTACTTCTTGACTGACCAAGTTACATGGGATCATATCTTGTAGCTCCCTTTTAGAGTCATCACCTATTTTTATGCAATCGTTTAGCGACTGATCCTTACAAGCCATACGGTAATTCATCTGCAGAACGTCTCCTTCGGATACAGAAAGCTCATTAGATATTGCTTTTATTTCTTCATTATTTAAGGTTTCCCTGTTTGTATACTGTAAAATTCTTTTTTTTATTTTACGTAAACTAAAAAACAATCTTCTTTGTGCTTGCGTTGTGCCTATTTTCACAAACGACCAAGATTTCAATATAAAGTCTTTTATTGAAGCTTCAATCCACCACACCGCATAAGTTGAAAAACGAAACCCTAAATCAGGATTAAACTTTTTCACTGCATGCATTAAACCCATATTTCCTTCCATGACCAGGTCCATCAACAATAGTCCATAATTTTTGAATTTCATTGCAATTTTCACTACCAAATTCAAATGGCTGGTAATCAATTTATGAGCAGAAGAAACATCCTTATGTTGGTTCCAATTTTTTGCTAATCGTACCTCTTCCTCTTGAGACAGCATAGGAAATTTTTGCACCCTAGCAATATATTGCATGAGATTGGTTCTGCTATCGACACATAAGTTTGCCATTGAGGTCAACATAACAACTTAAATTAAAACTTCATGCATATAATATATTGATTTTCCAGCAAAAATTCAAGCTTTGATTTGAAAAAAGTAAAAATTTTCCATCTAATTTCTTGGAGACAGTAGGCCGCAGTGTTAGCTAATTGGATAACATCATGTAACTTTAGATGATATTCTACCAGTACAATGGTAAACGTTATAGCTTAAACACATAGCAAATAGTGTTATTCCAGTGCCTTGACACTGGAATCCACATTTCTTTTTTCTAGATCCCAGTGTCATGCTACTTGGATGACAAGAAAAAACCCACTGGGATAACAAGATTGAGATAGACTAGAAATTAAACGCTACTCCAGCTTCTGCACCAACAGTGCTGTAAAGAACTTTGAGTTCCCCTTTGCCGTCTTTGTCAGTTTTATCAAAGTTAGCACCATAAGAACCGAAATAGCGAGCTCCAGCGTAAAGTTTGACTTCTGGAGTTACATCGTAACTAACACCAGCTCTTGCTTGACCAGCAAAAGCAAATTTATCATTTTGACTACTCACAGCAGTTGCCAAAGGTGTGCTAATATACGCTGCACCAACGCCAACACCAATATATGGAGTGATAGGCATATCTTCAATTGCTATATCGTAATAAACGTTAACTAGTCCTGAAATTGCTGTTAAACTGTCTGCAATAGTATCTGGCGTAAATTTTGCATCTGTAACATCATTTTTGTTTAGGTATGAATAAACTCCTTCAACATCAACCCTGATGTCGTCCATTTTGTAACCAAACGCACCACCACCAGCTATAAAAGACGCTTTTAATGGACTGTAATCACTATTGCCTTTCTTATAGGTAATACCATCAACTTTTGTGAAAAGAGGTAAAATTTCACCGTTGTATTGCAAACGAACGTAGTAGCTAGTTTCTTCATCACTTATTGGACCAACAGGATCTGAAAAAGCAGAGTTTGATAAACTTAGCAACGTTGCTAAAGCGGCTGCTGAAAAAAACTTTTTATAATGCATAATTGTCCTCGTAAAAAAAATTAAAATTCCACTTTAGCAGTCTAAGTAACAACTAAAGTTAAGTCAAGTGCTAACTTAATAACACAAAATATCCTACATTTTAACTAATTTTTAGGAGAAGACAAAGATTTTAT
The DNA here is from genome assembly GCF_963969245.1 of Wolbachia endosymbiont (group A) of Ophion costatus. NCBI lineage: Bacteria > Pseudomonadati > Pseudomonadota > Alphaproteobacteria > Rickettsiales > Anaplasmataceae > Wolbachia > Wolbachia endosymbiont (group A) of Ophion costatus. The sequence continues at coordinate 1,374,134 of NZ_OZ017714.1, read as the reverse complement.
TAATGAATAAATAGAGTTACACGACTTTTTTACTCTTGATTTTTTGGTATAGCTAACATAGGTAAGATTTACTATCGAAAGACCTCGTCATTCCGCTGCTTGTTAGCGGATGAGATACCGCGAATGAATCCATAACTACACGAACATTGCAATTTGAGTCTACCAGGAGGGCAATGCCTCTTATTCAAGTACCCTCTTCTTGTCATCCCAGTGCGTGACACTGGGATGGCTTTGTTGCATCGCTCAAGTGAAAAGAACTGGCAGTTACTGACAAAATTCATTATAAATAGCCATTTAACTGTTGAAGAAAAAATATGCCACAAAAAATGAGAGTCAGTAACTGCCATGAATATAACAAATTTCTCCAAGAAAGAGGAAGCATTTTTTGTTATATCAATGACGCCATAGAAAATTGGTACGAGAATTGTCCAAAAATGCAGGGCGGCAACTATATTTATAGTGATAAAGTTGTGATTTTGGTGCATATAATCGTCAGTTTCTTTAGAATTGGTTTAAGACAAACAGTCGGGTTTATAAAAGGGTATTTGCAACAAATAGGAAGAGATTTGGCAGTTATCAGCTATTCACAAGCATCAAGAAGGTTTAAGAAACTTAATATTAAGATAAATGATTGCAGAATTGATAAAAATATAGCTCTTTCCATAAAAGTCCGGATGTGATAGGATAAGGGTAGATGATGATAAGGAGGTTGAATGCCAGCAGCATATAGTTATGATTTAAGAAAAAAAGCAATGGAAGCGCTAGACGAAGGAGAAAGCAGAGAAACAGTGGCAGCAAGATTTAAGATTGGACGAACTACTTTATGGGAGTGGCAGCAAAGAAGAAAAGAAACAGGAGACTTTCAATCAAAAAAACTTGGAAATGGGGGTTACAATCACAAAATTACCGACTGGGGTACCTTTGCCAAATTTGCCAGAGAACACGGAGGAAAGACTCTATCGGAAATGGCTAAACTTTGGAACAACGTTAGTATCCAAACGATCTATCGAGCCCTTAAAAAAATTGGATTTACGCGCAAAAAAAGACATATGGATACAAGGAAAGAAACGAAGAAAAACGTGCTGAATTTTTGAAAATTATAGCGACAAAAGAACCTAAAAACTTAGTGTATATAGATGAGTCTGGCATTGATAACACCGAAGACTACCCCTACGGATATTGCCAGAAAGGACAGCGGTTTTATGCCTTAAAATCTGGAAAGAAAACTCAACGAATCAGTATGGTTGCAGCCTTAAGTGGAAGAAAGATAGTTGTTCCGTTAACCTTTGAAGGCCACTGTAATATGGATGTTTTTAATGGATGGTTTGAGCAATTTTTGACACCGATCTTGGAACCTGGACAGACTGACCTTACCCAGAAAAAGTGGAGAGAAAGAAAGGAGTTTTTTCGGGTAAAATAAAATTTTGGAGGATTAGAAATGGCAAGAGAATATACGGCAGAATTCAAATTGGAAGCTGTTAAGCTGGCAAATGAACAAAGAAAGGTAGGTCAACCAGTTGCAAAAGTAGCAAGAGATCTAGGAATAAGGGATAGTGTATTAGGAAAATGGATGAAGAAATATAACGAAAAAAAGTCAGCGGCAAATGCATTTCCAGATGTAGCACCTTATGACAAAGAGAGATTTGATTTACAGAAAGAGTTAGCAAAAGTAACAAGAGAAAGAGACATTTTAAAAAAAGCCCTGGCCAGTCAAAAAGAGTAAAATATTTTTTCATAAAAGAGCATAGTAAACACTATAAAGTGCAGGAATTATGTAGGGTTTTCTGCTAGTGGCTACTATAAGTGGACTACAAGGAAAATAAGCAGTAGAGAATCAGCAAATAAAGAGTTATTAGCAGATATTCAAAAAATATATCAAGCTTCTAAATGTAGATATGGAGCTCCTAAAATTCATGCTGAATTAAAGGCTTTGGGTAAAAGTTGCAACTTAAAAACAGTGCAAAGTATTATGCAGAAAAATGGTATTCAGGCTATATTGAGAAGAAAATTTAAAATTAAGAAACAACAAACGGACAGTAGCTCCCAATATATTAGACCAAAACTTTATTGTCGATCAACCAAATAAAGTATGGGATTACTTATATAAAAACCAAAGAAGGATGGCTATATTTGGCAACAATAATCGATCTATATTCACGCATGGTAGTTAATGAGCAGTTCAATAAATAAACAATAGGTTATGGACTCTTTATTAATGGCCGTTAACAAGCGTAAACCTGCCAAAAATCTACTATTACATAGTGATCAAGGTTCACAATATACTTTGCAAGGTTATCAATATCTCTTATCCATAAAAAACATAGATGAGTCATAAAGGTTGTTGTTACGACAATTCTGTTGTGGAAAGCTTCTTCAGTTCTCTAAAAAGGGAGTTACCAATAGACACCTCTCGGCACTCTAAACAGCATATCAAAACTGCTATATTTGAATATATAGAAATTTTTTATAACAAACAACGTCACTATTAACTATTGCATTCCTGAGCATTTTGATTCATCATTCTCTTTGTGAAAAACATTCCAAACTTTCTCTCCACTTTTTCTGGGTAAGGTCAGTCAGCTACTTGGATGACAGGGGAGGGAGGTGCTACCCTGACAATCGTCATCCCGCTACGTGTTAGCGGGATCTAGAGATATCGCGAATGAATCGCGGTATGACGGTCTGCAGCGGTATGACGTAGGGCTGCACTAGCTATATCATGCATTTTATTAACCGACACTATAAACAACATCCTTACAATTATGAGATTGAACCACAACTTGCTCAAGCGTTAAGCTGCTGCGTTTAGCGTCTTTACCGTGGTTTTCCCCAAGAACATTTGTTCTTTCGTGTTTTATTTCTTCAATGAATTTCTTGTTAACGCTTTCAGGGTCAATCTTTTCCTGCGAATATATAAGATTAGTGCAATTTGTTTTTCTATAATAATGTATGCCAAAACCCACAATGAGTAATGCAAGTATACCAGAACCTATAAGTAATGATAATCCTATGTTATTAGTCAAAGGGTTTTGGTAAAATTTTTGTACACCATTAACACCATGTGTTGCAAGTAGCCCTAGAGGAAACGCTATATTTGCAGCAACTACACCAGTAAATAATGCAGTAAATATTGGTCTGTCGTTAATTACTGATTTTATTTTATTAGTTCTAGTAATTACTTTTTCGTCAATGTTAGTGAAGCCTTGTTTAGCTTCCCAAGCATTAAGTACAAAATTTGAATGAGTGCCATTGCTATATTCCAGTCTTACAGATTTTATAGCTTTATCTTTTGGCTGGTGCTCCAACACCTCAGCTAAAATTTTATCCGCATCTTTTTTTTGAATGGAATGTTCTTCAGTATCTATAAATTGCCTTGTTGCAAAAAATATTGGACCAATTGTAAGCAATGCAGCAAGTGCGATAACTGGTATAGTGATATATTTTGGGCTGTTTGTAAAAAATGCAATAAATTTTGCTTTATCTTGTAAATATAATAAAGCTGCAGATATACTGAGTATAATAGCACTTGCACCAAAAATTATAAAACCCTTCTGCTGCATGGCATACTTTGCTCTTGGCAAGAATCTGTTTGTTTTTTTATTTGTTGTGCTACCTATATCAGAATTTAGTGACAAAGACTCTTCAGAGTCATCTTTGCTTTTATACGATGGTAAAGTATTTGAAGACGCACCTAAATCATCTTTTGAGTTTTGACCACCTATTCCACTGTCTAAACTCTTTTTCGAAGATTTTGCATTTGGGTCTATAGCTGCATAAATATGTTCTTCTGATCCATTACCAGATAATCCTCCTAAACCTAAACTTGCTGTTTGTGATACCCAATCATGAGTCTCACCTTTTGTTTCTTCTAGGGAAGGAGGTAGTACTTCAGTACTAAGACCAAACAAATTTTTGTCTTCTTTGTCTTGTAACCCTGGAGCTTTTGGCAAAATCGGTGGTGCTCCATCACCATCTTTTTGTCGATTTACAGATGCATAAGTAGGATCCACTTCCTCATCATCTGATTCTTCATGTGACATTCCCTGCACACGTGGTACTACATTCAGTACACTTGAGATAGCATTTCCTGCTTCTTCAGGCGATGGTGGATCTTTTAGTGTTATCTTGCTATTGTCACCTGTTTGTTCGTAAGAAGTTAATTTTACTGTTGATTTTTCGACTGACCCATGCATATTCACTCCAAAGTTAATTACTATGCTGCATTGATTACGCTATAGTTATTAAGATATAGTAAATACCAATTTACGGATAATTATTAGTATAGAAATTGTCTATCAAAGATTCTTTCATTCAGAGGGTAATCTTTGTCAAAAAGCAAAGTGATTGTGTTCTCATGGTCTTTTTGTATTTTTATCTGTGATATATCATGAAATTCTTTGTAATCTGATACTACAAGTGCTGGACGGTTTTTTGTGTCGTTAATGTCAATTTGTACGATTGTATCGTTTGATATTAACGCTCCATTCCAATGCCTTGGGTAATAGCTATTGATAGAGGTTAATGCAAGTAAATTTGAATTTAGCGGCAAGATTGGGCCACCGGCAGAGAAGTTATATGCAGTGCTACCTGTGGGAGTAGATAATATTACTCCGTCCCCTCTAAATTTTTCTACTTTTAGCTTATCATTAATAGTGATATTCATTTCTACTATTTGGTTTGCTTTTCTAAAAACATATACCTCGTTTACCGCTATGTAGTGATACCTCTTGCCACTTGTGTCTGTTGCTTCCATTTTTAGCAAAGTTAACTGAGTTGAAGTTGCATGTTCTATATGATCAATTAAATCTTCACTGCGGCTAAAGCATTTATTCATCAAAAACCCAACATTGCCGGTATTTACCCCATACACATGCATGTTTTTATTTTCTATAACGTAATTATGCAAGGTACGCAGCATAAAGCCATCACCGCCAACAACTATCAGTAGATCAATTTCGGACTTATTTTCTTCTGTTATATTGATAAAATTAAGTTTCTTTAATAGTTTAGACACTTCCTGCGATTTTGGTGATGGAGAAACAACATAGCCCATATTTTTGTATTTATGCATGCTTCAGTAAACTCTCTAAAACTTAAAGAGGAGGAAAATTAGAAAATGCTTCCATATTTATCGTTAAACTTAGCTAATTTGCTAGTTTTACTTGCTAACCCGCTTGTCAAACTTCCAGTCCATGCAGGGTGAGTAAGAAGATCTCTATCAAGTTTTACCCTATCTCCCTCCTTTCCATAAGTGGAACGAGTTTCAAACTCTTGACCGTCTGTCATAACTATAATAATTTTATGATAATTCATTGTTGTTTATAAATTTTTAGTCAGTTAATATTCTAGTGAACTTAATTCACTAAGTCAATCATTATTCTAAAATATTGACAAAAAATAAATAAAGTAGTATATTTAATAAGGAATAAATAATAACTATCATGATTTTTGCTTTCCCCGGTCAGGGCTCTCAGTTTGTAGGAATGGGAAAGAGCTTATATAGTGAGTTTTCTGTTGCAAGACAAGTATTTAATGAAGTAGATAGCATATTGGATAGAAAGCTGTCTCATTTAATCTTCAACGGTCCTATTGAAGAATTAACCATTACAGAAAACGCTCAGCCAGCTATAATGGCAGTATCAATTGCAATGCTACGTGTTATGGAGCATGTGTTTGGCAAATCTCTTTTCACTGATCACAATGTTAAATATGTTTGTGGGCATTCAGTTGGCGAATATACAGCGCTGTGTGCTGCAGGAGCGTTAACGCTTGAGTCTGCAATCAAGCTGCTGAAAGTTCGCAGCGAAGCAATGCATGAAGCTTCACTGAAATGTAAAGGCGGAATGGTTGCGTTGCTTGGAGCAGAGATAAATGAAGTGGAAGATATATTGAAATCAGTTCAAATTGACGGAATTTGTGAAATTGCAAACGATAACGGTGGCGGACAAGTGGTTATAAGTGGCACTAGAGAAGCTCTTGAAATGTTACCCGATTTATTCAAAAACTCGAGTGTGAGGAAACTAATTAAATTACAGGTTAGTGGGCCTTTTCATTCATCTCTTATGAAACCTGCTGATGAAAAAGTTTTGGAGTTTTTGAAGGGTATTAAAATAACCCGTCCTATAGTTCCTTTGATATCAAATGTTACAGCTAAAGAGGAGAGTGATCCCAAAGTTATAAAAACTTTACTCGCCAAGCAAGTTGTAAGCAGAGTGAAATGGAGAGAAATGGTTTTGTATATGTCAAGCCGTGGCATTAACAAATTTGTTGAAATTGGCCCTAATAAAGTTTTATCTAATTTGGTCAAAAGAATTGACCAATCTATCAGTACAAAAAATATAGATAGTATTGGTGATATTGACAGCTTCTTTAATGAATCATTAGTACTAACAGCGAAAAATTTAAAAGTTGGATTAAGTTAAAACACATCTATTTGATGTCATTCCGGTGCATAACGCTGCCTAGCTGGAATGACAGAGGGTAATGCAAGAAATCAACGAACTGCCTGTCATTTCGTTTGGTTTTTTAATTCCAAGTAGCTGTAAAATAGTAGGGGCAATGTCAGATAACCTTCCGTCTCTTAGTTTTAGATTATCGCAAGACACAATAAATGGCACTTTATTTAGAGTGTGTGCTGTATGAGGTGTATTATTTTCTTCATCGAACATACATTCCACGTTACCATGGTCTGCAGTAACAATTAATGCGGTGTTGCTTGACTTTTTAACAGCATTCAGCACTTTCGCAAGACAATCATCTACAGCTAGCACAGCTTTCTCGGCTGCTTTTATATTACCTGTATGCCCTACCATATCAGGATTAGCGTAATTTACAACTATCAGTGCGAATTCTTGGGAGTGAATTTTTTCTACAAGCTTTTCTGTGAGCTCGAAGGCTGACATTTCGGGCTGCAAATCGTAAGTTTGAACTTTTGGTGAGGGAATGAGTATTCTTTCTTCACCAGAGAAAGGTTCTTCTTTTCCACAATTGAAAAAGAAAGTCACATGAGCGTATTTCTCGGTTTCGGCGATACGTAATTGTCGTAATTTATTTTCTTCTATTGTTTGTCCTAGAGTATCAGCGAAAGAAGTAGGAGGAAAAATATAAGGAATTTTGAGATCTTCTTTATACTTCATCATACTTAAAATTGAAGAGAATTTTGCTACCTTAGCGTAATCTGTTTTGCCAAGCAAAATACTTGCTAATTGTATCATTCGATCAGCACGAAAGTTAGCCAACAGCACTCCATCTTCTGGTTTTATACCTTGATAATCACCTATTACTGCGGGCCTGATAAACTCATCAGTTATGTTATTTTGATAGTTATTCTCAATCAACGATACTGCATTATCATGACAAGGTGCCTTTGCAAATGCGATAGCCTCATAAGCTTCGATTGTTCTCTTCCACCTGTTGTCACGGTCCATAGCATAGTAACGCCCAGAAACAGTAGCAATTCTTGTGTCATTTCCCTTTATACTCTTTGTAAATTCTTGAATGCATTTTTTTCCTGAATTTGGCAATGTGTCTCTGCCATCTAAAAATGCATGTATCACCACTTTTATTCCATGCTGTGATATTTTATTTGCTAAAGTTGAAATATGCTTTTGATGCGAATGAACACCGCCATCTGACACTAATCCCATTATATGGCATACTCCGTTCTTACTTTTTAGATTACTAATAAAACTTTGTAGATTTGCATTGTTTTCTATTGTTCCAATCTCTTGATTAATGCGCTGAAGGCTTTGCATTACTACTCTACCACTGCCAATATTCATATGGCCAACTTCTGAATTACCTATTTGACCACCAGGTAACCCCACATCAGCTCCACAGGCGGATAAACTGCATTTTGGATAATTAGAGCTAATATATTGCCAACAGGGTGGATTTGCGTTGCTGATAGCGTTGTATTTATTATTCTCTATTCCATTTCCCCAGCCATCTAGTATACATAAAACCACTGATTTAATGTTCATATAAAATCAACACTAGAATTTCACAGAGAAACGCTCCCCGGGCCGGATTCGAACCAGCGACCAATTGGTTAACAGCCAACTGCTCTACCACTGAGCTACCGAGGAATAAACCGTTTTTAATTTACCATGTTGAACGTTGGTTGTAAACGTTTTTTGTGTAGACTTTAAGTCCAACTGGTCACAGAAACGAAAAAACTTACTTGACAAACTCCGCCAGCCCTCTTATCATGAAACTGAAGCTATTTATTTATCTTCGCAATCTGTGCAGGTTAATGACAAAAAACTTAGGGTATTTGGCGTCTCATGTTTAATTTTTCGCACTACGTGCACCGCATGTCTTTAAAAATTTTTAGGTTTTTACCTATATAAGCCGAAACGCGCTTACAAAGCGTTTAAGACAGCAAAAAACGTCAAATTGACAAGGGAGAATTTGAATACTAGCTATCCTAGGGTTTCTTTGCCTTTTTTCCTGCTTGGTAAATTTCTTAAACACTTGCGGTGTAGGTTAGTTGCAAGTTAAAAGCAGCTAAATCGCTCTTAATCAAGCGTTTTAGAATAAAAAAAACGCCGATATTTTAGTACATGGTAAATATCCAACCACCACGGGGCTTCTTTTGCCTTTTTTTTATTTGGTAAATTTCTTAATGTTTATGGCTAAAGATTGCACGAATGTTGCAATTACAAAAGCGTTTCTACTAGGAGGGTGTCATCCCAGTGCTTGACACTGGGATGGCTTTGTTGCATCGCTACTTATGAAAGGCTAACTATAGTTAGGATTATAAGTAACCTATTGAAAATCTTGTTTTTTTGCAATCAATCTGATCAAATTTAAGAATAGTAATTTGTTATTTATATTAATAAATTTAATTCTATTGAAAATAGCTAAAGCATTGAAATTCTTGAATTTTAGCCAGATTAGTGAGTGGTAGTGAAATTTCTTTTACTCAAATTTAGGTATTCACTGACCGTTCTTGTTATAAATACCAGAATAATAAGCTACTGATATTCCCTATCTTTTTTATCTTTAATCCATCATAGCTAGCGATGCAACAAAGCCCACTGGGATCCAGCCTTTCTGCAATCTCATCGGAAATGTTGTAACCACTTTCTATGCTAGTTTGCTTGTGAGCAACCTGGATCCCAGTGGGCTTTGTTGCATCGCTCTTCGGATAGTAGGTAACGTACAATAAATTCATGAAGCTATCTCAAACTTAGCCATGCCTATTTCAGTAAATTTGTTAAGCAAATAACATTTAGTTCCCTCTCACGATTCATTTCAGATTTGTTCCTAAAACTAAATCCAAATGTCTTTTTTAATCGCGAGAAAAAACCTTCTATATAAGATCTTTTTCCATAACTCATCTCTTTTTTCCACTTCTTTATACCATCTTCATCATATGACTTTATGAGCTTGACTGCAGAATTTCTCTCAGCCATATAGTCTAACTTTGGATGCTCTGCTGCGTTGTTTTTCGGAGGAATTTTCGTTTTTATACCATATTGATTACACAGCTTATAGAGCTTTTCTCTGTCATATGCCCTATCTGCATATAGTACTTTTATGACATACTGAAAATCGACTTCTTTTAGCAAATCACAAGCTCCATAGTGATCAGAGTAGACACCGTTACTGTATTTTACAGCTATGGCTTTTTTGCTGTTTGTATTCAACATTACATGCAATTTTCTTGTCTGTTCATAGCTGCGATACTTTCTATCTTCGCTATTTTCTTTGCTATGACCAGGAGTGTTGTTGTATATACTAATTCCTGTACTGTCTATAGCAATTTCGATATCTTCCATATTATTTTTATCAATTCTGCAATCATTGATCTTAATATTGAGTTTCTTAAACCTTCTTGATGATTGTGAATAGCTGATAACTTGCAAATTTTTCCCAATTTGCTCAAGGTATCCTGCTATAAACCCAACTGTTTGCCTCAGGCCTATTCTAAATAAACAAGTTATTATGTGCACCAAAATTACAACTTTATCGCTATAAATATTGTTGCCACCTGGTATTTTTGGACCATTCTCGTACCACTTTTCTATGGCTTCGTTGATATAATGAAAAATATTTCCTCTTTTTTCTAGAAATTTGTTATATTCGCTATGGTTACTGACCCTCATTTTTTGTGGCATATTTTTTCTTCAACAGTTAAATCGCTATTTATAATGAATTTTGTCAGTAACTGCCAGTTCTTTTCACTTGAGCGATGCAACAAAGCCATCCCAGTGTCTGGGCACTGGGATGACAAAAAAAGGAGCACTGACCTCTCTTGGGCTCTTTTAGCTACAAACGTTAAGAAATTTACCAAATAAAAAAAAAGGCAAAAGAAGCCCCGTGGTTATTATCCGCTTTAAAATATTGGCGTTTTTTATGTTTTAAACGCTTGACAAGCGAGATTCAGCCGCTTTTAATTGCAACTAACTTACGCTGCAAATGTTTAAGAAATTTACTAAGCAGAAAAAAAGACAAAGAATCCCCGAGTTAGCTAGTCTTTTACTATCTCTGTCGAGTATTGGCATTTTTTGATGTCTTGTAACGCTTTATAAGCGCGTTCAGCTTATTTAGATAAAAATCTAGATGTAGATGAAGTTTTGTAAAGACATACAGTATCTATATACTGCAAAAAATTGAACATAAGACGCCGATACATTAAGTAATCCTTACCTTTTAATCTGCAGATTGGCGAAAGCAAATACAATAGCTTCACTATCATGATAAGGGAGCTGGCGGAGTTTGTCAAGTAAGTTTTTGTATTTTAATTTTAGAATTTTATAGGCTTTTGTTCTCATGAAAATTATGTTCTCATGAGTAAATTAATGTTATCCTTTTTTGTTGATCTGAAGTTTCTTATGTTCATACACTTACGTGTTCATAGTGTTTATTCGCTGCTTGAAAGCTCGGTTAAAATTGAGGAGCTGATCGGCCTTTGTTTGCGAAATAAAATGCCAGCGGTTGCAATTACTGATTCAGGTAACTTGTTTGGCTCACTTGAATTTGCAGAATATGCGGCAAGTAGGGGAATACAGCTAATAATAGGATGCAATATTATAGTTAAACATTCAGAACAAAATTTACCTATATTATTGCTTGCAAAAAATGAGCAAGGGTACACTAATTTAGTCACTTTGGTGAGTGAGTCTTTTAGAAAGCGCAAGAATAACAGCGATATTCCTTACGTTGATTTTGATGAGCTATTGAATTTAAGTACGGGTCTGATCGCTTTAACCGGTGGATGTTTGGCTCAACTATTGTTGGGGCAAGATAAAGAAACGGTTGAAAAACTGCTTTCAGCATTCAATGGTCATTTATATGTTGAATTGCAGCGTCATGGGTTGAATAAAGAGCTAGAGCTTGAAGAAGCTTTGATAGACTTTGCTTATCAGCGCAATATACCACTAGTTGCAACGAACGATGTGTTTTTTCCAAATAGGTCTGACTATGAGGCTTATGATATATTAACGTGTATATCGGAGGGGAGTTATGCTCTGGAGAATAACAGAAAGAAGTTAACTACCGAGCATTACTTCAAGTCTGTGGCAGAAATGGAGGAGCTGTTCAGCGACATTCCCGAAGCAATTCATAACACTTTAGTGATAGCTAAGCGGTGCTCTTACATGCCAAGAAGCAGGCAGCCTATTTTGCCTAAATTTCCTTGTCGAGAAAATAAAACTGAGAATGAAGAACTGAGGGAGCAGGCAGTTGCAGGATTAGAATTCCGTATTGCGAATGAGACAGACATAGACCTTAAACAATACTACGATCGGCTGAATTACGAACTGAGTGTGATAACTTCGATGAACTACGCTGGCTACTTTTTGATAGTTTCTGATTTCATTCGTTGGAGCAAAGCAAATGGCATTCCAGTTGGTCCAGGAAGAGGCTCTGGTGCTGGATCAATTGTTGCTTGGGGCTTGCAGATTACAGACCTTGATCCAATAAAGTTTGGCCTAATATTTGAAAGATTTTTGAATCCTGATCGTGTATCGATGCCTGACTTTGATATCGATTTCTGCCAAGAGAAAAGGGACCTGGTTATTGATTATGTTCAGAAAAAGTACGGTTATGTTGCTCAAATAATCACTTTTGGTAAATTGCAGGCAAGGGCAGTATTGCGTGATGTTGGTAGAGTATTGCAAATGCCTTACTCTCAAGTGGATAAAATATCTAAAATGGTTCCATTTAATCCAGTAAATCCTGTAACTTTATCACAAGCGATAGAGTTTGATCAAAACCTGCAGAAAGAGCGGGATAGTGATGAGGTAATTGCAAAGCTTCTTGATATATCTCTTAAGCTTGAAGGAATATATCGTCACGTTTCAACCCATGCTGCTGGAATTGTAATATGTGATCAAAAGTTGGAAAATTTTGTTCCTGTGTATTATGATCCAAATTCAGCTTTGCCAATCACTCAATACAGCATGAAATATGTGGAGAAAGCTGGGCTAATAAAATTTGATTTTCTTGGGCTTGGTACGCTAACGCTAATAGATCATGTATGTCGTTTAATTAATCGTGATGGAAAAAAGATTGATATTTCTTCAGTTCCTTTAAATGACCAAAAAACCTATGAGATACTCTCAAGCGGTGATTCAATTGGAGTGTTTCAGCTTGAAAGTTCGGGAATGAGAGAAGCTTTAATTAAACTAAAACCGGACTGCATTGAAGATATTATCGCTTTAATTTCCCTTTATCGTCCAGGACCTATGGATAACATTCCAACTTATGTTGCAAGAAAACACGGACTTGAAAAGCCAGATTATATTCACCCGTTACTTGAGGAAGTATTAAAAGAGACATTTGGGGTAATAATTTACCAAGAACAAGTGATGGAAATAGCCCGTATTCTTTCCGGGTATAGCTTAGCGGAAGCAGATCTGCTGAGACGTGCCATGGGTAAGAAAATCAAGGAAGAGATGGATAAACAACGTGAACTTTTCATCCAAGGGGCAACGAAGAATGGCGTTGATTATGACAGGGCAAGTTATATTTTTGACCTTGTTGCAAAATTTGCTGGTTATGGGTTCAATAAATCTCATGCTGCAGCATATGCGGTGATATCTTATCAAACGGCTTACCTTAAAGCTAATTATCCATTAGAATTTTTTACAGCATTAATGAATCTGAATATTGATGATAGAGATAAACTGAATTTATTTTATCATGCAGCAAAGTTTAGTGGCGTTACCGTTCTTTCACCTGATATAAACAAGTCTCAAGCTGAATTCTCAATAGAGGATGAACGCATACGTTATGGTATTGCTGCCTTGAGGAATGTTGGTTTTTCTATAGCGGAAGGAATAGTGAACGTACATTCAAGCGCTTGTAAGGACATATGGGAATTCATTCAAAATTCAGGTCATACAATAAATAAGAGAGCGCTAGAAAGCCTGATTAAATCCGGAGCATTCGATAGCGTGCATAAGAACAGAAAGCAGCTATATGAGTCAATGGACACGCTGATTTACTTTGCAAATAAAAACAAACAGGATAGAGAATCAAGTCAAGCTGCTTTGTTTGGTAGTCTTGATGTCCTCAAACCGAAACTTGAGAATGTGGAAGATTTTGATGAAGAGGAAAAATTAGAACATGAGTTATTTTCACTAGGATTTTATTTAACTAATCATCCGCTTGAAAAATTTAGAACTCTTCTGGAAAAGTTAAATATTGGGTTTATCGGAGAAAATAGAACAGCAAAAACTGCTGGGGTAATATTAAATGCACGTATGAGAACTTCAGAGCGTGGAAGGTTTGTTATCCTCACACTTTCTGATCCCCATAACGTTTCTGAAATAGCATTCTATAATAATGAAATAATAGAAGAAAAAAGAGATTTATTTTCACCAGGAACATTTGTGATAATTGGTCTTGAAGCTTCGGAAAATACAACAAGATTGGCAGGCAAAGATATATCTGAGTTTACAAAAAGAATCACTTCTACAATAAAAGAATTAGTTCTCACCACTGAGTGCACGGATTCGCAAAAAGCCGCTATGGAATTAAACGCAATATTGAAAGATGAAGGCAGAACCAAAATAATGCTAAAACTTCTTCTCGAAAAACATAAAGTGAGCATCTTATTACCAGGTGCATACTCAATTGCTCCTCAAGTAATTTATGAAATATCTAACTTAAGCTGGATTAAAGGCGTAGAAATTAATACAAATAACTTGCTTATATAAAAAAGCTTTATATAATGAAATATTTAATCGGCATTAAAGGAAGATATAGTGAATCTTTATGAATTTACTTTTATAACACAACAAGGATTATTACAGCAAGAAGTAGAGGAGATGGTCCAAGAGCTAGCTGTTTCATTGAAAAATATTAAAGCAGATGTTATGTTCCAGCAAATCAGGGATATTCTGAAAAAAGGAAATGACAAGCTTACAACACAAGAGTTAGAAGTGCGTGCTGAAAACATTAAAGAAGGTCTAGTTGCTTACTCTGATTTCTTGGAAGATCTTACAAAAATTTTATGGGTTGAATTGGAAGAAGATCTTTCAAATTTGAAAGAAGTGAAGTCAAAAATCGATAAAGAGTTGAAAGATGACCTAAAAGATTTAGGAATAACGCAAGATTTTACAAAATTTCTAGGAGGCAGTACTAAAAGTGCGTTTATCCATAACGCAGTAAATGCTTTGAAGAGAAATATTTCAGAACATCTAATAAAGATTTTTCAAGATATTTTGAAAGATTTTAGAATAAACGGTCCAACTCAATCGAGCAAAGCGTTGGAAATGCTTTTGAAAAACATTGAAGCATCAGGATTAATCAAGTATGAACATTGGGGTCTTTTGGATTTTGCATATCACAAAAATAAAATGAAGAGCGGTCATTATTGTATAATGTGCATAAGTTCTACTGCAAGCATTCTGGATGAATTTATGCGTAGAATGAAACTTAATGAGAACGTTATTCGCCACTTTCCTGTGCAGGTTGATAAAATTTTTGAAGGTAAATCTCATATGATGAATAAACAAATTGAGGAGCAAAGCGCATAATGATGAAAAGACGAAATAGTTTTAATAATTCATACGTATCTGTAAATAATAGGACTGGCTTTAGGCGTTCTAAAGTTTGCCCTCTTGCTGCGTCTAAAGATGAAGACATAGATTATAAGAATATAGATTTATTATCCAAGTTTACCTCTGACTATGGTAGGATATTACCTAGAAGATTAACAGGCGTATGTGCAAAAAAACAAAGGAAGTTACGCTTAGCGATCATAAGGGCACGTTTTTTAGCTCTTATTCCTTACTGTACTAAAAAAGTTTAGGTAATTTATGTTGATAATTTTAAAGGAAAATATAAGGACTTTAGGTAAGCTTGGTGAAGTTGTCAAAGTTAAACCAGGTTATGCACGTAATTTTCTTTTTCCACAAAGAAAAGCGGTGAAAGCTACCAAGGAAAATTTAACAAAGCTAGAGGAGCAACGTTTATTACTGGAAGAAGAGAATATAAAAAGATTAAATGTAGCAAAAGAGCTTGCATTGTCACTACATGATAAGTTTGTGATATTGATAAAGCAAGCTTCAGAGGATGGTAAAATTTTTGGTTCTGTAACAACACGTGAAATTGCGAAAATTTTACTACAAGAAGGACATGTGATAGATCACCGTAGTTTATCTTTTGGTGGAGTAAGCATCAAAAACTTGGGTGAATACCAAGTAAACGTAGAATTACATAGTGAAGTAGTAGTACCAATTACTATATACGTCGTGAAATCCGAAACAGATGCAAATGAGCTAAGGCAAGTAAAATTGCAAAATCAGAAGTCTGAGCAACAAGAGGCAGAGCAAGATGCGAATAAAGAAGCTACTGATGGTGATGATAGCTGATCAAAGATGATCCCTTGTTATAGTCGTAAAGAAATGTCTGCCATGGCTAAGCTGGTGTCATCCCAGTGCTTCCCTCATGTCATCCCAGTGCGTGACACTGGGATCCAGTTTATTTCATCATGGACATTATTTTATGCTTCTAGAATCCGTTGTCCATTGAATAATTTGCAAATACTTTTATACCTGGATTCCAGTGTCACGCACTGGAATGACACCATTATTGGAATAAATCAAAAATGATTCCCCGCTATAGCAGAAAAGAAATGTCTTCCATTTGGGAGGAAAATAATAAATTTAATATATGGCTTAAAATAGAAAAATTAGCGTGTGAAGCTCAAGCAAAGTTAGGAGTGATTCCGAATAATATTGCTGAGAACCTCTCTGGTGCTATTGAATTTGATGTTGAATGTATCAACGAAATTGAATCCATTGTAAAACATGATGTTATAGCTTTTCTGACATATATTGCTAAAAAAGCGGGAGTTGATGTTCGTTATCTTCATTATGGAATGACAAGTTCTGATGTTTTGGATACATGCCTTGCGGTGCAACTGAAAGAGTCCTGTGATATTTTGCTCGAGAATCTAAAAAATTTACTTGCAGCATTGAAAAAAAAAGCTGAGGACTATAAAGATATTGTTTGTGTTGGACGCAGTCACGGAATGCATGCAGAACCAACAACTCTTGGAATAAAATTTGCCAGATTTTATGCTGAATTTAAACGCAATTATCAGAGATTAATTAGCGCGCAAAAAGAGATCTCAATTTGTAAAATATCAGGTGCAGTAGGCAATTTTGCAAATGTTGATCCGTTTGTTGAAGAATATGTAGCGAAAGAAATAGGACTCATACCTGAAATCATATCGTCTCAAGTCATTCCTCGTGATAGACATGCTATGTTCTTTTCAGTTTTGGGAGTGATTGCAAGCTCAATAGAAAATGTTGCTGTTGAAATTCGTCATTTGCAAAGAACTGAAATCGGCGAAATTTCTGAGCATTTTTCCACTGGGCAGAAGGGAAGCTCTGCTATGCCACACAAATGTAATCCTATTTTAAGTGAAAATCTGACTGGACTCTCACGTTTAATACGCAGTTATGTTTTTCCTGCGTTAGAAAATGTTGCATTGTGGCACGAACGTGATATATCACACTCGTCTGTGGAAAGATGCATTGCTCCTGATGCTTGTATAACAATGGATTTTGCTTTAGTGCGATTAACAGATTTGATAGATAAATTGGTGATCAATAAGGAAAACATTGAAAAGAACTTAAATTCTTCAAAAGGTTTAGTTTTCTCACAGCGTGTATTGCTTGAGTTAGTAAATAGTGGTTTGGCGAGGGAAGAGGCGTATAAAATTGTTCAGAGCAATGCAATGAAAGTGAAACAAAACAACAGTGATTTTCTGGCCGAATTGAAACAAGATAAACCCTTACTTAAGGTTATTAACTCGGAAAAACTTGAATCTTTGTTTGATTTGAAGTATTATACGAAACATATAGATCGTGTATATAATAAGGTTTTTAATTAGGCTGAGTAGCTCAGTTGGTAGAGCAGGAGGATCATAATCTCTTGGTCGGGGGTTCAAGTCCCTCCTCAGCCACTCGAACTAAACTATGTTTAGCAAAGCAGTGCTATTGGTGAAACCCAGTGTCAGTTACTTGGAATGAGTTGTATATCCACTCAGGCGAGGAGACAATGGATAAGAGATTGTGAAAAGGGTTTAGCTTTTGGCCTATGATCTCTTTAAATGACAGAATTTCACTACAAAACTTAACTTTCTTCTATGCAGTTAGCTAAGTCAAGAAAGGTGAATCTATCTCTTGTTGTAAACGCAAGATTGACCACTTTACAATATTGTTCTTTATTCCAACTGAGGTGCTCTGGTAAGTGTGGAATTGATAGATCTTCAAATATTTTTTGCAGGTGTTTTGCAGGTAGTAAATTTTGCTTAATTAAACCGGAAATATTATGCCATTCTTTACAAATAATCTCTTGGATTTTTTGCTGCATAATTTGCTTCTGTTCAAAAGTTCTTACAAATTCGATATTATCAAAGCACTGAGTTATATGTTTTACATCTAAAGTGGTCGGTTTGATAATCGGGTTTTGTATTGATAATATCTTTTCCTGCAAATTAGCCATGGTAATCGTCGTAACAGCAATTTTTTCGCCATGTAGTAAGGAATGATCTCTTGTTACCATTTCCATTGCGTGAGCTATCATATGCTCTCCTTGGCTTGCAGAATAGCTGCCTTTTGATATTACCATTCCAAGTCCTGAAATTAGTAGAACTTCCATAAGTAATAGGACCACTTTTCTACTTCTTTTAGTAAGCGCCGTATACTCTCTTAGCAAAATTTGCTCCAAATCGCGAACAAGTGTAAAAGGTAATTCATTGTATTCTGTGCCAAGCAACAAATGAGATAGTAGCCAGTCAGCCTGAACTGTTGAACGACAAATGAAATCTGCAAATCCGCTTAATGTGAGACGCAGTGGTGCATTGGCAAGTATGTCTATATCTATATATACTGCTCTTGGAAGATGTGCTTTGAACGATTTTTTATATCCATTTACTAATATTGAAGCATTTGCAGAGGTATATCCATTCATAGAAGCGGCTGTTGGGAACGATATATAATCTTTTTTCTCGAGGTAGCTTGCATATTTGCAGATATCGTTAACAGTGCCGCTACCAAATGCAACTATTAAGTCACTGTCTTTTGCTTTGTTTCTAACTAGATTTACGGTTTCAAGAGAGGCAGCTCTGCTTGGTGTCATGCAAGTAGCTGACACTGGGATCCAGGAAAACAACTTATGGATTCCAGTGTCACGCGCTGGAATGACAGGTGGAGCTGGAATAATTAAGTTAGGAATTTTATTAAGTACGTTTTTGTTTAAAAGTTTTGCTGTATTTTTATCTGCAACTAGAAAGACGTCATTTCCGTGTCGTGTGCATATTTCATAGATATCATCAGCAAGGTAGTAATCTGTTATTACTTCCCTTAGAAAAGTTTGTTCGGTTTGATGTAATATTTGTTTTAAATAGTGCATAGAGTGTTTACAATATAGCAGTATAAGTATTTTAAGATTGACATGAAAATTGACCCTGTAGAGCTAACTAGGAAATTGATCTCTTTTGAGAGTATAACACCAGAAGACAGCGGGGCAATAGAGTATATAGCAACAATCTTCAAGAAGAGCGGCTTTGATTGTGAGATTTTAGAATTTGGTGATAAAGTTAAAAATCTTTATGCGAAATATATAAATGGAGTACCAAATTTGTGCTTTGCTGGGCACGTTGATGTTGTACCACCGGGTCAGTTAAAAGATTGGGCATTTGGTCCATTTAATCCAGAAGTGAGGGATGGAATGCTATATGGAAGAGGGGCCGCTGATATGAAAAGCGGAGTAGCTGCATTTATTGCTGCTATGGTAAATTTGATTGCAGAGAAGTTTCAATTTAATGGTTCGATAAGTGCATTGATTACCAGTGCTGAAGAAAGCATGGAAGAATATGGAACAAAGGCAGTTTTGGAATGGATGAAAAATAAGCAGAAAAAGATAGATTTTTGTGTGGTTGGCGAACCAACCAGTAGTAAGAAATTAGGTGATACCATAAAAATAGGCAGAAGAGGTTCTGTAACATTTGAATTAATTTGCCATGGAAAACAAGGGCACGTTGCCTACCCAGACCTAGCAGACAATCCAATATATAAGGTAATATCGATATTGAGTAAGGTAAAAAATACTACTTTTGATCATGGTAATAAATATTTTCAGCCTTCACATTGCGAAGTTACTACTATCGATGTTGGAAATAATACTAGCAATCTAATACCTGGCTCAGCAACTACACGTTTTAACATTCGATATAACAATGAACAAACACCGGGTGGCTTATATAAGCTGATTGATGAAATATGCTCTAGTGTAACTAACGATTATAAGCTTTTTATGCATAGCAGCAGGGACGTTTTCCTCTCTACTCCCGATAGGAATACTGATATTATGCTTGATGCAATAAATAAAGTTACCAGTATTGATGCTGCGTTGAGCACAAGTGGTGGCACATCTGACGCTGCGTTTATCAAAGATGTTTGTCCAGTGATTGAATTTGGTATAATCAACAAAACTGCACATCAGATAAACGAATGCGTATCAGTGAACGATATACACAAGTTAACAGCTATATATAAGGAATTTATAGAAAATTATTTCAATCCCACTAATAAAATATTGAATCAGGTCAACGTGGTTAGTAATATATCTAGTGGTCCATTGTTAGCTTAGATGTAATCAGATCTCTTGCATAACTGTTGTTTGAATAATAACTTGTATCATTCCAGCAAAATGTGTCAAGTAAGTTTTTTCGTTTCTATAGCTACTTGGATGACAAAAGAAGAAATACTAGACTTTATACCTTTTGCACTCAAATTCACATAAATCATGAATTATGCACGTTTCACACGAAGGTTTCTGTGCTTTGCAAACATATCTACCATGCAAAACTAGCCAATGATGAGCATAAAGCAGGTATTTTTTGGGAACCACATTTAAAAGAGATTGCTCTGTTTTAAACACATCTTTTTCTTTCACAAGCCCAATTCTATTGCTCACTCTAAAAACGTGAGTATCAACTGCCAATGTTGGAATGCCCAGCCCCGAATTTAAGAACACATTAGCGCTCTTTCTCCCCACTCCAGGCAAAGACACCAAATCATCAAAATTAGTAGGTACTTTGCTGTTGTATCGTTCTACCAATATTTTACTAAGCCCGATTATATTTTTTGCTTTGGAATTATATAAACCAATACTGCTTATGCATTTTTTCAGCTCACTCTGCCCAAAGCTCAGCATTTTTTCTGGCGTATCAGCGATATTAAATAGTTCTCTTGTAATTTTATTAACGCTTACATCAGTTGTCCGCGCTGATAAAACTATCGCAACCAGTAACGTAAAATGATTGGTATAATTTAGCTCTATTTTTGGCGCAGGATTTGATTGTTGAAACTTTTCAAATATTAGTTCTACTTTTTTTGAGTCCATTTCATTTACCACACCTCTTTTAAATATTTAAACAAAGAACCCCTCTTTCCCATCATACAAATACAATTTGTCCATTCTCACCACGTCAAAATTGTGTTCTTCAAGTTTGATTAGCAAGTTATTCACATCACTATTTGTAATAGCTTGCTTTTCATTATTTGCGATAAACCTACAGGTTATTTGATCACTTGAAGGTTTTGAGTTTCCTGGCCAAATCGCAAGACCTTTTGAGTATATTGCTATCATTTGCAGATTACTCGATTCAAATAACCTAACTATTTGGTCAAAGTTGCTGGATTTGTCCCAAGCAAGCGCTATATCACTACCTACTAGCTTTTTGGTTTTATAGTCCTGTTCATAGCTATTTTGTATTTCACTTATTTTGCTATTTGTACTGCTACCGACTGTAAGCTCAGATAATGTTTTCGGTTTTTTTCCTAGATTATCTATAACGGCTTCTGCAAATTCTTTGGTACCAATTTTCTGTTTACTCTTTTTCTCTTTATATAAATCGGCGGTATGTATTCCATCCTCCAAAGTCTTGAGCCATGCATCGTAAATTAGTTTTGCAGTACTCACTTGACTGATGTAGACCAACATATGCACTGCAGCATTCAAAAGTCCAGAAGGATTAGCTATGTTTTTTCCTGCAATATCAGGAGCAGAACCGTGCACTGCTTCAAACATTGCATATTCATTACCTATATTGCTACTTCCAGCGAGTCCAACAGATCCAGAGGTTTGCGCCACAATGTCCGATAATATATCGCCATATAAGTTCTCGGTTACTATAACATCGAAATTCTCCGGTTCTGTGGCAACACGTGCCATCCCAATATCGACTATATAATGTTCTGCCTTTATGTCCGGGTATTCCTTTGCAATACGATCAAACGCCGCATGGAAAGTTCCGTCAGTCATTTTCATTATGTTATCTTTAGTAAGACAAGTTACCTTCTTTCTACTATGTTTTTTTGCATATTCAAAAGCGTACCTGCATATTTTTTCTGAGCCGGATCTAGTAATAATTTTAGTGCATTGGTAAGAGTCACCAGTGAGCCTGTGCTCTATTCCGGTGTAAACGTCCTCTTCATTTTCACGTATTACTACGATATCAAACTTATCGAATTTATTTTCTATAACAGGATGATATGAAATGCATGGTCTGATATTTGCATACAACCCTAGATTTTTTCTGAGTGCAACGTTTAAGCTTTTGTGGCCTTTACCTTGAGGAGTTGTTGTCGGAGATTTTAATAATATTTTTGTCCTTTCAATTGATTCCCAACCACTTGGAGAAATTCCGTGAGACCATTCTTTACTATAAACACGCTCCCCTATTTCAATAATATCTATTGAGATTTTCGCTTCTGCTTCGCGCAATATCGACAGCACCGCTTCCATGATTTCTGGTCCGATACCGTCGCCATATGCAACTGTGATTGGTGTTGACATAACTTCCCTAGTTATAAATGATTTAATATTAATTTAAATAATAGAGTGGCACAAGTAGCTAATATTACCCAAGTTAGTATATTTACGGTTATTTAATAACGTATTTTTATATTATATGATGATATTATGAAATATAGGTGGGGTTATGAATACTGAAATAAATGTTAAAGTAAATTATGTAGGATTTACAAGGCGTATTGTAGCAGAAATACTTGACCTCATCATATTTTCCCCTCATTTTATCTTCGGTTTTATCTATGGTGTATTCATCGTATCATTACAAGATCAAGATAAAGACTCTTTTCAGGAACTTGCACAACTAGCAACAGAAATACCATTTATAGTTTCTACAGTGGTCGCAACATTAGTACTAACAATATCCAAAATATTAATGGTAACAAAACTTGGTGGTACCCCAGGAAAACTATTGTGTGGTATGCATATTAAAGATGCTAATACATTTACAAATGTTACCCTTATGCAAGCAACAATAAGATGTATTTCTAAGATGTATGGTCCCAGAGTGTGATGGTGTGGATTTAGTATAAATAATTCTGGAGACTGTGTCCACTGATAACATATAAATTCATAAGGAGTAAGACCCTTAAGAGTTTTGAGTCTCTTTGCATAATTATAAGCCATAACAAAGTTATAAAGGTGTTCTTTAAGTTGCTGGTGCGATTGATAGTAATACTTCTTAACTGTAGCATCCTTTAAAGTTTTATTCATACGCTCGACTTGCCCATTCGTCCAAGGATGGCTAACTTTTGTCAAACGATGTTCAATAACATTCTCTTCGCAAACTCTATCAAATATATGTTGGAAAGCATACTTATGACGCTTCTGGTTTGTAAATTGTATACCGTTACCTGTCAAAATAGTATGGATTTTATACGGTAAAATTCTAATCAAATTACGTAAGAACTCAGCAGCTATGGGTTTTGTAGCACTGTTACACAACTCAACATAGGTAAATTTGGATGTCCTATCAATAGCAACAAACAAATGTAATTTGCCCTCCTCAGTTCTAACTTCAGCAATATCAATATGAAAGTAACCGATAGGATATTGTTTGAATTTCTTTTTTGACTTAACTTCTCCATCAACAGTTGGTAATCTGCTAATGTTGTGTCTTTGTAAACAACGATGCAAGCTAGAGCGAGTCAAATGCGGAATTGTAGACTGCAGAGCGTAAAGGCAATCATCTAGTGGCAGTAGTGTATACTTGCGAAATGTAACTATTATAGCTTCCTCTTCTAGCGTTAAAACAGTTGATCTTGGATGCTTTGGACCCATATCAGCATCTTTCGTAAATGAACGTTTTCTCCACTTAATAATAGTTTTTGGATTAAGGTTATAATGCTTGGAGAGTTTTGCTATGCTCTCTTTTCTATTTTGTATTGCTCTACGAATCGTCTGTGTTGTTTTGGCGCACCCATGTAATATCTGTCCCATAATGACTCCTTAAATGATGATGATAGTATACCATCACTCTCTGGGACCATATATCTAAGGGAAGCATCTGGATTATTTTTCGCTTTTTGCTTCATCTGCATTATCATGGTTATACTTTTCTATATCTTTTAATTGTGCTAATTTTATTTTTGTTTGCAGTATTTGATCAACGCAAACAGACTTTTTACGATAAAATTGCAAAAACAGTAGTGATAGACTATAAATCTAGTTGATATTTTTCTTTATAGGTAGTACATGGATAAAAAAGTAAACTACTCAACGATGACAAGACGTACTCTAGCATTTATAGTTGATTGTATTTTATTTATCGCAATACCATTTGGTTTAATGGCGGTGGGTTTCTCACTTACACACGCAATAAAAGGGATCATGGGTGCAATAATTGTAATCACCACGATTGTATTTTCTTTATTTTTAATGATACCATGTATATTTCATATATTCATGCTAGTAAAATTTGGCGGCACTCCAGGACACTTGTTATTTAGCATGCGCGTAAAAGACAAAGATACATTTGAGTCAATCACTACAATGCAAGCAATGAAAAGGACTATAGCTCTTTTTATAATTTATTGCATATCACTTTGTAATCCCATTTTATTCTTAGCTATACTAATCTTAGTTTTAGTATGTGCAGTAGGTGATGAACATAAACAAGCTTTTCACGACAAAATTGCAAACACGGTAGTGATAGATTATAAACCTAGTTGATATTTTCCTTTAGCTGTCTGCCACCAAGGGTGTCATTCCAGTGTCACGCGCTAACTTAAGGTAAATTGCCAACTTAACTATAAATATATTTTGGTAAATCCAAATTATTTTAGCTATAAGAGCGTTTTACTTTTTGCTCAGCATATCCATCATAACTGGCTTACTTTTAGTGATTCATGGAGTTAAAAAAGTCAGCATTGCTCTTTGTTAAAAGTAGTTTGTCACGTAAAAATTCCATTGCTTCAACGGGTCCCATAGGATTGAGTATCCTACGCACCACCCATATTTTATTTAGTATAGCCTTATCAACTAATAGCTCTTCCTTCCTTGTTCCGGATTTTGTAATATCAATAGCTGGAAATATACGTTTATCAGAAAGTTTTCTATCAAGTATGATCTCAGCATTTCCTGTACCTTTAAACTCTTCAAAAATAACTTCATCCATTTTTGAACCAGTCTCTATAAGAGCTGTGGCGATTATAGTTAAAGAACCCCCATTCTCAATATTACGAGCTGCTCCAAAAAAGCGTTTTGGTCTCTGCAGTGCGTTTGAATCTACACCACCAGTTAGAACTTTCCCAGACGAAGGAATAACCGCATTATAAGCACGTGCAAGTCTAGTAATATTGTCAAGTAGAATTACCACATCTTTTTTATGCTCAACCATTCTTTTAGCTTTTTCTATTACTATTTCAGCAAGCTGTACGTGACGGTAAGCAGGCTCATCGAACGTAGAACTTACTACCTCACCTTTTACAGAACGTATCATATCTGTTACTTCTTCAGGTCTTTCATCTATAAGTAACACTATTAATTCTACTTCAGGGTGATTTATAGCTATAGAGTTAGCCATTTGCTGAAGCAATACAGTTTTTCCTGTGCGAGGTGGAGCAACTACTAACGCTCTTTGCCCTTTTCCAAGAGGAGCTACTATATCTATAGCACGCATGCTTAAGCCTTTTTTATCATCACCATTATTACACTCAAGTACTATGCTTTCCTCAGGATAAAGAGGAAGCAAATTATCAAAATGGACGTACTTTCTTAATTCACTTACTTCAGTAGAGTTTATACTTTGAACCTTAGTTAAAGTAAAATATCTCTCTTTATCACCAGGTGGCCTTATTTCTCCATATGCCATATCTCCTGTACGTAAATTAAACTTCTTTATTTGCCCGTTAGAAATATAAACATCATCGGTACTTGGGGCATAATTTGCACTTGCTGAACGTAAGAAACCAAAACCATCAGGCAATATTTCCACTATTCCACTCCCTGTGGTTATGCCTCCTTCTTCACTCATTTTTTTCATTAAGCTGAATATTATTTCCTGCTTTAGCATTCTACCATTGCTTTTACCGTTAGTTGAAATTTTTCTTTCTTCAGCTAACTCTAACAATTCTTCTGCTGTTTTCTCTTTTAATTCGCTCAGATCTAATGTTTTTCTGTTTTTCTCATTACCTTCATTAACCATCTGTTTTACTGTATCGTTATTGTAAATTTGCTCACTTTTTTCAGGTTGAGCTGTAACCTTTCCTTTTGCCAAAACATCTCCATTGATTGTTGTCATAATCCTCCAAAAATTTTAATTGATGCTTACTAACCTAAAATGTGACTATAAGATAATAAATTAGGCTGAGCTAGTTTCAGTGCGTATCAAGCTTAATTATCATTAAACCCCGTACTTTACTTACATTATACTAATAAACACTAGCAAGTCAAGTTAATTTAATGTTAACAAAACACAAAAATTTGAGGATTTTCAATAGCTATTCTTTATATTTTTTTAACCTTTCTTGCTTCTCCTCTTCTACTTTTGCTTTTTCCACTTCTGCTTCTAAATTTTCTTGACTACATAAGCCGAGTAGTACAGGATCTTGGGGTTTTATATTTTGCATGTTATGATGAGATCCATCTCTTACCTGCTCAACTGTGTAATTTGTTGTACTAATTAATTTAGCTATAACGTTATCGTCCAAGATAGGAAATTTTTTTACTAAATAATAAATCGCATCAGGTTTATCTCTACGTCTTGCCGTAGAGGCAAAGCCAAGAATGCTACCAATCGCTTTACTCCTTTTTTTTATATTTTTTATAATCAAATTTGGTACACGATTTGGATTTTTTTTGCAATCATCGATTTCTTTTTCAGTAATTATTCCAGAAATAATAGGGTTATATTTTTCTACTTCTATTTCCTCATCAGCTATGTCTTGTACTTCTTCAAGGGCCAATCTGCAACATTGTGCTATTTGATTAAAAGTTAAACCAGTGTTGTCTACTAACCAAGCAGCTATTTGCACTAGAAACTGTTTATTTCTATCGTTATTGCCCTTAGAAGATTCCATTGACATCAAAAAAGCATCTCCCATTTAAAGTATCCCTTACTGTTATACAGAGCTAAAATATAAACTATTAAAACTAAAAAAGCATTAATTTTGTCATTCAATAACTTTTTGTTTGTCACTTCCCACCTCTTAAGTTAATTAAATGCGCTTACCTTTAAGCATATTTCAAACAAAATATTTCCCCTTCCTAAGGTATAGTATAACTCAGTTAAACATATGTTCCTATTTAAGATTAGAGAGTTAAATTTTAAGTTAATATATTGTAATATTATATATATTAGCTAATAAAGCAACAGGTTTACAAGCATTAAATTATCACTATTCTATAATTAATCATTAATTAACTGGGTTTAAAATGAATGTTAAAAATTTTTTCACTAAAGTAACCGTTGTCCTTTTAGCTTGCTTGTTAATCTTCATGGGAATTGGCAACCTTTTATCAGGTGATGATGAAAAAGAAGAGGTAGCTAGGGTTGGAAAAGAAGTTATAACGTCAGATGAGTATAAATCACTATATCAAAATTATGAAAAGCAAATTTCTGGATCTGATGCGAGTAGAGAACAAGTAAAAAAGCTGAAATATGATTTGCTTAACGCACTTATAGAGCAAAAACTATTGTTTAACCTAACTAGTGAGCTGGGGTTGACAGTTGGAGAAGAATCTATAAAAAACCATATTAAAAACACCAAATACTTTCAAAATGATAAAGGTGAATTTGACAAAAATAAATTCTATGAAACGCTAAATGACCTGCATATGACAGAGAAAGAGTATATAGCAAAGCTAGAGAAAGTCCTGCCTGCAATGATGTTCATGACTTCATTATTTAAAGATAATTATCCAGTAACTTTTGGCGAGAAAATTGATGAGCAGATATACAAAAGTCGCTACCAAACTAGAGTAGTTGATATTGTTAAAATAACTGAAGATGCAGTTACAAACATTCCTGAACCAGATGATCAAGCCTTACTTGATTTGTACGAAAGAAATAAATCCCATTTTTATTATCCTGAGTATCGAACTGCGCAATATATTTCCCTAGGCCAAAAGTATTTTGAAGATCAAATCAAGATCTCAGATGAAGAAGTTGATGGTATAATAGAACAACAAGAACTTAAAAATCAAAGAGATATATTCAATGCAATATTTTCTACCAAAGAAGAAGCTGAGACAGCAAGAAGAGCATTTGAGGAGGGTAAAACAAGCTTTGAACAGATAGTAGAAGAGTTTGGCAAAGCAAAACTTGAGGAAACTAGAGTAAATAATATAACTAAGGATTTTTTACCAGAAGACGTGAGAGAGAAGGTATTTGCTCTTAAAGTAGGTGAAGTAAGTGAAGTTTTAGCAAGCAGTTTTGGTTGGCACATAGTAAAAGTGGAAAGTGCGCATCAAATCTCTGATGAAGACTTAGTTGATTTAAAAAAAGACATAAAGTCAGTTCTAACTAACCAAAAGTCTTTTGAAAGAGTCAATGATTTCATAAACCAAGTGAACTATAAGATATACAATGGTTCAGAAATTGAAGAAATATTGAGTGAATATAATTTACCTATACAAACTATTGGTCCAGTAGATGCGAGTGGAAAAGATCAAAGCGGTAATAACGTAGGAGATTCTGGTGATTTGATTTCTTTCATTTTTTCGCGAGAAAAGGATCAGAAAGGTTATTTTAAGGGCGTTGGGGACGCTGTTGTTAGTGTAAAAATCGTCGATATCGTTCCACCCAAATTGCAAAGTTTTGAAGAAGGCAAGGCATTAGCGGTAGAGCTTTGGCGTAGTGAGTTTATAAAAGAAAGAATGTTTAAATTCGGGCAAGAGGTTGCAGTTCAACTAAGAGAAAAAACAGATTTGGAAGAAATTCAAGGTGTGGAATTAGTTAAAGGTCAGCAGATGCACCGCAATAAAGTGGATCAACAAAACTACCCCTTTTCTTTTGTAGAAGAGATTTTCAATATGAAAACAACTGGTTCAGTGACAGATCCTATTCAATACAATAATGAAATTATAATAGGTGTTCTAAAAGAAATGCATTCATCAAATGGCAAATTAAACATGCTTGACACCGGAAAACGTGTGATGATATCGCTAAAAGAGCAATTAATTAGCTATCTGGAATCAAAGTATAAAGTCGAAGTTAATCACGCTATACTTGATGATATATAATCAAAAATCTTATAAGTTGCTTCAAACGCATCCAGTGCCCAGACACACAACTGTACGAACATTGCGATTTGAGAGCAATCTTCACTAGAAAGGATGTCATCCCAGTGCCCAGACACTGGGATCCAGGAATTTTATTAAGTTGGTAAGCATAAAAGTAGCCGTTTTATGTTAAAATACAACGTTTTAATGATTAAAAAAAGGCTGGATTCCAGTGTCAAGCACTGGAATGACACCATTTGCTGTGCAATTTACCTTCACAAATGAATGTTCGTATAGCTGTACACCCGGCACTGCCCTACATTATTGGTAATTATATTATAAGGTGCAAAAGTTGTATAATTCATTTGACTTAAAACGGCTCATTGTATAAAATTGTGGCTAATATATGAATAAAGGTTAACATGGCAGTTAAAATAAGGTTGGCGAGGTTTGGCGCAAAGAAACGCCCTTTTTATAGGATAGTTGTAGCTGATTCACGAGCACCAAGAGATGGGCGTTTTATTGAGAAAATAGGACAATATGATCCAATGTTACCAAAAGACAATAAAAATCGTGTTGTGGTGAAAGCTGATAGATTAAAACATTGGCTAAGTGTAGGCGCGCAGGCAACTGAAAGAGTACTGTGGTTTATCAAAAAAGGCATAGTAACTTTAGAAACAGAACCAAAGAAAACAGAAAAGAAGAAAGTAGAGAACGAGAAAGCACAAGGGCAAGAGGCATAAGTCTCTTAAAATGCTAAATACTGATTTAACAAACAGCGATAAATTAGACGATATTGTATCTTCTGATTTGTCAGCTATGAATGACTTTGTCTTCAAAAATGTCAATGATGAAGATGCTAAGCTTGCTACTGATATTATATCTCATCTTGTTAGGTCAGGTGGAAAAAAAATAAGGCCTAAACTAGTTTTTATTATATGTAAAATGCTAAACTATTCTGGGGAGAATAGGATCAACGTTGCTGCATCGGTAGAGTTTATACACAATGCTACTTTACTTCATGATGATGTGCTCGATGAAAGTGAGGCACGCCATGGAGTTAAAACAGCGAATAAGATTTGGGGAAATAAATCAAGCATTTTAGTTGGTGATCTATTGTTGACTCTAGCATTTAGATGGCTTATAGAGTGTGGAAATTTAAATATTCTCTCTATTTTATCTAAAGCATCGCATTTACTTGTGAAGGGTGAAATAAAGCAGATGACAGCACGCTTTGACCCCCACACAGTCAGGGAAAATTATTTTGATATCATTGGAGAAAAGACAGCATCTTTATTTTCTGCATGCTGTGAAGCTGCATCAACAGTATCTGGTGCAACAAATGACGAAACAGAGAGGCTAAAGAATTTTGGTTTTAATTTTGGTATGGCATTTCAAATAGTTGATGATATGCTCGATTATACTGCTAATCAAGGCACTTCTGGAAAACAAGTCGGAAAAGACTTTTTCGAAGGTAAAGTCACCTTACCTGCTATTATAGCATACGAAAAGGGCAGTCCAGCAGAGCAAACATTCTGGGAAAAATGCTTTTCTTCAGCTAGACACAATTTTGACCAAGCATTACACTATATTAATCACCATAATGCCATTCAGCTTTCTATGGAAAAAGCTAGACACTACATTAATATGGCACAAAATGATATTAGTACTTTTTCTGATTCTTTTTATAAAACTACTTTAATTAACTTTTTAAATGCGAGCATAGAAAGACGAATGTAGCTGGCGCTTGATATTTTCAGATTAATTGTTATATATTTATTAGATTCTTAAGGGTAATGATATGTCAGATAGCAGTAAGGAGAAAAAGAAGAAGTTTGCTGATATGGTAAGTAGGCAGAAAGGTGACGACCAACAAAGTGATAACCATAAGCAAACTGATGATTTAAATGAAGATCTCAATACATTAAAAGAACGTGCAGTTCAGCTTGAAGATCATTTACGCCGTGCTGTTGCAGATAATGAAAACGTCAAACGTATAATGCAAAAGCAAATTAGCGATGCAAGTGACTACGCAGTCACAAAACTTGCACGTGATATGATCGACTCGTGCGACAATTTAAAAAGAGTAATGGAAATTTTGAAAGACGGTGATCCTGTTCATGAGGGGATTAAAGTAGCTTATCAAAAAATTATAAATGATCTAAAAAAACATGGAATAGAGGAAGTAGATCCACTTGGTGAGCTTTTTGATAGTAATTTACACCAAGCTGTTGTGGAAAGAGAAGACAATGAAAAAAAGCCTGGCACCATTGTAGAAGTACTACAAACTGGTTATACTATCAAAAATAGGTTGCTCCGTCCTGCAATGGTTATTCTTTCTAAGAAATCTGCTGATTGTGGAAGCGATTAGCATGAGGTAAATGTATAATGACAAGTATTGTCTTTTCAGGTATCCAGCCAAGTGGCGTACTACATTTAGGTAATTATCTTGGTGCAATCACACAGTGGATAGACTTACAGGATAAATACAAATCTCTTTTTTGTATTGTCGACCTACACGCAATCACAGCAAATAAGCTTCCCGCAAGTGAATTAAAAAGTAATATTTTCAAAACAGCAGCAGCTTATATTGCATGCGGAATAGATCCAGAAAAGTCCATTATTTTTAGTCAGTCCACAGTTAGTGGTCATGCAGAACTGGGCTGGCTGCTTGGATGCTATACACCAATTGGTTGGCTTAATCGCATGACTCAATTTAAAGATAAAGCTGGCAGCGATAAACAAAAAGCCTCTCTTGGATTATATAGTTATCCAGTACTTATGGCTGCAGATATATTGTTGTATCAAACTAAATACGTTCCTGTTGGTGATGATCAAAAACAGCATTTGGAGCTTGCACGTGATATTGCATCAGCTTTTAACAATCATTATAAGCTGGATTATTTCATCGTACCTGAAATCTTAACTTTGGATTGCACATCAAGGATAATGAGCTTAAGGGATGGCACAAGCAAGATGAGTAAATCTGATCCTTCAGAACATTCGTGCATTAACCTTGATGATACGGATGACTTAATTGTCAAAAAAATAGAAAAAGCAAAAACAGATTCAATTCTAGGCTTTGCTACTTTAAAGTGCCGACCAGAAATAAGCAATTTGATAAACATTTATTCAGTGCTTAGTAATGTAAATGCGGAAAAAGTATGTGAAGAAGTGAACAAACATGACATGAAGCACTTCAAAAAAGAGTTAGCTGATTTAATTATCAGTGTTATATCACCCATACGTGAGAAAATGAATGATCTTTTAAAAGACCAATTCCATTTACATGAAATATTAAAAAAAGGCACAAAGAAAGCAGCAGAAATTGCAACCCATAATATAAAAGAAATCAAGGATATTATTGGATTTGCTCAATATCTGTAAGGTTCCAAAGTGTGATGGTGCGAACCGTCATACCGCCGCGGTATCTCAGCCGCTAACACGTAGCGGGATGACGGTTTTTCAAATTGTCGGTAAATCTAAGTCAGTTTAGCTATAGGCAGCAATTTTCTGTATTTATTTTAAGTTGAAGAAAGCTCAAATGAAAAATCGTGTTTTGCTAAAAATCACAGAATGCAGTCTGGTTACAAAATTCTCTAATGGTCTTAAATAAAACTTCCAGTGAATGATTGTCAGACATATTGTGCTCTGCTGATTTTATTAAGTGTACTTCAACATCGGTTGACTTAATTTTTTCAGCTAAATTCAATGAAGTTTGATAAGGAACATCTTTATCATTAATGCTATGCAGCAAGCGCACAGGACAGTTTATCTCTATTGTCTTTTTGTTTAAAAGAAGGTTCTTTCTGCCATCTTCGATCAAATTTTTAGTTATTTTGTATGTACAATGCTCTGAAGTAAAATCTATTACACCTTTAGAATCTAGTTCTTCTTTTTGCTTGCCTGACAATTGCTTGAATATCAAATCTTCAGTAAAATCGGGAGCAGACGATATACCAATTAGTGCTGCAATTTTTTCTGGAAATTGAAGGGCAGTGAGCAACATCAGCCATCCTCCCATACTTGAACCTATAATTATTTGTTTATCGCTAGTTAATTCACTCATTACTTTAGCACAATTTTTTTGCCAATCACTTATCGTGTAATCAATAAAATTACCACTTGAATGACCGTGACCAAAATAATCAAATAGCACAAGTGCTACGTCATTTTCTTGGCAAAATTTGTAAATAGCAGTTGCTTTAGTTCCATCCATATTGGATGCAAATCCACCGAAAAAAACTACAGAAGCTTTCTTTCCTTGTAGCTTTCGATATGCTATGTGACCATTATTTCCATCAAACAATTTACAATAATCCATACTACTTTGGCAAAGCAACCGGGCTATCACTCAATTGATGCAAATAACTAACTAGATCTGCAATTTCTTGTGGATTGGAAATACCTGCAAATGCCATACGTGTACCTTTTATATAGGCTTTTGGGTTCTTTAAAAAGGCAAATAGCTCCTCATACCCCCATTTTCCACCTCTTTCAAGCACTGCTTTTGAGTAATTGAATGAGTTACCAAGATGGGCCTTTTTATTTCCAACTATGTTCCATAAGTTTGGTCCTACTTTATTCATTCCACCTTTCTCAAAACTATGGCAGGCTATACATTTTTTTGCTGCTGATTTACCTTTCTCAAAGCTAGCATTCTGCATGAGCGCTCCAATATCAAGCGCCACTTGCTCGATTTTTTGCTGGAACTCATTGCTGCCAGCAGCTACTATCGTTTGGTGTTCAATCTTATATTCTTCTGGACTGTAAAGCATATCAACTACATTACTAACTATCATAATGATTAGCCCAGAAAGTAAAATCGATGCTGCAATCTTATTAAGCTCCATAGTTAATTTTTATTAAGTAATGTTACTTAAATTATGCGAATATTTTCGCAAATAGCAACCAATTACCTTGAAGCTCGCTAAAGATGAGAGTCTCTATAGCTGACCCAAGAAAGGTTTTCCTACGTCCATACCGCCGCGAACCGTCATACCGCGATTCATTCGCGGTATCTCAGCCGCTAACAAGAGATCCCGCTAACAAGTAGCGGGATGACGAGGTTCACTGCCATTAAGTTAAGGAAAGAATGGTTAAAAACTGAACTAAAAAGTCAGAAATAATTAAGGATTTATGACAAATACTGAAACAGAATAGAGTAAACTTTAAAGCAGATAAACTCTGAAGTGTAAATTACTTAAGAAATAGTTTGTTTAGAAGTCATTTTACAGGAGCTATGGCAATAAGCTACCCAGTTATTATCAGAAGATATGAATACTACCTCTAGTCAAAATATGTGTTTTCTAACCCTTTTTTGGTAATTGAACGAACGAAGATAAGGTACCTTATGACGATCAACTTTCCTTCCCTTTCTTACCGCCAAAGTGTTCATCAAAAATAGCTTTGATAATTGATCCATAATGCAGTCAGTATCTGATTCCGTAGCAAAAATGTCGAAAGCCAAGTTTTTGATCGCGTTAAATGAGACAGATTTGTTAATGCTCCTCTTAAGCTTATCATCGGTTAAGTCCATATTCAACGCTTCTTCTACATCTTCTGTCATAACACTTTCTAGGTTGCTAATAAAGATAGCTGACCAAAAATCCTGTTTAACAGACTCAACACTTTTTCCTGTAAAATTTTCTAGACTTAGTCTTCCTTTGAGTTTTGCAAAAAATGTCTCAACTCCCCAGCGTAAAAAATATAACTCCTTAAATCCTCCAGTTTGAAACTTTTGTTCATCCATTAATGATGTAGCTAACACTTCAATTTCACCAGATGGCAGTACCACTTTGAAGCGTTATTCCACTATTTTCTTGTTTTATCTTACGCTGAGCACATATGGTAACCTCAACACTAGATGGGCTTTTTTCTTCAAACATAGCATTCACTTCATTAAAAGATGATCTGGGACATCGAATGACATAAGCAATTTTTCTTTTTGTAAGGCTAGAAAGAAATTTATAAGATAAATATACAAATCAGTAAGTCATTAGTATTTACAACTTTAAGCATTTCATCTGCTAAGTTAATTTCATGAGTGTTACCTCTATCTAACACTGACCTTATGGCAACATTATTTAGCACATCTTAACAAACCGCAAAGGTTGCACTTGCATAATCACCTAAATCTTTTGGTTTTTGGTTACGTATTTTTCTTGAGCCAAATTCATTTTTTATTTCAACGCTTGTTGGTAAAATGATTTTGGAGGCATCAAGAGCTAACACTCTAAAGCCAAAACAAGTTTTAAATTTTTGGTCTTGGTAGTACAAGGAAACCACACCTTCGTTAATTTCTGAAAATGCACTGTGTTTCATTTTTTTTCTTGCTTGACTAAAAGCACTAGCAGTAACGGTATAGTCTTTTTTCCTATATAAAATAAATTCGTTTAGTATTACTTGCAGCGACTTTACACTTTTTCTTAAAATTAAGATAAATATGTCAATAAAAGATAACTTCCTCTTTCTCATAAAATCTTTTGAAGATGATTTATGGGATTCTATAAATTCTAGACTTGCCAATTCATTTTGAATAAATTTTATTACTGCCTTTTTTACTCATACTACCTTTAAACTTATTGGTATACATCATTATCCCATAAAATCTATCTTTTTTCCTTAACTTAATGGCAGTGAGACGAGGTTATCGTCATGCCGCCACGAACCGTCATACCGCGATTCATTCGCGGTATCTCTTAGCCGCTAACAAGTAGCTGGATGACGATTGTCAGGGTGTAATCCCAGTGTCCCTATGATGTCATCCCAGTGCTTGACACTGGGATCCAGGAAAGTTTGCTTGTAAGCAAGCAAACTAGCACAGAAAGTGGTTACAACATTTTCGATGAGATTATATGGAAAACTGGATCCCAGTGTCAAGCACTGGGATGACAAAAAAAGGAGCACTGGAATGGCACCATTTGTTATGTTTAACAAAGTTCGTACTTAGCTTCATGTTAGCCATAAATATTTAAGAAATTTACCAAATGGAAAAAAAGGCAAAAGAAGCCCCATGGTTAACTAGTTCTGACGCTGGTTTCCATCCAAGACGGCAGTAGCCCCTTCGGTGTCATTCCAGTGTCAAGCACTGGAATGACAAAGGAGAGCAGTGTCAGCTACTTGGATGACACCTTTTTTCTACTTAGTGTGGGTTATACAAGAAGTCTATTGTATGGCTATTGCTGGTCGTATATTACTTATAGCTTATCTATTCAAATTGCAACTTTGTTTTTCATAATTAATTATTGACAGAAATTATTAATTGGGTTATTATTAAATTATCGTTAACAAGTGAGGCAAAGAAATGATGATATCCAATAGTTCTTCATTGCTAAAAGATAGTCAGGAGCTTACTAAAACTAAGCAGACTATATGGAAACCTTTAATTGCTGTTTCATTATTATCTATATTTAGTTTCATATCTGGTCAATATCTTCCTTATGTTATTATAGCAGTTTCTGGTTCTGGTCCTATTGCAGCAGTGCCTTTAGCAATTTTTGCTGTTTCTACGGTTGTTGCACTTATTTCAGTGACATATCTTGTTAAACTGGC
This sequence comes from Wolbachia endosymbiont (group A) of Ophion costatus, assembly GCF_963969245.1. Classification (NCBI taxonomy): domain Bacteria; kingdom Pseudomonadati; phylum Pseudomonadota; class Alphaproteobacteria; order Rickettsiales; family Anaplasmataceae; genus Wolbachia; species Wolbachia endosymbiont (group A) of Ophion costatus. The sequence continues at coordinate 1,337,570 of NZ_OZ017714.1, read as the reverse complement.
TATTTCTAGAGATGATAATAAGAAAGAAGTAGGTCTTAATGGACAGAAATTCGGCCATACTCCATCTCAAGAACCACAAAAATTTGTGTGTAAAAATTGTACTAATCTGGAGAATAAATCAAATGTACCTACTCCTCAATCACCTCCAGTAACGTTTGGAACACAACCAAATCCAAGTGTCAGTGTACCACCGCCGCCACCTCCTCCATTGCCACAAGATGCTGCACTACCACCTCCGCCTCCGCATTTTTTTACAGCTTCCAAGCGTACGGAGCAACCTAAGAATGATGCACCGAAGAAGGCTGGTGAACCTGAGAATAATAATCATTCTACTCTGTTTGAACAGATAAGAGGAGGTACTACGTTAAAAAGAGTGGGCAGCAACAAAATTTTACAAATGAATTGAAAGCAAAATTAGAAAGTAGTGGGGGCACTGACAAAAAAGAAACACCAGAAGAGTTTGCTGCAAGAATAGATAGGGAGCAAGCAGAGAGAAAGAAGTCGGATGATAATGATTCAGATTAGACAAAGAGACTTAAGGAGAGAGTAGCAGTCATGCAATTCTCAGATAGTGAAAGTGAGCATTCTGATTCTATTAGCGATTCAGATTGGACTACAGATGAAAGCAAAGACAAACAAAAAGAGATAGAGCAGGAAAAAGAGGAGCAGACAAAACACACAAATTCCCCATCAAGCAAGGAAGAAGGAAGCGGGGGTCTTGACAGTGGTATAGGATCTAGAGCCACATCTCCGATACATCCTGAACAAGAAACAGAGGAGTCACCGGTACCGCCAAGTTCGTGTGTTGATTCACCACAAGTAAATAATGTTGACTCAGTGGATAATGAGGTGCAAGATTCACCTCCTCTTTCTGTTGAGGATCGCATAGCACAGTTTGGTGGAAAAGCGTTGCGATGCCAAAAGGAAAATGTTGTACAAGGACTATGATAACTATGAAATGGTCAGCCATGCACTTTCCTTCCTTTTCAAAATAAGTTTACCTACAGGTCTGATTGTATTAAGATTACTTAATACAATCAGATCTATTATATGCGTTTATCCAAATATTACCTGCCAACTCTAAAGGAAAAGCCTGCCCATGCTAAAATTATCTCCCATCAATATTCTTTGCGTGCAGGTTTAATAAAGCAGATAGCATCTGGCATCTATACGTGGTTACCACTTGGTCTCTTAGTGCTTAAGAATATTGAAGATATTATCAGAGATGAAATGAACAAATCCGGTGCTATTGAAGCATTAATGCCTTGTGTGCAACCAGCAAGTCTTTGGCGAGAATCAGGGCGTTACGATGATTACGGTAAGGAAATGCTACGCATAAAGGATAGGCATGAGGAAGATATGCTTTTTGGTCCAACGCATGAGGAGATAGCAACTGATTTAATTAGAGATGTGGTAAAAAGTTACAAAGATTTGCCACTTTGTTTATACCAAATTCAATGGAAATTCCGTGATGAGGTAAGACCACGTTATGGTGTTATGAGGGGCAGGGAATTTTTGATGAAGGATGCATACAGTTTTGATGTAGATTACGAAGGTGCACTGAATTCATATAATTTGATGTACAAAACTTACATAAAAATCTTCAAACGCATGGGATTTACTCCAATTGGAGTTCGAGCTGATACGGGGCCAATTGGAGGAAATTTGAGCCACGAGTTTCATATATTGGCAAACACTGGTGAGAGCACTTTATATTATGACAATAAATTTTCTGAACTACTAGAGAGTGAAGATATTGAAAGTTTAAAGAGTATATATGCAGTTGCAGATGATATGCATGATCCTGAGACTTGCCCTATATCACAAGAACAGTTAAATGTTAGTAAGGGTATTGAAATAGGGCATATTTTTTATTTTGGTGATAAATATTCGAAGCCTATGAAGGCAAGTGTTACTTCTCAAGATGGAAAAAATGTCAATATACATATGGGTTCGTATGGCATTGGGGTTTCAAGACTTGTTGGTGCAATAATAGAAGCTTTTCATGATGATAAAGGAATTATCTGGCCAGAATCGGTAGCTCCTTTCAGAATTGGTTTAATCAATTTACAACCGAAAGTAACGGAGGCTGCAGATAAAATATATAAAGCTTTGAAAAGCGATGAAGTGCTTTACGATGATACGGAAGGGAGTGTAGGAGTAAAATTTTCTAGAATGGATCTGATAGGCTTGCCGTGGCAAATAATTGTCGGAAAAAAGGCAATAGATGAAAAGATAGTTGAAGTAAAAAATAGAGCAACTGGAGAGGTAAAGGAAATGCAGATTGAAGAAGCAATAAATCACTTTAGCACAAAATGATACACGGTATCGGCACTGACATAGTATATATACCAAGAGTATCGAGGATATTACAAAAATACGGGGAAAAATTTCTCAATAGAATCTACACTGAAAAAGAAATAGAGCTAAGTAGAAAGTATAATAGTCAAGAAATGCGAGCAAGGTATTTTGCTAAACGCTTTGCAGCAAAGGAGGCTTTTGTTAAAGCACGAGGTAGTGGTCAGGGTATTATAATGAAAGATATAGAAATATACAATGATGTAAGAGGCAAGCCATATCTTACCGTTAGCAAGGATTTTATCTCCAAAATTCATCTTTCTCTAAGTGACGATGGAGATTACGCTACTGCATTTGTTGTAATTTGCGTCTATAGCTCACACAGATAAAGTTTACTCTTTTGTCATCCTATGGCTTACTGTATGAACATTCATTTTTAAAGGTAAACTGCACAGCAAATGGTCAGTGCTTGACACTGTCCTCCTTTGTCATCCCAGTGCCCAGACACTGGCTTTCTGCAATCTCATCGAAAACGTTTTTCTATGCTAGTTTGCTTGCTCACAAGCAAACTTTCCTGGATCCAAGTAGTCAGGGCACTGGGATGACATCTTTGTTGTGTTTAACAAAAACAAATGTTCGTACAGTTGTGGAATGAATCGCAGTATAGCTATAGCATACACAAACAACTAAAAAAACATAGCGGTTTTTCTATGATTTTAGTATAATTCTAGCTTTACCTAAACAAAAAGATGAATTATTTAATGGACTGTGTTTTAACGTCTCTTTCCTTACCATTTTCAATTACCGAGAATTATTTATTAATTACTGCGTTGATTCCACTTTTAAGTGCGTTAGTTATTTTTTTTACTGGTAAATGGCCCAGAGTGAACAATAGTATCACTGTCACTTCTTCTGTACTTCTATTTGCGTATACGTGTCTGTGCACTTTATATTGGGTGTACGGTGATCATTCTCAATTTATCCTCATGGATTTTGGTAATAATTTGCACATTAGTTTAAAGCTAGAGTCTACCGGAGTAATATTCAGTTTATTGATATCGTTTTTATGGATACTAACCAGTGTATATGCAATATGTTATATGCAGAATAACTATGCTGATAGCAATCACTCAAGTTTTCTATGCTTTTTTTCAATATCGATTAGCTGTGCAATGTTTATTGCTTTTTCTGGAGATTTGCTCACTACATTTGTCTTTTATGAGCTTCTAACTATTAGTACATACCCTCTGGTTACTTACAACTCAACAAATGAATCAATGATTGCAGGACGCTATTACTTTGGCGTGCTATTTTTCTCTTCTTTGGTATTATTTTTTCCTGCAATAGGCCTTTTATATAATGAATTTCATACTTTAGACTTTGTAAGTGGTGGAATATTCAAATTTGATACTTCACTCATCACTTTTATTGCAGTGTGTTTTGCTATGCTAATTTACGGAATAGGAAAAGCTGCATTAATGCCAATGCATTTTTGGTTACCAAAAGCAATGGTTGCACCAACTCCTGTGAGTGCACTACTGCATGCTGTTGCTGTTGTGAAATCCGGAGTTTTCATCATCATAAAAGTTATATTATACACTTTCGGCGTCGATAATATGCAACGTTTTGTGCAGCAAAATTGGTTTGCTGGAGGGTGGCTTCCGTACGCTGCTGGATTTACTATTATTACTGCATCATTGATTGCACTAAAGCAAAAAGAATTAAAGAAGTTGCTTGCTTACTCTACCATCTCTCAATTGTCGTATATTATATTATTCGCTTCAATTTTTAGTGATCTCAGCATGAGGGTTGCAATTTTTCAATTAGTTTGCCACGCATTTGCAAAAATCACTTTGTTTTTCGTTGCCGGAGCAATAATAACGAGAGCAGGTGAGAAATATATAGATAAGATTTACGGTATAGGACGCAGTATGCCAATTAGCATGACAGCATTTGCTATAGGTGCATTGTCTATGATAGGGGTGCCGCCTGCTCCGACTTTTTGGGGTAAATTTCTCATTTTTCAAGCTGTTTTCAACTCTGGCAATGTAATACTTTCTGTGTTTGTAACTCTAGTGTTAATTGTTAGTACTATACTCAACGCTCTGTACTTTTTACCGATAATTTACAATGCCTTTTTCTTAAAACCTTCTCAGAATTACTTTATTAAAAAAACACCAATTCTTCTAGTTTTACCTCTAGTTATTACTGCTATGTGCACTTTGGTTATTTTTTTTAGCTACCAAGTAATATTTTAAAATCTGTATTTATAACCATTAACAATAAATTTAAATGGTATTATACCAGCCAGAGTTGCTTTTATATTCGACAAAGTGAAGCTAATCTCCACAGTATCCTCCTTATTTTGCTCGGTTGTAAAAACTACAGTAGCATTTCCAGCAAATGTAACTAAGTCCTTGGTCGATCGATCAATAGATAATGTTATTACATTTATGTTGGCGATTTTTCTTTTAGATAAAGACAAATTACCAGCTTCATTATTCGTTTTTTCCTGAAAGCATTGATAGATTTTATGTATAGAATTGTTTCTTATAAAATTTTCTTGGTACTTCGGTTCAACGATCTTAATGGACTCGTATATTTCAATGTATTTACTTATTAAGTACCTCGCTGTGGAAGTGTATTCATCTTCCTTTTTACTGAAACTAAGCTTATGCATTGCAGAGAACTCATCTTCTGTGTGGTTCATATACTTCACAAAATTTAAATCTTTTTTAATAGGAAATAACAGGTATATGTTTAATGTTAATAAACATAAGCATACTAGGAGAAGCGATACTATTAATGCCATCCAAGATCTTTCTGCTACACAAAACAGATACCTATGGCAGTACCATTCGACTGCTTTACTGAAATAACTTTTGTTTTTTACTGATTCAAGCAATTTATCTTCCATAACACAATGCTACCAAATCCAATTATAATAACAACAAGATTAGATACTCTAAAAAACTTTAAAATATGTCTAAATTTTCCAAAATAGGATGAATGATTATATCACCTTGTTCCGCAATAAGGTAGAATTTGTCGATTTTGCTCACATCTATATTTATCATTTTTATACTGAAATTTTCAGGATTGTAAATATTACTTTCAGCACTTTTGTGATAATTATAATAATGTAATTTATTTTGATCATCAAAATAACCAAATTCATCAGCGAGGGTTCCCACTTTGCTACCTTTACCATCTTTGACTAGCCTAAATAGATCAATTGCATGGTTTTGAGATCCAGGCTCAATAGGACCTTCTGCAGCAAAAAACTTAGGTGCATGACCAACATATTCCTTAAATTTTAGATTATGAGTCTTTTTTACACTACCAAAATCCACAAATTTATATTCATCTGAAACGCCAGAATATTGTGGATCATACTTTTTATATTCAAAAAACTCATTACCTAAAAAATTACAAAACGTTAATTTATAATTATCATGATCGGATTTAACGACTTTAAGGTAATGAAAATCTCCAGGAATCTTTACTTCCTCTTCCGTAATATGATTACGTACAACAAGCTCACCATTTAGCATATGATAGCCAATTTTTGGCAAAGTAGCTATATTGATTGTCTTGTTTAGCTTAAAATTTGCTTCATAAATGCCACTTAACAACTCCTTTCCTTTTTCTAGGGTTACGTCTTGATCTGAAGCTATATTCTTAATTAAGCTTAATTTTTTCTGCATGTTCAATATGGCTTTCGTCAAAACTTCTATTGATTGCCATACAGTTAATTTATTATCAGTCAAATTATATACTTCGAGTATTAAATTAACAGAATTTTATCATGAATTTATGTTAAAAGTATTATACTTCGTAAACTTATGTCATGATATTAACTACATTAGCTAAAACATGCTTTTTATCTAAGTGAAGTTGCTTAGCAACAACGAAAAGTTCATCTATTTTTTTCCACTGACTTAGCAGAATTTCAACACCATTTACCTCTCTCTTTATGCTTTCTAAAATGAAGGCCTGAATTATATATGATGCTAGTTCTAGTTCGATTTCGCTATTAATTACTTTATTAATCATATTGGGATTCTTTAAATCATGAAGAAATTTATAAAAGCATTTGTATGCTTCATAAGCATCACTACTTATTGTATTTATTATCATTCCTGGCATTCCAGGAAATAAAGTAATCATTTCGTCAAACGTTTGATTATCAAATTTACATTGAGATGAAGCAACTTGCTTTGTTTCATCATAAGTTAATGGGAGTAAATTTAGCTGAAAGCACCTACACAAGATAGTGGTTTGTATATCATATGGCTTATGGCTAATTATAAATATCTTAGAATTTTTTGGCGGCTCTTCTAATATTTTCAATATTGCGTTTTTAGCGTTATTAGTCATTGCCTCTAAGCTATCTATTATAGCTATTTTGTGTTCTGATTGAATGGGACTTAAGTGTAGAAAGTTTTTCATTTCTCTGACTTTTTCTATTCCGATAGTATCACCTTCAACAATGTGTAAGTCCAATGCTACTTCATTATAGTTTTTTATGAGTAACCAATTGGAGAAGGATTTTGCAAGTGTTGCTTTTCCTATACCTTTTTTACCACAGATCAGCCAAGACTGAACAGATAAGTTGTTCATTATTTTTTTTTTGGCTTGGTTGTGGCCTATTACTTTTTTCATTCTTTCTCCTATAGATTTTAGTTTGAAAATGCGTTGTTTACTGTTTGTAATGAAATTGCACCTTCCCTTAAAACCTTAATCTTATCTTCGGTTAAGTCAATAATAGTAGATTCTATACCAGAAACTAGTTCGTCATCTTCAATCACTACAGATAAATGTTGCTTAATGGATTGTGGTATATCGTTTGCCTTACATACACTTTCTTTTCCTGAAATATTTGTACTAGTTGCAACTATTGGAACTTTCAGTTTGTTTAGTATTGAAATTGCAATAGGATGCTCAGGAATTCTGATACCTATACTATCTTTAAAGAATTCGTTTGGCAATATGTTGTTGTTTTTAAGTGGTAAAATATAGGTAATTGGTCCAGGAGAAAAGTGGTTTATTAAATCAATATATCTTTCCTTTACCTTTGCTATTTTTGTCAAATTGTAAATATCACTAACAAATATAGACAGTGGTTTATTTTGAGAGCGTTTCTTTATCTGATATATTTTTCCTATAGATTCATTATCTAGTGCATTACAAGCAAGAGCATACACTGTTTCTGTTGGAAAACACACTAATAAATTGTTCTGTATTGCATTTATTATTTTAGATACCATATAGCTAAAAACTTATTCATAACAACTAGATCAGTTTTGTTGCACTGTATCTTATATAGTAACTGCTAGTTTTTGTAAACGTAATGCAACGCAGCTTACCATTTGTTATGCAGATTTGCTACAACCCAAACTCTTCATTGACTTTATCAATTATTGCCTGTGGTGGATCCTCTCCCCATCCTGAATACAAAATCTCTCCATAGTCTGCAACATCTATAGAGCCAGTTCTGCTTTTTGCTAGAAACATTTCTCTTTTCTCTTTATCAACTAATACATAATGCCACGCTGATTTTCCACGATCTTTACCACGGACTAAGTATACAAGATCTGACCTACTTCTTTTTGTTGCATCAGCAAAAGATCTTTCATTGACAGTTCTGCTTTTACTTTTTATGCCGCCACTTTCAGAAAAAGCTTCCTTGGATTCGGTTTTTTTGCCTGCTAATTCAGAAATTTTTCCTTTTTCCCCTAATGCCCGTTCTTTGGTGTTTTGAGACGAATACTTACTGGAAAAACCTTCCCCTGTACCGCCAGGAGTCCTGTTTGTGAAACGCTTAGTAAATGAATTATTGTCGTTGTTTTCTGCCATAAAAATCTCCAAACTTTAGATTGTAGAATCCAAACTTTTACTACACTCTATCATATGTTAATTAAATTAATATAAATGAAAAATAATATAGTAATTATTACAGGAATTACGGCCTCAGGTAAATCAGAATTATGCGATAACCTGATAGAAAAATATGGAAATATTAGTATAATAAATTGTGATTCAAAGCAGGTATATGAAGAAATTCCCATAATTACTGCTCAACCACCAAAGCAAGAAGTATTTTATAAACTATATGGTTATGTTTCAGCAAAAGAAAATTATTCCGTGGGTCTATGGTTAGAAGATTTAGAAAAAGAAGTTAATCACGCATTAGAAAATGCTCAAATACCTATCATCACTGGAGGAAGCGGGCTTTACATCAGCAGTTTAATCAAAGGCTTATCATCAATGCCACAAATAAGTCAGAAAGTGAGAAAAAACGTAAGTGAGCTCAGGAAAAATTTAAGTAAAGAGGAGTTTTACAAATTAGCGCTAAGCAAAGATCCAAGGATTCAAGGTAAAGTGTTCATGAATGACTCGCACCGCCTTTCAAGGGCACTTGAAGTTATCACTGAAACTGGCAAGTCAATTTTTGTATGGCAAGAGAATAGACAGCCTCCTTTATTCAATAATTTTAAGATATATACAATTCTGCCTAAACGTGAAGATGTATACCGAAAAATAAATTCTCGTTTCATTACAATGATTGAAAATGGAGCAATTGATGAAGTAAAAAAGCTACTTAGCATGAACCTAGCCCCACATTTGCCAGCTATGAAAGCACACGGAGTGCCAGAAATTATAAAGTACTTGAAAGGTGAGATTACTTTAGACGAAGCGATACAAATTGCTCAAACAAACACAAGACACTACGCGAAACGTCAGTATACCTGGTTTAAAAAACAATTTCTAAATGCTGAAGTGATTGATTGTGCAAACAAGCTCAAGATATTTTAATTCAGGCCGTGCTCATTACTACGAATAGGGGGTTCCATATTTTCCAGATGGTCGCTTACTTCTAGTGGATCGCCTAAACCATGCTCTATTTTTATTTTAAAAAATCCAAGCCTCTCGCACAATTTCTGAAAGTATTCTTTTATAATGTCAAATAAGCTTTTATCACCTATATTATAGTCCTTCAGTCTCTCAGGAACAGTAAGTGACAAGTTACCATTTGTGTATGTTACATTTTTATCATCTTGAGACTTAAGCGTGAATTCTAGTGAGCTGGATAGATCACACACCTTGTCACCGAATGTACCGTCACTCCTTTGGAAAAATATTGGTAATGTCATATCAGATTTAACACTCACATTATTTTGGCTAACACAGTCAATACTTATCACTTTTTCAGGGCTTTCTATTATGAATGAATGCTGGCTAAGTGCACCTTGAAACTCTATATGTACACCAGCTTCATATCCTGCTTGATTACAATTGATAACTAATTCTTCCAAGATAGAGTCACTTGGAACTTCTGCCTTAGCGTATTTGAACATCTCCTTAAAAACTTTTCTTGCAAATGGGCGGTAGTCTTCATTTTTACCTTCACTTTTTGGCAGTAAACTATCATGTTCTTTGTATAGCTCGGCAATCAAATCTCTACTTATACTTTTGCCGTTAATAACAAAATCCATTCTCTGAAAATCTAAGAACGCTGTATTACCAGAATTCGCTTCAGCATTGTCTTTACCAGCTCTTAACTTGCTAAAACCAAACTTTTCTGCTTGAGCTCTTAATGTAACTACTGGGTTTTCCTTTTCTTTTGGTGTAGAGCTGTTCATCATTAATACCTTGATATAGACTGCTAATGGTATAATAACACATAAAAATGATTAATAAGTTAATAAAATACCTACTATAAGCCCTATGATAGCAAATATAGTTAGGGGTAACTTAGGCTTACCGACGATTTTAAAAACAACAAATTCGTCATTCCGTTACGTGTTAGCGGCTGAGATACCGCGAATGAATCGCGGTATAACGTTAGAGAGCTGTGCTAGCTATAGTGCATACCTGACCATAAGGTGACAAGATTTTAAAAAGGCTCTATAACAGTTTTACACATGTATGAATCTCAATGAGCAATCAGATTTTTCTAAATAGCAGGCTGGAGAATATACCTAAATTTCATTCAGCAATATTACCTAAACTTTGTGGTGGGGACAAGGTGGTGGATCTGCTGTTTTATAAGCCACTTAGTTATGTGGATAGAAGCAAGTTACTATCTGATGCTCGAGTTGGAGAATTTACAACTTTCATTGCAAAAGTTTATGAACATCAGTCGCCCACTTTTAGAGGTAGACCATATAAAATAGTCGTTGAAAGTGAGAGTCAGTATATATTCATAGTCTTTTTTAATTACTCAGTTAAGTATTTATATAAACTATTTCCAATTGGAGCGAATGTGATCATCAGTGGCAAACTCGAAAAATTTGCTGAACATTGGCAAATTACTCATCCAGATTACGTGTCGCTTGACATCAACCAATTTAAAGAAATAGCTTGCATAGAGCCAGTTTACCAATTATGCCGTGGCATTACCAATAAGCGCATTGGGAACATAATAAGCTCTAATCTAAAGGAATTGCCTGATTTACCAGAGTGGATAGATGATACATTAATCAAGCAAAAAAAATGGTTAAGTTGGAGGGAAAGCATCATAAAGTTGCACAGACCAAGCTCATTGGCGGAAGCTGAGGTTTGTAGAAAAAGGCTTGCTTATGATGAATTGTTTGCGTATCAGCTAGCGCTGAAACTTGCAAGAAAAAATCATGTGAAAGAAAGGGGAAGAGAATTTATAATATTGAGTAAATACAAAGAGCAAGTTTTAAATGAATTGTCGTTTCAATTAACAAATGATCAAACTCGTGCAATAGATGAGATCTCAGAGAGACAAAAATCCAAGTATCGCATGATAAGCTTGCTGCAAGGTGATGTTGGTAGTGGCAAAACCGTAGTTGCACTTTTTGCAATGATAAATGTGGTAGAAAACAACATGCAGGCAGCTCTAATGGCACCGACTACTATCTTGGCGGAGCAACATTATAATTGGATTGAGGAAGTTTTATCCTGTACCGATATAAAAGTTGCGCTGCTTACTGGTAAAACTTCGCGCAAGGAAAGAAAGATTATCATGAACGAACTTGCAAGTGGTGTTTTAAATATAGTGATTGGCACTCATGCACTATTTCAAGCTAACGTTACATTTAAAAATTTAGGGCTTGCAGTCATAGACGAGCAACAGCGATTTGGAGTGATGCAGAGAAATCGCTTGGTAGGAAAAGGAGAAAATGCCGATATACTTTTCGTTACTGCAACTCCCATTCCAAGAACCTTGCAGCAAGCTATGTATGGTGATGTTGAATGTTCAATTTTGAAAGAAAAACCAAAATCCAGATTGCCAATAAAAACTGTAACTATGAACATTAGTAGGGTGCCAGATGTTATTGAAAAGCTAAAAGGTGCTATAAACAGGGGCGAAAAAGCATATTGGATTTGTCCATATATAGAAGAAAACGAAGAGACCAATATTGCTGCAGCAGAGATGCGTTTTCAGGAATTACAAAAAACATTTCTTGATAAAGTCGGGATAATACACGGAAAATTGACTCAGGAGCAGAAAGATCAAGTTATGTTTTCCTTCAAAAGGAATGAATTTTCTCTGCTTGTTGCAACCACTGTGATAGAAGTTGGTATAGATGTGCCAGATGCAACCATCATGATTATAGAAAATGCAGAGCAATTTGGGTTATCACAATTGCATCAGTTAAGAGGCAGAGTAGGGCGAGGAAACAAGCCATCTTTTTGTGTATTATTATACGATAATTTAAGTAAAAGCTCATCTTCAAAGTTAAAGATCATGTGTGAGTCACAAGATGGATTTTACATTGCTGAAAGGGATATGATGCTAAGAGGCAGTGGAGATATTTTAGGCACAAAACAATCAGGATGTATGGAATTTAAATTTGCTGATTTATATCAGGACAAAGAGCTGCTCAATCTCGCGTATAATAACGCAAAAGGCGCAATGGCTGATTTTGAATTACTGCTTGATATATTTGAATATAGGAGTAGATTACATTTTTCAAAATTTCAGTAGAAAAACCAGGTAGCCCGCAGAAACAAAAAAACTTACTTGACACCCTTCGCCAACCCCCTTATCATGAAACTGAAGCTATTGTATTTGCTTTCGCCAATCTGCAGATTAAAAAGTAAGGGTTACTTAATGTATCGGCGTCTTATGTTCAATTTTTTGCAGTATATAGATACTGTATGTCTTTACAAAACTTCATCTACATCTAGATTTTTATCTAAGTAAGCTGAACGCGCTTATAAAGCGTTACAAGACATCAAAAAATGCCAATACTCGACAGAGATAGTAAAAGACTAGCTGACTTGGGGATTCTTTGTCTTTTTTTCTGCTTAGTAAATTTCTTAAACATTTGCAGCGTAAGTTAGTTGCAATTAAAAGCGGCTGAATCTCGCTTGTCAAGCGTTTAAAACATAAAAAACGCCAATATTTTAAAGCGGATAATAACCACGGGGCTTCTTTTGCCTTTTTTTTCATTTGGTAAATTTCTTAATGTTTATGGCTAAACGACAACCGTCATCCCGCTGCTTGTTAGCGGGATCTCTTGTTAGCGGCTGAGATACCGCGAATGAATCGCGGTATGACGTAGATTGCTGTCATTCCAGTGCTCCTTTTTTTGTCATCCAAGCAGCCTCCTATGGTGTCATCCCAGTGCCCAGACACTGGGATCCAGCATTTCATGCAATCCCATCAAGAACGTTGTATTTTACATAACACTTTTATGCTTACCAACCCAGTGTCCAATCAAAATTCCTGGATCCCAGTGTCAAGCACTGGGATGACACCATAGGGGCACTGCCGTCATAAAGGAACCAGTGTCAGCTACTTGAATGACATCATAGGGGCGCTGGCCTGACAACCGTCATCCCGCTGCTTGTTAGCGGAATCTGCTGTGGCGACATAAACTCAAATCATTTCAAATTTCAATCCAAAGAGGTATCATTATGTCAAACAACTTCAATTTTAAAGAATTTTTTAACCACTATGAAACAAATAGTACGTCAGATGATATACAAAGGTATTATTTGCTGTGGAAATCAGTAATAGCGCAGGCAATGATTGATGCAGCAAGTCACTGCAAAAAAACAGAAAGCTTGGTAGAAAAACGTAAGGCAATTTCTTGGTTATCAGACTTTAGTCAAGATTTTGTGCACACATGTATATTGGCTGATTGTGATCCGGTATACGTAAAAAATAAAATACAGCCAACCTTAAAAAGCCTTACTAGATAAAGCCTTTTTATATACTTAATGAGGTTTACTCCTTTTACCGAAAAAAATATAATTCAATCTCCTATCTATAGTTGCCTCTATATCTTTGATTAATAGCTGCTTTATCATGTTTACTTTTCGCTTTGCATCTTGAGCTTGACGCTCATTGTTACCACTGTTATTGCTGTAATTATTCTTATCACTATAACTACTGCCACTTGGTTTGCTACTGTTACTGAACTCACTACCCTTTTTTCTTCTTGTGTTGAGTATCTGTATTATCTTTTCCTTTAAAAAGGACTTCCAGCCTGTGCCAAGTAATAATTTATAGAGAAAATGCGGAGTAAGAAACGCCACTAATATTCGAATAGAAATTCCGTAACCGAGATCTTCCCTATTTTCATAATACCACTTGCAATATTGAAACAAACGGTAAAACGCATTTTTGAAAGAGCAAAATTCTACAGCATACCAAAAACCATTGCTGAGAAACATGAGCACAATGCTGAATGTGTAAAGATACATTGTGAAGAGAAACAGTTTCACAATTATATCTTTGAGACTACCTAATATATAATTCAATAATCTTAATTTATAGAAAAGTGATATCATTTCACACCCACTTCAATATGGCTGGGGTGGAAGGATTCGAACCTTCGCGTGGCGGTATCAAAAACCGCTGCCTTACCACTTGGCTACACCCCAATGCTACTTACATCAATAACACTATTAGCCCAATTAGTAAAAGATTTATTTGCTTTTTCTATGTGCATCACAGCAATAGCTGGCTGATCATAAGAATGCATTGCTTCGATTTTTTCTACAATTTTATCAACTTGATCATTCCTGCTCTTCATAATTGCCACTACTTCACAACTATTACTAATTTTACCTTCCCATAAATACAGAGAATTCACTTCGGGAAATATATTTACACATACAATTAATTTCTCGTTTAACAATTCTTCAGAAACAGTTTTAGCCTCCTCAAAATTTGAAAAAGTTGTATAAACCAAAACTAAATTATTCATTAGTAGCTACATAAATGCATTGCTACTATACTCTACCGAGATTTATTCATCAAGAGAAAATAACGCCAGCGCGTACTGTATGAACATTTGTTTGCAAAGGTAGTATGTTAAGTGTTATAGCTAGTTTGCCTCAAACGTAAAGGTGTCATCCCAGTGCCCCTGTGATGTCATTCCAGTGCTTGACACTGGAATCCAGTTTTCCATATAATCTCATCGAAAACGTTGTAACCACTTTCTATGCTAGTTTGCTTGTAAACAAGCAAACTTTCCTGGATCCCAGTGGGCTTTGTTGCATCGCTAGCTATGATGGATTAAAGATAAAAAAGATAGCGAATATCAGTAGCTTATTATTCTGGTATTTATAACAAGAACGGTCAATGAATACCTAAATTTGAGTAAAAGAAATTTCACTACCATTTACCAATCCGGCTAAAATTCAAGAATTTCAATGCTTTAGCTATTTTCAATAGAATTAAATTTATTAATATAAATAACAAATTACTATTCTTAAATTTGATCAGATTGATTGCAAAAAAACAAGATTTTCAATAGGTTGCTTATAATCCTAACTATAGTTAGCCTTTCATAAGTAGCGATGCAACAAAGCCATCCCAGTGTCAGCTACTCGGATGACACCTTTCCTAGCAGAGAAATCACAATGTTCATACGGTTGTACGCATACCGCTGGGATCTAGGATTTTTCTATAGTTTAAAAACAAAAAAAGGACGTTACTCATTGAGTAACATCCTTTTGGAGAAGGTAGAAGTTTTACTTATTACACTGTTCCTGGAGTTGCTGTAGCTCTTGAGTTGACAGGTTCTGCACTAGGTTGATCTAGAGATGCGCGTCGTTTTGCCAACTTTTCTTCGAGTTCTCTGTCAAATTCTTCTTTTAAAGGAAGAACTTGTTTTCTTGTTAGCGTAGAAGAACCAGAACCCATTCCACTATCAGTAGAATTACTGTGAGTGAGAGTTCTGTTACTCAAACTATCCAGGTTTTGCTCCACAATAGGATCACTGAGAACATCTTCACTGAAAGAACTTTGTCCATTTAAGTTAGTCAATGAGGCGCTTCTAGGTAGTTCTGGTGGAGCAACTGGAGTAAGCTTAGGAGTTAAGCTACTAGATGAATTGCTTCTACGGACTGTTGCAAAGTTCTGAGAATCTGAATCAGAGACAGTAGCAGTACTTTCAGTTCCCATAGAATTTAGTGAATTGCTTTTTGACAAGCTGTTAGATTGTTCAGAGCCTTTTCTTCCCAGTGAAGAGAATGATGATGACACAGACCTAGTTAAACTTTTGACAGAAGGCCTGTTAGCTTTTTTCTCTGCTCTGTCAAACATATTGCTTACGCTTGAGTACAAATGATTTTCTCTACATTCTTTAATAACCTTCTTAATTTCATCGTGATGTTCAGAGAAAACACTGTCGATGAAATAACTACCTTTAGGTAATGACCTTTGTGTTAACAAGTTATGCAAGCTTTTTTCATTTAAATTATTAATGAATTCTTTCTGCATTTGCCATCCAGAAGTATGTTCAATCTCCCCTGATTTTGCCTTCTCTGCCATTTTTAAATCAATTTCTGACGATATTCCAGAAAGTATATTTTTCACTAACCCAGAATTATTTCCTTTATCAGCAAAAATTGCTTTCATATCATTTCTTATTTCGTCAGATTTCTTAATTGCATCTGGAGTAAACCTTTTTACCTTATCTAAATAGTCCGTCTCACCAGATGCCTTATGGAACTTATTTGCCACTCCTTCGCCTACAAAACTAGCGCCTTTTTTCAGTGAATCTACTGAATGTTCATAACCTTCTTTCACCTTATCTTTAACATGCATAGCACCATCTCTAACTTTTCCGGCAGCGTATGTTGATGCGTCCTTAACTTTCCCAGCAGTATATTTCGCCCCATCAACTGTTTTTTCTGCTGACCACTTGAGCCCTTTATATCCAGATTGAACTGCTTTTACAGCGAAATATAAAGCAAGACCAACTATAGCACCCGGTATAGCAAGTGTTGCACCAACTGCCAAAAGTGGTAGTACTGCCGTAAATAACCCACTTGCTGTACTTACTACAAGAATCTTATCTCCTTGTTTCATCTTAGAGAATTCTGTATCTCCTTTTAACAGGTCAGTCATTCTTTCTTTTAGCTTCTTGTGATCATTAGCAATATCTGAATTTGATAGATTTTGCATAGTTTTATTCAAATCAAGACTACCTTCTTGTTGTAGGCCTATTTCAGTTTCAACAGAATTTAAACTTTTTTTATTAGGTAACATTTTTAACCTCACTATTAATTAAATATATTATAATTGTATTCCTTGATTCTTAAGTTAGTGTTAAATTGATTGCCAGTATTTATTTGTCTTCAAATAATTTCGCTTGACGTGTTTTTTGATAGTGTGGAAAATTAGGTCAAGAAGCTGCAGCATTTATGAAGTATAGAAAAAGAACACTCATCTTTTTGGCTGTTATAACTTTAATAATAATAGCTTTACTATTTAGGTATAATTCCCATTTTCACAAAGACGTAGTGCACTTAAAGAGTGACAACAAAGAATTCAAAAAAAAGCCAGAAAATTCCATAGAGTCGACCATATTACATAGAGAAAAGGAAGTGTACGATCATGTTTTCCATCCTGATGATTAATTTGTAAATAAAATAGCAATTTATGTTTGCATTTTCTTATTAAAGAAGTAATATTAGCGTATTAATTATAGAATCAATCATTATGTTTGATGATAATAATCCTTGGAATCTGGGAAAGAAACCGGTAGGGAACAAAACTCCTAATAATGAAGATATTTTAAGTAAAGCTGTATCTGATATAAGGTTCTTTCTTAATGGATTAACCAGAAACAGGGGCAAAAAACCTTATTTCATCATTTTCATTATTTTGCTGTTCTATGCTTGCACTGGCTTTTATATTGTCCATCCTAGTGAAGAAAGTATAGAACTTACCTTTGGTAAATATTCTAATACAGAAACACCTGGTTTGCGTTATCACTTCCCCTACCCTATTGGCAAGGTTTTTAAAGTGAACGTTAAGGAAGTAAATCGTGAAGAAATTGGGGTAAGTAGTTCTTATGGGCGAGATACAGATCGCGGTGAAGGCGTGATGCTAACTGGAGATGAAAATATAGTCAACGTTAACTTCGAGGTTCAATGGCGCGTTAGAGATGCTAAGGACTATTTATTCAAAGTGCGGGATTACAAACCCGGTTTCAGTGTTAAAAATGCTGCTGAGAGTGCCATGAGAGAAATAATAGGTAAAAACACGATCTCTTTTGCACTTGGTCAAGGCAGACCAGAAATTTCTAGAGATACTAGAATTCTATTGCAGCAGATTCTTGATGGATACCAAATGGGCATAGAGATTTTATCTGTTCAAATGAAAAAAATTGATCCACCAGAAAAAGTAATCAGTTCGTTTAGAGATGTACAAAGTGCTCGTGCAGACAAAGAGCGTACTATAAACGAAGCATATGCTTATAATAATGATATTATACCTCGAGCAAAGGGTGAAGCGATAAAGATAAAATTAGATGCACAAGCATATGAAAATGAAGTAATAAATGAAGCAAAAGGTAATGCAAATCGCTTTTTATCTCTTTATGAGGAATATAGACAGAATCCTTCTCTCGTTAAGAATCGTATTTATCTTGAAACTATGGAAAATATTTTCAGTAAGGTAGACAAAGTTGTTGTAACTGATGATCTGAAAGGTATGTTTTCTTATTTACCTCTTACAAATTTAGGAAAATAACCATGAGTAGTAATATTAAAATTGTTTTTGTTTCTGTATTTGTTGTTTTATTGATTGTTTTATCTAATTCAATATTTGTTGTGCAAGAAACAAAGCAAGCAATAGTTATACAACTGGGTAAAGTTGTAAGGGATGTTAGGGAAAGTGGCTTATATTTTAAGTTACCATTCATAAATAGTGTAGAGTTTCTTGATAAAAGAGTTTTAGATTTAAGTCCTGATAAGATCCCAAGGGAAGTGATAACAGCGGATCAAAAACGTATTATAGTAGATGCGTATGCAAAATATAAAATAACAAATCCTGTTACTTTTTACCAGGCTGTGAGGAATGAATCAGGTCTGGTTAGAAGATTATATCCGGTTATAGAAGCTCACATAAGAGAAAATATAGGCAGATTTTCGTTGATTAGCTTGTTGAATGAAAAAAGATCAGAGGTTATGCAATTGATTCAGCGTGGAGTTTATTCTGAAGCTGAAAAATTTGGCATAGAAATAATAGACGTAAGAATTAAGAGAGCAGATTTACCAGAAGAAAATAGTTCTGCAATATTTCGCCGTATGCAAACTGAAAGGGAAAAAGAAGCAAAAGAAATCAGAGCAGAAGGAGAGCAAGCTGGGCAGGAAGTTAGATCAAAAGCTGATAAATTAAAAAGGGAAATTATCTCCAGTGCAGTAAAAGAATCGTACGAAATAAGGGGCCGTGGTTATGCTGAAGCAACTAGAATTTATAATGAGGCATTTAAGGTTGATGAAGAGTTCTTTAACTTTTATCGCTCTATGAGCGCTTACAGTAAATCATTTGCCGAAAATAATACTAAATTTGTACTTTCACCAAACAATAACTTTTTAGATATTTTAAATAAAGGATGGAAATAATTTATGAAAAGTAAGGCATTTATTTTATCTATATTTGCATATTTTCTAATTGCGTTTTCTTCGTATGCTAATATGTTTGATTGGAATGCAAAAAAGGTCGTTGATGCTAGCACTACTGCATGCAACTGTAATCAAGGACTTGCCGATTTAGTGGAAGAACTCATTCCTGCGGTTGTAAATATTTCAAGCGAACAAATCATCAAACAAGAAAATAACAGCAGAACTAGAGTTCCATCTATGCCAGGAAATAATTTTTTTGATGATTTTAGAGAGTTTTTTGAGCATTTTGATCAGTTTTTTATGGATAGGGGCCCTAGTGTTAACAAAGAGGTGGTGTTGCTTGGTTCTGGGTTTATTATAGATAAAGGTGGAAGTATAGTAACCAATTATCACGTTATTAAAAACGCCAAAGATATCACAGTTACTATGAACGATAATACTTATTTCAAAGCAGAAGTTTTAGGCTATGATGCAAGAACTGATCTTGCTGTGCTTAAGATTAATTCTGATAAAGATCTTTCTTCTGTTGCATTTGGTGATTCTGATAAAGCAAGGGTTGGTGATACGGTTATGGCAATAGGTAACCCATTTGGTTTGGGTGGCTCTGTAAGCACAGGAATTATATCTGCAAGGTCCAGGGACATTAGTATTGGCACTATGAATGAATTTATTCAAACTGATGCTGCAATTAATAGGGGTAACTCTGGAGGACCGTTATTTGATTTAAATGGAAAAGTTATAGGTATTAATACTGCTATCTATTCTCCATCTGAGTCTGGCGGCAACGTGGGTATAGGTTTTGCCATACCATCTAATTTAGCTATGTCAATTATTGACACATTAAAAAGTGGCAAAAAAATAAAACATGGTTGGCTTGGTGTGCAAGTTCAGCCTATAACGAAAGAATTTGCTGAGTCCTTGGGTTTAAAAGATATAAAAGGCGCATTGGTTGCAAGTATAGTAAAGGATAGTCCTGCAGAAAAAGGTGGGATTAAAGTAGGTGATATATTATTAGAATTTGACGGTAAAAAAATCGATAGAATGACACAATTACCTCAAATGGTTTCAAGAGCTGGACCTGAGAAAAAAGTGCAAGTTAAGTTACTTAGAAAGAGCAAAGAGGTTAATATTAAAGTTGTGATCGGAGAATCTACAAATGATGGCCAAGATAACAATCAAGAAGAAAATAAATCAACATCTGATTATGTAACCGGTTTAACTGTTTCAAATCTGCCAAAAGAATCAAAAGAAAGTAAAAATAATGTACCTACAAAAGGTGTGATAGTTACCAATGTAGATAGTAACAGTAATGCCACGCTGCGTGGCATTAAAAAAGGGGACATCATTATCCAATTGGATGGAACTGATATAGAAAATACTAACGATTTTCAAAAACAAGTTGATTTAGCAGTAAAGAAAAACGGTAAAGATTCAATAATGTTGCTCATTTACCGCAATGGAAATCAATTTTTCGCTTCAATAAAGTTAAAGAAGTAATTTTATTCACTAAATTTACAAAACAGTAGTGTTGTAAGCTCGCTACTGTAACACTTCAATCTTATAAAATAAATAAAAATCTACACTAGATTTCTTGCATAACCATATAAAAAATCAAAGGATGTCATTCCAGTGTCAGCTACTTGCATGACGCCGTCATAAAGGAACCAGTGTCGGCCACTTGGATAACACCATAGGGGTTACTTGGGTGATACTATAGGAGGTCTAACATGAACTTTCTAAAATTCATTGAACTGTGCTTTCAAACAGTGGTGCCGGGATGTGAGTATAATGATTATCAGTACATAAAAGTCATAGCAGACAGGCTGGAAGCAGCGAATGCTGGCGAAGTAAGGCGCATAATATTCAATATGCCTCCGCGTTCAATGAAGTCCATATGTATGAGTGTTGCGTGGCCCGCATGGATACTGGGAAATCAGCCAACTGCAAGAATAATAGTTGCAAGTTATTCTAAGTTGCTTAGTGAAAAACATTCGCTCGATACCAGGTGCATAATGCAATCTGATTGGTATAAAGAACTATTTCCAGAGGTAGAACTATCCAAAGACCAGAACACTAAATATAAATTCCAAACAGTGCAGAGAGGATTTAGAATCGCAACATCAGTTGGAGGAACATTAACCGGTGAAGGTGGTGACTTTATTATTGTGGATGATCCGCTTAACCCTGCTCAAACTTTGAGTGAAACATTTAGAAAACGTGCCACAAACTGGTTCGATCAGACTTTAGTAACGAGACTCAACGATAGAAAAAAAGGAGTAATTGTGCTTGTGATGCATAGGCTCCACCTGGAAGACTTAACTGGGCACCTCTTATCTAAGCCAAAAAACATATGGCATCACATTTGTTTGCCAATGATTTCTGAAAATAAGGAGGTTATTTATTCAATTAATAACCATACTGGTGTCATTCCAACCCCCCCCTCCTGTCATCCCAGTGCCCAGACACTTGTATCTTGTATCTGGGATCTCGTTCCTTAACTTTATAGTGTAAATTATTTCAAATTGTGTCTAGCTGCAAGTATAATAATTTCCATTTATAGGTAAAGTATGTTGCAAATGTTATGCCAAAGAGTATAATAAAATCTATATCAAATACTTTACAAGAAAAAGTGGGATAGAGGCAAAAGCAAATATTAATAAGGATAATTTAAGAAAAGCGCATGCTAGAGTTTGAAGAAGCAGTAAAAATAAAAAATATTATTGAAAGGTTAAATAGCACATGATATAATATATATATAGTGTAAAAATGTAAATAATTTTATTGACATCTTTACATTAATAGTTCTTAAATATTTAGTACTGTAGAATTAAATTATTAAGTTTTATGAAGGAAGTAAAAATGGTGGAAAGCTTCTCAGATAATAATAAAGATAGTAATTTTATCGAGGGGGCAAAAATAATGGAAAATTTTTCAGATAATAACGGAAACGGTAGCTCGATCTTCCAAGGAAAAATCAGGGAGCAAGATTTCTCTGCAGAGCAGAAGTTAAATGAACTAAAAGCAGCCATAGAGGAGCTCACCAGACAAGATTTGCTCAGGAGGCTCGAGTGTGAGCGTCAGGCTTCTAGTTGTATCGATGAAATATCATCTCAAGCAGAGCTACATATCGGAGAAGGTGATGATGAGAATTACTTCACTGGTGAAAAAGGAAGAGTACTCGGAGATTTCTGGAATTTCTTTGAATCTCTCTTCAACCTTTTTGAAGTAGATGTAGATGATCCGAAAATCTACCAAATGCTCAAGGAGAAGAAAGAAAAAAATTGGCTTCTTTCGATAATTAAGTTTTTGCGTGATAAGCTTAAGGAGTTAATCAAGAAGATTTTTGCACGCGATTTAAGTTTCGATCAGAGGTTGGACAAAGAGATAAAAGAATTACAAGAGAAATTAGGCAGTGGTGAGTTATCAGAAGAAGAGTTTGCAAGGGCGTTAGAAAGATTAACTGCATTGCAAGATCTGAAACTCAGGTTACAAATGGCTGTTGTCGGATGGATTGTTACAATGTTCGCAGAAATGTTTGGAGTTGAGTTGGCGGCTGCGGTAGAGGCATCTACAGAAAAAGAAGATAAAAAAGCAGAAAAAACATCATTAAAGGAAGAAGCAATTAAAGAAGTTCATAAAGACGTAGAAATCAAGGTAGATGAAAGAGAAAAGCCTAAAGTGCCAGTTTTCCTTTTTGAAATTTCACCAGGATTTGTAAGGCCAATTCCTCTGAGCAAACCAGAGCTTGATCTTTTGTCGAATTCTCTGAAAGATCGAGTGCCTTTTGTGCAAACACATGATAGAGGTAAGGAGGATATTGAGAATTTGCCAAAACAAGAAGTAAATAAAGAAGACACAAAAGCGAAGCCGAAGAAAGGGGTGTGTCCACCTGATCCAAAGACTGCAACGAATACGACGGGGAAGGTACAAAAGCGGAGAGTGCAAAGATTCAATAGTGATTGGCAAATAAGAAAAAACCTAGAGACCCACGGAAGCACTCCAAGCCGGCCTGCTCAAAGCTCTATTTCCAGCAAAGAAGCTTCGAATCAATCTGTCAAAAGTTCTGTTGCTGATTATGAATACGATTTTATAGTTGGTGTTTGGAATGATGCTGAGAATGAAGGTTCTGTAAGTAATGCTCAGCCAGCAAGCAAATGTAGTAATGTAAAAGTTAATAATCATGTGGATTCAATGGGAAAGGCACCAGAAAGAGCACCATCAAGGGGATACTAGTGTAGCTTTAGATGACAAAAAGACTAGATCCCAGTGTCTGGGCACTGGGATGACACCCTTCTTAGTTGGGATGCCATTCTATGTTAGAATGGCTACTAAGGCGACAAGAAAAAGGAATTTTACTCTTTTTGGTACCTCTTTCTTGTCATTCCAGCGCGTGACGCTGGAATCTAGAAAACTGAATTTTATGAAAAAGAGTGAATAAAATTTTTTGAAAAAAAATATAAAAAAGTGCTTGCACTTAATTTTATTTTTAGTACACTAATTACATAATATTTTTACTGGGGGGCAATATGCCAAATGATAATGGTAAGGAAAGGTTCAAGGGAGAAAAAGAATGGGATGAGCGGAATAAGGGACCAGGTGGTGGACAATTGCTGGGAGTTAAAGGAGCAAGGCTTGATGATCATCGTGAAAAAGCCAAGGAGATAGAAGAAAGGAGGCGTCAGTCTGAGCAAAAAAATAATCCCGGTGGTCCTAGACGTTAAGTAAAGAGTAGCTGTTGTAATTTAAAAATGGGGAGGTTGGTATGCCTAATACAAAAACAGTAAGAGCATTGGTTAGTGCTTTTAATGTACATAATTATGCTCGTAATACAGTTAAAACCAATTTTACGCTGCAAAGCAGGTACGGGAAGGACTGTATCGTAGTCTCATTTGATAAAGGTATGGAGGATTATCAGTGTAGCGAATATCTTTACAATATGAAAAGGAAGATAGTAGGTGAGTTCTACGGTATTGAAGAAGGAGATACGGATGAGGTAGTGTTAAATACAGCCAAGTTAATTTTTGATGTTAAATCTTTTCCATTTAACGACTATAAAGGAGACTGGTCTGTAGGTAAACAAGGTAGGATTGAGTTTGTAGCACCTATAGATCAAGGTGTAATTTTTAATTTGAAGTCTCATTTGGCTTCTTCACTTGTAAAGGATGTTTTAGAAGATATGCCAACTTGTAGCATAGTTACTAACTCATTCAACAAGGAAAAATATTTGTGTCATTCTAAATTTCCTAATAAAAAATTACGCAAGGAATTTGAGCGTGAGTTTTTATCAAGGATGAGGGAAAAATATGAGAATGCTCCTAAGAACCCTCTGGGGGGTGGAGACAATGGTGTATATATCAGGGACGTTTTTGATGACGCTCGTTTTATTGATAGTGTAACACGGCGTGTCGCATGGCTTATAGGCCGTGATCTTCAAGCTGATAGCAAAAGTCGTAGTGATGTAAGGGCATTTAAAGATTTGATAGTGGAGGTTCTTGATCCATCAACACGTGTGGTGACAAGTGCCTTTTTGTGTGCCTCTCCTTTGAATAGAGAGGAAGCCTCAATTCTTATACCTGTTATACTAAGTAATAGAGGAACTAGGTTTTTAACAAAGGAAGAAGCACGTGATATAAATCATAAATTTAATAATCCTGTACTTGATGATATGAGTGATAAAACTCAAGCAACATTCAAAGTAAATGGAAGCAGTGGGGTATATGGCATAGACTTTTCTAATAAAGAAATTTCTCACTGTATGATAACTAAAATTATAGAAAGCTCTGTAATCAATGCAAAACATGAACTGTCCATTGACCATGAGTTTCCTCGAACGCTATTAGCTGAAGCATCACCGACACGGGAGTTTCCCAAGCGAAGTCGTGGTGAAGGGTTAGAGAAGCATCCCAGGCGAAGATCAAAAAAAGAGGAAGAAACAGAGCCTTTTCGGGGGGTGCTGGGGGAAATAGATCCAAGTCAATCCACTTGTGATCAATCACAGCTATCTTTAGGTGCTTATGAAAGTATGCTAATAGAGATTCGGGGTCAGCAAGTGAGATATAGGCCATCATCGATTCCTTTTCCTAGAGCATGGGATAATTCAATATTCTTAAATCCTGGGGTTTCTAATGAGGAACCTGAAAAACAGCAAGTTACTGATAAAAGTGATCGAAAAAGTAGTGATGAGTGTTCTGAAGCAAAGTCACAAGAGAGTGAATCTCCGGAGAAGAAACATGGGGGTGGTCCTTTGTGTAGTAATTCGTTTATAGGTAGTGTGTGGTCAAAACTAAAAGGCAATGTGCCACCTTCTCTTGAGCGAAATAACAGAGAACGTAGTTCGGTGTGTTCGATATCTTCGAGTGTAAGTGCTCCTGTAACTCCTGTAACTGAAAAACCACCTGTGTCTAAGTCATCTTCTTCATTCCCAGGTAGAATAAGAGCAGAAAGTAATCCACCCTCAGAAGTGACTTCTCCTACGCATGAAGGTGGATCAGAGTGGCAACAACGTCTTAATCCTGATCAGAGAGAGGAACTACACCCATTTCTTTCTCCTGAGGAACAAAAGAAGCTAGACTCCAACTCTTTCTCCCCTGGGAAGGAGCAGCATTTATATTTGACGCGTACTCCTGAGGGGAAAAGGGAGCTAAGCAGATCTCTATGTGAGAGTGAAGAATCACAGTTACGGCGACTTGCAGAAGCACAATTATCGTCACCTGATAACTCTAGTTCTAAAAAAGTTGATAGAGATAGTGGTTTTTGTTCTATGGGTTCTCCTGCTGCGCAACATAAGGGAAGTGTCCCTTCAGAGGTTAAAGAGTGTGAGGTAGAGCCTGTATCAGAGGCTTTGAGAAAATAAATTTAGGTTTTTAGATATCCACCCAAGTGTTTTATTAGGGTTGGAGCCAAAATCCCTGACCCTGAAAGCACTGGTGTTAATTTTTCTCATCCATTGCAGATATTGCACGGTACTAAATATTTAAAAAGTATTAATATAAAGATATCAATAAAATTATTGTATCCGTTCAGCGGAGTGGCAGAATAAGGTAGACAAGGTGATCTAAAAAGATAATCATAGAGCAAAAGTGAAATAATATGGTAAACCTTTTAGAACTTTGCAAAAATTTACAGCAAAAAATAGAAAGGTTAGAAGCAAAAATAGAAAGATTGGAAAAAGAGAATGAAAGTTTAAAAGCAGAAAATAAGGCTTTAAAGATAGAAAATGCTGAGTTAAGAGAAAGACTCGGTTTAAGCTCAAAAAATTCATCAATACCAAGTTCCAAAGAGTTGTATAAAATAAAAAAGAATAAGCCGAAAAGCGAAAGGAATATTGGCGGTCAGGTTGGTCATAAAGGAAGTTTTCGCGCCAACATGGATGCAGATAAAGTAGTAAAGATAGAGTTGCCTAATACTTGCGAATGCGGAGGAGAAATTGCAATATGTGAAAAACCATATATTCATCAGAAAGTTGATCTTCCAGAAATCAAGCCTTATGTAGTGGAATATCAGTTAGAACATGGCCGTTGTCGGAGATGCGGAAAGAGAAGAAGTAGCAAGTTACCGGAAGGTGTTACGCCAGATACATTTGGTCCAAGGGTTAAGTCAATAATTGCAGCGTTCAGCGGATTCTACAAAAATTCAAAACGCGAAATAGCGAGTGTCGTAAATGATATCTTCAATTTGAACATAAGCGTCGGTAGCATATCAAATAGTGAACATAGAGTTGCTTCAAAATGCAAAAAAATGTATGAGCAGATCGAACAAGAGATAAGTAGGAGTAAAGTTCTACATATTGATGAAACGAGCCATTATAACAAAGGTAAACTCGCTTGGTGTTGGATGTTTGCAAGCAATACGGCAAGTTTTGTAAAATTTACAGAGTCAAGAGGAATGAAAGTTTTACAAAATAGTAAATTCTGCAATCGCAATAGCTTGGTAATAACTGACAGGTATGCAGCATACAATTATTTTGCCGATAAAAACAGGCAAATCTGTTGGGCACATTTATCAAGAGATTTTGAAAGATTAGCACATAGTTGGAATATTGAAGTTAAAGTTCTGGGTTGTTACTTGAGAAACGTGGCCACTGAATTATTTGCACTAAAAAAAGCTTTACTAAAAAGTGAGATAGATGTTTTGAGGTTTGTCAGACGTGCCAGAAAATTAAGAAAACGTACAAAGTATTACTTGAAGGAGATATCTCGTTTACCTGAAGCAATTGGAGCCTCTCGAGTTGCAAAAAATGTTCTGAGATCTGAAAGAATGATGTGGAAATTTTTAGATGACCCAGAAAATATTCCGCTGACAAATAACCACGCTGAACGGCAAATTCGGCATTATGTCGTTTATCGCAAAAACTCATATTTTACACAATCAAAGCGGGGAAATACATTCCTTGAGCGGATAATTTCATTATACTTAACTTGGAAACAAAGGGGTCTCAATCCTTTCCAAAACCTCCTATCTATTGTTTCTTAAACCACTCTCCTGAACGGATACGCTCAAACAGCCTAAAAAAGTTGCTTGTGGTTACCTTCGCTACTTGTTCTGGTGACTCATTCCACAACTCTGCCAAACAATCAACAACGTATTTCACCATTGCTGGTTCATTCTTTTTTCCCCTATAAGGCTCAGGTGATAGATATGGTGCATCAGTTTCGACTAAAACACGCTCGCGTGGTACATTTTGTGCAATTTCTCTGAGTAAGCTCGCATTTTTAAAAGTAATAATTCCAGAAAATGAAATATATAACCCCAAATCTATAGATTGATAAGCAAGTTCTTTAGAGGAAGCAAAGCAGTGCATTACTCCACTAAAAGCACCGGCTTTCATTTCTGACCTTAACATATCGATCATCTCATTATCAGCGCTTCTTGTGTGAATAACTAAAGGTAGTCCAGTTATTCTTGACGCTTCTATATGTAATGCAAAACTTTTTTTCTGATTGTCTTTGTTGTCAGATTTATAAAAATCTAACCCGGTTTCACCGATACTAATTACCTTTTGGTTCTTGGTAAATTCAACTAATTCATCAACATGTATACACTCACCGTTTTCTATAGCAGCATCAAGCGGATGTATACCAACAGAGGAGTAGACCTGATCATAGGATGAAGAAATTTTTAATAACTTAGGAACATCGTCAATGCTTACGCATATGTTATGCAAAACCTTTACACCATTTTGCTCTGCCCTTGAAATTACTTTTGGTATTTCATCGTCAGAAAAATAAATCAAGTGGCAATGAGAATCTACTATCATGAGCTTATTGTTGAGGCTTTTATTATAGAAGAAAACTCTTCTATCACTGTTTTATAAACTTCTTTTTTAAATGATATAGCACTGGCTACTAAACTATCTATACCTTGCCAACGCCACTCTTTGAACTCTGGATGACCAGTATAATTAATATCAATGTCCTCATCCTCTCCGCAAAACTTCATTAAGAACCACCTTTGCTTTTGACCAGAATATTTTCCATTCCAGCATATTGGTATAACTTCTTCAGGCAAGTTGTAGTATATCCAATCCTTGCTTTTAGTTATAACCTTTACTTTATTAGTACCAACCTCCTCTAGCAACTCACGTAACGCTGCTTGTTCCAGTTCCTCACCATCATCAACACCTCCTTGTGGCATCTGCCAGTAAGAATCGCTATCAAAGCGTTTTCCAATAAAGGCATGTCCTTGTCTGTTAAATAGCATTATGCCAACACAAGGACGGTACTTATCTTTCTGCTCAACCACGAGTACGCTCTGTTTTTAAATGATTTGTTACAGAAGTTTTAATTAATTTTCCATTTTTTTCTTTCTTCATCTCTTCAACAATTTTCTTTGCAACTTCCTTTGCACTCAAGTTCGAGTTATCAATTTCAAGCGGACCCTCAGGTATAAATAGCCTTTTCCCTTCAATTTTCTTTATAGCAAAATCCGGATCAGTAATTTTATTTTCCTGATATCTCTCTTCTGATTGGACACGTCTTACTAGTTTTTCATTATTACAATGTAATACTACAGAAAAAATTTCCATGTCCATTTTTTTACTTAAATTTACCACTGAGTTATATAATCTTTGGTCATAGGGATCACCCTCTATCAATTCATTTGTAAATATATAATGTTTTGATTTTACGTAGTGTTTTTCCAGTATTGCTAATACATTTTCCCTAACTGCAAAAATTTTTTCCCATAGGTCATCTGGAACTTCAGCGTTTTGTAATTTAACAATATCAAATATAATATTATTGAATAGATTATTGCTTACTATTACTGCACCAATGATTTTACACAGTTCCTTTGCAGTAGTAAACTTACCACTGCCTGGAAAGCCGATTAAGTAGATGAGAGTCTTGCCCATAATGAATACTAGTAAAAAGCTATTTTCAATTATATAAAAAGTATATACATTGTACATACTAAAAACATGATGATAAAATAGATGCAGGTAATACCTTTAACAAGTAGTTGCGTTGAAAATAGTTCATATTTAGAAATTTTGAGTATATAATTATAAATGAATCATATAACCTGTAAACAATGCTTAGCGATATGGAATCGATAAGAAGTACAATTGAAGAGATAATAGATCAAAATAAAGGTCATGATATAGTAACTTTTGATGTGCAGAATAAAACCGTTATTGCAAAATATATGATTATTGCATCTGGTGATTCAAGCCGTCACGTTAAAGCTTTAGCTGAGCACGTAATAAAAAGCCTCAAGCCACATGATAAAATAGATGTAGAAGGTATGGATGAAGGCAATTGGGTGGTTTTGAATTTTCAAGGCATAATGGTTCACATATTCAGGCCGGAAGTAAGGGAGTATTATAAAATAGAAGAGTTATGCAATTGATTATCCAGATAGCTGGTACACAATTGCACAAACGTTGTAATTTTGAAGGCAACTCCTGCACAGGTAGTGGTGTCATGAAAGTAGCTGACACTGGAATCCAGTTTTTCATGCAATTTCATCGAAAACGTTGTATAGTGTGCTTGTTTATAATTAAGTTCCAGTGTCTGGGCACTGGCTTCTCTATTAGGGTTACCTTCGGCATTAATGACAGGATAGACTGGGGTTTATAAAATGAAACACGCATCTGAATTTTTAAATTTCATCCAAGAAAGAGGGTACCTATACCAATGCACAAACATTGAAGGACTAGATCAATTATTATTGCAGAGCAATTATATAGTTGCATACATTGGGTTTGATTGCACAGCACCAAGTCTTCATGCTGGTCACCTAATTCAGATTATGATGCTCTGTCACCTACAAAAATTTGGTTATAAGCCGATAGTCTTACTTGGAGGTGGCACAACAAAAATTGGTGACCCATCCTTCAAAGATAAAGCAAGAAGCATCTTGCCTGTAGAGAACATCAATCAAAATACATCCAGTATAAGGAGAATATTAGAGAAAATGGTGTCTTTTAATGACAGCAAGACTGGTGCAATGATAGTAAATAACGCAGATTGGTTGGATAACATAAAATACATAGATTTTTTGCGTGATATAGGAGCTTATTTTTCTGTAAATCGTATGCTAAGTTTTGATAGTGTGAAAACCAGGCTGGATAGAGAGCAAACCTTAAGCTTTCTGGAATTTAATTACATGCTATTGCAAGCTTACGACTTTATTGAATTAAACAAAAAATATGATTGTCGTCTGCAGATTGGAGGGTCAGACCAGTGGGGAAATATAGTAAACGGAATTGAACTTGGAAAAAAGTTGAATTTACCTGAGCTATTTGGCCTTACCATGCCTCTTTTATTAAATGCACAAGGAAAAAAAATGGGCAAAACTGAAAGTGGAGCAGTGTGGCTTGATGATAATATGCTAAAGCCTTACGACTACTGGCAATATTTTCGCAACGTTGATGATCGAGATGTTGGACGTTTTTTAAGATTGCTCACTGATGTGCCAATTGATGAGATTAGAAAATTAGAGTCTTTAAAGGATCAAGAAATAAATGAAGCAAAAAAGGTCTTGGCAACAGAAGTGACAAAAATATGTCATGGTGACAAAGAAGCGGAACTTGCACAATTTGCTGCAATTTCTGCTTTTGAGAATGAAGATAGCTCACTACTTCCTGATTACATCATAAAAAAAGAACAAGTTGCAAGCGGCATATCCTTAGTAGACCTACTACATGACACCGGTTTTGAACCTTCAAAAGGCGCTGCAAAGCGTTTAATACAGGGCAACGGATGCAAGATTAATGATAATGTTGTAAACAATATTGATCATGTAATAAATTTCGAAAGCTTTAAAGATCAGCCATTTATAAAATTATCTGCAGGAAAGAAACGCCATATAAAAGTTGTGGTAGATTAGGTCTCGAAGTAAGAAAACAAATTTTATACAAGTGAGAAATTAGATATGGAGCAAATTTTCAAAATTCGAGAATTATGTATAAAACAACTGGAAAGATAGTAGAAAGCGAAATTCTATTATATATAGCTAAAGTGGCTTAGGTTTACCTACAATTTGAAAAACAACAAATTCGTCATTCCGCTACTCAGATGTATGGTCCCAGAGTGTGATGGTGTGGATTTAGTATAAATAATTCTGGAGACTGTGTCCACTGATAACATATAAATTCATAAGGAGTAAGACCCTTAAGAGTTTTGAGTCTCTTTGCATAATTATAAGCCATAACAAAGTTATAAAGGTGTTCTTTAAGTTGCTGGTGCGATTGATAGTAATACTTCTTAACTGTAGCATCCTTTAAAGTTTTATTCATACGCTCGACTTGCCCATTCGTCCAAGGATGGCTAACTTTTGTCAAACGATGTTCAATAACATTCTCTTCGCAAACTCTATCAAATATATGTTGGAAAGCATACTTATGACGCTTCTGGTTTGTAAATTGTATACCGTTATCTGTCAAAATAGTATGGATTTTATACGGTAAAATTCTAATCAAATTACGTAAGAACTCAGCAGCTATGGGTTTTGTAGCACTGTTACACAACTCAACATAGGTAAATTTGGATGTCCTATCAATAGCAACAAACAAATGTAATTTGCCCTCCTCAGTTCTAACTTCAGCAATATCAATATGAAAGTAACCGATAGGATATTGTTTGAATTTCTTTTTTGACTTAACTTCTCCATCAACAGTTGGTAATCTGCTAATGTTGTGTCTTTGTAAACAACGATGCAAGCTAGAGCGAGTCAAATGCGGAATTGTAGACTGCAGAGCGTAAAGGCAATCATCTAGTGGCAGTAGTGTATACTTGCGAAATGTAACTATTATAGCTTCCTCTTCTAGCGTTAAAACAGTTGATCTTGGATGCTTTGGACCCATATCAGCATCTTTCGTAAATGAACGTTTTCTCCACTTAATAATAGTTTTTGGATTAAGGTTATAATGCTTGGAGAGTTTTGCTATGCTCTCTTTTCTATTTTGTATTGCTCTACGAATCGTCTGTGTTGTTTTGGCGCACCCATGTAATATCTGTCCCATAATGACTCCTTAAATGATGATGATAGTATACCATCACTCTCTGGGACCATACAGGATACCAAGGAAAAGATTTAAAGGATTACGTAAAGAGAGAATATGGGATAGATATTGAAATTGTCAAAAGGCCTCCATGTAGGTTTTGGGTGCATAAAGATACACCACTAGAACTATTGCCACAACGGGATCCTGGATTTTCAGTACAGCCGAGAAGGTGGGTGGTAGAGAGGACTTTTGCTTGGATCAATAGAAATAGAAGGCTATCAAAGGAGTACGATTTACTTACAACATCTACTGAAAGTTTCATATATCTGGCTATGAGTAAAGTTATGTTAAGTAGGGAATATGCTTGATTTACTGGTTTGTGGACAACCTCTGATATGCTGCCAACACTTATGTTCAAATTAAAAATGTCATTTATGATACTAGCCACTTCACGCTTTGAGTTTTTGTAAAATCCGCTGAGTGCTGCAATTATAGACTTAACCCTTGGACCAAATGTATCTGGCGTAACACCTTCTGGTAACTTGCTACTTTTTCTTTTTCTGCATCTCCAACAACGACCATGTTCCAATTACTACATAAGGCCTAATTTCCGGAAGATCAACTTTTTGGTGAACATAAGGTTTTTCGCATATTACAAGCTCTCCTCCGCATTCGCAAATATTAGGCAACTCTATTTTTACTACTTTATCCGCTTCCATTGTGGCATGAAAATTTCCTTTATGCCCAACCTGATCGCCAACATTCCTTTCGCTTTTTGGCTTGTCCTTTTTTATTTTGTATAGCTCTTTTGAGCTGGGCAGGGATGAGTTTTTTGAATTTAAACCGAGCCTTTCCTTTAATTCAGCGTTCTCTATCTTTAAAGCTTTATTTTCTGCTTTTAAGTTTTCTATCTCTGCTTTCAGTTTTTCTATTTTTTGCTGTAAATTTTTGCAAAGTTCTCAAAGGTTTACCACATTACCTCACTTTTGCTCTATGATTATCTTTATTATCTTGCTTTGTCTACCTTATTCTACCACTCCGCTGAACGGATACAATTTACTAAACAGAAAAAAAGGCAAAAGAAACCCTAGGGTAGCTAGTTATTCACTATCCATTTTTTAAGTTGGCGTTTTTTAATGTTTTAAATAGCGCATTTCAGCTTATATTAGGTAAAAACCTAGAAATTTTATAAAGACATAAGGTGCACATAGTGCAAAAAATTAAGCATGATTTACGCCAAATACATTAAGTTTTTTGTCATTAATCCACTGCAGAGATTGCGAAGGTAAATAAATAGCTTCAGTGTTATAATAAGGGGGCTGGCGAAGCTTGTCAAGGAAGTTTTTATGATTTATCTAACGAACTTTACACTTGCTAAAGTTGTACCATCTTGGTAACTTTAACTGAAAGAAGTTATTTTTTATCCAATATGAAAAAAGCCTTTATATTCACATCCTTAATAGCAATTATATTGATAGTTATTACTTATTTATACAGAAACGACGGAACTAATGACTCACAAGTGGTAAATGTTTATTCATCGCGCAAAGAAGAATTAGTACGTACTTTGTTTGATGAATTCACGAAAAATACAGGTATTAAAGTACGTTACATCATTGATGATTATTCTCAGCTACTTTCACGAATGGAAAACGGTGGTGAAGCTGACTTATTTTTGACTGCTGATGCAATCAACTTAATTCTAGCAAAAAAAAGAGGACTTTTATCTCAAGTAGATTCAGGGGTTTTAAAAAGTGTTATACCTGCAAGATTTAGAGACAGTGAAGATTATTGGTTTGGTCTTACAAAAAGAGCTAGGATATTGGTTTACAATAAAGAGTCAGTAGACCCTAAGGACTTAAGTACTTATGAAGATTTAGCAAATGAAAAATGGAAAGGAAAAATATTAGTGCGTTCTTCTACAAGTCCATATAACAGATCGTTAATTGCTTTTATGATTGCAAATAATGGTTTTGAAAAGACGAAAGAATGGGTAAGCGGAATTGTGAGCAATATGGCAAGAAAACCAAGTGGTGGTGATACTGATCAAATTTACGCCGTAGCAGCGGGTGAGGGAGATGTTGCAATAGTAAACAGCTACTACTTTGCGAGAATTCTTTCATCAGAAAATAAAAAGAATGTTGCAGACAAGCTAGGGGCTTTTTTTCCTAATCGCAACGATCACGGTGTAATGGTAAACATCAGTGGTGCAGCAGTAACAAAAAACGCAAAAAACAGGGAAAATGCTATAGTCTTATTGGAATTTTTAGTAAGCAAGCAGGCTCAAGAGTTATACGCTAAAAAAAACCAAGAATATCCTATTATTGAAGGCGTTGAAACTTCCGATATACTAAAATCTTGGGGAAATTATTCACAAAGTGATTTGCCTCTAAGTGAACTTGAGAAGCATCTTTTTGAGGCTGTTATGATAGCGGATGAGTGTAAGTGGAAGTAATCCCCAGCGCCACTAAACATTGGGATGAAAGATTTATGCTAATATACCTTACTCTTGACTCGCTGAACTTTTTCTTCCTTCTAACTTAATTTTGACTTTACTATCTTTTTCCGTTCTTTCACCAAAACAATTGCTGCACAAGAAGTCTATTGAAAAAAGGTAATAAGAAAGTAGAATAGGTTCAAATAGTTGAAAAGGAAACTATGAACAATAGAAGGAATTTGTTAAACATCTCAGACCTTACAGTCGATGATGTAGAAAATATAACTAAGTTGGCCAACCAGTACCTTAAAAAAGAAGTTGCAAATAGTCATATCTTGGAAAATAAGACAGTAATAAATTTATTCTTTGAAGATTCAACGCGTACACTTGCGTCTTTTGAAATAGCAGCAAAAAGCCTTGGAGCAAATGTTGTAACTTTGCCAATAAGATCTTCTTCTATTAACAAGGGAGAAGATCTAAAAGACATGATCAAAACATTAAATGCAATGAATCCTGATTACATAATAATCAGGCATAAAAGTAGTGGTATCATTAATACACTGGCAAAGTATGTTAACTGCTCGCTAATCAATGCAGGCGATGGAAGTAGTGAACATCCAACTCAAGCTCTTGCAGACTATCTTGTAATCAGCAATCACAAAAAGCAAATAAAGGACCTCAAAGTTGTGATATGTGGAGATATTCTGCACAGTAGAGTTGCAAGATCAAATATAAGATTGCTAAAAATGTTTGGAGCAGAGATAAACTTGGTCGCACCACCAACTTTGATTTGTAAGCATTTTCCTGAAGTAGATTCAGTCCATTATTCATTAATTGAAGGTATAAAGGATGCTGACGTAATTATGCTTTTGAGATTGCAGAAAGAGCGCATGAATAATAGTTCTTCAGAGAAAGAATATTTTTATTTGTATGGACTTGATTCACAAAAGCTATCATACGCAAAACCAGATGCGATTGTTATGCACCCAGGGCCAATAAACAGAGGGATTGAGATTAGCAGCGATGTAGCAGATTGTGTTATTTTACAGCAAGTAGAATTTGGATTGGCAATACGTAAGGCAGTGTTGCACTATTATAGGCCTTGCTAATATTAAAAGATGCTACACAACTAATGCAAAAAGGGGGGGCATGAAATGACAAGGCTTGTAAATGGTTTGAGAATGGCCATTAAGATGTTAAGGCCGAGGATATGGTGTGGAAGTTTTTACGAAAGCCTGAAGTCAATCAACAACCTTGCAGAACGGCAAATTAGACGGCTATCGTAAAAACAGCTTTTTCACCTGGTCGGAACATGGAGAAAGATTTGTGGAAAGAATGTTGTCGATATTTTTGACATCACGTCTCAATGGCCAAAATCCCTTCCAAAAGTTACGACTGCTTAGTTCTTTATTCATTCTCACAATCCGTGAACGGTTACAACCTGGATTCCAGTGGGCTTTGTTGCATCGCTAGCTATGATGGATTAAAGATAAAAAAGATAGGGAATATCAGTAGCTTATTATTCTGGTATTTATAACAAGAACGGTCAATGAATACCTAAATTTGAGTAAAAGAAATTTCACTACCATTTACCAATCCGGCTAAAATTCAAGAATTTCAATGCTTTAGCTATTTTCAATAGAATTAAATTTATTAATATAAATAACAAATTACTATTCTTAAATTTGATCAGATTGATTGCAAAAAAACAAGATTTTCAATAGGTTGCTTATAATCCTAACTATAGTTAGCCTTTCATAAGTAGCGATGCAACAAAGCCATTCCAGTGTCAGCTACTTTCATAACACCATATTACCTTAACAAAAGCAAATGTTCGTACAGATGTGCATCAGCTACTTTCATCTGCCACCTGCAAATTGCAATGTTCGTACAGTTATGTGTCACGCTACTTGGATGACGCCGTTGAAAGAAATGAACCGCCTTTTCAAAATTGTTTTGAATAGAGGAATAACATTCACAAGTAAAATTTCATATTACCATTTTTTAATTTATGTATTATAATAAGCTTAATCTATAAGAAAAACAAAGTTGGAAAAGTTGGAAGAACTAAGCAAAAACTGGGTGATAAGAGCGGGAAGATTTTTATCTTCATTGTTTTTTTTACTGTTGATTGTGCTATCAATACGTAGTTTTTTATTCGAGCCATTTCATATACCTTCTGGTTCAATGAAAAGCACCCTACTTGAAGGGGATTACATTTTTACTAGTAAATATTCATACGGTTACAGTAAACACTCCTTTCCATTTTCTCCAAACATTTTTAGCGGCAGGATTTTTTATACCCCTCCAAAGCGTGGCGACATAGTAGTTTTCAAACCCACAAGAAATGACAGCATCAGGTTTGTTAAGCGAGTAATAGGAACACCAGGTGACAAAGTGCAAATGATAGAGGGAGAATTATACCTAAATGATCAGAAAGTAGAGCGAAGGCAAATTGAAAGTTTTTTTGATTATGAGTCGAATCGTAACATACCAAGGTATATAGAAACGCTTTTAAGTGGCAAGGAGCATGAGATTTTGGTAGATAACATTTCTAATAAGCTATCATATAACACTCCGGTTTATTATGTACCTAACGATCAATTTTTTGTTATGGGAGACAATAGAAATAATTCTTTGGATAGCAGGTTTCCTGAAGTTGGTTTTGTACCAATGGAAAATATCATTGGGCGTGTAAGCATAGTTGGTTTATCATTTAAATTAGGAAAGGTCGATTGGTTACCATTTAATTTCAGGTTACCTGTTGCCTTGAGGTTAAATAGGGTATTGCACAAGGTTGTGTAAGCTTTTTCTGTATCCGTTCAGCGGAGTGGCAGAATAAGGTAGACAAGGTGATCTAAAAAGATAATCATAGAGCAAAAGTGAAATAATATGGTAAACCTTTTAGAACTTTGCAAAAATTTACAGCAAAAAATAGAAAGGTTAGAAGCAAAAATAGAAAGATTGGAAAAAGAGAATGAAAGTTTAAAAGCAGAAAATAAGGCTTTAAAGATAGAAAATGCTGAGTTAAGAGAAAGACTCGGTTTAAGCTCAAAAAATTCATCAATACCAAGTTCCAAAGAGTTGTATAAAATAAAAAAGAATAAGCCGAAAAGCGAAAGGAATATTGGCGGTCAGGTTGGTCATAAAGGAAGTTTTCGCGCCAACATGGATGCAGATAAAGTAGTAAAGATAGAGTTGCCTAATACTTGCGAATGCGGAGGAGAAATTGCAATATGTGAAAAACCATATATTCATCAGAAAGTTGATCTTCCAGAAATCAAGCCTTATGTAGTGGAATATCAGTTAGAACATGGCCGTTGTCGGAGATGCGGAAAGAGAAGAAGTAGCAAGTTACCGGAAGGTGTTACGCCAGATACATTTGGTCCAAGGGTTAAGTCAATAATTGCAGCGTTCAGCGGATTCTACAAAAATTCAAAACGCGAAATAGCGAGTGTCGTAAATGATATCTTCAATTTGAACATAAGCGTCGGTAGCATATCAAATAGTGAACATAGAGTTGCTTCAAAATGCAAAAAAATGTATGAGCAGATCGAACAAGAGATAAGTAGGAGTAAAGTTCTACATATTGATGAAACGAGCCATTATAACAAAGGTAAACTCGCTTGGTGTTGGATGTTTGCAAGCAATACGGCAAGTTTTGTAAAATTTACAGAGTCAAGAGGAATGAAAGTTTTACAAAATAGTAAATTCTGCAATCGCAATAGCTTGGTAATAACTGACAGGTATGCAGCATACAATTATTTTGCCGATAAAAACAGGCAAATCTGTTGGGCACATTTATCAAGAGATTTTGAAAGATTAGCACATAGTTGGAATATTGAAGTTAAAGTTCTGGGTTGTTACTTGAGAAACGTGGCCACTGAATTATTTGCACTAAAAAAAGCTTTACTAAAAAGTGAGATAGATGTTTTGAGGTTTGTCAGACGTGCCAGAAAATTAAGAAAACGTACAAAGTATTACTTGAAGGAGATATCTCGTTTACCTGAAGCAATTGGAGCCTCTCGAGTTGCAAAAAATGTTCTGAGATCTGAAAGAATGATGTGGAAATTTTTAGATGACCCAGAAAATATTCCGCTGACAAATAACCACGCTGAACGGCAAATTCGGCATTATGTCGTTTATCGCAAAAACTCATATTTTACACAATCAAAGCGGGGAAATACATTCCTTGAGCGGATAATTTCATTATACTTAACTTGGAAACAAAGGGGTCTCAATCCTTTCCAAAATCTCCTATC
Organism: Wolbachia endosymbiont (group A) of Ophion costatus; assembly: GCF_963969245.1. Lineage (NCBI taxonomy): Bacteria > Pseudomonadati > Pseudomonadota > Alphaproteobacteria > Rickettsiales > Anaplasmataceae > Wolbachia > Wolbachia endosymbiont (group A) of Ophion costatus. The sequence continues at coordinate 1,298,275 of NZ_OZ017714.1, read as the reverse complement.
TATTGTTTCTTAAACCACTCTCCTGAACGGATACATACTTTCTGCTATTGATCTTACTGCTTTTACATAGCACTTATGCTCCTCAGCTAGAATGCGTTCTGAGAGGCTTTGAATATCATCAGCTAGTAACACTGGCACAGCAACTTGAGCAATTATGGCTCCAGCATCAACTTCAGGAGTGACATAATGTACAGTACAACCTGTAATTTTTACACCTGCTTTTAGAGCTTGCTCTTGAGCGTTTAGGCCTTTAAAAGACGGAAGTAAAGAGGGATGAATATTTATCACCTTGTTATGCCATTTACTCAGAAAATCAGCTTTGAGAATTCTCATAAACCCTGCAAGGCAAATTAAATCAACCTTATGTTGAACAAGTATTTCGTGAATTTTACCAGCATCAAGCGGTTTATCTTTAACAATAAACGCTGAGATTCCTGCTTGCTCTGCTATTTTCAGACCAGCAGCTTCGCTATTATTTGTGATAACACATGCAACTTCTGCGGAAAAATTCTGATCTTGACATGCTTCTATTAAGGCCTGCATATTCGACCCCCCACCTGAAATTAGTATTCCGAGTTTTATCTTTTTCATTATAGCACAGTTAGTTTAGAATTTAGTTAATACTAATACCAATTCTCATTGTTGTCCAGTCAAATAGGAAACATTGCAGAGTTGTTTAATTGTGGAGCTGGCAAGAGAAGTAATAAATTTGCACAAAGCACCCTCAAGTAGAGCAATTGTATCGTATATTTTATTGCGCAAAATGTTCTGTTTTATATATAACCAAAGCCTCTCAACAGGATTTAGCTCAGGTGAGTATGGAGGTAGGTATATAATGTCGATATTTTTAGGTACCTTTAAATTTTTTGACCTATGCCAACTAGCACAGTCCATAACGAGAAAAGCCTCTCGTGTTTCTAGATATTGCGAAATTTGCTCAAGAAATATGTTCATGCAATCAGTGTTGACATTTGGTGCAAATAAGCTAGAACTCTCTCCATTTCTAGGATTAACTGCACTATAGAGATAGAAATTTTGCCTACCTAATTTTGTTTTAACCTGTGTTCTAATCCCCTTTTTAAACCACACATGTCCAACTTTTGAATGTGTGCCAAACCGTGATTCATCAAAGAAAAATAGCTCTTTTTCTGGATACTTGCTAATAGCTCCATTGAGATTTTTTTTTGAATTCCTCTTGTTTGCTTTTATCTTGTCCATTATGAACTGGTCTTGGTGTAATATATGAGAATTTCATCTTTTGCATATGGCGGTGTACTGTAGATTTGCTGATATTTAATCCGAACTTTTCCTGGATTCTTATTCTCATTTCTTTAATGGTGATATTAGGATTTTCTTCTATCCACTCTTCAATTTGCTGTAGTTGAGCCTGATTTAATTTAGTTTTTCTACGACGTTGTGAAGGAGCAAACAGTTTTTCTTCTCTGCCAATTTTCAAGAGTTTTACCCACGAAGTTAGTGCGCTTCTTGAAATGCAATATATTTTTGCTACAGCCGTTATACTGTACTTTTTTGCTGCAATTACAGCATTTAGTTTTTTTGAAACATATGCATTATTCCTTACTTTCTTCAGCATTTCTTTTGCTGATTCTACTACTTTTTCATCCAATAATTTTGATCTTAATGCCATTTAAACCTCGCTATTTTACTTACTTCAGTATGGCTTTTCTTCCATCATTGTCCATCTGTTTGCCCTGTAATGGGAATTGGTATTAGAGGTTGTCCGGAAACAAGTAAAAGGCTATAATATCTGAAATTTTAGTACGGGGTAAAGATGAGAAAAAAGTATCCAACAGATCTAAGCGAAAGGGAATGGGCAAGAATAGAAAAACACTTCAGAGTATCATACAAGAAAGGAGGAAGGCCGCCAAAGTATAGCAAAAGAGAAATATTAGAAGCAATTTTCTATGTATTGCGTACAGGGTGTCAATGGCGGTATTTACCAAATGATTTTCCGCTATGGAAGACTGTGTATGAGCAGTTCAGGCAATGGAAGAAGCAGGGAATTTTTGAGAAAATGAATTATGAAATTACAAAATATAGTAGAAGAAAAATAGGAAGGAATGAGCAGCCGAGTGCCTGTATAGTAGATAGTCAATCTGTAAAGACTACAGAAAAGGGGGGATCAAAGGCTATGATGGAAGTAAAAAAGTAAAGGGTAGAAAAAGGCATATAATTACAGACACTCAGGGTTTTATACTAGGTTGTTACGTAGGCGCTGCTAACGAAAATGATAGAGATGGTATTAAAATAGCATTAAACAATATGAGAACAAAATATACTAAAGTTAAAAAAATGTGGGCTGACATGGGATACCAAGGAAGAAATTTAAAGAATCACATAAAGGAAGAATATGACATAGATATTGAAATTGTTACAAGGCCTCCATGTAGATTTTGGGTGCACAAAGATACGCCACCTGAGCTACTACCAACAAGAGAACAAGGGTTTAAAGTACAGCCAAGAAGATGGGTTGTAGAAAGGACTTTTGCTTGGGTTAATAGGAATAGAAGGCTATCGAAGGAGTATGATTTACTCACAACATCCACTGAGAATTTCATATACCTAGCTATGAGTAGGGTTATGTTAAAGAGGGAATATGCTTGAATTTACTAGTTTCCGGACAACCTCTAAGTAGCCATAAAGCGTCATTCCGGTGACCATAGGGTGTCATTCCAGTGCTTGACACTGGAATCCAGGAAATTTTGCTTGTAAGTAAGCAAACTGATTTGGTGAGCATAAAAAGTGGCTGATCTTATGCTGAATAAACGCTTTTGATGAAGTTGCATGGAAAGCTGGATCCCAGTGTCTGGGCACTGGGATGACATCCTTCTTGGTGGAGTGTCCTCAAATCACAATGTTCGTACAGTTGTGTGTCACGCACTGGGATGACAGGAGAGAGGACACCATATGTTTATTTGATCGACAAATAAACACTAACAGACAAGAATACACCACAGTTAACTGTGGTGTGTACTGGCTGGTTAGAAAGAAAACTTCACACCAGTAAGAAGGAGAATTCCTTGGTTAGAAGGTACATCAGCATCAGACTCATCTTTCAGCTTACCTGTTTCGTTAGTCATAAAATAATGGAGAGCTGCGTAAGGAACAAATTTGCTCTTACTGCATGCAGGAGACAGATCATATTGAACGCCAAGTGCACCATCATGAAGCATATCTTTGTCATTCATTCTGCTGCCAAAATACGTCAAACTTGTGTAGATATTCTCATGTTGATACCCAGCTCCTACAGTCCAATACATGGTATCTATACTATCTTTAACAAATTGAGCTTTCAGCCCTTCCACTCTTTTGCCATCAGTAGCATCTTTACTATCAATTTCCGTATAGGTATCACCAATTAATTTTTTAATACCCTTCGGTTGACCAGATTTGCCCAAGTATGCAAAAGAGGCAGCAAATTTTACGCCTTGATCTTCATTAATCTTATAATCAGCGCTTACACCCAAATTAACACCCATAAGGTCATTGTACTCTACATATTCATTATAAACATGCTTATCTTTATTTAGTTTTTTTGCTTGACCATACTCACCAACTGCAGAAGTTTTAACTTTTACATTATATTTATCAAAGTCATATTCATATGATGCACCAGCACTTACTATGTGCTCATAGTCTGGACCGACATGCCTTATCTTATCTTTTACCTTACCGTTTTTCTCTTCTTTTTCTTTCACAATAAACAAGCTACTATCATAACGAGGTGCATAACTGATGCCAAACCTTGCGCCCATATAATTTGGTGAGTAGTAAGCAACTCTAAATGGCAGTGTAGTCATAACGCCTTTGTTATATTTCCCTGCCATACGGAAAGAGAATTTTTCACTTTCACTCGAAAAACTTTCAGTGTAAAGACGTGGTGTTACATAAAATGGAAAGCTAGCAGCGCTTCCTTCTAAGTTCACTTTTCTGAACCAGTCACTATCTGCAGCTCCGTCAACAGTCGCAATTCTTGTTGCATCAAGCCTCATCAGAGCCTCAGGACCAAATTGGTAACCAAGCTTCACGTCACCATATTTTGAGTTAACAAACACATGCGCACTTCTGCCTTTTGCAGCATAAACACCCTGTGAAGCTCCCTTACCTTCGGTCACTGGGACATGAAACTGCACGTCAGCACCATAAAGAATACCTAAATCTTCATTCTTATTTTCTGCTCTGAGGTGCAATATTGCATCAGCAATCATACCCATATCGTTGCTGTAATCACCAATATTTCCTATTCCTTCATAGAATATTGGATTTGCTCCTTTTGTTATATCTGGAGTGGCATTATAATACTCTGTAGATCTGTTTGGCATAACGTTATAACGTTTATAATCTGCGCCACTTGGTCCAGCTTTGCCATAACCTTGAGCATCAACAACACCACCAAAAGTTATTCTTAAATTACTTTGCCCTTGATTGGTATCGATAATATCAACTCCACCAACTGAAACAACAGGACTTGCCTTACCTTTTTCCTCTGTATTTTTGTTAATAACTTTTATATCCTTCTTTACATCTTTAGCTTCAACTTTAGCATTCTTAGTTTTAGAACGCTTAGTTTTTGAAACTTTACCTTTTTCTATATTAGAATTCTTAGCGTTTAGAGCTTTCGCTTTTGAATCCTCTATAAGCTTTGCTTTTTTCTCATTTGCTAGCCTGATCTCCTCTTTTTTCTTCTGCTCGGCTGCTAATCTCATCTCTTCCTTTTTCTTAAGCTCTTCAGCTTTTTTTCTTGGATCAGCATTACATATTCTGTCCATCTTTTCTTTCAGTTTTTTATTTGATGTTTTCATAACTTCTGTTTTTCCAGAAGTTTTTGTGCTCTCTTGCTTTTTTATTTCCTTCATACTCTCATCAGGAAAGTCAGCTGCAAAACTGCTGAAAGAACATAAAGTTAATAAAGAAACTAGAGCAGTTCTAGTATACATAGACTTTTTCATGAAGTGCCCCCAAAAAATTTCGAAATCATATCTTAAATGTAAATGGTATAAAAATGTTGAAAATTCAACTTAAAGCAACCTTATAACGAAAATAAAAGTAAAATGCAATACCTTAAAAGCAACTTTCTTAATATGCTCAACGTGTATATTAACCAAAATTTAGTACAGAGGTTCGCTTGCTAGTGCATTATAACTCGACTATTTATTCTATGGAAGTAAAATTTTTCCACCACAAGTTATTTGCCATTCTTCTTTAAATTTCTTTAGGTATTCTTTTTTTTCGCACTCTAAAAGCAGCTCTTCCACACTTTTGTTGTAGCTTTCAGTAGTAATCCGTCCCTGATGATGCATGAACCTTAAGTAAATCAAATAAGTGTTAATTACATCTGTTTCACAATAATCTCGAATCTCTTGTATCTTGCCGCTATCGTATAAGTCCATAACTTGTGACCCATCAACTCCAATCTTACCAGGAAGATTAAATGCTGCACAAACTTCGTTCATTTTTACTCTCGCAGAAGCTCCAAAATCAGAGAGGGATTCAAGCAAATCACAATGCCAATCACTGCTATATCTCTGATTGTAACTATTCCACTTATCGCCAGCTTTATGAAAATATTCTGCTTGAATGCCATGGACCATAGCACGATACTTCAGCACTGGTATATCAAAAGTGCGTCCGTTGAACGAAACTAATCTTGGCTTTTTCTCTGATATGTAGTTAAAAAATCCTTTCACTAGCTCCTTTTCACTAGAATTTAGTGTGCCTCCAGATCTTATTTCTTGCAGTGTGAACACCTCATAACCACTCTGGTAGCTTATATTGCAAAGTAAAAAACTAATAACTACAACAAGGTGAAAAGGCTGACGCAGAAAAGAGTTTTGCCCGTTTGTTATTTCAAGATGATATTTTGTTAATGCATCCCTCTTCTCTTCTACACTACTATCATCACTAATATTGAGTAAATTTTTGCAGGAATTTACATCTGGTATAGTTTCAATATCAAATACCAATAAAGAATTAAGCATTGCCTATATACTCCTCCGGACGGTCGATCCAAGGTCGCACTTTCACAAATAAAAAGAGGTGTACCTTGCACTCAAATAATTTTTCTAGTTCAGCACGCGCTTCGATATTAATTTTTTTAATATTACTGCCATCTTTTCCTAGTACTATTTTTTTATGATTATCTTTCAACACAAATATGATCTGTTTGATGACTAAACTCTTATCTTTTTTTTCCTCAAATTGTTCAGTTATAACAGCTGTAGAGTATGGCAATTCTTCACGCAAGTTCAAGAATAATTTTTCTCTCGTAATTTCTGCTGATAAAAAATTTGTCGAGGAATCGGTTATTTGATCTTCTTCATAAAACCAGGGGCTCACCGATGCAACTTCAGACAAGTAATTCATCAAATCAGAAAGTCCATCATTCTTTAATGCTGATATCATAAAAACCTTTTCAAATTTATAAAGCAAATTCAGATGCTCATGCGCCATCTTTAATTCAGGCCTTTTTACCAAATCAGTTTTATTGATAACCAAAATGCATCTGCCTTTTGTGCGCTGCAGCCGCATAAATATAGTCTTAATTCTTTCTATATTTTTCAAATAATTGCTTACATCAACAAGCAACAAAGTGATGTCACTATCCTTAACTGCCGACCATGCAGATTTGACTAAAGCTTTTTCAAGTTTTGTTTCTGCTGAGAAAATTCCTGGGGAGTCAGTAAAGACAACTTGTGTGTTGTTGCATGTTGCAACACCCCTTATTTGCGTCCTTGTTGTTTGCACTTTAGGGGTGACAATTGCAATTTTCTTGCCTATGATGCTGTTAATTAATGTAGACTTCCCAGCATTTGGTAAGCCAGCTATGGTTACAAATAAGCATTTTTGTTCTTTCACAAAGAAAATTATAAAGAAAACTGAATGCCCGCGTCAAGCTACTTATATGACAAGAAGGATGACAGAACCCTTTTTGGTTAGCATGCAAAAAGGAAAAAAACTTATTCTACAAATTAAAAATACAATATACTCAAAAACTTTTCAGAAAATCCATAGGAGGGTTTGCTAATGAAGGTTCTTGAGTTGACGCCATTGCCAGAACGACTGCTTGATTTAAGGGTAACGTTTTAACCATAAGGTCACTAACTCCTTAATATGTGTGTTCATAATTTGATTTTCCACGAAAGACATAATAGCAATAACCAGTGTAAGTTAAAATGATTGGTAAAAGCGGTATTATAACAATGAGCATTAAAGATAAACTTGGCCCAGAAGCAGCTGCATCCAGAATGGTATATTGAAAAGGTATAATCCATGGGTAGATACTAATTCCTAAACCTAAATATCCCATAAAAAAAATAGCAATACTGAGAAAGAATGGACGGTACTCCCGTTTAGTATTCTGAAGATCAAACCACAGCATGAAAAATAGCCAAGATGTGAGTAATGGAATAGAAAATAAATAATAAAAATTTGGCATACTAAACCAAAAGTTTTTAATACGTTCATTTAAAAATGGTGTCACTACACTCACTAGTCCCATGAAAATACCTACAAAACCAAGCGTATAAGAAGCAACCTTGCGTGCCCATTCTTGTGTTATATTTTCTGTCTTCATTATGAGCCATGTAGAACCTAAAAGTGCATATCCAAATATCACAGCAATGCCTGTCATTACACTAAAAGCACTTGCCCAATCAAATTGGCCACCAGAAAAGTTGCGTCCGTTTACTTCTACACCATGTATAAATGCACCTAAAATCATGCCTTGGCAAAATGCAGCACCAAGTGACCCAAAATGAAAGGCATAATCCCATAATCGCCTGTATTTTCCTTCTGCCTTAAAACGAAACTCAAAGGATACTCCGCGCACTATAAGGCCAAGCAGCATAATAATGATTGGAATATAAAAAGCAGGCATTAATATTGAATATGCAAGAGGAAAAGCAGCAAACAACCCTCCACCAACCAATACCAACCATGTTTCGTTTCCATCCCAAAATGGTGCAATTGAGCTTATCATGTGATCACGGCATTTATCTGACGGTGCAAAAGGAAGTAAAATACCAATACCTAAATCAAACCCATCCATTAAAATATACAGTAAAACAGCTATGGCAATTAGTAATCCCCAGATTAGGGGTAAATTAATTAAGGAAGAAAAATCAAACATGATTGTTGTCCTTTCCAGATGTACCAGCATCAATCACTGAAGCTCCAATACCGTGTTTATAAAATTGCTCTTCTTCTTTAATGACAGGAATTCCTTTGTATATAAGTTTCAGAATATAGTAACTACCTGCTCCAAATATAAGGGTATACATAACGATAAATGCAATCAAAGACCATGCAACCTGAGGACCGGTAATCGCAGATGAAAATGATTCAATTGTGCGCATAATTCCATATACAGTGTAAGGTTGACGGCCAATTTCAGTAGTAAACCAACCTGCAAGTAACGCTATGAACCCAGACGGCATCATTGATATCCACCATCCATGTAAGAAACAACTTTGGAATAATTTGCCACGAAGATACTGTATAACACTTACTGACCCAATTATGATCATTAAAATTCCAACTCCAACCATTATACGGAAGGACCAGAATACCCATACTACAGGTGGTCTATCTTCTTTTTTCCATTCCTTTAATCCTTTTACTTGTCCTAAAAAATCATGTGTTAAGATCAAGCTGGCAAGATTAGGAATTTTTATCTCGTAGTGATTAATTTCATTTTGCTGATCCGGATAAGCAAATAAAAGTAAGCCAGCCCCTTTTTCGGTTTCCCATATACCTTCCATTGCAGCAATCTTAGCAGGTTGATGCTTTAGTGTATTTAATCCATGCCTATCTCCCATGAACAGCTGAAATGGTGCAGCTAAAGCTACCATAATGGTTGCCATACCAAGCATAATTCTTGCTTGAGGAGCATGTCGTTTTCTCCAAAGATAAAATGCTCCTACACCACCAACCACAAAAGCTGTTGTAAGATAGGCTGCTGTTACCATATGAATAAAGCGATAAGGGAAAGAAGGATTAAAAATAATCTCTAACCAATTGGTTGGATATAGGAGACCATTCTCACCAATCGTGAATCCAGCGGGTGTTTGCATCCAACTGTTGGCCGCAATAATCCAAAAAGCTGAAATAAGCGTTCCCACTGCAACAATACAAGTAGAAGCAAAGTGCATACGAGAACTTACTCTATTCCATCCAAATAGCATAATACTCAAAAAAGATGCCTCCAGAAAAAAGGCTGTTAAAACCTCAAAGGAAAATAGAGGGCCGAGAACATTGGCTATGCGGTCAGAAAAAATCGACCAATTGGTACCAAGTTGATATGACATTACAACTCCAGATACCACTCCCATGCCAAAAGCAACGGCAAAAATCTTGATCCAGAATTTATAAACATCACGGAAACGTGTATCACCAGTCTTAAGCCAACACCATTCCAAAAAGGCTAGAAAACTTGCAAGCCCGATCGTGAAAGCAGGAAATATAATGTGAAAGCCTATTGTGAAGGCAAACTGAATTCGAGCTAATAATAAAGGATCAAATTTAAACATTTTACCTAATACCCATGTATTACAAATAATAGCCAAATCTGCCTATAATTCAATCCATTTTTTCACAAAATTGACCTTATCCAGAAAAAGTAGAGAGAAAGTTAAGACGTTTTTGTCATGAGAATAAATTGTGCAGGAATACAACTGTTCTCCCTTGTCATACCGTCACGGTATCTCTAGATCCCGCTAACACGTAGCGGAATGACGATTGTCAGGCCAGCGCCCCTATGATGTCATCCCAGTGTCAGCTACTCGGATGACATCATCCTTTTTTTGGGATTCCAGCGTCACGCGCTGGAATGACACCTTCCGTATAAACATTAAGAAATTTACTAAGCGGAGAAAAAGGCAAAAGAAACCCTAGGGTAGCTAGTTATTCACTATCCATTTTTTAAGTTGGCGTTTTTTTATGTTTTAAACGCTTTATAAGCGCGTTTCAGCTTATGTAGGTAGAAATTTTATAAGACATAAGGTGCACATAGTGCAAAAAATTAAACATGAGACGCCAGATACGTGAGTTTTTTTGTCATTTAATCTGTACAGAGAAGATAAATAAATAGCTTCAGTTTCATGATAAGGGGGTTGGCGAAGGGTGTAAAGTAACTTTTGCATTTAATCCATTTCTATGGCTTATATGATAATCGTTATTGTAGTATAATTTAGAATAATGCAATAGATACCTAAATGTTTTAGCTATTAATTATATGTTGCACAAAAGCATATATTGCCCTACCATCCAAGTAGGTTAGAAATAAAGAGGTTTTTATGAGTTTTACTTTACCTGAATTACCATACGATAAAACAGCTTTGGAGCCTTATATATCTGCAAAAACCTTAGATTTTCATTATGATAAGCACCATAAAGGATATTTAAATAAACTCAACGAGCTAGTTGAAAATACGGATTATCAACATGTAAAAATTGAGGAATTAATAACAAAAGTGCATGGTAATAGCGGCAACTTGCCTATATTTAATAATGCAGCACAAGTTTGGAATCACACTTTTTATTGGAATTCAATGAAAAAAAATGGTGGTGGTAAGCCTAAAGATGGTAGTCTTCTAGCAAAAAAAATTCAAGACGATATCGGTGGCTTTGATAAATTTTATGAAGAATTTTCGAGTCATGGAGTAAGCCAGTTTGGCAGTGGATGGGTATGGTTAGTGCTCGAAAAAGGTAGGTTAGGAAAGCTCAAAATCACCAAGACTCCAAATGCAGATTTGCCAATAATTTATGGCCAAGTGCCACTACTCACTATGGATGTGTGGGAGCACGCCTATTATTTAGATTGTCAAAACCGTAGAATTGACTACATAAAAGTTTTCCTTGACCATTTAATTAATTGGGATTTTGCAGAAGAGAATTTAAAAAAGAACACATAAGATGAATGTACCCCAGGTAACAAAATTAGATAATGGTCTGCGCATAATAACTGAGCAGGTGCGTGATGTTGATTCCGTAGCTTTAAGCATACGAGTTGGTGTTGGCAGTAGAGCGGAAAGTGCAAATCAAAATGGAATATCCCATTTTCTAGAACACATGGCTTTCAAAGGGACGAAGACAAGAACTGCATTTGAAATTGCAAAAGCTTTTGATGACATAGGTGGGGTTTTCAACGCCAGCACTGGTAGGGAAAGCACCACCTATTATGCAAAAGTCCTCAAGAAAGACATAAAAACTGGTATTGATATATTAATAGATATATTGATGAATTCCACGTTTCCAGAAGATGAATTGGAACGTGAGAAGGGTGTTGTAATACAAGAGATTTTTCAAACTAATGATTCACCAAGTGACATTATTTTCGACAAATATTTTGAGGCAGCTTATAAAGACCAACCATTTGGTAGGTCAATCTTAGGCACGCAAAATACTGTAAAATCTTTTACTCGAGGAGATATAGATAATTACATAAATGAGCATTACTTTGGTGAGAATATGCTATTTGCCGTTGCAGGAAATGTTGAACATGAAGAAGTTGTTGCATTAACCAAAGATTTTCTCTCAAAGATTCATTCTAAAAAGCTGAAAAAAAGCCAAAATGCGAGCTGTACTGGTGGTGAGTATTTAGAACATCGTAAATTAGATCAGGTACACTTGCTAATTGGTCTACCTAGTGTTTCTCGCCATGACGATAAATATCACACGTTTCAAGTGCTTGATTCTATATTAGGGAGCGGAATGTCATCACGTTTATTCCAGGAAGTAAGGGAAAAGCAGGGATTAGCTTACTCTGTTTATTCATTTAATTCCAGCTATACTAATACAGGAATGTTTTCCATTTTTGCTGGTACAGACAGTAGTAACTTAGATAAGCTTTTAAAATCTATAACGACAGAGTTGAAGAAGTTGTCTACAGATGATCTGAAGGAAGAAGAAGTAAATAGAGTGAAAGAGCGAGTAAAATCCCAAATTTTAATGTCACGCGAAAGTGTTAGCTCACGTGCTGAAACATTGGGACACTACTACGGTAACTATAATAGGTACATCAGTAAAAATGAATTAATAGAAAAAATTAGTGCAGTTACCACTGCTAACGTAAAAAAAGCAGCAGAAGAATTGTTATCTCAGCATGAAAAAACCACTCTAGCTGCAATTGGAGAAATTGAATCATTGCCAAGTTACGATAAAGTGGTTTCTATGCTTAAAGCTTAGTGTACTTTAATTATGTTGCTTAAGCTCACTAAAAAGTTCAATGAACGGTTGCAAAATCCTTTCTATAAAAAGTTTGCTTTCTGGTTCATCGCGTATATTACTTATCAGTTTATTCAAAGTTTTCTCGCTGTTTCGTAAAAATAAATAGCTTTCTACTGCTTGCACACCAGACAAGACAGTCAAAATTCCTCCTATCACTAGACAAGCAGCTATAGCAGGTACGGTACCCACTGCAATTGCAGTTGCGATTAATGATAACCCAGCTAAGAATGTAACGGCTGAAACGCAAAACGCTATTTGATGTTTTTCTTTATTGTTAACCATAAATACCTCACAAAAACTATATTTTTAACATACCAGTGTTGTCATGTATTGTCAAGTTTTTAAAGAAGATTAAAAAATGCAACGCACATGTGCAAAAAACGCTAACTATGGATTAGCCAAGGAAGAAAGAGTAGGAAGAGGAAGGCTTTTTCTGTTTTAGGGAATATAAAATAAGCGTAGAAAAATATGAACTAGGTGTATAATTCACAGTGTAGTGGTGTCTCACTAATCCAATTATTTTTCTCCCGATCTAGCCTATCATCTAATATAGCCTGCCTTATTGATGCCATTAACTTATTCATAAAGAAAATATTATGAATGGTAACGAGCGTGTAAGCCAGGAGCTCTTTAGCTTTCAGTAAATGGTGTATATAAGCTCTTGAATGTTTTCTGCAGGTAAAACATAAACAGTCACTTTCAATTGGGTTGTTGTCCAGCTCAAATCGTTGATTCCGCAAATTAATATGCTCTTTGCACTTTGAAGAAATAGAATTTCTGTTTTTTACTTTAACAAGTGCGCCACCATGCCTTGCTAAGCGGGTTGGATGCACGCAATCAAACGTGTCAATTCCAAGCTCTACTCCGCGAAAGATGTCCACAATTCCACCAATACCAAGCAAATGAGTAGGCCTGTCTTTTTTCAGGTGGTCCATAGTGAAAGAAACTACATCATGCATCTGCTCTTTACTTTGACCAAGTGATCCACCTATTGCTTGACCAAAAAATGGCAAATCGTTGATAAAATCACAACTTTCTCTACGTAAATCTTGATACACTCCGCCTTGACTAATTCCATAAAGTGCCTGCTTGCCATTATTGTTTTTTTCAAATTCATTTAAAGAACGTTCAGCCCATCTGTGGCTCATGAGCATTGATTTTGCTGTGTATTCTTTGCTTACGTGAAATGGAGTGCATTCATCTAAAACTAGGATTAAATCTGCACCTAATTTCTGTTGAATTTGTACAGATTTTTCAGGAGTTAAGCAATAAATTTTACCATTAATGTAAGAACGAAAAATTGCCCCATCCTCATTAATTTTGATCAAAGTTTTTTGTTTTTTTCTTATTCCTTTTATCTCTTCCGAAACTGATCCGTGGCCTAAGCTAAATATCTGATATCCACCTGAGTCAGTTAGCATTGGCCCATTCCATCCTATCATCTTGCGCAAACCACCAAGTTTTGCAACAGTATTCTCTCCTGGTTGAAGCATTAGGTGATAGGTGTTGGAAAGTATGATTTGGGTACCAGCTTCACTTATTCTTTCAATATCTGCAGCTTTAATTGCAGCTTTTGTTGCGCAGAATATAAAAGCGGGGGTTTCTACGCTTCCATTTGGAGTTTTAATTGTTCCAACTCTTGCAGAACCTGATTGCTTGATTCTCTTGAATGAAAATTCTTCTTTCATCTATTTGCCTGAAAGTTCTGTTATGATGTTTTCTACTTTCTCAGGAGTAAGATTTTCATAGAAGTCATTATTGATCTGCACAACGGGAGCATTAACGCATGCACCTAGGCATTCAACTTCTTTTAAGGTGAACAAATTATCTTTAGTAGTCTCACCGATATTGATTCCAAGTTTTTTTTTAAAGGTATTTAAAACTTCTTCACTATTGCACAACCAGCAAGGAGTTGTTCTACAAATTTGTATTAGATATTTGCCTACTGGTTTTAAATTATACATGGTGTAAAAATTTGCCACTTCATATACACGAATATGTGGAATATGCAGCATATCAGCAACATAACGCATAGCAGATTCAGAAACCCATCCGCATTGCTCTTGAACCAGATATAGTAAAGGCATAACAGCACTACCTTCTCTACCTTTGGGATACATCTCTATAAACTTTCCCGCTTTCTTGAGGTTTTCTGATGTAAAACTAAACTGCTCTTCTTTTTCTATCATTCATGAGACTCGTGTAAACTTTAACAGATTATACCTGTAGAACCAATGATTGCAATTGTTGGTTTTTTGAGAAATAGCATAAAGCTTCTTAGCCCTCTTCAAGCTTATATTTACCTTTTAGTATAAAATATTATATTAATTTTTTAATTTTAGTTAAAATTTTCATTGACATTAACACACAGGAGTAATCATAATAGCATTTTATTAATATTTTAAATAAAATTATGTCTATATTAAGAAGATTACTCGGGATCAACTCAAATACACCGGAAATTAAAGAAGCGATAGGTTTTAATCCAACAAACGTAGAATTAATTGAGGGGAATGGAGTTGCTTACGGACTCAGCTATCAAGATAATGGTAATGGGAGCAGTAAAGTAAAATTACTTATTAGTCCATTATATCAATCAAAAACATACGAATGTGGTACAAATATCAGCGTAGCAAATGAATTCAAAGATCAATTATCTCTCACATTAATAGAAGATTCAGCTGAAATAGATAAAGTTGGAGTTATCTTTCCTGAAGAAGGAATTAGCGAAGAAGGAGAAAAATGCGTTAAAGGCTTATCTTTTAACACTTACGGAATTAAACAATCAGTTAATACTCCTTCAGTTGAACATTTAGATAAAAGAAAATTACAAAAGAATATTGATAATAATAGTCTTGCAAATGTGGGCAATAGTTACTTTCAACCAAGAGCAGTGAAAGTTGGTAATGGTGACGTAATTGTAATCGCCCATAACTTAAAGGATCAAACTTTAGTTTCTTGGTACTTAAAGTCAAGCGAGAGCGGAAAATTTAAGGTATTGACTGGAGAAAAAGGTGTTACAGAAAGAAAATTGTTCAATTTTGATAATCAGGGGCAATTGGCATTAAATGGAAACACGATGCTTTATTCGCAAGTGAGCAAAAGGATTACTAAGGAAAATCAAGAGGTGAGAAAAACACGTATTTTTAAATTTGATATGGCTAAAGTGATTCAGGGTCTGAAGGATGGAGTTAATGGCTTTTTACTTGGTAATCGAAAAGGTCAAATAGATAATAAAGCACTATCTCTTTCTAGAGAACATGAAATAAGCTTTTTGCAGTATGTTGAACAAACGGAAGGAAATGATCTAGTTGCTTTTCTTGAAAATGACCAATCAGCTAATGAGCAGAGGTTACATATAGCAACTCTACTTAAAAATGGATCAGTGTCAGATTTTCCTATCTATCAATTTACAGATCCTATAGAGCAATTATATATTAAAGGCAACGGTCAGGGTGGTTTTATCGTAACTGCGGTAAGTGGAGAAAATATTGTAACTTTTAATCAAAACGGCTCTGGAAAATCTTCTGAAGCAACAATAATACCGGCAAATAGCATCAAAACTCTCAGTGATTTTGTTAATATCATTAACGGTCGATTAACGCCAGATATTATTTCTAGTAGTACCGTGGCTCCTATAACTGTTGCAGAAACGGTTGTGACTTCTAAGAAAACGCCGACTGCTGCAATTACTAGCACAGCAGAAACCGACGCTGTGAAGACTACTAATACCAATTCCCATTACAGGGCAAACAGATGGACAATGATGGAAGAAAAGCCATACTGAAGTAAGTAAAATAGCGAGGTTTAAATGGCATTAAGATCAAAATTATTGGATGAAAAAGTAGTAGAATCAGCAAAAGAAATGCTGAAGAAAGTAAGGAATAATGCATATGTTTCAAAAAAACTAAATGCTGTAATTGCAGCAAAAAAGTACAGTATAACGGCTGTAGCAAAAATATATTGCATTTCAAGAAGCGCACTAACTTCGTGGGTAAAACTCTTGAAAATTGGCAGAGAAGAAAAACTGTTTGCTCCTTCACAACGTCGTAGAAAAACTAAATTAAATCAGGCTCAACTACAGCAAATTGAAGAGTGGATAGAAGAAAATCCTAATATCACCATTAAAGAAATGAGAATAAGAATCCAGGAAAAGTTCGGATTAAATATCAGCAAATCTACAGTACACCGCCATATGCAAAAGATGAAATTCTCATATATTACACCAAGACCAGTTCATAATGGACAAGATAAAAGCAAACAAGAGGAATTCAAAAAAAAATCTCAATGGAGCTATTAGCAAGTATCCAGAAAAAGAGCTATTTTTCTTTGATGAATCACGGTTTGGCACACATTCAAAAGTTGGACATGTGTGGTTTAAAAAGGGGATTAGAACACAGGTTAAAACAAAATTAGGTAGGCAAAATTTCTATCTCTATAGTGCAGTTAATCCTAGAAATGGAGAGAGTTCTAGCTTATTTGCACCAAATGTCAACACTGATTGCATGAACATATTTCTTGAGCAAATTTCGCAATATCTAGAAACACGAGAGGCTTTTCTCGTTATGGACTGTGCTAGTTGGCATAGGTCAAAAAATTTAAAGGTACCTAAAAATATCGACATTATATACCTACCTCCATACTCACCTGAGCTAAATCCTGTTGAGAGGCTTTGGTTATATATAAAACAGAACATTTTGCGCAATAAAATATACGATACAATTGCTCTACTTGAGGGTGCTTTGTGCAAATTTATTACTTCTCTTGCCAGCTCCACAATTAAACAACTCTGCAATGTTTCCTATTTGACTGGACAACAATGAGAATTGGTATAAATTTACAACGGAAGCCGTTGCACCTACTTCTACAATAAGTAAACCTTCAACGGAGTCAACGACAGTAGCAAAAACAACTACTACTTCACAAGCGACCACGTTTGCTACAACGTCAACTAGTGTGCCGATAGTAACTTCAGGGACTGAGACAAGTACTGTAAAACCTACAGCAGCGACTGGTGCGTCGACTTCTACGATGAGTAAACCTTCAACAGAGTCAACGACTCAAACAAGTACAGTAACAGTGAAGCCAACAACAGAAGCCGTTGCACCTACTTCTACAACGAATAAACCTTCAACAGAGTCAACGACTCAAACAAGCACAGTAACAGTGGAACCAACTGCGCCAACAACAAGCTCAGAGAAAACTACACAAACAGTATTTAGTATACCAAGTACTAGAACAAAAGAGTCAACAACTCCTATATTCACCACGACTTTACTTCCTCAGTCTACTTCTTCACCACAACCTACTCAACTTGCTATAGGGTCTAATAAGGCAGGAATGATAGGGGGATCTTTGGTTGGAGCAATAGGTATTGTTGGAATTATAGGATTCATAGCATATAGATATGTTAAGGGTCGTAATGCTGCTCCTGTATTAGAACTAACTGATTTGGGTTATAGAAGGCGATCATCTTCAAGTAGCGATGAAGAAATTTTTACCACTGGTAACAGAATGCGAACTATATATCAATCTGAAACAGTGCTAAATAGTATATCAGTAGAAAGTAGTAGTCGATCAAGAAGTAGCTCATCGTCTTCAAGCGGTGGACCAGGCTCTTGACTAACTGAAGCGGAGTCTAAAAGTGAAAAAAGCTTATCTTGGGATAGTGATGATGTGCCGGAATATCACCTTTAGCTATTTGTCTAAATGTTTTTAATATGTAGACTGTTAGGAAATTGTCTTTTGCTTTTGTGATTTTCATGTTAAAGTATAATTCCTAGGTCAAATAAGTAGCTGCTGTTGTGTGATAAACATAGCAGAGGAAAGTCCGGGCTCCAAGGAAAAATAGTGACGGGTAATGCCCGCCGGAGGTAACTCCAGTTATAGGGCTACAGAAAATTACCGCCTAAAATATTTTTAGGTAAGGGTGAAAAGGTGTGGTAAGAGCACACCATGGCAATGGCAACATTGGTAGTCGAGTAACCAACACTAGGAGCAAGATTAAATAGAAGTAGATTTTATGTTTTCCTCATATCTACTCGGGTAAATCGCATGCGGTAAATGGTAACATTTACTCCAGATAAATAGCTACATAAACAGAACTCGGCTTATATTTCACCTAGGCGTTCACATGATACGTGCGATATAAGCCATGCTATATTTAAATGTGTAGGCACTTCATGCGTTGTCCTTCACTTGTTCTGCTTGATAGCCATCACTACTTTCGCCTACATTAACATTAGAATATTCATCATCATCAATATACTCTTTCAGAACATACCCTCTGCCCCAAACGGTTTCTATGTGGCTTTTTCCATCATTTGCACTTTCAAGTTTCTTACGTAATTTGCACATAAAAACATCAACTATCTTGTTATCTGAAGGTTCATCTAAGCCATTGTAAAGATGATTTAAGAACATTTCTTTTGTTAATACTGTTCCTTTACGCAGTGCTAGCAATTCTATCATAGAATACTCTTTATTAGTAAGGTGAACCGTTTTACCTTTCACCTCAACAATCCTGTGATCAAAATTGATATTTATATTACCAATCTTTATCACCGATTCAGGATGGCCTTTAGTACGACGCACTATGGCCTTAATTCGAGCTAATAACTCACTTT
Source organism: Wolbachia endosymbiont (group A) of Ophion costatus (assembly GCF_963969245.1). NCBI lineage: Bacteria > Pseudomonadati > Pseudomonadota > Alphaproteobacteria > Rickettsiales > Anaplasmataceae > Wolbachia > Wolbachia endosymbiont (group A) of Ophion costatus. The sequence continues at coordinate 1,279,403 of NZ_OZ017714.1, read as the reverse complement.
TATGAAATGGTTTGGTTAAGTAATCATCGGCACCATACCCGAGTCCTTTAGCTTTGTGATTGACAGCGGATATACATGAAAGTATTAAGACAGGAACTTTGATTTTTGCACTTCTTAGTCTTAGCAATATATCATATCCGTCAATATCACCAGGCAAGTGTATATCTAAAATAACTAGGTCATAGTAATCTCCGTTTGAGGAAACCATATTATTGTTATAATCTTGTGCAGAAGTAACAACGTCACAGAAATGTCCATCAGAAGTTAAGGCGTTAACCACAGTCTTTGCACTTACTTGATCATCTTCAATTAATAATATACGCATATTTTACACCCCATAAATAGTTTATAATTTTAGTAATATATATAACTAAGGAAAGTAATAAATCAAATTTTTATTAACAAATGATCAAAATTACACTTATTAATTAATAGTAAATATATTGTTCCAAAGTTATATAAATAGATCTAAAATATAATAGACATACCATGATAGTAATAATATTTTTAGTAAATATTGAATTAAAGTTACTATTATTAAAAGAATACTTCGGTTAATAAATATTTAACTATTCTATATGTCTGTGTTATATTTTTAATTTACTTATCCTACTATTTTAAAGTATAAGTAATATTTTCAGGAATATTGTGTGGCAATATCAATTTTAGGTGCTGGTGCATGGGGTACAGCAATCGCAATTTCATTAGGTAGTAAGAAAGATGTGATTTTGTGGACTCGCAATGAAACTACATTTGAATCAATCAACGGGAAAAGAGAAAGTGACAAGCTACCCGGTTGTCGAATTTCTGATAATGTGTCAGTAAAATTGGCTATTGAAGACACAATTAATGCTTCAGTAACAATCCTCGCTGTTCCCACTCAGTCTCTGAGGAAGGTATGTCAGCAATTGCATAATTGTAATCTGAAAAAAGATGTAGCAATAATTTTAGCTTGTAAGGGAATAGAAAAGTCTACATTAAAATTACCTAGTGAAATAGTAAATGAAATTTTACCTAACAATCCTATTGCTATTTTTTCAGGTCCTAGCTTTGCTGTAGAAGTTGCAAGAAAATTACCCTATTCAATGGTTCTTGCATGCCAAAATAACACATTAGGTTCAAAGCTAGTATCAGAGCTGCAACAAGAAAATGTTAAATTGGAGTTTAGTAACGACATTATAGGAGTACAGATTTGTGCAGCGTTAAAGAACGTTTTTGCTATAGCGTGTGGGATTGTTCTAGGTAGTAAACTTGGGTTTAATGCTCATGCAGCATTGATTACGAAAAGTATGAGCGAAATTAAGGCTTTATACTCAGCAAAAATTGGTGACGGTAGTGTGGATATAAATACACTACTTGGGCCAGCATGTCTGGGTGACCTAATTATGACATGCACATCCTTGAATTCAAGAAACTTATCTTTTGGGTTTAAAATAGGTAATAGTGACAATGGCTTTAATGTTCAGCAGATTTTGTCAGAAGGCAAGTCAGTGATTGAAGGTTTTAGCACTGCTGAGTCCATATTTAATTTAGCAGGAAAGCTAAAGATAAAAATGCCTATATGTGAAGCGGTCTATAGATTATTGTATGAAAGCGCCTCTATAGAGGATACTATTTCTGTTCTTATAAGTTAATTTTGTATTTGGATATATTGTGAAATTTTTATATAAATTAATATCAACGTGGTGGCTGTCTGGAACAGTAAAAAAAATGCCAGGTACTGTGGGTAGTTTGGCTTCTTTTCCGCTTGTTCCTGTAATCCTGAGCAACAAAATTTTAGGTGCAGCAATTATTTCTTTTTTATTCTTAATTGGATTATGGTCTACAGGTAATTATATAAAACATTACAAGACTTCATGTGATCCAAAAGAGGTAGTAATCGACGAAGTGGTTGGTCAATTGCTGACGATACTTTTAGTTTCGATATTGTTAAGCCAAGAGATGAATTGTTCTTCATTGTTGTTGTGCTTTTTTTCTTTTAGGTTTTTTGATATAATAAAAACGTGGCCTATAAATTTAATCGATAAAAATACCAAAGGTCCTTTAGGTATTATGCTAGATGACGTTATAGCTGCAATTTTAGCCTGTGTTCTTATAGGAGCCTTTTATTGTTTATTGTTGGTGTATGCAGGATAAAAAAATTTATTATTCAAGCTTAATTGTTCAAAATCTAAAGGATTATATACTGTACACAGCGAATTTATCTGAGTGGGAAGTACACGATGAATTTGATAACATCATATTTACAATAAATGGTACCAGGGAGTCATTATTTAATTTTGTGTTCTGTGGAGATCAATGTACCGAGCTTTCTATACAAAAAACTCTAGATTATCTCAGAACAAGAGATATAGAAGCAACATGGGTAATAAATTCACATATGAAAATAAGAGATATTTTAGAAAAGTGTGAAATAAAACACGTTAGCACACCAAAAAAAGCTTTACTTAATATGAAAAATTACTTTTTACCTGCTGATGTTATTCCAAACTTGAGGTTAAATGCTGTGAATGGTAGCAACCTCTTAGAACAGTTAGATCTACACACTTCTAAAATTTTTTATCATGGCGTTGGAATTGTCAGCACATTTTTTCGCGGATTATCAAATTATGATGATAAGAACTCAAGATTAAGATTTTTTCTTGTAACACTAAATAATGAAATTATTGGGACATGCGGTCTTTATGTTCAAGATAGCGTAGCTGGTTTTTATAGTGATGGAGTTTTACCAATTTACAGGAATCGTGGAATAGGTACCCAAATGGTTTTAGAAAGAATAAAGATAGCTAAACAGCTTGAATGCAAATATATAGTAGCACATTGTATGAAATCTTCTGTGAACCTTTATAAGAGATTGTGCTTTCAAATGTTAGGCAATCTTTACTTATATACCTCTTCAGCATAATTCTGAGCGGTTACAAATTTTTACATTTGTTTTAAAAGTGCTATGTTTTTTTTGTATGAAGTGGTTTTAATATTGATTCTAATATTATTCTTTCTCTCTTATTCTAAATTAAAAATTAGTAATAAGATTAAGAACTTACAGCATCAAAATGTTATCATAAATAATTTAATTGATACTGTGAATGATGGGTTTTATATTTGGGATGCAAAAAAACGTATAGAAAAGTTCTCTCCCAATTTACTAATTTTGCTTAATACTGTTTTTTACTCATTTAATGAGTTTGTGAATTTTTTTGAGCAATCAGAAAGCTTAATCAAAAATTTTGTTGAGGCAAAGGAAATAAATAAATCTTTTACTCTAGATTTAAAGTCAAAAGACAGTGAGGTTTATTGCATATGTTACGGTAGAAGCATAATAGATGATTCTAACAATGTGATAGGTGTGCTGTTATGGATAAGGAATGTCTCAGACTGTAAGATAAAGGCTAACGGACTTGAGTTAGAAAATAGTAAGCTTACACAGGAAGTGGAGAGCTATAAAAACGTTTTCAACTCTTTACCATTTCCAATACTAAGATATAACAAGAGTAGAAAGGTGGAGTTTTATAACTTGTTTTATGATAAATATGTAGATGGTTCTAAGAAATTTGCTATTACCGGTAGCGCTCATAGCACAAAACCAGGAAGACATGTCATAACTTATAAGAACGAACCTAAGGTTTTCGATTTTGTTAAAATTCCAATACAAGGTTCTGGTAGCATAGTAATGTATGGGAAAGATGTTAGTGATGCAGAGAAATTATATACTGAATTAAACAGTTATTTAGCTACACAGAAAAATTTGCTTGAGAGGTTACCGGTTGCTATAGTAATATATAGTAAGAATCAAAAGCTAAAATTTTATAATAATGCTTTTATAAAAACCTTTCAATTTGACCCAAAATTTTTGGCATCTTACCCAACTTATCATGAAGTTATGCTTTACCTCTGCGAATCTAAAAAGCTTTTAGAAAAAGAGGATTTTCAAACTATTAGTAATCAAAGACATGAGTTGTTCAAAAAATTATTTGAATCGTATGATGATACGATGCATTTCACGAATGGAAAAGCGTTCAGGGTATTAACAATACCCTACGCTTCGGAAGGTTTGCTGTTCTCTTACGAAGAATGCAAAAGATAATACTTAAACTCCTTCTCTCTCTACCATGAGCTGTTTTACTTTCGCTATTGCTCTTGCTGGATTAAGTCCTTTAGGACAAGTTTTTGTGCAATTCATTATTGTATGGCAACGATACAACTTGAATGGGTCGTTTAAAACATCAAGTCTTTCACCTGTCTTATTATCACGGCTGTCAGCAATCCATCTGTAAGCTTGTAATAGTATTGCTGGTCCTAAAAATTTATCACTATTCCACCAGTAGCTTGGGCAACCAGTCGAACAGCAAGCACATAATATACAGTCGGACAAGCCATCTAATTTTTTTCTATCTTCAGAAGATTGAGAGTATTCTTTATTTGGTAGGGCAGGCTTATCTGCTTGTAACCAAGGTTTAATTGATTTGTATTGCTCATAAAATTGGCTCAAATCCGAGACTAGGTCCTTTATTACATACATGTGAGGTAATGGATATATTTTTACGTCACCTTTTATATCATGTATAGATCTAGTACATGCAAGAGTATTGGTTCCGTCAATATTCATGGCACAAGATCCACATATGCCTTCTCTACAAGAACGTCTGAAAGTTAAAGTCGAATCTATTTCATCCTTTATTTTTATTAATGCATCAAGTACCATAGGGCCACAACTATCCATATCAATAAAAAATGTGTCTATTCTAGGGTTTTTCTCGTCATCAGCAGACCAACGGTAAATTTGAAATCTTCTGATGTTTTTTGCTCTAGCAGGAATAGGATAAATTTTGCCCTTTTGATTAATTTTAGAATTCTTTGGCAAAGAAAACTGAACCATATCACTTACCTTTTATTGTTTATAGCTAAAACCCTTTGTAGATAACATATTTTATTATCATCTACTATATTTTTATTAAATTCCTTTTAAATCGCACACATATTGTAGCCAAGCGAAGCTAAAATCTCTCTTTCTAGATTTTTCATTATAATTTCTTCATCTTTTTTTTGGTGATCATAACCAAGTAAATGCAGTAATCCATGCACTAACATGTGTGCAATGTGAGCAAGAATGGGTATATAATACTCATGCGATTCTCTTTTTATTGTGTCTATTGAAATTGCTATGTCTCCTAAATCGCACTCATTAGACAATTGTTCATACGGAAATGATAGTACGTTAGTTGGCTTATCCATTTCTCTAAATTTTAAATTAAGTTGATGTAGCAAGTCATCATCAGCCAGAGCTATTGATATATTTGGTTTATAGTGGTCTATTTTTAATTCTTTTAGAGAAGCATTGATGACACCTAATACAAAATTTTTAGGATTTTCTATAATGCTGCACCATTTCTTGTCAAGAATATTTACTTCTAACATGAGTGACACATCAGTAAGGGTGTCATGCAAATAGCTGACACTGGAATCCAAAAAAGAAGAGTTATAGACCCTTGTGTCATGTACACAACTGTACGAATATTGTACACTAGAAGGATGTCATCCCAGTGCCTAGACACTGGGATCCAGGAATTTCGATTAGACATCAAGTTAGTGAATATAAAAGTAGCTAATCTTATATTAAAACACAACGGCTTTAATGTGGTTGCATTAAGGCTGGATTCCAGTGTCAAGCACTGGAATGACACCTTTGTGTTTGATGCAAAATCGGCTATAACGTTTAATGCACTGCCTTCGAGACAAATATTCATACAGCTGTGCGTTGTGTGCTGAGATGACATCATTTGGGAACTGAAATGACAGGTATTACACATCACTCATCCTTATTATTTCATTCCATTCAATTTCCGAAACTGGGGCAATTGATAAACGTGGTTGTTTTAATATAGTCATATTTTTCAAAAGTGGGTTTTGTTTTATATTATTTAACGTTACTTGGTTATTTAAAGGTTTCAAAAACTTTACATTCACTAATCCGAACTTGGGACCATTAACATGATAATACTCTTTAAATACTTCAACGATTCCAAGTATTGCTTTCTCTTTACCTGTATGATAAAAAAACGCAAGATCGCTTGCTTTCATAATTTTCATGTAATTTTGAGCTTGATAATTGCGCACACCATCCCACTCAACCACCTGATCCTTTTCCATTTTTTGCCATGAGTATTCACTTGGCTCTGACTTGAGTAGCCAAAATTGCATTATTTTTTTCTTCTTAAGTAAGCTGGTATATCATAGATATTGCTGCCCCACTTAGCTCCTTCGCTTACCTGTTCAGCTGGTTTTGTTTCCAGTGTTTTGTCTTGCGTACTTTCACTTTGACTATATGGCCACTTAAATTTCTCTTTCTCTGAGTCTTCGCTCTGACTTATAGGTGAAGTTTCTGATTTATTATTGCGACCATCAATGCCAGTTGCAAGAACAGAAACTCTAACTCTTCCCTCCATCGCTTGATCAAAAGTAGCACCAAATATTATATTTGCATTTTCATCTACTTCTTCACGCACTCTATTGGCTGCAGCATCAACTTCAAACAGAGTCATATCTCCGCCACCAGTAATGTTAATTAATATTCCTTGCGCACCTTTCATTGATACATTATCAAGCAATGGATTAGATATTGCAGCCTCTGCAGCGCTAATTGCTCTATCTTCTCCTTCTGCCTCTCCGGTGCCGATCATCGCTTTGCCCATCTCGCTCATTACTGTTTCTATATCAGCGAAGTCAAGATTGATAAGCCCTGGCATGACCATCAAGTCAGTTACTCCTCTGATGCCAATGTGCAGAACATTATCAGCAAGTTTAAATGCATCAGAAAATGTAGTTTTTTCATTTGCAATTCTAAATAAATTCTGATTTGGAATGACAATAAGTGTATCCACGTATTTTTGCAGTTCTTCAAGTCCAAGCTCTGCAATGCGCATACGGCGCACACCTTCAAAACCGAACGGTTTAGTTACAACTCCAACAGTCAATATCTTTTTTTCTTTTGGCGCTCTATCCTTAACTGCGGCTCTTGCTTCTCTGGCTGCTTTTGCAATTACCGGTGCTGCACCGGTTCCAGTACCACCGCCCATTCCTGCTGTGATGAAAAGCATATGACTATCTTTTATATGCTCCATAATCTCATCAATTGACTCTTCTGCTGCACCTTTGCCAACATCAGGCAAAGCACCAGCACCAAGCCCCTTAGTTAAATTAATGCCAAGCTGAATTTTTTTATCACATAACGACTTTTCTAGTGCTTGAGCATCGGTATTTGCGACAACAAAATTCACTCCTTGCAAATTAGATTGGATCATGTTATTCACAGCATTTCCACCAGCACCACCCACTCCCACAACGGTAATCCTTGGGTGTAATATAGGCAACTCCGGCAGACTAAGATCAATAGACATTTAAATTACTCAAATTTAGCGAATTCACTTGATAATAAGTTACCGCTTTTTTAATAATATGCAAATACTTTTCACTTCTATAGGCGTAAACAGTAAACGGGATTTACTTATTCTTAACATTTATACTAATAAGTGCCGTTAATTATAATAACTAGATTCTTAAATGACATCACTTAACCGATGCAAAAAATAGAAAATGTTTATAAAAAGGGACAGAAACCTATCCCTTTTTATTTTGTTGAAGATTATTGTACTTCCGGACTTTTCCCTTTCGATGCTTCAACTGCAACATCTTTTAATTTTGAGGCAACTTGATATGTTCCACAAACAGCAGCAACTGCAGCAATTGCCATTATGGCACCCGCAACTATCTGACCAGCAACACCTGTTCCGATAAATCCAGGTAATGAAGCAGCTATTGCTTGATTTGTTCCAACAAAGTAACTGGCAGTCTTAGCAAGAAACCCAGAAGCTTCTGCTGCACTAACAAAGCCTGCTTTCATATGCATCGCTGTAAAGACAACACTTGCAACTGCAAGCGGAAATAATGCTGTTCTCCCTTTATTATGCATAGCGTACTGACCAGCTCCACCAGCTCCACCAGGAATTCCCCAGTATTTTTCAGCTTGTATATATCCTTCTGAAATAGCATGAAAAATGCCATCCCCTTTTCCATACTTATAATTTGTTAATGCCATAACTCTACTCCTTAAATAGAATGTTAAAATTTCATTAAGGAAGCATATAGTAAAAAAAATTGCCTGTCAAGTAAACTAATTTTTTAATATACCTTTATTCTGTAATTGAGCGCTTCAGCAATGTGTGCTCTTTTTACTTCTTCACTTTTTGCAAGATCTGCAATAGTTCTTGCAACTTTTAATACGCGTGTGTAGCCTCGATTGGAAATGTAATTTTCTTTCAGTACGTATTTTAGCAATTCTAACCCTGCCTGATCTGGTTCAGTAAATTTATTAAATGCTTCACCGCTTACTTCTGAATTGCAACGAATATTTAATTCACTATAGCGCTCAGTTTGAACTTTTCTTGCTGCTATCACTCTTTCTCTTATGATTTTAGTACTTTCTCCCTCCACAGAGATTTCAGGAGAGAGTATGCTAACGTTTGGCATTTCAATGCATATGTCTATTCTATCAAGCAATGGGCCTGATATTTTGTTTTTGTAATCTGTGCCACACTTTGGAGCTTTGTTGCACGATCTGCTTGCATCACCTAAATAACCGCACCTGCAAGGGTTCATTGCAGCAATCAGTTGAAAATTTGCAGGGTAGGTTATGTGAGCATTTGCCCTTGCAACGGTAACTTTTCTATCTTCAAGTGGTTGGCGCAGAGAATCAAGCACAAGTCTTGGAAATTCTGGCAACTCATCAAGGAATAACACGCCATTGTGAGCCATGGTAATTTCTCCAGGTTTTGCATTCTTTCCTCCCCCTATCATCGCTGGCATAGAGCATGAATGATGAGGTTCACGAAAGGGACGAGTTACTTTGAATATTTCATTACCAGTTTTTGTTATGCTGGAAATAATATTAACATCAATCATCTCCTGTTCGGTTAAATCAGGCAGCAATCCTATAAAGCGCTTAGCAAGCATTGATTTTCCAGTACCAGGAGGGCCAACAAGAAGCATATTATGCCCACCTGCTGCTGCAATTTCAGCTGCTCTTTTTGCAACAACTTGGCCTTTGATATCCTTCATATCGGGAACCAATCTTTTTTCTTTGGGTGCATCACTATAATTAAAAATTACTGGCTGAATTAATTGCTCACCCTTAAAGGGTCTGATAATATCAGTTAATTTCTCTATAGCCAGAATTGAAACATTCTTCACCCATACAGCTTCTACACCATTTCCTCTCGGGCAAATTACTCCTTTATTGTCCTTTTTTGCATTAATTGCTGTTGGCAGCACTCCTGAAACTGGAATAACTCTGCCATCAAGGGCAAGCTCACCCATAATGATATAAGACTGAACTTTTTCAACTGGTATCACATTCATTACAACAAGTAGTCCAATAGCAATAGCCAAGTCATAATGACTGCCTTCTTTCAGCAAATCCGCAGGGGAGAGATTAACTGTAATTCTTTTTGGAGGTAGTAGTAGATTGATTGAATTTAACGCTGCTCTGATGCGCTCTCTGGATTCTGCAACAGTTTTATCCGGCAAGCCAACAATATTGACTGCTAGTACAACATTGCATAATTCTATTATGGCTATTTTGATCAAAATTTGCAAGACTTTTTATGCGAAATACTATGTATAAGTGGTTGTGGTTGATTTCAATTTGATGAATTAACATTCTAATAATATTTTGCTTAGTCTGCCAATCTACTTGATCAAGCTTTGATTCAACACTTGAGGAAAAGTTTTTCAAGCTATCTGTAACAAGGCTCAATTCTTGTTGTAACTTCTTTTGATCGAGTGTTCTTTCTTTCTCTTCTTCAATTTCTTTCAAATGTTGTTTCATTGTTGTAATTCTTGGCTCAAATTCTTCTTGGCTTATAAACCCTTTGGCATAGCTATCAATAAATTTTTTGATACTTAATCTTAACTTACTTTCTTGCTTTTCACGTGTTTGATTATGTAAAGGTTTTTTGTTCTCTGACAATCTACGTTGATATTCATTTGCAATCCTATCTGGCTCTTTTAATATACTCTTAACTTCCTCCCATACGACTGTATCGAGTACATCAGTGCGTATTGATTTATTATCGCAGATTTTATTGCCATTAAATTTGCTAGAGTTTGTACCAGAGCAACGATAGTAATAATATGTCGACTTTTTATGAACGTGGTTTGTACCACAATAAGTATATTGACAACGTTGGCATACCATTAAACCTTGTAATAAATATGTTTCTCTTCTTTGCCGTACTCTTGCTCTTTGTCTATTTTCAGCTAATTGTGTTTGCACTGAATCAAATAAATTTTCATTGATTATTTTTGGTACTGGAATATAAGTCCAATTCTCTTTATCACTATTAAAGCGACCACTTTTAAGTTTACCACAAGTTCCTTTTTTTGATTTTTTTACTTGTGGTTTTGAGCATGTCCTAGTTTTACCATAAGCTGCTTGTCCTATATAAGCAGGATTTTTTAACATGTTCCAAATAGTGCTCCTTTTCCAATACCTTTTTCCTGTTCGTGTTATTACCGGTATCTTATTCAGTTCATGTACAACTTCTCCTATACTTGCTCTTTCTTGGCCAACCAGACTAAATATTTTACGCACTATATTTGCCTCTTCTTCATCAACCTCGAATTGAGCACTTCCTTCACCTACATGTTTTGCTATGTAGCGATAACCGTAAGGCGCCCTACCCATCACACTTATACACCCAGCTTTGGCCGCATGAAGTTTACCTCTACGGTTTCGTTCCATAATCTTTGCACGTTCATACTCTGCTATTGCTCCCTGAATCTGTAGAAATAAATGGGAATCAGGATTATCATCAAACTTATGATTCAAAAATACTATTTCAGATCCAGCCTTTTTAAACTCTTCGAGTAAGATCATTTGATATGAAAATTTACGTGATAGCCGATCAGGTGAATGAATATATATCTTATCAATCTTACCTTCTGCTACTCTATCACGTAAATTTTCTAAGCCAGGACGTTCTAAATTTGATCCACTATAACCATTATCGACAAACCTGTGCTCATCTAATAACTCATGTCCATCACTACTAATGCGGCGCTCCAACTCTACAATCTGACTCTCTATCGTATTCTCCTGTGCCTGTTGTCTTGATGAAACTCTTGCATACAAGCTTACCGTTGTCATTTTCTTCTACCTCCTTTGTTTTACATTTCAATAATTGTTCATAAGCATTTGCCAAATATGTACCCGCCAACCTGTGAGGTTCATAACGGCAATAAATAGTTAAATCCCCTTTTTGCATGTTTTTCTTCCTGTGAATTTTCTAATAGGTTGGGAGAATTCTTATCACCAGCTAAAAGAAAACTTTTACCATTTTAAACTAAACCAATGGATACCTTATTCAAGGTAGCTGTCTAGTTCACACAAATTCTCCCTAATAAATATACAAGATTTGAAAAAATTATGTCCAAAAAATCTTTGCTTAAATTATCATATTATGTATGATATAGCTTATTTAAAGTATCATGAATGTTTATCCAAGTAATGAATTCTGGGAGAGTGATTTAGAAGTTCCTGTTAACCTTTTACTAGAACGCTTTCAGGATTCTAATGTACGTCAATCTTGGTTAGATTCCCTTTCTGGTAAACAACTTAGCATCATTTTTCAGCATTGCTTTAAAAATCATTTAAATGGGCAGCTTTTTCAGGACGGAGATTATGACGATAGATCCACTCAACAAAAACGTAAGATACTTACCAGTTACTCTGACTCTCTTTTTGACTATTATCTCATTAGCTACTTTGATCGTACGAAACTTGAGGCTACGGTCAGTGAAGTGGCAAGATTTGCTCTGACTGAGAAGTTAATGAGATCGTACCTGGTAAAAAACAATACTAAGTATGATAAAAGATCCTTATTGTTTTTACTATTTCACATAAATTGTGAACTTCTAAAATCTGTCTATCACTTTGATAAAGTACAAAAGAAAGGTTTCGTATCATTTGCTCTACAGAAATCACCAAGACAAATAAACACTTCATTTAAGGAATTTATGTCACAAGAAGCTGTAGAACAGATACTTAAGGATGATGACCAGTTGCAGGGTTTTTTCCATCACCAAGATCGAATATATATGTTTGTACGTCGAGGAAGTGACATGGATTTACTGCTTAATTCAAACAAAGTTGTTCATGGTCATAAACCTGAGTGGATGATTTTAGATTTCTCTCTTGATGGCACTCAGGTTAATCTCTGTGCTAAAAATACTAACAAGGCTGTGGAAATAGCAAATAGCATTGTAAGTGGGTATTTTGACTGCGAATGTACTTTTGTAAATATACAAGATAAGAACTTTCCACTACAAGTGCACAAATTTCTTCAAGCATGTATAGAGGGTTCTGACCCTAATATTTGTATATTTGAGTTAAATTTTAAGTCAGATTATTTTAAAAATAGTAATACATATCTTACTTTAAGTGTAAAGCCGTATGATCCTATTACACCAGAGTTACATATTTTAAAGCCATCTGTTGGCAATATACTACAATCTATTCAATCAGCTAAAGTAATGTTCCAAAACAAAAAGGTAACATTTTCTTTCAAAGCAAGTGGAGAAGTTTATTATTCAGAGCATCCACTCAATAAAAAAGAAAGAGAGGACCTGAAAAAACATATGGAACAATCTTATGGTCTTAAAATCCTTTCACGAGCAAATTGCTGATCTTTTAAGTTTGAATAATTCCTGGATCAATCCAAGTCAAAATCATATTAAAGCAGCAAGATACTTATTTGATCTTGGATTGATAAAAATGCAAGAAAGGTGCTATATTGTTTGTTCTCGTGAAGAAGATCATCTTGATTGGCCGAATGTAATTGATCCAAGTTGTAGCAATGAGATTTTTATTGATCCAGACTTTGATGAAGCATGTGATGACGCTATTTGTGAAAACTGTTCTCGTCATATTCTGCCTAATACTTATCAAAAACAGAGATTTCATCTCTTATCCATATACTTAAATATAGAGAAAATCATAGACTGGTTTGAAACAAAGTTGAATGATTCAAGACTTATGTGGGAAAAAGTGGAAAAAGGAGTTTATTATATTTGTAATCAAGGTCGTATTGTAAATCTAATAATCCTTGATTTTTGTACTGATGCGATATTTTTAACTATAGATAAACTTAGAGTCCATCCGACGGTTCTCATCACTCTAAAAAAAGATATACCAAATCTATTGCTGAATCTATATGTAGTGCCAATGGTGAAACTGTTTTGTCAGCTTAAGACTGTAACTGAGATATTCCAAGAGGCAGATAAAAGAGGAGTACCAGAGGTGGTAGAAAATACTTCTTTGCAAGTTTTACCAGCTTCATATATTTCGCTTAAACGTGTTGAACCAATTATACCAACAAAACTTTTGGAGTTACAAGTAGTTAAAGGTATGGTATATGTTAATAGTATTGAAGTTATAAATAAAAAAGCTGCATCATGCCTTAATATTTTTCGAATATTGTTCAAGCAATTTTTACATGACTGTGAGAAAGAATTACCACCGGAAAAACATACACTTCTCAATATTAATCAGTTAGAAAAACTCTTGGGACTTAGTTTAGAAGCAGATTTAGAACATCAAATCAGAAAACCATTAAATAAAATGCAAAGAACAATCAAAACTACACTTGCTGAGAGATTAGGATTAAGTATTGAACGTGATGATGTAATACAAACTCTTGGTTGGCAAAGATCATCACATGGTTATCGTATTAACCCTTTTACTTTGACTATAAAAAAATAGAATTTCCTGATTTTAAAAATTTTCAGCTCCATGAGTAAATTTTCCAACTCCACGTGCAAATGGTCCTGTTTTTACATCAAGCCATTTATCTTCTTTTGAACCATTAGCCATTCCTTTAACTATTTGCTTTGCTTGTAAAAGCTCTTGAACTATACGCTCTAGTTTATCTCTTCCCATACTATGAAAAATTTCAGGCAGTCTATGTCGTTGTTTATGTATTCCTGCACTTCCTGTATGAGTAAATGGATGTCCTGAAATAGCAGCTCGCGCAATTGAATCAATAAGATATATTTTAAGATCCTTATCACTAGTATTTTGAGCTTTTAATTGTTCAGTGATGTCTTCTAATAGTCCTGTTTCTTCATTTCTCAGGTAAGTACGTACAGTACGATCAGCCAGGCCATTTGCCTTAACAACAGCTCCATAAAATAAGGCATTTTGTCTTGGGATTTTTCCAATTGATCTAAAAATCATTGGTTTAGTTATATCCTCAACAGGCCAAAAAGCAAAAGAACACCTGACTCCATTTACGAGAGCAGAAGTACCTCGAATAGCATCTCGTGCTTGCTCTACTGTTGATATAGGCTTTTCTCCCTTCAGCTTTCTCATATGATGTGCAGTAATTATTGAAGCTCCAGTGCTACATGCTAAATCAGATAATAAACACATGAGATAATCCCCTACTGCTGGATCAGCATTTAAATCTGCATGAATGAAAGAAGCAAGGGGATCAAATATAATGAGCTTTAAATCCTTTATCCTGCTCAGCTGCTTCATTACAGACTCAAATTCTGGAGATATTTCTACAACTTTACCGCGAACATTCTTAAGTATGGCAAAAGATCCTCCTATATTTGGCAGTGGTACAATAAATAGCCTATCTTTATATTTTAATCTTTCACATTTGGGATCAAGTCGTTCTAAGCGACGATGTATTTCATTTGTATCATCTTCTGCAGAAAATACCACAACAGATCCGTGTTCAGTAACAAGTTGGCCAAATCCGCATACCTGATCTATGCTAGCTGCAACCTTGAGGGCTAGGTCAAGAAGAAGCATACCTTTACCAGTATCACCCATTGCAGCTAAAATAGATGTGACACCCAAAGGAAATAATCCTTCAACTAAGAATCTTTGCTTTGGTACTGGACCTACAAAACGCTCCACACTCCAGCTAAAAATATCAAGCGGTGATTTAATAATTATTTTTCTTGAGTTTTTTTCGATGAAGTCAAAAATATCTATATTCTCTTGTACAGCATCAGCAGCATCCCAACTCCTTAGTTTATCTGGTGGAATCCTAAGCGTAGCAAGTGATGCAACACCAAGTTCTAAAAGTTTCTTTTCAGCGTTTTTAGCATATTTATTACCTGCTTCACCATTGTCTGGCCAAATGATAATATGTTTACCTTTTAGCGGAGTCCAATCTGTTTTATCAATAGGTGCATTTGCTCCAAACATTGCTGTTGTTGCAGTTATTCCTTTCTCTATAAGTACTTCTGCGCATTTTTCTCCTTCAACCAGAACAACCTTATCTGATTTTAAGATACCTGGAATGTTGTAGAGCGGCCTTATCTCTGGCTCTTTGAATCTCTGCTTTTTAGCATCAAATGGTTTAAACTGTTTTTTCTCTAAAGGAGGATCATAACGGTAGACTATTACAATCAATTGGTTATTTTCATCGTAGTAGTTCCAACTACAAGTCAGATATTGTTCTAGATCTCTAATATTATTTTTTTCTTTGATGCCAAGCCATTCACTTATTGAGAGCATTACTTCAGGAAATTCTGTTTTCGCATTCTTCCCGTGTACCGTTGCCCAAAGATCAATAATGTCACCACCTTCTCCCGTTGCAAAATCTTTCCATAATCCGGCTCTTTCGCCTGTTAACTCTATTACAGTACTTTTGCCCTTGTTACCCTGTACATCACCTACATAAAACTTATCACCACGAAATGTCCCTCCTGGTAGTAGGTAAAAAAGACAAGATCTGATGTTTTGCAAAAGCTGAGTTTTTAGCTCTAGCATAGTGTCGGTTTTTGTGGATAAATTAAGCCGTAGCTATAACTTTAGAGTTCTGCCAACGCCCATTTACTCTGCTAATGAATTTTGCTGGTATTGATTTACCGTTTCTTAGCTCATATACTACTTGCAAGACATTTGCACGTTTATTTGGTTGAAACATTACCATACCAGATGTATAAAAACTTCTTAAAGCATTAGCACCAATTAAAGCTTGAAAAGGACTTTTTGCGAGTGTAGCTGTGGATACTTTTCTGGTATGACGTGTAATAATTATTCCAGCCATAGGATTAATTATAGAACGTAGTTTTTCTATTCTACTTTGCAGGCCAGAAAATATATTTTCATAGTCAATCGAATCCAAAACGATAAGATCTATCGTTTTAAATTCTTCCCCTATGATCTCTTTTATTCTCTCTATACCTTCATCATTTAAAGTTAATTTCATCTTTGTAGTAACAATCAAGTTTTCTTCTGCTGAATTTGGCAGCCTTTGATTAGTTATGATTTGTTGTATGCGTTCCCTGATATAATTGTACTCCATCTCATTTTGCAGATAGACTATTTTTAGTGGCCTTGCTGACTTCATCTTAAGAAACGACACTCCTGCTGCAAGATGTGCAAGCAAAGAGAGAAGAAAATAACTTTTGCCAACCTTTGGCGTACCACCAATGACTAAAAGACCACCTGGGGTGAGAATTCGTGGAGCTATTATGTCTTCTGGTATTGGTGATTGATCGCTCAAGTACTGCTTTACAGAAAATATTTTTTCTTCTCTCTTTTCCCCATTTTTTTCTCCACTCTTTGATTTCTTATTGAGCCACTTCCTAGCAGAATCTATATCACCTTTAATTAAAACCCAAAGATCAATAATATCACCGCTAGTCCCTTTGGTAAAATTACGCCAATCACCAGCTTCCTTACCTACTATTTTAACTGTAATTGTATTTCCATTTAAGTTTCCAATATAAGTTTTTTCTCGGTAAAATTCACCATTTGGAAGTAGGTAAGAAAGGCACTCCTTGATATTATCAATTAATAATGCTTTTATCTTTTCTTGCTTTTTAGACATAAAACTCCCATACATACTTTTCATACGTTTAAAGTTGAGATTAGCTAGCTCACAAACAGTTTCAAAAGATTTTGAATTCAGCCAATTAATTGCTTCTTCTCTTAGCTTTGGGTTTTTTCCTACTGCGTCCTGAATACCTCTAGTCACGACAGCAGACCAAAGCTTTTCCTCGTCGTACTTCAAAACGGGACCCAATCAGATTCAATGCTATTGTTTTGTTCTGGAGTAACAACTGCAGTAATTCTGTTCCTGTCTCCGTACCTACTATCAGCTTCAATACCAACTTTTGCAGTAAACTCTAACCCGTTAAAATCAGCTATAGAGTTGATTTTTCTAGCAATAACTGCTTTCTCTGAAGTGTCATGTGCATGAATATTTCGTGCTGACTCCAAAATACTTCTAAGCATGGAACGACCAGATTCTCCCCAAGTATCTTCTCCTTCAACGCTTGCTTTGCCACTTTTAATACCAATTACTTGAAAAATCTTGCGTTTTGCGTATGGACCTTCAGTGACAATAAATTCAGCGTTTAAATAGATGCTGCCGGTAGCATAGCTTTTAGTGAACCAATTTTCATAACCTCCAGGCTTGATTGTCATTTTTACTTTTACTATTGTCCCTTTAGGTATCAATCTACTTTGCGGTTTTACAGTGTTAAAATCAGTTAATAGGTTTTGTAACATATATCACTCTCCATGTTTAAATTTTAAAACTTGCTTTTAATCTTTGTAAGCAGCTTACCTAAGTGTGGTTCTTCAACCATACTCAGGCGTCCACTACGGTCCTTAGCTGGGTATCCCCAAGGGTTTAAAGTGTGGCAAACAAAAGAGCGCTTCTCCGTTCCATCATCTTTCTTGATTCCAACCATACTGATTACTTCGTCAACTATCCCAGGAATTTCACTAGCAGTTTTAGCCCCTTCGCATTGAGGTAGCCAAATTGGACGATTGAAATCATCGAGATATTGACCTAAAGTGCCAACTATGATGATGTCTTTGTCTCTGATGTGTTGAAATTGATTGAGCCAAGCCATCATTTCCTGAGCAAGTAATCCATATGCAGCTCTCATGTCCTGTTTTCCCGATCTCTCAGAAAAAGCCTCAGGTTGCATTTTTGCCCATAATAGACATAAACGTGAAGCAACGGTTATACTATCTACAAAGATGCATCGGTATTTAGAAAACTCAGGGAAAAGATCTTTGTACTTACCAGATACATGTTCATGGTGTCTTTGGCTATATGCTTGATCAGACTTCAGCGCAGGATTAGGCCCCCCTATAAGACAAGCAATATCTCTAGCTTCATTCCAAGTGCGAAGACTAATTGAATCTCCTTGCCAATCTTGAACAGCAAGAAGCCCTGCTTCAAAATCAAGGCAAAGTGTTGGTTCATCTACGGTCTTTAGGAGACTTGTTTTACCAATACCATAAGGACCAAAGATGACCATTTTTACAGTTGATATTGTTTGCAATCTTTCATTATTATTCAAAATTTTAAGAACCATTATTTATCCATGCTACGATGTATATATATACAAGAAAGGCAAAAATTTTGTTCAATTTTTCTTTTTGCCTTCGTAGTAAATAGGAGAAAGTTTGGCACGTATCTTCTTGATAATATTGTTTAAAGTGGTTCTTGAAACGTTGTTCATTTTGGCAACTTCATGTAAGTTAAAAAATTTAAGTTGCTCACATATATTTTGCCATTCCTTTGGTAAAACCGAGATCATATAGTCTACATCAATGCGTTTTGTTATTTCACCCTCAAGTAGCTCTGTTACATCAATGCTAATATAGTTATTGATATTACGTTTTGCACATTGCTGTTTCTTTAACATGTTAATAGCTTTATTTTCAGTTAATCTTGCTACAAAGGTGTTAAAACTACTTTTATCTTCATCATACTGATCAAGACATGGCCAAATTTCACAGAAGAGTTCTTGCTCAAGGTCTTCGTTATTCTCATCAATAAAGCACTTGGCAAGTTTTAGTCTATAGGCTTGGTATTTTACGTTTTTAACAATTATAGCTATATTTTTTAATTTCATGGTTTTCCCTAAAACAAATTAATGCTTTAAGGATGGAAGTTATTAATGCCCTTATGTAGGACAGGAGCAAAAATAAATAATACTGATGCAATTTTTAATCTATTGATATTCTATTGTTTTTTTTTGAGAATAATACTGATACAATTTAAAATAATACAGTTCAGGTTTTTGGAACCTATTTTGAATGGATTTCAATATTTTTAAGAATGGGTAGCTCAGGCTTCCTAAAGTTATATTAAAAACATATAAGAATTTCATATTTTGAAATTCAATATCACCTAAAGAGCTAAAAATGTGGATTTCGCTATTAAAAGAATAGCTTAAATTTTTAAGAGGAAAATAGTTGAAAAGTATGCTCTCTATAACCTTAAGTTCCGTTCCTAATTACTGGCTTCCTAAATCAGGAATTAGGAAGCAGGAATCTAGAATTAGCCTGTATGGCGGGTTTTCACCATGCGTTCCTAAAACCGTTCCTAGGAACGGCATATCTGAAGTCCGCCAATATGGAGGATTCTAGCTTCCTGAAACCCTTATATATAATATATATATAATACATATATAAAAATATACACATATATAAAAACATATAAAATATAAGAGTAGAATAATAAAAACCTCTAAAAGTAGAGAAACCCGTTTGAAAGGTCTTCAAATTCAAGAATTATAAAAAAAAATTCCTAAAAATTTGAAGATTTTTTGGACGAAAATTTTTCAAATCTTGTATATATATGTACACAACAATTGAAAGGCTTGGTAAACAAACTGGCTGTAAAAGAGTTTTTATGTTAGTTGTTAAATTTCGAAAATTAAAGATTTTTTGGACGTAATTTTTTCAAATCTTGTATATATATGTACTCGGCAATTGAAAGGAAATGCTCACCCTAGATCTTGGCAAACAAACCGGCTGGACTATTTTAAATGATGGAATAGTGCAAAGTGGAAGTAAGAGTTTTCATGTTAGCAGGTTTAGTGGTGGTGGAATGCAGTTTTTAAATTTTCGTAATTGGCTTAATTCACTTAAGTATAAATTTCCAGGCATTGAAGTTGTATACTTTGAAGAAGTGAGAAGACACTTGGGAACTGATGCTGCACATATCTATGGAGGGTTTTTAGCACACCTTTCTGCTTGGTGTGAAGAAAGTAATATTCCCTATCAAGGTGTTTCGGTTAAGACTATTAAACGTTTTATAACTGGCAAGGGCAATGCAAGTAAAGCTGATGTAATTGAAGCAGTGCAGGAAAAGGGTTTTTGTCCAACAGATGATAATGAAGCAGATTCTTTAGCATTAATGTTCTATGTTATGAATTTTAGTAAAGATTTTAATATGTTGGAAATATCATAAAAAGTGGGTCCTTTTGGCCAAGCTGGAGGGTTTGGTGGTCCCGACCTCGGGCCTTCTTTAGCGTTAGACATATTTCAAATGTTAACTACTTACGAAATTATAGCTGAGCAGTGCTAAAAAGGAGAAAAAAAGGTGAGAATTACGCAAGCAGAGTGGGCAAGGGAAAAAGGGTTTTCGAGGCAATATGTCTGTTCTTTAGTAAAAAAAGGAATAGTTGAGCTGGAAGATGGACTTATTGACCGAGAACAAGCAAATGAAGCGGTAGCAGCA
The DNA here is from genome assembly GCF_963969245.1 of Wolbachia endosymbiont (group A) of Ophion costatus. Taxonomy (NCBI): domain Bacteria; kingdom Pseudomonadati; phylum Pseudomonadota; class Alphaproteobacteria; order Rickettsiales; family Anaplasmataceae; genus Wolbachia; species Wolbachia endosymbiont (group A) of Ophion costatus. The sequence continues at coordinate 1,258,836 of NZ_OZ017714.1, read as the reverse complement.
ATAAGAGATCCAAGTCAACCACTTAGGAGAAAAGAGCGCGGAGAAACACTTTCAACGATATTGCTAAAAACGCGAATAAAAAATGAAACCGAGCGTGGTAAACTTTTGGAAGCTAAAGTGAAAGCTGAAATAGGCAAATTTGTGTCAATTGAAGAGGTAAAAACTGAAGCATTTAACGTAGCAAGAGTTGTCCGTAATAATTTGCTTAATATTCCAAATAGAGTTTCAGCGCTGCTTGCATCACTGAGTGACACTGAAAAGATTCATATGGCGCTAACTGAAGAGATTACAAACTCATTACAAGAATTATCTAATACTAAATTTCAAATATAAAAAAGATTTTGAATATAAAATGACTGATAACTTAAGTTTGGAGTTAATAAAGTGTCTCATTAATCAACCTGGATTAGATGTTAATGTCAGAGGATTAAATGGAAAGACACCACTACATTGTGCTATAGAATTTGATGAATTAAGCATGGTGGATTTATTACTCACGAAGAAGAATATTAATCCTTTTGTGGAGGATAATGAAGGTAAAACATCTCTTGATTACGCCAAAGAAGGGAAAAAAGCAGAAATATTACAAGCGCTAATTAATAACAAGTACGGGTCAGAACAAGATAGCTTACTTCATTTAGCTGCAATGATAGGTGAAGTTAATGCAGTTAGATATTTGATCAGAAAAGGTATTGACGTTAATGTACGAAATGCTCTGCATCATACTCCATTACATCTAGCAGCAGGCATAGGACATGAAAATGTTGTCAAAATTTTAGTGAAAGAAGGAAATGCTGAAATAGATGTCTTTGATGCACGAAATCAGACACCAATGCACTATGCAGTTAATAACAAAAAGCTGGAGATAGTAAAGTTACTACTGAGACTAGGAGCAGATGTGAATAGCGCGCGCATGGGACAAAACTCAATGAAATTGTCACCTGTTCATATAGCTGTAAGTAATACTAATTACGATGAAAGAGACTTATGTCTTGATATCCTCAAATGCTTAATAAAGGAGCCTAATGCTCAAGTAAATTTGCAGGACTACGAAAATAAAACACCACTACATTATGCTGAAAGACTGAAAACAATAGAAGTTTTACTAACGCGAGAAGATATAGACCCTCTGGTAAAAGACGATAGCGGTAAAACACCATTTGATTACGCTAAACCTGAGATAAAGAAGGCTTTGATGAGTAATAAATACGGTTCTGAAAAGAATAGTCTACTCCATTTAGCTGCACAAAGAGGAGAAATTGAGATTGTAGATGCAATTTTAAAAGAAGAAATCAATATTGATATTGTAAATAATAAAGGTCACTCTCCGATTTACCTTGCTGCAGAAAGAGGACATTTACATGTAGTAAAATTACTACTGAAAAAAGGAGCAAATTATACACCTGTTCTGCACTTAGCAATCAAATCAAATAATTTGGAGTTACTTAAAGTTTTATTTACTGAAAAAAATGGGTCATTGCTCTGCAGAGATACCGTTATTAATTTTCCAACCCTTCATAATAAATATATAGCACAGAGAGAAATAGCAGATAAAAGGACGAAAAAACATAATAATATTATCTGCATCTATACTACATTCAGCGCAATAGCAGTAGCAGTATATATAGGGTTGATAACAACAACAATAAGCAGTGCAATCATTTTTGCAACAATAACAGGGATATTTGCTTTTGTTATAGCAATAATGGTAAGTGAGATGAGCAAAAGATATATAGAAAACGAATTTCAGAAAAAGATGTTTATGGAATTGGAGGAGTGTGGAGGAATAAACTCTACTGTTAACAATATTGAGATAGAACCAATTATGAGTAGATGCAGACAATGATATACGCCACATCTTTTTCTGAAGGTTTAAAACCAGATCCAGAGCTTAAAGTATCAGAGTGGGCGAATGAGTATCGAGTTTTAGCAGCAACTGCAGCATCAGAGCCAGGTAAATGGAGAACGGAAAGAACTCCTTATTTAAAAGAAATCATGGATTCACTTTCTCCTTCTTCACCGGCTGAAAAAATAGTATTCATGAAAGGAGCGCAGATTGGAGGAACAGAAGCAGGTAACAATTGGATTGGCTATATTATCGATCAAACACCAGGTCCAATGCTAGTAGTACAGCCAACAGTTGAAATGGGAAAGCGTTGGTCAAAAGGAAGATTTGCACCGCTAATAGAGAGTACACCATGTTTAAAAAGTAAAGTAAAAGACCCAAGATCAAGAGATTCAGGGAATACTGTACAAAGTAAGGAATTTCCAGGTGGAATAGTAGTAATAACCGGAGCAAATAGCAGTGTAGGACTTAGATCCATGCCAGTAAAGTATCTCTTTCTTGATGAAATAGATGCATATCCAGGAGATTCAGGAGGAGAAGGAGATCCAGTACTGCTTAGTATTGCTCGAACTAATACATTTGCACGGCGAAAGATTTTTTTAGTATCAACACCAACGATTCATGGAATAAGCAGAATTGAGAAGGAATTTGAAGCAACAGATAAGCAGTACTTTTTTGTACCATGTCCGTATTGTAATTACTATCAAGTTCTAAAATGGTCACAAATAAAATGGGAAGATAAAAATCCAAGTACAGCACACTATATATGTATAGAATGTGGTGAAAAGATAGAAAATCATCAAAAGACAGAGATGCTTGAACGTGGAGAATGGAGAGCTACAAATCCAATGAAAGGTGAGAAAAAAGGATTTCATCTTTCAAGTCTTTATAGCCCAGTTGGGTGGTATAGTTGGCAACAAGCAGTAGAGGATTTTCTGCATGCAAAGGAAAGTGAACAATTACTGAAAGTTTGGATAAATACTACGCTTGGAGAAACTTGGGTAGATAAAGGAGAAGTACCAGACTGGAAGCAATTATTTAACAGGAGAGAATTTTTTCCCGTAGGCACAGTACCTAGGAGAGAAGTGGTACTTACTGCAGGTGTTGATGTCCAAAAAGATCGTCTAGAGGTGGAAGTTGTAGCATGGGGAAAAAGGCGTGAAAATTGGTCAATAGACTACCGAGTATTTGAAGGAGATACAGGAGGTAGGGAAGTATGGGGAAAGCTTTCAGAGCTCTTAAATCATCATTTTATCGGTGAAAATGGTCTTGAATACATGATAAGCATGATGGCAGTGGATGCTGGATATGCAACGCAAGAAGTATATAACTGGGTAAGAGGTCATCAAGGCTGTGGAAGAGTGATGGCAGTGAAAGGTGTAAATAAAGCGCTAGTGCCGCTGAGTAGCCCAAGCAGAGTAGATATAACAGTTGGTGGTCAAAAGCTAAAGAGAGGAATAAAGCTCTGGCCAGTAGGAGTATCAATATTAAAGTCAGAGCTTTTTCAATTACTTAATGTTTTAAAAGAAGGTGAAGAAGCTCCAGCAGGATATTGTCATTTTCCCGAGTATGCACCTGAATATTTTAAGCAGCTAACGGCAGAGCAATTAGTTAGCAAAGTAGTAAAAGGATACACCAAACAAGAGTGGCAAAAGGTAAGAGAAAGAAATGAAGTGCTAGATTGCCGGATTTATGCGAGAGCAGCATCAATAGCACTTGGGATTGATCGTTGGCCAGAAAGTAAATGGAATAGTTTAAGCGGAAAAATGGAAAATAAAAAACCTAAAAAAGTGAGACAGAGTAAGTGGTTGAAAAATGTATAACGAAGAGTATTTAGTTCAAATTGAAGAAGCGATAAAGAAGCTTCAGAGTGGCGAAAGAGTAGTATCAATTGCATATGGTGATCATGTGGTGAGATATGCTGAAGTTCAGATAAATGATTTACTAAACTTAAGACAACGTATTAAAGCTGAGCTAAAGATTGTTGGAATGAAACCGAAGAGAAAGATTGTTTTTTCAACGAGTAAAGGAATTTTATAAATGCTGCTAAAAACCTTCAAGCAATTATTTAACAAACCAAAGATAAAAAGCTCAGCATGGGATGCAGCAGGCTCAGGAAGAAGATTTTTTCACTTTCAACCAGAGTTAGGAAGTATAAACAATTTGCTGTCTCAAAACCTTGAAACTTTACGTAGTCGATCACGTGATATGGTGAGAAAAAATCCATATGCAGCAAATATCATTGATACCATAGTGAGTAACTCTATTGGGACAGGAATAAAACCGCAATCAAAAGCAAGAGATGGAGAATTTCGAAAGAAAGTACAAGAATTATGGCTAAGATGGACAGATGAAGCAGATAGTAACGGAGTAAGTGATTTTTATGGATTACAAGCTCTAGTATGCAGAAGTATGATAGAGGGAGGAGAATGTTTTGTACGCCTCCGAAATCGTAAACTCGAAGATGGATTTTCTGTACCATTACAACTGCAAGTACTTGAGTCTGAACATTTAGATAATAAAACAAATCAAACTTTAGGAAATGGTAATGTAATAAGAAACGGGATTGAGTTTAAGAGGTTGTCCGGAAACAAGTAAATTCAAGCATATTCCCTCTTTAACATAACCCTACTCATAGCTAGGTATATGAAATTCTCAGTGGATGTTGTGAGTAAATCATACTCCTTCGATAGCCTTCTATTCCTATTAACCCAAGCAAAAGTCCTTTCTACAACCCATCTTCTTGGCTGTACTTTAAACCCTTGTTCTCTTGTTGGTAGTAGCTCAGGTGGCGTATCTTTGTGCACCCAAAATCTACATGGAGGCCTTGTAACAATTTCAATATCTATGTCATATTCTTCCTTTATGTGATTCTTTAAATTTCTTCCTTGGTATCCCATGTCAGCCCACATTTTTTTAACTTTAGTATATTTTGTTCTCATATTGTTTAATGCTATTTTAATACCATCTCTATCATTTTCGTTAGCAGCGCCTACGTAACAACCTAGTATAAAACCCTGAGTGTCTGTAATTATATGCCTTTTTCTACCCTTTACTTTTTTACTTCCATCATAGCCTTTGATCCCCCCTTTTCTGTAGTCTTTACAGATTGACTATCTACTATACAGGCACTCGGCTGCTCATTCCTTCCTATTTTTCTTCTACTATATTTTGTAATTTCATAATTCATTTTCTCAAAAATTCCCTGCTTCTTCCATTGCCTGAACTGCTCATACACAGTCTTCCATAGCGGAAAATCATTTGGTAAATACCGCCATTGACACCCTGTACGCAATACATAGAAAATTGCTTCTAATATTTCTCTTTTGCTATACTTTGGCGGCCTTCCTCCTTTCTTGTATGATACTCTGAAGTGTTTTTCTATTCTTGCCCATTCCCTTTCGCTTAGATCTGTTGGATACTTTTTTCTCATCTTTACCCCGTACTAAAATTTCAGATATTATAGCCTTTTACTTGTTTCCGGACAACCTCTAACAGGCTTGGGCAAAGAGAAGCATACTACCTATTTAAAGAACACCCTGGTGAAAGTATGTTTGGAGAATCAGTGAGAGTGCCAGCAAATGATGTTTTACATATTTATAGACCATTAAGACCTGGGCAAATCAGAGGGGAGCCTTGGCTTCCTAATATACTGCTGAAGCTTTATGAGCTTGATCAATATGATGATGCAGAGCTGGTGAGAAAGAAAACTGCAGCAATGTTTGCAGGGTTTATTACAAGACTTGATCCTGAAGCAAATATTTTAGGAGAAAGTGAAAGTAATGAGCAAGGAGTAGCACTATCTGGTTTAGAGCCAGGAACAATGCAGCTTTTAGACCCAGGAGAAGACATAAAATTTTCAGAGCCGTCAGATGTAGGAGGAAGTTATGAAGCGTTTATGAAACAGCAACTCAGGGCAATAGCGATTGGTACAGGGATAACATATGAGCAACTAACAGGAGATTTAACCGGTGTTAATTATTCATCAATTAGAGCAGGATTAATAGAGTTTCGTAGGAGATGTACAATGTTACAGCATAACATAATGGTATTTCAGTTTTGCCGTCCTGTATGGGATAGGTGGTTAGAGTTAGCACTACTTTCTGGAGAGCTAGACATAGGTGAAGAATGGACAAAGGGAAAAGAAGGAGCAAAAAAAGAAGTAAAATGGATACCACAGGGATTTGATTGGGTCGATCCGCTAAAAGATCAGCAAGCACAGCAAATGGCAGTAAGAAATGGATTCAAGAGTCGAGCGGAAGTAGTATCAGAAATGGGTTATGATGTAGAAGAAATTGACCAAGAAATAGCAGAAGATCAAAGACGTGCAAGTGAACTGGGCTTAAGTTTTGATTCTGACGTTACGGCCAATCAAGAGGTGATATGAAACAACAATGGCTAAACAGATGTGTAATGGTAGAACCAAGGAGTTTTGAGTTACTTTCACTACAAACAGGAAAGCAGCCTATCTTTAAAAATATAAAACATGCAGTAAGAAATAGTGAAAGAGGAATAATACCGATACATGGCATTTTAACTAAAAAACCTGGTGCACTTGATGAAATGCTCGGAATGACATCATATGAGCAAATAGAAGAACAAATTACACAAGCATTAGCAGATAGTAGCATAGAGACAATTATACTGGAAATAGATAGCCCCGGAGGAGAGGTAAACGGTATATTTGACCTAGCTGACTTTATTTATGAATCAAGAGGAAAAAAGAGGATAATAGCGATAGCAAATGATGATGCATATTCTGCTGCGTACGCTATAGCTTCTAGCGCTGAAAAGATTTTTCTCACCCGCACTTCAGGAGTTGGGAGTATAGGAGTAATAGCAAGTCATATAGATCAAAGTGGATTTGATGAAAAATGTGGAATAAAATATACCACAGTGTTTGCAGGAAGTAGAAAAAATGATTTAAATCTACATGAGCCAATAACTTCTGAGAGTTTAGAAAATCTAAAAAGCGAAGTGAATCGTTTATATGAAATGCTGGTTGAGCTAATAGCACGCAATAGAAACCTTTCTGTAGAGGCAATCAAATCAACAGAAGCAGGGCTATATTTTGGCGAGAAAGCAGTAGAAATAGGTCTTGCAGATGGAATTACAATTCTTTCAGAGTTTAAATATATTAATAAAAACAGGAGTATTACTATGAACGAACAAACTATAACTGACCTAAAAGAAGAAACTAATAATTTAACTAAGTATCGTACTGAAGTTCTTGAATTAATACGTTTATGTAATATATCAAAGATGCCAGAAAAGATAGGAGAATTTATTGAGCAGGGCGTAAGTGTTGAGCAAGCAAGGGAGGTTTTAATGGAATTACTTGCAGAGCAAACGAAAAAGACAGAGATACTGAGTGCAATACCACAGAATTCAGGAGAAGAGTTGATGATGCAGGTAGCGAAAAGTCGTAGGCATTTAAAATATATAACAAAAGGAGAAAAGCAAAATGAGTACTATAACCGAACAAAATAATCTAGGTGACTTATTAAAGTATGAGGCATCAAGCCTGTATTCAAGAGACTCAATAGCAGTAGCTAAAGGTCAAAATCTTAAACTTGGTACAGTTGTTGGTCGTGATAAAGACAACATGATTAAGGTAATAAATCCAACTGCCACAGATGGCACACAAACAGCGATAGGTGTAATAACAAGCGATGTAAATAGCAAAGATGGAGATACTAAAGCAGTAATAATTACTCGTATTGCTCTTCTTGCCGATCATGCAATTGTATGGCCAGCAAATATCACTGAAGAACAGAAAGCTGAAGCAATAAAGCAACTTGAAGTACGAGGGATCATTATCCGCAAGGGAGTTTAACTAAAATTAATAAGAAAAAAAGGAGAGAAAGAAATGCAAAATCCATTTACAAATACAGCATTTAGTATGACGGCACTAACAAATGCGATGAATATATTGCCGATAAATTATGGACGTGTTGAAAATTTAAATTTATTTCCAAGTAGGTCAGTAAGATTTCGACATATTACTATAGAAGAACACAACGGAGTATTGAGTTTACTGCCAACACAAGTACCCGGAGCACCAGCAACAGTAGGAAAAAGAGGAAAAAGAAAGGTAAGAACATTTACGATTCCACATATTCCACATGATGATGTAGTGTTACCAGAGGAAGTACAGGGAATAAGGGCATTTGGATCAGAGAGTGAACTTAAAGCGCTGGCAGATGTAATAACGGACCATTTGCAATTGATGAGAAACAAACATGCGATAACGTTGGAACATTTGCGGATGGGAGCGCTGAAGGGAATAATTTTAGATGCTGATGGGTCAGAATTATTAAATTTGTACAACGAATTTGAAATAACACCAAAAGTAGTAAATTTTGCACTGGGAACAGCAACAACAGATGTAAAACGTAAGTGTCTGGAAGTATTGCGGCACATAGAAGATAATCTAAGTGGTGAATATATGACAGGAATTCATGCTTTGGTAAGCCCTGAGTTTTTTGATGCACTTACTTCTCATACTAAAGTGAAAGAAGCATATGAGAGATGGCAAGAAGGAGCAGCGCTAAGGAATGATATGAGGTCAGGATTTACGTTCTGTGGCATAACATTTGAGGAATATAGAGGGCAAGCAACTGACCCTGAAGGAACGGTGAGAAGATTTATTGACAAAGATACAGGGCACTGTTTTCCAGTAGGAACAGCAAGCACATTTACAACATACTTTGCACCAGCAGATTTTAATGAGACAGTGAATACTCTTGGACAGCCACTCTATGCAAAACAAGAGCCAAGAAGATTTGATAGAGGGACTGATTTGCATACGCAGTCAAACCCTCTGCCAATGTGCCACCGTCCAGCAATACTAGTCAAGATCGTTGCAACATAGGTAGAACAAATATAAAGCGGTGTGAGGCAGAAGAATGCTTTACCTCTTCTTAGCATATAAATGTTAGTATATAGCGGAGAAATGTGCAAGAGAATATTAAGAGATTATTTAAAGATTGTTTTGCTCATTTAGGAAAAGTAGCTTTGTATGAATCAAAGGATAAGTCATATATGGTACAAGTACTAAAGCAACAGCCAGATAAATTATACGAGATTGGTGAAGGACAATTTGTGGGAGAGATGCTTTTTCTTGAGGTAAGCGTTTTTGATGTACTCAGGCCAATGGTGGGAGATATTTTTGTTATTGATGGCCGTAAATATAAAGTATATTCTCCACCACTGCGAGATAATTCAGGAATAGTATGGAATATAAAATGTACAGTACTTGGAGAGAAGGATGTTTAACATTGAGGTTAATGAAAATATTGAGAGAATTATTCACAACATTGATGCTAACAAAGCCAAAATAGAATTGGCAGCGGTAAGAGCGCTAAACAAAACGGCATTATGGTTAAAATCTCAGGCTGTCCGAGAAATCAGTGAAGAAAAGCAAATTAGGCTAAAAGTAATTAGAAAAAGACTAAGAATTATCAAGGCAAGGAAAAGCACTTTGAAGGTTTTAATTAGAGCATATCTGTATGATATAAATATAAAACAAGCAAAAATAAGAACAGCATTTAATGATGCATTTATGGCAACGATGCCAAGAGGCTATCGTGGTATTTTTAAACGTGTAGGAAGAACAGCACTACCGATACAGGAGGTTAAACTACCACTTGAACCTGAGGCTTCAAGGATAATAGAAAATCTTGTTAATTATGAAGTTGAAAGGATATTTGAAAAATATTTTACACATAAGTTATTTTATGACGGCATTTTGGACTAATTTACATGAGGCAATCTGTAATACGCTAAAGGCAGAGATACCAGCAATTCAAACTTGTGAGGTTTATCCAGCAATAAGGAAAGAGTTAGCAGCTCCAGCGGTATTTATAGAATTGTCAAGTCTAGAGCAAGGAAAAGATCCAGGAACAGAGGAGCTAGCGCTGAGAGCAAAATTTGAGGCACGAATAGTGATCGATAGCACAATAGAAAATGCCCCTATTATTGTCAGATCATTAGCTGCTGAGGTTGCCAGAGTAGTAAATAAAAATACTTGGAACGTGAAAAATGTTTCACCAGGAGAATTTATATCAGGAGGAGGAGATGATTTTAGGCCAGAGCTCGATGCATATTTAGTGTGGATGGTAGACTGGGCGCACGAATTGCATGTAGGGCGATCGATTTGGGAAGTGAGTAAAATAAAACCTCATTTAATCGATGTGAATGTTGGAAAGTAATTTTGCAATTTCAGAATTGCGGAGGAAATTGGCCAACATTGTCCGTATAGGCATTGTCGAAAAAATAGATTATGAAAAAGCTAAAGTAAAAGTTAAAATAGGTAAACTTGTAACAGATTTTCTTCCATGGATAACAAATAGAGCTGAAAGTTGGTCACCACCAAATATTGATGAACAGGTAATAGTATTATCACCATTGGGAGAATTGTCTTTGGGGGTGGTGTTACCGGCAATATATCAGGAAAAATACCCTCCTCCAGAGAATAAAAAGGAAGTAAATAATGTAAAATTTCAAGATGGGACAAGATTTACATATGATAAAGAGAAACATCATTTAGAGATTGAAGTAGTAGACAAGATAACACTGAATGTTGGGGAATCAAGTGTAGAGATAACAAAGAGCGAAATAAAACTAAAAGCAAAAAGAGTAAATCTAAATTAGGGAAAGGAATGAATAAATCAGTTATACGCCTAGGAGATCACTGTGAAGGAGCGTTGCTGCATTTTTGTATAAGTGGAAGCAGAGATGTATTTATAAACGGAAGACCTGTCTGTAGGCAAGGAGATAATTTTAGTGAAGGAAAAGTAATGACACAAGGGTCGAAAGCAGTGTTTGTAAATGGCAAAGCCATTGCTCGTACTGGTGACCTAATTTCCTGTGGAGCAATAGCAGAAGAAGGGAGTGATAACGTTTTTGCAGGGTAAATAATATGCGTGGTATGAGTTCTGAAACTGGTAAAACAATAAGTGGTATAGAGCATTTAAAACAATCAATAGTTGATATTTTAACTACGCCAATTGGCACTCGTGTTATGCGCCGAGATTACGGATCAAGGTTATTTGAGCTGATTGATCATCCAATTGTACCTGGTTTTGCACAAGAACTTTATGCAGCAGTTGCAGAAGCATTAGAAAAGTGGGAGCGTCGATTTAAGCTTAAACGTGTACAAATAACAGAAATAAAAGAAGGTAAAGTAACTCTCATTTTAGAGGGAACCTATCTACCAAATGGAGAGCCGATCCGCCTTGATGGTATTATAGTATAAGGTAGTAGGATGAAAACACCAAATATTGTCGAAACATTAAAATTTGAGGAAATCTTTTCGCGAATGAAAGAAGAGTTAGTGCGTCGGAATGCAAGTTTTTCTGCACTAACTGAGAGTGATCCAGCAATAAAGATACTGGAAGTAGCAGCCTGGCGTGAACTTTTGCTTAGGCAAAGGATTAATGATGCAGCACAGGCAAATTTACTTGCTTTTGCAAGAGGTAATGACCTTGATCACTTGGCTGAATTTTATGGTGTGCTGAGAAAGGAGTCAGAGAATGATGAATCCTTAAGGAAGCGGGTAAAAGCCAAAATTGTTGGTTGGTCAACAGCAGGGAGTAAAGAGCATTATCGCTATCATGCATTATCTGCTGACACGAGAGTAAAAGATGCGCAAGTGGTATCACCTATACCAGGAAGTGTACAGATTTCAATACTTTCCACAGAAAATGGTGGAGTACCTTCAGAAGAATTGCTAGAGATCGTCAGAAATCACGTTATTCGCGATGATATTCGTGTATTAACAGATACGCTTACAGTTATTGGCTGTGGTATTATTCCCATTACTATTCATGCTAAAGTGCATATTTACCCTACTGCATCAAAAGATGTTATCGAAGCTGCAAAGGAACAATTTATCAAAGGTCTTGAGTCTACTAAAGGTTTAGGGTGGAATGTAACCAGGTCCTGGATTATTGCTCATCTTTTTACAGAAGGTATACAAAATATAGAGCTTACAGAGCCAATAGAAGACATAATTGTACAAAATAATGAATGCGTTGCTTTAAGTGATTTAAGTGTTAGGTAAAAATTGGTGATACTTCCTCCAAATGCTTCAAAGCAAGAGCAAATACTTACAGACATAATTAATTATTCTCTTGATGCAAATTCTCTACGGGGATTTAAATTTAACCCACAGACTGAAATGTTGCCGTGGCTAGTAGCGGAATACGGCTTGGGAGAAATTTTATCCTGGGGTAAGAAAGCTACTAAGAGTGCATTAAAAGAATGGGTCTTAGCTAAGCAAAACGGAATAAGATTTCAACGTTTGCGCGGTACACCACAGTCACTGAAGATGGCGCTGAAATGGGCAAACATTGATAATATTACCATTCAAGAAGAACCACCAGGAGAGCATTTTGCTGAATTTCAAATTGGCATCTCTGATGTTCCTAATGACTTTTTTGTCGATAGTGTAATTGCTCTGGCAAAACTTTCTGCACCGGCAAGATCTCGATTAATGCGAATATTCAATGATTATTACAATGCTCAGCGGTTTATGTTAGATGAAAGTATTTTTGGAGATCTTCTTTCAGGCTACTCGGGTGTAAGAATAGCAAAAGAAGGGCCAGTATTATCGTTTGGAAGAAAAAACTCATTTGAGCTAAAAATAGGAAATCCAAGATTTAAATTTAGCACTTTTAGATCACATTATGATAGAAGTTACAGTAATGATTTATATAGGTTGGATGTTGCAGTATTAGGAGAGACAGAGCCTCACACCAAGAATTACAACGGTATATATGAAAGAAGTCACGAGTGGTATAACTTAAAAGCACTATATCCTCTACCACAGGGTTTATTGCCAGAAATTAAGTTTGCTAAAGCGTTGATAGTATTATCAGATAGTTGGAATTTGGGAGATATCAATGCTTGTTTTGCACCAACTGCTTATAAAGAAATAGAGCATACATTTTACTTAAGTGAAGATAAACTCTCTGAGCAGATTTGGAATTTTCGACGTACACCAATTTTAGAGCGGTTTAGTATAACTTATTACTACGAAGCAAAGAGTTTTACTGATCAAAGAATAATAGAGTCTAATTTAAGGGAATATCATATTGATTGTCAAAATGACTCAGATTTAAAACAGAAAGATCCTATTCATGAGCTAGAAAATTACGTAGCAGTATTTTACCCAGGTATGGTCACTTGGCATGAACATCGCCACTTAAATCGCCCTTGGAAAAATTTTGAGCCCATTATTACAAAAAAATTGGACGTTTTTTCTACGAATCTTGTATATATATAATATCAATCACGCAATCAGACATGTCAATACTGACACAATCAGGCAGAGCAGCTATTGCTGCGAGCATAAAAGAGCAACCAATACATCTTGCTTGGGGATCTGGAGATTCTACCTGGGAAAGCAGCTACAAAGTTGAAAAAACTTTTACAGCAGGCGGCAAGATAAGTTTAGATCACCACACTATTAAAGATGTAAAAGTTTATACAGGGCAAACAATTTATCAGTCAAGCATAGATTATATAGTTGATGGTAGCTCAGGCGCTATTGAGCGTGTAGAAAATGGTGCAATTATAGCAGATAGCGTAATCACTATAGAGTATACTCAAGACACACCACCGGAACTAATTACTTCTGCAACATTAATTAAGGAAGTTGGACGTCGTGTTGTTGATGAGGTGCTCTTTTGCAGTGGTGATGATAATGGAGAACTTGTGACTCCATCTGGAAGGTTTAAACCATCGAATGTACCAATCAATAATCTGTATCTTAAATTTACTTTCGATTTCACGGACGCAGCAAATCAAGTAATAAGAGAGCTTGGAGTTATGGTTGGTACAAAGGTGGTAGAAAAATTGCCTCCTGGACAGAGATATTTTGAACCAAAAGATATAGAAGACCATGGAATCTTGCTGATTTTAGAACACACTGTACCACTTATCAGAACTGCTGCCACAAGAGAGACTTTTTCATTTGTTGTAACCTTTTAGAATAAAATGACTTTAAACACCTATTATAACCGCTTTAATCCTGACAAAGAATACGAAAAAAGCTTATTTCTTGCTGGAAGAGGTTTGCAATCTGCAGAATTAAACGAGACTCAGGAGTATGCTCTCTCTAAGCTTAAAGGCATAGGCGATGCAATATTTCGTGATGGTGATGTTATAATAGGAAGCAATTGTATTATAGATAGAGAAACTGGTAAAGTTACGCTTGAATCAGGAAAAATCTATCTTCGTGGAGCGGTTAGAAAAGTTGAAAAAGAAGAGTTTGTTATTCCACTGAGTACCACAGTGCGTATAGGTGTTTATTACGTAGAATCTACCATTACAGAACTTGAGGATGAAAACCTTCGTGATCCTGCTGTTGGTACACGTAACTATCAAGAAGTAGGGGCTGCAAGGCTTAAAGTTTCCACCACTTGGAGTTATCAAGCTGAGGGTGTGACTACTAATGCTTCAGGAGAATTTTATCCAATTTATAACATTGAAAATGGAGTATTGATAGAACATTCACCGCCACCACAAGCAAATATAGTAACTACTGCTCTTGCTCGTTATGACAAAGAAGCAAATGGTTCCTATGTCGTAAATGGTCTTGAAGTAATGTTCCTGCAAAAGGAAGAGGGAGAAGGAGGAAAAAAAATATTTGTGATTAATGAGGGCAAAGCTCATGTTGATGGCTATGAGATTGAGCTACCTCACAGTATTCGTGTTTCTTTTGATGAAGATCCAGATATAAAAGCAGTTGAATCAGAACCACATACTTTTCAGCCAAATAGCCAAAGAGTAATGGAACTTAAAGTTAATGATTTTCCAATAAGTGAAATTAAAAAAGTAGATATAACTGTTCAAAAAACCATTACCGTTACTCATGGTTCATACTCAGGAGCTGTTGATCCAATACCTGACTCTGCAGTACTTGAGATTATTCAAATTAAACAAGGCAATGTTATTTATGAAAATAGTGTAGATTATAAACTAAACGCAGGAAATGTTGATTGGTCGTTACCTGGCAAAGAACCTGCACCTGGAAGTAGTTATCAAATAACTTATCGTTGCCGTACCCACGTAAGCCCTGAAGATATAAGTGAAAAGGGGTGTAAAGTAAAAGGAGCAGTTGATAACAGCTTGGTTTTGATAGATTATACCTGGAAAATGCCACGCTTTGATTTAATTACTATCGATAGCAAAGGAGTAGTAAGAAGAATAAAAGGCATAGCTCACCCTTGGCGACCATCAATGCCTAGAGCGCCTAGTGGACAACTTTTGCTTTGCTACATTCATCAGACGTGGAAAAAAGGCGAAGGGGTAAAAATAGTGAATAATGCTATTCATGCTGTACCGATGAATGAGCTTGAAGCAATGAAAAAAGGAATAAATGATCTTTATGCTCTTGTTGCACAGGAACGTCTACGTAGTGATGCAAATTCAAGAGAGCCAACCACGAAAAAAGGAGTATTTGTTGATTCGTTTTTTGACGATGATATGCGTGATCAAGGAGTTTCACAGTCTGCAGCAATAGTAAATAGAGAGCTAGTTCTGCCAATAGATGTAGAAGTTGCAGATATTGAAAAAGGTGGGGAAAGATATCTTTTGCCTTATAAACTTGAACCGGTACTGGAGCAGCTTTTACAGACTAAAGGAGAAAAGATTAATCCGTATCAAGCTTTTGATCCAGTCCCGGCAGAAATTACTCTAAATAAAAACATTGACCACTGGACAGAGGTTACCACGAATTGGAAAAGTCCAGTAACAAGAGTATTTAATGTTAAAGAAACGACAGAGCTGCTGTCAAGTACTTCATACGAAACTGAATTTATGAGAGAAGCAGTACAGAATTTTGAAATTGAAGGTTTTGAGCCAAGTGAGAAGCTTAAAGAGATAAAATTTGACGGAATAATTATTCAACCTATAGCATAAAAATATGTTAATAGTTAACAATCAAGGACAAATAAGTGGAAAAATAAAAATCCCAGCAAATATTCCAGCAGGTACTAAATTAGTACAGTTTTATGGTGATAAAGGAAGCTATGGAGAAGCAACGTACACTGGTAAAAAAACTATTACCATAGAAGAGAGAAGAAGAGTTATCGCAGCAAGAAGAATTGATCCTTTAGCGCAAACATTTACTTTAAATGAGAGTAGGCACATAGGAGGTCTAGAGTTATGGTTTATAAATAAAGGCAAAAAACGTGTTGTTGTGCAGATTAGAGAAACAGCAGTGGGAATGCCATCGCAGACTGTTATTGCTGAAAGCTATATTGAGCCGAAAGATATAAAAGTAGATGGCACAGCAACACGTATAGAATGGTCGCCAGTGTTTTGCCATGCAGGAGAGGAGTATGCAATAGTACTGCTTACTGATGATCCTGGTACTGCAGTAAAAATAGCAGAACTTGGCAAATATGATGCAGTAAATAGCCGTTGGGTAACAAGCCAGCCATATCAAGTAGGAGTATTACTGTCATCAAGCAATGCAAGCACCTGGACTCCACATCAAAATTTAGATTTAACGTTTCGACTACTAGCTGCAAAATTTAGCGAAAATTCTCATGTTATTGATCTTGGCAAAGTTACAGCAACCAATACTTCAGATTTAATTGTTTTGACGAACGTCGAAAAAGTAGCATTTGATACCAATGTAGAATTTATTCTGACAGATGAAGAAGGAAAAGAAAATTTTCTATCTGATAACTTGCCGCTCGCGCTGCGTGAAAGACTATCTGGAGAGTTAACAGTAAAGGCAAATTTAAAAGGGTCAAAAGAAAAAAGTCCAGTGCTATATCCAGGGTTACAGCTAGTTCTAGGTAATCTTTTAGAGTCTGGAGATTATGTTACAAGAAGTATTACAGCAGGAGCTAACACTAAAATTACCATAACGTATGATGCGCTAATACCTGGCACTGCAGATGTAAAAGCATATGTGCAAAAAAATGTGGATTGGCAATTAGTAAATTTAACATCAGGAAAACCAATTGGAGAAAATTGGGTAGAGAGAACTCATGTGCTGACAAACTTTAATGGCAATGAAACAAGGATAAAATTAGTTTTAAGTGGAACGGTTGTTTATCGCCCTAAGGTAAAAAATCTCAGAGTGATTGTCACATAATGACTGTTGACCAAACCAAACGAGGATATCCACTGCCTCATCCAGAAAATATTGCAGTTCAAGATGTGGTAAGTATTCGAAGAGCTATAGAAAAAATAGATGAAGATATTACCGAAAGAGAAGATGAGCATAATCAACTAAAAAATAATTTTAAACGATTTAGATTTGAAACTTTTTTGAATTTTTGGGAATGAAAGAAGCAATGGAAGCGTTACATAAAAGGATAAAGGATTTAGCAGTAAGTAGCACAGCTGATCAACTGGCATATCTTGCAAAATCGCTGGAATTGATAGCAGATAAAAAAGCTATTTCTGATATTGCGCAAATGACTAAAGTAAAAGAAATAATTGATGCACTACAAAAAAGACTTAAGGATTTAGCAGAAAACAGTACTCCAGATCAATTAGCATATCTTGCTAAAGCATTGGAATCAATAGTCGACAAAAGTGCGGTTTCTGAAATTGTGCAGATGACAGATGGTAAGCTAAAAGAACTTCTTGATAGTGCAAAAAAACACTTAACTGATCTGGATAATAAAAAAGCTAGCTCTTTAGCAGTGATCTCTGAATCAGAGAAGCAGTTATTAAAGAGAATCGATGAAAAAGGGACAACAAATTTATCGCTACTTGATACGAGAAAGAATGCCAATATTGCAGCAATAAATAGCATTAGTAACAGTCATAAAGATGGTCTTAAAGGTTTAGTAGAAGATTTTCGTGCTGTTAATAATGTACCACCTGGCTCATCAATTATAGGAGAAATAGAAACTCGAATTGAAAACATCTCTAATGAGGTAAAAACTCGGGATGAACAGTTAAAAGCGTCTCTTATAAATGAAATAAGAAAGCGCAACATGGTTGAACCTGGAGCATTACCTTTCTTATTTGGTGTACTTGGAAGAAAAAATAATTACTTTGGCCACGGAAATTTTATGACAGAGCTTGGAAAGTGGAGTAGTGATATAACAAAAACTGACTATATGTTACAACTACTAGCAGGTAGCCATACATACGATACAGATTACGTTAGTTTTTATCGGCCAAGACAACTAAGTTTTATAGAGGGAAGCAAGGGAACATTTATTTACGGAGAGTTATACACAAACAGTTTTTCTGGTAGTTATGATCAAATATACTATTACCCATATGCTGCACTTGGAGTAGTATTTGTAAAAAATACAACAAATGTGAACATAAATAAAACGATGGAATTTGTTGGATCATCGTATTCGAGTGCGGAGTATGGAGGTGCAGGATTATTTGTGGGAACGCCAGATAATACTAATTCCAGTAAGTCAAGAATCTCTAAAATAATGTGGAAAAATGTTTACCAATACACGAGTTCTGATAGCAAATTAGCTGGATCTGGTAATGTGGAGATTCCAGCAGGAAAAACAGTTGCAATATTACTTTACACATCATCTTACCTGTATTCCAGAACACAAGTTAGTCAAGGTATGCTTGCATCAAATTATGTACACAACTATGGTCAATTTATTCAGTGGGGGATTTATAACATACGTAGCAATGTTCTAACTACAGGACTTGAAGTAGATGTGGAGAGAACGCTAAAAGCTTGGCAATGTCCAGGATTATCTAACACGTATGAGATTTGGAGGTAACAAACAATGTCTATCTACATTAGATTTGAAAATGATAAACAAGTAGAAACAACAACACTTGAAAGCAAGCCAACTGAAAATGATTGGTATGAAGCACCAGAAGATTTTGATTGGCAAAAAAGCTATTGTTTAACAGAAGGAGGCAAAATTGCTCAGCGGAATCAAGAAGATATTGAATTGGAGTTACTACAAAATGCGAAGTTTTCTGCACTTTCTAATCTTCATGCTTATTATGATAACTATACTCACCAATACGCAGGATATTCTCATCAGAAGTCTAAGTCGTACGAAATACAAGCAAAAGCCGCAGAGAACATTTTAGCAGCACCAGAATCTATAGACAAAAAAGATGCAGAAATTATAGAGCCATTAGCAAAAGTCCGAGGAATTTCAGTAGTAGAAATGGCAAGAATAATTCAGGAAAAAGCAAAAAGAGCGAAAAAAGCAATAATCAAGTGCGAAGAATTGGTGGATATAGCTGAAAGGGAAATCGGTGAAGCTAAAAGTAAGGAAGAGCTGCAAACTTTGCTAGATAATTGTAAACAAAAAATGCAAGAAAGTTGAAAAGGGGAAAAAGAAATGACAGAACAGTTTCTACATGGAGTAAATGTTATCGAGGTTACCTCAGGAGCGAGGACAGTACGAACAGCTAAATCATCGGTAATTGGAGTAATTGGTACTGCACCTGATGCTGACGGGCAAAAGTTTCCACTAAATAAACCAATATTAATAGCAGGAAGCTTAAAAGAAGCAGCAAAACTTGGTCAATCTGGGACTTTGCCTTCAGCTATTAATGCAATTTTTTCCCAAATTGGTGCAACAGTAGTAGTTATTCGAGTTGAGGAGAAAGTAGAAGAGACGCTCAGCAATGTCATTGGTGGAGTTAACGAAGAAACTGGAGAATATCAGGGAATTCAAGCGTTCTTAAGCAGTGAAAGCATAGTTCATGTTGCGCCAAGAATACTAATTGCACCTCAGTTTACTCATCAATTATCTGGAGATGCTGGAAATCCAGTGGTTAGCGCTTTAATTCCTATAGCAGAAAAGCTAAGAGCAATAATAGTAGCAGATGGACCAAATACCAATGATGAAGAAGCAATAAAATGGAGAAAAAGTGTAGGCAGCTCAAGAGTTTATGTTGTTGATCCGTGGGTTAAGGTTTTTATTGAAGGAAAAGAAGAAATTCTCCCTCCAAGTTCATTTGTAGCTGGTTTAATAGCTAAGATAGATAGCGAGCAAGGCTTCTGGCACTCACCTTCAAATAAAGAGATAAATGGTATTGTTGGAACAAGCAGGCCTATTGATTTTAGCTTAGGTTATGCAAATTGTAGAGCAAACCACTTGAATGAAAATGAAGTAACAACGATAATTCATCAAAATGGCTATAGGCTTTGGGGAAATAGAACATGTTCAAATGACTCAAAATGGGCTTTTTTGTCAGTGAGAAGGACTGCAGATTTAATCAACGATAGTCTACTTCGAGCTCATTTATGGACAGTTGATCGCAATATTACCAAAACTTATATAGATGATGTGATTGAGGGGGTAAATTCTTATCTTGCAAATTTAAAAGCGCAAGGGGCGATTATTAGCGGAAAATGTTATGCAACTCCAGAGCTCAATACACCAACAAATATTGCAAGCGGAAAAGTGTCTTTTGATTTTGAGTTCACGCCACCATATCCAGCTGAACAGATTACTTTCAGGTCACACCTTGTGAGTGGCGCAATATTGTAAAAGGAGAAAGAGAGATGTTACCAAAGATCCTAAAGAATTTTAACGTATTTGTTGATGGTCGTGGCTATGCAGGAAAAATAGATGAAGTAACCTTGCCAAAACTTACCATAAAAACAGAAGAATACAGAGCTGGTGGTATGGATATTCCAATAAATATTGATATGGGCATGGAAAAGCTTGAAGCAGATTTCACTTTTTCTGAATATGACTCTGAGCTCTTTAGACTTTTCGGATTGATAAACAATAATGCTGTTTCTCTTACTTTAAGAGGAGGTTTGCAGGGAAGTAGTGATGCCGAATCAGTAGTAATTAACTTAAGAGGGCTCTTTAAGGAACTTGATTTTGGTAACTGGAAGGCTGCTGAAAAAGCAACACTAAAATGTATAATTGCTGCCAACTATTATAAGCTTACCATTGATGGCAGAGAATTGATTGAAATTGACGCTGAGAATATGATTCGCAAGATCGATGGTGTTGATCAAATGACTTCTATGCGCACAGCTTTAGGAATTTAACTAAAAGGGTAAAACAATGCAAAAAATTAAATTAACTGAACCAATAAAAATCGATGGAATTTTAGTTTCAGAGCTAACTCTACGCCGTCCAAAAGTTCGAGATCGTTTAGCTGTTGAACGTATGGGTAATAGCGATGCAGAGAAAGAAGTAGCACTGATTGCAAATCTTGCAAGTATTTCAAGAGAAGCAGTAGAAGAATTTGATTTAGCAGACTACAATAAGATTCAAGAAACGTTACAAGGTTTTTTGTCTCAGCAGAAGAATTGAGGTTGAGCATATTATCACTTAGCTCAATGGTTGGTGGTGGAATCAATCAGTGGCTTGATATGGATATTGAAGAATTTATTACTTGGTTTGAAAGTAGCGGAAAATTATACAAATGAAGGCAATTTCTATAGTAATTGGAGCAACACTGCAAAGCAGTTTTAATAGTACGATAGCAGGTAGCACGAAGCAACTTTCTCGTATTGGTAGTACGATAAAACAACTTGAATCATCAAGTAAATCAGTATTCAAGTTTAAACAATTAAGCCACGATGCTCTGCTTGCTAGGCGTTCTTGGAATGAACTGGAAATAAAAACAAAATCTCTGGCTAAACAGATAAAAAATGTAGAAGCACCAAGTAAGAGCCTGCAAAATGAATTTACAAGATCCAAAGCTGCAGCACTGAAAGCTAAAACGGCTTATTTACAAAAAAGAAGTGCTCTCCACCTACTACGCACTGAGTTCAGTAAAAGTGGTAGAGATATAAAATCTCTTATTGGAGATCAAGTTAAACTTGGCTCTTCTATTGAAAAGCTTAAAAATAACTATACAGCTTTAAATTCCGTAATGCAAAAACGTAAAGGAGTTTTAGCGCAAAGAGCAAATTTCAAAGCTCAAATGATGGATGCTGTGGCACTTGGCCTCACCCTTGCAGCACCACTTAAGGCTGCAATTAGTTTTGAGAGTGCCATGGCTGATGTAAAGAAAGTTGTAAAGTTTGAAGATACAGATGTAAATGGCTTGACAAAACTTGGTGAAACATTAAAGGGGATGTCACGAACAATTCCGCTATCTGCAGCAGAACTTGCGCAAATTACTGCAAGTGGTGGGCAGCTTGGTATTGAAGCTAAGGATCTTACGGTTTTCACAGACACTGTGGCCAAGATGGCAACTGCATTTGATATGTCAGCAGAAGAGGCAGGAGATGCTATTGCTAAGCTCTCTAATATTTACCAAATTAAAATTGGTGAAATGAAAAGCGTTGGTGATGCGATAAATCATATCTCTGATAACACTGCCGCAAAAGCTAAGGACATTGTTCCTGCACTAAACAGAATTGGTGGTACGGCAAGGCAATTTGGCTTAACTGTAGCGGAAGCAGGAGCTCTGGCAAGTAGCTTCATTAGTCTTGGCAAAACTCCTGAAAAAGCAGGTACGGCAATCAATGCAATGCTTAGCAAGCTGCAAACAGCAAGTAAACAGGGTGGAAACTTTCAAAAAGCTTTTCAGCAGCTAAAAATAAATGCTAAGGAATTTGAGAAAGCAATTGGCAAGAATGCACAAGGCACATTAGTTAAGTTTTTAGAAACAATTACAAAACTAGATAAGCAAGAACGTTCTAGCGTTCTCTTTGATCTCTTTGGCCTTGAATATCAAGATGATATAGCACTACTTATTGGTAGTCTTGATGAATACAAAAAATCTTTACGATTAATAAACGGGGAATATAAGGGCTCAATGCAAAGGGAGTTTGAAAATAGAGCAAATACTACAGCAAACAACCTTCAGTTACTTAAAAACTCAATAGCAGAAGTAGGAATGAATCTTGGTTCTGTACTATTACCACCTTTAAATTTTACTGTTAATCTTCTGAGGTCAGCAACTACACAAGTAGCACTTTGTGCCAAGGAATATCCAGTACTGACTACAGTGATCATAAGTACGATTGCAACATTGATTAGTATTAAAATAGCAGCCATATCTCTTGGATATGCTTGGACTTTTGTAAAAGGTTCCTTATTTGCTCTTTTATCTACTTGGAAAATGTTTGGATCTGTTGTTACTTTGGTAAAAATAGGTCTTTCTGCAGTTTTTCCAGCAATAATTGCTGGATTTAAAGCATTGACAATTGCCGTAATGAGCAACCCTATGGGGCTGATTATTGGTGGTCTTGCTGTTGCTGCAACTTTGATAATTACCAAATGGCAAGTGGTAAAGAACTTTTTTGTTACTATCTGGGAATCGGTAAAAATTGTATGGAAATCTTTTTCTGATTGGGTAGGAAAGTTTTGGAATAATATTACTCAGCCCTTTAGAACAATCAGTAATCTGTGGAATAAAAGAAATGAGTCTAAACTAGAAGTTAAGTCTGTAAATAACGTTATAAGTGATTCTCTTAAGTACCCCATTGCGGCACACAGTAAAGCTGTAGAGAATAAAACTCAAAATAATCACTTCAGTATTAATATTCATTCAACCCCTGGGCAAGATACACGTAGCATTGCTGATGAAGTAATGGAGCGAATTAGAGAGCAATTTAGTGGCGCACTTTACGATATAAATTAAATTATGTTATCTCTTGGTCCATATAGATTTTCATTAATTGAGCAAGGCTTTACACGCAGAAGTGAATATCGCTGGCCTGCACTTGAGCGTATTGGAGAAAAGCCATTACTTCAAAGTATTGGTCCTGGAGAGGACGTTATTGAGCTTGCGGGAGTAATCTATTCAGGAGGACTGGGGCAAATAAATAATATGCGAAATTTATCGAAACCTCTTTTACTCATTGATGGCCAAGGTAACATTTTAGGCCATTTTGTTATTGTGAAAATAGAAGAAACGCAGAGATATTTTTTTCCAAATGGTGAACCAAGAAAGATTGAGTTTCATTTAAGTTTAAAACATTATAGCAATTTATCATCACAAAATAACACTACTGACTTTACTGCAGCTGACAATGATGTACTACAAAACTAAGGAAAATGATATGTTAGATTTAATCTGCTGGAACTACTATGGATTCAGCTCAGGAGCAGTTGAGATTGTGTTAAGAGCTAATCCTGGGCTTTCAGAGTACGAACTTCTTCCTGCAGGATTAATCATTAAACTTCCTGTTATTCAAAAAGAGACACAAAAGCAAGTAGTAAAACTATGGGATTAAAATGACACCAGACTTTAGTATTTCAGTAGAGGGAATTTTAATCACTGAGTTGATAAAAAGTCGGTTAGTATCAATGCATATTACTGATGAAGCTGGAGTAATAAGTGATACTGCTGTAATTCATCTTGATGACCGTGATTCATTATTTGAAATTCCTAGAACTGGGGCAAAGCTAAATATTTTACTTGGGTATAAGGAAACTGGCATTGTGCCGATGGGAGATTACATAGTGAATGAAATTACGCTACAAGGCCCTCCACAAGGACTAAAAATCAAGAGTCATGCAGCGGATCTAAAAGAGTCATTAAAGGAACAAGTGTTTAATGAGTGGCATCAAATCACCTTAAATGATTTGGTAAAAAAGATTGCAGACAAACATGGCTATCAAGCTAAGGTTGCTGCAGAGTTTGCAAATATCATGATATCACATATTGATCAGACTGCAGAGAGCGATATGCATTTTTTAACCAGGCTTGCTCAAATTTATGGAGCAATAGCAAAACCTGCTGGAGGGTATTTACTGTTTGTTTCAAAAGGAAAAGCAAAGTCAGTTACCGGAAAAACTTTAAGCACTATTACTTTAACACCTAGAGATATTACAAATTGGAAAGTAAAATTTAATGAGCGTAATCAATATGGCTCGGTTATTGCTTACTGGTATGATTATGAAAAAGCAGAGACAATAACGGAAAAAGTAGGTGATCAAGAACCAAGCTATATTTTGCGAGATATTTATGCAAGTAGTGATTTGGCACAAAGTGCAGCATCTGCGAAGTTGAATCAGCTGATGAGTAATGCAGCAACACTCAATGTCACAATGCCAGGAAATCCTGAATTATTTGCTGAAGCAAAGATTAATCTTTCTGGATTTCGCAAAGGAGTTTATGGTAAATGGATAATAAATAGGGCTGAGCATGTAATTGATAACCTTGGCTATCGTACTATATTAACAGCAGTTATGGGAAAATAAATTGATAATTTCCTCATAAATATCTTTTTTTTCTTTATTATTGTTTAATTCCTCTACAGCAAGATCTAAAGGAGTTTTTTATCTTTGTTTTTAGCAAGAGGATTTGCTCCATTTTTCAGTAGAAATTTAACAATTTCCAAGCGTCCTTCCTGTGCAGCATAGTGCAAAGCTGTCCAGCCAAAAGCATCAGTAGTGTTTACATTAATGCCTTCTTCAATTAGAAATTTTACAACTTCCAAACAGCCTCCGCTTGTAGCATAGTGTAATGATGTTGCACCAAAATGATGAGTAGCATTGATATCTACTACATTTTTTATTAAGGATCTTACAGTATCTAAATTACATTTTTCAGCTGCAGTAGATAATGTTTCCAGATCATTGCCACTTGCCTTACTTTTTATTGGCACATCTTTTGATAATTGGTCTGTACTAAAGTGCTGATACAGAACAATAACGCATATCATCGGTATTATTGAACTTGTTAACAATTTCCAAAAAAGGCTAGATTTCATGTTGATTATATTATTTACATCGCTTGTTTAGTGCAACTAATTAACTTTATTTTAGAAAAGATTTTTTGGACGTATTTTTGATGAATCTTGTATATGTATATATACAACTTTTCCTTTAAAAAAGATGACAAACACAGGAAAGATTCCTATGGCAGTAATTGCTACTATGGTGATACAAACAATAGCATTGATCTGGTGGCTAGCTAAGCTCGACTTAAGAGTGCATATGCATGATAAATTTATAGAGCAAAATCAAAGGACTACAGAAATCATCTATCGCCTTGAAGAAAGAGTTAAAAATCTTGCTGAAGAAGTTAATGAACTTGAGCAGAAACACAAATAAAAAAGTGGCAAAGTATATTTTATCCGTTGATGGAGGTGGAATTAGAGGAATCATTCCTGCCATTATTCTAGCAGAAATTGAATCTAGAACAAGAAAGCCAAT
The DNA here is from genome assembly GCF_963969245.1 of Wolbachia endosymbiont (group A) of Ophion costatus. NCBI lineage: Bacteria > Pseudomonadati > Pseudomonadota > Alphaproteobacteria > Rickettsiales > Anaplasmataceae > Wolbachia > Wolbachia endosymbiont (group A) of Ophion costatus. Next base: position 1,232,925 of record NZ_OZ017714.1, on the reverse strand, counting down.
TTCCCAGATTTTTGACTTAATGGCAGGAACCTCAACCGGTGGGATTATTGTTGCTGGACTTTGTAAAAGCAATAAACCTCAATACTCTGCCAATGATTTAGTTGGACTTTACCAAGAGTATGGAGCTTATATCTTTCAATCATCATTTTGGAGAAAATCAATTGCTTCTTGGCTGAGTGGTTCTCAGTACTCGTATAGAAATATGGAATTTATTCTCAACAAATACTTTGGTGAAAGTACTATGGCCGATGTTGCAAGTAATCTACTGCTCACCAGTTATGACATTCACAATAGTTGTGAATTTTTCTTCAAAAGTTGGAAAGAAAAAAACATTAAGTTGAAAGATGCACTCAGAGCTACAACAGCTGCTCCAACGTACTTCACACCAAAACGTCTGAAAATTAGCCAAACAGAGAGAGTGTTGATAGATGGCGGAGTGTTTGCTAATAATCCAGCAGCTTGTGCATATGCAAGTGGCAAGAGATTATTTCCAAATGATGAGATTATACTGCTATCAATAGGCACTGGTGGAACAGATAGAAGTATAAAGTATGCTAACTCAAGGAAATTTGGCAAAATAGGGTGGATCAAGCCACTACTGAATGTGATGTTCGCTTCTGGATTGGATTGCGTTGATTATCAACTAGAACAAGTAATAGATGATAAATACATAAGAATACAATCGCAATTGAAAGTAGCATCGACTGAGATGGACAATATTACACTCAAAAATATCAAATTTCTTCAGCAAGAGGCAAGTAAAATGATAGAGGATAACCAGAAAGTGATAGACAAATTCTGCAAGCAAAATCGAAAACTATAACTGAGCTAGAAAAACAAAATAAGCGAGTTTCTAGTATCTACTTTAATAAATTTACTAAAATATTTTTTTAATATTATATATTGAATACAGAAGCACAAGAATTTCATCCAGTAATGCAGATAATTAATTATGTAATCACCTTTGTTGGTATTTTAATATATTGTGTAGAAATCAGTAAACTAATGTTGCTTTTAATTCAGGTTAAGTTTTGGAAGCATGATTTTCAAGTTCCTCAATAGATAAATCTGTTATTTTAGAAATAGCATTAACAGAAACGTCCAACATAAGTAGATTATTTGCAACCTTTATTGACTCTGCTTTGTAAATCAGGAATGTTGCACCAAATGTTGACATTAAACTTTATGATATGAGGTATCTTTGATGTTTTTACGCTACTAAATTCATGATATCCATCTCTTGGCGATTTAAGCCTATTTTTAGAGTATTTATAAAAAGACGATAAGACCCCTTCTACATCTAAAGCCTAAAATGCAATTCTCAGATGATCTCTGACAGACGTTTTTTTCATCAACACATTCAAAACAATAAAAAGATTGAATATTTCTTCACAATTGTGTATAATTATTAATGCTTTGGTGCACGTAACGATTATACTTTAAAAAGAATGTTGGCTACTGAGAAGAATGAAGACATCTTCATCAGAAAAAAAAGGGGCAAAAACAGAGAAAATTGATGTAACTACTTAAGGCAGGTGTCTCTATTGCAGCTGAGACATCTGATCACTCATGATCAAATAAAAAAGTTATAAGCACACAGATTGGATCACAGTATCTTTTTTAAGAAGAAGATTTATCTTGCTTAAAAACTTGTAGATACTATATTTTACATAAATTCTTCATGCGAGGCCTTTATGTTTACTAATAGAATATCTAATAATCTGGATCAGCTGCAATTTTTTGTAGAGTTTTTAAATGAAAACTATGAAACTCAGAAACATCTTAGTCTTACGCCGCTACATTTAGCAGCAGGAAATGGTCAGTTGGATTTAGTCAACACTTTATTAGGAGAGGGTTTAGATATTAACTCAGAGATTAAGTACGATGCCTTTACGCCACTGTATTTTTCAATTGCAAAAAATCGCTTAGAGATGGTTAACTTTCTTATTACTCATGGAGCAGATGTAAACCATAAGACCATTCTAGGCTTTACACCTTTAAGTTTTGCATCCCAGCAAGGATATTTAGATATAGTCAACACCTTGATTGCAAATGGAGCAGATCTTAGTACTAAAACAGATAAACTTAATACACCTTTACACCTAGCAGCAGAGAATGGTCATCTAGATATAGTAAATGTTTTTATTGAAAAGGGATTAGATGTTAATGCTGTAAATAATGATCGAGCAAGACCTTTGCATTCTGCAGTACAAAATGGTAACCTCGAAGTAGTTAAAGCTCTTATTTCACAAGGGTCTAATATTAACGCTGGATCTTCGGCATAGGTAATCATAAAGTTGATGCAAACATTACACCCTTACATCTGGGAACACAAACTGGTAGGTTAGATATAGTTAAAGTTCTGCTTGAAGCGGGAGCAAACGTTAATGCAAAAACAGATGATAAGATTACACCTCTACATTTAGCGTCTCAAAATGGCTTTTTAGAGTTAGTAGACATTTTACTAAAAGCAAAATCTAATGTTAATGCTAAGGATTATGAGAATCTTACACCTCTACATTTAGCAGCAGAACGTAATCACTTTGGAGTAGTTAAGTCTCTTCTTCTCGTAAGGGGAATTGATGTTAATGCTAAGGACCACGATAATTCCACAGCTTTACATATAGGATCTCAGAATGGTCACTTAGAAGTAGTGAAGCTACTAATAGAGAAAAAAGCCAATGTTAATGCTAAAAAAAACGAAGGTTTTACACCTTTGCATCTAGCAATTCAGCAAAGTCATTTCGAGGTGAGTGATTTTTTAATTAAAAATGGAGCAAACATTAACACCGTGGATGATCAGAATTGGACTCCTTTACATAATGCAGCATATAATGGTTTTTCTTTAAAAATAGTAGAGAGCTTAATTGCAAAAGGAGCAAATATAAATGCAAAGATGGATGATGGTAGAAGAGCTCTACATTTGGCAGCAGAACATAATCGCTTGGAAATAATGAATTTCTTGATTGAAAATGGAGCAGATATTAATGCTCTAGATAACAGAAGTTGGACTCCTCTACATTGTGCAGCATATGATGGTAATTTAGAAGTTGCTAAATCTTTGCTTGATAAAGGAGCAGACATTAATGCTAAAACAGTTAAAAGTACTACACCTCTACACTTTGCAGTAGACCATGATCATTTAGAGGTGGTTGAATTGCTCTTAGAAAAGGAAGCAGATATTAATGCTTTAGATCACACAAATTGGACTCCTTTACATTTTGCAGCAGAAAAAGGTTATGATCAGATAGCAACCGTTCTATTGAAACATGGTGCTGATGTAAATGTAAAAGAAAATCAAAATAAAGGCACAGCCCTACATCTTGCAGCTCAATATGGTCATCCTAAGGTAGTTAAAACTCTTATTATAAATGGAGCGGATGTTAATGCAAAAATGGGTAAAAATGCTACGCCTTTACACTTAGGGGCACAAATTGGTAATTTAGATATAGTTAGGTCTCTACTTATGAGCGGAGCATACTTTAATGCTAGAGCTGAAGGAGGTAGATATGTTTTACCATTACACTTTGCAGAAAGAAGAGGAAACCCAGAAGTTATAAAATTACTAAAATTGACTGAGAAGTTATTTAAGGCTATAGAAGATAATAATTATTTAGGAATTGAGAGTTCCATTAGAGATGGAGCAATAATTGATTCGAAAAACGTGGATGGAAGAACGCCATTACATTATGCTGTTAATAATGGGCACATAAAAGTTGTAAATATCTTGCTAGCAAATGGAGCTGATGCTACTAAAGTTACTAACAAAGGTAATACACCATTACACACTGCTGCTTCCAAAGGTCATAAAGAAATTATTGAAGCTTTGTTACAACGTGTAAGCCACAATAAATTGAGTGATTTTATTAATGCTAAAACAATAGTTAAAGGCACTACATCGTTGCATGTTGCTACTGAAAATAGCTTTTTCGAAGCTGTAAAATCTTTGTTGAAACATGGTGCAATTTATAACATCAAGAATAAAGAAGGTAAAACACCACTTGATCTTTCTCGAGACCAGAATATTACTAACCTATTGAAATTAGTAGAAGAGCTATTTGAAAATGCAAAAAATGGTAATGTTGAAATTATCAGTAAGCTGAGAGCAATAAAACCCGATGAGCGCGTAGCTGTAACAAATGCTCGTGATGATCAAGGCAAGTCATTAGTCCAGGTTGCAGTAATCAATAAACACTCAAACCTTGCAAGTAGATTATTAGAAATATTAAAAAGTCCAGATCAGAGTTTACAAGATGTCAGCGTAGAAAATCGAGTAAAGAGTTTAAAGTTATAGCTCTCTTAAATGAAACTCTAATGAGGGTGCCAAGATCTAGAAAATATATAAAAATTACAGTGGACTTTACATCTTACTAATTATAAATTAACTTACTACCTAATCAATTCCTGAGTTATGTATGAGTAACATTTTGATAATATTAGCAGCAGGAAAGAGCAGTAGAATGAATTCTGAATATTCAAAAGCGTTGCACCAAGTGGGAAATCTTACTCTTTTAGAACATATAATTTCTAATGCAAAATCGCTGAGTCTAAAAAGCTTATCAATTGTTGTTAACAACTCCCTTCTAAAAGATTTAGAAAACTTTGATACTCTAAAAAGTATAATCGATCAATACAATATAAAACTAATAATTCAAGAAGATATTACAGGCACTGGCACTGCAGTTAAAATTGCTCTAGAAAATCTGGAGGAGTTATCTGATCAAGACATAGTTTTAATACAGTATGGAGACACTCCTTTTATATCTAGTGATACAGTTATGAAAATGACTGATTGTTTAAAGTATAATAATTTAGTTCTTCTTGGATTCAATAGTCAAGATGAACAATATGGAAGATTAGTAATTGATAATTACGGCAATGTTCAAAAAATCCTAAAAAATGGAGATAAAATGCTTCTTGCAAACTCTGGAATAATAGCTTCATATGCTAAAGATCTCTTTACCTTAGTAAAAGAAATAAAATTTAATAATTCGACCAATGAATATTGTCTTAATGATATAGTGCCCATTGCAGCAAACAATAACTTGAGTGTAGGTTATGTAGTTTCTGATGAAAGAGAAGCAATGGGAGTAAATAATAAGGAGGATTTGATTAAAGCCGAACACTATTTTCAAGAAAGAAGGCAGCCAACTTTTCTTTCATAATTACATTTTTTTATTCATTAATTTAAGTTGACATTTGTTTTATACTGGTTTTATAATACCTTTTGATTCTTACTTGTAAGATAATTGGTACGACAAATTTTCCTAGTTGTAGTGAGAGGGTATACATGGGGATATTAATAACAGGTGCTGCAGGTTTGATAGGGTCAACCTTGGTGAAAAAGTTAGAAAACCAGGGCCATGAAGTAATAAGCTGTGATATTAGGTTTCACAACAATCCACTCAGTTTTTTTTCAGAAGATATAGTACCACTACTTGCTAAGTGTACAGGAATTATTCATCTGGCTGCAATTTCTCGAGTTATACATGGTGAACTTTATTCTGAACTGTGTAAAAAAATTAATGTTGATGGTACAATGCAGTTTTTAGGGTTATGTAAGTCACTTTCAAATAAACCGTGGTTTATATATGCAAGTAGTAGGGAAGTCTATGGAGAGCAGAAGAAACTGCCGGTTACAGAATCTGCTAGTATCGATCCAATAAATAATTATGCCAAAGGTAAAGCATTTATTGAGGAACAAATAACAAGTTCAAAAGATTTTAATGTAGCAATATTACGCTTTTCAAATGTATACGGTGGTTTACTAGATCATAACAGTAGAGTGATTCCTGCACTCTGTATTAATGCATTAAGAGGTGATCCAATTAAAATAGAAGGTAAAGAATGTGTTTTTGATTTTACCTATTTGGATGATGTTATAGAGGGTATATGCTTAACTGTTAAATATTTACAAAGCGAAAAATCTTCCCTTCCTGCTATTCATCTTACTACTAATAGCCCATGTACTTTAGAAAACTTAGCAAAAACAATATTAAAAGTCACGAAAAGTGATTCTAGAATTGATTTTTATCCTCCAAGAAATTTTGATGTAACTAAGTTCCATGGTGATTTTACTAGAGCTAAAGAGCTACTTGGTTGGTCTCCAAAACATTCATTAGAAGTAGGATTAAGTAAATTTATAAAAAGTCTACAAAACAATACACAAGAATATCCTAACAATATAGATATGGTAATATATGAAAATATTAAAAGTTATTCATGGTTACCCTCCTTATTATAGTGCTGGTTCAGAGGTTTATAGCCAAACTCTTGCTCATGAACTAGCAAATAACAATGAGGTACAAGTATTTACTAGGTATGAAAATAGCTTTTTACCTGATTTTTATTACACTACAGTCCTAGATCGTAGTGATTCCCGGATTTTACTGCATTTAATTAATATACCTACAGCTAAATATCGTTATAAATTTATCAATGAAGAAGTAAATATAAAATTTAAAAGAATAATAGATAACTTTCAGCCAGATCTTATACATTTTGGTCATCTTAATCATCTATCAATTACTTTACCAGAAATTGCTTTTAAAGAAAATATACCTACAATTTTTACGCTACATGACTTTTGGTTAATGTGTCCAAGAGGAAGGTTTATTCAACGTAATTCTGAAGATTTATTACAGCTTTGTGATGGACAAAAGGATCAAAAATGTGCAACCCAATGTTACAAGGGATATTTTACAGGAGATGAAGAATTCCTGAATTCAGACATAAATTATTGGGAACAATGGGTTGCAACTAGAATGAAGCACACAAGGAAAATAATAGACTATATAGATTACTTTATTTCTCCATCGAAATTCTTGATGGATAAATTTACTCAGGATTTTAATGTTCCGATAAACAAAATTTCTTATCTTGATTATGGTTTTGATCTCAATCGTCTTAAGAATAGAAATAGAGTACAAGAAAAAGAGTTTATTTTCGGTTATATTGGTACTCATACTCCCGAAAAAGGTGTTGATCTATTATTGAAAGCCTTTTCTCACTTATCATCTAAAGCAAAACTTAGAATTTGGGGAGCAGAAAGAGAAGAAACTAACGCTTTAAAAGCGATTACCGATCAATTTTTACCTATTGTTAAAGAAAGAATAGAATGGATGGGAAGTTATGATAACAAGAATATAGTTACTGACGTATTTAATAAAGTTGATGCAATAGTCGTTCCTTCAATTTGGGGTGAAAATTCACCGTTAGTAATACATGAAGCACAGCAACTTAGAATACCAGTTATAACAGCCGATTATGGTGGCATGGCAGAATATGTAAGAGATGGACTGTTGTTTAAGCACAGAGATGCAAGTAGTTTATCAGAAAAAATGCAAATCCTATCTACAGATCAGGAGTTATATAGTAAACTTACCCAAAAAGGCTATCCTTACACTAAAAATGGAAATATACCTTCTATAAGTGAGCATACTGAGAAACTTAACAAGATTTACCGTAATGCTATTGAAAAGAAAGGCAAATCAGTAGCTATGAAACCAGGTCCTTGGAGAATTACTTTTGATACTAATCCAGATTACTGCAATTTTGCTTGTATAATGTGCGAATGTTTTTCACCATACAGCAAAGTTAAAGAAGAAAAGAAAGCTAAAGGAATAAAACCTAAGATACTGTCGATAGAAACTATCAGAAAAGTAATTAAGGAAGCAGCTGGCACACCTTTAAGGGAAATCATTCCTTCTACTATGGGTGAGCCTTTAATGTATAAAAGCTTTGATGAAATAATCAATTTGTGCCATGAGTTCGACCTGAAGCTTAACCTCACGACCAATGGTTCTTTTCCTATTAAAGGAGCTAGAAAATGGGCTGAACTACTGGTACCAATTTTATCTGATGTTAAGATTTCCTGGAATGGGGCAACTAAAGAAACTCATGAAAGAATCATGAAAGGTTCAAAATGGGAAGTAGTGACAGAAAATTTAAAAACTTTCCTTGAAGTTAGAGATAAATACTTTAGCGATACAGGTGAAAGGTGTACCGTTACTTTACAATTAACATTTTTGGAAAGTAATTTACATGAACTCTATGACATAGTTAAGATGGCCATAAAAAATGGCATAGATAGAGTTAAAGGACATCATCTTTGGGCACATTTTGAGGAAATTAAGGATCTATCTATGAGAAGAGATGAGTTAGCAATTAGTAGATGGAATACAGAGGTGAGAAGGTTATATGAGCTTAGAGATAATATGCTATTACCAAATGGTAAAAAGATAAAATTAGAAAATTTTACAATTCTTTCTCAAGAAGGTATTAAGGATTTGGCTCCAGGTGGTCAATGCCCATTTTTAGGTAAAGAAGCATGGATAAACAATGAAGGAAAGTTTAGTCCTTGCTGTGCTCCAGATGAACTCCGTAAGACATTAGGAAATTTTGGTAATGTTAATGAGGTTAAACTCGAGGAAATATGGCAGAGTAGTGAGTACCTAAGCTTACAAAAGAATTATTTAAATTACAAATTATGCAAAACATGCAACATGAGAAAACCTTTGATCAATTAATCAAAGATAATCTTAGATCTATTAAAATTTCACCGTGTGAGAGCTTTCACGAATTACTAGGAAATCCTTTGTATGAAAATAGGTTTATAAAGGTTGGTAAATTTCATGAGCCCGGTCTTGCACCGGTTTATGATCAGACAGGTGCTTATCATATCAATGTAAGAGGAGAAGCAGTTTATCATAATAGATTTCTAAAAACTTTTGGATTCTACTTTAATAGAGCAGCCGTAGAAGATGATACAGGGTGTTACCATATTGATTCATCTGGATGTAGAGTATACAAACAGTCTTATCAATGGATTGGAAATTATCAGGAAGATGCTTGTGTAGTTAGAAGACATGATAAATGTTTTCATATTAATTTAAATGGCAACAGGATTTATCAGGAGGAATATGATTATGTTGGAGATTTTAAGGATGGTATCGCTGTAGTCTATAAGGATGGTAAAGCTACACATATTAATCATCATGGAAAGTTAGTACATAATAAATGGTATAAAAAACTTAATGTTTTTCATAAAGGGTATTCTATTGCAGAAGATCAACATGGTTGGTTTCATATAGATATTAATGGTGATCCTGTTTACCAGCAGAGATTTAAAATGGTAGAAGCATTCTATAATGGGATGGCAAAAGTTGAAACTTTTGAAGGTGTGTTAGGACAAATCGATATTACCGGAAATGTAAAGTTTAGTATTTTTGATTTAGGTAAAGAATCTCAAGTGCATAGGATTTCTGCAGAACTTTCAGCCTTTTGGAAAACTTACCTAACAAGCGTTGCTATTGAACTTGATTTGTTAAATATTTTACCTGCAACTGTGCCGTTTTTATCTAAAAAGTTAAACATTATCGTACCAAATCTAGAAAGGCTGTTAAGGGCGTTGTGGGAAATAGGGTTTATTGATTATGATAAGGACGAGGACTTATGGAAACTATCATCAAAAGGTAAGTGTTTTAAGGAAATACCATTTTTGCCAAAAGCAGCAACAATGTGGGCAAGAGTTGCCGCTGAAAAGAATTGGTTAAAGATTGCTGATATACTAAAACAGGAGTCAATCTCTTCATTTGAATCTTTTAAGGAAAGAGAAGCATCAGAAGATAAGAAAATAGCGTTTTACCAAGCATTGCTAGGATATTCTAGATTTGATACTAAAGAGTTTAATTCTAGGATTAATATAGATGGTGCTAAGAATATATTGCTATTTGGTGTACACTCTTTATTTCTTGCTTATTCTGATATACACAATAAAGGTTCTATAGGCCTATATAACGAACATAAAGTACCAAGACAGTTAGTAGAAAATTTAAAAGTCAAACTTATAACTCAGGAAGAACTATCAGTTACAAATTATGAATTAGGTGTCTTTTGCCGCTTTCTACAGCACTATGATGATGATAAAGTATTGTCTTATTTAAAATTGGTCAAAGGAATATCTCGTATTTTATTGATAGAAACTATTTTAGATTACCGCTCTCCAACTGGAGGCTCTGTAGATATTAATGTCATGGTTGAAACAGGAGGTAAACTAAGAACATTAAACGATTGGGAAAAAATACTCAAACAAGTAAAAGGATTCAAAATTTTTGCTGTTTTACCTTTAACAGATTACTTATCAGTTATTGATGTCAGGTGTTAATCACATGGAAACATTACAAAAAAATGGTTTTTTTATTATCAAAAATCTGGTTCCTTTAGAGCTAATAACTCAGTCTTTAAGTGATATAACAAATAAGATATCAAAGCTATCCCAAGAACTAAGTGTTTCAACTTCTGACTACTTAAACTGTACCGGCAGATGGGGCACGTCATCTCGAGTAACTAGAATTATCTCTCAAGCATTAGATAAAATTATTAAAAATTACCTTGAAAAGTCACTTCAGTGTCAGATACTGCAGAAAAAATCAAATGTTATATGTAAAACTGCTGATTTAATAGATGCAGTTCCCTTCCATCAAGACATCTCCTATAGTTTCAATGATCCTTACCACTTTTCTGTTTGGTTAGCTTTGAATAATGTAAGTGAAACTTCAGGTGCACTGCAAATTATAGAAAACAGTCATAAATGGGAAATACAGCCTTTAGTTGATTTTTGGTACCCATATTTTTTTGATCAGTACTCAAATAATCGGGAAAATTACAAAATTAAGTCATTACCTATTTCAGCAGGAGATGCAATAGTTTTTGATTCACGGTTATGGCATGGTAGTGATAAGAATACAGATGCTAAAGATAGATTTGCTTATGTAACAAGGTGGATTATAAAAGATCAAGATCTTCCCTATGTGCCAAAACCTCAGCCTTCAGTTTTTGGTATACTCAATTGTGGTGAGTTAACAGAATCTGTACTGAGAGAATGCTTGTCATTGTTTGGCTACCAGGAAAGTGTAAAAGCAAAAAACATGGAAGAACTTATCAAGAGCTGGTTAGCCTTTATTACAGACACAACTACAAATATTTCTGAGATCGACACTACTGAGGCTAAGCGAGATTTATATAAGCTACTTATTCTGAATCGAGCATCAGCACTACATGATGCTGGAGACATCTCAGGAAAAATATACAAAAATTTATGGTTTTCACTACTTGTATTTCTCAATAAAAAAGTCAACGTAGTGGAGCTAGTATTATAAATGAACAGAAGTAGAGTTGATAGCTTCAAATGTGTATTGATGTTCATCTTGAATATAGTATCTAAATTCAAACTTAATGTACTTATAATGTCTTTAGTTGCCCTGGTGGTAGCTGTTGATTTGTCTTTTAGAAAGTATTTAGTAAAAAATATTCTAGATACAGCTGTAAAATATCAGGAAGGTAATGTAATTGAAAATCTTTTATTACCTGTAAGCGCTTATCTTGGCATGGCATTACTTATCACTACTGCTTTTAGATTCTATGGCTATTTTGTTGACATTCGAATGTTTACCTTAATGCGTCAAAAAATAGCTGATATATCTTTTTGTAGGCTACTCCAACAAGACCATTCCTATTATCAGAACAATTTATCTGGAAGCTTAGTACATAAGGTCAGTAGCTTAATGGATAGTGTGATAGAGTTAATAAGATTGCTTATAGATTGTTTTTTCGGTTACAGTATAGCATTAGTCTTAGCTATTTATACCTTATCATTAGTAAACATAAAGTTTGCAATCGCTACATTCACTTGGGTAAGCATTTTTATTTTAGTCTCGATTTTCAGCTTTCGTGTACTTACTGAACTAGCTGATAATTACTCTAAACAAAATTCAAAAGTAATAGCTAGTATAGCAGATAGTATTTTAAATGTTATATCAGTAAGGTTATTTTCTCAGCAAGCACATGAGAGACACAAATTTTTTCAAATATGCAAGAAAAGAACTATTGCAGAGAGAAAATTACAATGGGCATACTTTTGTCTTTGGTTTATATATGGCTATTCATTCGATATACTCCAAGCAGTAAACTTGTATTTTTTAATTCATGATTATCAATTGAACAAGATCGCAATAGGAGATATTGCTCTTGTACTTGGAATTAATATATCGATTATAGAGTTTCTTAACCATCTAACTAGGAATCTTACCCAATTTTCTACTCATTTCGGCAAAGTTTCAGATGCATTGCCAATCTTGACTACTGTACCAGAAATTCAAGATAAGGAAAATGCTAAAGAATTAAATTTATTAAGTGGAAGAATAACGTTTAACAATGTTTCTTTTTCTTATGAAGGTCAGGAGCCATTATTTCAAGATTTCTCAGTTACCATTAATCCTTGCGAAAAGGTAGGTCTAGTTGGTTATTCTGGAGGTGGTAAATCTACTTTTATAAACTTAATTCTAAGGCTATTTGATGTTAAAAAAGGTAATATACAGATTGATAATCAAATAGTATCAGAAGTTACACAGAGTTCTTTGAGGCAACAAATATCTGTAATACCTCAAGACCCATTGTTATTTCATGATACTATTTTAGCAAACATCATATATGGTAAACTTCAATCTACTATCGAAGAAATAATGAGAGCTGCAAAGCTGGCTGGTATTCACGATTTCATTATGACTCTACCAGATCAATATGGAACTACAGTTGGAGAAAAAGGCATCAAGCTATCTGGAGGAGAAAGACAAAGAATAATAATAGCAAGGGCATTTTTAAAAAACGCTCCAATATTATTTCTCGATGAACCAACTAGTCAGTTAGATTCTATAACAGAAAAAACAATTCAAATGAGTTTATTCAAATTGATGAAAAATAAAACTACGATTACTATAGCACACCGTATTTCTACACTTTTACACATGGACCGAATTCTAGTATTTAACAAAGGAAAAATTGTCCAAGATGGTAAACACGCTGAATTAGTTTCTAAGCAAGGTCTTTACAAGGAACTTTGGAATGCTCAAATTGGTTGTTTGAATGGCAAGAAATAAGATGGAAAAAATTATTGATCTGAGAAGTGACACTACAACTCTGCAGAGCTCCAACGTTATACATGCAATAAGTAATGCAACTGTTGGAGATTTTGCTTATGGTGAAGACAAAAGCTGTAATGACTTATCAGAATATTGCAAACAATTATTCAAAGTAGAAGAAGCATTATTTGTAACCAGCGGTATGCTTGCAAATAGATTAGCCATTGCCAGTCAAACAAGTCCTGGTGATGAACTAATAACTAATTATAATTATCACATTAATTTTTTCGATAGTGCAGGCAATGCAAAAGTAAATAATATCGTATTTAATTGTATTAGAAATAATAGCGGAATCTTAGATGTTGATGAAGTAGAATATGCTATTAATTCTAAGCCGAGGTATAAAATTTTTGCTCAGGTGAGTCTTGTTTCTATAGAAAATAGTATAAATGGGTTTAATGGTAAAATTTATCCTTTTGAAAAACAAGTCGAGTTATATCACTTTTTAAAAGCTCACAATGTAAATCTTCATTTAGACGGTGCAAGAATATTTAATGCTCATATCGAAACAAATATTGCTTTAGCAGATTATGCTAAATATGTGGATACAATGAGCTTTTCTTTTACTAAAGGACTTGGCGCTCCTTTTGGTTCAATGCTTATGGGTAAAAGAGAGATAATTGAAAGGGCTAAAAAGCTACAGGTTTGGCTAGGTAGTGGTTATCATCAGATAGGGTATTGTGCTAATGCAGCAAAATACGTACTACAGAATAATATCTCTAGGCTTAAAGAAGATAATAAGCTCGCTAAATTACTTGCAGATAAGATTAAAGAAATTCCACATATAAAACTGGTACTACCTTATCCAGAAACTAATATAGTAAGCTTTAGTATAAAAGCACTAAATGTAACTAATGAGGTTTTCTTGAGTAAGTGCCAAGCTTATGGTTTATTGCTTTTTCCTTGGCTCGAGTCTCATATAAGAGCAGTTACCCATCTTGGCACAAAGGAAACAGACATCATGAAAGCTGCTGAAATTATAAAGGAGGTTGTGTTAAATTTAATATGAGAGTAAAAATAGATTTCTTTAGCGATTCAAACACTGACCCTTCAGCTAAAATGAGGGAAGCGATGGCTAAAGCAAAAGTTGGAAACGAAGCTGCATGTGAAGATCCAACTGTGAACGAATTAGTGGCAACCGCATGTAAAATATTAGGTAAACCTGCAGGAATCTTTTTGATTTCAGGAACGATGTCCAATGTAATTGCTTATAAAGTACACATTCAAAGACCTGGTGATTACTTGCTGCTTGATGAAACTTCACATCCACTCATAGTACAATCTGGCTTGATCGCAGCCCAGGCACATGCTACTCCTTTGCCCATCAAAGGTACAAGAGGAATATTTACTGGAGAACAAATTGTTGAGTTTATTACTCGTCCTAGTTTAAGAAATATTCCGAGAGTTGGGCTTGTTTCTATCGAACAAACGACAAATTTTGGTGGTGGAGCTGTGTGGCCTTTAGAATATATTCAAGAGATCTCAAGTCTCTGCAAAGAGAATGACGTATTCACTCATTTAGATGGAGCAAGACTGTTCAACGCTTGTGCTCATACTAAAATATCTCCAAAGGAGTATGCAAGTTATTTTGATTCGGTATTCATTGATTTTAGTAAAGGATTAGGTGCTCCAATGGGCGCAATATTGCTTGGAAGTGAAGATTTTATTGAAAAAGCTTGGTACTATAAGTTTCAAATTGGCGGAGGTATGCACCAAGCTGGCATTATTTCAGCTGCATGTTTATATGCTCTACGTAATAATGTAAATTCTTTAGAAGAAGATCATAAAAAAATGCAGCACCTTATAGAAGGCCTAGACTCCATAGATCAAGTTATAATTGATATCGACCTGTATAAAACTAATATAGCGTATTTTTCATTACGTACTAATTGTATATCTACTCAAGAATTAATAAACGTACTAATGACAAATTATGGAATTAGAATGGCTAACATCAAAGGTAAAATCAGAGCTATAACACATAGAGATATAAGCTATGAAGATATTAATACTACTGTATCTGCTATAAGAAAGATACTAAGTAAGTAATTTTCTGCACTAATTGTTTGCAAACTTCTTGTCAAACAATATTATACCAATATAGTATTATGCTAGCATCTACATAGAGCTATTTGGGAATAGGTGTGAACTTTGTCTTCTTTCAATATTTACTATTCTTCTGTGGATATATGCTGCTTTATTTATCAAGACAAAGTATACCAATTGCTCTACCACTGTTAATAGATACTGACCATGTAAAATTAAGCTATTTTTTTGCCTGCTTTTCTTTTTTTTATGGAGTATCAAAATTTGTTAATGGAATAATCATGGACTCCAAAAATAATCCATTATTTATGTTTGGGCTATGCAATATTGCAACTGGATTATTAACCATTGGTATAACTTTATCATATAATAATCTAACTTTATTACTGTTAACATTAATATTATTAGCTTGGACACAAGGGTTAGGTTGGCCAGCTATTACCAAGTTTATGGTTACAAACTCTAGCATCTCTTCAATTGCATCATCATGGGGAGTTATGAGCGCATCTCAGCAACTTGGTTCTTGTATTACTTTAATTGTATTACCAAGTATAATTAAAATATATGATGCAAAAAGTGCATTTTTGTACTCTGGTTTCTTATGCTTACTTTTTGGAATTTATATAATATTAAAGGCATATTACAAAGAAAGTGCCAACTTTACTACCTATTATAAGGTGCAGAAATCTCAAATAGGTATCAAGGTAACAAGTTCCATATGGTTTCTATGTTGTGCTACTTTTTGTGCTTATATTATAAAAATGGGAATCTTCTTTTGGTTTCCTATAATTTTAAAGAATAAATTACAAATTTCTCTTGTACAATCCTCACTAATAACAGGCGTATATGATTTAGGTGGAATCCTTGGAACTTTAATAACAGGAAGAATTAGTGATATGTACTTCTTTCAAAATAGAAGCTTGCTGGCATCACTTTATATGTTGGGTATAGCACTCACTTTTATTGCAATGAACTTTGGTCAAAACATAATTCTTATGAACCTTGGTGCAATCTTATCAGGATTCTTTATATTTGGAGTGCAAGTACTGACAGGTGTTATAGCTGTAGAAATTGCTCCACAAAATAATGTATGTGCAATTGTAAGCTTAACAGGATTATTTGGGTATATTGCAAGTTCAATATTTTCATGCGTGCTCTTAGGAGTACTTGTTAAGCACTGTGGTAACAGTATTATGTTTTCATTTTTTTCCATTTGCTCTGTTGTTGCACTCGTTTGCTTTTCCATACTATCAAGCAAAGATCTAAAAAAACTAAGTAAAGCGGTGTAAAAAAAATTTCTCAACAGTTAAACTTTGTAGATAGATTTTTTACCCAAGGAATAAACATGGTAACCATATCTTAGTAATAGCTCGCTATCTAATAAATTACGGAAATCAAAAACATTAGGTGCAGCCATAATACTCTTTAAACTTGCAAAATCTTGATTTTTAAATTCTTTCCACTCCGTTAACAATAACAAGGCTTCCGCGTCCCTTGCAGCCCCTATAGCATTGTCCGCGTATTCTATATCCTTTAGAACTTGCCTAGCATTATCCATCCCCATTGGGTCATATGCAGTAATTTTAGCCTTGTTATTCACTAACAATTGTGCAATATCTATAGCTGGGCTATTTCTTACATCATCAGTACCAGACTTAAAAGTTAGCCCCCATATTGCTATTTTTTTATTTTGGACTCCATTTAATACATATTCTACCTTTTTAGCAATGTTTGTTATATGATTATAGTTAGATTCCTTAACTGAATTTAAAATTTGTAGCTTGACATTGTGATCTTCAGCAAGCCTTATTAAAGCTGACAAATCTTTAGGAAAACATGATCCTCCAAATCCTGGACCAGCTTTGAGAAATTCCTTACCTATTCTATGGTCCATTCCCATACTGTTAGCTAAAAGGTCAATGTCTGCTCCTAATAGCTCACATAAACCTGCCATCTCATTGATAAAAGCAACCTTTGTTGCTAGAAAAGCATTAGAAGCATATTTAATCATTTCAGCAGTAACTGTATCAGTGACTATTAACGGAATATTCTTATCTATAAATGATTTATATATAACTTCTAGTTTTGCCCTAGCTAGCTTAGTTTTTACTCCTATTATTATCCTATCTGGGTATAAAAAATCTGATACTGCAGAGTCTTGCTTGAGAAACTCTGGATTAACCCCCAAATCAAAGTTATAGCCCTTATTAGATAAATAATTATATATATTTTCTGCAGTACCAGGAGGAACAGTTGACTTTATCACTATTAAGCAATCTTGATTAACTCTCTCAGAAACTTCACTTACTGCATTATATACATTCTTTAAATTTGCATTTCCTAGGGAGTCTGATGGAGTATCTACAGTTATAAATACTACTTCTGTATTGGGATTTATTTGAAAATACGAATCGAAAAATCTTATCCTTTGTGACTTTATATTATTCTCTAAATAATCTGCTAATCCAGGTTCATATAAGGGAATTTTCCCTGATTTCAAAAGTTCAATTTTCTTAGTATTTATGTCAATGCAATCAACTTTATGGCCCTGTTCTGATAACATTGTACCAGATACTAAGCCTACATACCCTACTCCTATAATAGTTATGTGCATTTTATTATCACCTTAAAAATATAGCTTAGCATCTAAAATAAATACCATTAACAATTATAAACTTTTGTTGTTACATTATTTTTCTTAATTGCCTTACCTTCCGAATAAGCTATAAATAAGGTTGATGGTATTAATATCAAAGTACCATATAAAGCACTTTTATCAGGTAATTCATTAAATATAACGTATGTTACTATTGCAGAAATTATTAGCTCTATGTATCTATAAGGTGCAAGTGCAGTAGCATCAGTAAGAGTAAAAGCTTTTAACATAAAGAGCAAAATTAGATTTGAATTAATTCCCAAAATCAGCAGTAATACTAATTCCAACAAGGAAGGCATATGCCAATAAAATAACAAAGGTGGAGTAGAAAAAATAGTTGTCGTTAGAGCTGAATAAAATAACATACTTATTACTGACTCTTTTATTACAAGTTTCTTATTAAGTATATCTAATATAGCAAAGATCAATGCAGATACAATAAAAATAAGAATTTTAGGATTAAAATCTTCACTATGAGCTTTGGTAGTAATAGCAATACCAACAAAGCCAATAACAGTTACTATCCATCTTTGCCAAATTATATTTTCGTTTAGCAAAGGGATTGCAAGAAGTATAACAAATAATGGTATAGAAAAACTTATAATCGTTGCAGTTACTATGGGGAAAACAGTCAACCCGTAAGTCCATAAGGTCATTCCACAAAACAACAATCCACCCCTGGTTATTTGAGTAGATATTTGACTTGTTTTAAAAGTTTCTATTCCATAGTAAAACATAAAAGGTACAAGGGTAATAGTGGT
Organism: Wolbachia endosymbiont (group A) of Ophion costatus; assembly: GCF_963969245.1. Taxonomy (NCBI): domain Bacteria; kingdom Pseudomonadati; phylum Pseudomonadota; class Alphaproteobacteria; order Rickettsiales; family Anaplasmataceae; genus Wolbachia; species Wolbachia endosymbiont (group A) of Ophion costatus. Next base: position 1,214,485 of record NZ_OZ017714.1, on the reverse strand, counting down.
AAACAGAAAGCGGAAAAAAATTATTTCAAAACTCTGAAGATGTAAACTTAGATATTTTGATATAGTATCATTAGCTACACTACTAAGTAAGCTAAGTATAAACCAGATAACCCCAAACAAATAAGCTCTCAATCTGTAATCCATAAAGCTTCTGATTTAATAGATACGATGTACTCATATAATTTTACTACAAAACTAATAATATAAAAGTTTTCTGATGTACGTCCCCAGAATGTGATCGTAAGGGTTCATTATAAATAATTCGGGAAATTTCGTCTCTTTAGACATATTAAGAGCTATGTAACGAACGTTTATATTTGTGAGTAATAGTAAGGCTCAAGGTAAGGAAAATGCTAGTGAGGTAAAGTAGAATAACGTTAATTTGATAATTTAAGCTCATTCCCTCTTGCTACATCTCTCTTTAATATCTCCTCTTTTGCAGCAGGTCTATAATTACTGCTTAAATTTAGGTGCACACTAATTTTTCGATTTATATATTATTCTAATGCTTGTATAATACCTTCATTGAATATTTGATTTTGAGGTAATTAGATGCCAAAAAGTAAAACTAAACGTGGAACGGAAGATTTGAAGGGTAATGCAGGCCCAAGCAAAAGATCTCGTCTCAGTTCTGATCCTAAAAAAAATAAAGAGATTATCCCTAGCAAAGTAATAAGTAAGCTGAAGGATGTTGTTAAAGGTGATAGAACTTCAGCTATTGAGGAATGGGTCAAGGCTCACCCTGTAACAGTAGAGGGTCTAACCGTTGAGCAATCGGACCTCTTATGTAATGCGTTTCGTGATGAATCTTGTTGGTCAGGTGCGACACTAGATGTTGCTAAATTGGTAGGAGAATTAGCTAAATCAGGTGTGTTGAATCCATTTGCTATATATAAAATAGCATGTATTGAGTGTGTAGAGAGTGAAATTAAGCAATTATTTGACAAGGCGTTAGAGTCTTTTAGATCTGACTTATCTCATAAAGGTGCATGTGAGGAAGATAGGAATTTAGCTTGCAGTGATAAGCTTGCAAGAGTTGAATTGTTAAGTTCCATGGGAAGACGTGATCCTGTTTTCAATTTCTGGATTGATCAAGAATCAGGTAACCTTAGAGAAAATATAGAAGCAGAAGATGGATTTAATAAGGCTGTAGATTTCAAGTGGAGTAAGGGAGTGGAACACTTCTATAATCGTCTGTGTTCTGAAGAAAAATTAGTGAAAGAAGAGAGAGAAAAATTGCTAGTTTCTGCTATTGCAAAATTATCTCCATTGCAATCTAGCTATAAACTTGCTTCTACCTTAAGTTCCCTTCTAGGTAAAGTCATAAGCGCAAAAGTAGATCATAAGTCACTACTTGGGCTACCGAATAAGAAAGATAGGGGTGTGATCTATCGTCCTCTTAGTTACTTAGTAGAGCACGGTTTTCTTTGCACAACTAAGTATGTTATCCAGTACTTGAGCGAGGGATGTTCAAGATCTGAAGTAGAGAAAATGCTTTCACCTAGAGGATATGCACATCTTCTCTCATCGCTTTCATTTGTTGTAGTTTCTAAAGATTATGACTTGGATAACAGGAATGAAGCAAGGTCAGCTATTAGCAGTCTTTGGGAATCTAGTGTATTTAACCAAAATAAAATAAATGTTGTCGATCCTTTTAAAGATAGGATTGCTTTTGTTGCAATGGAAAATGCAATTTCAAATTTGATTGTAGATCAGGAGAACAGCAAGGATACTCAAAGTGCTGGCGATGGTGAAAAAGTTGATTTGGTCTTGAGTATTTTAAAGTTTGCTAAAGATTGTTGTTCAGACAAAAGCTTTAAATCATTAAAAGAGAGGATAGCAAATAGTTTAGATAAAACAAGGAATTCTAAGATGATAGATGCAACTAGCTCCTGCAATTTAATAGAAGAGTTGTGTAAGTCAGCGAGAAATTTGAATTTATTCTCTGCTAGCACTGAAGGTCCTCAATCTACGTTAGTGGGTACTAATGTTAGTATTTCGCCTGCTGCAGTTGTTAACAAATAGGAGTATTTATGCATGGTAATAATGAAGATCGTGAATTAGTTAGGGCTTTATTAAGTGGAGGTTGTGATGAGTTTAGTAGACAATTTGTAGGTTTTTTAAACAACTGTCCATCTTTTTTGCATTCGGCTAATAAGCCTGGCTTTTTTCCTACATTCTTTTTTGGTATGTTTTCTACTGCACATGATGCAGGTATATTAGTTGAAGATGAAAGAGTCTATTTTCGTTTTGACAATTATGGAAATCTAAAAGTTGCTGTTCTCACTAATAAAGAAAATAGAAGAATAGTCAGGTGTTATACTGTTGCTGATAATGAGAACAGCCCTGGGTCAAGGTTTAGTGCAGAAGAGAAGCAGCAGGTAGAAGAGAATCTTCCACAAGAATTACAGGAAGATAAGGATCTGGATTGGGAAGAGTATAAAATATTTCGGTTTGGAGAAGAATGTAGGTTTATTCATGAAATAGATAGATTTCCTCAACGTGATGAACCTGGAGCTCCAATTTTTCATGAAATTAACCCAATCAGAGAACAAGGTGAATTGTTAGACCTGATGAGTGAGTTGGCAAATGATGATACAGGAGAAGTGCGTACTAATGTTAAAAGAATTTTGGAATATGTTATTGATATCCATGATGAACATGAAGATAGCTTAGTGTTTCGTGCAGAGTCTGATTACCACGGTTTTCTGTGTGGGTTTTTAGTAAATTTTAGATACCGAGCTGTGGCTGATTTCTACCCAGAGCTACTTATAGGAAAAGGTTATGCAGATGTTGTTTTGCTTGTTCGTGGTGTTGATCAGACAAATGATTCGGTTCCAATTATAATTGAGTTGAAGGTTGGTGATGAGGAAGGATTAGAGCAAGCTAAAGATTATGCTAAAAGTTGTTCTGTTTCGTCTTTGCCTATTCATACCTCATCACCAAGTGCTGTTTGTGTAGCGTTAAATTTTCAATTACGTGGAGGTGCTGGTCTCCGAACTTCTGTGCAGGCCTTTTCAGAAGGTGGTCTTTCCTCAATACCGGGTTTACTATATCCTCATGGAAATGGAGTTAGGGGAAATGTAAAACGTTTTTTACAACCCATAGCATCAGAGTTCACTCAATCGCCTCATTGTAACACTTTTTCCTGTACGTCATCGTTTGTTTTTGGAAATGTTTTATCTACAAGGAGGGACTTAGAAACAAATGATGGGCGGGAGGTAAGGGTTACCAAGTATCTATTTAACCACTCTCAGGGAGAGAAAATGAAACGTACAGGTGGTAGGGGAGATGCAGCAGATATTGTAAGCCATGCGTTAACTTTAGCTCTATTTTTATCAAATATTGGTTTTGTTGTGCTTCACATTTTTCGTCGTTTAAAGTGGCAGACTTTACCAGACAAAGCATTGAACCTGTCGTTACTGCCTCAAGCCACAGATGATGCTAAGGTGCGTCAAGTACTTTGTGAAGTAGATGTCCAGGGTCATCTGGAAGTGGCTTCTGCAAAGAAATTCGAATCACTACGTGCTTACTCACGTTCTCATAGTGAAGGTTATTTCGAGGGAAGGTTTTCAGAACAAATGGGTAATGTTAGGAATTTACATCAACTTGCAGATCAGTTGATGAGTGCTGAGCCTAATTTTGGTAATGATGGTAATGTTAATGGTGAGTACAGGGCTAGGTATGAAGTTTTATTTAATGAGATTTCTCGTCTGTTGTCTCCGTTATTAAATGGAAACCGTCTACTCGTGAACAATGAAGCTAAATTTCAGGCTTTGTTGCGTGGGATATTTCAAAGTTGCGATAATCCTGCCAAGGTAATTATTGAGTTCCAGCTACAGAGAGGAAGGAAAATAGACCTAGTATTATCAAAATCTGCGGAAAATGATGATACTCATCCAATTGGAATAGAGTTGAAGTATGCTAACACCGCAGAACAAGTTGAACGAAAAAGGGTGGAGGCAAATCGACAGTTAAGTGAATACGAATTTTGTGGAGGATGCAAGCGTATTACTGGGGGAGATGCGATGGTTTTGTTATACGCTATATTAAATGCTGTAGGACAAGAGCAGGATCTGATATTGATTGGTGGGCTTCGTAGAGCATCTGGGTTTTCTAGATGACTTGTAACTAATAAAAGTACCAAAGATAAGGTTGTTTATGGGTAAAATTATGCATTAAGCTAGAGTACGTTTGAGTAAGGTTGGAGAAAAAGCAAGGTCTTTGAGCAAGAAAATTTGATTTATGTTTTCTTAAGTTAAAGTTAACCTGATGAAGTTTGTATAATTTATTGTTGGAGTTTTTTTGTTCTATTTTTACTGTAAGTTCAATCTGCTCTATCTTTGGTCTTTTTTTCTTAGTTTTGCGGCAAGTCTAATATTTTTACTACTTAATGGAATAACTTGCAGAAAGTGGAGATATAATGCTAAGGCAGAGGAGCTCAGACAGTTATCTTAAACAATAAAGAAATACTAAAGGCAAAAGATACGCTTGCGTAGTTCGAAAGCTTTCTATAGGATAAGCCTCACCTGATTTACAAATAGAATTGTTATGTTAGATGTTTGCTATTTATTCTTAAGCTCATTTTAACAGCATTTTGCTTTTTTTAGTATGTAGGGGTTTTCTAGGAATTATCCTACTGAATTCTATGATATTATTTTTTGTAACATTGTTATACATTATAATGCACCCATTTGTCTAGACCATTTTTTTCAAAGTGATCCGATTTTTAAAATGAATATGTTGATAAATACGTCGACACATATTTAAAGTATTTATGAATATATTCATTTACTGTTTATGATAATAGAGATCAGCAGGAACTTTATAATGTAGAGTCTGATGTCGCCTTCTATAGTTATACCAAGCAACAAAATCGTTTATTATAAGATTCAAATCTCTGATACTATTTGGTCTATAATAATATATAGCTTCTTGCTTTAAAGTTCTCCATAAGCGCTCAACAAATATATTGTCGAAGCAACGTCCTTTATGGTCCATACTGATTTTAATATTAGCACGCTCTAATTCCATAATAAAGTTGTAGCTAGTAAACTGCACCCCTTGATCACTATTAAAAATCTCAGGTTTACCTTGTTTTAGAGCTTCTTTGAGAGTATAAAGGCAAAATCCAGCATCGAGATATGGTGATAATGAATGAGCAATAATATAGCGACTATACAAGTCCATTATTGCCACAAAATAGACAAACTTACCTTCTACCATAATATATGTTATATCAGTAGCCCATACCTGATTAACTCTACAAATAATCAAATCTTTGACTCAACCACTATCGGCTGAGAGCCGAAAGGTTCGATATAGCGCTGGAAGCGCGGTGAGAAGCTAAAGCTACTCCAATCTTATACTAGATATAGAATGAGGCTGATGTGCATCTGTATGTTTATTGATGTACTCATTAATGACTTCATCTGTGATATGTCCGCTGGTAGCACTAAAGTATCCTCTTCCCCAAAAACGCTTTCCCCAGTACATTTTATTTAGCTCTGGAAATTCTTGTTGAATTTTGCGTGAAGACCTGCCTTTGGCTCTTTGAACAAAATCACTCACAGCTATATGAGGAGGTATTACTACGAATAAATGTAAATGATCTGATGATATTACTCCGTTTTCTATCTTAATCCCCATTTCTTCAGATACTTCTGCTATGATTGTTCGTATTCTCTCCTTCATAGCCTTAGTTAATACTCTGTACCGATATTTTGTAATCCAGACTATATGGTACCTATGATAAAATACAGTGTGTTTTCCTTTGTCATATTCCGTCATAACTATACTTTATAAAGTACAGTTATGACATTGACAAACTAAAGTTTCTCCACCTAGAAGGTGGAGGCTTGTACCATCTTATGGAAAGTAAATAAGGATATATTTTATGCTTTTTTTCTTTAATACTTGTATTACATCTTTTTCTACAATACAGCCCACTAATCTTCATTTTTTTCATAATTCTTAAGATTTTTTTGTGATTGACTACTACTCCACTCGCTATGATCTCAGCAGTAATTTTACGATATCCATAACGGCAATCAGAAGCCAAATATACTTCTTGAATCAAATTTCACTTTCGTTATTAATTATAGGCCTATAATATAGGCTAGATCTGCAAATCCCCAGTAAATCAGCCTGTTTCCTAATTGACAGATCAGAATCTTTTTCTATAAATCTTACTCTATCTTTTTTGCTTATTTCAGTAATTTTTTTTTCAAATAACTATTTTCCACTGTCAATTCTCCTATTACTTTATGTAAACTTTCTATTTCTTGCGCTAAGATTCTTTGTTTTCTCGCACTTTCACTTTCTTCAACAAATAGGTCTTTTAACCTTGCCAATACTCTATCACGCCAATCATATAGATTTGTTGATGGTATTTTATATTCACTACATATCTCAGCTGTGCTTCTTTGATTTTTTATTGCTTCCAAAGCTATCTTTGCTTTTAACTCTGGTTCATATTTTTTTGTTGCCATACTTTTACCCCTTTACTTTCCTACTCGGATCAACCATTTTTTTTTGGTCTAGTTTATGGGGTGCATTATATTCTATGAGAAATTCTACAGATGGTAAATGGCCTTCCTTGGCAGCATAGTAGACTGATCTGTAGTTTTAGAATTATTAATATTAGAATTATTAATAAATGATTCTTGTTGTTGCTTTTCTATTAGAAGCTTTACAATTCCTAGATATCCTTTATTGGTAGCATAATGCAAAGGAGTCCAATTGTTTTTACCTTTTGTACCAACTTCTACTCCCTTATTAAGAGAAAATTTTACAATATCGATATTTCAAAAATCAGCTGCAATATGAATAGGCTTGTTTTCGTCATTAGTTTTAGCGTTAAAACTTACACCTTTATTATTTACTAAAAATTTTGTTACTTCTAAGCTATCAAACTTAGCTGGATGGTGCACAGCCACCTTGACCAAAAAATCATCCCCCTATCGCGTTCTTATCATTATGCCTTATACGCTGTATTACACCTTCAGATATAGTCATTGCTAACCTCCAACATCCTTGCTAATAAACCCTCGCTAAAACTGCCGAAAAGACTTTATAAGTTAATATTCTAAATCTCAATATTTTATGGTGCAGGTTTTTATTTTTAAAACATTATACTTTGTGTAGGGTATAACTACACGCATCAAAGTGAAAGAAAAGCAAAATGATGAAGAAAATGAAAGTTTAAGTTTTCTTCAACGACTCAAGGAGAGAATTTATGCTTTAAAGCCTGTATTAGCAAGAGCCTTAATCACTAAATGAACAATGTCACGCAGAGTTTCATCCTCAATTTTTCTATATTCCCTCACTAGCCTTGATATTTCTTCGCTGCCTACATCGCTATGGAAGGCCTTATCATGTAAGTCTTCAGAGGCTTTGGTAAAAAAATACGACATATCAACCGATAGTACTTCTGCTAATTTATATAACCTATCAACTACAAGCCTAATCTCTCCGCTTTCATATCCTTGTACATGCTGAAATGAAATTTCAAGCTTTTTTCCTAAGTCTCTTTGACTAAAACCACACATTAGCCTTCTTTTCCTTATTCTTTCCCCTATTTGTTTATCGATAGGATGTTGTATAGTCATTTTACGTATCAGGTAATATTAACTATGTATTATCACTTTGAGAAAAAGATTTTACCAATATATAAACTGCACTACGTAACCTTTTGCTCTTAATTTCGTTATATCCTTTGACTAACTTTAGTATTTCTTCATCATAAGCTTCATGTGAGTCAGTGTGCATATCAGTAAAAAAGTTAGCAACATCTATCGATAGTGCTTTTGCTAAATCATATAATCTACTGGCCAAAACACAATTTGAACCATTTTCGTACTTTTGTATCTGTCTATACGAAACACCTATTCTCTTTCCCAATTCGGTCTGTGTCAAAGCACGATCTAACCTAAGTTGTTTTATTTTTTTACCTAATTGCACTTTTCACCTCTTATTCAAATTTACAACAAATTTTATGAAGTGGAAAAAAAGCTAGCAAAGTAATTGCTTTAATAATTTCTGCCTCTCGCTAATTAAATCGTTTGGCCTTACGTATTTTTTCTCAATTTCCCTCATCTCTTTTTCTCGTTCTGCAATGCTATTTCGTATTACTTCAGCCGAGTATCTGCTTTTGCCACTTGCAAACTCTGATCTTAATCTTCTAACCTTGTATTCGAGCTCAGCAAATCTTTCGTGTTGCTCAAGAAGTTCTATCATATGACTAATTTCAGAGTTTAGCTTTTTTTCCTCAACATCTCTTACAATAAAAGAAAGTAGAAGCTTATCTATTTGGTAATCAATATTTGGTTGAGCAGCAAATAGATCAATTATGGCTTTTACGTCAGTAGGATTTGTAACTAGTAAGTTAAAATTACTACATAAAAAACTATAGAACTTTATCGTCTTCTCAAGATAATTTTTCATATCTTGTGATAATTGCAATTCTTTGTGAATTCCTGACAGCAATATTTTCAATTCTTCCAAGTATTTCGTGTCAAAATTACTTACTTCTGTAGGTGAAAGGATCATTAGCAGCTTTTTTACAAGCTCAACATCATTTAACTTTACTGCATTATAAAGAGCTTTTTCTTTATCTTCTTTTAAATCATAAAGCTCTGATGAGTTATCTATGCTGAATAGATATTCAGTATTTCCTTGAGGAGAGTAGATTAAAATGTCCACTTCTCTCAGCGGGTGATCATCATTAAACTTTTCTAGTAACTGCTTATCGGTAGTTTCCTCTATTGCTACAACTGCTTTGCTTACCTCTTTCAACTTTGCAATATCATCTCTTGAGTTTTCAAGTATATCTTTAGCCTTGTCTAGCAGCTGCTCATATAGAACTATTTTTTCTTCATCATCAAGTAGCTGACAATGCTTTTTCAGCTTTTCAGTAGAGTAAGATAGGATATCCATTTTTTTCAATTTTACGATTACGATACCCCATTTTTGTTGAAACTGAAATAATTTTTATAGGATGTGTTTTTCTAGTGTAGATGCCCGCAAAACTTGTTATTATAATATACAGTAAATCAATAAGTCGTATAATATTAACAATTAAATAATATTTATCACGATATGATCGAATAGTAATGAAATTAAGTGAGGGTTACAATGAAAAAAATAAATGGTAAAAAATTGTCTAGTAAAATGTTAAAAGCGGTAGAGCGAATAGCAAAAGAAGGGTTATTACCTAATTTTATAAAAGCTGCTCCAACAGCAAATAAAAAGATTAGTAAATTACCTGTCTTAACATATCCTGAGGAGCTCAATCCATTTCGATCAGCTTTATGCAAGATAAGGCTAAGTGAATATGAAAATGTGAAATTAAATGAATTCTTGGAAAAAGCTATTGCAGCTGAAAATCTAGACAAATTAAGTAAAATCGTCGATGAAGCTTTGGATTTAGGAATAAGAGTAAACGCTCGCAACGAAGATGGCTTTAGCTTCACTAACGTTACAATGTTTAAGATGTATCGTGATGAATTCAAAGAAAATAAACAAGAAGATATAATCAGAAAGTTAGCCTTACATGGAGCAGATTTTAATGTACAAGTTGATAAGAAAATAGCTGAAATGTATCAAAAAGTGCAAAAAGAAATTGAGCCACAAATATATAGTAGGCTCAAGAAACTTAGGGAAGTTGGAGAAGACGCTACTATAGAAGGAACTGTTGAAGATGTAGAAATCGATAATAAGACCTTCTATATTGAATTTTCACATAGCTGCATAGTTGATGTTGCCAAAGTTGTAGAAGGTGCAAAAAATTTGGGCTTAAGTAAAGGAGACTTAAACCTTGGCGGTAGTATCATAAAAATAGGTGATGGTGAAGTTGAGGTCAAAACTGGGAAAGACGGTAAAAGAAATTACGTAGATATATCCGATAACAGCGCTTTTACAGTAACACTTTGCACTAGCCTAGGAGAGCTAAATTTAATGGTATATCATGACACAGAAGACTATCATCAAGTACAAGTTGAGGTAGAAGATGAAGAAATGTGGAACGAGTTGCAAGAAATAGGAGAAATCGTAGGAAAGGGTTGTTTATTTGGTGGAATGTCTGTTAAAGAAGTAGTGGAAAAAGGCAGCTTTACTAGATGTGGAAGGTGGGGCGACCAAAATTCTAAAAGTAGTGAGACCTTTTCTTGGGTGAGCAAATTAAAAGATACCAAAACGACATCTGTAGGACGTTCTTGATTGGTGGCTATGTTTTTACATAGCCATAATTATTGCAAAGTAAAGTAGTTCTTGAAATTTAATCAAAATTACCATAAAAAATTTACCTTAACTGTATCCGTTCAGCGGAGTGGCAGAATAAGGTAGACAAGGTGATCTAAGAAGATAATCATAGAGCAAAAGTGAAGTAATATGGTAAACCTTTTAGAACTTTGCAAAAATTTACAGCAAAAAATAGAAAGGTTAGAAGCAAAAATAGAAAGATTGGAAAAAGAGAATGAAAGTTTAAAAGCAGAAAATAAGGCTTTAAAGATAGAAAATGCTGAGTTAAGAGAAAGACTCGGTTTAAGCTCAAAAAATTCATCAATACCAAGTTCCAAAGAGTTGTATAAAATAAAAAAGAATAAGCCGAAAAGCGAAAGGAATATTGGCGGTCAGGTTGGTCATAAAGGAAGTTTTCGCGCCAACATGGATGCAGATAAAGTAGTAAAGATAGAGTTGCCTAATACTTGCGAATGCGGAGGAGAAATTGCAATATGTGAAAAACCATATATTCATCAGAAAGTTGATCTTCCAGAAATCAAGCCTTATGTAGTGGAATATCAGTTAGAACATGGCCGTTGTCGGAGATGCGGAAAGAGAAGAAGTAGCAAGTTACCGGAAGGTGTTACGCCAGATACATTTGGTCCAAGGGTTAAGTCAATAATTGCAGCGTTCAGCGGATTCTACAAAAATTCAAAACGCGAAATAGCGAGTGTCGTAAATGATATCTTCAATTTGAACATAAGCGTCGGTAGCATATCAAATAGTGAACATAGAGTTGCTTCAAAATGCAAAAAAATGTATGAGCAGATCGAACAAGAGATAAGTAGGAGTAAAGTTCTACATATTGATGAAACGAGCCATTATAACAAAGGTAAACTCGCTTGGTGTTGGATGTTTGCAAGCAATACGGCAAGTTTTGTAAAATTTACAGAGTCAAGAGGAATGAAAGTTTTACAAAATAGTAAATTCTGCAATCGCAATAGCTTGGTAATAACTGACAGGTATGCAGCATACAATTATTTTGCCGATAAAAACAGGCAAATCTGTTGGGCACATTTATCAAGAGATTTTGAAAGGTTAGCACATAGTTGAAGTTAAAGTTCTGGGTTGTTACTTGAGAAACGTGGCCACTGAATTATTTGCACTAAAAAAAGCTTTACTAAAAAGTGAGATAGATGTTTTGAGGTTTGTCAGACGTGCCAGAAAATTAAGAAAACGTACAAAGTATTACTTGAAGGAGATATCTCGTTTACCTGAAGCAATTGGAGCCTCTCGAGTTGCAAAAAATGTTCTGAGATCTGAAAGAATGATGTGGAAATTTTTAGATGACCCAGAAAATATTCCGCTGACAAATAACCACGCTGAACGGCAAATTCGGCATTATGTCGTTTATCGCAAAAACTCATATTTTACACAATCAAAGCGGGGAAATACATTCCTTGAGCGGATAATTTCATTATACTTAACTTGGAAACAAAGGGGTCTCAATCCTTTCCAAAATCTCCTATCTATTGTTTCTTAAACCACTCTCCTGAACGGATACCCTTAACTAGCATTGCTTGTAGAAGTGGATTGAAGATATATTCAGGCAATATTATTTATTGGCAAGCGCTTTTATCACTGAATGCACAATATCACGCAACGTTTCATCCTTAATTTTCCTGTATTCCCTCACTAGCCTTGATATTTCTTCACTACCCACATCGCTACAAAAGGCCTTATCGTGTAAGTCTTCAGAAGCTTTGGTAAAAAAATATGACATATCAACGGACAAAGCTTCTGCCAAATTATACAATCTATCAATTACAAGCCTTACCTCTCCAGTTTCATATCCTTGTATATGCTGAAATGAAATTCCGAGCTTTTTTCCTAAGTCTCTTTGGCTAAAACCGCATATTAACCTTCTCTTCCTTATTCTTTCACCTATTTGTTTATCAATAGGATGTTGTTCATCTTGTACAATCATTTATTAATATATTAACTGAGGTATTGAAGCAATACTAACTCTCATTGTAACTTTGAGAAAAAGATTTTACCAATATATAAACTACGCTACGTAACCTTTTGCTTTTAATTTCATTATATCCTTTGACTAATTTTAGTATTTCTTCATCATAAGTTTCATGTGAGTCGACATGCACATCAGTAAAAAAATCAGCCACATTAATCGATAGTGCTTTTGCTAAGTCGTATAGCCTACTGGCCAAAATTTGGTTTGAACTATTTTCGTACCTTTGTATTTGTCTATACGAAACGCCTATTTTCTTTCCCAACTCAGTTTGTGTTAAACCACAGTATAATCTAAGTTCTTTTATTTTTTTGCCTAATTCCACCTTTCATTACTAATTTTAGCTGCTCAAGCTTATATTGAATTTTTTAATTTATGAAGTAGAAAAAAAGAAGGAAAGTTGGAGAACTTTCCTTCCGGTCTACAGATTACAATAAACCACTATCATAAAAACTAAAGTGGCTCTTCTGTGTTACGATTATGTGATCTATTAATTTCATTCCTACATTTTCGCAGGTTGCAGCTAATGTAAGTGTGTTATCCTCATCCTCCTTTGATGGTTCTGTATCTCCACTTGGATGATTATGTGAAATTGCAATAGATGATGCATCGATCAGTAATCCCTGTTTGATTATTTCTCTCACATATAGAGGTACTCTGTCTATAGTTCCACAGTCTTGAATATACTCGTATATCAAATGACCACTTCGATCTAAGTATATTACTCGCAAGCTTTCCTTTCGTGACTGCCCTATTGCTGTTTTAAAGTATTTTAGTAGCTCTTCTCTGTTATCAAGAATCGACAGCTTTTTTAACTTACCTTTCAGTATCCTATCGAAAATCTCCTTCAGACAAAAGATACTTGCTATTGCTCCATCATTCATTCCTGTAACATTTTTTAGCTCATGAAAGTCAGCGTTAATTACCCTTCCTAAACTACTAAAGAGCTCTATTAGCTTTTTGGCCACTTCTCTTCCTTCTTCACATTCAGATAGAGTACGTTCCAGTAGCTCATGGTCAAGTAAAGACCTGCCTCTACTTGATAAAATGCGAGTTTCCAATTTTTCTTTTCTCTCACTATTATTCATAAAAACCTCCAAGGTCAACATTATATACAAATTCAACGCCAGCTTTCTGACGCAGTAGTTCTCGAGGAATAACCCTTTTGAACTCTAAATTTGCAATGTTGTCCTTGTTGCTTTAAAAGCTGGAATACCATTTGCCATATGAATTTGTGCATTGACATTTACTGTGCTAATTCCCTGAAGCGCAACGGTATTTATATTTGCAATCATAATATATTATATAAAATTGTTAATACAATATATTAAAGAAGCGATGAAGTAAAGGCTACAGCAATTAAAGATGGCTTAACTTAGCAAAAAAGTGTAGTATTCTATCACTTTGCTGATTACAAATGTTTATAAGGATAATCACTTTTTTCTTACTATATTCAAGTACGGCTTTTTGTAGTGATTGTAATTTTAATTTACCATACTGTGGGCTCAGTTGTAATCTAGATCTATCATATAGAAATTTAAGTAATATAAAAAAATTATTGAATAACGACGATAAGTTTGTTGCGCTTACGTTTGATGATGGACCGTCTAACAATAGAGTAAACGATATTATTAATGTTCTGGAAAGCTATGAAGCAAAAGCAACATTTTTTGTGCTTGGTGAACGTATAAATGAAAAAACGTCTGAAATAGTAAAGAAAATTCATGAATCAGGTCATGAGTTAGGCAATCACTCTTGGTCGCATAGGAAGTTGACATCACTTTCAAGTGAGGAACAATTGCAAGAATTGGAAAAGACAAATACAGCAATTAAAAATGCAATAAAACAAGATGTAAAATGGTTTCGTCCGCCATATGGATGTTATGACGATAATCTGATTGAAAATACTGATCAATTAAATATGTATTCAATATTATGGACAGTTGATTCGCTAGATTGGCAAGGTGATAAGCCAGAAACTTTAGTTGAAAGAGTTTTAAGTAATGTACATAATGGAGCAGTTATACTGTTTCATGATCACAATAACAGGTCAAACACAATTGAAGCTTTACCTCATATTATTAAAATACTAAAAAAATCAGGTTATAAGTTTGTGACCTTAAGTGAGTGGGAAAAAAGGGTTTGTAATACGGTAAAAGCCAGAAGTGTAACAATAAAAGAGGGGAAAAAAGTGTGTTTTGAAGGAATGTTATGTGGACAAAAAACAAAGTCTTTAACCGCAGAGCATTCATATTAGGTGGTATTCAGCTTACCATTTCTGCGGTTTTTAGTTGCAGGTTATATAATTTACAAATACGAAACAGACAAAAGTACGAAGCACTATCTAATAGTAATAGAATAAGAGTTGCTACTATTATGCCTAAGCGGGGCAAAATTTTAGATAGGAATAGCATTGAACTTGCGGTAAACAAAATTTCGTATGTTGTTTTGTTTGATGGTTCTGGTAAGGAAGTTGATTTGCAGACATTATCAGAAGTCGAGTCTAAAATAGCAAAATCGTCAGAAAAAATAACTGCTCTTTATAAACGTTATTACCCGTTTGGTTCAATGTGTTCTCATGTAATCGGATATACAAAAAGACAGCAAGGCATAAGCGAAGTAGGAATCAGCGGTATTGAATATACATATGATCATATATTGAAAGGCAAGTCAGGAAAATCTGAGCAGGAAATAAATTCTAAAAAACGCGTCATAAAAGAATTATCAAGCATACCACAACAAGACGGACAAGATGTACAACTGACAATTGATATTAATCTGCAAGAGAAAACCGCAGAGGTATTTAAAGATCACCAAGGCTCCGCAGTGGTAATTGATGTAAATAATGGAGAAATTTTAGCATTATATAATTCACCTTCTTACGATAATAATCTTTTTGCTAGCAGGCTATCAAATGAGACTTGGGAGAGCTTGAATGCTCCTTCATTGCCGCTCGTGAATCGTGCGTTATCATATCAAATTCCACCTGGTTCAATATTTAAAGTAATAGTTGCGCTTGCGGGTTTAAAAGACGGGATAATAACACCAGAAGAGAAATTCTCGTGCAAGGGCTATATGAAAATAGGTGAGCGGAAATTTCGTTGTCTGAAAAGCAAAGTCCATGGGTATGTATCTTTAAATGAGGCAATGGCATTATCATGCAACACTTACTTTTATAATATAGGGAAAAAAATAAGTGTAGACTCTCTAGTAGAAATGGCCAGAAAATTTGGTATTGGAAGTGGGCCACTGATTGGAACGTTTAAAGAAGAAGCTCCAGGGTTGTTGCCAGATAGAGATTGGCGTACACGAAAGCTATATTCGCAGTGGTATTTAGGTGACACTATCAACTTAGTTATAGGACAAGGGTATATGCTTACAACACCACTACAGCTTGCAGTTCTTGCAGCGAGGATTGCAACAGGAAAAGAGGTAATTCCCCGCATTAAGATGAATGAAACGATACAAGATTTTCCCGATATTGATGTGGATTGTGAGCATCTTAGCATAGTTCGAAAAGCTATGTTTGATGTGGTGAATTCTAAAACTGGAACCTATAAGAAAGGGCTAAGCGGTATACAAATTGCCGGTAAAACCGGTACACCAGAGATAAACTCTAAGGGCGAAAGTCATAAGTTATTTATCGCCTATGGCCCTTACCATAACCCGCGCTATGCAATCTCTGTGTTTATAGAACACGGCAAAGCCCCACGCCAAGATGTTGCTATAGCTAATGAAATATTTCAGTATATGCTTGAAACTATGAGTATTAAACTTCTTGCATAACCATATAACAAACTTTTATTGGGAATAGAAACGAAAAAACTTACTTGACACCCTTCGCCAGCGCCCTTATCATGATAGTGAAGCTATTGTATTTGCTTTCGCCAATCTGCAGATTAAAAGGTAAGGATTACTTAATGTATCGGCGTCTTATGTTCAATTTTTTGCAGTATATAGATACTGTATGTCTTTACAAAACTTCATCTACATCTAGATTTTTATCTAAATAAGCTGAACGCGCTTATAAAGCGTTACAAGACATCAAAAAATGCCAATACTTGACAGAGATAGTAAAAGACTAGCTAACTCGGGGATTCTTTGTCTTTTTTTCTGCTTAGTAAACTTCTTAAACATTTGCAGCGTAAGTTAGTTGCAATTAAAAGCAGCTTAATCTTGCTTGTCAAGCGTTTAAAACATAAAAAACGCCAATATTTTAAAGCGGATAATAACCCCAGGGCTTCTTTTGCCTTTTTTTTCATTTAGTAAATTTCTTAATATTTATAGCTAAACAACAACCGTCATCCCTAAGTATCCCGCTGCTTGTTAGCGGGATCTCTTGTTAGCGCCGCGGTGGTATGACGTAGGATTGTTGTCATTCCGCTACTTGTTAGCGGCTGAGATACCGCGAATGAATCGCGGTATGACGGTGTAGATGATGGTTAAGTAATTCGTCATCCCGCTGCTTGTTAGCGGGATCTATGTTAAGGTATAGTAGGGGATCTATGTTAAGAGATACCGCGAATGAATCGCGGTATGACGGTGTAATGATGGTTAAGTAATTCGTCATCCCGCTGCTTGTTAGCGGGATCTAGAGATACCGCGACGTCTCACCTATAGCCTTCAGTGCTCCTTTTTTTGTCATCCCAGCGTCACGCGTTGGTTTCAACATTATATCATGAACTTTCTAAAATTCATTGAGTTATGCTTTCAAACGGTAGTGCCGGGGTGTGAGTATAACGATTATCAGTATATAAAAGTCATAGCAGACAGGCTGGAAGCAGCGAGCGCTGGTGAAGTGAAACGAATAATATTCAATATGCCTCCGCGTTCAATGAAATCCCTGTGCGCTAGTGTTGCGTGGCCCGCATGGATACTGGGAAACCAACCAACTGCGAGAATAATAGTTGCAAGTTATTCTCAGCGGCTCAGCGAAAAGCACTCGCTCGACACCAGGTGCGTGATGCAGTCTAGTTGGTATAGAGCGCTATTTCCAGAGATAGAACTATCCAAAGACCAGAATACCAAATATAAATTTCAAACAGTGCAGAGAGGATACAGAATCGCAACATCAGTTGGTGGAACACTAACTGGTGAAGGTGGTGATTTTATCATTGTGGACGATCCGCTCAGTTCTGCTCAAGCTTTGAGTGAAACGCTTAGAAAGCGTGCCACAAACTGGTTTGATCAGACTTTAGTAACCAGGCTGAACGATAGAAAAAAAGGAGTCATCGTTCTTGTAATGCACAGGCTACACCAGGAGGACTTAACTGGACACCTTCTCTCCAAGCCAAAAAACATATGGCATCATATTTGTTTGCCAATGATTTCTGAAAATAAGCAGGTTATTTATTCAATCAAAAAGCCAATACCTCCCGTTCCTATCATCCGAGTAGCTCAGCACTGTGCGACCAGGCGATTATATAATAAACCAGCGTCACCTGTAAGGATATTATATTCAAGAGAAGAAGGTCAGTTGTTATATCCCCTCGATGGAGGAAAAGAAGAAGTTGAGATAATAAAAGCTGAACTTGGGAGTTACGCTTTTGCTGCTCAATATCAACAAAACCCTCTGCCGCTTTCAAGTGGTATAATTAAACCAGAGTGGTTGAAACGCTATAAAAAATTTCCTGATAATCTCTCGCATATAACACAAAGTTGGGATACTGCGGTTTCAACAAGTAACATGAGCAACTTTAGTGTCTGCACCACCTGGGCAAAAATAGATAATAAATTCTATTTACTCGACGTATATCGCGCAAAGCTTGAGTATCCAAAGCTTAAAGAACAGGTTTTGTCACTAGCTGCAAGATGGACGCCACACGCAATTTTAATCGAAGCAAAAACAAGTGGTCAACAATTGGTGCAAGAGCTAAAGACAAACAGTGATTTACCGATTATTGAAATAGTGCCACATGATGACAAGCTCACTCGATTTCATCAAATTGTTCCGATTATAGAGTCTGGCAAGGTTTTTCTGCCACATCAAGCAGTATGGCTGAACGATTTTGAGTATGAGATTTTAATGTTTCCTGAAACTCGACACGATGATCAAGTAGATAGTACCGTGCAATATCTCCAGTGGGTGAGAAACAGTACCTCCAGGGTTGCAGCTATACGAGCATTGTGATTTGAGTCTACCAGTACTGGGATGACAGCTAGGAGACAACCGTCATCCCGCTGCTTGTTAGCGGGATCTAGAGATACCGCGAATGAATCGCGGTATGACGGTTCGTGGTGGTATGACAGTTCGTGGCGGTATGACGGTTCGCGGCAGCATGACGATAAGCTCGTCATCCCGCTACGTGTTAGCGGGATCTATGCTAAAAGATACCACGGCGGTATGACGTAGAACTGCTGCTTGTTAGCTGATGAGATACCGCGAATGAATCGCGGTATGACGGTTCGCGGCGGCATGACAATAAGCTCGTCATTCCGCTACTCGTTAGCGGAATCTATGCTGAGAGGTTGTCCGGAAACAAGTAAAAGGCTATAATATCCGAAATTTTAGTACGGGGTAAAGATGAGAAAAAAGTATCCAACAGATCTAAGCGAAAGGGAATGGGCAAGAATAGAAAAACACTTCAGAGTATCATACAAGAAAGGAGGAAGGCCGCCAAAGTATAGCAAAAGAGAAATATTAGAAGCAATTTTCTATGTATTGCGTACAGGGTGTCAATGGCGGTATTTACCAAATGATTTTCCGCTATGGAAGACTGTGTATGAGCAGTTCAGGCAATGGAAGAAGCAGGGAATTTTTGAGAAAATGAATTATGAAATTACAAAATATAGTAGAAGAAAAATAGGAAGGAATGAGCAGCCGAGTGCCTGTATAGTAGATAGTCAATCTGTAAAGACTACAGAAAAGGGGGGATCAAAGGCTATGATGGAAGTAAAAAAGTAAAGGGTAGAAAAAGGCATATAATTACAGACACTCAGGGTTTTATACTAGGTTGTTACGTAGGCGCTGCTAACGAAAATGATAGAGATGGTATTAAAATAGCATTAAACAATATGAGAACAAAATATACTAAAGTTAAAAAAATGTGGGCTGACATGGGATACCAAGGAAGAAATTTAAAGAATCACATAAAGGAAGAATATGACATAGATATTGAAATTGTTACAAGGCCTCCATGTAGATTTTGGGTGCACAAAGATACGCCACCTGAGCTACTACCAACAAGAGAACAAGGGTTTAAAGTACAGCCAAGAAGATGGGTTGTAGAAAGGACTTTTGCTTGGGTTAATAGGAATAGAAGGCTATCGAAGGAGTATGATTTACTCACAACATCCACTGAGAATTTCATATACCTAGCTATGAGTAGGGTTATGTTAAAGAGGGAATATGCTTGAATTTACTAGTTTCCGGACAACCTCTGAGATATCGCGGCGGTATGACGTAGGGAAACCTTTCTTGGGTTAGCTATATCAATAGCATTGCTTTAAAAAGAGTGCCCATATTTTCAGTCAACCTTAAGAATGCACTAAAGATCCTATTCTTTTGTTCATCACTTGCGCTTTTCATTAAAGCCTGGGTTCTTTCTTTTATGCCAAAAAGATATAAAAATTCCCTTTGAGTTAAAATCTCACAATCTACATGCTTTAATGAATCTCTTAACGCTTGAAAGTTCACAAGTGCGGTAATATCACTATTACCAACATTCTCAAGAAAATTAGCATACTTATGTTGTTTTATCGATTGCAAAGTGCTCTTATATGCGGGGTATACATAACCGTAATCTACAATCAAAGCAGCTCCTTTATTATTATATATCTTCTTCTCAAGTTTTTTTAATATTTCAACCCCAACTGAACATATTTCCACCACTGCACCATTAAAAAATTTTCCATTTGTCATCTGAGTAGCTGACACTGGAATCCATGATTCTTTTTTTCTGGATTCCAGTGTCACGCACTGGCATGACACCAAGAGACTGCCATCATCTTGTTTTGTCACCATATTTTCATACCACCCCTCATCATGATATACAAACTGATCTATCGGAAGAGCGTCAAAGAACTCATTTGCTAAAAAAATGGTTGGTTGTTCTGGTAGGTTGTCAATATTTTTGTGCCAATTAACATCTAAGCTTTTTAATTTTTCCTTTTGTATCTTCCGTAAAGTAGGGCTTATTTCAACTAAGTGGATCAACATCGAATTAAAAAAGCTGCTGTATTTTTTAGTGACTCTTATTATATCGTGAATGAGTGTTCCTTTGCCTGGCCCAAGTTCAACTAGAGAAAATTTTGATGGCTTTCCTAATTTTTCCCATGTATGCATTATCCAAACTGCAATTACTTCACCAAATAATTGGCTGATCTCAGGTGCGGTAGTAAAATCACCATCCTTACCAAGCGGTAATTTACTTGTATAATAGCCGTATTTTTCATGGTACAAAACGGCATTCATGAAATCACTGATGGATATTGATCCTTGACTTTTGTCAATTAATTCGTGTATATAAGTGAGCATGTTATTAATAAATGTTTAACTATAGCGTGCCATAATATAAAATAGTAGAGTATTTATATATATAGTATACACTTAAGTTTGTGAGTAATAGTGCTTCAGTTATGGACGACAAAAACACCGATTATGTTGCCCTTATAGCTCAAGATGATAGTATTGAATACAAATTTGAAGAAGCTGTCAATTTTATAGAAAACAAGGTTATAAATGCTGATGGGCTAACTTTAGCGGAAGTGTTTCAAGTGCTAGTTCAAATGCTAGATGGTGATCTAGCATTGGTAAAAAAAGTACTAGCATATGCTAATATTATGGCAAAGCATGGAATGAAGGTAGCAAAAGAGTCGCAATTAAGCAGAGCTGATGTTCGCCGAGCTTTGGAAGGTAGAGAAAGTGTTGTCAATAGACAAGATTTTATAAAGAAACCACCTCTTCCACCTGCTATAAAATCGACCAAAAAGAAAAGTAGAGGTCTTTAGATGGCTGAATCTATAAAAAAATTTACTGTACAATGTGACTTCAAAGGACAAAGTTCACCTTTTGCAATATACATAGGAAATCCAAAAAGTGATGCTCATCCAATTCATCATCAAGATTCCTGGCTTGTAAAAGAACGTGGAGGGAATATTCCTAATAAAGTAAAAGAAAGTCTACAAAAATTATATAAACTATCTCAAGAAAATGGAGTCTCTTTCTCAGAGTTATGCGCGTATGCCATTACTGTGGTTAGTAATAATGATAAAAAAAGTGACGACAAGGAGTAAGATAGTTTAATC
The DNA here is from genome assembly GCF_963969245.1 of Wolbachia endosymbiont (group A) of Ophion costatus. Classification (NCBI taxonomy): domain Bacteria; kingdom Pseudomonadati; phylum Pseudomonadota; class Alphaproteobacteria; order Rickettsiales; family Anaplasmataceae; genus Wolbachia; species Wolbachia endosymbiont (group A) of Ophion costatus. The sequence goes on along the minus strand of NZ_OZ017714.1, from coordinate 1,192,989 downwards.
CCTCAATATTTCATTTATAGAGATTTTCGATCTCGTCTTTTCATCCACTTTTTTTACTATGACTGCACAATAGGTTGAAATATTATTTTTAGATGGAATAGACCCTGGTACCACTACAGAATAAGGTGGCACTTCGCCGTAAAATACCTTGCTAGTTTCTCTATCAATAATCTTTGTTGATGCCCCAATAAACACGCCTATGCCAAGGACTGATCCTTCTCTCACTACCACACCCTCGGCCACTTCGCTACGTGCTCCAATAAAGCAATTATCTTCTATAATGACAGGTGAAGCTTGAATAGGCTCAAGAACTCCACCTATTCCCACTCCACCGGAAATATGACAGTTTTTTCCTATTTGCGCACAGCTACCAATCGTTGACCAGGTATCTATCATTGTTCCTGAATCAACATATGCACCAACGTTGATAAAACTTGGCATTAGAACAACATTTGTACCTATATAAGCAGATCGGCGAACAAAACACCCAGGAACTGCTCTAATTTTTAACCGGCGAAATTTCTCCTCATTCCATTCACTAAACTTGTTACCGATCTTATCAAACCAGCAATTAGTATTATCTATTATTTTATTTTCTTCGGTGAGAAAATGTAATAATATTGCCTGCTTTATCCACTTATGTACTACCCATTCTCCACTTGATAGCTTTTCTGCTACTCTAATTTTGCCACTATCAAGGAGCTCAATTACCTCTTTAATTGCTATTCTTGCTGTTTTCTTTAGATTACAGTCATTAAATTTTTCTCTATTTTTCCAAATATTTTCTATCTCACTCTGTGTTTTTTTTAGTTGCAAACCTTCCATTTGTTATATATATATTGATATTAAATTTGTAGCTCTGTATCATTTGAGCTTGTTACTACTTTATATGTAAGTGCTATGAAAATACAATGTAATAGTTGTACTAAAACTTACTTAGTATCCCCCGAGCAAATTGGTGCATCTGGAAGAAAGGTAAAGTGTACGCACTGCAATCACATATGGCATGAATATCTAGAAGAAGTGTCAAACAAACAGCACTCTGCTAATATACAGGAAAAAAAAGTTAGTGGAAGGAATTTTTTACAAAATCTAGCATTTACCACTCTAGCTTTTGCAACAGCTACAGGGTTATGCATTGTAATTGCTAATGGCATCTTTCCTAGAGAGATGAACAAAGCATACAAAACGATCAGTTTATACAAGGATTCAATAAGCTATAAATTAGGGTACAAAAAAGAACAAACAGAAAGTCCAAATGTAAAAAAACTTGCTGTAAATAAGTTTTATCAAGACTACCTTTTTTTATCTAATTTAAGATCTAGTTAAATAGGCATACCGATATCGGTATCCAGCTTCTCTAGCTACTTAGATGGTGTTTAGGGTGACAGAGTTTAAAAATAAGTTATTTTTTAGTAAAAAAGGCAGCTCATGAGTATTAAAATTGCACCTTCTATACTTTCAGCAGACTTTGCAAAATTAGGAGAAGAAGTAAGAAAAATTAGCGATTTAGGTGTAGATTACATACACATAGACGTTATGGATGGGAATTTCGTTCCAAATATTACAATTGGTTCTAGCGTTGTCTCTGCAATACGTAAATACAGCAATCTTCCTTTTGATGTGCATTTAATGGTCAAATCTCCTGGTAACCACATTGAAAGCTTTATAAATGCTGGTGCTGATATTATTACTGTACATGCAGAAGCAGAGATACACCTTGAGAGGTTGATAAGAAAGATAAAGTCATACAAAAATGTAAACGACGCAAAAAAACCGATTCAAGCTGGAGTCTCAATTGTTCCTTCAACTTCCCCAAGTGTGCTTGAATATATAATACATGAGCTAGATATTGTGCTGATTATGACAGTCAACCCTGGCTTTGGAGGGCAGGAATTTATTCATTCACAGTTGAACAAGATATCTACTATAAAAAAAATGATACAAGAGCGTAACCTTAAAACACAAATTTCAGTAGATGGTGGAATTAACTCTTTTAACGCAGCTGATATAATAAAAGCAGGTGCAGATATTTTAGTTGCGGGATCGGCGATATTCAAGGCTGAAGATATTAAGAAGGCCGTAAATGATCTTAAAAATCCATCGTTGTGACCCTATATAGCTAAAGTGGCTTAGGTTTACCTACAATTTGAAAAACAACAAATTCGTCATTCCGCTACTCGTTAGCGGAATCTATGCTGAGATACCGTGGCGGTATGACGTAGAAAAACCTTTCTTGGGTTGTATCCGTTCAGCTAAGCGGTGTGAGAGATGATAGATAAGAGGTTTTGGAAAGGATTGAGACCCCTTTGTTTCCATGTCAAGTATAATGAAATTATCCGTTCAAGGAATGCATTTCCCCGCTTCGATTGGGTAAAATATGAATTTTTGCGATAAACGACATAATGCCGTATCTGCTGTTCAGCATGGTTGTTTGTCAGCGGAATGTTTTCTGGGTCATCTAAAAAATTCCACATTATTCTTTCAGATTTCAAAATATTTTTTGCAACTCGAGAAGCTCCAATTGCTTCAGGTAAACGGCTTCAAGTAATACCTTGTACGTTTTCGCAATTTTCTGGCACGTCTGGTAAATCTAAAAACATCTATCTCATTTTTTAGCAAGGCCTTTTTTAGTGCAAATAATTCAGTGGCTACGTTTCTTAAGTAACAGCCCAGAACTTTAACTTCAACTATGTGCTAATCTTTCAAAATCTCTTGATAAATGTGCCCAACAGATTTGCCTGTTCTTATCGGCAAAGTAGTTGTATGCTGCGTACCTGTCGTAAGCTATTGCGATTGCAGAACTTACTATTTTGTAAAACCTTCATTCCTCTTGACTCTGTCAATTTTATAAAACTTGCTGTATTACTGGCAAACATCCAGCACCAACCAAGTTTACCTTTGTTATAATGGCTCGTTTCATCGATATGCAGAACTTCACTTTTACTTACTTCTTGCTCGATTTGCTCATATGCTTCTTGGCATTTTTCTGCAACTCTAGCCTCGCTATTTGACACGCTACCAACACTGATGTCCAGGTTGAAAATATTTTTTATAATATTTGCTACTTCTCTTTTCGAGTTCTTGTAAAATCCGCTCAGCGCCGCGATTGTTGACTTAACTTTTGGACCAAATGTATCCGCAGTAACACCTTCTAGTAGCCTGCTACTTTTTCTTTTTCCACACTTGCAACAGCGGCCATTCTGTAATTGGTATTCCACAACATAAGGCTTAATTTCTGGCAAATCAACTTTTTGATGAATGTATGGCTCTTTCGATATCGCAATTTCTCCTCCGCACTCGCAAGAACTCTATTTTCACCACTTCATCTGCTTCCATTTTAGGGCGATACTTTCCTTCATGCCCAATCTGTGCCCCTATTTTCCTGTCACTTTTTTTCTTTTTCTTCTTTAGCTTGTATAACTCTTTTGAGCTCGGTATCGATGAATTTTGTGAATTCAGACCTAGTCTTTCTTTCAATTCAGCATTTTCGATTCTTAGCGCCTTATTCTCAGATCTAAAATTTTCGTTTTCTATCTCTAACCTCTTTATCTCTGCTTTTAGTTGCTCTATCTCTATTTTAAAGCTTTCACAGAGCTTGAGAAGACTAGCTAGTAGATCAGACATATTTACCACACATACTACTTGTGATACTATGTTTTTAGCACTCCTTGTCTACTTTTTATTTTACCGCTCCGCTGAACGGATACCTTTTTTTTACTGTTTGAGTATGTAAGGATTATGACGACCTATCCCAAACCTCAACTATATCCTCACCAAACTCTATTATCTTTGTTTTTTTAAACTGATAACAGTTGTTAATGAATTGAATCCCTAAATCTCCTACAAAAGGAGTGGCATCATTGCCTAAAATTTTACCACTGCGGCATATTATCAACCTGTCGATTAAATTACACTTTAATAGTTCTGTGATTAACACTCCTCCACCTTCAACTAATAATCTTGTTATACCAATTTCTGAAACAAGTTTTAATGCCATGTCCTTTAGGCAAACCTTACCTGCGTTGCTTGAATTAACTACTAAGTAGTTAATGTTTTTTATTTTTTTCTCTACTTCTTTATTTGTGATGACCCAAGTTATTACTTTGTCTGCAGTCTTTGCAATGTTATGCTCTTCCTTTAATCTCCCTTGGCTATCTATAATTAGCCTTATTGGCGATCTACTTCCAAGTCCTGGTAATCTGCAAGTTAAGAGTGGATCATCATTAATAAGAGTATTGCTGCCAATCATAATTGCATCATATTTTGCTCTAAGCTCATGCACCCAATTTCTCGTATTTTCACTTGTTATCCATTTGCTATCGCCTGTAAATGTTGCGATTTTTCCGTCAAGAGTTGTTGCGACTTTGCAAGCTATAAATGGTCTATGTAATTCTTTAGTGGTGAAAAAACCGACATTCAGTTCTTTTGCCTCTTTTTGCATAATACCTTGCTCAACTTCAATTCCTGCTTCTTTCAGAGCTTTCATGCCTCTGCCTGAAACTCTACTATCTGGGTCAATAGTTGCAATTACTACTCTTTTTATGCTAGCTTTTATGATTTTTGCAGTGCAAGGCCCCGTGACTCCGTGATGACAACATGGCTCAAGAGTGATATATATAGTTGCGCCATGAGTTGAATCTTTAGCGTTTTGCAAAGCGACTACCTCCGCATGCGGACGCCCACCAATCCCTGTATATCCCTCACTAACAATTGTACCATCTTTTACAATAACACACCCGACAGCAGGATTTGGTGCAACATTTCCAAGATTTTTTTCTGCAAGCCTTAATGCAATTGACATGAAATGATCATCAGTCATTAGAAAGAAGTCATTTCGTATGAGGTATCAAAAATTCTTCTGTGCTCGTGTATAGCAAATCTATCTGTCATACCTGAGATATAGTCACATATTATTACTGAACGCTGAGATTCACAAGCGAGTTTGCTCCACTCTGTGGGAAGTAATCCTGGGTTTTCATAAAAACATTGAAAGAGTTCCTGTATTATGCGTTTTGCTTTGTTCATCGTTCTACTCAGTTTATAGCTTCTGTATATTTTCTCCATGTTGAATCTTTTCATTTCTTTTGTAGCATTCGCAACTTCTGGTGAAAATGTGACTAGCATTTTATTTAGACTTCTTACGTCTTCTACGCTTTTTATTTTGTGATCTTCAATATTTCTTTCAGTCTGAGAAACAACATCACTTATCATAGTTCCTATAGTTCCACTCAGTGATTCATGTATGAGTTTGCTCTGAGGCAATTCTGAATATCTGCTCCTTATGTCTTTAAAAATTTTTTCAATTAAAGGAACATTCAGCAAATCTTCGATGGTTACTAAATTCGCCCTGAGTGCATCATCAAGATCGTGAACACTGTAAGCAATATCATCGGCAATTGAAGCAACTTGAGCTTCAATGCTTGAAAATTCTTCAAGTTTTAGATCATATTTTTTGTTGTATTCTAATAACAGCTGATTACTTGTAGAAGACTCCGCGTTTTGACCAAGCAAGGGACCGTTATGTTTTGCAACTCCTTCAATCACCTCCCAACTTAGATTCATACCATCAAAATCAGCATGTTTTTGTTCAAGATAAGTTAAAATCCTTATAGCTTGAACATTATGATCAAACTCATACTTCTCGTTATCAAGATTCAAATCTTGAACTGATTTCTTTAGAGCATCTTCACCTGCATGACCAAATGGAGGATGACCAAGATCATGTGCGAGCGCTATGCATTCAGTGATATCCTCATTTAAGCCAAGTCTACGCGCAATGGACCTTGCAATTTGTGCAACTTCAAGGCTATGAGTAAGCCGAGTGCGATAGTAGTCGTGCTCATAATTGATAAAAACTTGTGTTTTGTACTCCAACTTTCTAAACGCATTAGAGTGAATGATACGGTCCCTATCACGCTGAAAGCAGCTGCGATTCTCATCTTCTGGCTCTTTGAAGTATCTCCCTTTTGTTTTGCTTGGAAAACATGCATAATTTAATAGAAAATTATTGTTTGACATGTAAAATTTCTACTATAATAAGTTATCAATAATAAACGGTGGTTACTATGTCAACAAATTACAACATCAACTTAACTGATAATGCACTAAAAAAAATCCACTCTCTTGCAGAGCAGGAAGGGGATAAGAGTTCCATTTTACGGGTTGCAGTTTCAGGTGGTGGATGTTCTGGCTTCAAATACAATTTTCTTATGGATCAAATGAATAAAAATCTATCTTTGGATGATGAAGACGATGATTACGATGATGAGTTTGATGACGAAGATGAAGATGATGAAGAAAGCGAGGACTATAGAAGCCACTCCAGTTTTAGCGAAAAAGGTAAAGATATAGTAATTAATGATGAAAATGGCAATCCTGTATTAATGGTTGATAATTGTTCAGCAAAATTTTTAAATAACTCAGTTATAGATTATACTGAGGATCTCAATGGTTCTGGTTTTCAAATAAAGAATGCCTTTGCTAAATCCCAGTGTGGTTGTGGCAACAGCTTCTCAGTTTAGTCAAAAATTTGATGTCATCCCGGTGTCAAGCACTGGGATGACACTCTTCTCTGGTGGAGGGTGCTCTCAAGTCACAACGTTCATATAGTTGTATACTTGACACTGAGGTTTATTCTTCTATTTCTTTTTTACTGGTCATGCACTATCATTTGCTATGCAAGCACAACATTTGTATGGTTATAGGTCTTTTAAACATGGGTGGTAATGTAGCACTAGAACTAACTTCTGTAGATAAAAGCTTCAAGGACAATTCTGTTGTTGTAAAGGATATCAACTTAAGTGTTACAAGAGGGCAAGTAGTAGCGCTGATTGGCAATTCAGGTGCAGGGAAAACAACTATATTGCAAATCGCAGGCTTATTGGATAAGCCAACTTCAGGTATAGTTACGATAGATGGAATAAATTGCACACAAGCCAGTAATAAGCATAAAACTCATGTAAGAAGAAATTTTCTTAGTTTTGTTTATCAATTTCACTATTTGTTACAAGAGTTATCGGTGTTGGAAAATATTATGCTTCCTCAACTCATTGCAGGAAAAAGCAAAGCTGAAGCAAAAAAAAATTCGCAAGCAATGTTGGAAAAATTTGGTCTGGAAAACAAAGCAAGTAGCATGGTATCTGAAGTTTCGGGTGGGGAAAGGCAGAGAGTTGCAATTGCAAGAAGCATTGTAAATTCTCCAAAGCTTTTACTTGCAGATGAGCCAACAGGAAACTTAGATCCAACAAATTCTTTTAACGTGTTTTTACTGCTACATTCATACGTAAAGGAAAATAACAGCTCTATGCTTATAGTAACACACAATCATCTCCTTGCAGAAAAGGCAGACTGCATTTTCCAATTGAGAGATCGATCATTAGTGAAGTTGTGAATAGGAAAAATAGCATAATTTCTATGCCTTATACTTATCTAACCAATGATCATTAACAGAGTACAACTCGCATGAAATGCTTTCATTGCTTTTTATACACGGACTTTTTAACTTACGCTGTTTACTTAGGGAACACCCCGATAACATAAACACAGCTAAAACAAAAAATAACAGCTTTTTAAACATAACAAAACCTTTTCATTTATATTACTACACTCATTTCTCTTGTTTGTAAAGATTAGGCATATTCTTTTACCCTTACCTCTTTTTTGACCTTTTGAAAAGAAATAGTTGCACTATTCAAGCGCAGTTTTATATAATTGTCCACGATTTGAGTCACTTCCTCTTCTTTATCCTTTAGAAAGTGATTAGTATCATCTATTATATGGTATTTCATGTGATCACTTCTTACTGAATTTATCAACCTTTTTGCTAATTCTGTTACATCGCTTTCTTCTGAGATTGTATCATTACTGCTTTGTATTATAAGCCCAGAAACTGGACAGGGAGAAAGAAAAGAAAAATCGTACTTAGTTACCGGAAGAGAAAGAGCAATAAAACCCACTATCTCAGGGCGGCGCATTGTTAGCTGCATAGCCACCCATGCTCCAAAAGAAAAACCAGCGATCCAAATTGGAACATTGCTAGGATTATGTTCCTGAAGCCAATCAATGGCTACCGCAGCGTCAGTTAATTCTCCTATACCCTTATCAAAAGTTCCGGTAGATTTTCCCACACCACGAAAGTTAATTTTCAATGCAGAAAAATTGTTATCGATAAAAGACGTATATGTACTATGTACAATTTTACTATCCATATTACCACCATATTGAGGATGATGATGTAAAACCAGCACAACCGGCGGGTTGGCATCTTTGCTTTGGTGGTATTCACCTTCTATCTTTCTTGTTGCATTATTTAAAAAAACTTCAACCATGATAACTCCTAATAAGAACCTGCTTGACAGGTATTGATGACGTGAGTTATTAATTATGTATTAATTTCGCTGTTTTTGCAATAAATTTTTTATCGTGTTAAAGCTAACGTACATAGTTATGGCTATAGTTGATGGTAAACTTATTTAAGTGACAGATGAATCCATTCTCTTTAGAAAATAGTGGTTGCGTATATGCTGATTACAATGCAACTGCTCCAATTAGTGAAAATGTAAAAAAAAGTATATTTGAGGTCTTGTCAAAACAAACGCTCAATCCATCATCACTACATAAGAGAGGACAAGAAGCGAGGAAGATTCTTCAGGATGCAAGAGATAACGTACGTGGTGCTATTGGCGTTTCAAGTGATAAGGAAATAGTTTTTACGTCTGGTGCAACTGAAGCGAATAACCTTGTTATGAGAGGAATAGCAGGCTACCTGCATATAATTTCAGCTATAGAGCATCCTTCAATTCTTAATTCTGCATGTAATCCATATATAATACCTGTTAATCAGGAGGGCATTGTTGACTTTTTAGAGCTAGAAAAAATTCTAAGCGAACTTAAAGGAAACAAAGCAATAGTTTCAGTTATGATGGCAAATAACGAAACCGGAGTTATTCAACCTATTGAGGAAATAGCTAAAATAGTACACAAGTTTGGAGCAATTTGCCACACTGACACTGCTCAAAGTGTTGGGAAAATTAAAGTTAATGTGGAAGATTTAGGAGTGGATTTACTCACTTTATCCGCCCATAAATTTGGCGGTGTAGCAGGCAGTGGAGTTTTAATATTCAATAAAGAACTTGCGATAGAACCTATTATAATAGGTGGTGGACAAGAGAAGGGATTTCGTGGTGGTACGGAAAATATTGTTGCGATTGCAGGCCTTTCTGCTGCACTGCAAAATATTCCAGACCTTCTATCAAAAATGGATGAAGTAAAGGAGCTACGTGATCAATTAGAGTGTGAATTATTAAATCTTGCCAGTGACATAAGAATCTTCGGTAAAAACTCTAAGAGGCTGCCAAACACAAGTTTTATTTATATGCCAGGAGTAAAGAGTGATGTGCAGCTTATGCATTTTGACTTGAATCATATTGCAGTTAGTAATGGCTCCGCATGTTCTTCTGGAAAAGTTGAGCCTTCCCATGTTTTGCTTGCAATGGGGGCAACAAAAGAGCAAGCAGAGTGTTCAATTAGAATCAGTATAGGTCCAGAAACTAAACCACAAGACATAAAAAAAATAGTGGATTGTTGGTATAATATCTACAAGCAGAACTCCTTGGTATAGATAATACGTGATATCATGCAGGGAGCTATAAATTAGATGTAAAAAATTCCTTTACAAGTTTCGCCAGCCCCCTTATCATAACAGTGAAGCTATTTATTTATCTTCGCAATCTGTGCAGGTTAATGACAAAAAACTTAGGGTATTTGGCGTCTCATGTTTAATTTTTCGCACTACGTGCATCGCATGTCTTTAAAAATTTTTAGGTTTTTACCTATATAAGCCGAAACGCGCTTACAAAGCGTTTAAGACAGCAAAAAACGTCAAATTGACAAGGGAGAATTTGAATGCTAGCTACTACGGGGTTTCTTTGCCTTTTTTCCTGCTTAGTAAATTTCTTAAACACTTGCGGTGTAGGTTAGTTGCAAGTTAAAAGCAGCTAAATCGCTCTTAATCAAGCGTTTTAGAATAAAAAAAACGCCGATATTTTAGTACATAGTAAATAGCCAACCACCACGGGGCTTCTTTTGCCTTTTTTTTATTTAGTAAATTTCTTAAATATTTATGGCTAAAGCAATTTAAGAGACCGAAAATGGTGTCATTTCAGTGCCCCTGTAATGTCATCCCAGTGCCCTGACTACTTGGATCCAGGAATTTTATTAAGTTGGTGAGCATAAAAATAGCTGTTTTACGTTAAAATACAATGTTTTGATGATTATGGAAAGGCTGGATTCCAGTGCTTGGCACTGGAATGACATCCTCCCTTATGGAAATTGCTCTCAAATCACAATGTTCGTACAGCTATGGAATGAATCGCGGTATGACGGTTATCAGTAAACATGAATTACTTTAGCTATGCAATCAGGCTTCCTAAAAACACTTTGTAGCCAATCAATTCTTGAGTATAAAAAAAATTCCTTTAATAATAAGGTATGCTAATCAGGAATTTAATAAAACAAGCAACTCAAGTAGGAAGCAGTGAAAATGCAATACGGTATGTCGAATATCTCTATCAATTTGAGAAGTTTAGAAACACATTAAACCTCACTTTATCACTAATAAAGCAAAATAGGCTCTCATTTGAAATATACCAAGAGGGATTAGTGGATATGGAAGAGGGAGTGTGTAAGATGTATGGTCCCAGAGTGTGATGGTGTGGATTTAGTATAAATAATTCTGGAGACTGTGTCCACTGATAACATATAAATTCATAAGGAGTAAGACCCTTAAGAGTTTTGAGTCTCTTTGCATAATTATAAGCCATAACAAAGTTATAAAGGTGTTCTTTAAGTTGCTGGTGCGATTGATAGTAATACTTCTTAACTGTAGCATCCTTTAAAGTTTTATTCATACGCTCGACTTGCCCATTCGTCCAAGGATGGCTAACTTTTGTCAAACGATGTTCAATAACATTCTCTTCGCAAACTCTATCAAATATATGTTGGAAAGCATACTTATGACGCTTCTGGTTTGTAAATTGTATACCGTTACCTGTCAAAATAGTATGGATTTTATACGGTAAAATTCTAATCAAATTACGTAAGAACTCAGCAGCTATGGGTTTTGTAGCACTGTTACACAACTCAACATAGGTAAATTTGGATGTCCTATCAATAGCAACAAACAAATGTAATTTGCCCTCCTCAGTTCTAACTTCAGCAATATCAATATGAAAGTAACCGATAGGATATTGTTTGAATTTCTTTTTTGACTTAACTTCTCCATCAACAGTTGGTAATCTGCTAATGTTGTGTCTTTGTAAACAACGATGCAAGCTAGAGCGAGTCAAATGCGGAATTGTAGACTGCAGAGCGTAAAGGCAATCATCTAGTGGCAGTAGTGTATACTTGCGAAATGTAACTATTATAGCTTCCTCTTCTAGCGTTAAAACAGTTGATCTTGGATGCTTTGGACCCATATCAGCATCTTTCGTAAATGAACGTTTTCTCCACTTAATAATAGTTTTTGGATTAAGGTTATAATGCTTGGAGAGTTTTGCTATGCTCTCTTTTCTATTTTGTATTGCTCTACGAATCGTCTGTGTTGTTTTGGCGCACCCATGTAATATCTGTCCCATAATGACTCCTTAAATGATGATGATAGTATACCATCACTCTCTGGGACCATACATCTAAGACAATCAGGTCTTCCAGTGTAAATAGATATGTTATTGTACTGAGGAAGTCAAACCCATACATTATAGTGCATGAACTTTCACACATGGTTGAAAATGAACTGAACTTAAATTTGGAGCAGGAATTCCTCCATAAAGTTTACCAGGATATTGAGCAGAACCTAAAGCAAGCAAATATTCTTGTGCAGAAAATTATCGGCCAAGTTATATTTAAGGAGATACAGGCTTATCAAACTGCAAAATCACGTGCATCTGAATTATTTGCACGCTATTTTGAGCTATTTGCTTGGGCGCAGGAGGTTTACCCTAAAGATAAAGAATACTTAATCCGCACTCAAGACTTAAACAAAGTGTTCCTTGCTACTGGCCAATGGAAAAAGAGCTACCTTGATTCACAAATGATGGAGAGAATAGATAAGGAAATCAAGGAATACAGCAATAAAACTGCCACTAAAGACGTAACCAAAGTGCAAAGCAGTTGGACTAATAAATTTTCTCCTGGGGGCAAAAAAATTAGCTCTATATTTGGAGATGATGATTAGCTTATAGTGCAGGCCAGACGTCATACCGCCGCGAATCGTCATACCGCGATTCATTCCACAACTGTACGAACGTTGTAGTTTGGGAGCAATTCCTACCAGTGGGGTGGGCTTTGTTGCATAGCAACTGAAAAATCTGGTGGCTACTGACAAAATTCATTATAAAATAGCCATTTAACCTTGAAAGAAAAAATATGCCACAAAAAATGAGGGTCAGTAACCATAGCGAATATAACAAATTTCTAGAAAAAAGAGGAAATATTTTTCATTATATCAACGAAGCCATAGAAAAGTGGTACGAGAATGGTCCAAAAATACCAGGTGGCAACAATATTTATAGCGATAAAGTTGTAATTTTGGTGCACATAATAACTTGTTTATTTAGAATAGGCCTGAGGCAAACAGTTGGGTTTATAGCAGGATACCTTGAGCAAATTGGGAAAAATTTGCAAGTTATCAGCTATTCACAATCATCAAGAAGGTTTAAGAAACTCAATATTAAGATCAATGATTGCAGAATTGATAAAAATAATATGGAAGATATCGAAATTGCTATAGACAGTACAGGAATTAGTATATACAACAACACTCCTGGTCATAGCAAAGAAAATAGCGAAGATAGAAAGTATCGCAGCTATGAACAGACAAGAAAATTGCATGTAATGTTGAATACAAACAGCAAAAAAGCCATAGCTGTAAAATACAGTAACGGTGTCTACTCTGATCACTATGGAGCTTGTGATTTGCTAAAAGAAGTCGATTTTCAGTATGTCATAAAAGTACTATATGCAGATAGGGCATATGACAGAGAAAAGCTCTATAAGCTGTGTAATCAATATGGTATAAAAACGAAAATTCCTCCGAAAAACAACGCAGCAGAGCATCCAAAGTTAGACTATATGGCTGAGAGAAATTCTGCAGTCAAGCTCATAAAGTCATATGATGAAGATGGTATAAAGAAGTGGAAAAAAGAGATGAGTTATGGAAAAAGATCTTATATAGAAGGTTTTTTCTCGCGATTAAAAAAGACATTTGGATTTAGTTTTAGGAACAAATCTGAAATGAATCGTGAGAGGGAACTAAATGTTATTTGCTTAACAAATTTACTGAAATAGGCATGGCTAAGTTTGAGATAGCTTCATGAATTTATTGTACGTTACCTACTATCCGAAGAGCGATGCAACAAAGCCCACTGGGATCCAGGAATTTTATTAAGTTGGTGAGCATAAAAATAGCTGTTTTAGTTAAAATACAATGTTTTAATGATTATGGAAAGGCTGGATCCCAGTGTCTGGGCACTGGGATGACAAGAAAGAGGCTACTTGGATGACACCCTGACAATCGCCATCCCGCTGCTTGTTAGCGGCTAAGGGATACCGCGAATGAATCGCGGTATGACGTAGGGATTGCATTAGCTATAATTCTTTAGTTTTCACTTTTCTTTTAACCTTGCAATGATATTTTCTTTGCCGATAAAAATTAATAGTTTAGCGAGCTCTGGGCCTGTTTCTGTTCCTGTTAAAGCTAAGCGCAACTGCGTAAATAGGTCTTTTGCCTTTATATCCACTGTTTGTCGAATAGTTTTGACCCATTCTGACAACGTGTTTTCATTACAATCACCTTGGGGCAATGCATTGAACGCAATTTTTATAAGCTCCTTATCAAGAATCACAGGCTCTATATCGGATTTGCATATTTTCCACCACTTGGCCACCTCAGAAAACCTTTCTATATTGTTCCTTATAAAATACCAAAACTCTGAGGAGTCCACTCCAATTTGACTTAAACGGTCTTGCACCATTTCAAATGGCATTTGTTGCAGCACTTTGCTATTTAGCTTGTATGCTTCACTCAAGCTAAATTGCGTACATGCTGAGCTAAATTTTTTAATGTCGAATGAATCAATCAAAGATTGCATACAGGCGCAAGCTTCAATTGGATTGGATGTTCCAAGCTTCACTAAATAACTAACTAGTGCCATCGGTTCAATTTCATCTTCTTTTATAGATTTGATATCCAGCCCACCGACTCGCTTGGATATCTTGCTATCATCAAAATGTAGCAGAGAAAGGTGAGCAAATGTAGGGATTTTCGCTTTTAATGCTTTAATCATTTGAATTTGCACTGCGGTATTAGTTACATGATCTTCCCCGCGTACAATATGGGTTACATTAAAGTCAACATCATCGATAGCAGAAGGTAACATGTATGTGTACATTCCATCTTCTCTCTTTACCACGGGGTCACTTATGCTACTGGTTGCAATATTTATTTCACCTTTAACTTCATCATTCCATTTAACAACTTCATTTCTATCCAACTTAAATCTAAAATGTGGTCTTCTTCCTTCTTGCTCATAACGAATTTTCTCTTGCTCAGTTAGAAGTAACGCGCTTCTGTTATATACCGGGGGAAGTCCTTGTTTTAACTGCAATTTTCGTTTAATTTCTAACTCTTCTCTTGTTTCATAGCATGCATAAATATGCCCTTCTTTTATTAACTGCAAAAACACCTCATTGTAACGCTCAAAGCGCTCTGATTGCTTGAAACTTGCATTCCAATTGATACCAATCCATTTCAAATCTTGTATGATATCATTTATATATTTGACATCTGAACGCTGAAGGTCAGTATCATCAAAACGGAGTAAAAATTTTCCATTTTGATTGCGTTTGTACATCCAACAAACCAAGGCAGTTCGTACGTTTCCTACGTGGAGGTAGCCAGTTGGGCTTGGAGCGAATCTTGTTAGCATTTAAATAGCAATATTGTTTACTCTAATTTATTTTAATTTTATATAAATATATGGCTAGAGCAAGCGAGATCTGCTAATACAATTGAGCAAGAGAAGAATAAGTATGGCTATAGCATTGTGGCACCTTTGATATTTGATGGATTAAGACCATATGATAAATTCAAGAAAATTCACAGCTTGACGACAAAGGCTAATGTAGCATTATATTGGTATCATGACTAACTTAGAAAAGATGAGAGAAAAACTGCAAGATCAAATAAATTATCATAATGTTTTGTATCACCAAAAAAATAAGCCAGAAATAAGTGATGCTGAATATGATGAACTGAAGAAAAAGTTAGCTGAAATAGAGCCAGAAATTTATGCAACACAAGATAGTGTTGGTGCTCCACCTGATGAGAGGTTTTCTAAGGTGGAACATCAAGAACCTATGCTTTCCCTTGAGAATGCTTATGATGAACAAGGTGTAGAGAAATTTTTGTCTAAAATAAAGAGGTTTTTAATTGAGGACAAAATAGAGATATTATGTGAACCAAAAATTGATGGGTTGTCGTTTTCTGCAATTTATGAGGATGGAAGATTTGTTAAAGCTGCAACTCGAGGTGATGGTTTTGTAGGGGAAGATGTCACTCACAATGTTGCAACAATAAAAGGCTTTCCTAAGTTTTTGCAAGGTGTGCAAGGAAGACTAGAAGTAAGAGGTGAAATATACATCAGTAACAGCGACTTTTTAAAGTTAAATGAAAACGATGAATTTGCCAATCCTCGAAATGCAGCCGCTGGTTCTCTAAAGCAATTGGATGCAAACATTACAGCAAGCAGACCTCTTAGATATTTTGCTTATTCTTTGATTGGTGGAGCAGAGAAAAGTCAAAGTGAGGTACTAAATAAGCTTGAGGCACTTGGTTTTTGCGTAAATGAGCATCAGTCCTTAACGAGTAGTTTAGATGGAATGCTGAAGTTCTATAATGAAGTCTATAACTGTCGCTATAACTTGGATTATGATATTGATGGAATAGTCTATAAAGTAAATGATTTGGTACTACAAAATCGTCTAGGGAATACTCACAAAGCACCGCGCTCAGCACTTGCATACAAGTTTTCTGCGGTTTATGCAAAAACAAAGTTAAACAAGATATTTATACAGGTGGGCAGAACAGGGGTTTTAACTCCAGTTGCAGATTTAGTGCCAGTCAATGTTGGTGGGGTGCTAGTTAGTAGAGCAAGTCTGCATAACCAAGATGAGATAAAACGTAAAGACATAAGAGAGGGAGATATTGTAACAATCAAAAGGGCAGGGGATGTAATTCCCCAGATCGTTGAAGTAAGCAGAGATTCTCGTCTTCCAAATACACCTGAATTTATGTTTCCTGAAGTATGCCCTGAATGTGGTAGTAAAGTACGTCAGGTTGAGGGAGAGGCTGCAGTAAGATGTCCTGAGGAATTTGCCTGTAAAGCTCAAATAATAGAAAAACTAAAGCATTTTGTATCGAAAGATGCATTTGACATTGTTGGCCTTGGTGATAAGCAGATAGAGTTTTTTTACGACCTTGGTCTGATAAAACAAATTCCCGATATTTTTACTTTAGAAGAAAGATTGGATGAATTTAATCTGGAAGAACAGTCTGGTTGGGGCAAGAAATCAATAGCTCATTTATTAAATGCTATACAAAGCAGAAGGGTAATAACTCTAGATAGGTTTATATTTTCTTTAGGTATTAGATTTATTGGCCAAGTTGCAGCAGAATTGCTTGCAGATTATTATGTTTCTTATGATAATTGGTATAATTCGATGATTGAACTGTCATCAGATAATACTGAGCTAGTAGGTATAGACGGCATAGGAAAAAAAGTAGCTGAATCTTTGGAATCATTTTTTTCTAAGGAACATAACATCAAAATGTTAAATGATCTTACTGCTTGTCTTCAAATTCTTCCTGTGAGCTCCAACTCTAGTAACTCTGTTTTAAATAATAAAATTATAGTGTTTACTGGTAAGCTACTTGCTATGAGTAGAGGAGAGGCAAAAGTAAGAGCCAAAACTCTAGGAGCAAAGGTCAGCTCACATCTTTCTGCTAAAACTGACTACCTAATTGCAGGAGAAAAACCAGGATCCAAATATAAAAAGGCAGTGGAATTAGGTGTAGAAATTTTAGATGAAGACCAGTGGCATAAAGTGATAAGTTTGGGAGTGTTCAAATGAAACTTGGATTGTATATTAAATCAAAGTTGCAAGACTATTTAGAGAGTAGCCAATTCTTTCCATCCAAGAATCATTTTATTGACTTGCCTCAATTTTTCAACAGAAGGCAAGTCTTCTGTGCTGAGCGGTAGGCGGACAGTTTGATGTTCTATAAGACCAATATCATGCAAAAGTGCTTTAGTAGGTATTGGGTTGCTGGCAGTAAATAACGCTTCGCAAGCCTGTTGCCAGATATCTGCCTGAGGGTTCCTGCCATTGAGGCACTTCTTAACATATTCATGTGCTACATATGGCCAAACATTGGAAGCAACGGAAACCAGTCCAGCCGCACCATAAGCGGCCATATCGGATATCATATTATCATCTCCACAAAAGACCTCAATATTTGGTGCAACTTTCTTATACTGAGCTAAAGTATCAACAGTGCCACTTGAATCTTTGATAGCCCAAAATTTTTCGTGGCTGGATAAGTTGCGTACAGTTTCAGCGTGAAGATTTATTCCTGCTCTTGATGGAATATTGTAAAACATAACCGGCACATGTGCTTTCTCAAGCAGCTTTTCAAACCATAAAGTCTGCCCCATAATTCCGGGCTTTGCATAAATGGGAGTTGTCATTAGATAGCCATGAATAGGCATACCCTTGCAAAAATCAAGCCATTCAAGAGTCTGATATAGATTCACTCCTGGTACGCCAATTATAATTTTCGTATTTAATTTTAGCTTACATACGAATTCAACTAATGTACGCTTTTCAGAATCAGTAAGCGATAGGCTCTCACCTGTACTACCCAGCAACACTACGCCATTTTCAGCTTTAACTTGCATTGTAAGTAAACGCTGCAAACTGCTATAATCTATACTATCTCCATTGCAATTAAAAGGAGTAACACAAGCAGTCCATAAAAATGTAGATTTCAATTTAAATTGTTAAAATGGTATTTCATCGTCGAGTAGTTCATCTTTTATATCGTTGTCAAAACTTTCGTGTTTATCTTTTTGTCCTGTTTCACCTTGTTTGTATTCACTCGGCTTGTAATCAGAGTTTGGTCGTGAATCGAGGAGAGTAAGAGCGCTATTAAAATTATATAGAACCACCTCTGTTGTGTATCTTTCACCACCGTTTTGGTCAGTCCATTTTCTAGTTCTCAAAGAACCTTCAACATAAACTTTACTGCCTTTGCGTGCAAAATCTTTGACGATTTTTACTAATCCTTCACTAAAAATTACGATATTATGCCACTCTGTCTTTTCAGAGCGCATACCGGAAAGTTTGTCAGTCCAACTTTCAGACGTGGCTATTGAAAAACTTGCCATTTCTTTTCCATTTTGTGTAGTCCTAATTTCAGGATCTTTTCCTAAATTACCAACTAGTATGACTTTGTTTATGGTACCACCAGACATAATTATGCTCTAAATAAATCCTCTTATTATCTTATGTGAAAATACTATTGTCAAATTTAATTAAAAGTGCGCTTGGAGGGATTCGAACCCACGGCCTTTGCCTCCGGAGGGCAACGCTCTATCCAACTGAGCTACAAGCGCATATATATTTAAGTTATTTAATAGATAAGCCATCCAAGTCAAATTTTTGTTTTGGATAAAGCGTAAACATAATACTCCCATATCCAAAATATACATTTTGAGAATCATTCGCATGCTTTTTTATTGCTTTTTGATCTACGGTCCATACAAAAGTTACATAATTTTCAGTGACTGAGTGCACTTTTAAATCCTTGGTATTTATAAACAGTTTTCCATTTACCCATATTTTCCATGTATCGGGAGAAAGATATAAAATTGAGTCTAAACTCACTACCTTACAGTTGAAATTATCTGATACCTCCTCTTTTACAGCTCTTGAAGATCGTAAATTGAACTTTTCCATTTCATTGACCATTCTATTAACTGGCTCTTCATCAAAAAAAATGCTTTTTACGTTACTATATTGTGACAAAACGTCAAAGTCACTTTCCACTGCTTCTCTTATTATATCGTCCCGATCTGTATAGCTTAGTTTTTGATTGTTGATAAAGAAACACTCTTTTGCACGCAAATTTGCTATATCAATAAAATCGTCGATTTCTTGATTGCCAACTTTAAGAATACTTTCAAAATATCTTTTTTCTATCATCATTCCATACTGAGAATGATGACAAACCATTTCATCATTACCTTGTTTTTCTATATATACGCATAAATTTCCACTATTTAATCCTAATATTTTATGCTCAATAAAATCTTCATTGCCAATATATTGTCGGCAAGAATACTCCTTACAAATTTCTATGCTTTCTATGATATCTTCACAACTGCAATATGCATTAACATTGGAAATGAGTAGCGTAAAAATAAAAAACAGCTTTATGTTCATCACCTTATCTACTTAATATAGTATACCAATCAAAGACTATATTAGCTCTCACTATCTCTATCATATTACCATTCAAAATCTGATTCATAGTTGCAGCATCAATATTTCTCTGCTTATTTAAAATAAGAGATTTGATCATAACATAACCGGGCAGATTTGGAATAGACTGTAGAAATAAAAAAATATGCTTATCGCTGATTGAGCTTAAATTTAGGACCACTTCACTTTTTATTACTTTTGTGCGTTCACTTTTGTTGTGGAGCTCAACTTCTTCGGGTATAGAAATTGATATTTCAGGTTCTAATATATAGTGCTTTTTATATAACTTGCTAAGCTCGAAATTTAAATTTGCAATGTATCTGCTACTATGTAAATTTGAAGAAGAAATTTTTTTCCATAAATCTAGGTTTTTATTTAGAACAACTTCCTTTTTTTGAATTCCAGTAATCTGTAAATTAATAGAACGTATTTTATCAATCGCAATTTGGTTTTTATTATAAATCTTTTCGTTATAGATAACAACATATGTTAATAACCCTATTAATCCAACAGATAATAACAAATACGATATAAACTGAATTGTAGCTTTTCTTTTTAATTGAGAGATAGTCATTAATCTACATTGCCTCTCCTATTTCAACATCAATAGATAGATTTTGCTCTTTAGCAGCAGGTAAGCTAGAAATATTAATGTCATAGGTACGAAAATTATCGTTTAAATTTTTTCGTAGTTTCTCGTATTGATGAGAAATATTTTTACCGGATTGAAAATTAAACTTTAAAGTTGTGGTAATATAACTTTTTGCCTCATTATAATTCCATTCAAATGATCGAAGCTCTATACCTGGTATTTTTAACTTTTCTACATACTTAACTTGTGTAAGAGGAGAGTATTCTATTTTTGATAAAATATTATTGATATTAATAAAATCATAAATTTCATCTATTTTTTTTACATTATAGCTTTGGCTAAGTTTTGTTAATTGGTTATTTAAGGTGTTCTGCTTTGCTGATAAATTATCAGCGACATTGACATTTGAATACAAATTTAGCAAACAAAGGGTGTTTGTTATAACTAAAACCAGGGCGAAGTATAGAAAAATTCGAGGAGAGTTTAAATAAAGGTAATTGAATAGATAAAATTCTTTAGTTTCCTTTGTATTAAAAATAGCTGCTAATTTATTCTTAAAGCTATGAAACAAAATTATGGTATCGCAAAAGTTATCTTTTTCACTTATAGCTAGTTCTGCTCCTAATAGTTTGCCTAACTCATATGGAGTTAATATGTTCACACTGTTCTCTGAAAAATTTATGACTGATAAACTAGCTTTGATATCTTCTGACACTATGATACAAAGGTCGATAGGGTTATTTTTTTCAAACCCAAACTTAGTTAAGGATCGAATAGTATCTTGCACTTCCTGATATATTCCACCAGCGATAATTCCTGGTAAATTATCATTAGTAAATGATGTTAAGCGCGTAAATACCATTTTATTCTCTTTAAGAACCACTTGTCTATAGCCTCCCGTTTTAGTTGCAGCAACTATAATTTTCCAATTATTAGGATCTTTATGTAGAATCTTTTTTGTTATATTACTTATTTCTATAGGAAACATTAATATTCCCTTAAAGTTGGAGCCTATCTCAATAAACACATTCAACCAATATTCTACTAAATGCTTTGCTTTTGATGAAACAAGAAGATAGCACCAGTTTTGATTGAATTTGTTTGGCTTCTCAACCAAAAAAACTGAACTTATGTCATTATTACGAGAAAAATGCTCCATCTTTGTTTTTGCTGATAGATAGGCACTAATCTTGTTTGCCCTTGTAATAAACTGTAGCGAGTAATTTTGATCTGCATGATTAAGCACCAGGTATAAAGGTGCTTTTTTATCTGACGAAAGACATGAAATTAAATCGGAAACTGCTTTATCGTTTTTGCCCTTAACAAAATACCTTTTATTTAAAGTATTATTTTTAAAATATAGTAACATTATGCCTTCTTCTCCAATAGAAAGCATAAACTTACTTTTGGATTTTGAACTAAACATATTAACAAAGCATATACTTATCTAGAATTAAAAAGGCAATTTATTGAAATTCATTAAACGTTAGAGGGAAATATTGTTATAAATTTTCGCAGCAACATTATTTATATTATAATTTTTTTATAAAATTACCACTAATATTAAGTTGTTTAGATAACAAATTAAGAAAATTCATTAAGACGAATTTGTTGTTTTTCAAA
Organism: Wolbachia endosymbiont (group A) of Ophion costatus; assembly: GCF_963969245.1. Lineage (NCBI taxonomy): Bacteria > Pseudomonadati > Pseudomonadota > Alphaproteobacteria > Rickettsiales > Anaplasmataceae > Wolbachia > Wolbachia endosymbiont (group A) of Ophion costatus. The sequence goes on along the minus strand of NZ_OZ017714.1, from coordinate 1,171,172 downwards.
TTGTAGGTAAACCTAAGCCACTTTAGCTATATCTGCCGATTGACTTTAATTAATAAGAGTTATTAATCTATTTACTATTCTTGTAATATTATTTCTAATGGTAAAGAAATATATATTTTTCTGGAACAGTTGTTATTTCAGATACAGAATTTATTGTAAGTAAACTAACCATTTGCTGAAGAGCGCTCATCTTCTGTGGTACTTGATGATGGAGCAACTAATTTGCTCAAAATCTCATCTTTTGGTCCCATAGCGTAAATGACACCATCTGACATGAGGATCACCTTATCAACTACGGACAATAACGGTAGCTTGTGAGTGATGATAACAGTAGTAGTATTTTGTTTTCTTGCAATGCCAATTGCATTAATTAAGCATGCCTCTCCATTGCTATCTAAGTTAGCGTTTGGTTCATCAAGTACTAAAAGTTTTGTGTGACCATAAAAAGCTCTGGCAAGTCCAAGAAGCTGTTTTTGGCCGCCAGAGAGCGTTACTCCTCCAGGACCTCCTATTGTTGTATCATATCCATTTGGTAAGCTTAGTATTAGTTCATGTATTCCTGCAATTTTTGCTGCTTTGATTATTTCTTCAGGATTTGGATCTGGCCTCATGCGAGCAATATTAGCTTTGACACTAGTGTTAAATAACTCAATATCCTGAGGTAAGTAGCCAACATAATTACCAAAATTTTCTCGATTCCAAGTATATACATCAGCGCCATCTAGTCTGACTACACCAGATATTGGCTTCCATACACCAACAGTTAATTTTGCGATAGTGGATTTACCAGAAGCACTTGCACCAATAACACCAACTACATCTCCAGGATCTATAATGAATGATATTCCTTTTACTGTCGGCTTATTGCTTCCATAAGGAGTAAAAAATACTCTATCAAATTCCAATTTTCCTTCAGGTTCTGGTAGAGCCATCGTTTGCTCTCTTTTTGGCGATGTTAATATAAGTCTTTGTAGCCTTCCATATGACATTCTAGCCTGATTTAAAAACTTCCAAGTATGAACCGCAGCATCAAATGGTGCTAATACTCTACCCATTAAAATTGAAGCAGCGATGATGCTACCGGCAGTCTTATGAGCTGTGATTGCAAGTAATGCACCTGTTCCAATCACTGATATTTGCAGAGTTGAGCGCAAAAATTTAGTGATTCCAGTAATTACATTAGAGCGATTTTGTGCTTTAATTTGCATTGCTCGGTTCTGATCATTTCGTTTACACCAATCAGAGACTATGAATTCTGACATGCCCATAGCTTCAACCACTTCTGCATTTCTTGTTGCAACATCTATAGCATTGATATTCCGTATAGTTTCTTCGTTGGTTTCTTGTAATATTCGTTTAGTGGCAAGTTCATTCCATATTGCCATAGAGACTAATATAATAATTCCAGTAATAGCTATAAACCCCGTGGAGGTATGTATCATGAAAATCACAACAAGGTAAATTAACGACCATGGAGTATCAAACAGTGAGAATATACCATTTCCTGTAATGAAATTTTTTATCACTCCGAGATCTCGTATTGCTTCACCACTTGAAGTTGAGCTCTGCACTGACGTTAGCCTGATTGACCTTACTATCAGATCTGGTGTTGCAGTTTTATCGATCCAATCACCTATTTTTGCCATGGCTAAATATCGACAAGTTTCAAGCATTGCAGAACATGCAAATGCAGATAAAGTGATAATTGTCAGCATAGTTAGTGTTGATACACTTTCGCTCGATATCACCCGATCAAGCACTTGAGAGGTATAAAGTGGTAGGAATAACATTAATAAATTGATTCCCGCACTAAACCAAAAGATAAACCAAAATGCACTTTTGCATTTTTCTAGGCAAATATATAGAGTACTTTGCTTCAATTCTTTTTTTATTGATGGCGTAATTTCCACAATCTTCCTCTTAATTTGATTACATGCACCATATACAATTTTTATTACAAAAATATTAATAACGGTAGTTAGCTTACTTTAAGTGAGTAAAATATTAATATATGTGAATAGGAAATATAAACAATGGTAAAAAGAAGTATAGTTAATATTTCCTTCATTGCCTATAGCGAAGCTACGTCATACCGCGATTCATTCCATAGCTGTACGAACATTCATTTTTGAAGGTAAACTGCACAGCAAATGGTGTCATGAAAGTAGCTGACACTGGGATGGCTTTGTTGCATCGCTACTTATGAAAGGCTAACTATAGTTAGGATTATAAGTAACCTATTGAAAATCTTGTTTTTTTGCAATCAATCTGATCAAATTTAAGAATAGTAATTTATTATTTACATTAATAAATTTAATTCTATTGAAAATAGCTAAAGCATTGAAATTCTTGAATTTTAGCCGGATTAGTGAGTGGTAGTGAAATTTCTTTTACTCAAATTTAGGTATTCACTGACCGTTCTTGTTGTAAATACCAGAATAATAAGCTACTGATATTCTCCACCTTTTTTATCTTTAATCCATCATAGCTAGCGATGCAACAAAGCCCACCGATTCATTCTACTGCAACGCAGAAAATTCGTACAATTGTGCATAATGTGGGGCTTCTGGCTACATTTTTCTATTGAACTCACCTTTTCTCTATGTGACAGATTTCGTATTAAATTTTAAATTTAATGCGCCTAGATATACAAGCATTCCTAGCAAAACCATAGGTATAGAAAGCAACTGCCCCATAGTTAAATCAAGCCACAAATAGCCAATTTGATAGTCTGGTTCGCGAAAAAACTCAACGAAAAAACGTGCTATTCCATACCACATAACTGCAATACCAGTTAACGCACCGTGATACAGTCTTATTCTAGTTAAGAAAAACAGTGAATTTGCAACTGCAAAAAGTAGCAGTCCTTCAAAAAGTGCCTCATAAAGCTGGCTTGGATGATGCAGCAAATTATCACCACTCTCTGGAAATACCATACCCCATGGCATAGTTGTAACTCTGCCAAATAACTCTCCGTTTATAAAATTGCCTATGCGACCTAAAAATAAACCTATGGGAACTCCGCAAGAAACTAGGTCCAGTGCATAAAATGTAGGGATATTATGTCTTTTACACGAAATTATTACTGCAAGCAAAACTCCTATAGCACCACCATGAAATGACATCCCTCCTTCCCAGGTCTTCAATATCTCAATAGGGTTGCTTATATAAAGAACTGGATCATATATCAATACGTAGCCAAGTCTACCTCCAAGGATAATACCTACAATAGTGGCTGTTAATAACGAATCGTAAAAATTCTTAGTAAATATTTTTTGGTCATCTAGCTTATGTAAATACCAATATGCAAACACTATACCCAAAACGTAGGCTAAGGAATACCAATATATAGAAACAGGACCGATGCTGAAAATTACTGGATTTAAAGACATATTTTGCTATAAATTATTCTTAGACAATCTACTTTTTTCACGATCCCACTCTCTCTGTTTTATGGTTGCTCTCTTATCGTAGAGTTTTTTTCCTTTTACAATGGCAATTTTAGTTTTTGCAAATCCTTTATCGTTAAAATAGACCGAAAGCGGCACAACAGTTATCCCAGCAGTCTTGATTTGACCAATTAGTTTATTTATCTCCTGTTTATGCAAGAGTAATTTACGTTCCCTTTTTGGTTTATGATTTTTTCGGTTCGCAGCTTTATATTCTGCAATATGCATATTGTGCAGCCATACTTCGCTATTCTTTTCAACAACATAGGCGTCGGAAATATTTACTTTTCTTTCTCTTAGCGATTTAACTTCACTGCTTAATAAGACCATACCCGCTTCAAATTCTTCTAAGATGAAATATTCAAACCTTGCTTTCCTATTTTCTGCAATAACTTCCATATTTAAAGATATCTTTAAGCTTCAATATATTACAGAGTTTTTGACTTAATTCATAATAAAACAGTTATCCCAATAAATATAAGGTGCCAGGCTAGTCTGATAGCAACAGGATAACAAAAATCAAGTAAGTACTTCTTTTGCCTTTCCAGATACAAGTTCCTGCTTTACTCCTTTCATTTCAGTTTTAGGCTTTGACATTATATATTGACCAGCACCAACTATGAGCGCAGATCCTGCAGCTAGTCCAATTATTGCTGGTACAGATAGGGCAGTAGCAAATGCAAGTGCAACACCAACTATCACTGCAGTTACAAAACACACAATAACACCTTTTACAATTGCATTTTTTGCAGATTGTTCTTTTTCTTTCACAATTGCATTTTTTCCAACCTGTTTTTCTTCCTTTTTCTCTGGAAGCTGCATTACATCTTTATTTTCAGTAAGATCCTTTGGCGTTTTTTTATTCTCATTTTTTAACGTTTGCTTTTTTTCCGCTTCCTCTAAAAGCTGAATTATACCTTGATATTTAGTAAGGTCTCTTGGCGTTTTTCCATCAACATCTTTTAATGAAGGGTCTGCTTCAGTGTGTAGCAGAACCTCCACCACTTTTATTTTGCCATTTTCAGCAGCAAGATGTAAAGGAGTACGTCTATCACCATTTTTTGCCTTAACCTTTGCTCCTTTTGCGATTAGAGTTTTTACTATATCTTCGTGGCCATTTGCAGCAGCAACATGCAAAGGAGTCCATCTATCAGCATCCTTTATATTAACATCTGCTTTCTCAACTAGAATTTTTACTACCTCTATGTGGTTATTTTCAGCAGCAAGATGTAAAGCAGTACATCTATCATCATTTTCTGCATTAACCTTTGCTCCTTTTTTGATTAGAATGTCTACTACATCTTTATGGCCCTCTCTGGCAGCAAGATGTAAAGGAGTACATCCATCATCATCTTTTGCATTAACGTTTACTCCTTTATTTAATAGGTTTTTCACCTCCTCCTCATTATTATGTTTAACAGCTGAAAGCAAAGCTTTGATGTTCTCTTGTGCCTTTAATAGAGCTCCTTTTACCACTTCATGGCCTTTTTGAGAAGCAAATGTTAAAGGAGTCCATTTATAATGATCTTTCGCATTAACATCTGCTCCTTTTTCAATTAGAGTGTTTACTACATTTTCGTGGTTCTTTTCAACAGCAAAATGTAAAGAAGTCCATCCATCACCATTTTTTGCATCAACAATTGCTCCTTTTCCAGTTAGAATGGTTACTACATCTTTGTGGCCATAGTGAGCAGCAATATGTAAAGGAGTAATTTTATTATCATGTTCTGCATTAATATCTGCCCCGTTTTCAATCAGAGCTTTTGCTACATTTGCATAGTTCCAATAAGAAGCAAGATGTAACAATTTGACTTTCTTAGAATTTTGACCACAAGATATAGTAAATATGTAATTTATGTCAGATCCACTATCGTTGTCAGGTTTACTCTTTTCCCACTCTTGACATAAATCTGGATCTTCTTCTTGTAACTTAGCTTTTATTTTTTCAACTATATTGTCCTTGCTCAAATCTGAAAGGTCATTTATTTTTTTTAATATTTCCATAAATTTGTCATATTTCATAACTTCCTCACTTAAAAAACATAACTTAGTTGTTATATCTTTCAACATAGAAGTCAAGAACCTAAATATTCGTTATTATCTTTCCTTAAAGAGTCATTTAAGTTATATTACAGACTATGAAAAACCTCAACTTTAGGAAGGAAATCAAGTTTTTTTCTCTGTCATTTATAATTTTATTTGTTCTATGGACTGTATTGTCTGGTTATTTTGAGCCGTTTTTTATTTTTTGTGGAGTGTTTTCCTCTATATTCACATCGTTTATCTTTAGAAGGTTGATAAACGCTGAAAGAGCTCTTAGCCAGATTTTAAATAGTACGAGTAGACTATCGTTTTATAAGTTAGTAAGTTATATACCGTGGTTAATGTACCAAATCATTTTATCAAGTGTTTATGTAACAAAAAAGGTGCTACAACTCAAATCTAAGCTTGAACCGATTATTATCCTAAGAAAATGCAAAGGGCATAATGACGAAAGCATTGCGTTATTTGCCAATTCAGTCACAATCACTCCCGGAACTTTAACTATCAATGTTGAAAGCAAGCAAAAAACGTATTTGTCTACCATATGCTTGATAGATAAAAACCTTGAAAGCGGCATTTCTGAAATAGAAAACAAAATCTTAAAAATACTACGTTCAGTTAAGTAATTGCTTTAAATAAGTTAACAGCATCCTTATATTCCCTTACAAGACTTTCAAGCATTTCTTTTGGAAGGCTATTATTAACAATAGAACATAAATAATTATATAAATCTTCTAACCTTAATATGTTATTTCTCTTCTTGCTGTTAAATTTATACGGAAAAATACCTTCCATAACTTCAATAGTAGTAGCCTTGTTTAAAAATACATTTTCACTTGTCACGCTTATTCTTGCTAAAACAGTGTTAATTTCAGGTTCGTCACTCGTATAAAAATCTGATAGCTGAGTTATTCTAATAACGTACAAAGTTACTATTTTTGACAAGCAATTATCAGCATATTCACAATTTTTTATTACCTCCCACTGAGTAACCTGAGATTTACCTATTTTTGCATTGTTCGGTAATTTACTCATTGAACTTTCTCCATTTAATCCAGTGTAATAAATTATACTAATACTTTGTTAAATAAATAATAACGCGATTACAAAAATATATACTTATAGTGGTATATTATACAAAAATAGCACAATATCTAAGCATTAAAGCTAGTTTTAGCTGGATACATGGGGCTATTCGTTATTTTGTGTTGTCCAGTGAGGTCCAAAATTAGAGGTCCACTTATATAAAGAGTTTAGTCTGCCTTCTTTGCTATAAAATAAGTTTTCCTTTTGAGCTGTTTTGTTAGAGGTTGTCCGGAAACAAGTAAAAGGCTATAATATCTGAAATTTTAGTACGGGGTAAAGATGAGAAAAAAGTATCCAACAGATCTAAGCGAAAGGGAATGGGCAAGAATAGAAAAACACTTCAGAGTATCATACAAGAAAGGAGGAAGGCCGCCAAAGTATAGCAAAAGAGAAATATTAGAAGCAATTTTCTATGTATTGCGTACAGGGTGTCAATGGCGGTATTTACCAAATGATTTTCCGCTATGGAAGACTGTGTATGAGCAGTTCAGGCAATGGAAGAAGCAGGGAATTTTTGAGAAAATGAATTATGAAATTACAAAATATAGTAGAAGAAAAATAGGAAGGAATGAGCAGCCGAGTGCCTGTATAGTAGATAGTCAATCTGTAAAGACTACAGAAAAGGGGGGATCAAAGGCTATGATGGAAGTAAAAAAGTAAAGGGTAGAAAAAGGCATATAATTACAGACACTCAGGGTTTTATACTAGGTTGTTACGTAGGCGCTGCTAACGAAAATGATAGAGATGGTATTAAAATAGCATTAAACAATATGAGAACAAAATATACTAAAGTTAAAAAAATGTGGGCTGACATGGGATACCAAGGAAGAAATTTAAAGAATCACATAAAGGAAGAATATGACATAGATATTGAAATTGTTACAAGGCCTCCATGTAGATTTTGGGTGCACAAAGATACGCCACCTGAGCTACTACCAACAAGAGAACAAGGGTTTAAAGTACAGCCAAGAAGATGGGTTGTAGAAAGGACTTTTGCTTGGGTTAATAGGAATAGAAGGCTATCGAAGGAGTATGATTTACTCACAACATCCACTGAGAATTTCATATACCTAGCTATGAGTAGGGTTATGTTAAAGAGGGAATATGCTTGAATTTACTAGTTTCCGGACAACCTCTAATACCAATTCCCATTACAGGGCAAACAGATGGACAATGATGGAAGAAAAGCCATACTGAAGTAAGTAAAATAGCGAGGTTTAAATGGCATTAAGATCAAAATTATTGGATGAAAAAGTAGTAGAATCAGCAAAAGAAATGCTGAAGAAAGTAAGGAATAATGCATATGTTTCAAAAAAACTAAATGCTGTAATTGCAGCAAAAAAGTACAGTATAACGGCTGTAGCAAAAATATATTGCATTTCAAGAAGCGCACTAACTTCGTGGGTAAAACTCTTGAAAATTGGCAGAGAAGAAAAACTGTTTGCTCCTTCACAACGTCGTAGAAAAACTAAATTAAATCAGGCTCAACTACAGCAAATTGAAGAGTGGATAGAAGAAAATCCTAATATCACCATTAAAGAAATGAGAATAAGAATCCAGGAAAAGTTCGGATTAAATATCAGCAAATCTACAGTACACCGCCATATGCAAAAGATGAAATTCTCATATATTACACCAAGACCAGTTCATAATGGACAAGATAAAAGCAAACAAGAGGAATTCAAAAAAAAATCTCAATGGAGCTATTAGCAAGTATCCAGAAAAAGAGCTATTTTTCTTTGATGAATCACGGTTTGGTGCACATTCAAAAGTTGGACATGTGTGGTTTAAAAAGGGGATTAGAACACAGGTTAAAACAAAATTAGGTAGGCAAAATTTCTATCTCTATAGTGCAGTTAATCCTAGAAATGGAGAGAGTTCTAGCTTATTTGCACCAAATGTCAACACTGATTGCATGAACATATTTCTTGAGCAAATTTCGCAATATCTAGAAACACGAGAGGCTTTTCTCGTTATGGACTGTGCTAGTTGGCATAGGTCAAAAAATTTAAAGGTACCTAAAAATATCGACATTATATACCTACCTCCATACTCACCTGAGCTAAATCCTGTTGAGAGGCTTTGGTTATATATAAAACAGAACATTTTGCGCAATAAAATATACGATACAATTGCTCTACTTGAGGGTGCTTTGTGCAAATTTATTACTTCTCTTGCCAGCTCCACAATTAAACAACTCTGCAATGTTTCCTATTTGACTGGACAACAATGAGAATTGGTATTACTAATCAAGTAGCTCGACTGACTGAAGAAAGAGATAGGCTTTCATCAGAAAATAGACGGCTCTGTACTGAAAGTCTGAGTAATAAAAACGAAAAACCCTCGCAAGCAATTTCTCCTGGTAAAAAACAAAGCAACTACGCTTCTGCTGCTTTTGTATTATCTGGAGCGTTTGCTGTTGGTGCATGTTTAGCAGTTTTATACGATTATCCAGTAATAGGTTCTTGTCTTACAGCAGTTGCACTGGTTCTTCTTTTAGTAGGATATTTTTTATACAAAGGAGATGAAAAAGACATAGGACCTGGTAGTGCCACAGATAATCCTCGAGTTACAAGGGTTTTGGCTTCTTCTCCAAACTTTGTTGGAAATTCTTATACATATTAAAAACATCTTGATAATTGAGGTGAGTGTAAACTTGAGTGGTCTCAAGACTCGAATGACCAAGCAGTTGTTGTATTGATCTTATGTCAATATCTTCCTGAAGCAAATGAGTAGCAAAACTATGACGAAATGCATGTGGAGATAAGATTTCTGGCAGATTTAATATTCTCCTTATTTTCTGCAAACGATTAGCCACATAAGTTCTTCCCAATTTTTTTCCTCTTACTCCTAAAAAAAGATATTGTGCTTCATCATTAATGCCAAGATAAGGACAGGTTTTTACATATTCCTGTATACATTTTTTTACTACCGGAAGAATGAATACCTGCCTTTGTTTATCTCCCTTACCTGTTACTATTAAACTTTCATTGTTAATATCACTAACCCTAAGGTTCAACGCTTCACTGATTCTTAAGCCTGTACTATATAGCAGGACGATAATCGCAATTTCTCTTTTTACCACCCAAGATTCGCCCAGATCGGATAGTTTCATTTCTTTCAATAAAGTTTTTATATTAGGTATTGATAATGCTTTGGGCAAAGTTCTTCTCTGAATTGGCCTTGATAAGGAAAATACAGCTTCATTGTCTATATTGTAGTTGTTTTTTATGTACTTGAAAAAATTTCTGATTACTGACAATGCACGAGCGTTAGATCTTGCATTCACACCTCTTGCGTAACGAGAGGTAAGCCAACTTCTTAACTCAGGTACGCTCAATTTTTCCAAAGTGCCGACATTTACTTCTCCACCAATGTGAGTATTTAGGAAACTTATAAGATCCTTCAAGTCCCTCATGTATGACTCTAAAGTGTTTGGTGAATAAGATCTGTTGCACCTCAGCCACTCATACCATTTTTCAATGATTGAACCGAGGTCCACAATTATTTTTTAAAGAAAGCATCGATGCACGCATCTCGAAAGGCTTCATTTATATCAGGATGAGAGTGACAAATTCTGTATATATCCTCTGCTGCTGCGCCATATGCCATTGCAACCGCTGCTTCGTTGATTAGCGTATCAGCGTATGCTCCTATGATATGCACACCTAGTATTGTATCTGCTCTGCTACAAGTCAGCACTTTCACGAATCCTTCAGCATCATCAGTGATTTTTGCTCTGCCATTTGCAGCAAATTGACACTTACCCACTTTGTATTCACGGCCAGCATTTTTGAGTTCCTCTTCGGTTTTACCAATCGAAGAAACCGCAGGGTGAGTGTAAATGACAGATGGTATGATTCCATAATCAACGTGAGGTACTTGCCCAGCGATTATCTCTGCAACTGCTACCCCTTCTTCCTCTGCTTTATGAGCAAGCATTGCTCCACCGATCACATCACCAATAGCAAATATTCCTTTCACATTAGTTTCATATCTGTTGTTAACTTGAACGAAACCGCGATTATCTTTTTCTATTTTTTCATCAATACCAAGATTCTCAGTGCATGGTTTGCGACCTACTGCAACCAGCACCTTATCTGCTTCTATAGTATTTGTTTGGTTATCTTGAGCAGAGCAAACTTTCACACTCAAAGAGTTACTACTTTGTTTTATCTCCTCAACTTTAGTGCTAAGTAAAAATTTTATTCCTTGTTTTTGTAGACTAGAAAATAGAGACTTACTTAATTCTCCATCCATTGCTGCAGCGATTCTGTCAAAAAATTCTACTACAGTGACTTCAGACCCTAGCCTCCTCCATACAGAAGACATTTCAAGCCCTATTGCCCCGGCTCCGATTACGACAAGTTTTTTTGGTACTTCAGTTAAAGATAGTGCACCGGTGGAAGAAATAATACTTTTCTCATCGATATTAATTCCTGGCAAAGAAATAACGTCAGAACCGGTTGCAATTACTATATTTTTTGTCTTCAGCACCTTACCTTCAACTGAAACTTCAAGATTACCTTGGTCAAAAGAAGTAATTTCCCCAAGCCCATTGACTTTAGTGATTTTGTGAAGGTTAAACAGATATTCTATACCTTTTCCAAGTTCCTGAACTCTGGCATCCTTATAGCCTAGCATTTCTTTTAAGTCGAAACTTGCGTCCTTAATTTTTATGCCAAACTTCGACAGATCATTTTTCGTGTGAGCATACTGATAGGAAGAATGGAGCAATGCTTTGGAGGGTATGCACCCAACCCGCAGGCACGTACCACCAAAAATGCTATTTTTATCTATGCAGGCAACTTTCAATCCAAGTTTTGCAGCAGCGATAGCACACTTATAACCACCTGGACCACCACCTATAACAATCAGGTCATAATCAATCATAAAGAACAAACCTATTTTCTAAAGAATAAACACCTTTTCCCTCAGTTGTTACATATATTTTATCGTGAGTAAACACTGGAGTGTGAAACACATTGCCAGGTACTTTGACTACCTTTCCTGCATTTTCAGATCCCGGAAAAGCAAACATTGAACCTTTATTGCTTGTCACCCACAGTGTATGGGCATGCATAATTGGAGCAAACAATTGCGTATTTTCTATTAAATCAGATGCCCAGACTGTTTCTCCATTTTTTATATCCAGGCCAATTATTTTATCGTCTTTAGTAACTATAAAAATTCTTCCGCCTTCTTTTTGCTCCTTTGGAGGAATAAGAGGACTGTAATATGATTCAATGTCTGATACACTTTTTACTTGCAGTGACTTTGACCATAAAATATTCCCTGATTTTACGTCAATACCATAAATATAAGAATTGTTTGTAGCTATTAAAGTATCGCCAAGCACTCTCGGTGTAGTAGTTACATCTGTGAGCTGTGTATCCAAAAGGTTTGTAGCCAATTTTTGGCTCCACAATTTTTTACCGTCTTCATTAAAAGCTATTAACTCACCATTTGAAAATGGCGCTATTATTTTATCGTTAGAAATTGCTGGCGATATGGAATACAAACCTCGAACCTCATTGATACCGTTTTGATAAGCCCAAACGAAGCTGCCATCTTTTATATCAAACACGTACAGATAATTATCAATAGTCAATACTACCAATTTATTGTTTATTACTGCTGCTTTCTCTCTTACTGGAGCTCTCAATTCTTTTTCCCACTGAATCTTGCCGGTTTTTGCATCTATTGTGTGTAGAACGTTATCCACTATAAAGAAAACGTTTCCTCTGTGACGCAATAGGCTCATGTTACTAATTTTTTTTCTGTGTGAGAGGTGTAATTTCCAATTCATAGCCTTTGAGTTATCAATATCAAAGGAATATAAAGCGCCGTGCTTGTCTGATAAAATAACGCTATTTTCTGTAAGCACTGGAGCTACATATCCTTGAGATAGTTTTTTATCCACTAGACTTATTCTCTCGCTTGCCATTGTGTAACTGCTACACAATAACATTATCATGACAATTATTACTTTCATTATTTATTGAAAACAAGATTCATTAATATACATCTTAAGAACCTTAATTACAACGGAAATGTTCTTGCTGCATGTTAAAAACGTTGATTTATGAACGAAATATTATATTATTATGTGAGATAATGTATACTCTTAGAGGTAGTACACCTCATCCACTATGCGGCAACGTGCATAGCTGTACGAACATTGAGATATAAAAGTAATTTATACCAAGAAGAAAGATGTCATCCAAATAGCCTCTTTTCCTGTCATCCCAGTGCTTGACACTGGGATGGCTCTGTTGCATCGCAACTGAAAAAATCTGGTGGCTACTGACAAAATTCATTATAAAATAGCCATTTAACCGCTTAAGGAAAAATATGCCACAAAAAATGAGAGTTAGTAACTGCCATGAATATAACAAATTTCTAGAAAAAAGAGGAAATATTTTTCGTTACATCGATAAAGCTATCGAAAATTGGTATGAAAATAGTCCAAAAATGCAGGGCGGCAACTATATTTATAGTGATAAAGTTGTGATTTTAGTGCATATAATCGTTAATCTTTTTAGAATTGGCTTAAGACAAACAGTCGGGTTTATAAAAGGATATTTGCAACAAATAGGAAGAGATTTGGCAGTTATCAGCTATTCGCAAGCTTCAAAAAAAACTTAATATTAAGATCAATGATTGCAGAATTGATAAAAATAATATGGAAGATATCGAAATTGCCATAGACAGTACAGGAATTAGTATATACAACAACACTCCTGGTCATAGCAAAGAAAATAGCGAAGATAGAAAGTATCGCAGCTATGAACAGACAAGAAAATTGCATGTAATGTTGAATACAAACAGCAAAAAAGCCATAGCTGTAAAATACAGTAACGGTCTGATCACTATGGAGCTTGTGATTTGCTAAAAGAAGTCGATTTTCAGTATGTCATAAAAGTACTATATGCAGATAGGGCATATGACAGAGAAAAGCTCTATAAGCTGTGTAATCAATATGGTATAAAAACGAAAATTCCTCCGAAAAACAACGCAGCAGAGCATCCAAAGTATGGCAGAGAGAAATGCTGCAATTAGACTAATAAAGTCATACAGCGAAGATGGAATGAAGAGGTGGAAAAGGCAAACAAACTACGGAAAAAGATCTTATGTAGAAAGTTTTTTCTCGCGACTGAAACAAACATTCGGGTTTAATTTTCGGAACAAATCTGAAATTAATCGTGGGAAGGAACTGCTACTCAAGTGTTATTTGCTTAATCAATTTACTGACATTGGTATGGCTAAATTTGAAATGGCTACATGAATTTATCGTAAATTACCACCGCATAGTTGTAACATTGTACCATATTACAATGTTCGTACAGTTGTGTGCGCGACCGGGGGTTTTATACTATTCTAGAAGCAACATACGGAAAAGGGGGGATTCGAACCCCCGACATATTTTCATATGTGCACGCTTTCCAAGCGTGTGCTTTAGACCACTCAGCCACCTTTCCATGCTTATTCATAATATTGAAAATTGTACTGCTAAACAATATAAAAACCTGGTATATAGGGTTCACCACGAAAATTCACAGTATTGTTAAACTTGCTTCTGCAAGTTGGAAATGTTTTATCGCAACCTGCGAGTATTGAATATTTATCTCCAGCAAAAATTTGGTATGGAGGCGAAGTAAACAACGTAACTACTTTATTTTTATATTCTTTTACTACACCTTCAAACGCTATTGAGCCAAAGAATTTTACTACTCCGTGCTTATAATATTCATCACTCTCAGTTAAATTCGTGTCTTCAAATCTTCTTTCGTCTATTACTTTAGTGATTGTACTTATTTTACTAAATTTTTTAGTATCGGCTTTACATTTATCATCGCAAAATTGTGCTCTGCATGCAGGAGAGTATAATTCTGCTATGCTTCTCTCAAGCTTTGCTGAAAGCCCTCTAATTTCAACAATAAATCTTCCACTACTTAATGTCACTTTACCAAAAATTCCTGAATGTAGATTCATTGTTCCCTGGGTCAAGTCTTTATAATTCACAAGAAATATTTCAATATTTGCAAAGTCGTACTTTCCTGATAAAACATCTTCTTCTTTAATATCAGCACTATTTAATATCCCTTCAATTTCTAGATTATCAGTTTTTAAATCGCTGTTTAATATTATACTACTGGCTGTAAATCCACTTGAAGATTTATAGAGTATATTATCAATATTTAAATCTTCATCATAGTCAGTGAATCCCATTACTTCTCCACCTGCGAGCTTTAATTTCCAGCACGTAGCGGTGGTAAGTAATTCTCCAGCTAAATGATTTTTTAGTGTGGTTTGCATAGGGGCCTCTTGCTTAATTGATTAAATTTGAAAGTAGCTATACGGCCAGTAGAATAAGGGCAGTGTGTTCTTTTCTCATCATCTAAGAGGTTGTCCGGAAACAAGTAAAAGGCTATAATATCTGAAATTTTAGTACGGGGTAAAGATGAGAAAAAAGTATCCAACAGATCTAAGCGAAAGGGAATGGGCAAGAATAGAAAAACACTTCAGAGTATCATACAAGAAAGGAGGAAGGCCGCCAAAGTATAGCAAAAGAGAAATATTAGAAGCAATTTTCTATGTATTGCGTACAGGGTGTCAATGGCGGTATTTACCAAATGATTTTCCGCTATGGAAGACTGTGTATGAGCAGTTCAGGCAATGGAAGAAGCAGGGAATTTTTGAGAAAATGAATTATGAAATTACAAAATATAGTAGAAGAAAAATAGGAAGGAATGAGCAGCCGAGTGCCTGTATAGTAGATAGTCAATCTGTAAAGACTACAGAAAAGGGGGGATCAAAGGCTATGATGGAAGTAAAAAAGTAAAGGGTAGAAAAAGGCATATAATTACAGACACTCAGGGTTTTATACTAGGTTGTTACGTAGGCGCTGCTAACGAAAATGATAGAGATGGTATTAAAATAGCATTAAACAATATGAGAACAAAATATACTAAAGTTAAAAAAATGTGGGCTGACATGGGATACCAAGGAAGAAATTTAAAGAATCACACAAAGGAAGAATATGACATAGATATTGAAATTGTTACAAGGCCTCCATGTAGATTTTGGGTGCACAAAGATACGCCACCTGAGCTACTACCAACAAGAGAACAAGGGTTTAAAGTACAGCCAAGAAGATGGGTTGTAGAAAGGACTTTTGCTTGGGTTAATAGGAATAGAAGGCTATCGAAGGAGTATGATTTACTCACAACATCCACTGAGAATTTCATATACCTAGCTATGAGTAGGGTTATGTTAAAGAGGGAATATGCTTGAATTTACTAGTTTCCGGACAACCTCTTATACCAATTCTCATTGTTGTCCAGTCAAATAGGAAACATTGCAGAGTTGTTTAATTGTGGAGCTGGCAAGAGAAGTAATAAATTTGCACAAAGCACCCTCAAGTAGAGCAATTGTATCGTATATTTTATTGCGCAAAATGTTCTGTTTTATATATAACCAAAGCCTCTCAACAGGATTTAGCTCAGGTGAGTATGGAGGTAGGTATATAATGTCGATATTTTTAGGTACCTTTAAATTTTTTGACCTATGCCAACTAGCACAGTCCATAACGAGAAAAGCCTCTCGTGTTTCTAGATATTGCGAAATTTGCTCAAGAAATATGTTCATGCAATCAGTGTTGACATTTGGTGCAAATAAGCTAGAACTCTCTCCATTTCTAGGATTAACTGCACTATAGAGATAGAAATTTTGCCTACCTAATTTTGTTTTAACCTGTGTTCTAATCCCCTTTTTAAACCACACATGTCCAACTTTTGAATGTGCACCAAACCGTGATTCATCAAAGAAAAATAGCTCTTTTTCTGGATACTTGCTAATAGCTCCATTGAGATTTTTTTTTGAATTCCTCTTGTTTGCTTTTATCTTGTCCATTATGAACTGGTCTTGGTGTAATATATGAGAATTTCATCTTTTGCATATGGCGGTGTACTGTAGATTTGCTGATATTTAATCCGAACTTTTCCTGGATTCTTATTCTCATTTCTTTAATGGTGATATTAGGATTTTCTTCTATCCACTCTTCAATTTGCTGTAGTTGAGCCTGATTTAATTTAGTTTTTCTACGACGTTGTGAAGGAGCAAACAGTTTTTCTTCTCTGCCAATTTTCAAGAGTTTTACCCACGAAGTTAGTGCGCTTCTTGAAATGCAATATATTTTTGCTACAGCCGTTATACTGTACTTTTTTGCTGCAATTACAGCATTTAGTTTTTTTGAAACATATGCATTATTCCTTACTTTCTTCAGCATTTCTTTTGCTGATTCTACTACTTTTTCATCCAATAATTTTGATCTTAATGCCATTTAAACCTCGCTATTTTACTTACTTCAGTATGGCTTTTCTTCCATCATTGTCCATCTGTTTGCCCTGTAATGGGAATTGGTATTAGAGGTTGTCCGGAAACTAGTAAATTCAAGCATATTCCCTCTTTAACATAACCCTACTCATAGCTAGGTATATGAAATTCTCAGTGGATGTTGTGAGTAAATCATACTCCTTCGATAGCCTTCTATTCCTATTAACCCAAGCAAAAGTCCTTTCTACAACCCATCTTCTTGGCTGTACTTTAAACCCTTGTTCTCTTGTTGGTAGTAGCTCAGGTGGCGTATCTTTGTGCACCCAAAATCTACATGGAGGCCTTGTAACAATTTCAATATCTATGTCATATTCTTCCTTTATGTGATTCTTTAAATTTCTTCCTTGGTATCCCATGTCAGCCCACATTTTTTTAACTTTAGTATATTTTGTTCTCATATTGTTTAATGCTATTTTAATACCATCTCTATCATTTTCGTTAGCAGCGCCTACGTAACAACCTAGTATAAAACCCTTGTATGGTCCCAGAGTGTGATGGTGTGGATTTAGTATAAATAATTCTGGAGACTGTGTCCACTGATAACATATAAATTCATAAGGAGTAAGACCCTTAAGAGTTTTGAGTCTCTTTGCATAATTATAAGCCATAACAAAGTTATAAAGGTGTTCTTTAAGTTGCTGGTGCGATTGATAGTAATACTTCTTAACTGTAGCATCCTTTAAAGTTTTATTCATACGCTCGACTTGCCCATTCGTCCAAGGATGGCTAACTTTTGTCAAACGATGTTCAATAACATTCTCTTCGCAAACTCTATCAAATATATGTTGGAAAGCATACTTATGACGCTTCTGGTTTGTAAATTGTATACCGTTATCTGTCAAAATAGTATGGATTTTATACGGTAAAATTCTAATCAAATTACGTAAGAACTCAGCAGCTATGGGTTTTGTAGCACTGTTACACAACTCAACATAGGTAAATTTGGATGTCCTATCAATAGCAACAAACAAATGTAATTTGCCCTCCTCAGTTCTAACTTCAGCAATATCAATATGAAAGTAACCGATAGGATATTGTTTGAATTTCTTTTTTGACTTAACTTCTCCATCAACAGTTGGTAATCTGCTAATGTTGTGTCTTTGTAAACAACGATGCAAGCTAGAGCGAGTCAAATGCGGAATTGTAGACTGCAGAGCGTAAAGGCAATCATCTAGTGGCAGTAGTGTATACTTGCGAAATGTAACTATTATAGCTTCCTCTTCTAGCGTTAAAACAGTTGATCTTGGATGCTTTGGACCCATATCAGCATCTTTCGTAAATGAACGTTTTCTCCACTTAATAATAGTTTTTGGATTAAGGTTATAATGCTTGGAGAGTTTTGCTATGCTCTCTTTTCTATTTTGTATTGCTCTACGAATCGTCTGTGTTGTTTTGGCGCACCCATGTAATATCTGTCCCATAATGACTCCTTAAATGATGATGATAGTATACCATCACTCTCTGGGACCATACATCTAAATCGTGAAAAAGAACTGCTCATTAAGTGCTATTTGCTTAATAAATTTACTGACATTGGTATGGCTAAATTCGAAATGGCTACATGAATTTATCGTAAATTATTACCGTATAAGGTACGATGCGACAAAGCTATCCCAGTGTCAGCTACTCGGATGACACTGTCATAAAGGAACCAGTGTTAGCTACTTGGATGACAACCATTGTGCTTGAGGCAAAATTGACTATCACTTCTTTTTATAGAGCTTGCTCCAAACTTTGTTGTTAGTTAATACAAAAAACACTGTTAAAATTATAAAATACGCCACTACTTTTAATCCAAGTTTATGCCGGCGCTCTAATTCTGGCTCTGCTGCCCATTGTAAAAAATTTATCACATCATACGCCATATTTTCAACTGTGGCTTGCCTTGCACCATCATATTCCACCATTTCTTCAGAAAGTGGTGGCGCCATAGCTAATCTGCCTGTTGGAAAATACGAATTAAAATATAAATCATTTTCATCGTGTTCGCCGTTTTGATAGCCTGTTAACAATGAATAGACATAATTTGCACCATCATGCCTTGCTTTAATAATTAATGATAAGTCTGGTGGGACTGCACCATTGTTGCTTGCTGCAGCTGCTTCTTTTGTATCAAAAGGTGCAATAAAATAATCCGAAGGTATTCCAGGTCTATCGAACATTTCACCCAAATCATTTGGGCCATCTTTAACTTGATAAGAAGCTGCAATCTGTTTTACATCTTCTTCAGAAAAACCAACATCTTGCAAATTACGAAATGCTACCCTATTCATTGAATGACAAGCAGCACAGACTTCTTTATACACTTTATAGCCACGCTGAATTGACTCTCTATCGAAAGATCCGACAATTCCATCAAATTTCCAGTCTATTTTCTTATTTGGTGATGATTTAAATTCTTCTGCAGATATAAGACTAGATAGAAATAACATGCAGAAGATTGCAAATACATTAGATCCCATGCATAACCACTGTTTTAGTAAATTTCGAATTGATGTCATGCAAGTAGCTGACACTGGAATCCAGCTTATTTCATCACTGACATTATGGTTATCGTGCACTCCTAGAATCTGTTGTCCATTGCATGATTTGTAAGTATTTTTATACCTGGATCCTAGTGTCAAGCACTGGGATGAAAACGGAAGATAGTGGAATGACACTGTGTGTTGTATACAACGTTCATACAATTGTGTACATGATGCTGGAATCCATTTATTTTTTTTCTGGATCCCAGTGTCAAGCACTGGGATGACAAAAGAGGGCTCTGGGATGACAGGAGAGAGTTCTGGGATGACAGAGAATTTTGTAAGAGATCTGCTTTGAATTGACATCACCTCATCTCCGGCACAGAATCACTTAAGGTTTTTGGTGGTTCTTTTGGCTTTTCATACTTACTAAGCAGTGGTAAAACTATCACAAAGTATGCAAAGTAATAAAGAGTAGATAGCCTACTCATAGTGATGTAAGGCTCTTTTACCTCTTGTCCTCCAAGCCAGGCAAGAAGTACAAAATTTATTGCAAAAACCCAAAAAAATTTCTTAAACACCGGGCGATAAGCACCACTTTTAACTTTTGATTTATCAAGCCAAGGTAACAAAAACCACACTAAAATAGACGCAAACATGGTAAGCACACCAGTAAGTTTATCTGGAATTGAACGTAGCATTGCATAAAAAGGTAAAAAATACCACTCTGGCACTATGTGTACCGGAGTTACCATAGAGTCAGCTTCTATATAATTGTCTGGATGTCCAAGATAATTGGGAGCATAGAAAACAAATGCGAACAAAACTACAAAAAACAGACCAAAAGTTATGCAATCCTTGACTATATAATAAGGATAGAGAGGGATGGTATCCTTATCTGATTTTACCTCCACTCCACTTGGGTTACCAGAGCCAAACCTATGCAGAGCTATCACATGAAGCATAGCTAAAGCAATAATAACAAAAGGCAGAAGATAATGCAGAGCGAAAAAACGGTTAAGTGTTGGGTTATCCACTGAAAAACCACCCCATAACCATATAACTATTTTATTGCCAATTAAAGGTATAGCAGAAAATAAGTTGGTTATAACTGTTGCACCCCAGAAACTCATTTGTCCCCAAGGCAATACATACCCCATAAAGGCAGTTGCCATCATTGCAAAAAATATAAATATTCCAATAAACCACACCATCTCTCTCGGTCTTTTATAAGATCCGTAATATAATCCACGCATTATATGAACATAGACTACCATAAAGAAGAGCGATGCTCCAACAGCGTGAGTGTAGCGTATTAACCACCCGTAATTCACATCCCGCATTATGCGCTCTACACTATTAAACGCATAATCAACATGCGGAGTGTAGTGCATAGCAAGAAATATACCTGTTATTATTTGTAAAATTAGCGCTATACCAGCCAAAGAGCCAAAGTTCCAAGCATAATTTAAGTTTTTTGGTACTTGATAAGAAGAGGTGTGTTTTAGAAAAGAAAATATAGGCAGTCTATATTCTATCCACCCTAATATGCCTTTTTCTTCTTCTATCGTTGTTTTTTTTTTAGTATCATCTTGCATAACTTAAAGCTTTCTCTACCTTTAACTCGTTTTATTGTAGCAGCTTATCCTTTATGCACAAATAAAAACTTTAAAGCAATATTAATTACCTCTTCAGCAACCTATCACGTGCCGCGTTTAACTTTTGTGCAAAATATTCCGAGCCTCCCTTATCTGGATGAACTAACTTCATTAAATTTTGATATGCTTTATTGATTTCATTTTGACTTGCCTCAGGATTCAGCCCCAGTATCTTTAATGCTTCATCTTTGGATATGTTGTCACCAGTGTAATTTTCAGTATAACTTCTACTGCTATTAAATTCGTTCAAAAACTTACTCAATATAGAGTTCATCATGAAACTTATGTTATTTTTTTTTGTCAGGAAAAGAAAAAATACAACAACGCTAGGCAAGACAAATGTAATTACTATGAATACTAAAAAAAGAAAAAAGATGAATGACATGTATATTTTTTTATCATTTTATGATTAAATAGTAACAATTATAATTGTCATGGTAAATAACATGTTCATCCAGATTGAAGAAACACCAAACCCAAATACGCTAAAATTCCTTCCTGGATTTGCAATTCTAAACGAAGGAGAAACGGCTGATTTTTCAAATGCAGATGAAATAAAAAACTCCAAGTTAGCAGCAAATCTTTTTCAAATAGAACATGTGGTAAGAGTGTTTTTTGGTCATGATTTTATTTCAGTAACAAAATTGGGTGGAATTAATTCGGATACACTAAAAGTAGAAATTTTAACTACAATCATGGATCACTTTACTTCAGGTGGAAAAGCGCTAGATAAAGAAGGAGTGAATGATAATAATATATCAGATGAGGAATTTTTCGATGAAAATGATATAGAAATTGTAAATAGAATAAAAGAATTGATGGAAAGTTATATCAAACCTGCAGTTGCTCAAGACGGTGGTGATATCAAATTCCGTGGCTATAAAGATGGAATAGTTTATGTTGAGCTGCAAGGAGCCTGCTCTGGATGCCCAAGTGCTGCAATTACCCTCAAGCAAGGAGTGCAGAATATGCTGAGCTACCACATACCAGAGGTTGCGGGTATAGAGACCACACTATGACTAATCAAACGGTTAGAGGAACAAAAGATCTCCTGTTTGATGAATGGTACAAGTTTAAATACATTCAGCAAACAGCAAATAGAATCTCAAGTCTATACGGCTTTTTGCCCGCCCAAACTCCAATATTTGAATACACGGAGGTTTTTACAAAAACCTTAGGTGATAGCTCAGATATCATCACTAAAGAGATGTATAGCTTCAATGATAAAGGGGGAAAGAGCATAACTTTACGTCCTGAGTTCACTGCAGCGATTGTTAGGCTACTCATTGAAAAAAAACTGCAAACACCGATAAAATTATTCTCAACAGGACCTGCATTTCGCTATGAAAGGCCGCAAAAGGGAAGACAAAGGCAATTTCATCAGATAAATTTTGAGGTTTTTGGCATAGAAGATCCAAAAGCTGATATTGAATTGATATCACTCGTTCAGCACTTACTAACTGAATTTGGCATCAATAAAAATGTAAAGCTGGAAATCAACTCTTTAGGTGATGGTGAAACAATAACTAAGTATAGAGAAGCTTTGATCTTATACTTTACAAAGTATCAAAATGATCTATCAGAAGATAGCAAAAATAGGTTGATCAAAAACCCACTCAGAATACTGGATTCCAAGGATGAGAAAGATAAATCAATAATTTCTGATGCTCCTAAAATCAGCAATTATTATACGAAAGGGTCCTCAGATTTCTTTGAACAAATACTAAATGGATTAACAATTCTTGATATACCTTATACCGTAAACAATAAACTAGTTCGAGGTTTGGATTATTATTGCCACACAGTGTTTGAGTTTGTTACAGAGGATTTAGGCGCACAAGGGGCAGTTTTTGCCGGTGGAAGATACGATAATTTAGTATCTTCAGTGGGTGGAAAACACACTTCAGCAATAGGATTTGCAGGAGGTATTGAACGCATAATGGAGTTAATCAATTATTCTCCGAAAGAAGAGCGACCTATTTACCTAATTCCAATCGGTAGAGAGGCTGAAGAATATGCCCTAACACTTGCAAATGAATTGCGCAGAAATGATTTGTATGTGATCTATGAATATAGCGGAGCGCTTAAAACCCGAATGAAAAAAGCAAATCAAGCAAATGCTAAAGTTGCTTTAATTTTTGGCGATGAAGAATTGAGTAGTAAAACTTTAAAGATTAAAAACATGGATACAGGTGAAGAAAAAATAATTGCTCGCGATAACACAATAGAAAACATCTAATTAGGAGCAATGCAAATGTTTTTCTCAGTCAGCTATAGAAGAAAATTCGTCTGCACAAGAATTTTTCATAGCATTCAATGTATCATAATCTGTAAAATCTAATTTTACTGGTGTGATAGTAATAAATCCTTCTTTTATTTTATTTACACTACCACTGCCTGAGTGCTCTCGAGACCAATTTAAGCTAAAAGAGCCATTCGAATTTTCAGTAAAAATTAAATCCCCATCAATGTTATATTCACCTTGTTCAGCAAATTCTACTCCTTTTACTTTTTCTGTAGCAGGAAAATTTACACTCATCACTATGTTTTTAGGCCAACCAACCTTAACGAGCTTGGCAATAACCTTTGGTGCAAAAACCTTTGTATTGTGCCAGTCTATTTTATCATGATAAACTTGGCTCAGTGCAATAGAAGGTATAGACCTTGCAGCACCTTCCATTACAGCACCAATTGTTCCTGAATAACAAATATCGTCCCCGACATTTGATCCAATATTTACTCCGGACAATATTAAGTCTGGTTTTTTATTCATAACTTTATTTAGCGCAATAATGACACAGTCTGCAGGAGTACCAGACACACTAAATTCCCTTTCACTATGTTGTTTTATTCCAATAGATTGTTTCACTGGATAATCAAGAGATCTTGCAGCTCCGCTTCTATCAGTATCTGGTGCCACTATCCATATTTCTGACGCAAAATTCCGTGCAACCTCTTTGAGTAATTTTATTCCTTCACTTCCAAAGCCATCATCGTTTGTTATCAATATTATCATATACAATACTCAGCTATACAGCTCCAAATTATGTAAATCACTGGCTGTAAATAAACTCATGAGGCTTTAAGTTTCTTTGCATAACTACGAACTGTAACAAAGAACCTGCTGTAAATCAATAGATTTCTTGCACAGGCCATAACTGTCATTACAATAGAAACGAAAAAACCTACTTGACAAACTCCGCCAGCCCCCTTATCATGAAACTGAAGCTATTTATTTATCTTCGCAATCTGTGCAGGTTAATGACAAAAAACTTAGGGTATTTGGCGTCTCATGTTTAATTTTTCGCACTACGTGCATCGCATGTCTTTAAAAATTTTTAGGTTTTTACCTATATAAGCCGAAACGAGCTTACAAAGCGTTTAAGACAGCAAAAAACGTCAAATTGACAAGGGAGAATTTGAATGCTAGCTACTACGGGGTTTCTTTGCCTTTTTTCCTGCTTAGTAAATTTCTTAAACACTTGCGGTGTAGGTTAGTTGCAAGTTAAAAGCAGCTAAATCGCTCTTAATCAAGCGTTTTAGAATAAAAAAAACGCCGATATTTTAGTACATAGTAAATAGCCAACCACCACGGGGCTTCTTTTGCCTTTTTTTCGTTTGGTAAATTTCTTAATATTTGTAGCTAAACGACAACCGTCATCCCGCTGCTTGTTAGCGGGATCTAGAGATACCGCGAATGAATCGCGGTATGACGTAGGACTGCTGTCATTCCAGTCTGGAATCCAAAAAAAAGGATGATGTCATCCCAGTGCCCTGACTACTTGGATCCAGTTTTCTTTACAAATTCACAAAAAGTGCTTCATTCTATAACGCAAAACCCATACTCACCAAACCCAATGCATTACTTGCAATTAAGTTTCCTGGATCCAAGTAGTCAAGCTACTCGGATGGCACCCTTTTGGATGGAGACCAGTGTCAGCTACTTTCATGACACCATTCTTTTTTCTGGATCCAAGTAGTCAAGCTACTCGGATGACACCCCACTGGTGGCCCACACTACAATGTTCGTACAGTTATGAAATGAATCGCGGTATGACGTGTTGCTTGGGTCAGCTATAGTATTTCTTAAAATTAATAATAAATTTCTTGGCTAGCAAGAAGCTGTAAATTTTTTTGCGAGACCTAAGCCGGCTTTTGATATAGCTAAAGGTAAGGTCACTTACTTTCTGCTTAGCATATCCATCAAATCAGATTCTTTGAGTTTACTATGGTCAACTTTACTGAACTTATTTACCATAGAGCTCATTTGATTATACTGCTTAATTAGAAGATTAATGTCAGTTACAGTTGTTCCGGACCCCTTAGAAATTCTAAGTCTTCTTTTGCCATTTAAAATATCTGGATTTTGCCTTTCTTTTTCAGTCATTGAGTTTATGATGGCTATATATTTTTTCACTTTATTGTCATCTGGCACACTGCTACTTAGCTTTTTTGTAAATGAACTAGGAATGAATTTCATTATGTTGCTAATGCCATCCATTTTACTCAGAGTTTTTAACATTCCCACTAGGTCGTTTAGGTCGAATTTACCTTTTTTCACTTTCTTTTGTAACTTATCAATTTCTTCCTGACCAACAATCTCAGCAGCTTTTTCAACCAATGATACAACATCACCCATGCTAAGTATCCTTTTTGCAATTCTATCGGGATAAAAATCATCGAGGTCACTTAATTTTTCACCACAAGCAATAAATTTAATTGGACAATCGGCGATCATTTTCATAGAAAGAGCAGCACCACCACGTGCATCACCATCAACACGGGTGAGAATAATGCCGGTTACACCTATTACCTCATTGAATGATTTGGCAATGTTGACCGCATCCTGGCCTATCATTGCGTCGGCTACTAAAATAACTTCTGCAGGTGAAGCTATTTCCTTTACGGCTTTCAACTCATTCATCATATTATTGTCAATATGAAGCCTGCCTGCAGTGTCTAGTATTAATACATCATAATTATCGTTCTTTGCTATTGCTATTGCCCTTTTTGTAATTGTAATGGGCTTCTCATCTATTACTACAGGTAAAGTTTGCACATCTATTTGTTTACCTAGCACTTCAAGTTGTTTCTGGGCAGCAGGCCTATAAATGTCTAAAGAGGCAAGCATCACTTTTTTCTTTTGCTTTTTTAGTTTTAAAGCAAGCTTTCCTGAGGTAGTTGTTTTACCTGCACCTTGTAAGCCCACCATCATAATCACAGCAGGGGGTTTAACTGCTAGATTTAAGTCACTTTTCTCTGATCCGAGAACTGCAACTAAATTATCCTGTACAATTTTAATTATCATTTGTGCTGGAGAAACACTTTTTATGACTTTTTCCCCAATCACTTTATCTTTAATGTCGTTGATGAATTTTTTTGCAACTTCAAGTGAAACGTCAGCTTCAATTAAGGCTATGCGTATTTCACGCATGGCAAGATTAAAATCATCTTCAGAAATGATTGACTTTCCTCTCAGTTTACTAAATACAGAATTTAAACTTTCAGTTAACGATTTAAACATAATAGCATTAGTAGAATACTCATTAAAAAGAGAGAAGAAGCTGAAACAAAACTCACTGAGTTATAACCCAGCACTTCTTTAAGTTTAGTAATATTATTAAAGTATAAACCAGTAAGTGGATTAGTCAAGTTTTGCACTACGCTGGCAAACATTTCTCTAGTTTTAGAGACTAACTGATTGAACAGCAAGATAATATAGGGTATGAAAGCTCTAAAAATCCAATCAACATCCATTTTAAAATTTACTCTCGGGTAAAATAACTTGCGTAAAGGAATAAACAATAAAGTGGTACATAGTAATAAATTAAATTGCGACCAAATATTTTTTGTGTTGTACGCAAGATTAAAAATTGAAGGCTTATTGTAAATAGGTAAGTAAGGATTGCCAGCGATTACGCATATAAATGCTAAAATAATCATAGTCATTTTGCCTCCTCTCTCTGCTAAAGGTTTTGACTTACTTTTTGCAATAAATAAGTAATAAAGAAACTTTAGCCCCACGCTTAAATGAAGCAGCAAATTTAGAAGCTTATATAAATTTTTATACCCTTTTAAGGCAACAGTGTTCATTTCAATTTCAGCTGTGATATATGATTTACTGATAAATCCAACGGTTCCAGGAAATGCAGCCATTGTAAGTATTGCGATTATAGCACACATGCCTTCCACTGACATCAGTTTACCCACTCCATTAAAACTAATTGTTTTTGTTTGTGAAATAATCGAATTACTGACCACAAACAATAATGATTGATAAACAAGAGAGAAGATTATATGCAGTATCAAAATTGGTATTGCTTTTTCCGAAGGACTGAGCAAACTTCCTGCAATAATCAGCAAGCCCATTTGTCCTACAACGTTATAGCATAAAAATCTGCGAATATTTTGCTCAAGAGAAGCAAATATAATGCTGTAAATTGCAGTGATGGTGCCTACAAGCGCTAATATTTCAGTACAATCTTGCCATAGGTTATAAGTGTGTAAAAGCATCACTAAAAAAGAGACTTTAGTGGTAAATAAAGAGAGATATGTGGTGCCATGTAGCGATGCAGCAGGATATGCATCAACAACCCAAAACGAAAAAGGAAAACAAGCGCAGTTTATCAATAAACCCAAAATTATCAGGTTAGTGCTTTGAAGTGCCAATCCTGCTATTAATATAACTCCAACGAAAAAGTGTACACAAGCGTACCTTATTGCAGGTCCACTATCTCTACAGCTAGCTGCGATAATAAAAAATGCACTGATGGTCATTAATTCACAGAATATTATAACCAATATCATATGTTCAGATAAAACTGCATAAAGTGAACTAATAGTGTAAGCAGCAAAAGATAGCATCTCTGAAAAAGTCAAATTTTGTGCTGGTAGAACAGCTAAAAATGCAACTGATAAAAAAGATATTAGTATGGTACGAAAAGATAAATCAAAATCTAGAATTGGGAGAGACCAATTTACTGCAATGCTCAAATTTTCAGGTAATTTTAGGACTATAACTATTAATACAGTCAGTAGAAGTAACAGTGACGATTTATAAAGTTGCACAATAAT
Organism: Wolbachia endosymbiont (group A) of Ophion costatus; assembly: GCF_963969245.1. Taxonomy (NCBI): domain Bacteria; kingdom Pseudomonadati; phylum Pseudomonadota; class Alphaproteobacteria; order Rickettsiales; family Anaplasmataceae; genus Wolbachia; species Wolbachia endosymbiont (group A) of Ophion costatus. The sequence goes on along the minus strand of NZ_OZ017714.1, from coordinate 1,142,999 downwards.
TAAAACCAATATGGTTTATGCTATCTCAATATATGAATAAAATCAATTTGCATATTAACCACTAATTAAACTAATTATCATATAATTATATCAGAGTTTAGAGGGTTATAGAGAAACCGGTCAGATTAGGTTTTTAATCTAATCTGACCGACAGCTTTAATAGTGAGGTAAGCTTTAATATAGCACTCCTAATTCATAACGCTACACTCGTGCATAATTTATTTTTAATTTGTGCACGAGCGTTAGTAAATTATTTACTTTTTGAAATAAAATTTGGCATCACTTTAATATTGAGACTTAGTAAACCTCAGTAGGTCTGCCAGTTGGGCCCATAAGAATTATTTGCTCGCCTTCTCTTAAGTGTCTGCATAAATTAGTGGAGCCGCCGATTTCCAGCACAATAGTGGAAATAATTCCTTTTTTTTTGTCTACTTCAGTGCCGGTTACGGCTATACCTTCCATAGCAAGGTTTGTATTATTGGCTTTTCTGCCATTGGTTTCAAAATTTTGCAATCTAAAGAATTGCCCAGGCTTAAAATTCTTTGCCGCAAGTGGTGCTTTGATCACTATTTCCACAACTTTGTCTGTTAAATATTGAACTTTTATAACCTTTGCAGTGAATTGCTCTTTGATTCTATTAAATAATTCTTTATTAGCCAGGTCTTCAACACTTGACCACGCATTTTTTTTCTGGCCCACAACATCACACACTGGAATGACAGAAACGAAGCTATTAACTCCACTCAAAAGCTGAGAAATAATAGGGTAGCCGTTCTTAGCACTTGCCATAGCTTTCACGACGCTGCCACTATACGAAGGGTGAAGATCACCAAAAAAGCTGATTGTTTTATTGCCTTGCTTATACACTAATATTCTATCTTTATTTTGCATTTTAGGAGAAAATATTGGGTCTATTTCTTTTCCTGATGAATTCAAATGAGTAAAATACCCATTACTTAATTTAAAATGCTTTTTATCTTCTGTTGCAATAACTGTATTTGGCTCAGTACCTGCTGCTATAAAAATAGAACGTGCTTTTATACGTTTGATTTCGCCGGATTTTGTGTCTATCAGTTTTATTGATTCAGCATGGTTATATTTATCCGTCACAACTTCAACTGGCTCTAAGTTTTCAATAAAGTAAATCCCTTCTGACAGCCCATTTTGCACCTCTTCGCTATTTAATCGATAACTTGGTGAATCTTTTAGCTCTTTTCTATATATAACTTTCACTCCCCCGAGACTCTGCATCAACTCTAATATTTTTATTTCTCTATTCTCTTTTTTTGCTAACTTTTGCTTTTCTCGGATCAATTGTGCGTGTGATATAAACTCATTCGCAATTTCGCGCTCTTCTTCTGTCCAATCTTTTTCAACACAGTCCTTTCCATACTTATCAACTAATATCTCATAACGAAGAAGAAATTTTTCTACTTGAATTGGATAATACGCTAAAGCTTCAGTGGCAGTGTCAATCGCAGTAAGCCCAGCCCCTATTACAACTATCGGCATACGAACTTGCAGATTTGCTATAGAATCAAATTTAAGAGCGCCAGTCAGTTGTAACGACATAAGAAAGTCAGATGCCATACGCACTCCACGAGCTAGTATATTCTTTATTTTGATCATTCGTGGCTTGCCAGAGCCAAGTGCTAGGGCAATGTGATCAAAACCCGAGTTGAACGCGTCATCAACATTAATCGTGCCACCAAAACGAATGCCTCCATAAAGTGCGAAATGCTCACGTCTTTCCAGCAGTAATCTAATAATCTTTAAGTAATTCTTATCCCACCGAGAAGTAATACCATATTCTGCCACCCCACCAAACCCTCCTGCCGTGCGTTCACTCAATTTTTCGTGTTCAAAATCTTTAATTAGCTGGAAATTATCGATCAAAGGCTCAATTTTTAGTCCATCAATGGTGATAACGTTATGCCCATCGTTCAACAAATGATGAGCTAAATTAAAACCAGCAGGACCAAGGCCTACAATTAGAATGTTTTTTCCGGTGTTTTCTCTTGGCAATGAACGCTGAAAATTTAAAGGATTCCAACGGCTGAGCAGAGAATATATTTCAAATCCGTACGGTAAACTGAGCACATCATCCAGAATCCTTGTTTCAATTGCTGGCACATTTACGGGTTCTTGTTTTTGATATATGCACGAATTCATGCAGTCATTGCATATTCTGTGTCCAGTGGCTGCGCATAATGGGTTATCTATCATCACAATTGCAAGACTTGCTATGCTGTACCCTTCGCTTTTCACCAGATTCATTTCTGATATTTTCTGCTCTAGTGGGCAGCCGTGCAGTTCAACTTTTAGTGGAGATTGTTTAAAAGTATTGTCGTTATTAATTAGCCCCTTTGAGCAGCTGTCCTTACTTTGCTTATGACAAAATATGCAGTAGTGAGCATTATCTAGTGCTTTATTCAAACTCACCTTTTTGCTTGTTAGATCAAAACCGTATCGTCTTTTTACTTCATTTGAATACAGCACTTCAACTTTGTCCACTTCTTTTTTAGAAAATGGTATGAGGTTTTCGTGGTCGATTTTTTTATGAATACTGAATAATATACTCTGTTTATTTTTTACTCTCCACACTGCATATTGTGCTGCAAGTTCTATTTCTTCTTTGTGATTTTCTTTATCTTCAAACCAATGCATCACCTGCTCAGCAAAATTTTTTTCTGTTGTTGGCAAAGTGAGAAAATGACTTAGTTTGTTAGTAATATCTATATTCGCCACATTAGTGTATTTCTTCAATGCATAGCGTTGGACAAATAATCTTTTGCACTTATATATTACAGCAAAGTCGTTGTGCTTTTTCTTTAGCTCCTCTATTTCTTTTTCAACATTGAAAAGTTTTGCAATAAATTCATCAAGTAAATATGAGAGGTCTACTATTAACTGACTATCTGTCATCCAAGTAGCTGACCGTCCTTCTTGTTTTCTAGATCCCAGTGTCAAGCACTGGGATGACGGGGGGTGAAACTGGGATGACGGGGGGTGACACTGGGATGATGGGAGGTGACACTGGGATGACATCGAAGAAGAAGCTGCTTTTTCTCTTGCTTCAATTAATGAACAAAACAAGCTCTCATCACATGATTTAATATAATTCAAAAATGTCTCATCTAATTTTGTTAATCCATTGCGAGTATATAGATTCGAAAATGAGATTTTGAAATTCAGCTTCATTGCTATACTATAAAGTGTACATGCTGTTTCTTACAGATGAAGATTTTATTTATTTTGCAGTACTGCTGAGATTGTTGCTTCTGCAACTTTTTCTTCGCTAACAGATGCAATACACCTAAATTTGTGTACACCTAAACACACACTTTGAATGTTAGCTTGAAGAATCAATGTGTCCCCTGGAGTAACTGGCTTTCTGAATTTTGCATTTTCAATGGATCTCAAGTAAACAACTTTATTTTCTATTGTTTCTTTACCTAGAACACATATAGCAGATGCCTGAGCTAGAGATTCAATTATCAAGACTCCTGGCATTATTGGATGACCAGGGAAGTGGCCAATAAAAAATGGCTCATTGAAAGTCACATTTTTGATTGCTTTTATACTTTTACCAGGATCACACTCTATAACTCTATCTACTAAGAGAAACGGATAAGAATGTGGTAATATTTTTATAATATCACTGATATTAAATTGCATAAGCCTACTCAATGCCTTTCAAAGCAAATTCAGGTATTTTCTTGTTTATATTGTTTAATACCACATCTGATAAATCAACTTCATCCATGGAGTATAAAACTTGGTTCTTTTTTGAAATAAATAGTACCAAATCTATGTTGTTTTTTTCTGCCGTTTTTTTAGCGACTTCTTTTATCTTGTTAAAAACACTCTCTACTGCGTCTCTATAGCTTTCTTCTAAATGTAACATTTTTTTAGCGTAATTATCTCTAGTATTTACAGTGTGCTTATTAAACTGTTCTGTCTTTTCTTTTTTTGCTTCTTCTGACAAAAGTTCAAATTCTTCTTTTGATGGCTTAAGTTTTTCTAACTCACTTTCAAATTCTTGTTGTAATCTAGAATTCTGCTCCTTTATTTGTTGTTGTATATTTTGCAGAGCAAGAGATTCATTGATGACTTTGTCACTATCGATAATTGCAGCTTTTGTGTTCTGAGGTTGATATCCTACAAACTTATACCCCACAAATAAGGAAATAATTAAGGCAATAACTGATATAAATAACTGTATATATTTCATTCAAATCCCCGCTTCAATAGAAAATTTAACATTTGGTGATGGTATTACATCATAAGATTCCTTTACTAAAGGAAACCCGAAATCCAATCTAAGTCTACCAAAAGGAGAAAGCATTGAAAAGCCAAAACCTGGTGACACTCTCACAAGCTTGCTATCATAGTATTTCCCTTCATACTTCTTATTTTTATCATCTAAGCCAAAAAGTGTCGCATAGTCAACAAATAGTGAGCCTTTGATACCAGCATAGTCATATAGTTTTGGTAGAGGAAAATCCACTTGCTGTGTTAGATTAAAATAAGTTTTGCCTCCTAATGAGCTTTTATTTTTGTCTTCTGCTCTTGGTCCAATACCGGAAAGGTCAAACCCTCTAATCTCATTACCCCCTTTAAAAAAGTGCTGGCCAATGTTTAGATTTTCATCAGTATAAGAAAAAATATGACCTGCCGCCATCTTAAAGCGTAGCGTTATATCATCGTCAATTTTGCTTAATATAGGGTGCGTATAAAAAGATAAGAATTCAGATTTTAGGAAATTCACGTTTCCTCCCAATCCTGAAATATCCTGACTTAAGCGCAGTAAATACCCTTCTTTTGGAGCATATAGATTATCCAGTTTATTATATGCCAACGTGTATCCCACTGATGAAATCTGATGTTTACCTTTTCGGTCCAGTATTATTTCAGAGATATCGGTGTCTTGTCCACCCTTATTATCCATGTGTATATGATTATACTTATAAGAATAGCGAAGGGAATTAGTTAAGTTCTCTGTGACTTTATATGATAACTTTGTAAAAAATCCCATATCGCAACTATCAAAAGTAGTGTTTGGTTTATCTTGTTTTTCATAAAATACACCCATGCCTAGTGACGTATCAGAATCGTTAAAATTATTTTCAACAAACTCTAAATCAGTAGAAAATACGTATTGACTTTTTTCAAGAGCAAAAGAGAGCTCTTTTCCAGTACCAAATAAATTACGGTCTTTGAGGTCAATTTTAATCAATGCTCCACCAGGAAGAGACACACCGCCTCCCAAATACAACGAAGTAGTGTTTTTTTCTTTAACATTTAAGTCAAGATTTACTGTATTGTCATTAACTGCGTAACTATTTACTTTCACTGTTTCAAAAAAATCACTACTCATTAGTTTTTTACGTGACTTTTGAATCTCAGATATATTGTATGCATCACCTTCTGCTACACTTAGCTTACTTCTGATCACTTTATCTAAAGTGCGATCGTTACCATCAATTGTAATTTGATTTATATAAATCTTTTTACCCGGCAGCACTCTGTAGGTTACATCTACAACGTTGTCACGTTGTGCATACTCTGGATTAACTTTTGCAAATATGTATCCTTTTTCATTTAAATATTTGTTTATTTTTTCTACTGTATTATTAATTTTAACTCTATTAAATATCTTATCGTTTTCCTCTGTTATAAAATCCAATATTTCTTCTTTTAGGCTCAAATCCTGAATTTCAGTTTCAATATTAACCTCATTATTTCCAAACAAATACTGCTGTCCTTCGTCAATCAAAAAAGTTAACTCTGTTTGATTGTTATTATCAACCTCAACAATTGGTTGAATATTATTTTGAATATATCCCTTAGACGAATAAAAACGATCGAGCAATTCTGTGTTAATCAATAGATATTGCGGTGAATAATGATTTTCGCCTTTAAAAATGGCTCTAAATAACTTACTAAATATGTCATTACTATGTCTTTTAATAACTTGCTCTAGCTCATTTTCAGAAAAGTTTTTATTGCCTATAAATCTTATATCCTTAATTTTAGAGGTTTTGCCTTCTTTTATTTTGAAAATTAGATTGACCCTATTACTATCGAGCTTCTCCAACTCATATTCAATTTTAACGCCAACCTTACCGTTATTTCTATAAGTAGTGATTAAATTCATTAAATCGTTTTGCAATTTTGTTTCAGTGAAAATAGTTAGCGATTTTGACTGAATCACATTATTTAGTAACTCTTTGCTATTAAATAACTTATTACCCTTTAATATTATCTTGTTAATTAGTGGATTTTCTTGAATTTTTATTACTAAATTTTTTTTATCATCTATGTAAGCATTAACACTAGCAAATAACTTTGTTTTATATAGATCTTTTATAATTGAGTCTATATCATCGTCGTTTATATAATCACCAGATTTTAGTTTTATATAGAACCCTATTGTCTGGTTGCTTACCCTCTCATTACCAATACATTTGACATCTTTCACCTGCACTTTTTCCGCAGTTCCTAAAGCAACAAGCAGGGCAGGAAAAGAAATAAAAACCACTACCAGTATATAAAATAGCTTTTTCATATTTTATTTCAAAAAAGATCCCTAATATCATTTGACATTCCAGTTGCCATAAGCAAAAACAACACTAAAGCACCAAAAATAGCTGCATATTTTTGACATTTCAAGCTTAAATCCCTACGTATAACCGCTTCTATGATATAATGAAATAAATGCCCACCATCTAGCAGTGGTATTGGCAGCAAGTTAATTGCAGCTAAATTAGCTGAAATGATTGCCATAAAATATAGAACCATAATAAATCCCTTTTTAGCTGATTGTCCTGAATATTTTGCGATTTTTATTGGTCCACCTATTTCATTGATACTCCTTTTACCAACAATAATGTGAAAGAGAGCTTTGATCGTTAAGCACATAGTGTGGTAAGTTTCACTTACTGATAAGCTCACAGCCCCAAGAAAAGACGACTGCTTTAATGTATTGACTGAAATAATCCCTATAGTTTCTCTTTCTATTGTGTTGCCAAAAACGTCTTTGTCCTTGATTATTAATGGAGTTAAACTGGTCCTGTGCTTCTCATTATTTCTGCTATACTCAATCTCCATTCTTGTTTTAGGATTCGACATTATCACACGTGAAATATCTTCAAAGTATTTTATTTTATGCTCATTGATTTGTGTAATAGTGTCACCTGGCAACAAACCAGCTTGCTTAGCTGCACTACCTTCGATTACATTTTCAATCACCGGTGGAGTGCGATAATAACCTGCTATGCTAAAAAATATTGTAAAAGCTATAACAGCAAATACCATGTTTGCAAAAGGCCCTGCAAAAACTACTGCTGCTTTTTTATGACGCGTTTTTGTATGAAATGAATACAATTTTTCTTCTTCCGTTAATTCTTGTTGATCAGCTGGGACACTCGCTGCATTAGTATCTCCTAGCATTTTAACATAACCACCCAATGGAACAGCGCTTAATTTCCATCTAGTTCCAGACTTATCGTTAAAACCAAAAATTTCAGGACCAAAACCTATGGAAAAAGATTCAACTTTAACTTTGCATGCTTTGGCAACAACATAATGCCCATATTCATGCACGAATACTATGACAGAAATTATTAAAGAAAATGATAAAAAATAATATATTCCATCGCTAAATTGATGGATAAGATTAGAAATTAATTCCACCTGTATATTTAGATCTTAACAAAATGTTAAGTATATTAAAATGCGCCTCGCTTGACAAGTATTTAGTTTAACTTTTAAATTAAAAAAAGTTTAATTGTAATGACAGATACCTCACTATTCAGAAGAAAATTAATATATAGAAGCTGGCATAGGGGTTGCAAAGAAACCGATATACTTTTAGGGCATTTCGCATTGAAATATCTTGATAAATTTTCCTTAAGCGAACTAATCGAATACGAAAAAATAGTTGATCTTGATGATTACGAATTATATTGTTACATAACTCGTAAGACAAACCTCCCTCCTGGCTTGAATAGTCAGATAGTCAATTTAATTGCTTGCTTTATTGAAGCTAATCCTTTATGCACTCAAGATTAGTGATAATCTTATTTACCTTATCTAGTACCTCAGTATATTCTATTCTTTTCTCGTTTCTATACTTTTCGCGCTCTTGATTTACTTCATCTAATCGCTTTGTTAATTCTAAAATTTTATCCTCAAGAATTAGTGCTGCAAGTAAGAAATTTAATGCATCCGAACCCTTACCTCCAGTTTTTTGAGATACAGAACTAACTAACTTGTCAAAACTATTAGCAAGGCGTAATAAATGATTCCCCTTCCCACTTTCGCAAGATATTTTATATGTGTTATTGCGTATAACTATTTCTACTACTTGCATATGGTGCTAAAAATTTCTATCGTACAGTATAAACTCAAACCCCTACTTTCATCTTATTTATGGTATAAATTTTTATTCATTTATCAAATCAGATAATTTTTTACTGCTACGAAAATATGTTTTAAAGTATTGATTCTTTGTAAACTTCTGTAACATTAAATGGCTTGTTTCTTTCAAGTTATAACTTCTAACTGAAAAAGAACCAAACCCCCTAATTTCAACTCTATTATGATGTTTCAATGTGCTTGAAAGTATCCCAAAAAATCTATCAACTATAGCTGCTATAACAATCTTATCTAAAAAAGGATGTCTTTTTGCTACCCTCGCTATTATATCAGACTTTGTTGCCATTTATATGAAGCCAAAATAAGTAAACCTTATCACTTAGCAGATAATGCTATGTTATATTCTTCAACACCCAATACTTCAACTTCTATTTTTTCTGATATAGAGAATTTTTTATTCTCTGGTAAATGCTCTTGATCTATTAGAAGGGTTACATCGTTCTCAACTTCAACGACTAGTCCATTATCTTCTCTCTTACCTACAATAACCTGTATTTTATCACCTACCTTAACTTTCTTTATCAGTTCTTCAAGAGGATCATACTCTATTTGTTTTATTCCAAGATAAATTCTTGCCCGATTCACGTTAGCCCTTATTACTTTTGCTTCTATTTTATCACCTACATTATACTTCTTTATCTCATCTGAACCATTTTTAGACCAACTAAAATCTTTCACATATATTGTCCCTTCTACGTTCTCATCTATTTCAGAATCACCGAAAGCAACAGATACATATGAGCCGGTATTATTCTTCACTTCACCAGAAACAATAGAACCAGGAGGATATTTATTGATAAATACTTGCCAAGGGTTGTCTACACACCTTTTCATGCTTAAACTCATCCTACTCTTAGCAATGTCAATACTGAGAATTTTTACATATACTTCTTGTCCCCTTGTTACGAGACTACTAACTGGTAAATTACTCTTAACCCAAGTTATTTCTGACGAGTGCACTAAACCTTCAATTCCAGGTCTAAGCTCAACAAATAATCCATAATCTTCTATGCTTGTTACATAACCCTTATGCACACTATCAACTGGATATTTTGACTCTGCATCTTGCCAAGGGCTATCTTCTAGCTGCTTCACACCCAAGGAAATTTTAGCATTTTCCTTGTCTATTTTTATAATTTTAACTTTTATAGTCTGACCACAAGTAAAAACTGCAGACGGATGACTTACCCTACTCCAAGAGATATCTGTAATATGTAACAATCCATCTATAACTCCCACTACATCTGATTCATGAATACCGACAAATACACCGTAATGAGTGATACTTTTTATTTTCCCTTCTATTATATCACCTTCATTTAAAGATTCTAAAAATTTAATTTTTTCACCAGCGTGCAATTTTTCTAACACCAGCTTTCTTGATACTACAATATTGCCCTGCTTCTTATCCATTTTAAGCACGATGAACTTTTGTTCAGTTTCAATAAGGTGCTTCGCATCTTTTACTTGCTTCAAATCCACATGACTCAGCGGTAAAAAAGCGCTTATTCCGTCACCAAGATCAACAATAAAGCCACATTTAATTGAGCGTTTAATAACTCCGCTTACTTCAGCCCTTGTAACTGTATCTTCTTCCAACTTATTCCATTTTTCGTCCCTAATTGCTTTTTCACGACTAAGAACAACATTACCATGATAATCTTCAATTCTTTCCACATAAACTCTGATTTTCGAGCCAATAATGACCTCATCATTACAACCGAGTTCCTTGATCAGAATTCTCCCGTCAGATTTTAAACCAATATCAACCACAACGTCGTTAGGGTTTATTCTTGTAATTACACCTTCTACCACATCTCCTTCTTTAATTTTGTTAACAAAAGAATCTTCAAACAAGGTATTATCTTGATCCTCAAATTGGCCTTGACATATCTCTTCTATAAATTTGTTTGATGATAGCTTTCTGATAGTAACCGGTAGATTTACGACTGGATTATTATTATTCATACCTTTAACTTAAACTTTATTAGAACTCATATATTATATAATATTAACAATTATTGACAAGTAATTTTTCATTAACTCATTTCGAGAATTGTTTAAGCTATATAAAATATAGTGAGAAAATTATATATGTATCAAGAATATGCTATTTAAGAATAGCAAGTGGATTAGATCGTTCTCCAGAAGGTCCAGGCTAAAACCTGATGTTGATGAAATATTGGAAAAATATTCTATTCAAAACAGCAAGGAATCTATAGAGAAAATTGTAAATTCACAAAAAAGAATATGGGTAGAAATAGGCTTTGGCAACGGTGAAAATATGCTTTACCAGGTGCTCAATGAACCTGATCTATTATTTATAGGATGTGAGCCCTACTTAAAGGGGGTTTTTCGCTTGCTGACAAACATAGAAATACAGAACATAAAAAATATTTTAATGTGGACAGAAGATGCAAGAGAATTGATTGCAAATTTTCCTGATAACAGTGTTGAAAGATTCTTTATTCTCTTTCCAGATCCATGGCCAAAAAGAAGTCACAATAAAAGACGATTAATTAATACGGAATTTTTAAATTTATTAGCAAAAAAAATACTTATAACAGGGGAAATATTCATTGCAACCGATCATCAGGACTATGCAGAGTGGATAGCATCACATATAAAGCAGTGTAACTCTTTAATCTATAGGGAAGACGATTTCACAAGTTATACTCTTACAAAATACCACAGAAGAGCGCTCAAAGATCAGCGTAAAGTGAGGTTCTTTAAAGTAAGTGTTATTAATAATTTGCAGACTATGGATCAATAGAGTTTTTGCATATCTCTTTTACGTTAACTATAGATTAAAAATAATAAAAAAAGAGGGAGAAATAGAGTAAATTCCTTTAACTACTTCTCCTTATGAAGGAATAGACTTCTTGCATAACCCAAACTAAGTAGAAAAAAGGTATCATCCAAGTAGCCCCTTTCTCGTCATGCCACCGCGAACCGTCATACCGTCACGGTATCTCTTAGCCGCTAACAAGTAGCGGGATGACGGTTGTCAGGTTAGCTGTTATCCCAGTTTTTGACACTGGGATGACAACGAAGGGCTACTTGGATGACAGGGAAGGATGCTGGAATGAAGGTTTTTCAAATTGTCGATAAACCTAAATCTATAATAACTATTTGCCTTTTTTCTAGGTTATGCAAGAAGTCTACTGAATAACAGTAAGATTTTTCAATCCTGTTCCACAGCAAATTTTAGTGCCATGTGAGTAGTTATGGTGCTGTTAACAATCAAAATAACAAAAATTAAGATGGTGATTAGTAGTGTATAAATATTCAAGGACAAATTTTCAAATTGAGTTAGCATTTTAAAATACACAAAGGTTGGCATTATCATTGGCAAAACAAGAATTTGCGATACTCCTGATGCTAAGTTGTTTCGACCAATCATCAATGCATTTCCAGTAGCTGAAATATTAATGATTATCAGCGTATTAAATAATAAAGACACTCCAACTGCTATTGAGTGTTCAATACTATTGCATAGAACTGCAAAGCTGAATATGGAAGAAATCACTGAAATTGGTAATCCAAATAATAGCCAGTGAGCGAAAATTTTATAAGCAACTATAAGCCTAGAAGAGAGTGGCTGTACAAAGATTTGCTCTAATATTCCATCATGATAATCAGATGTAAACAAATTATTTGTAGAAATCTGCAAAACAAATGTAGCACATATCCATGTTAATGTTAACATAACTTCTTGTTTATTGTTGTTTTTAAGTGTAAATGAAGATAAACTTAACATTATGATAAAAATACATACTATATAGGTAAAGTTCTTATCATCTATTACTAATTTTTTTACTGAGTCGATCATACTAGGCTTTTAAATGTTTATTATAAATTATAGTGTTTACTTTGAGGTAGTATAATTTTTTGTTCATAAATTATATAGGTTTTATTATTTTTTTGATAATGCAATTATGGAAAAGTTACCAAAAATAAAGTCACCAGAAGATTACACTCCTTCAGAAGATGAAGAATATATGAGCGTAAAACAACTGGAATACTTCAGCTTAAAGTTACAGTCAATACTCGCTGAGCTGGAGAAACAAGAACTAGAAGAGAATAGTATTGATACATACTATTCTGATGGAGATAGTGGAAACGAGGAATTAATCAAGCGTCGAAAAGATAGAAAAGAAAAAATTAAGGAGGCGTTAGAAAAAATAAAATTAGGCACTTATGGTTACTGCGATGGAACAGGAGAAGAAATAGGAGTCGAAAGACTTAAAGCTAATCCGCTTGCTATATATTGTATTGAAGAGCAAGAGAGAGTAGAAAAAGAAAAGAACGTGTACAACATTAACGATTAATTTACACATAAGTGGTGAGCCCATTGGACTTCAAGAGGAGCAAGAGGCGCTGAAGTATGTTATGCTATAAAGAAAGTGGAAAATTGGACATTCTCAACTTGACTCCTGCAGATTAAAAATTAAGTTGTATCCGTTCAGGCAATGGCGTCAACTTAAGGAAAAATGTCAGAGATTGTGTATAAAATTTCTCTCCAAATTTTTTATCATTAAATTATCCAAAGAGTGCAAGGGACAGCACTTTTGTTTCTGTTTTATTTCAACAAAGAAGTCTAAAATGTGTCCTTTTTAGGTGAAATATGCAAAAAGGAAAAAACCTTATTCTACAAATTAAAAATATAATATACTCGAAAACTTTTCAGAAAATCCATTGTGTTGAGTTTTACACGAACAAGAAAACTTCCTTTTTCGACAGTATTTTCTATGATTTTAAAGTTAGAGGTTGTCCGGAAACTAGTAAATTCAAGCATATTCCCTCTTTAACATAACCCTACTCATAGCTAGGTATATGAAATTCTCAGTGGATGTTGTGAGTAAATCATACTCCTTCGATAGCCTTCTATTCCTATTAACCCAAGCAAAAGTCCTTTCTACAACCCATCTTCTTGGCTGTACTTTAAACCCTTGTTCTCTTGTTGGTAGTAGCTCAGGTGGCGTATCTTTGTGCACCCAAAATCTACATGGAGGCCTTGTAACAATTTCAATATCTATGTCATATTCTTCCTTTATGTGATTCTTTAAATTTCTTCCTTGGTATCCCATGTCAGCCCACATTTTTTTAACTTTAGTATATTTTGTTCTCATATTGTTTAATGCTATTTTAATACCATCTCTATCATTTTCGTTAGCAGCGCCTACGTAACAACCTAGTATAAAACCCTGAGTGTCTGTAATTATATGCCTTTTTCTACCCTTTACTTTTTTACTTCCATCATAGCCTTTGATCCCCCCTTTTCTGTAGTCTTTACAGATTGACTATCTACTATACAGGCACTCGGCTGCTCATTCCTTCCTATTTTTCTTCTACTATATTTTGTAATTTCATAATTCATTTTCTCAAAAATTCCCTGCTTCTTCCATTGCCTGAACTGCTCATACACAGTCTTCCATAGCGGAAAATCATTTGGTAAATACCGCCATTGACACCCTGTACGCAATACATAGAAAATTGCTTCTAATATTTCTCTTTTGCTATACTTTGGCGGCCTTCCTCCTTTCTTGTATGATACTCTGAAGTGTTTTTCTATTCTTGCCCATTCCCTTTCGCTTAGATCTGTTGGATACTTTTTTCTCATCTTTACCCCGTACTAAAATTTCAGATATTATAGCCTTTTACTTGTTTCCGGACAACCTCTAAGTCACTTTAGCTATATATAAAAGGTTTAAGTGGTTGTATTGATGTATCTTTGTATTAAAAAACACCCAATAAGCAGAGTTGTAAGTGGAATAAACCACAAAATGTAAGTGCTAGATTTTATAGGCGGTACGATTATAATTGAATTGCCGTAAGAATTTTTTAACTCTGAGATTATCTCTTCATCTGTGTATCCATCATTGATTTTTTTACGAATTGCTTCTCGCATATCATACGCGATCTGAGATCCAGATTCAGACAATGATTCGCCAGAACATATTGGACACCTTATTATTTCAAATAAACTTGTTGCTCGTTTTTCCATGCTTTTATCTCTGAGTTTATTATCCAGAGTAAAAGCGTTTACGCCTGAGTGGAATATCAATATGAAAAGTAAACTAACTACTGCTCTCATCCTTGGTTAATTGGGTTATTTTACTGAGCTGGTTCATAAAATCAGTGGTGGATAACTTTCCAATAAAACTTGACCCTACATCATCATCGTACTTTATTGAAAATTGAATGCCATCATCAGTTGTTTTTTCTGATAAGGAAGACATTAATTTTTCAAACGCATCTGAAGTTTTTGAGTCACCAATCATAAACGAGATTAATTCTTTATAATTTGATATAGCCACGTTGATTTTGTCTTTAAATGAATAAGTAACTAAGTTGTAATTGTTTACCCCACCATCTGCAGCAAAAGAAAAATTATTACTTTGAATCAAAAATTTCTCTATATTGAAATTAATTCTGGAAGCCGAGATGTCGTTTACAAATTCATAATCAAATTTAGTATCGATACTAAGGTAACTTTCAGGACTTGCAGTATTTTTATACCGATAAGTATACAAATCAAATCCTAGCTTAGCATTTCCACTCAGTTCTTTATCGAGGTAAAATTGAATGTAATTACTTTTATCATTCACTTCAGTTATAACACTTTGCTGATTTTCTGAAACATCACATTTTAATCCATAATCTTCGTAACGAAGTGTACCTATATAGTCTATCACGGTACTATTTCTGTTGAATCGCAATGAAGATGGTAAATCGTTTAGTCTAACAACAAAGTGGCTGCTATCGTTTGTGTGGCATTTTATATTCTTTTTCTCATCATCATGAACAGCAATGTTGACTTCATTGCTTGGTATGTAGATATATACTGATTTATCAAACAATCTATTTTTTATCAATAAAGCATCAGATGAGATGGTTAATTGCTCATTGGAAAATTTTGGGTTTGTCACACGGAAAATTAGGTTAGTAGGAAATCCACTAAAATCATGTGAAATATCAAATTTTTCGTCGTTAATGTATAGTATTGTTTCAGCTAAAAGATTTTTTACCTTACATGCAGAAAAATACCAAAAACCACTATACGCTACAGGAATAAACAAAAGTAAAGAGATGATAATATAGATAAAAATCTTACGCATGATTCCCCTGTTTATCTAATGATATGTTTCTTGTACCCCTTGGTATGGTTACACACAAGCCGTCGATATCTTTTGTGATTTTTATTTGGCATCCAAGCCTCGACGTCTCTGTTAAGCCGAAAGCTAGGTCTAACATATCATTTTCCTCATCAGATATAGGGTTATGTATTTCTACAGCATTATAAAACTTTGGATCAACAATTACATGGCATGTAGAGCAAGCAAGAGAACCTTCACATGCACCTTCAAGCAGATCTGGATCACTTCTGTGGGCTAAATTGAGCAGAGTTTCTCCCTCTGCAGCTTCATAGCTTTTCTTACTCCCATCAGGTAAAATAAAAGTAACAGATGGCATATTATTCCTATTAAAATCCTTACTAATTTCTCTATATCCTACAGGTAATAACTAATATTTGCAAACTCTTTACAATTCCAGTACCTATATTTCTTGTTATCCAAGTAGCTCTTTGTTGTCATCCGAGTAGCTGACACTGGTTCCTTTATGACGGCAGTGCCCTCTTCTTGTCATCCCAGTGCCCTGATTACTTGGATCCAGAAAAAAGAATGGTGTCATGCAAGTAGCCTCCTTCTCCTGTCATCCGAGTAGCTGACACTGGGATGACACCCCACTTAACCGTCATACCGCCGCGGTATCTCTAGATCCCGCTAACAAGCAGCGGGATGACGATTGTCGTTCAGCCATAAATATTAAGAAATTTACCAAATGAAAAAAAGGCAAAAGAAGCCCCGTGGTTGGCTAATTACTTACATTATACTTTCAAGTATGGCGTTTTTTTATTCTAAACGTTTAATAACCGCGATTCAGTTGCTTTTAAGCCGCAACTAATCTAAATTATAAACATTAAGAAATTTACTAAACAGAAAAAAAGGCAAAAGAAACCCTAGGGTAGCTAATTATTCACTATCCATTTTTTAAGTTGGCGTTTTTTAATGTTTTAAATGCTTTATAAGCGTATCTCAGCTTGTGTAGGTAAAAACCTAGAAATTTGATAAAGACATAAGGTGCACATAGTGCAAAAAATTAAACATGAGATGCCAGATACGTGAGTTTTTCTGTCATTTAATCTGTACAGAGAAGATAAATAAATAGCTTCAGTTTCATGATAAGGGGGCTGGCGGAGTTTGTCAAGGAAGTTTTTTGTTTCTATTGAATGACAGTTGTAACCTACGAAAGAAGTCTGTTGTAATTTGTACGATATCTTTATAAAATGGTTCGCATAAGTTATCTAGCAGTGCAACTAAACAAATACAAAAATCAAAACCTCGCGGTTTTTGGTCTTGGTAAAACTGGTTTATCCGCCATTAACGCTCTAACAAAGAGTGGTGCAAGAATATATGCATGGGATGATCATGAAGAGCAAATAGCAAATGCAAAAATGATGAATAAAAAATGTAATTTTATTCATCCCAAGGAATACAATTGGCATGAGATCAGTGCATTGGTTTTAAGCCCTGGAGTGCCAACAGAGCCACATTGGATAGTAAAACTTGCAAGGAGATTTGATTGCAAAATAAAATCAGACATTGAGCTATTTCTTGAAGCTAAAACTACGAACCAGAAGGTAATAGGCGTCACAGGAACAAATGGTAAATCAACCACTACATCACTAATAGGGCACATATTAAAATCTGCAGGGAAAAAAGTAGCTATTGGTGGAAATTTAGGCGTTCCTGTTTTGGATCTAGAAAGAGATGCAGAAATTTATGTAATCGAACTCTCCTCTTTTCAATTGGAGTTGATGAATGAAATTAACGTGGACATTTCAGCACTGCTCAATATTACACCAGATCACATAGATAGGCATGGAAGTATGGAGAACTACATAGCAACTAAATTAAAACTGATAAACGGTAGTGAGGTTGCCGTAATAGGATGTGACAATGAGATTACTGCTGATATATTCAACAAATTCACTGGAGACAAAATTCCAATCTCAGTAACATATTCCCCGATGTCATTCCAGCGCGTGACGCTGGAATCCAGAAAAGAAAAACCATTGCCAACTACTCAGATGACAGAGGGTGGTGCAAGAGATCTAATATCATTGGCAGGTAACAATTTGCTTGATTATAGTGAACAGATTACTGGTATAGATCGAAATTATCTGGATCCCAGTGTCAGCTACTTGGATGACAAAAGGGGCACTGGGATCCAGAAGATCTCGTTAAAACTAGAGAATCATAGCTTATCAGTAAGCGACGTGAAAATAAACCTAATATCCAACGCAGAAAACATAGCAGCCACATATGCCGTATGTAAGGTACTTGGAGTAGATAGCAACACTATTATCAATGGAATCAAGTCCTTTTCAGGACTGAGGCATAGGAATGAACTGCTTGGCAAAATAAGAAATGTGTTTTTCGTGAACGATAGCAAAGCAACTAATGCAAAATCGAGCGAAAAGGCGATCTTATCTTATGAAAACATAAATTGGATCGCTGGTGGAAGAAGCAAAAAAGGTGGAATAGAATCATTAAGCAAGCATTTTACAAGGGTTAGAAAAGCTTTTCTTATTGGAGAATCAACCGAAGCTTTTGCAAATGTTATGGAGAATAAAGTAGATTATGTTAAATGTTGCAATCTAGAAGATGCATTCAGATTGGCTTTTGAAGAGGCCTTAAATAGCGCAGAAGAAGTAACAATATTACTTTCTCCCGCGTGTGCTTCTTTTGATCAATGGAAAAATTTCGAGGAACGTGGTGAAGCATTTTGTAGAATGTTTGAAAATCTCAGGTACAATCACACATGCTGTTTAGTATGATGTTGCGTGGAACAAAAGTTAATAATAGATAAGCTAATTAGGGTTATTCCATTTGAAGGGATAAGCGATGAAACCCTATTAAAGGTGTGCACTGACCTTAATCTAGCTAATAGCTTTTGCAAATTTCAGAATGGAATATATAGCGCTTTGGAGCACATAGCAGAGGACTTAAATAGCTCAATGGAAGCTGAACTAAGGAATTCTAATTTAGAAGATATGAAAGTGCGAGAGCGAGTAAAGTTAGCCATTCAAATACGCCTTTCAAATTACGCTAAGCTACCAAATTATAGAGAACTTTTAAAAAATGTTTTATTATTCTCTGTATCACCAAAAAATACATATTTTTCTAGTAAACTTTTATACAGAACTGTTAGTGCGATTTGGTATGGCATTTATGACCAATCAACAGATTTTAACTACTATACAAAAAGAGCAATATTAGCTGGAGTGTACTTAAGTACGATACTTTTTTTTATCAATGATTATTCAGAAGATTTTGTGGATACTTTATCGTTTCTTGATAACCGTATCAACAATGTCATGACATTTCAAAAATTCAAAACTCGCTTAAAAGGAATCATAGGAAATTTCTTATAAGCTATTGATTGTTGGTAGAAAAGTACTTGAGCACGATCCTGAAAAGGTTTGTGAAAATAAAAATATTCATGCTGATCATAAAGAACATTTAGTTTATCGTGAGGATAATAATGGTACAACAAAATACACCAGTTACGAAGAAAAAGAAAATAAATTTATTGAAGAAGCACATGAATATTTAATAGACTCTGAATTTAATAAAAATTTTGATCTAGGGCAGTACAGAATAAGTAATTTCTCCGGAAACTTGACGAAAATAGAACTGGAACTCATCAATGAAAAGTATATGCAAGTTCAAGTTAATAGAGAAAGAAAAATTATTCTCGCTATACCGTAGGTGCGTTCCAAGATTATACTGAAGTTTTTATTGCACTCAAAATCTTCGTTTTTCCTAATCTCTAGAATTATCAATGCATCATCACTTAACCAGCCTGAGTGAGCTAGTCCATTCAACGTTGATTCAACTAGATTGCTATTGTAAGGTGGGTCTATAAAAACTACATCGCACTTTGAAATAGGTTGTGGCAATTTGTTAGCACTACAACAAATTAGCGTGACATTGTTCGTAATTCCAAAATCTTCTGCTGTTTTTTTAGGCAGTTGCAAATTGTAATAATCTGAATCCACCATGAATGCATGTTTAGCGTCGCGAGAAAGCGCTTCAAATGAAAAAGAACCACTACCACAGAATAAATCAAGTACATTCAAGTTATAAATAGGTTTTCTTGAGGAAAGCATATTAAATATTGCTTCTCGGACAATACTCATAGTTGGCCGTGCAGCTAAATGCTTACCTGTAGTTATTTTTCTTCCGCGATATTTGCCTGCAATGATGCGTAGCATATTAAATAAGCTCCAAAATAATTAATTATTTATACTATATGATTAATGTCAATATGGCTTTAGCAGTTTAATAGAGAGAAGCTATCGAGTCGCTTGTAAGAAAAACACAAACACAAGACTCATCAGTTATCTTTTTCTGATTTGCCTGCTGCATTAATTGCTTGACCAATCTCATCTTGTAAATCATCATGATCATTTTTTTCATCATGATTTAGCCCTTCAATTCTGCTTTCTAACTCTAACTTAATTATAGTATTGATTTTATCTATATTATCAAGAAAGCCTCTACATTCTTCTTCACTATACTCTTCACCAGATGCTTTTTTTTCAATAAATAGGTTTTTAAATCCTGCTAGATCAGAATTCTGATCGGTATTTAGTACAACATTTCTCTCTATGAAGCTAAGATCTGACAGCAGTAAGCTAACCTCTAACAGATCTTCACTTTTCACGCTTTTAAGGTCTTCAAGACTTTCTAAAATACTAAACACCTTAATCCTTTCTTGTACAATCTCTTTGTCTTCCTTATCAAATTCAGACAATAAACTATGATTATCTACAAATTTCTCACTCAAAGCTTTATTCAATTTAGCAAAATTGACATCCTTGTCAAGTGATGTGTTATCCCGCAACAAGTCTACCCTTGCCCTACGCGCATTTAAAATGTCGTCGTAGTCATTTAACTTTATGTTGCCATCTTTGTCTTGCTGCAATTTATAATAATCAAGGCCTTTGAAATTTTTATTAGTCTTCATCTTCAATCCTCTTCTCATCTCCTTTTGCATCTGGTTTCCTCATTGGTTCCGGTAATTTCCTTTTACTGTCTTCTCGATTTCTTTTTTCCTCTCTTTCAGCACGTTTTTTTATAGCTTCCTGGGTATTCATTCCAAAAAGTGCCTTAACGTACTCTTCTGGATTTTTTGGTTCTTTAAATAAAGGCTTAAGATTATAAACTTCGTCTTTTCGATCTCTTTCTTCTTTTCTTCTAGCTCTTTCAGCACGTTTTTCTACAGCTTCTGGAGTGTTCATTTCAAAAAGTGGTGAGAGGTTGTAAACTTTATCTTGATTTCTTCTGCCTTCTCTTTCAGCACGTTTTTCCATACCTTCAAAAGCAGATCCAAAATCATCAATTTCATCTGGGCCTTTTGGTTCCGTGCCTAAATTTCGTGTCACTTCATTTGATTGATCAGGCTTATCTTCTTCTGTTGGCTGATCATGCTGTAGTTGATTAGGCTTGTCTTCTTGTTCTGTGCTTAGTTCTCGTACTACCTTATCTGGCTGACCTCCCCCTCGTAGTCGAAGAGGGTCGCCTTCTTCTAGTGGCTGATCATGGTTATCTCTTACTAGTTCCGTGCCTAACTCTCGTTCTACCTTATTTGATTGATCAGGATTGTCTTTTTCTGGTTCTCTCTTACGGCCGATAGTGTAATCATGAAGCTTCTCTAAGAAATCTCGCCTATATTCTTTTGCTCTATAGAGTAGGTTATGATCATAGCCATGCTTTCCTATAGAGTCAAGGCCATGCTCCCAAGTAAATTTCATAGCATCTTCTATTGTATAGCCCAAATGTGATCCTACATATCCTTTGTAATATTCTAAATATTTACCGATCCTTCTATGCGTAATATCTTCCTTATCAACTCCAAATGCCCTGTAGATTTTTTCCTCAAGTTTATCAACGTCATTTTTAGGTGATGTTGCAAATTTTGTTGCTTCAATAGTAGCACCTACAAATTTACGTGGCACATCAATAGCGTATTTCAGCACTCCTCCAACTCTTGGTACTCTCCCCAGCAGATTAGCTGCACCTCCAGCTAATCTATCCGGTAAATGAGTAGCCCAACTGCCTAAAGACTCTAACCCTCCACCAATTTTATCTTGCACTGCTGATTTGCCAAAATATAAGATTTGACTTACAAAAGACGCATCTGGGTCGCCATGTGCAGTAGCGCTTGGAGAATGCTTAGAATACATACTAGATATATTGTAAACGCTGAATCCACCACCAGCGATACTTGAGCCCATTTGTTGTACGAACGTGCGTAAGGAGAACATTAAAAATGAAAGCAAGAATAATACAAAGATTTCCCCTGCATTGATTAAATAACCTCTCTGTATGTCTTGCACCCTTTGGTAATCACTATTTTCTCGATAATCTTTGCAATCCTCACAATCTTTACATTTCTTACAGTATTCACTGTTGGGATCCTTATATAAATCATGAAGTTTCAGTCTTCCACAACCTTGTTGTTCTAATACTCTTTGCACCAAAGACTTTATCTCTCTTTTGAGATCTGGTCTTATGGTACCTTTTCTGTAGTCATCCACTATTTTCCTATAATTTTTACACTTTGCTTCATCTTGCTGAGATCGACAGTAAAGCTCTGTTATTTTACTATTCATACCACCTATCTTTTTGTCTATATTGTTGATCAACAGTAGAATATCAGCTTTTTCTGATGCATATGATAAACTATTTGTTAAGCGTACTAGATCTTTTGCTCTACAGTCATTCTTCACTATCATATCACTTTCTGCAATATAGTGGTCTGCTGGATTCTTCTCAGTACCAGGAATTGGGTTAAAGAAAGGATAATCTATATAACGAAACCCTTTTTCAATGTAATCAGGTGGAAGAGGGATATATCCAGCGCCGCCAGTAAATTTTATTGTACCACCTTCTCTGCTTAGTTTTTCTATACCTTCTATATTTTTATCTATGTTAAGTGGAGAAGCTTCTCCAAGAGTGTAAGGTACAAAAATTTGCCCTGGGGTCCAACCAAAATACTGTTTATCAATGATACAAAAACCACCAAACACCCATTTTGGAGCACATAACCTTACCTCGAACCATTTATTGTAGCATACAGTAAAACCTAGTTGTCTATAAAAGGTATTCATTATAATGGAAGCCAGTAATGACAAGAGAGCAAATATCATAATCGACTTCAAACAAAAGCTGATGCAGAATTTTATCCAACCTTCAAATAGACTTTTCAGTGGTGAGAATAAAATAGAGATTAGGAACAGCGGCATGATAGCTATAAGAAAAGCTATACCCATAAAACCAGAGAGGAATATTATGTAAGCATATAAGCACAGCAAGAAATATAAAACTATCCCTATGAAAATTGCCGGTATCATCAGAAGGCTTGCCCACATTTGGTAATGCAAAAACGCTGCAAACTTTTTCCAAACAGAATAAGCAAAAAACTTATTGAACATGTCCTCCATGAAGCTAAACAACTTAGCTTCATCTCCTTGAGCAATACTTCCGGTGTTCATGTTGGGAGCAAAGTTAGTAATTATACTTATCAATTGTTCAAGACCTTTAACGAATAAAACAAGAAAATGATCATAGAAAAATCTAAAACTTCCAGGAGATATAAGCACTATTACTAGAGTGATTTTCATCATTCTGATGAGCATATCATGCTTAGTCTCTTGTATCATGCCAAAAAGATAAAGAAGCGATGAAATCATTACAAATAGAACAAGCAAGGAAAGAACAAAATTGTGAAAGCTCGTACTTTTTTCAGCTATATTTTCGAACATAGCTTGTGCAGCTGCAGGATCGTTACTGTTAAAATGCTCTTCACAATTTTTGTTAATCAATAATACACATTTTAGATAGTTATAAATATAATCAAAAAACCCAAAACTACTTGGCTGCTGCACTCCACTTAAGAACTCAAAAGAGTAGCCACCTACATTATCTAAGTAATATCTATCTAATATTTTTACATATATTTTCCATCCCTTTTTTAACTTCAACTCATTACAATTTCTGTCCTTTAATTTAGTGTTATCTCTGTCTAAAGTAAAAAATCCATTGTCGCCCTCTGCTGTGGAGTTATAACCTAGATGTACAGTAGGATATTGAGGATCGCGCATTAACTTTAGATTTTCGTTAGGATCATCTTTCCCCGTTTGAAACAAAAGATAAGCACCATGACCGTTGGTAAACCAACATGGAGCACCACGTGATACTGTATTTGCACTATCATCTTCATTAATGCACTTGCAATTTACAGTGCAACTTGCATTAGGCTTACTTGAAAATTTTTGTATGCTAGGTTTATAATCATTACAAACTAAGTGAAAATTAGGTAAACTATTATCACTTTGTTTACCTTCAAATTTAGTTGCATATTTTAACTGCTCCAAGCTTTGTAAGGTATAACTGCCTTTTTTAGATTCCTTCTTGTTATTATTACTCCAAGATGTCCATGCACCATTAACTCGCACTTTTAAACTATCTCCATTGGTTTCGAGTCCGGTATCCTCCCACTTCACCACTTGGTTATGGTGAAAACCATAATTAATTTCGCCAGTTTCAGGATCAATAACTTCTCCATCTCCTGGAATAAACGCATCGTGGTCGCTTGAAAAATGAGCGCTTACTGCAATAGGTTTAGGACCAAAATAGTCAGCAGATATACACCTTGGAAAAGGTATATCGTTTTTACTACAACCTGTGATCAGCACATAAGCTGCAAGAAGTAATACCCTAAACCAACATTTGCCTAAACGTGATTGCATATCTAAACTTTTTCCAAATACAGAATAAATTTCTAAAACTTTACTTAAAATATCTTTTTAATTAGTTACTCCATAATATCATTTATATCTTACTCCTCTCCATTTTCTTCCTTGTTTTTAGCTTTAGCACTAGGATCACTTCTTATTGTTTCATCAGAATTTTTTTGCTGATCTGATTGTTTTAATGTTTTAGGTCTATCACTCGTTGTTTTATCAGAACTTCCTTTAGAATCTTCTTTTTTGTCTGGTTGCTTTGGCGTGTTAGGTAATTTAGCCTCAATTTTTCCCCGATCTTTACTCATTTTCTGCTTGATACTCTGTATCATACTTTGGGTCTTATCATCAAGGCCAACGGTTGACAGCATAGCTTGCGATGCGCTCTTAGCAACTGTACCAACACCGCCAGTAACTCCATAACCAGAGCTAAATAGTGTTTGTACCATAGTTTCCGATATAGAAACAAAAGCTTCCATTGCACCGGCAATAATGAGGTATATAAACGCCTGGATTAGGTCTATAGGTAATGCTGCAAAGTGTCCACCAGCCCTTTCTCCGGTACTGAGTGCAACATCAACGCTAGTGCCAGGACTGTATCCAAGAGGCAGTATTGATTTCATCAAGCACAGATCATACGATAAGAAATTTACGCTAATTAAACATTGATAGCATGCAGAAAAATTTGTGAGGTTATATAAAACTGAATACATCAACTGATTTAAAAGAGATAAAAATGAAAATAAAATGACTGGTTCTAATGAAACATGAGCCAACGTTTTTATCCAATTATCAAACAAGGGTTTAGTCTTTTGAAATAGAATAAATACGATAAATAAAGGTGTTAATGACAGTAAAAACGCCACTAGAACAGTAGATATTACATATTTAAACGTAGCGCTAATAATGCATTTTAAGAACATAAAAGTAGCGTAGAGTATTGCCAAAAATGCAATAAAGCCAAAAGGACCAGAGAGCATCAATGATAAAAACTTTAACCAAGTTTCTGCTGTGAATAATACTCCTGCTGTCAAGTCTAAGAATGCAAATTTTCTCCCCCCTTCCCCTATATAGCCAGAAAAGCTATCAACCAAATAAGTGCTACCATCTATAAAAAGTCTGGATAAAGTTGTACCAAAAAGTTCCCAGCTTCTATCGCTAAAGGCAAAAGCTATAAATGCTATCTTGAACATTCTTACAATGAAATCAAATTTACTTAGCTGTATTGTTCCAAGCATATAGCCAACGACAGTAAATATAACGTATAGAGTAAGCAAAGCTCTTACCCCTTGAAGAAGACCTCTTGCATATCCTTTGTATGAATCTTTAACGCTGTCCCCAATTACTTCTTCTTTTATAAGTTTAAATACCCCGTTTACATTCGATGAAATAAAATCATTAATTTTTCTTTTAACAAATAAAGTTACTGTGTACTTATTATTTTCATAATATTTGCCATTTTTATCTGTAATGTCATCTCTCTCTACGTTGCTTACATTGATGCCGAAATATATCTTCTTAGATTCTTCGTTCTGAAAGTGTTCTCCGCTTATTACATCTAATATGGTGTACTCATCTTTTCCGTTTACTCTTTCTCTCACTTCTACCACTTTAAAATCATTAGTTCCCACACCATGCAAATCTTTAGGTGGCTCATCACCTAAATATACATATAATTTTTCGCCATTAATATATTCACATGATCTAGTCACTTTAACATGGTACCCACCTCTATTAGCTCCATAGTGACCATAATCTGCAATGGCAAGCATCACACTGCTACCAGGTGTTACACTTCCTATTGGATAGTCATGATTTAATTTTAAGGAAAAATCTTCAAAATTATCACTGATTTTTGAGCATACTAGTTTATCATTTTTCTCCTTTCCTGCTCCTCCTCTTTTTGGAAGACATTGAATACCTTTAGCATCGCCCTTCATATCATTACGCTTGCCTTCAGAAATACTTGCATCACCTGGATCGCTTATTTTTGCAACAAGAGCCTCAGCCCAAGATTTATCATCTTCAGTAAAACTACCTGCTTTAACATTCCCTTCCATTTTTTCTAGATAAGAATACATATCACATTTATTTCCTTTATCGTACTTCTTATACCTTATAGAGGAGACACAGTTCCGTTCTCCTGCTTGACCTAAACCATAGTTCCATATACCCTTCTCAGTATAGCATATATTTTGATGGTAACAGTTAAGCTCATAGGAGGAGTACTTTTTTCTCTCATCAAGACTACAGTTTTTTCCATCACATAACTCGTTCAATCCTATTTTAGCGCGGCGTAAATCAAGTAGTGAACCATATACCCATGGTTCGTTGTCTTGAATATAACCTTTATTAAAATGCACCTTATTATCATATGGGGTATACCCATTGCCAACTAGCACTTTGCTTTCCTTTGCTTTTGTTTTATCAAGAGGTAAAAATTGTATTTTATTTTTTGTACCATCTTTACCATCACAAAAAAACTCTCCCCCCTGATGTACTTCACTCACTGTAGCTTTCTTATATACAGTTTCCTTACGGTCATTTTCTACAGCTTTATAACAATTGTCATCAAAATTGATGCCTTTCCCTTCTGGATTGTCGTAATCAATTGTTATTTTTCTGGGAACTAAGCTGAAGCTTAACTTGTCACCAGGATTTACTTTAATTCCAGTGTCCACATAACGTCTATTGCTGCCAAATCCTTTGCCACCACATAGTTCGTTTTTACTTTCATTAACACCATAATTGTTAGGTACACTATTAATATCCGCAGCCTTACTATAATTTGGTTCTGAGCCATCAGCACAAAAGCTAGCTGGCACAAGTACTTTCCTTGGATTTTTGTCTTCTTTAAAAGGGCAAAAATTTACTGATCCATCGAGGGTGAATTTGATTTTCTCACCCTGACTAATTACCTGACCAGAATCAACCCAATGAATTTTATCGGCTTTACGAACTGGAACATCCACATTAACGCTGGTGTTTTTGCTCTGCAACCCAGGCTCGACACAATCCATATTACAACCAGTGATTGCAAGACACAGTATCAACAATAGTGATCTTTTACTTATCATTGCTGTCTTCCTTGTGGTATCTGAGGCGTTGACCTTTGAGTCCCTTGTGGTATTTGAGGTCTTGACGTACCTGACTGTTGAGAGGCATCTCCTCTTTCTCTTCTTTGAACGCTTTGTTCATCTAACCCTACTGTTCCCATTAAGCTTTGTTGATACTGTCTTCCAGGTTCGCTTGCTACATAAGCACCAAACAACGAGTCAGATATTGCCGAAGAAGCTTCAACTAAAGCTTTCATAGCGTGTCCCAAAATAACAAAAGCCATCATAGCGGTAATATTAGGTGTATATTTGGAAGCATAACCATAAAAAATACAAGGGTTAAAAATCTTTAGGTTAATATTAAGTATACATGTAGAGCAGACCTCAAAATCAAATACTGAATACACAATATAATCCATAACCTGACTTATCAGTGATATAAAAATTAAAAGGACCACTGGATGAATTGCAAATCTTGCTAAATTTTTAACCCAGTTTTGAAACATCTGCCTAGTATACGCAAATAAAAGACAAATAATAAAAATAGGTGCTAAAGAAAGTAATAACGCAACTATTGCTATAGATGTAATAAAAGAAAATAAGGCATTAAAAATAGATAAGCTCACTGTGATTAAACCCCAAATCACCAAGCAAAAAGATACAATGCCCAAAGGGCCAGAAAATATAAGAGATACTATTAACAATACTGAATGCGATGACAAGAACCTATTGAGCGGCAAATCAAGAAACTCAAAAACATTTGAAGTAGTGCCTCTAAAATTTGCTATTTCTATTAGTTGTTTTGGAGTGTTAATAAATATAGAGAATGCGTTGTTATAAAAAAAGTCCCAGCTATTATCCTGCAATAGCTGGGCGATGATTCCTATCTTTACGCATATAATTAAAAACTCATATATAGAAATATGAGTTAATCCAAAAAAGTAATAAAGAGTATATAAGATTATATATAGTACTAATAGTGATATTATAGTAGATCTAATGGTATTTGTTCTGCTTGATTTTATAAAACTTTCGTAAAGAGACTTCACAGGACTAGTATCAGAGTGAATTGCGTTAGGGTCTTTATAATTAGAGCCGAAAAATGCAGTTTTCACTTTTTCATCAAAGAAATTATATATTGCACTAAAAGTTTTTGTAGGTGGCTCTTTAGTTGTTAGGTTAATACTAAACTGACCTTCATTTTTGTAATCGCAGCCATGGTCTCTTATTCCATAATATATGGTGCCTTTTTTTTCTTTTAACTTTTCCTTTAAGCCTTCCATGTACTCAGTATCATGAACTTTGCTGATATCTACAGATATATCCGCTTGGTTTTCACCAGGCTTATGCTCAGGAAGTTTGTCAGAGACGCTTATATACAAACTATTCTCCAGACTGTGGTTCTTCGCTACTCTTATGTTGAAACCACCTTTGTCATTTCTATCATAGCAGTGCTCGTCATTTCTACTACATAAACTAAAAGTTAAACTTGGTGTTCGATGGTATTTTTCTATCTTATAATCACAGTTAGTGCATATGCCACCTGTTGGAATGTGTTCAAAATCTTCACCATCCATGTGAACACGTAATAGTGTAATGTCAGTTTTTACCTGTTTTTCCTTTAATACGTTACTAATAGTTTCAGCAATAACAGATTCACCACTAGAATTTAAAGCATTGAATATCTCACCTTCTATACTATTGTATTCAATGTATGCGCAACCTTTGTTTCCGCTGTCGGAAGGAAATTTACATATACGTCCGCAGAGTAAATTCAAAATGCGCGTATCTGTTTTGTTTTTCTGATCACTTGAAAGCTCACTGCAGTTTACACTTTCTCCTTGTTTTATAGAATTAATAATGTTTGTATCTTGACTTAACTGCGAAAAATCTGAATCCCAGTACTCTTTTCCATTCAACCATTGCGCATCGCCTATTATATATTTATTAGGACATATTTCACCCTGACATCCTTCTCGATTTAAAACATGTGCAAAATGTTCCGTTTCTTGTTCGCTGCACTTTTCATCAATTTTCACATACCTGATTTTTGTCTCACTCTCTTTATCTTTACACACTTTACTTCCAATAACACTAAAGCTTATCGTATCGCCTTCCTTAAGTGCAAATGGTAATGTAACGCTATTTTCCCCAGGCCCAATTGCAAAATCTTCATACTGCTTAGGGCAAAAATTAACCTTACTAGGCACTATACCAATCTCTGTTACTCTTATTCTATCTGAGATATTAACACCGGAATCAACCCACTTCTGCTCTGTTGACACTATATCTAGTTTTTCACGCAAACCTGATAAATTTTCTGGCTTAATACAGTGATGTTCCCCGCAGCCTGACAGAAAAAAAAACGGTATTATCAGCAAAAATTTTAGCATAAATCCAACTCATTCAGTGCTTTTGTTAACACTCTCGGAGCTACTAGAACCAGAACCTCGAGATTTACTCTTGTCTCCACCACTCAACTTCTTAGCAGCAGCACCAGCAACTCCAGCAACACCCCCAGCAGCAGCTTTGGCAGCAGATAAAGCTTTGCCCACCATTTGTCCAGGTGTCTGACCTGAGCCAAGTGCTGCTCTATGGTTACCAGCAAGTTCAGCAGCCATGCCAGGAAGAATGTTTAAAAAGTGGTAAAAGAGGAATAATACTAAACACAATTTTAATAATTCTCCGATGAGAGAGCTGCCAAACTCCATGTATGTAAAGTCGAATAGACCAAGTATGCTGCTCTTTTTAAAGCTATAATTTTGCATCATACATGCAAGAGTAGTTTCATTTTTATCACATTCCCCATTTTTCAATTTAAACCACTGTTTTTTCTTACTATATGAGATTTCTGCTTGTTTCTTTTCATATGACTTGTCCGGTTGTTCATTTTTATATGACTCGTCCAGTTCAAAATTTAAATTTTTAAAATAGATTTTATCACATGCTATGAACATAAAGGACAAAAACGCAAAAAGGATAACCGGGTATAAGCTATAGGTAATCAACTCTTTCACCCAGCCTTCAAAATATCCTTTGGTGTGTTGGAATAAAACCATAGGAATGAACAAAGGTGATAAAATGATGATTACACTTAAAGCAACTAGAGATAAAATAAATACATAGCACAGCCACAAAATAACCATCATCATCAGAACGGCCATAAATATACAGACAAGAGCTACTAAAATTTGTCCACCAGCAAAAATAATACCGATTACTGAACCTGCAACTAATAAGACAGGAGCAGCACCAAGCAAGACTGCTAACGTTGCAACACCTCCAGTACCAATTTTGCCACCAATTCCATCTAAAGGGGCACCTAAATAAAATAAAATTCTACAATCAAGCCTATCCCAAGGTGCAAGATAACTGTAAGATACCCTCTTTCCTGCACGAGTATATTCATAATCTGTACCTGCTTTATAATTACATATGCCTTTACTTTCAGATGATGCTTTTAGCACTATCTCTGACAAACCATTTGAGAGACGAGTTAATTCTCCATAATAATGAGACATGGTACTGCCTGTTGTGAAGTAAATCACTAAAGCGAATTTTATGATCAACATATACATTTCTTGAGGCCTCTGAACTCCACCAGACATGGCTTTTATAGAGAACAGTATTAAAGCTAAAACTAAAACAGCAGTTACAGTGTTTTTCAGCCTTTTCTGTGCTACAGATATAAAACTCTCACCATTTGGTGCACCTTTACCTGCAACTAAATTATCTAACGATTCCTTAATGCATTGCACTATCATAGAAGTTACGGGAATAGGAGCTAATGATTTACTCCCTGCCTGGTTATAACAAGCTTCAGAAACATACGAGCTAAAACAGCCAGCATTATCATAACCTACAAAAATTTTCCCCCCTTGTCCGTTGAGTCTTTTTTCTTTAGATCTGATAATAGTTTTATAGTCATCATTATTACCAATAGGAACTTTCTCCTCTCCTGTACCATCTTTATTTTTGAATATCATCACAGATTTTTCACACATAGGAGCAAGTGGGTCAGGTGGCAATTCCGTGCACCCCATATCAACCCCTTGCGGCCAAGGAGTCATTTCGATACCAAGCATTTTCACACTTGCTAACTCCACACATAATCTGCCCATTTTTCTTACTGCTTTAAATGTAGCTCCATGTATGGGTTCGCTCTGTCCTGCTTTGAGAACTTTACATTTCAGCTCACCATCAACCTTCGGGGACCATGACCCATCTACATATCCAGTATCTTTCTCCCTGACATCAAAATCTATGTATCCAGTTTCTTTTCTGAAATCAAAGTCTTTCTTGTTAAAAAGATTACCAAAAGTTAAAGGGTTTCGATGACATACTTCTATATATTCACTGTATTGCACACCGTTTTTTGGCCAGTAATAACTCTCTGTACTCTCCTGAACGTTAGAATTTAAGGCTTCTTTTTCTGCTCTTTTCCCGTCATAATCTTTTTTGTTCACGTCTTCCCGAGCTTTATTTTGCAAACAAGAAAAATATTCCTCTTCTGTTTGGTAATTTTCATTGGTGCAGCCACTATAACCTGTGTCTTCTAATTTAAAATTTTTGTATTTTCCATCATGATCACGTGCAACTGGGTGTTTAACAAAACTATGTTCACAAACAACAAGCCCTCCTATCGCTTTCCAGACTCCAACAATTGCAGCTATCATTCCAACAATAACAAGAGCGGTAAACAAACCAGCAGAAGAAACGATCAAAACAATGCCAGTAAATATTGCGCCAACAGCAATCGCTATTCCAGCAAGTGCTGCAGCTGTTTTAAACGCTCCACAATCAGGATTAGAGGCACGACTAAAACTGCCAGTGGAATTAAATCTGCTAACAAATTCTGTCTTGTCAGTACCACTTACTCCATCTGCAAGCACTGGATATGAGAGTAAAAAGTCTATATTTAGTAAAAATATCGCAATTAATAGCAATGACAGCTTAGTCTTAAACATTTTTTACCTTCTGATAAAATATAGGCAACCATACTTTTGGGTTGTCCCCAACTTCATTTAATATATCGTGTAACAATAGAACACTTTCTGCACGTCCGGATAATACGTTGATTATATCATCCAGGCCTTTTAAGTCTATTCTAGCTACTACAGCATTGACTCCTTGTTTCACCAAAAAGAATCTAGTACTCGGATCTGTGTGCTTAATTAATATATATTCACGTTCAGTTAACATAAAAACATCCCGATAGACACTAGTAGCTTTCAGATTTGGTAAAAAAATCTGTGTCGCTGTTTGTTGTACAAGCGTATCGCTAATAGTACTTTTACTTGCATCCTCAACACTCTGAGTAGCAAAAATCACAAAAGCATTTAGTTTTCTCAGTACCTTCAACCAGTCTTTTATCTTGGGTGCAAAAACTGGATTATCTATTAACGCCCATGCCTCATCAAGAACGATAATAGATGGAGTGCCATCAAGAGATATACTAATCCTATGAAATAAATAAATCAAGACCGGTCCAAGAGCAACAGGATCTTTGAGCAAGCTAGCCATCTCAAAACCAAATACTCTTGCTCGTGAAAAATCTAGCAAATCTTCTTTATTGTCAAATATTGCAGCATGAGAACCATTATCATGCCACATAGATATTGCCCCAGCTAGAGTATCAGGACCTGCAAGCCCTAAAAACGGTACGAGGTTTCTCAAGAATCTGTCTTCTTTTCTTAATTTAAAATTTCCTTCAATTGCATCATTAATTCGTGCAATATCTTCTGAAGTAAATTTGTCATTATATACCGAAATTAAAGACTTTATCCACTCCATTAAAAATGTTCTATTGTCAGAGGTATCATCAAGTTGTAAAGGATTAAAATTTGTTTTAGTTCTTGGTTCTATTACAGTATAGATACCACTAAGTGCTCTTAAGAAAATCTCTGCACCGCGATCTTTATCAAAAAAGAATATCCTTGGAGAAAACTTCATCGCTTGGGCACACAGGAAATTCATTAAAACAGTTTTACCAGCACCAGTTGGGCCAATTATCATAGTGTGTCCAACATCCCTTATATGAAAGTTGAAAAAAAATGGAGTACCAGATGTCGTGTCAAAAACTGTAACGGCATCTCCCCAGTGGTTATTGAATTTATTACCAGTAGGATAATTATGTTGAGATGCAAATCCAGCCAAATTAAGACTACTTATTGTAGCTTTTCTCACTATATAATCGAAATTACCAGGAATTTGCGCCCAAAATGCTGGTTCAAGGTTAACTCTCTCACGTATAGGGTAAACACCGCAATTAGAAAGCTCTGATTCTACCAACGACAGAGCGTTATCCAATGATTTAGGACTTTTTTCTATACATAAAATAGTCAGGTGATGTTGACCAAAGGCAATCTTACCACTCATTGCGTCATCAAGCGCTTGAGAAATTTCTGCTATTTGAGAAATAGCTTTATCTGCAGACTGTATCATTCGATTTTGCTGTATCTGCATTTTTCCAATCGCCATTTGCCTGTTTATAAATTGAAAAGATTGCGTAATTATAAACTCGTAAGGAAGTTGTAAAAACGAATCAAGCATTCCTGCAGAAGTATGATTTCCATATTCTTTGATACTAATTATTCCAGCATATTTACTCTCATTATGAGTCACAACCTGTATCATCTTACGGCCAAAGAATAACCTATGTACTGGTAAGTATCTTGATATTTCAGTTCTTAGCGGAAAAAGCGTATTTGTAACGAAGCCACAATTTACGATTCTAGATAGAAACTCCATTATTTCGCAGAACAAACCATCTGGAGTTTCTTTTACTCCAAGAATTTTAGGCGAATAATTTCTAAGGCTTGTCACTACACGATTTGTCGTTTCCTCTAAATCTTCATACGTGGCACGTATATCACTTTCCCAAGCATGTTTTGAAGTTACATGTCCGAATTTTTTTAGTAGATGTGACAAAAATTCTACTCCTTTTGTGTCCGCTCTACGGATAATCGTAATGTATAGGTCATTAATAAATGATTTCCTTGTTGCGTGTTTTTCTCTCCATTTTAGATTTACGTGATTAGCGAAAAAATTCGGCAAACCTTGACTTGCAAATTCATCAGAAAAAATATTTTTCTTACGTCTGATAGTATGAAAATACAAACTAAATGCCGGAGATGAAATGCTTCTTAGCATCTGATTCCTGATGTTCTTCTGTATGACTAAATCCTCGTCATCGGCAGTTTCAAATGCAAAACCACTTAATTTTATAACCTTAACCAACCAATTTTCTTTTGTCATCAAGGTTGTGCTATTCCAATAGCAAGAATAAGGAATAAATTCAGCAGCGTGAACTTCCCTGTTCAGAGTAGATTTATTCTTTGATTGAATAGCCCTAAACCTCAGCATCACACAACGTTAAGCAATATCATAAGAATTGGCTCCATGGTAAAAACGATTTAAACATTTCGAGCACTTTCCCAATTTTACCATAAATAATTCAATAAACAACGGTTCTTTTGCAGAAGCTATATAACCAAGTCCATGCATACCTGGTAACATTAAGAGAATCACTCTTAAATCATTTGAATTAATGAAAATTAGCATGCAAATCAGGACGTTTAATATTGCAAACATATAACTCACACCAAAGAGCATTGCAGGTCTTGTAAGACCTTTAAATAATTGATCTGTTTGTATACTACCTGTGGACATATCTTTAACCTTCTAATAATAGCTCTAACACTAATACTATATCATTATATTAAAAATCCATTGAAACTAGTAGCACTTTAAGTTAAGATACATTATTTAATCCCGGTAATGACAAGTTGGCCATTTCAAGAAGCAGAAAAAATATTGCAAGAGTTTCCTAATAAAAAAGAAATAATATTTGAAACTGGTTATGGACCCTCTGGTTTACCCCACATAGGAACCTTTGGAGAGGTTTTCCGCACTACAGTTATTGTAAATGCATTAAAAAAAATAGCTCCTGGTATAAAAACCAAAATCATTGCAGTTTCAGATGATATGGATGGTTTGCGAAAAATACCAGATAATGTGCCAAATCAAGAGATGCTAAGAGAGCACTTAAATAAACCATTGACTATGATACCTGATCCATTTGGCACTCATCAGAGTTATGGTCATCATATGAATTCATTGTTGTGTAAATTTCTTGATATGTTTGAATTTGAATACGAGTTCAGGAGTGCAACAGAGTGTTATAAATCTGGCGTTTACGATGAAAAACTTTTACTCTTACTGAAAAATTATGATAAAGTGATGGACGTAATGCTTCCATCATTTCGGGAAGAAAGACAGCAGACTTATAGTCCATTCTTGCCAATATGCCCAAAAACTTCTCAAGTTTTACAAGTTCCAGTAATTGAAACAAATACAGAGAAAGGAACAATCACATATGAAGACCCAAACGGGGAAAAAATAGAAGTTCCAGTGACAAAAGGAAAATGTAAACTGCAATGGAAACCTGATTGGGGAATGAGGTGGGCCGCATTTGGAGTAAATTACGAAGCTCACGGAAAAGATTTAACTCCATCTGCTGTGCTTTCAAGTCAAATATGTGAAATACTTGGAGAAAAGCCACCACTTCTGTTTTGCTACGAGCTTTTCCTTGATAAAGAAGGAAAGAAAATATCAAAATCAAAAGGAAATGGCATTTCAATTGAAGAGTGGCTAACTTACGCACCAACAGAGAGCTTAGCATTGTACATTTTTCAGAGTCCTAAAAAAGCTAAACGTTTATATTTTGATGTGATACCAAAATCAACTGATGAATATTTAGAATTTGTAAAGCGTTATCATGAGAACAAAGAAAAGGATATAAATAATCCTGCTTGGCACATTCACCAGGGCAATGTTTCCAGTATAGAAACTTCAGGCATAAATTTCTCACTACTTTTAAACCTAGCAGCAGCTTGTAATGCTGAAAACAAAGAGATCCTATGGGGTTTTATATCCTCTTATGCACCAAACGTTACACCAGAAAATAATAAAATGCTTGATAGACTTTCAGACTTTGCAGTAAAGTATTATCACGATTTTATCAAGCCAACAAAATCATATAAAACTCCAAATGAAAAAGAGAAAGAAGCGTTACTAGATTTGAAGGACACTTTACATTCTCTATCTATAACTGCTACTGCTGAAGAAATTCAATCTCAGGTATTTTCTATTGGAAAAAAATATGATTACACTAACTTACGTGACTGGTTTCAGCTATTATATGAAACGTTACTTGGCCAAAAAACCGGTCCAAGAATGGGATCTTTCATAAAGCTTTATGGAATGGATAATACGATTTCTCTCATAGAAAGCGCTATTAAATAGACTTCTTGCATAACCATATAACAAACTTTTATTGGAAATAGAAACGAAAAAACTTACTTGACACCCTTCGCCAGCTCCCTTATCATGAAACTGAAGCTATTTATTTATCTTCTCTGTACAGATTAAATGACAAAAAAACTCACGTATCTGGCGTCCCATGTTTAATTTTTTGCACTATGTGCACCTTATGTCTTTATAAAATTTCTAGGTTTTTACCTAATATAAGCTGAAATGCGCTTATAAAGCATTTAAAACATCAAAAAACGCCGATTTAAAAAATGGATAGTGAATAACTAGCTACCCTAGGGTTTCTTTTGCCTTTTTTTCTGTTTAGTAAATTTCTTAATGTTTATAATTTAGATTAGTTGCGGCTTAAAAGCAACTAAATCGCGGTTATTAAGCGTTTAGAATAAAAAAACGCCATACTTGAAAGTATAATGTAAGTAATTAGCCAACCACGGGGCTTCTTTTGCCTTTTTTTTCGTTTGGTAAATTCCTTAATATTTATAGCTAAGAGAGCCCAAGAGAGGTGTCATTCCAGCGCGTGACGCTGGAATCCAAAAAAAAGGATGATGTCATCCCAGTGCGTGACACTGGGATGGCTTTGTTGCATCGCTCTTCGGATAGTAGGTAACGTACAATAAATTCATGAAGCTATCTCAAACTTAGCCATGCCTATTTCAGTAAATTTGTTAAGCAAATAACACTTGAGTAGCAGTTCCTTCTCACGATTAATTTCAGATTTGCTCCTAAAACTAAACCCAAATGTCTTTTTTAATCGCGAGAAAAAACCTTCTATATAAGATCTTTTTCCATAACTCATCTCTTTTTTCCACTTCTTTATACCATCTTCATCATATGACTTTATGAGCTTGACTGCAGAATTTCTCTCAGCCATATAGTCTAACTTTGGATGCTCTGCTGCGTTGTTTTTCGGAGGAATTTTCGTTTTTATACCATATTGATTACACAGCTTATAGAGCTTTTCTCTGTCATATGCCCTATCTACATATAGTACTTTTATGACATACTGAAAATCGACTTCTTTTAGCAAATCACAAGCTCCATAGTGATCAGAGTAGACACCGTTACTGTATTTTACAGCTATGGCTTTTTTGCTGTTTGTATTCAACATTACATGCAATTTTCTTGTCTGTTCATAGCTGCGATACTTTCTATCTTCGATATTTTCTTTGCTATGACCAGGAGTGTTGTTGTATATACTAATTCCTGTACTGTCTATAGCAATTTCGATATCTTCCATATTATTTTTATCAATTCTGCAATCATTGATCTTAATATTGAGTTTCTTAAACCTTCTTGATGATTGTGAATAGCTGATAACTTGCAAATTTTTCCCAATTTGCTCAAGGTATCCTGCTATAAACCCAACTGTTTGCCTCAGGCCTATTCTAAATAAACAAGTTATTATGTGCACCAAAATTACAACTTTATCGCTATAAATATTGTTGCCACCTGGTATTTTTGGACCATTCTCGTACCACTTTTCTATGGCTTCGTTGATATAATGAAAAATATTTCCTCTTTTTTCTAGAAATTTGTTATATTCGCTATGGTTACTGACCCTCATTTTTTGTGGCATATTTTTTCTTCAACAGTTAAATCGCTATTTATAATGAATTTTGTCAGTAACTGCCAGTTCTTTTCACTTGAGCGATGCAACAAAGCCCACTGGCATCCAGCTTTCTTTATAAATTCACCAAAAGTGCTTCATTCTATAACGCAAAACCCATACTCACCAAATCCAATGCATTACTTGCAATTAAGTTTCCTGGATCCCAGTGTCTGGGCACTGGGATGACACCATCATAAAGGAATCAGTGTCAGCTACTTTCATGACACCATTCTTTTTCCTGGATCCAAGTAGTCGAGCTACTTGGATGACAGCTAGCCTGACAACCGTCATCCCGCTACCTGTTAGCGGGATCTATGCTAAGAGGTTGTCCGGAAACTAGTAAATTCAAGCATATTCCCTCTTTAACATAACCCTACTCATAGCTAGGTATATGAAATTCTCAGTGGATGTTGTGAGTAAATCATACTCCTTCGATAGCCTTCTATTCCTATTAACCCAAGCAAAAGTCCTTTCTACAACCCATCTTCTTGGCTGTACTTTAAACCCTTGTTCTCTTGTTGGTAGTAGCTCAGGTGGCGTATCTTTGTGCACCCAAAATCTACATGGAGGCCTTGTAACAATTTCAATATCTATGTCATATTCTTCCTTTGTGTGATTCTTTAAATTTCTTCCTTGGTATCCCATGTCAGCCCACATTTTTTTAACTTTAGTATATTTTGTTCTCATATTGTTTAATGCTATTTTAATACCATCTCTATCATTTTCGTTAGCAGCGCCTACGTAACAACCTAGTATAAAACCCTGAGTGTCTGTAATTATATGCCTTTTTCTACCCTTTACTTTTTTACTTCCATCATAGCCTTTGATCCCCCCTTTTCTGTAGTCTTTACAGATTGACTATCTACTATACAGGCACTCGGCTGCTCATTCCTTCCTATTTTTCTTCTACTATATTTTGTAATTTCATAATTCATTTTCTCAAAAATTCCCTGCTTCTTCCATTGCCTGAACTGCTCATACACAGTCTTCCATAGCGGAAAATCATTTGGTAAATACCGCCATTGACACCCTGTACGCAATACATAGAAAATTGCTTCTAATATTTCTCTTTTGCTATACTTTGGCGGCCTTCCTCCTTTCTTGTATGATACTCTGAAGTGTTTTTCTATTCTTGCCCATTCCCTTTCGCTTAGATCTGTTGGATACTTTTTTCTCATCTTTACCCCGTACTAAAATTTCAGATATTATAGCCTTTTACTTGTTTCCGGACAACCTCTTATACCAATTCTCATTGTTGTCCAGTCAAATAGGAAACATTGCAGAGTTGTTTAGTTGTGGAGCTGGCAAGAGAAGTAATAAATTTGCACAAAGCACCCTCAAGTAGAGCAATTGTATCGTATATTTTATTGCGCAAAATGTTCTGTTTTATATATAACCAAAGCCTCTCAACAGGATTTAGCTCAGGTGAGTATGGAGGTAGGTATATAATGTCGATATTTTTAGGTACCTTTAAATTTTTTGACCTATGCCA
Organism: Wolbachia endosymbiont (group A) of Ophion costatus; assembly: GCF_963969245.1. NCBI lineage: Bacteria > Pseudomonadati > Pseudomonadota > Alphaproteobacteria > Rickettsiales > Anaplasmataceae > Wolbachia > Wolbachia endosymbiont (group A) of Ophion costatus. The sequence goes on along the minus strand of NZ_OZ017714.1, from coordinate 1,103,187 downwards.
ACTAGCACAGTCCATAACGAGAAAAGCCTCTCGTGTTTCTAGATATTGCGAAATTTGCTCAAGAAATATGTTCATGCAATCAGTGTTGACATTTGGTGCAAATAAGCTAGAACTCTCTCCATTTCTAGGATTAACTGCACTATAGAGATAGAAATTTTGCCTACCTAATTTTGTTTTAACCTGTGTTCTAATCCCCTTTTTAAACCACACATGTCCAACTTTTGAATGTGTGCCAAACCGTGATTCATCAAAGAAAAATAGCTCTTTTTCTGGATACTTGCTAATAGCTCCATTGAGATTTTTTTTTGAATTCCTCTTGTTTGCTTTTATCTTGTCCATTATGAACTGGTCTTGGTGTAATATATGAGAATTTCATCTTTTGCATATGGCGGTGTACTGTAGATTTGCTGATATTTAATCCGAACTTTTCCTGGATTCTTATTCTCATTTCTTTAATGGTGATATTAGGATTTTCTTCTATCCACTCTTCAATTTGCTGTAGTTGAGCCTGATTTAATTTAGTTTTTCTACGACGTTGTGAAGGAGCAAACAGTTTTTCTTCTCTGCCAATTTTCAAGAGTTTTACCCACGAAGTTAGTGCGCTTCTTGAAATGCAATATATTTTTGCTACAGCCGTTATACTGTACTTTTTTGCTGCAATTACAGCATTTAGTTTTTTTGAAACATATGCATTATTCCTTACTTTCTTCAGCATTTCTTTTGCTGATTCTACTACTTTTTCATCCAATAATTTTGATCTTAATGCCATTTAAACCTCGCTATTTTACTTACTTCAGTATGGCTTTTCTTCCATCATTGTCCATCTGTTTGCCCTGTAATGGGAATTGGTATTAGAAGCTGTTATTTTGCTATAAATGGCTGTAATGGCATCATCTATTTTATTGCTATCACAGCCTGTTTGTGCAAGTTCAGCATTCCCACCACAGTTCTTTTTAACTGCTATGGATATTAGTTCTTTTGCGCTAATCTTATTGATTAAGTCTTTACTTACTTTAATAATCAAGACTGTTTTATCTTTTTCTGTTGCCGTAAAAGCTATTACCGTTTTTGGTTTTTGTTGCTGCAAAACAAACTCTCTTATTACATTTGCTGGAATATCAGTGAAAGTGTGGCTTATAAAATTTATTCCATTTATTTCGGTGCTTTTTATATTCTCTGCACTCACAAGCTTTTTATATAGGTTTTTTATTTTGGTTTCGGATTTTTTGTGTTCTTGACTTAAAATACTTAATCTGCTTGTTATTTCACTCACTGGCGCTTTTACGAATTCTGCAACTTTTTTTAAGTTAATTTCATTATCACGTACATAATTGATTGCTTCCTGACCAGTTAAAGCTTCAATTCTCCTCACTCCAAAAGCAACAGAACTCTCTGTTACTATCTTAAACAAACCAATTTCTCCAGTATGTTCAACGTGTGTGCCACCACACAGTTCCCTTGAATCTCCAATCTTCACTACTCTTACTTGATCGCTATATTTTTCGCCGAATAACGCCATAGCTCCTTCGTCTATTGCCTGATTCATGCTCTGAATTTTTGTAGACGTAGAAAGGTTTTCTCTGATTAGAGAGTTTACCATATCTTCTACTAAGAATAGCTGATCCTGAGTAACTTGAGTGTTATGACTAAAGTCAAATCGTAACTTATCCGGTGCAACTAGGGAACCTTTTTGAGTGACATGATCACCTAGAATTTTTCTGAGTGTAAAGTGCAGAAGATGTGTAGCTGAATGATTTCTTCTTAAGGTTTGCCTTCTTTCCTTGTCAATGCTTGCTGCAACTGTGTTACCTTTACAAATTGAACCGAACTTAACTATGCATCTGTGCAAATATAGGTCATTAACCTTATTGGTATTCTCGACTATAATAATACTTCTATCAGATTTGATCAGATTGCCAGTATCTCCCACTTGTCCACCTGACTCGCCATAAAAAGGTGTTTTATCAAGTATAATGGTTATCTTTTCTCCCTCCTTTGCAGAATCAATTACTTCATTTTTAGAGGAAACTATAGCTAGTATTTTCGCATCACTTACTTCATTGAACTCATAACCAACAAATTTTGTTTTGCCAAATTTATTGATCAAATCACACCATACTTGCTCAACAGATTTTTCACCAGATCCAGCCCATTTAGCACGTGCTCTCTCTTTTTGTTCTCCCATTGCATCATCAAAACCCTTTTGGTCAAAATTTATTTTTTTCTCTTTTAAAATATCAAGTGTAATATCCAAAGGAAATCCGTAGGTGTCATATAGCTTAAACGCTGATTCTCCAGGCAAAGTATCGCCCGATTTTAAATCTGTAGTGAATTTCTCCAGGAGATTGATACCTTTCATCAAAGTGTCTTTAAAGTTTTCTTCCTCTGATTTTAACGTCGTTTCTATTAAGCTTTTAGCTCTGACTAATTCAGCTCCCATATAAGCCGAACTCGTGCTATCTATCAACACTGGAAAAATACGATGGAGTAGGGAATCATTATATCCAAGCAGGTGAATATAACGTGTGGCTCTCCTAATTAATCTGCGTAATACGTAATTCCTGCCCTCATTTCCAGGAAGCACTCCTTCTGCGATGAGAAATGCAGCCGCGCGAAGATGATCTGCTATGATCTTATGCGCTATTTTATTTTCCGTTCTTCCACAGTACTCTTGTGATTTACTTATCAGAGCAGAAAATAGATCAATATCATAGTTATCATGGACGTTTTGCATAACAGCCGCTATTCTTTCAAGGCCCATTCCAGTATCGATGCATTTTTTTGGCAATTTGTGTAAATTACCTTCTTCATCTTTGTTAAACTCCATGAATACCAGATTCCAGATTTCAACAATTCTATCGCCCTCTTGTAAATTAGGACTCCCATGGTCATAAAAAATTTCAGAACATGGACCGCACGGACCAGTGCTTCCCATACTCCAAAAGTTATCATCCGTTGTAATTCTTATGATTTTATCACTTGAAAAGCCACTTATCTTACGCCAAATCTCGTACGCCTCATCATCAGTATGGTAGACGGTTATGGATAGTCTGTTTTTATCAAGAGATAACTCTTTAGTGATAAATTCCCACGCAAATTCTATCGCAGTTTCCTTAAAGTAATCACCGAAGCTAAAATTTCCGAGCATTTCAAAAAATGTGTGATGCCGAGTTGTATAGCCAACATTTTCCAGATCATTGTGTTTACCGCCTGCTCTTAGGCACTTTTGACTTGAGACAGCACGTTTCATTTCAGTTTTTTGAGCACCAGTAAAAATATTTTTAAACTGCACCATACCAGCATTTGTGAACATGAGCGTTGGGTCATGTTCTGGAATCAAAGGAGAAGAAGAAACCTGCTCGTGGTCATTATTTACAAAAAATTTTATAAATCTTTCTCTGATTTCGTTTAGCTTCATCGTTTTTATTGAGGTTATCTATAAATAATAAGTTGTAATGGAAATAAAATCAATACCACTCTCTAGATCTCAGAACTTCTAGTGACATGCACCTTGTGGTAAGAAAAAATCAATATATTCACGATAAATTTACCTCATATCTGTGTTTTATATGTGGAAATTGGAATGGAAATTTATGTAGGCAAAGAAAAAAGAATAGCAAATGTGGTGACTCAACACTGGAATGACATAAAAGGATCAGACAGAGATTGGCCAGAAAGGCATGAAATAGACACTGCAGAAATAATGGAATCATGGCAGCATTGTTTTGTCATTGAAGTCAAGGATCAAGGTTATATTTGTGAAAATGCAGGAGAAAAGGCTGTTGAATTCTATGGTTTTGAGAAAAAGACGCGCATTGATAATAAGTATGCAATTGATGCACCATTTTTGCGACTATATAAAATAGATGCAGTTATTGATAAACTTGATACTGTAATAGAGAGTAAATGCCCGATCAATGAAGAGGAAGAAAGTGAAAGTGTTAAAATGAGGCAAGTATTGTTGCCACTTGGGAATAAAGAAGGTATAACACACATATTGGGCGTAATTACTTTTAAACTCCTTTAATATGCAATTTTAATTTGATTCTTTAATAAAATTATTTATACTAATGCTTAATTACTATTAAAGAACTCAATAGTAGTGCTTGTAAATTTATTTGGAATATGAAGAAAATAAAATTAAAAACCAAATCTTCTGTGAAAAAGCGCTTTCACCTTACAGCTAAGGGTAAAGTTATTTCTACTCAGTCAGGCAAAAGGCATGGCATGGTAAAGAGAAGTAAATCTAATATTCGTAATCAGCGCGGTACAACGATTCTTGGTAAATCTGACTCGCGTATAGTTAAGCTTCATATGCCTTACGGTATTTAACAAAATGGAGGTAAAATAAAATGGCTCGGGTAAAACGTGGAGTCACTACTCACGCTCGTCATAAAAAAATATTGAAACTGGCAAAGGGTTATAGAGGGCGCGCAAAAAGTTGTTATAGAATTGCATTACAAAGAGTTGAAAAAGCACTGCAATATGCTTATAGAGACAGAAGAACCCGTAAACGTGATTTCCGTAGCTTATGGATAATACGTATTAATGCAGCAGCAAGAGAGCATGGGCTTACTTATGGTAGGTTTATGCATGGTCTTACACTTGCCGGCATTGATTTAAATAGAAAAATTCTTGCTGAGATGGCAGTTAATTATAAGGATGATTTTGCCAAATTAGTAGAAACTGTAAGTGGTAAATTAGCGGAGAATTCTTAAAGCAAAAACACCATGAGAATTATTTTCATGGGATCACCAGGATTTGCTGTTAATTCTCTGAGCTTGTTACTGAAATCAAAGAGCGAAGTGGTGACAGTATACACCAAGGCTCCAAAACCTTCGGGGCGTGGACAGAAGCCAATGAAATCTCCAGTACATGTTATCGCTGAAGAAAGTAACATAGAGGTATGTACTCCTATCTCTCTAAAGTTCTCGGCAGAGCAAGAAAAATTTAGAAATTTCAAGCCAGACGTTGCAGTTGTAGCTGCGTATGGATTGATACTTCCAAGAGAAATTTTGAATATTCCTAAATATGGTTGTATTAATATTCATCCTTCATTACTACCGAGGTGGCGCGGTGCAGCTCCGATACAGCACACAATTTTAGCAGGAGATCAAGAAACCGGGGTTAGCATTATGCAACTGGATGAAGGATTAGATTCCGGCCCTATTTTAAAACAGGAAAAATTTCTTATCGAAAAGAACGATAATTACAAGACATTGCATGATAAATTATCTAAGCTAGGCAGTGATTTACTGCTGAAAGTGCTAAACGAAATTGAAAAACAGCTTCCCTTAAAACAGAACGATAACGATGCATGTTACGCTGACAAAGTGGAAGACTATAAAATTTATGCAAGTGATGCCTGTGAAGTTGCTTATAGAAAAGTTAAAGCGTTTTACCCAAAAGCATTCATCAAGATAGAGAATAAACGTATCAGGATACTTGATGCTGATTTTGAAGCTCTCGCTTCAGAACAAGGTAAGATTGTTAACGATAATATGCACATAAGTTTAAAAGGTGGCACTTTAATTCCTAAAGTTGTACAAATGGAAGGGAGAAATCCTTGTAGTATTGAAGATTTTATTCGTGGCTTGAAATCAAGCATGGTAAAAAAATTTATAGAATAGACTGCTTTGAAGGGAGGGTTAGGAGGGCTAAAGCAACTTATACAATTTGGTATTCCGCTGCTTGTTAGCGGAATCTACAACAAGATACCGCGTTTTGGTGTACGAACATTGCAATTTGCAGGTAATTTGAGTAGTAGATGGTGTCATTCCAGTCTGGAATCCAGTTTCTATTGTACAGCCACCTGGTGTGCTCATTTAAAGTGAAGTTTTCTGGATCCCAGACTGGGTGACATCTTTCTTGGTCTCTTGTATCACAATGTTCGTACAGTTGTGGATACCGCGGCGGTATGACGTAGTAGCTATATATAGACAAATTTTCTTTTCTTAGATATAATCTTAAAAAACTTTCCATATAAAAATGAAAATAAAAAGAGCTTTAATATCAGTATACGATAAAACGAATATAATTGATCTTGCATCGTTTTTAACGCAGCAACAAATAGAAATTCTTTCAACGGGCAATACTTATAAAGCACTATCTGATGCCGGAATAAAAACGCAAGAAGTATCAGATTATACGCAATTTCCAGAGATACTGGGTGGTAGAGTAAAAACTTTACACCCTAAAATTCATGGAGGAATACTTTATGATCGAGAAAAGCACAAAAAGGAAGTGCAAGATCTAGAAATTGAGCCAATAGACCTGCTTATAACTAACCTATACCCATTTTGGGAGACAGTAAGTAGCAGCTCAAATGAAGAGCAAATTATAGAACAAATTGATATCGGCGGGGTGGCATTAATTAGAGCTGCAGCAAAAAACTTTCGTTTTACTTCAGTTATTTCTAGCATTCAAGACTACGAAGCACTAAAAGCTGAGATGATAAAAAATAACAATGAAACAACATTGGAATATAGAAAACACTTAGCAACCAAAGCATTTGCTCTCACTGCACACTACGATTCTAATATTCACAGTTGGTTTTTATCCCAGAGTAAAAATAATGAGTTACCAGAGTTTTTTGCTCTATACGGGCATAAAGTACAAGAACTCAGGTATGGTGAAAATCCCCATCAAAAAGCTGCATTTTATAGTAATCAATTTACAGAATATCCGTTGGAAAAACTACATGGAAAAGAGTTGAGTTATAATAATATAGTAGATATAGAGTCCGCACTTAACATAATTTCTGAGTTTAAAGAGCCTGCAGCAGTGATAATCAAGCATAATAACCCATGTGGCGCTGCTATTGGTAATAATGCTTTGGAGGCATATGAAAAAGCTCTATCGTGCGATGAAGTAAGCAGTTTTGGTGGTATAGTTGCCTTAAACCGGGAGATAGATTTAAAGCTAGCGGAAAAATTAAACGAGATATTTTTGGAAGTAGTGATAGCACCATCGGTAAACAATGAGGCACTAAAAATTTTACAAAGAAAGAAAAATTTAAGAGTGATTATTCATAAATCTTTTCAACAAAATGTGAAATACCAAACTAAAAATGTTATTGGTGGGTTTTTGGTGCAAGAAAATAATGACCACACAATAAAAGCAGAACAAGTAACAAAGTGCACTACAACAGAAAAAGAAAAGGAAGATCTTATTTTTGCCTGGAAAATATGTAAACATGTGAAATCCAACGCAATAGTTATAGCAAAAGATGGTTGTGCTATTGGCATCGGCGCAGGGCAAACAAGCAGAATAGATAGTGTGAACATTGCAGTGAAAAAAGCAGGTGAAAAATGTAAAGGTGCAGTGCTTGCTTCAGATGCATTTTTTCCATTCCCAGATAGCATAGTAGAAAGTGCAAAACATGGAATTACAGCTATAATTCAGCCCGGCGGCTCGCTGAAAGATCAAGATGTGATAAAAGCTGCAAATGAAAATAAAATTGCTATGTTTTTCACTGGCGTTCGCAGTTTTTTCCATTAGGCTTTGTGTCTTATCGTCATACCGCCGCGGTATCTCTAGATCCCGCTAACACGTAGCGGAATGACGAGGTATAAACCATCGTCATGCTGCCGCGAACCGTCATACCGCGATTCATTCGCGGTATCTCTAGATCCCGCTAGCGGGATGACAAATATACCGCCGCGGCGCTAAGATGTATGGTCCCAGAGAGTGATGGTATACTATCATCATCATTTAAGGAGTCATTATGGGACAGATATTACATGGGTGCGCCAAAACAACACAGACGATTCGTAGAGCAATACAAAATAGAAAAGAGAGCATAGCAAAACTCTCCAAGCATTATAACCTTAATCCAAAAACTATTATTAAGTGGAGAAAACGTTCATTTACGAAAGATGCTGATATGGGTCCAAAGCATCCAAGATCAACTGTTTTAACGCTAGAAGAGGAAGCTATAATAGTTACATTTCGCAAGTATACACTACTGCCACTAGATGATTGCCTTTACGCTCTGCAGTCTACAATTCCGCATTTGACTCGCTCTAGCTTGCATCGTTGTTTACAAAGACACAACATTAGCAGATTACCAACTGTTGATGGAGAAGTTAAGTCAAAAAAGAAATTCAAACAATATCCTATCGGTTACTTTCATATTGATATTGCTGAAGTTAGAACTGAGGAGGGCAAATTACATTTGTTTGTTGCTATTGATAGGACATCCAAATTTACCTATGTTGAGTTGTGTAACAGTGCTACAAAACCCATAGCTGCTGAGTTCTTACGTAATTTGATTAGAATTTTACCGTATAAAATCCATACTATTTTGACAGGTAACGGTATACAATTTACAAACCAGAAGCGTCATAAGTATGCTTTCCAACATATATTTGATAGAGTTTGCGAAGAGAATGTTATTGAACATCGTTTGACAAAAGTTAGCCATCCTTGGACGAATGGGCAAGTCGAGCGTATGAATAAAACTTTAAAGGATGCTACAGTTAAGAAGTATTACTATCAATCGCACCAGCAACTTAAAGAACACCTTTATAACTTTGTTATGGCTTATAATTATGCAAAGAGACTCAAAACTCTTAAGGGTCTTACTCCTTATGAATTTATATGTTATCAGTGGACACAGTCTCCAGAATTATTTATACTAAATCCACACCATCACACTCTGGGACCATACATCTAACAAGAGATCCCGCTAACACGTAGCGGGATGACGGTTGTCAGCCAAGTAGCCCCCTATGATGTCATCCCAGTGCTTGACACTGGGATGGCTTTGTTGCATCGCTACTTATGAAAGGCTAACTATAATTAGGATTATAAGCAACTTATTGAAAATCTTGTTTTTTTTGCAATCAATCTGATCAAATTTAAGAATAGTAACTTGTTATTTATATTAATAAATTTAATTCTATTGAAAATAGCTAAAGCATTGAAATTCTTGAATTTTAGCCGGATTAGTGAGTGGTAGTGAAATTTCTTTTACTCAAATTTAGGTATTCACTGACCGTTCTTGTTATAAATACCAGAATAATAAGCTACTGATATTCTCCACCTTTTTTATCTTTAATCCATCATAGCTAGCGATGCAACAAAGCCCACTGGGATCCAGCCTTTTCATCCAAGACAGCAGCGCCTCCTTCTCCTGTCATCCCAGCGCCCAGAGGTGTCATCCCAGTGCTTGACACTGGGATGGCTTTGTTGCATAGCAACTGAAAAATCTGGTGGCTACTGACAAAATTCATTATAAAATAGCCATTTAACCTTGAAAGAAAAAATATGCCACAAAAAATGAGGGTCAGTAACCATAGCGAATATAACAAATTTCTAGAAAAAAGAGGAAATATTTTTCATTATATCAACGAAGCCATAGAAAAGTGGTACGAGAATGGTCCAAAAATACCAGGTGGCAACAATATTTATAGCGATAAAGTTGTAATTTTGGTGCACATAATAACTTGTTTATTTAGAATAGGCCTGAGGCAAACAGTTGGGTTTATAGCAGGATACCTTGAGCAAATTGGGAAAAATTTGCAAGTTATCAGCTATTCACAATCATCAAGAAGGTTTAAGAAACTCAATATTAAGATCAATGATTGCAGAATTGATAAAAATAATATGGAAGATATCGAAATTGCTATAGACAGTACAGGAATTAGTATATACAACAACACTCCTGGTCATAGCAAAGAAAATAGCGAAGATAGAAAGTATCGCAGCTATGAACAGACAAGAAAATTGCATGTAATGTTGAATACAAACAGCAAAAAAGCCATAGCTGTAAAATACAGTAACGGTGTCTACTCTGATCACTATGGAGCTTGTGATTTGCTAAAAGAAGTCGATTTTCAGTATGTCATAAAAGTACTATATGCAGATAGGGCATATGACAGAGAAAAGCTCTATAAGCTGTGTAATCAATATGGTATAAAAACGAAAATTCCTCCGAAAAACAACGCAGCAGAGCATCCAAAATTGGATTATATGCTTGATAGAAATGCCGCTATTCAGTTAATGAAATTACATGGTGAGAATGGTATAAAAAGATGGAAAGAAGAAGTAAATTACGGAAAAAGATCGTATATTGAAGGATTTTTCTCAAGGTTGAAGCGAATATTTGGGTTTAGTTTTAGGAGCAAATCTGAAATTAATCGTGAGAAGGAACTGCTACTCAAGTGTTATTTGCTTAACAAATTTACTGAAATAGGCATGGCTAAGTTTGAGATAGCTTCATGAATTTATTGTACGTTACCTACTATCCGAAGAGCGATGCAACAAAGCCAGTGGGGTGTCATCCCAGTGCCCAGACACTGGGATGGCTTTGTTGCATCGCTACTTATGAAAGGCTAACTATAGTTAGGATTATAAGTAACCTATTGAAAATCTTGTTTTTTTGCAATCAATCTGATCAAATTTAAGAATAGTAATTTATTATTTACATTAATAAATTTAATTCTATTGAAAATAGCTAAAGCATTGAAATTCTTGAATTTTAGCCGGATTAATGAGTGGTAGTGAAATTTCTTTTACTCAAATTTAGGTATTCACTGACCGTTCTTGTTATAAATACCAGAATAATAAGCTACTGATATTCTCCATCTTTTTTATCTTTAATCCATCATAGCTAGCGATGCAACAAAGCCCACTGGGATCCAGGAATTTTATTAAGTTGGTAAGCATAAAAATAGCCATTTTATGTAAAAATACAACATTTTGATGATTATGAAAAAGCTGGATCCCAGTGTCAAGCACTGGGATAACATCATAGAGGCACTGGAATGACACCTTCCTAGTGGAAATTGCTCTCAAATCATAATGTTCGTACAGTTGTGGATTCATTCGCGGCATCTCATCAGCTAACAAGCAGCGGGATGACGGTTGTCGGTAAATCTTTTAGCTGTAGAAGTTAACTTTGCAGTTAACTTCTACAGCGTTTCAAGATATAGTTTTGATAATAAAGTGCTCGAATATACATGAAAACCATTTTAGCTGTTGAAACAAGCTGCGACGAAACTGCAGTAGCGATTGTAAATAGTGACAAGCAAGTCCTTGCTCACAAGATTCTTTCTCAAGTAGAACACAAAAAACGCGGTGGGGTGATTCCTGAGATAGCTTCACGTGCTCATATGGAACATTTAAGTGGCCTGATAAAAAGCGCTGTAAAAAAATCTAACCTTAACTTTTGTGACCTCAATGCAATTGCAGCAACATCAGGACCAGGACTCATAGGTGGATTAATAGTTGGTACAATGATGGCTAAAGCAATTGCACATGTGGCACAAAAACCGTTCATTGCAGTGAATCACTTAGAAGCGCATGCATTGGTTATTAGGTTACTGCATGAGGTAAAATTTCCATTTTTAGTCCTACTAATATCAGGTGGTCACTGTCAATTTTTAATTGCACAGGATGTAGGTAAATACATTAAACTTGGAGAAACGCTCGATGATTCACTAGGAGAAGCATTTGATAAAGTTGCTAAGATGCTGGGTTTAAGCTATCCCGGAGGGCCATTAATTGAAAAGTTAGCTAAAAAAGGCAATGGTGCAAGATTTAAATTGCCAAGGGCAATGATAAAACGTTCTGGATGTAACTTTTCGTTTTCTGGAATTAAAACAGCAGTAAAAAACTTAGTGCAAGAACTTAAAATGAGCGAGCAAGATGTGTGTGATGTATGTGCTTCGTTTCAAGAGTGTATTAGTAACATACTGCTGGACAGGGTTAGTAATGCGATTATTATGGCCGAATCTTTAAATATCAAAATCAATGACTTTGTGATTACCGGTGGAGTTGCAGCAAATAATTTCTTGAGAGAAAAATTAAAACAACACATAAACTTAAACATATTTTTTCCTCCCAACAACCTATGTACAGATAATGCAATAATGGTTGGATGGGCAGGAATTGAAATGTTACAGAAAAGCTATATAGATTCTCTCAATTTTGCACCAAGACCTAAGTGGGAGTTAGAGAGTTATTAAAAGCTCTCAATTCTGAATTATAGCTAAAGTGACTTAGGTTCTCTAATTGCACATAAGTCAACAATAATTTTCACACAAATCAAAACAGCATATCTTCTCCATAATCCTTGGTAATTTTACATAAGTTAAAAGTAGCATATGGTTCTCTCCGCGGTCTGAGATGACAATAAATTTGTCAAGCCGCATTATACTTGTTAGGCGGAAGTGGACGGCAACATATTTACCACGAAGTCTAACTAAGTTCTTGCTTGTCCCTTCCATCGGCATTGCTATCTTTATTTTCAATAAAATTATTGTCCTATGCTCTTTTGATGTTTATTGATAATAAAATTCTGTTTTATCAACCAACATCCTATGCATAATTACAGCTAATTTTCTTGCTACTGCTACGATTGCTTTTTTCATTCCTTTTTTCTTCGCAACCCCAGTTTTTTAATTTAAATGTCCTCTTGGTAACTGTAAGCATTGTTTGTGCAGCTTCATATAACATACTTCTACATTCCGCTGGTCCCATCTTTGATATGCTGCCATGCCGATCAACTTCTCCAGAAGAATATTGCCTTGGTGTCAACCCTATATATGCTCCAACTGTATCAGATTTCTCAAACCTATGTGGGTTATCAATTGCAGCTTTATACGTCATTGCTACTATAATCCCCACTCCTGGAACAGTAGTTAACAATTTACAATCATCGTCTTTTTCACCTTGTTCTGAAAGCATTTTGTCAAGCTTTCTTAATGACTTTTCTATTGCTTCCAAACTACAAACTAACGCTTCAATTGAACTCCTACTGATTTCATCCAAATTATTTATTGCCTCTTGTATTCTTAAAGCGAAAGTTTCAAATTTTGATCCTTTATCGACCATGTATCTTCAACAACCCTCTTATTGTTCCAATAACCTGCTGTTTGCTACACATTAGCTGTCTTCTGCTTCCAAGCGCTATTTTAATTTGACAACTGATTTTACTAACACTTCTCATCATCTGCGCTATACCCCTCGCATCGTTTTTATCATTCTTATTGATTCTTGCAGACAACGCTGCTGCCATATGCCTTGCATCTACACAAATTACTGGTAATCCAAAACTCCTTAACTCTTTGCACATTGATATTGACAACTATCCACTTTCTATTCCTATGGGTTCGTATTTTTTGCCTTGGCTAATCTGCTATTGCCTTACTTTCGCTTGCAACAACTTCTTCCTTAACAACTTTTCCTTTCTCATCAACGATACTTATAAAAGTTTCTTTTAATGAGATCGCTATAATATTTCATGACCTACTGTAAAAGTTTAAATTATTTTTGAAGAACCAATTCATTGAATTTGTTACTTCGTGCTAAAATAATGGAGTATGTCTCTCCATCATTCAATAGCAATTACAGTATGTTTAGCTATAATTTGAAAAACAAAAATTCGTCATTCCGCTACTAGTTAGCGGGATCTAGAGATACCGCGGCGGCATGACGTAGGATTGCTGTCATCCCGCTGCTTGTTAGTGGCTAAGAGATACTGTGAATAAATCACGGTATGACGGTTAAGTATCCCGCTACGTGTTAGCGGCTGAGATAACGCGAATAAATCGCGGGATGACGTGTTGCTTGGGTCAGCTATAGAAGCAAAACTCATCATTTTGAAAGAGGAGGAGATTTTTCCGGACCCTCAGCGGAGATTGATTTTGGATCTGATAATTCTGTATTTACCTTGATTGGCTCTAATGGAGTTTTCTGCTCTTCTGGTTTATCGTCTGGAATTGGAACAGGCCAATCCATAATGTTTTGCGGTATAACTTCTGCTTCTTTAGCTTCTTTTTGACCTGTTGAAGATGATGCATCAACGCCTGCATTTTTGGTAACTTCTTGTTTTAGTTGTTTATTTTCTTCTTGCAGTTGCTTTAAATTTTTCTTTAACTCGTCAATCTCTCTTATTTTTTGTTTTAATTGTTCAGATATAGTTAGTTTGTCTCTAGTCAATTTTTTGTTTTCTTGTCTTAACCCACTAGCTATTCTGCTTGAGTTGTTGTTTACAGCTTGTATACCTTGGTCTTGCTGCTGCATGCTTGTTCCTCTACTTTCATATTCAACTTCAGTTTGAGTTGCCTGACCTTTTTCCTGCTGTAATATGTTCTGCAGTTGCTCTAGACTCTCTTTGACAGATGCTAGCTCTTCCTGTGTACACGTTAACATCCCTTCCTTTTCCTTAAGCTGACGTTGAAGCTTTTCTATTTCCCCCTTCGTATTTTCTTCGCTTAGCTCATCTGCAAGTGATCTTCCAGGTTCAAGTTGTCGAATTTCCCTCTCTAAATCTTCCTTTTCTCTCTGTAATTCATTTAATTCTTTAGACAATTGGCTCGCCGTTTCAGCCAATGTATTGTTTTCCTTTTTTGTTTCCATTAACTGTTCTGCCAACTGCTTTTTATGATCATCGTTTAAACCTTCCACTATTTTCTTCAGGTCATTCTCCAAATTTGCATTCTTTTCCTTTAGTACAGTTAAATTAGCTTCACTTTGCTTCAATTTTCTCTGTAATTCTTTATTTGCCTCATTTGTTTCACCTTCCTTATCTTTCAACTTATCATTTAAGCTTTCTATTACATCATTTTTATCCTGCAGTTCTTTCTCTATCTTTTGTGTTAACTGCTCAATATTTTGATTCTTCCAAGCTAATTCTTGCGTCATCCTTTTTAATTCAGCTTTAAGTCTTTCAGCTTCTTCTTCCCCAGTTTGCTTTTCTTCACTTAATTCGCTTATTTGTGTATCACCTTCTTTTTCTATCTTTTGATTAAGTTCTTCTAATTTTTCGAGTTTCTCTATAAGTGACTTAATAGAAGCATCTTGCTCCTTTATTCTTTGATCTCTTTCAAATATCGCTCGCTGTTGTTCATTAACTTTATCTCTCAAGGAGTCACGTTCTAATCTTAGATCCTCAAGCTGCTTTGCCTGCGCTGCAAAATGTTGAGCAAATGTTTCTTTTCCTTCCTTTAATTCCTCAATTTCGTTTATAATTTCATCTACTTTATCTTTTAATCCTTCTTGCTCATACTCTTCTTCATCACCAGACATATCATCCTCAAATATTTCATCTTCATCACTAAATTCACTGCTGGTGGATATAGAACTTCTACGTGAAGAAGGTGTGCTAGGAGAGGAATACCCACTGCTGCTTGGTGTAGGCAATTGCGATGATAGATCTTGTGTGGGCTCGAGACTGTCCATATCTTGACCTATATCAGTAAAAGCTTGATACAGAGTTTTTCTGTTGATAAAAACTTCTTTATTTTGTCCAACTAACTTTAATACTTCTTCTGAACTCGTTATTCCTCCAAATTTTGGCTCACCAATAACACTCTGTATACCACCAGAATCCAATTTTACGGTCATGCTACAGTCTATGCTGTTACCTTCAGAATCCTTAGCCTGCCAATTAATGGTCATTTCACATGAGCTTGAACCAGTAAAATCATAGTGCCTCTCATTGCCATTTTTCTTGCTTGCGGTTATTTGACTATCTTTCCCTAAAGATATATTATAAACCTTACCTTCACTGCTGGTCCTTAAAATATTGCTAATTTCTATTGGTTTTTCTTCATTTTCAAATCTAATTTTGAAGTCATTATCCTTTGTTGGATACACTAAGAAATTTTGATTTGGTAAAGATGCTTCAAATTCTCTATGTGTTTCATTTATTGATTGCTCAAATTTTTGGAACTCCTTTTCCCACTTTAAATTTATCTGTCCTGTAATGTTCTCATCTTTGCGTAAAGGGCCAATAAAATACCAGATTAAATTTTTTTCCTCCAATTGTTTTATAGTCTCTTGAAAGCTGCTACAAGATTCAATCACATCTAAAATATCCTTTTTCTGCTGTTCATCTACATCTAAACTTTGACTTTCAGCTATAAATACATTTTCGTTTTCCTGTGGCATAATTTTACATTTTAAAAAATATACTATAATATTAACAGATTTCTTTAAAAAGTCAACTAATTGTTGGATAAATAAACTTGAGCATTTGGCCAAAATGTTATATAGTAGTCACTTCAAGAAGTACAGTATGGACAATACCATTATAAGAAAATACGATATTAGAGGTATAATAGGCAAAGACTTACAGATTAATGATGGGTACGAGATAGGTAGAAAGTTTGGCCAAACCGTAGCTAGTGTTTGTGTCGGCTACGACAGCAGAATAGATTCACCAGGTATAGAAAGAGAATTAATTAGGGGCTTAACTTTATCCGGTGCAAATGTTATACGCGTTGGACTATGCTCTTCACCTATGCTTTACGCTGCAACACAAATCACACAGGCGGATCTTGGTATCATAGTAACTGCCTCTCATAACCCCAGCGAATATAATGGCTTTAAATTTTTTAGTAATAAAAAAGTCTTCTCAGATCAAGAGATAAAGGAAATTATAAGCAGTCCAATTAAAAACAGCACAAGAATTGGAAGCTTAATTAACATAAATATATATAGTGAGTACATTCGCATATTAAAAAGTGCAGTGAAGAATAATACTACACAGAAATTAAAAATAGCCTGGGATTGTGGAAATAGTCCAGCAAGTGGAATCATAAGGTATATTGAAAAGATCTTGCCTGGTCATACGCACATCGTAACCAATAATTCTATAGATGGGACATTTCCACTGCATGATCCAGATCCCATAGAGGAAAAAAATCTCGCTCAATTAATTGACGTTGTGAAGGAGTATGGATGTGATCTTGGCATTGCGCTAGATGGCGATAGCGATAGGGTGCGCTTAATTGATAATAAAGGCAACGTTGTTTCCAATGACCATTTATTTATAATTTTTGCACGTGAAGTGTTGGAGGAATATCCAGAAAGCAAAGTTATTGCCAACGTAAAAATGAGTATGAAAGTGCATGATTTTGTTAGTAAGTTAGGAGGGCAAGTTATTACCTGCGCTACTGGACATTCACTAGTTAAGAAGAAGATGGTAGAGGAAGAGGCAAAGTTTGCTGGTGAATTAAGCGGGCACTTCTTCTTTTCTGAGCTAGGTTTTGATGATGGGCTATATTCTGCTGTTAAAGCAGTTGACATTTTGCTTAAGAAAAACCAAAGCCTATCTCAGGTAATTGAGGATTTACCGAAGTTATATATCACTCATGAAGTAAAGATTGTAGTGAAAGATGAGAAAAAATTTCAAATAATTGAATCAATAAAGAAAACACTGGAGAAGCAAAATATTGTATTTTCAGATCTTGATGGTGTTAAGGTAACCGATAATAAAGGTTGGTGGCTTCTTAGGGTATCAAATACGCAAAACTGCATTACAGCAAGATGCGAAGGAGAGACTTTAGAGGGTTTTGAACTTACTAAAAAGGTTTTGTTCCATTACATTGATGAAGCAAGGTCTTTAAATTGTAGCTACTCACAGAAATAAATTTGATTTATAAAATTGACATGAAAGTATGAAGATAAATAGGCTAAATGCACTTATCACCTGGTCAGGCTGCAGCATTATTTCGTGTAACCGTTTGCGGGTCCACTTAATTCTGCAATTCTTTGATCTCACTCATGGAGAGGCCAGTAAACTTAACAATAGTGGTGACATCAACATTATTAGCCAGCATTGTTTTTGCAATTTCAATTTTTCCTTCCTTTTTAGCATCATCAAGTTTTTGTTCAAGAACAGCCCGTTCATCACGAATACGTTTTATTTCCTGTTCGTAGGCAATAAATTCTTTCTCTGACCAGTTGAATCTATTTAGTTCTTCATATGCCTTTTTAATTATTACATCACTACCTATTATCTTTTCCAATTCTTCTTCGCTAGTTTCATCTGCATATTTAAAATAATAGATCCATTTTTCAACTATACTCTCCAATTGGTCTTCTTTAGTTTTAGGAAATTTTGGTAACTCGATAAATGTAAAATAAAAATCTTTTAAATCATGTTCATAGCT
Organism: Wolbachia endosymbiont (group A) of Ophion costatus; assembly: GCF_963969245.1. Taxonomy (NCBI): domain Bacteria; kingdom Pseudomonadati; phylum Pseudomonadota; class Alphaproteobacteria; order Rickettsiales; family Anaplasmataceae; genus Wolbachia; species Wolbachia endosymbiont (group A) of Ophion costatus. The sequence goes on along the minus strand of NZ_OZ017714.1, from coordinate 1,085,281 downwards.
ATCTTTGTCTAACATTACATGATCTGACTTATACTCAGATTTATTAGGAAAGAGAATACAATCAGCAATAGCTATAAAAATGATTTCTTTAAGATCCTGATATTGATCACCTTTATCAGCTTGCCTTGAATAAGCTTTAGCAGCGTAATATTGAGCGCGTTTTTCAAAGCCTTTAGTTTTGGCAACTTGCATTTCGACTATTACTTGCACCCCATTTTCATCCCTGCAAAGAACATCAACGATACTTTGTTTTTTAGAGGCAATTTCAGCATCTTGAATAGTGCTGAGGAATTCTATTTCTTTTATTTCATCTTTGCCAGTGAACCCCAAAATATCATTGAGAAAGTGAATGAGGATGTCTTTATTTTTTTCAGTACCAAAAATACGCCGGAACGCAACATCATTCTTGGGGTCGAGAAATTTAGAAAGAGCCATAAAAAAATTTTTAAATGTATCTTTATATTATATATTCTTATTGATAATAATTCAATAATTTGTCATCTTTTTTGTTAACTTTACTGATGTTGCCAGAAGGAACGTTGTTGCAAAATTTTGTAAAATTTATTATCCTAAGGTTTCAAGTTCTCACAGGTTTATTGGAACTATATGTACAATGTGTTTATCAGTGAAAATCCGGAGAAAATGATGGGGGAAAAGTTAATACATTACTTTAGCCAGGGTAAATGCGAAGGCAATGCAGAAATGAAAAATCTGCTGGGAGGAAAGGGGGCAAATTTAGCAGAAATGTGCAATGTTGGCATTCCTGTTCCACCTGGTTTCACAATTTCCACCTCTGCTTGCGAAGTCTATTATCAAGACAATAGATCTTCTGTTATCCAAGTAGCTGACTACTCGGATCCAGAAAAAAATGTGGTCACGCACTGGAATGACATATGTAGTGGAATCAAAAACTACATGGCGATGCTCGAAAATGACATCGGTTGTAAATTTGGGGATTTAAATAACCCCTTATTAGTTTCAATACGCTCTGGTAGTGTTAGTTCAATGCCGGGCATGCTTGATACTATTTTAAATGTTGGTCTAAATGATGAAACCGTTGTTGGGCTTGCAAAAAAAAGTGGCGAACGTTTTGCTTACGATAGCTACTGCCGTTTCATCATGATGTACTCCAATGTTGTACTACAGCTTGATCATCACCTATTTCAAGATGTTGTTGATAATAAGCAGCAAAAGAGTGGAGCAAAAAGCTTAGCTGATCTTGATGTTGATGTTTTAAAAGAAATTGTTAACAATTTCAAAAGGATAGTACATGAAAAAACAGGAAAACATTTTCCGCAGAACGTTGAAGAGCAATTGCTCAGCTCAGTGAATGCAGTATTTGCTTCTTGGAAAAATGATAGGGCTGTTTCCTATAGAAGAATACATAATATTCCTGAAAACCTTGGAACAGCGGTCAACGTGCAAGCAATGGTTTTTGGTAATTTAAATGATAATTCTGCAACTGGTGTGATATTTACACGAAATCCTTCAACTGGAGAAAAAAAGCTTTTTGGTGAGTTTTTGGTTAATGCTCAGGGTGAGGATGTGGTTTCTGGTGTTTATACTCCTATGCCAATTGACGGAGAGCAAAAAAACACCATGGAGAAGTTGCTGCCAAGTGTCTACCGAGAATTATGCGTGGTATGTGAAAAACTTGAAAGGCATTATAAAGACATGCAGGATATCGAATTTACTGTACAGGACGGTAAGTTATGGATTTTGCAAACTAGGTCTGGCAAGCGCACGGCTGAAGCTGCTATTCGCATAATAGTTGATATGGTAAACGAAGGAACGATTACAAAAGAAGAAGGAATATTGAGAATTGATCCAAAAACCTTTGACAATTTATTGCATCCAGTTCTTGACGTTAAGGGTGACCAGAAAGTAATAGGGAAGGGACTGCCGGCTTCTCCAGGGGTTGCTTCTGGATATGTAGTGTTTAGTGCAAGTGATGCTGAAAAAGCTGCAGAGCAGGGTAAAAAAGTGATTTTAGTAAGGTCAGAAACGAGTCCTGAAGATATTAATGGAATGAATGCTGCAAGTGGCATAGTAACAGCACGGGGAGGGATGACCTCGCATGCTGCTGTTGTAACCCGTGGAATGGGTAAGCCATGCATTTGCAGTGTGAGTGGACTTTATATCGATAAAGATGGAACTTTCTTTTCTGTAGGGGATACAAAAGTAAATAAAGGTGAACCAATTACCATCAACGGAGGAACAGGGGAGGTTATGCTTGGCATTCTTCCTACAATTTCACCTGAATTATCGCAAGAATTCAAAACGATAATCAACTGGATAGATGAAATCAAAACGATCAAAGTGAGAGCGAACGCTGATACTCCAAAAGATGCAAAAATTGCAAAAGAATTCGGTGCAGAAGGTATAGGCTTATGTCGCACAGAACATATGTTTTTCGCTAGTGATAGAATCGAATTCATTCAAAAGTTGATAATAGCTGACGATGAAAATGAAAGGGCAAATGCGCTCATTAAACTGGAAGAAATGCAAAAGTCTGATTTCAAAGAAATATTTTCTATTATGGAGGGCAGGGAAGTCACTATACGTTTGCTTGATCCACCTTTGCATGAATTTTTACCCAATAATCAGTCTACTATAGAAAAAATCGCCAAATCGCTTAGTAAGTCAGTTGAATCAGTAAAAAATAAAATAGCACAGTTATCAGAAAAGAACCCAATGCTTGGCCATCGAGGTTGTAGACTTGCCATTTCTCATCCTGAAATATATAGCATGCAAATCAGGGCAATACTTAGTGCTGCAAATGAGCTGAAGGAAGAGAAAAAGGTAGAAGTTAAGCCTGAAATCATGATTCCTTTTATCATGAGTGAGAAAGAGTTTGTTCTGATATGCGAGCTAGTGAAGAAAGAATTTTCTGTCATCTCAGCTAGGATCAAGAAGCCGATTCCAGCGTCACGCGCTGGAATGACATCAGACAAGGCTTATTCAATTGGAACGATGATAGAACTGCCACGAGCGGCACTGATTGCTGATAAGTTAGCAAAACATGCAGAGTTTTTTAGTTTTGGCACTAATGATTTAACGCAAACAACCATGGGACTTTCAAGAGATGATTCAGTTAATTTCCTCGATTCTTATAAGGAAAGCAACATATTCGGAAACGACCCATTTGAAGTGCTGGACATCGAAGGGGTAGGGGAGTTAATCAAGATAGCCATTGAAAGAGGCAAAAAAACCCGAAAAGAAATAAAACTGGGTATATGTGGAGAGCATGGAGCAGATCCAAAATCCATAGAGTTTCTCATCGAATCAGGGGTGGATTACGTTTCATGCTCACCCTATAGAGTACCGGTTGCAAAGTTAGTGGCAGCACAGTTTAGTGTTAGATCTAAATTTGCTAGGTAAGTATAGTGGCAGTGTTGGCTACTCATATGGTTTGAGCCCACCAGAGGGTGTCATTCCAGCGCGTGACGCTGGAATCTAGTTTTTATTATGGCCTTTTGGATCCCAGTGTCTGGGCACTGGGATGACATCCTGTTACATGTTCAACTTCATTCTCTCTCATCTCCCTATAACTTGGTAATGTAGAATTTTTTACATGCAACCCGGTATATATTGCAATCAAAGCAGCTATGACACTGCAAACTACTGCACCAGCTACAAATGGAACCATCACAGCAGCAGTAATGAATAATCCTGTAATAACAACTCCAACAACATCTTTTGTCAACGAGGTGTAAAAATCCTTTTTGCTCTCTTTATATTTAGTTTCTTGTTCATTTGGCATAGAAAATTGAGCATCTACAAAGCCGTTAGCTTTATTATCATTATTTGGTGTGGCAGTTTGGTCAATCCCTGTTACTACAGGCGTTTTATTTTCGTTATTATGATGCTGACCGTTACCACTATTTGGTGTAACAGTTTGATTGGTATTTGTCTTCTTTGTTAATATAGAAGGCACTGTTACTACAGGCGTTTCATTTTTGTTATTATGATGCTGACCGTTACCACTATTTGGTGTAATAGTATGATTTGATAGACCATCGCCGTGAGTTCTTATATTACTAGACTTATCATTACCGCTTGACATAGCGGATGTGCCGGCGTTTGTTGATACTACAGGAGATACTGGTTTATTAATAACACTCCTACCGTTACCACTATTTGGTACAGTAGTTGGATTTGTTTTTTTTGTTGATGTTGCTATAGATTTACTAGTGGCATTACTATTACTGCCAGATCCTACTTTAATTTCCTCATTAGATATTTTTTTGCTTTTCTTGTTTCTCCTCTATCGCTGACACGAGTAACGTAACAAGTTTTTCATTGTTTTTGTCTATAGCCTTATCTAACGCATTACTCTTTAATTGTTGACACAACTTGTACAGCTTGCTTTTAGGTATTAGCTTTGATTGTTCTGCGTTAACATTTTGTAAGAGTAGATCTAAAATTTCGGTATTACCAAAATGGACAGCATAATTTAATATAGATTGACCATTTATAGTTTTGGGAATATGGCATGTTTCTTCTTGTTGGGAAATGATACTAATAATTTTTAGCTCATTTTTAAAGAGAAATTTTATAAAATCTAGATTACTTTTTTCAATTGCAAGTGCTAATAGTAAATCTCCCAACACACAGCCATTATGAAATTTTTGCTTTAGATCAATTCTTGCATTTAGCTCTTTACTTAATTCTTCAAGACTTGCTTGAGGCTTCTGTTTTACAGTCTCATTTATATTTAGATACAACTCTCTAATATCATCATTACTATATATCATAACTAACCCTACTACTATATGTTAGTTTATTATAGCAACTTTCCCACAACCAGTCAAGACATATTGCAGTTTCAAGCAGCATGATATATATTGAATATAGTTCTTAAAGCAAATGATGGAAGATTTAGCCTATAAATTAGTTAAAGTGACCGAAGCTGCAGCACTTGCTGCGTATAAATTGGCAGGCTTTGGTGATGAAAAAAGGGCTGATCAGGTTGCAGTTGATGCAATGCGTACAGTATTAAATTCAATGGAAATAAATGGTACTATCGTAATTGGTGAAGGTGAGAGAGATGAAGCGCCGATGCTATATATTGGCGAGAAGGTTGGCACTGGAAATGGTCCTGAAATCGACATTGCCGTTGACCCACTTGAGGGCACTACGATTTGTGCTCATTACAAACCAGGGGCAATGTCTGTTCTTGCTGCAACGAAAAAAGGTAATTTTTTACATGCACCTGATGTTTATATGGAAAAAATAGCGGCAGGAAAAAATCTTCCAGAGGGTGTAGTCTCACTAAAAAATAGCATTGAAAAGAATCTAGACAATTTAGCCAAGGCAAAAAAGTGCAAAGTGAATGATCTCGTGGTAACTGTACTTAAACGTGAAAGGCATAGTGAATTAATAGAGAAAATCAGGAAATTAGGAGCAAAAATTAAACTAATAGATGATGGTGATGTTGCGGCCATAGTTTCACTAATAAATGGCAATCATGATATGTATATCGGTATAGGAGGAGCACCAGAGGGAGTGCTTGCGGCTGCAGCGCTAAGCTCTATCGACGGACAGATGGAGGGAAGATTAGTACTTGATACGGATCAGTTAAGAGAAAGAGCAAAAAATTTAAATATTGATGACCCAGAAAAAGTCTACGCCGTAAAAGATATGGCAAGAGGTGAATCAGTGTTCATTGCAACTGGAGTAACAAGCGGAGAACTTGTGGATGGAGTTAAATTGAATCATAATACCTATTCAACTAATTCTTTAATAATTCTGCCTAATAGGCTGATAAAGCTGCAAACAATGCAGAACTTATGTTAGCTTTTTTAGTTTCTAATTTTAGCTTTACAACATTTAGCATTAAGATATAATTAAGTTTACTTATAACAATAGAGGTGTGAAATGTTTTCTAGTATTGTAAATCTATTGAATGGTTTTTACAAAAATTAGAGTACCAAGGAAAGTGAAGAAAAGTTGACTCTTCTATCTCCTCAAGCAAATCTTCAATTCGATGAGACTCAGGTACAAAGTGTGCTCTCAGATTTTGAGAAATTGGAGTTTAAGGATAATAAGTGTTTTGACAAAATAGCAGACGATTATGAAAAGAAGGGGAAGAGTTCCCTCTTTAATTACGTGATATTGAATAAGCGGAAAGAAATAATTGATATATTAGATAGGAATCTTCCTCTTCTCGAAGAACAGGAGGAGTTTAGAAAGAAATATAGTCAATATGTTTTTCAAATTGACAAAGGAATGAGTTATGGAAAAGAACTTCAAGATAGACTTCGGTCTTTTAAAGATAGGGCAGAAGAAGTGTTATCAGATTTTGAAAAATTGAATTTCAATTTTAAGGATAATAAATGTCAAGATTCTTCTGATTCTGTAAATTATAATAACGGCCGGCCAGCAGATCCATTTGACAAAATAGCAAACTATTATCGACGGGAGAAGGAGAGCATTTTCCTTTTTAACTATGTGGTATTAAGTAAGCAAAGAGAAATAATGGATATATTGGATAAGAAGCTTACTTCTAAAGATCAGGAGGAGTTAAAAGAAAATTTTAAAAGAAGGTTGGGTAGATATCTTCTTCGAATTGACGAAGGAATGAATGATGCAAAAGAATTTCTAAACAAATATGATCTAATTGGTTTCTTTGATGGATGTTATTGGCCAGACAAAAAGGCAGGACATCTTGTTAATCATTATGATAATCTTAGTATCAGCATTACTAAACCTGGACAGAGTTTAGAAACTAGTCGTCTTTTTAGCGAAAAGACTAAAAGGATGGAAACAATTAAAAATGAGGTACAAAGAGTAAAAATATACAGTAATGATAAAAGAATAGTAACAATTGAGAAGAATGAGAAACAACAGAGGAACTACTCCTTTACAGAATTTGCAATATGTGACATCGAAATTAGTTGCGGTGCAAAAGATGAATCTGGAAAAGACCTTAACTGCGCTGTTGTTCTAAATATAAATTTAGGTCAAGTTAGTATTAAAAAATCAACTATTGACGGTAAAGATGTTGAACCAAAGGAAATTTTAGAATTAGCTAAGCAAAACGAGGCTGTGCTTATAAAAGGTAAAGCTTTACATGAAGTTTTAGCAGCACATTTCATTAAGCAAATACCATATGAGGAAAAGAAGAGTACGCAATCGCACGAAAATATTGTTGTACCTGGTTCCGGTGCACCTCGCTCAGCTATTGATGAAAGAGTAACTGTAGAGTGTTCGTTCAAGAGAGAGTCCGTTCAAGAGAGTAGCAAATAAGGTAGACGAAACAGGATAATAAAGATAATCATAGAGCAAAAGTGAGGTAAGATATTTTAGAACTCTGCAAAGATTTGCAGCAAAAAATAGAAAAGAGAATGAAAGTTTAAAAGCAGAAAAGATGTATCCGTTCAGCGGAGTGGCAGAATAAGGTAGACAAGGTGATCTAAGAAGATAATCATAGAGCAAAAGTGAAGTAATATGGTAAACCTTTTAGAACTTTGCAAAAATTTACAGCAAAAAATAGAAAGGTTAGAAGCAAAAATAGAAAGATTGGAAAAAGAGAATGAAAGTTTAAAAGCAGAAAATAAGGCTTTAAAGATAGAAAATGCTGAGTTAAGAGAAAGACTCGGTTTAAGCTCAAAAAATTCATCAATACCAAGTTCCAAAGAGTTGTATAAAATAAAAAAGAATAAGCCGAAAAGCGAAAGGAATATTGGCGGTCAGGTTGGTCATAAAGGAAGTTTTCGCGCCAACATGGATGCAGATAAAGTAGTAAAGATAGAGTTGCCTAATACTTGCGAATGCGGAGGAGAAATTGCAATATGTGAAAAACCATATATTCATCAGAAAGTTGATCTTCCAGAAATCAAGCCTTATGTAGTGGAATATCAGTTAGAACATGGCCGTTGTCGGAGATGCGGAAAGAGAAGAAGTAGCAAGTTACCGGAAGGTGTTACGCCAGATACATTTGGTCCAAGGGTTAAGTCAATAATTGCAGCGTTCAGCGGATTCTACAAAAATTCAAAACGCGAAATAGCGAGTGTCGTAAATGATATCTTCAATTTGAACATAAGCGTCGGTAGCATATCAAATAGTGAACATAGAGTTGCTTCAAAATGCAAAAAAATGTATGAGCAGATCGAACAAGAGATAAGTAGGAGTAAAGTTCTACATATTGATGAAACGAGCCATTATAACAAAGGTAAACTCGCTTGGTGTTGGATGTTTGCAAGCAATACGGCAAGTTTTGTAAAATTTACAGAGTCAAGAGGAATGAAAGTTTTACAAAATAGTAAATTCTGCAATCGCAATAGCTTGGTAATAACTGACAGGTATGCAGCATACAATTATTTTGCCGATAAAAACAGGCAAATCTGTTGGGCACATTTATCAAGAGATTTTGAAAGGTTAGCACATAGTTGAAGTTAAAGTTCTGGGTTGTTACTTGAGAAACGTGGCCACTGAATTATTTGCACTAAAAAAAGCTTTACTAAAAAGTGAGATAGATGTTTTGAGGTTTGTCAGACGTGCCAGAAAATTAAGAAAACGTACAAAGTATTACTTGAAGGAGATATCTCGTTTACCTGAAGCAATTGGAGCCTCTCGAGTTGCAAAAAATGTTCTGAGATCTGAAAGAATGATGTGGAAATTTTTAGATGACCCAGAAAATATTCCGCTGACAAATAACCACGCTGAACGGCAAATTCGGCATTATGTCGTTTATCGCAAAAACTCATATTTTACACAATCAAAGCGGGGAAATACATTCCTTGAGCGGATAATTTCATTATACTTAACTTGGAAACAAAGGGGTCTCAATCCTTTCCAAAATCTCCTATCTATTGTTTCTTAAACCACTCTCCTGAACGGATACGAAAAGATAATTTCATTATACTTAATTTGGAAACAAAGGAGGCTGAACCCTTTTCAAAACCTTCTATCTATTGTTTCTTAAACCACTCTGCTGAACGGAGACAGTTTAGGCTGTTATGCCTGGCGGCTTTGTTGGAATAAGTTTTTCAACACTGCTAACAATAAAGTCAGTGATACCGTCAGCTACCTTATCGAATTTATTGTTTATATCTTTTCCTATTTCTTCATTTTTAACATATTCGTGTAGAGCTAAAGCAGTTATAGCTGCACATGCTGCAATCAAGCCAGTTTTTGCTATAATGAGCATTGATAATCCTCCTACCAATATAGATGTTAATCCAATAGCCAGGTTTATAATTTTACTTTGTGTTGTTTGTTGTGCTTCCTGATTTTGACCTGCTTCCTTCTCTTCAAGAACGTTTGATATTATTTTTGAGACAATTTTTACCGCGATTATTGCAATTGCGGTCATAGCTAATCCTATGGCTATTTTTGCTAAGAGAAAAAATGATGGCAACACCATCGTAAAGAATAGTAAACCAGCTCCTGCAATCAGTAACTTATTTTTAGACTGAAACCCACTTAGCATGATAACTAACCTCTCTATTTTTTAACTACTAAATATATCTAATATAAAATACGGAGATAGTCAACATATTTTATGGAAGGGCGTGTTAAAAATTTTTTTCATATTGTTCTTCGCCGCCTTATGGTTGAATTTGGAGTTTTAGAAAGAGTTACGTATTATTTGAAATTCTTGTATACTGTTTTGAATCAGTTAAATAGATAATGAAGTGCAGGACGCAGTTTTAATTTTACAAGATGGTAAATGCTTTTGGGGAAAATCAGTAGGTAAAAAAGGCAAGTGCATAGGTGAGATCTGTTTTACCACTGGTATGACCGGGTATCAGCATACTATAACTGATCCTTCTTTTGCCGATCAAATTATAACGTTCACTTTTCCTCATATTGGTAACATTGGAGTAAACCATAAAGATAATGAAGGAAAGAAAATTTTTGCAAGTGGTGTGGTTATGCGTGAACTTTCTTCTATGTCCCACTCTTCTTCATATATCAGTTTAAATGATTGGTTAGAGAAAAATAACGTGATTGGGATATCAGGAGTTGATACTAGAGCTTTAACGAGACATTTGAGAGAACATGGATCTCAAAATGGAATGATATACCCGTCAAGCGAGACGCATGTGTTGGATGAATTGAAGAAATACAAACCTGTAAATGGGATAGAAATAACCAATAAAGTTAGCTTGCATAGTAATTTTAAAAGAGACCTTAATGCAAAATATAGGGTTGTAATCGTTGATTTTGGCGTAAAAATCAGTATAGTTTCACGCTTAATAGAACTTGGTTGTACAGTTGAATTAATCAGACCAAGCACAGGTTTTGCTCAAAAAGTGTTGAGTATGAATCCAGATGGTATAGTGCTTTCAAATGGTCCTGGTGATCCGCAAGAAATAGGAGAAAGTGTAGTTTCAGAAATAGACATTATTATAAAATCTAAAATACCAATTTTTGGCATATGCATGGGCCATCAATTACTTGCGATTACTTTGGGGGCAAAGACCATCAAGATGGATATAGGTCACCGAGGGAGTAACCATCCAGTTTATGATGTAATTAGTGGAAAAGTTGAGATCACTAGCCAAAATCATGGTTTCGTTGTTGATTCAGCTTCTCTTCTAAGTAATGTTGAAATTACTCACATTTCTCTATTTGATAATAGTGTAGAGGGAATAATGATGAAGGATTACCCAGTCTTTTCTGTGCAATACCATCCAGAAGAAGCGCCAGGTACGCATGATTCGCATTATTTGTTTAAACGTTTTATTGACAATATTGTGTTGTATAAAATGAAATCTGCGTGATTTTAATCAGGGTAGGTTTTATTGCTTGATTTTTTAATTTTAGGCGTTTAGTATTAAATACAATAAGAGCTTAAGTTAAGATGCTAAAATAGTATTCTCTTAACAAATTTTTGCGGAGGAGTGACCGAGTGGTTAAAGGTAACAGACTGTAAATCTGTCCGCGTGAGCGTACGTAGGTTCGAATCCTACCTCCTCCATTGTGCGGGTATAGCTCAATGGTAGAGCTCTAGCCTTCCAAGCTAGTGGCGTGGGTTCGATTCCCACTATCCGCTCTTTTTTTTGTTGTATTTTTATAAAATCAACATATTATTTATTGATGTATTTGTATTTTAGGTGGAAAAGTTTAAATTATGACAGCAATAGTGGAAGCATTTGGAAAGCCGCATGTAAATGTGGGAACAATAGGGCATGTGGATCATGGGAAGACGACGTTAACAGCGGCGATAACGAAGCATTATGGAAATTTTGTAGCGTACGATCAGATAGATAAAGCGCCAGAAGAAAGGAAGAGGGGGATAACGATAGCAACAGCGCATGTTGAGTATCAGACGGAAAAAAGGCATTATGCACACGTTGATTGTCCTGGACACGCTGACTATGTAAAGAACATGATAGTAGGTGCAGCACAGATGGATGCGGCGATATTGGTAGTGTCGGGGGTTGATGGGCCAATGCCACAAACGAGAGAGCATATATTGCTGGCGAAGCAGGTAGGTGTTGGATATATCGTGGTGTATATAAATAAAGCTGATGTTGCTGATGCTGATATGATAGATTTAGTAGAAATGGAAGTGAGGGAATTACTGAGTAAATACGGATTTCCAGGGGATGAAGTGCCTGTGGTGGTTGGTTCAGCACTCAAGGCGCTGGAGGATGACAGCAGCGAATATGGAAAGAAATCAATAGACAAATTGATGGAAAAGTTAGATGAATATGTAGCGGTTCCACCAAGGCCTGTGGATTTACCATTTTTATTGCCAATCGAAGATGTATTTTCGATATCGGGGCGAGGAACAGTGGTAACAGGAAGAATAGAGAAGGGAGAGATAAAGACGGGAGAAGAGATAGAGATAATAGGTCTGCAAGCGACGCAAAAGACGATATGCACAGGTGTTGAGATGTTTAAGAAGTTGCTGGATAAGGGAAGTGCAGGGCTCAATGTAGGAATATTGTTAAGAGGAACAAAAAGAGAAGAAGTGGAGAGAGGGCAAGTATTAGCGAAACCGGGGACGATAACACCGCATAGAAAGTTTAAGGCGGAGGTTTATATATTAAAGAAAGAGGAAGGGGGAAGGCATACACCATTTTTTGCGAATTACCAGCCACAGTTTTATTTAAGGACAACGGATGTAACTGGGAGCATAAAATTGCTAGATGGGAAGGAGATGGTAATGCCAGGAGATAATGTGAGTGTAGAAGTAGAATTGCAAGTACCGATAGCAATGGATAAGGGATTGCGTTTTGCGATAAGAGAAGGTGGTAGAACTGTTGGTTCTGGTGTTGTTTCTGAAATTTTGGAGTGAGTGTAGTAACTAAGATGAAGCAAGATATATATATTAACATTAAGGCTTTCGATTGTTCTTTATTGGAGGAGTGTGTTCGAAAATTTGTTGATGAATTAAAGCGGTCCAGTGCAAAATTATCTGGTCCGATTGCGTTGCCAAGGAAAGATTCTAAATTTATTGTTAATAGATCTCCTCACGTTGATAAAAAATCTCGTGAACAGTTTGAAATGAGAACTTCTAGGCGTTTGATTGTTTTACATGATCTTACTCCTACTATGATGCAGATGCTTACAGGTTTATCTTTTTCTGCTGGCGTAGAAGTGGATTTAAAAGTCAAGGAAGTTAAGGTTTAGGAGAAGGAAATGAAGAGAATAAATTCGCTGAGGAGAATTGGTTTACTAATGATGAATATTGGTCATACTGCTATGTATTCTGACAATAGTCGCATGGCTGTAACTTTATTGCATCTCAGCGAAACTTATATTATTGATATAAAAGGACAAGATAAATGTGGCTATAATTCAGTCATTTTAGGCACAGGAGATTTTAAAAATATAGCAAAACCTCAGTTGGAATATTTAAGGAAAAAGGGTATAAATAATAAATGTAAGTTATACGAAAGTAGATTAAATGACCTGTCGGGAATAGAATGTGGTAAAAAAGTGGGAATCAATCATTTTGTGGTTGGTCAATATCTTGATATTACGGGTTATTCTATAGGTAAAGGATTTGCTGGTGTGATGAAGCGGCATAATTTCAGTGGGCTTAGGGCATCTCATGGTGTTTCTATTGCTCACAGATCACAAGGTTCCACTGGCCAATGTCAGGATCCTGGTAGAGTATTCAAAGGAAAGAAAATGGCTGGTCATTTAGGTAACAGCAGGATAACTGCACAAAATATGAAGATATTATCCATTGATCATGAAAATAGTATAATTGCTGTGAAGGGTAATAATGTTCCTGGGTTTAAAAATTCCTATGTTTTTGTAAGAGATGCAGTTAAAAAATCTTTACATAAAGATGTTCCTTTTCCGGTAGGTTTACTGTTAGATGTAAATGATGATGCTAGTAATTTGGTAAGTTAGTTATGGAATGTAATTTAGTTAATCTATCTAATGATAATGTAGGTACTGCTCAGCTCAATCCTTTGATATTTTCTGCTAAGCAAAAATTGAGTATTTTGCATGATATAGTGAGATGGCAATTAGCGAAGAGAAGAGCTGGTACTCATAAAACAAAAGGTATTAGTGATGTCTCTGGTACAACAGCTAAACCTTATGGTCAAAAACGTACTGGTAGGGCAAGACAAGGGAGCTTGCGATCTCCTCAATTTAGAGGTGGTGGGATTATTTTCGGCCCTGTTGTGAGGAGTCATACTTATTCTCTTAATAAGAAGGTACGCAAATTTGGTTTAAAAATTGCTTTATCTCTAAAGTATTTAAATAATCAAGTAATTATTCTGGATAATTTAAATATTGATGTGAAGAAAACGTCTGAAATGTGTAAATGTATTAAAAATTTTAAATTTTCTTCCTTTTTGATAGTTGGTGATTATGGAGATGATTTGTTGCGTGCGGCTAAAAACTTGCACTATGTAGACTTAATCAAACCTATTGGGTTAAATGTTTTTGATATATTGAATCACGAATGCGTGATGTTGACAAAGGATACTTTAAAGCATCTTGAAGGTAGATTGTTATGATCAAATATAATAATATAATAAAATCTCCTATAATTACAGAAAAGGCCTCTTTTTTGAGGGAGAAGTTTAATAAATATTCTTTGTATGTTTTTGTAAATGTAAATAAGCGTCAAATAAAGTTGGCAATAGAGTCTCTATTTGATGTTAAAATTTCTTCTATAAATGTTGTTAGAATTAAGCCTAAATATAGGCGTTTTAGGGGTGTGATTGGTTGTGAAAAACAGAAAAAGAAAGTTTATTTTTCTTTGATGGATGGTCAAAAATTAGATATAATGAGCGTTTAGTATGGGTATGAAATTTTTTAATCCTGTTACTCCGTCTTCTCGTGGGACTGTGTTAGTAAGTAAAGTTGGTTTATCAAAAGATGAGCCAGAAAAGTCTCTTACATCCGGTAAAAAGTCCAGTGGTGGAAGAAATAATCATGGTAGAATTACAACTCGTCATAGGGGTGGTGGTCACAAAAAGAAGTATAGAGTGATAGATTTTAAGCGTAATAGAAGTGGTCAAGGTATAGTTGAAAAAATAGAGTATGACCCAAATAGAAGTGGGTTTTTGGCGTTAATATCATATAAGGAAGATGATATTAAGTCTTATATATTAGCTCCTCAAGGTATGAAGCCAGGTGATGTTGTTACAGCTGGGAATGATGCTGATATTTTGCCAGGGAATTGTTTACTACTCAAGCATATACCTGTTGGTTCTTTCGTTCATAATGTTGAGCTGAAGCCAGGTAATGGTGCTGCGATTGCTAGAGCTGCTGGTTGTTATGCACAAATCGTTGGTCGTGATGGCCAATATGTTTTATTACGACTCAGGTCTGGTCAAATTAGGTTGATTTTATCTTCTTGCAAGGCTACTATTGGTGTAGTATCTAACCCTGACCATAAGAATAGAAAGTTGGGTAAAGCTGGGAGAAGTAGGTGGCTTGGGATTAGACCTACTGTACGTGGAGTTGCAATGAATCCGGTTGACCATCCTCATGGAGGCGGGGAAGGAAAAACCTCTGGTGGTCGTCATCCTGTTACTCCTTGGGGTGTTGCAACAAAAGGAAAGAAAACTCGAAGGAGAAATAAATCTAGTGATAAGTATATAAAACAATTGAAAGGTTAGTTTATGAGTAGATCTGCATGGAAGCCTCCTTTTTGTCATCCTTCTATATTAAAGTCGGTGAATAATGCTTTAAACAAGGGGTTTGTTAACATGGCTATAAAAGTTCATTCCAGGGCTTCTGTAATTCTTCCTAATTGTTTAGGTTTAAAGTTTGCTGTTTATAATGGTAAGGATTACATTCCTGTGAATGTTAATGATCAGAATATGATAGGTCATAAGTTTGGTGAGTTTTCACCCACTCGTAAATTTACTGGGCATAGTGGTGATAAAAAGGCGACAAGAAGGTAATTGATATGAAAAACAGAGATGTAATAGTTAAAGCTGGTTCTAGGGTTTTAAAATCAACTCCTCGTAAATTGAATTTGGTTGCTGGTTTAGTACGTAATAAAAAAGTTTCTTTTGCCACTGTGCAATTAAGATTTTGTGAAAAGAAAGCTGCAGGTCTTATAAGGAAGGTATTAAATTCTGCGATTGCTAATGCTCAAAATTATGGATTGGATATCGATAATTTATATATAAAAGAAATTTTAATAGGTAAGTCTCTTACTTTGCGTAGGGTATGTCCAAAAGCTATGGGTAGAGCTAATAGAGTTAGTAAACGTTATAGTAATATAACTGTAAAATTGGGGGAAATTATATGATTCATAAAAATAGAAAATTAATAAGGAAAGTGCAAAAATATGGGAAACGTTAATCCTAAAGGATTTAGGTTAAAAATAATTAATACTTGGTCATCTATTTGGTATGCTGAGAAGGGTTATAAACAAGGGTTGCATCAAGATTTATCTATTCGCAGTTATATAAATGAATCTTTTAAGCATGCTGGTGTTTCTAAAGTAATTATAGAGCGTACGATCGATTTGGTATCTGTAATAATACATTCTTCTAGACCTGGAGTGATAATAGGTAAGAAAGGCTCGGATATTGAGAAGATAAAGCAAAAGATAGCTGAAAAAGTAAAAAATAATGTGGAAGTGAATGTAGTAGGGGTTAAAAGGTCTGAAATAGATGCAGTTTTAATATCAAACAGCATTGCACAGCAGTTAGAAAAAAGGGTTTCATTTAGAAGAGCGATGAAAAAAGCTATTCAAAGTTGTTTGAGGATGGGTGCTAGAGGTATTAAAGTAAGTTGTTCTGGGCGCCTTGGCGGAGCTGAGATAGCTCGTACTGAGTGGTATAAAGAAGGCCGTTTGCCTTTGCATACTTTACGTGCTAATATAGATTATGCTTTTGCTGAAGCAAAAACTATATATGGCATCATAGGAGTTAAGGTCTGGGTTTATATTGGTAACTAATTAGGTATATTGAAATGTTTATTCCTAAAAAAAGTAAATATAAAAAAGTATTTAAAGGACGAATTAAGGGTAACACGAAAGGTGGTAGCACATTATCTTTTGGAGATTATGGTCTAAAGGCTATGGAAGCAGGTAGGATTCAATCTAAGCATATTGAAACTGCAAGGCGTGTAATATCTAGAACATTAAAACGCTCTGGTAAAGTGTGGATAAGAATTTTTCCTGATACCCCTGTTAGTAAAAAGCCGGCGGATGTGCGTATGGGTAAAGGGAAAGGTAGTGTTGAGTTTTGGGTATTTAAAGCTAAGCCCGGTAGAATGTTGTTTGAAATTAGCAGTGATGTTCCCATGCATTTAGCAAGATTGGCGCTTGAAAAGGCAACTGCTAAGCTTCCTATGAAGTGTAAATTTGTATCTAATCATAATTAAATGGAGTTGCAATGGATATAGCTGACATTGAATCGAGGTCCTCGCAAGAATTGCATGAAATTCTTGTGAATTTGAGAAAAGAGTTTGTTAATTTGGTTTTTCAAAAGAAGCTGGGCCAGTGCAACAATATTTCGCGTTTTAGCTTAATAAGAAAGAGCATAGCTCGTATTTTAACTACATTAAATAAAAGAAGAAGAGAGGAAAAGAATGCCTAAAAAGGTTTTTTGTGGTACTGTAACTAAGGCTAAGTGTGATAAGACTGTAAAGGTTTCGGTATTACAAGTGTATAAGGATGAGCTGTATAAAAAGGTTATAAAAAAATACAAGAAGTATACAGCACATGATGAGAATAATAGTTGTAAAGAAGGGGACAAGGTTTTAATACAAGAACACAAGCCTATTTCTACTACTAAAAAATGGGTTATTGTTAATAGCTCACATTGAATAGGATATTTATATGATTCAAAAAAATACATTGTTGGAAGTAGCTGATAATTCTGGCGCGCGTGCAGTGCTTTGTATTGGTTTATTGGGTGGTAGAAAGTCTGCATCTATAGGTGACACAGTTATTGTATCTACTAAATCTATTACTCCAAGAGGGAAAGTTGAGAAGGGAAAAGTATATAGAGCAGTTGTGGTGAGGGTGAAAAGCCCTATTAGAAAATCTGATGGTTCTGTAATTCGTTTTTCTAGCAATGCTGTAGTTTTGATTAACGATCAAGGTGAACCACTTGGCACTCGGGTGTTTGGTCCGGTAAAAAAGTTATCATCTGGTTCTTTTATGAAGATAATGTCATTAGCTGTTGAGGTTTTATAATGAGTGCTAAAATAAAAAGTGGTGACGACGTTATAGTTTTAACTGGTAAAGATAAGGGAAAAATTGGTAAGGTAATCAAAGTTATAGCACGTGATGCTAAAAAGAAAGTAATTGTTTCTGGAGTGAATGTGCATAAGAGACATACTAAACCAAAAGCTGGTAGTAGTGGTGGTATATTAAATAAAGAGTTAGCTATTGATATATCCAACGTTGCAACATTGGACCCTAAATATAAAACTCCAACTAGAGTGGGGTTTAAGGTTATAGACGGTAGAAAGGTGCGTTTTGCAAAAGTTTCTGGAGAAGTGATAGATTAGGTTGATATGTTTAAAGAATTGTATAAAGATAGCATAGTAAAGTCCTTGAAGGATAAGTTTAATTACGGCAATATAATGCAAGTGCCTAAACTTGTCAAGGTGTGTATCAATATGGGCGTTGGAGATGCTGCTACAGATAGTAAAGCAATAAATGAACCACTTGATAGCCTATATTTGATTGCTGGGCAGAAGCCTTTATCAACTTTTGCAAAAAAATCTATTTCTGGCTTCAAGATCAGAAAAGGTGCTACAGTAGGTTGCAAAGTAACTTTGCGTAGAGATAAAATGTATGAGTTTTTAGAAAGATTGATATATATTGCTTTGCCAAGGGAAAAAGATTTTAGAGGATTTAGTGTGAAGCAATTTGACGGTAATGGTAATTTTTCCTTTGGTATAAAGGAACATATCTCGTTTTTAGAAATAGACTATGATAAAATAAGTAAAATTAGAGGTATGGATATTAATATTATAACAAGTGCAGTTAGTGATAAGGAAGCAAAGGAATTATTACTGGCTCTTAAATTTCCTTTTTTTGATTAATTGAGAGGAGAAATATATGGCAAAAAAATCTATGATAGAAAGAAATCTTCGCAGAATAAAGTTGTGCGATCAATATAAAGAAAAAAGAGAAAAATTGAAATCTATAATAAATAATAAGAATTTGTCTATTGTAGAAAGGTTTACAGCTCAAAATAAATTAATTAAAAAATTGCCTAGAAATTCTTCTAAAACCAAAATTAGAAATAGGTGTGCTTTAACTGGGAGACCAAGAGGAGTATATAGAAAATTTGGTTTATGTAGAATTGTTTTGCGTGATTTATGTTCTTTTGGGCAAATTCCAGGAGTTACAAAGTCTAGTTGGTAAATATAATATAAGGAGTATATTGTGGCGTTATCTGATAGTATTGGTGATTTTTTAACAAGGATACGTAATGCTCAATTGGCAATGCATAGGGCAACAAGGGTACTATTTTCTAAGATGAATTCTTCTATATTGGAGATTTTAAAAGAGGAAGGGTATATCCTTGATTATGAAAAGCAAGTTGTAGATAATTTACCTTCTTTCATTGTAAAATTGAAGTATTATGAGAAGTCACCTGTAATTAGTGACATAGTTAGGGTGTCAAAGCCTGGTTGTCGTCGTTATTCTAAGTATAAGGACATTTCTAAAGCATATAATGGTCTTGGTATTTTTATTATATCGACACCCAAAGGAGTGATGACTGATTATAATGCACATAAGTTAAAGGTTGGTGGAGAAGTTTTGTGTCGTGTGTTTTAAATAATAGGAGAAATTCATGTCTCGTATAGGTGCTGCTCCTATCAATATTCCTGCTGGTGTTTCAGTTGAATATAATAATGGTAGTATGTTAATAAAGAGTGCTAAGGCTGAAAAGGAAGTTAGCTTGATCAGGGATGTTGTGTGTCAGATTATTGATAATCAGCTATTGCTTTCTGTTGATCAAGATAAAGATAATTATGATAAAATAAAGCCTATGTGGGGCACTTATAGGAGTAATATTAATAATATCATTAACGGCATGGTTGATGGTTTTTCTGTTAATCTTGAGATTAACGGTGTGGGATATAAGGCAGAGTGTGATGGTAAGTATTTGACTTTATATCTTGGTTATAGCCATAATGTTAAATATAAAGTGCCTAAAGATGTTGAGATTAAGTGCATAAAGCCAACTCACTTAGTAGTTAGTGGTATGGATAAGCAGAAGGTCTATATGGTGGCGTCTGATATATGCAAAATTAGAAAATATGATCCTTATAAAGGTAAGGGTGTTGTAATAAAAGGCAAATTTATGCTGCGTAAGGTTGTAAGTAAAAAGAAGTAATAAAAATGAAAAGATCGTATAATTTTTTAAGTAATTCTGAAAAAAGGAAGTTACGTAATAGAGCGAAGCTTGACAAGAGCGCTGAACGTTTACGTATATCCATATTTAAATCTAATAGGCATTTTTATGTCCAGTTAATTAATGATGTAAAAGGAATAACTCTCACTTCAGCTTCTACTTTGGATGCTAAAATTAAGGATGTATGTAAAGGGAAAGTCAACGCTGAAACTATAAAACAGGTTTCTTCTTTAATGGTTGAGCGTCTGTCTGGCATGAAATTAGAGCAGCAGCTTACGTTTGATCGTGGAGCGTATAAATACACAGGATTAGTTTCTCAATTTGCTGAGGCTTTAAGAAGTTCTGGATTTGAATTTTAGAAGGTTTTGAATATGGCTATAAAGAATTTACAAAATAATAATGATTTATCAGAGCTTTTAGTTTCGGTACGAAGAGTGACAACGGTTACCAAAGGTGGTAGAAGATTTTCATTTTCAATTTTGGTTGTTGTTGGCGATGAGAAGGGTAGGGTAGGGTGTGGAATAGGTAAGCACGCAGAAGTTGCTGAAGCAAGAGTCAAAGCTGTAAATGCTGCAAAGAAATCAATGATTAGAGTGTACTTGCGTGAAGGTAGAACTTTGCATCATGATATTAAAGCTAAATTTTGTTCTGGTGAGATAGTTTTAAGAACCGCAAGAGCCGGAACAGGTATTATTGCTGGTGGAGCGATTAGATCAGTTTTTGAGGTGTTAGGTATAAAGGATGTGGTAGCTAAATCCACTAGATCAAATAATCCTCATAACGTTATATGTGCGGTGTTTAAGGCTTTTGATAGTATGTTATCTCCTCGTCAGGTAGCAAGCAAAAGAGGCAAAAAGATTAGCGAGATAGTTGGAAACAGGTAAAGTATGAATAATGCTGTAAAATTAAACTCTATATTTACTAAATTATCTAAGAAAAAGAAGCCTAAGTTGCTGGGTAGAGGTATCGGTTGTGGTAAAGGTAAAACATCCGGTAGAGGGCATAAAGGGCAGAAGGCTAGAAGTGGAGTTTCTATAAATGGTTTTGAGGGTGGACAACAGTCTATATATACTCGTTTGCCTAAAAGAGGTTTTAAGCCTATACGTAGGAGCATATACTCTATAATTAATGTTGGCGATATACAGCGCTTAATGGAAGCTAAAAAAATAGTGAAAGACTCTGTTATAGATAAGGAGAGGCTGTATAAATTAGGTTTTATAAAGTCTATTAAGGATAAAATTAAACTTCTTAATAAAGGTAAGTTGAGCGAAAAATTTGTGTTTCATGTTGATTTTGCGTCAGAAGCTGCAAAAAAATCTGTAGCTTCAGTTGGTGGTAGTGTGGAAATACTATCGTAAGTCATGGGCAATAAATCAGCATTTAATAGCTTGGATCCTACGTTGTTATATAAAGGCGATTTATTAAAGCGTATATTTTTTACGCTAATAGCTTTAATTTGCTATCGCTTGGGTACTTATGTCCCTATTCCTGGAATTAATCTTGATGTAATTAATGATATATTTCCCAAAGATGGCTCAGGCGTTTTTGGAGTATTTAATTTATTTTCTGGTGGTGCATTGGCTAGAATGACAATTCTAGCATTGAACGTTATGCCATATATAATGGCTTCTATCATTATTCAGTTACTTTCTTCTGCGATTAAAGGAATGAAGGAAGTTAAGAATGATGGAGAGTCAGGCCGTAGAAAGATGAATTCTTATATACGCTATCTGACCATAGTAATTTGTGTATTTCAATCAATTCCAATTTTGGTTGGATTGGAAGGGATGAATAGGGAAGGGGTATTGGTTGTAATCGAACCTGGTGTTATGTTTCGTACAATAGGTGTTTTCAGCCTTTTAGGTGGAACTATGCTTTTAATATGGCTTGGTGAACGAATCAGCGCTAGCGGTATAGGCAATGGTATCTCATTAATCATTTTCACGGGTATAATATCAGAGTTACACAGCGCTTTGTCATCTTTGTTAACGTTAAATAAAAACGGTAGCGTATCGTTATTTATTATCCTTTTTGTTTTGGTATTGTTTTTTTTGCTGCTACTCTTAGTCATTTTTGTAGAGTCTTCTTATAGAAAGGTTATTGTTCAACATCCTAAAAAGCAATTTAAAAGATTACATAATGACGATTTTACTTATATTCCATTGAAGATTAATTTATCTGGTGTAGTACCAACCATTTTTGCTAATGCAATTTTATTGACACCTATTTCAATTGCAAATTTCTATAAGGGGCACGCTTTTTCTGATTTTATTTTGAATTACTTTATGGCAAATAAAGTAGTATATATTGTAGCCTATTTGGTGCTGATAGTATTTTTTAATTTTTTCTATACCAATTTTATATTTAATCCAGAGGAAAACGCAGATTTTCTTAAAAAAAATGGTGGTTTTATACCTGGTAGAAGGCCTGGGAAACATACTTCTGATTACCTTCAAGATATAGTTTTTAAGTTGACATTCATTGGCTCTGCGTATTTGGTAGTCATATGTACTGTACCTGAAGTTATGAGATATTATTATGATATACCATTTATTTTTGGTGGGACGAGCTTACTGATTATAGTGAACGTTATTACTGATACTATTATGCAAATACAATCTTATATTTTTTCAAATAGGTACGACAACTGGATAAAGAAATATGAGTCTAAAACGAGGAAAGTAAGATGATCATTACGATTTTTGGTCCTCCAGGTTCTGGTAAAGGTACTCAGTCAAGCTTGTTAATAGCAAAATATAATTTAAAATTAATTTCAGTAGGGGATTTATTAAGGAATATTATATCCAGCAGTAGTGAGTTAGGTAAAAAAATAAAGGGTACCGTGGAATCTGGTAATTTAATTCAAGATGAAATTATATGTGGATTATTACGTGACCAGATTGCATTAGTGGATGATAATTGCTTATTAGATGGTTTTCCGAGAAATTTAAACCAGGCTCATTTTTTGACTCAAGTTTTGCAAGAAAAATATAATAGGGATGTTGACATTGTAGTTGAGCTGCAGCTTGACGATAATATTGCAATCGATAGGTTAAAAAATCGTCTCGCGTGTTTGGACTGTAAAAGCATATATAGTGTATCTTCTTTTAAGAGTACTACTTGTGCTAAATGTAAAAGTACGAGGTTAGAGAAAAGAATTGATGATGCTGATATGTCTGCAATTAATAAGAGAATAAGTGAATATCACCTTCAAATGAAAGGTTTACGCGAGTATTATAAAGGCAAATTATTAACAATTGACGCTAATTTGAGTGTTGATGAGGTAACGCAAGAGATTGAAAGTAAAATTTCTTGTAATTTGGTTTGACTCTGAGTTGTTTTATGGTATAAATTAAGAGTTGTTATTAATAAAGTATCGAGGTACCAGTGGCACGTATTGCAGGCATAAATATTCCAGTGAGGAAATGTGTTCCTTTTGCATTAACTTATATATATGGTATAGGTATTGCTACTGCGAATGTAATTTGTCACGCTTGCGAAGTTGATAAGCGCAAACGTGTTTCAGAATTACGAGATGAAGATATAGAAAAGATCAGCGGTTTCATTAGACAAAATTATGTTATAGAAGGTGAGCTCAGAAAAGAAGTGGCTATGAACATAAAATCTTTAGTGGAAATGGGATGCTATAGAGGGGTGAGACATAGAAAAGGTTTACCTGTGAGAGGGCAAAGGACTCATACTAATGCTAAGACTCGTAAAGGTAGATCTCGGTTGCCTATTGCTGGGAAAAAATAAAATTTATTATTATTGTGAGTTTTAATGAAAAAAGTCAAAACGGTTAGTAAGAGTAAGAAGGAGTTTATTACTGGTGTTGTCCATATTCGTGCAACTTTTAATAATACTTTTGTAAATGTAACTGATGTTCATGGTAATACGCTATGTCAAACTTCTGTGGGTGCATGTGGTTTTTCAGGTTCGAGAAAATCCACACCTTATGCTGCAGGTAAGGCTGCGGAGTCTGCTGCGAAGAACGCAATGGAGAGATTTGGTATGAAGGTTGTCTCTGTAATAATTCGCGGTCCTGGCTTTGGTACCGAAGCTGCGGTTAAAGCACTTCAGAGCTGTGGGTTGACTGTGACTTCAATTGCAGATAAAACCGCAATTCCTCATAATGGGTGCAGGTTAAGAAAAAAAAGAAGAGTATAGGATATTTGAAAAGGTTGTTTTATGTATTATAATAATGATGTTTCTCTCTGTAGCAATTTAGATAAATTGATTAAACCTAGTTCAGTTAAGGTAATATCAGATGATTCAAGTGAAAAAAGTGATATAGTGCTGGAACCGTTGGAAAGTGGTTTTGCTTTAACATTAGGTAATGCATTAAGACGTGTAATGTTATCTTCTCTTAAAGGTAGTGCTGTTTATGGAATAAAAATTGAAGGTGTAACTCATGAGTTCACTTCAATTCAAGGGGTGAGAGAAGACGTAACTGATATAGTATTAAATATGGGTATGTTGAGGTGTAAATTAAATGGTGCTTCTAATAAATGCTTAAATTTAAACGCTAAAGGGCCTTGCCAGGTATTAGCTGGGATGATAGAAACTGATGATCAATGCTCTATTGTGAATAAGGATTTATTAATATGTACGCTGGGGCAAAATGTAGAGCTTAACATGACCATATATGTGGCTAGCGGAAAAGGTTATCTTCCTGTAATTAAGTATAAAGAAAACGAACTTTTGAAGCTTATGAGTGAACAGGATTTAATTGGTTTTATTCCAGTTAATGCTTTGTATAGCCCTGTCAACAGGGTTTCGTACAGGGTAGAGAACAGTCGTGTTGGCCAAGTGACTGATAAGGATAAGCTGATATTGTCAATTGAAACTGATGGTACAATTTCTCCGAGTCAAGCTGTTGACTCTGCTGCAAGAATATTACAGGAGCAACTTCAGCCCTTTATTAGTTCTGATGTAAGTTATAAAAAATCGCAGGTTTCTTCGTCTAGTGGTGCTAAAGATTTGGGTTATGACCCTGTCTTATTGCGTAAGGTAGATGAAATGGAATTATCTGTCAGGTCTCATAACTGTCTGAAAAACGAAAACATCACTTATATAGGTGATCTTGTGCAAAAGACAGAAGGTGAAATGTTAAGAACTGCTAATTTTGGCAGAAAGTCTTTGAATGAGATTAAGGCAGTTTTGACTAATTTTGGCTTGTCTTTGGGTATGAATGTGCTAAACTGGCCACCTAAGGATATAGATGAGTTGGCTAAACAACATACTGATGAAGATTAGGTGATATATGAAACATGGAATAAAAAAACGTAAACTATCTCGTTGTACTGAACATAGATTATCGACGTTAAAGAATCTATCTATCTCATTAATTAACCATGAGCAGATTGTAACTACTTTACCAAAAGCTAAGGAACTTCGTCCATATGTCGAAAAGTTTATTACAATTGCTAAGAATAAGAATACTTTACATGGTAGAAGACTTTTGCTTTCACGCCTTCATAATAGTAAGTTAGCAGTTGATAAGTTATTAAACGTCTTAGCCAGCCGTTATCAAGATCGTAAAGGTGGGTATTCTAGAATAATAAAATTTAGCACTCGAAAGGGTGATTGCGCTTCAATGGCAGTGATAGAACTGGTTGATAGGGATATTGCAGCAAGAGGTAAGGTTTATAGTAAAAATAAAGAAGGAGGCAAAGTAGTTACACAAAGTTAATTGTTATCATAATTGTTCTTCTTGTGGTAAGTAGGTTACGCTACTTTGTAGGTTACTTTGGCGAGTTATTAGTTTTAGTATATTTAAAACTGAAATGGTATAGTGTTATAAAACGCCGTTACCGTTGTAAGTTCGGTGAAATTGACTTGATTGTATCTAAAAAAAAGGAGCTGATTTTTATAGAAGTTAAAACAAGTTTACTTGGAAAAGAAATACCGATATCTCATCTTCAATGTCAGTCTATTATAAATTCTTCTAAGTATTTCTTAAGTAAAAACCTTAGTTTTTTAGATTATTCAGTCAGATATGATTTATATTTTCTTTCCTTAAAGAGAAGACCTGTTTATATAAAAAATGCTTGGATTGAAGAATGAAAGATTTGTAGCTGAATTAATTTAGATTTACTGGATTTAATTAGATTTACTGGATTTAATATGAAAAAGACCCAATACAATAATTTAGTTTCATCTTACGCTAGAGTGCTATTTCATGTCTCAGGAAGCAGGTTAGGTATTATAAGGAAAGAAGTAGAATTTTTGTTGGCTTTTTTTAAGGATCAACGTGATGTTTTTGTGTACCTATCTCATCCTATGATTTCTTTTGCACACAAAAAAGAAGTGATGCTTTCTATAAATGAGCACTTGAGTGAGAATTTAGTAAAATTTATTATGGTTATATTTGCAAATAAACGCTCTAGTTTATTGATCCTTATATTAGAAAAATTCTTAAGTCTTGCAAGAGAAAATGAAAATGAATTCGAAATTACTATAAAGTCAGCAGAAACTTTAAAGGAATCTGATATAAAAATAATTACTGAATCTTTGAGCTTTCTTGGTAAAATAATAAAAGTAAGCAATGTGGTTGACCCTTCTATACTAGGTGGCTTCGTAGTTAGGTATGGTTTTAATTTGATCGATGCTTCGCTAAAAAGTTACTTGGATAGGTTAGTTGACTTAAGTAAAATGGAAATATTAAAAGTAAGGAATTTTGTATGAAGAACAGTATGAATGTTTCTGAGATAGCAAGTATAATAAGAGAAAAGGTTGAGACGTTTGATAATCCTATAAAGCGGGAAAATATAGGTGAAGTAATTTCAGTAACAGATGGTATCGCATTGGTTTATGGGCTGGAAAAAGCAAAATTCGG
This sequence comes from Wolbachia endosymbiont (group A) of Ophion costatus, assembly GCF_963969245.1. Lineage (NCBI taxonomy): Bacteria > Pseudomonadati > Pseudomonadota > Alphaproteobacteria > Rickettsiales > Anaplasmataceae > Wolbachia > Wolbachia endosymbiont (group A) of Ophion costatus. The sequence goes on along the minus strand of NZ_OZ017714.1, from coordinate 1,058,674 downwards.
TGAAAAGGTATTTTTTGCAAGTGGTGTAGAAGGAATAGTTCTCGATTTAGATCATGATACGGCTGGAATAGTTGTGCTTGGTAATGACCGTGATGTGAAAGAAGGGGACGTTGTAAAATGTAGTGGTGATGTTGTGCAGGTGCCTGTAGGGCATGAATTGTTAGGGAGAGTTGTAAATGCGTTGGGCCATCCTATGGACGACGGTGGGGAAATTAGAGCCAAAAACAGAATGGATATAGAATCTAAAGCGCCAGGCATTATTGATCGTAAGTCTGTGCATGAGCCACTGCAAACAGGAATTAAAATTATAGATTTGCTAATTCCAATAGGTAGAGGGCAGCGTGAATTAATTATTGGTGATAGACAAATTGGTAAAACTACTATTGCGCTTGATACTATTATCAATCAGAAGAAGATTAACGATGAGGTAAACGAAAATCAAAAAGTTTACTGTGTTTATGTTGCTATTGGGCAAAAAATTTCAACAGTAGCAAAAGTGGTAAATAAGCTGAAAGAAAGCGGAGCATTAGAGTATACAACTGTAGTTGTGGCTAGTGCATCTGACTGCGCGCCTATGCAATTTTTAGCACCTTATGCTGGTTGCACTATTGGGGAATTTTTCCGTGACAATGGAATGCATTGTTTGATTATATATGATGATTTATCTAAGCATGCTGTGGCATATAGGCAGATGTCTTTATTGCTCAGACGTCCTCCTGGTCGTGAAGCTTACCCTGGAGATATATTCTATGTACATTCTCGCTTGCTTGAAAGAGCTGCTAAAATGTCTGATAAAAAAGGGCAGGGTTCTTTAACTGCTTTGCCAATTGTCGAAACTCAAGCTGGTGATGTATCTGCATATGTGCCAACAAATGTTATTTCAATTACCGATGGGCAGATCTTTCTTGAGTCTGAATTATTTTATAAAGGATTTCGACCTGCAGTAAATATAGGTTTGTCAGTTTCACGGGTTGGTTCTGCTGCACAACTAAAGTCTGTGAAGAAAGTTGCTGGTTCTATAAAGCTAAGCTTAGCTCAGTATAGAGAATTAGAAGATTTCGCAAAATTTGGTTCTGATCTTGATGCTAGTGTTCAATTATCCTTGAATAAGGGTAAATATCTTGTCGAGTTATTAAAGCAAAAACAACATTTACCTATGTCAATAGAAGAACAAGTAGTGCTGATGTATATTTTTTCTAACCTATATAATCAGTTAAGTAAAATACAAATAAGTTACATTAATAAATTTGAACATGATCTTATTAATTATTTTCATACTGTGCATCCTGGGGTTTTAAAAAAGTTGTCAAATGACATGAGTGATGATATAAAAGGTGATATTTTTAACATTGTGAGTAATTTCGTTACTCAATTTAATTGCGTTTAGGTGGTGATTATGGCTTCATCCATTATTAATAAATTTCCTATAACGAGTGAAGGTTTTGAGAATATGCAAGCCGAACTTGAAAAATTAAAGGAAGAAAAACCTTCTGTGATACAGGCTATTTCTGATGCTCGTGATCAAGGTGATTTGTCTGAAAACGCAGAGTATCATGCAGCACGGGAAAGGTTAGGTTTTATTGAAGGCCGTATAATGGAGATAGAAAGTAAGCTCTCACATGCGGAAGTAATAGAAGTAAAAAATTTGTCTGGTGATTCAGTAATGTTTGGTGCAACTGTGACATTAAGCATGTTAAGTGATAATAACGGTGAAGTGGAATATGTTTATAAGGTTGTAGGCGAATATGAAGCTGATGTTTCAAAGCAGTTAATATCTACTAGTTCACCACTTGGGAGTGCCTTAATCGGCAAAAAAGTCGGTGAATATGTGGAAGTGACAGTGCCAAATGGAGAGAAATTGTATAAAATAGTTAAGATTGAATTTAAGTAAATTATTATGGTACAGGCCACTTATGCTTCAATGAGTCTACCAGGTATTTCTTCTGTGGAAGATGTATTAGAGGATGCTCGTTCCGGTAAATTATTCATTTTAGTTGATGATGAAAATAGAGAAAATGAAGGCGATTTGATTGTCTTAGCTGAGAAAATAAAGCCGGAACATATGGCTTTTATGGTTAGGTACGGTACAGGGGTTGTTTGCTTAGCAATGACTAAATTTCACATGAAAAGGTTGGGCCTTAATTTCATGGAAAAGAAAAATATTGGTGAAAATCATACCGCATTTACTACATCAATTGATGCACGTTATGGCATTACAACCGGTGTTTCAGCAGAGGATAGAACGAAAACTATACATGCTGCTATCAACAAGGATGGTACTCAGGATGACATCATAACTCCAGGTCATGTTTTTCCTGTAATTGCACATAAAGGTGGGGTGGCACAACGTGCTGGTCATACTGAAGCGAGTGTTGAAATGGCGAAGTTAGTAGGGTTTGATCATTCAGCAGTTATTTGTGAATTAGTGAATGATGATGGCTCTATGATGCGCTTACCTCAGTTACTTAAATTTGCTGAACAACATAAAATTAAGTTAACTACCATCGACAAACTTATCAGTTACGTTAAAAATTTAAACTAGCGTTTATAAATTTGTATAATTTAAGTGTTAAAATATAGAATTTCTATAAATTATACAAGCACAGAATTTTCATGTTTAGAGTTGCTAAGTTTTTGACCTTATTGTTCTTTTTTGCATATTATAATAATGCTTACTCTATTAACATTATTAGAGATAGTGAAGTGGAAGCAATAGTGAAAGAGCTAGCGCAACCTTTATTTTCTGCTGCGGATATTGATCATGAGCAAATAAAAGTTTTTATAATTAATGACAATTCGATTAATGCTTTTGTAATTAACAATAACAGTATTTTCATTCATTTAGGACTTTTACAATATTCGGCTAAACCTTATGTCCTGCTTGGTATATTAGCACATGAGATTGCTCACATATCTGCTGGTCATATATTGCAAATGAGTAGTGCTATGGGTTATTTTCAATCGATAGCAATGATTAGTTATATGGTAGGATTAGTTTCTAGTATTATCATTAACCCTCAGGTTGCTGGTGCAATTTTGCTTAGTGGTGTAGCGTTTAGTTCAAGGCTATTTTTTAACTATTCTCAAGAGCAAGAAAGTGTAGCAGATAGCTATGCTTTAAGGTATCTTGATGAATCTGGCTATGATAATTCAGGTATGAAAGAGATTTTTGATTATTTTAAAAGTATTGAGCATGAGAACACCGAGGAATATTTCCGCACTCACCCACTTAGTGAGAAACGTATGTTTGCTGTACAAAATTATAAGGTTAAAAACAACGTAAAACCAATTTTTGCGGATAAGTTACTAAAGTTTGAGCGTGTGGTTGCCAAGCTAGACTCTTTCTTTGCTCCTATTCATGTGTTATCTAATAAATATGAAAATAATTCTGAGTATGTAAATGCTATAGTTTGCTATAGGCAAGGAAAGATAGAAGAGGCTATTGCTAAAGTTAATTCATTGATTCAAGAGTCACGCAATGACCCATACCTATATGAATTAAAAGCAGAAATGCTATACAAGGCCGGAAATTTAAGTGAAGCAATAAAAATGTATGAGGAATCGCTTAGGTATTTATCTGAGAAAAACAGTTATTTAGTGAAACTTGCATTATCTCATACTTTATTATTACACGGTGATGCAAAAAAGGCGATTTTTTACCTGGAGCAGATTTTGAATATAGAACCAAATAACGCTTTTGTCTGGAAGTATTTAAGCATTGCATATAAATGTGAAGCTGATACGGCAATGCATTATTTTGCCTTGACAAAAAAGGCTTGTATTGAAGGTGATTTAAAGCAATTTACAAAATATGCTGAGCTAGCTGTTAAAACTTTACCAAAAGATAGCCCTTATTTGTTGCAAGTTGAAGATATGAAGCGATTTAATGGATAACAAAAAAGCATTTCTGTACTTTTATGGGTTATTTCTTTCCACACTTTTCCAACATAGCTTTTGCTTCATCGCTTACATTGGGCATAACTTTTATTATAATCGTCTTAGCGCCAAAAAATACAGCACAAAACACGCCTAGAGCAAAGAGGGCTGGCCACGGCATCCTGCCAAATATTGCAAGCAAAGCTGCACCAATTATTACTACCGTCATAAGTGGACCGCCTATCCCCCAAACATAACCAATAATATTACATATTACTTGTGTTGTATCATCCATATCAGGACCAGTGATAGCTGCGTAACCTGAGAAAGAGAAAAGCAATACTACACACAAGACACCAAAAAATCCTATTATAGAGCTCATTTTTTTGCCTCTAAGTAATAAATTAACGTAAACCTAAACCTACACATTTTTTATTTTAAAGTAAAAATTATAATTTGTCCATACATAAGTGTTGCTACATAAATAACCCACCATTAATATTGAGCACATGCCCTGTTATATATTTTGCTTCATCACTTGCTAAAAACAAGACCCCTGCTGCTATTTCTTCCCCTGTTCCCATTCTTTTCATTGGAATATTATCTAATATTTTTCCCTTTTGTCCTTCATTTAAAACTTCAGTCATTTTAGTATCTATAAACCCAGGAGCAATACAATTTACTGTTATATTACGACTTGCAACTTCTTTTGCTATAGATTTGCTCATGGCTATTATTCCAGCTTTAGACGCTGCATAATTTGCTTGCCCGGCGTTTCCTGTTAGCCCTATTATTGAGGAAATATTTATAATTCTTCCCCAATTATTCTTAATTAGTTTCCTGCATGCTTCTCTACTCAGCTTAAATATAGAGCTCAAGTTAATATCAATTACTTTTTGCCATGCTTCATCTGTCATTCTCAATAATAAACTGTCTTGCGTAATGCCCGCGTTGCATACAAGCCCGTCAAAGCCTTCCATCAACTCACTTGCTCTGTTTACTAGTTGATTTACTTCCTCAGCATTTGATAAATCACAAGGGAGTACGTGCATATTTTTTTCATATTGTTTAGCAACTTCTTCGAGCACTTCTTTTTTTGTGCCAGAAATACATAAAGTTGCTCCGGCTTTGTGCATAATTTTTACAATTGCTTGCCCTATTCCGCCTGATGCGCCAGTAATCAGGAACTTTCTGCTTTCCAATTTAAGCATAATAACTTTATATTACCTTAATTCCTAACAGAATATTGACTAGTTGGCAATAGATTTCTTACATAATATAAGTAACTCAGATATTCACAAAGTAAAGAAAAAGTTATAATAAAGTTAAACGTCAAAAAATTTTAAAAACATAGTTGATGCAGGAATTGTTACTAAATAGTTTATTCTGGTGCTCTACAGTCTAAATGGAATGCTTAAATTATAGATTCTTTGTTTTTGTGTGTTATCTTGAGTTAACACAAATTCACAGTAGTATTATGATAAGTAAGTTAAAAAAGCTTAGCGCTGGATTTTCTTTGACAGGCTTGATTGGCAATGGTGATAATATAAATATGCAAGGAGCAAAAAATAAAAAGAAGAAGTACCCAAAATTTTTGGATAAGACGTTTACATTGATTGATGCAGTGATAAATTTTATTTTAAAACGCGAAAGTAATAACGTAAATGAAGTCCTGAAAGTAACATGGGGACCACTATTTTTTGGTCTGGTAGTAATACTCATCTTTTTTGGGATAGGTGGTATTTGGTCGGCTATAGCTCCAATTGACGGTGCGGTGCATGCAAGTGGAGAAGTTATTGTATCTTCAAATAGAAAAATAGTTCAACACTTGGGCGGAGGAATAATAAGCAAAATTTTAGTAAAAGAGGGTCAAGCAGTTAAAAAAGATGAGCCTCTAGTTTTGTTGAGTGATGTTAACGAGAAGGCGAATTTAAGTATCATCAAAGAGAAGCTCTTATCATTTTTAGCAACAGAAGCAAGGCTTCTTGCAATCAGAGTAGATTTGGACACGCTCGAGTTTCCTGATGAGGTTAAAAAATTATCTCACGATGAACTTGTAAATAAAGCGATAAAGAATCAAGTAAAGTTGTTCAACTCTCAGAGAAAGAGCATATTGGGAAAAACAGACATACTGCAACAACGTATAAAGCAGTTAAATGATGAATTAGCGGGGCTAAACTTTCAACTAAATGCAGCTCATAAGCAATATGACTTGATAACTGAGGAGTTGGAAACAAAAAGACAATTACTTGATAGTGGCCATATAAGCAAACCACACATTTTAGCTTTAGAAAAGCAGTTTGCTGAAATTGAAGGCAGAGTTGGACATTACCGTTCTGCAATATCTCAAGTGCAGCAAAAAATTGGAGAGAACGAATTAGAAATTATAAACGTGAGAAATGATTCTCAAGAAAGAGCAAACGCTGAACTTAAGGAAGTTAGTACGTCTATTGCAGACTTGAAAGAGAGACTGATGGTTGCTGAAGATTCATTAGCACGTACAATAATTAAATCGCCTCAAGATGGGATAGTCACAGATATAAGATACCATACTGAAGGTGGTGTTATACAATCTGGAGTTCCGATCATGAGCGTAGTGCCATCGGATGATGACCTAATAATAGATGCTAAAATTCAGACCAGAAACATAGAAGAGATACTGTCAGCACAAAAGAAAGATAGCAATATAGTCTCTATTGATGGGCTAGAAGGGCTAAAGGTTAAAGTTCGTTTAAGTGCTTACAGTGCACGTCGTTTAAGTTTAATTAATGGTATAGTAAGCAATATTTCTCCCGATGCCCTTGATGATCCAAGGCTAGGGCGTTATTATTCAGTACGTGTAGTGATACCAAAACCAGAGCTTGCTCAGTTTAAAAACGTATACCTATACCCTGGTATGCCAGCAGAAGTGTACATAGTTACTCAATCTCGTACTCTTTTATCATTCTTGTTTACGCCTATAATTGCAACAGTCGATAGGTCTTTTATAGAAAGGTAGCTCACTCGTTAAAGTAGTAGTGAAAGTGCCGTAATAAAATTTAGGTACATAATTAGACAATAGGCTTCTTGACCTTACCCAGAAAAAGTGGAGAGAAAGAAAGGAGTTTTTTCGGGTAAAATAAAATTTTGGAGGATTAGAAATGGCAAGAGAATATACGGCAGAATTCAAATTGGAAGCTGTTAAGCTGGCAAATGAACAAAGAAAGGTAGGTCAACCAGTTGCAAAAGTAGCAAGAGATCTAGGAATAAGGGATAGTGTATTAGGAAAATGGATGAAGAAATATAACGAAAAAAAGTCAGCGGCAAATGCATTTCCAGATGTAGCACCTTATGACAAAGAGAGATTTGATTTACAGAAAGAGTTAGCAAAAGTAACAAGAGAAAGAGACATTTTAAAAAAAGCCCTGGCCAGTCAAAAAGAGTAAAATATTTTTTCATAAAAGAGCATAGTAAACACTATAAAGTGCAGGAATTATGTAGGGTTTTCTGCTAGTGGCTACTATAAGTGGACTACAAGGAAAATAAGCAGTAGAGAATCAGCAAATAAAGAGTTATTAGCAGATATTCAAAAAATATATCAAGCTTCTAAATGTAGATATGGAGCTCCTAAAATTCATGCTGAATTAAAGGCTTTGGGTAAAAGTTGCAACTTAAAAACAGTGCAAAGTATTATGCAGAAAAATGGTATTCAGGCTATATTGAGAAGAAAATTTAAAATTAAGAAACAACAAACGGACAGTAGCTCCCAATATATTAGACCAAAACTTTATTGTCGATCAACCAAATAAAGTATGGGATTACTTATATAAAAACCAAAGAAGGATGGCTATATTTGGCAACAATAATCGATCTATATTCACGCATGGTAGTTAATGAGCAGTTCAATAAATAAACAATAGGTTATGGACTCTTTATTAATGGCCGTTAACAAGCGTAAACCTGCCAAAAATCTACTATTACATAGTGATCAAGGTTCACAATATACTTTGCAAGGTTATCAATATCTCTTATCCATAAAAAACATAGATGAGTCATAAAGGTTGTTGTTACGACAATTCTGTTGTGGAAAGCTTCTTCAGTTCTCTAAAAAGGGAGTTACCAATAGACACCTCTCGGCACTCTAAACAGCATATCAAAACTGCTATATTTGAATATATAGAAATTTTTTATAACAAACAACGTCACTATTAACTATTGCATTCCTGAGCATTTTGATTCATCATTCTCTTTGTGAAAAACATTCCAAACTTTCTCTCCACTTTTTCTGGGTAAGGTCAATACCTTTAAGCCCAACACCAAGCTCGAGAAAGTAGAAAGTGTGGAGCAGCCTATTCAGTCTTCTTTGAATCTAACATGAAAGGCTATGCTCAAAAAACTATAAGCGTCCAAGTAATTTTTTAAATAAGATAACTCCTTTAGAATATCTCTTAAGCTATTAACTTAACATCACCATAGGATTTAAAACATTCCCCAAAAAATGTTAAAGCTATTTTAGTAAAATACTCAAAACTTGACCCTAAGCAACTTTGAGTTCATGCTCATGGTGCTCTTGCTTTACCTTCCTGCATAATCGCTTTTGGAGGAAATATATTACTGGATGAAGAACTCACTATATCACCACACTTTAAACCTTTTACCGCTGCTTTGACTCCTTCTGAGACTTTTTTAGATAGACTAATTGTTTCAAAAGATTGACAAAGTTTTCCAGACCTTTCAAAATATCCCTGTTCAATAGCATCGTAGACCAAATATCCACCAAGCGAGCAATTCTCACCTAATTCTTCTTTACAATTTTTGAACTTTTCCAGTATTTCCTTTTTGTTACTAACTTCTACTATTATTTTATCTTGCTTGTCAGGGTACAAATTAACTTCTAATTCTCCTAAACTAGTAGAGAAAGTTAACACTATATTACTATTGTCTGCAAGATTAGTGTAATGCCTTATGCCATTTTCCGTTATAATTTCTACCTCACTTTTACCGATCTTTACTATATCTCTTCCGTATTGTACACCTTCCTGAGTGATACCTAAACCCCTTGCTCCATTTGTAATCTTTGCAACATCTACTTTACTATCCTGTGAATATTCAAGACAGAGAGTAGAGTTGTCGATTTTTACGTCTCTTACCTTACCACTTGTTGCGCTTTGAACGATTGTTATGAAATCTAAAGCACGATTCTCATAATCTGCATAAGCGTTTTTCATATTAGCTTTGTGGCTTTCAAACTCTTCCAGTTCGTCAATTACATATATACTGCTTATGTTGTACAAAATTGCCCCTTTTGATATCAATTGACATACTATACCACTAGCAACCTCTATATTCCTTGAACCTTCGGAACTCTTTCTTAATTCACTAATCTTTCTTATCACAAAATCTGTAAAACTATATTCCTTTTCATATACCTTTCCGTATATACTACCCTGGTTAGGAAAGTTCAGCCTTACCCCAAGTTCTATAGCTTCGTTTACAACGCGTTTTAACTCATCTATATCTTTGGATTTATTTACCCTACCCAAAAATATTTTCAACTTTTCCGACTGATCTAATATTAAATTATCCCATAGAGTTCTAAGCTTAGGCAAACGTTTTTTGTCCTTCCACTCTTCGTAATCAATCGCTCCTGCTTCTAGCAGCAACTTTTTTGCTTCTTTGAAATGAGTTTCATTACCATAACAAGCCTCCCTAATCTTTTGAAAAACTCGAGACTTTCCTTCGCAATCACGGAGATTGAGAATCTCTTTAAGACCTTCATTTCCTTTGTGCTGATTGAAAAACTTTCTTAGTCGATTAGTGTTAAAGCTATGACCGCAAACACCTTCTAAATCATTTTTTGCTTCCAATTGCTCCTGAGTTAAAAAGATCTGTTCTAAAAGATTCACTTCAAAAGGTTTTTTGTTAATAATTACAATGTCTAGAGGAGTTTTTCCTTGTCTGTCAGGTTGACTACGTGCTCCTTTTTTCAGAAGTAAAGGTATATTTAAAGTATTATAATAAGCAGCATAGTGCAAAGGTGTTTGCCCTTTACTGTTAACTATGTTAGGATCAGCACCAGATTTTAAAAGTAAAGTCATAACTGCACAACCTATGTCTTTTTCCACTGCTAAATACTCCATACTTTGTATTACATGTAGTATTGTCAATTTGGATTCTCCCCTTTGAAGATTGAGAACAGCTTTTAGATCATCACCTTTGTTATCGTGTAAAAAGTCCTCAAACCTTGTAATGTCACAAAATGGAAAGTCTGTAAGAAGATTTAACAGTGCCTTATTCAAATTTTTTTGGTTATCTTTTAAATCAGGTACGTTGAAAGACCAATCAGATATTAAATTTTTGAATTTTTCCCTTTTAATAATAGAGGTCAAAGAGCTGTTATCACTAAGCAGCAACGAGTATTTAATTGACTCATACTTATCATCTACCCGCCCCTCCTTCTGTTCTACCTTTACCTCCTTTAAATATTCTGTATCATCATCTTTAATGCGTTTAGCTAGATCCTTTAAAAATTCAATATCTCTGTTTTCCAGTAAAGGTAATGCCCCCTTCTTCATGAGAATCGAGACCATTTTTGTACTTCGTCCAGCTAAGTATAATGGAGTGCGCCGTTTTTCATCTAACGCATTAACATCAGCTCCATTGTTTATAAGATACTCTACTATTTTTATTTTTTGGCTCAAGACAGCATGATGTAGAGGAGTGCTTCCGTCATTATACTTCTTATTAACACTTGCTCCATTTTTTATTAGGATCTCTACCATTCTTGTGTTCCCTTGTGAGATAGCATAATATAATGGATCACGATTGTACGCATCAATTGTGTTAACATCAGCTCCTCCTTTTATAAGGGTTTCTACCATTTGTTTGTTGTTTTTTAAAGCAGCAAAACTTAATTGGCACAATGTACCTGGATCTACTTGCTTTAATCTCTCTTCTATTTTACTAACTACATTACTCTTACTGAAACCAACATCAGCGTTAGCAGAATTTAATACTTCCTGGAATTTATTCAATTCCAAACTCCACCTCGGTTAAAAATACTACACACCATTTTCACACGCATGACATAAAATGCAAGAACTAATATGACATGCAACATTCGTCCTTAGGCATTTGAGGTAAGCTTTGCCTATTCACTTCACATTCATTTAGCCTACTATTAGGCTTTAATACTGCATATGTAATGCCACCAGCAATGGCCCCAACAATCAATGCAGCAGTAGCTGATATTGATAAACTAAGATGAATAGCAATACATCCAATAGCTACACTTGTCAACATGGTCATTATGCCTACACAGAAACTGGTCTTTATTGCTCTATTAGTTATAGTTAGGTGTTTATTTTCTGTCACTTTTTGATACTGTATCACATTTTTATCGTCAGCCAGACTTCCCGAGGTTTTGGGACACTCCCTTACTCGAAGACTAAGATACTTAACTATATCTTTGTAACCATTGGAATCCGCCAAATCGGAAGGAGTCTCACCTCTAAAGTTTTTTACATCAATAGTAGCCTTTTCTTCCTCTACAAGATATTCAACTATATCGTAGCGATTCATTCTAGCAGATTCATGTAATGGAGTATCGCCATTTTTTTCGCTTACTACATTAACATCAGATCCCTTTTCTAACAGAGCTTTAACTATGCCTAAACAGCCCACCTCACAAGCAATATGCAAAGCAGTGGATCCTTCTTCGTTTCGTGCTTCAAAACTAGCTCCTTTGTCTAACAAAAATTGAACTACTTCCAAACGACTACATCCAGCAGCTTCATTTAAAGCAGTATCGCCTTCATAGTTTGTTGCATTAATATCAGTACCTTTGTCTAATAGAGCTTTAACGATTTCTAAGTAACCCTCTCGAGCAGCAATATGCAATACACATTTGAAACTATTCTTTCGTATGTCAGCATTATTCATTTGGCCCAATAGAGCTTTAACTATTTCTAAGTGGTCCTCGCTAGCAGCAATATGCAAAGCAGTACAGTCTTCGTTGTTTCGTGCCTCAACACTGGCTCCTTTTTCTGACAGAAATTGAACTACGTCTAAGTGACACATTTCAGCGGCAATATGCAAAGGAGTGTCATTATCATCGGTTGCTTGGTTAATATTGATTTTTTCTTCACTTATAAAGTACTCAACCACTTTTAATTTACCCATTTCAGTAGCAGAATGAAGAGCAGTGCATCCTTCTTCGTTTCGTGCCTCAACACTAGCCCCTTTTCCTAATAGAACTTGAACTACTTCTAAGTGGCCTGCTTTAGCAGCAATATGTAAGGCAGTGTCACCATTATCTTTTTGCGCATCAACATCAGCACCATTATCTAATAGAACTTGAATTACGTTTAAGTGACCCATCTGAACAGCGATATGCAGCGGAGTAGCTTCTTCATTGTTTATTACCTCAACAGTAGCTCCTTTTTTTAACAGGGTTCCAACGATTACGAAGTGGCCCCTGCCAGCAGCAAGATGCAAAGGCGTGTTACCATTGTTGTCTTTTATCTCAACACTAGCTCCTTTGTTTAATAGATCTTGAACTTTCTCTAAGGAACCATGAAAAGCAAAATTAAGTAAGTCAGTATGTATATTACTTTCGTGTACACAATGCTCATCTGTTTTTAAGTGACTATCGAGCGTAGCTAAATATGAATACGTAATATTTTGATTAACTTGATAAATTGGTATGGTCTGTGTTGCATAAAAACCTTGTTCTTTTGACCGCTTTTCTATTCCATCAACCATACTGTTCTCTTCTAAATCTGCTTGAATATTTATTGGACTAGATACTTCTTCCAATTGATTACCCACGACACTACCTTAACTTAAAAACTTATGTTTTAATTATTACACAATTATTATAATTAGCAATAGTTTTATATTTTTTTCAGAATTACAAATTTATTGTATTCAGATATAGGAAAATACCTTTTGTCTCTAAAAAACATTGCAACCAAGTATTACAAAGATTTCAATTATTTACTTCTTCAAAGATCCCAAAAAGATCGTATCTTTGTGAGAACAAGCTACGTAAAAGTAGGGTTATGAAAATAGGAACTTGCAATCTTTGCAACAAAGTCAGGGAAATTAGTTCGTATGTGGATTTAGCGAAAGTGAGCCAATGTAGATGGTTTTGGCATATAATAAAATTATAATATAAAAAAGTTCGCACAGATCATTTGGTAGTCCAACACATCCCAAGACAAACACTTCTCACGGTCCTTGGTTTTAGCTACTGGAAATAGTTGTTTTATTTAAGTTCTTAGATGTATGGTCCCAGAGAGTGATGGTATACTATCATCATCATTTAAGGAGTCATTATGGGACAGATATTACATGGGTGCGCCAAAACAACACAGACGATTCGTAGAGCAATACAAAATAGAAAAGAGAGCATAGCAAAACTCTCCAAGCATTATAACCTTAATCCAAAAACTATTATTAAGTGGAGAAAACGTTCATTTACGAAAGATGCTGATATGGGTCCAAAGCATCCAAGATCAACTGTTTTAACGCTAGAAGAGGAAGCTATAATAGTTACATTTCGCAAGTATACACTACTGCCACTAGATGATTGCCTTTACGCTCTGCAGTCTACAATTCCGCATTTGACTCGCTCTAGCTTGCATCGTTGTTTACAAAGACACAACATTAGCAGATTACCAACTGTTGATGGAGAAGTTAAGTCAAAAAAGAAATTCAAACAATATCCTATCGGTTACTTTCATATTGATATTGCTGAAGTTAGAACTGAGGAGGGCAAATTACATTTGTTTGTTGCTATTGATAGGACATCCAAATTTACCTATGTTGAGTTGTGTAACAGTGCTACAAAACCCATAGCTGCTGAGTTCTTACGTAATTTGATTAGAATTTTACCGTATAAAATCCATACTATTTTGACAGATAACGGTATACAATTTACAAACCAGAAGCGTCATAAGTATGCTTTCCAACATATATTTGATAGAGTTTGCGAAGAGAATGTTATTGAACATCGTTTGACAAAAGTTAGCCATCCTTGGACGAATGGGCAAGTCGAGCGTATGAATAAAACTTTAAAGGATGCTACAGTTAAGAAGTATTACTATCAATCGCACCAGCAACTTAAAGAACACCTTTATAACTTTGTTATGGCTTATAATTATGCAAAGAGACTCAAAACTCTTAAGGGTCTTACTCCTTATGAATTTATATGTTATCAGTGGACACAGTCTCCAGAATTATTTATACTAAATCCACACCATCACACTCTGGGACCATACATCTAAGACGTATACAACAAATTTTAAGGTTGAATTATTTAGCACCAAAAATTAAAGAAGATATAGTAAATGGGAGGCAGCCAAGAGATTTGAAATTAGTTGATTTGAGAGAAACACCAATACTTTGGAGTGAGCAATTGGAGAAGTTTTATGAGTTGGTATCTTAAAAATTACACAATTAATACTTTGCTAATACAAATTGGCTACACAAGAGGTAAAAGAGAAAGGTAATATGAGAATACTAAAAAAAGCTAATAAAGCAAATATAACCTATGAATTGGCAAGAGAAGAAGGTAAGTTAACAGGTAAAGATAAAGAAAAGCTTTTTGAGTTGTTAAAAAAAATAGGAAATGGTAAAAGTATCAGTAAAGAAATTAGTAAATCTGATTGTAATACACGAAAGTTCTTACTAGTAACAGTAACTGATACATATGGAGGTAGAATTGAAAGATTTACACCACTACATTATGCTAAATTTTGCAAGAATAAGCAAGCTGAGAATGATCTTTTAGAAGAAGCTAAAAAACATGAGCTTTCTGAGGAGGTTAATAATGAGAAAATAGTCTCACACTGCTTAGGGAGTCATGGAAAACTAATACATACATATAGTGCTGTTGAAGATGGTGTAGTAAGGGTAACAGATTTTAAGGATTGGAGTAATAAGAAAGTGATGAACCCAAGTGTAACAACTGCTACACTAGATATACCAAGTAATATCACATCATTGAAAAGTGACAAAGAAGGAAAAAACTCATTAATAGAAACTATTATGGAAGGATCAGTGACTTGTAATGTTTCAGAAGATATTGAAGAAGTTTCGGATAAGGATAAAGAAAATTTTTATGCAGAACAACAAGAAGAAACCACAGAAACTGGCATTCAGCCATGCAAGAAGATTAATAATGGTGAAGATTATGAAAGGAATGAAGAAAATCAAGGGAATTTCGCTAACTCAGAAAGAACGGTGGTAAAAGAGCTAAATGCTTTCAGAATCTTTTCTTCTAACCCTTGTGTTAACGATAAATCTTGCAAAATTGCAGATGAAGAATCATCAACAAAAAAGATGCAACAGAGAGCTATTCTGGCTGGTGTCGTTGGGGTAGCGCTACTGGTAAGTGGTATTGTATCACATATTATGAAAATGCATACTATAGCAGTAGTTGGAATGATTGCTGGATTGGCATGCATAAGTTTTGCGTTGTATAGTACCCTAGAACCGAGTACAAAGCTAGAAAAGGTAGAAGAGTTTTTCCAATCCAACGCAAGGGAACATTACTAAAAAACACAAACACCAGTGGTTTAGAAGAAGCTCTCCATTGACCCAAAACTTAACCCTTTCCAACTTAGGATATCTGAGCTTCTGAAGCCGTAGGATTAACACCATTTCTGATTTGATCAACTTCAATATTACTAAGCGCCGTACTTGCCTTATACAAACAATAACATCCTACCGCAAGAAAAGTTAACGCAGCCACGGTAAGCGAAATACATATTGCTAAATGAGACATTATTAAACCTGCACCAACGGAAGATACTCCAGATAATATAAAAGAAACAGAGGCACAGTTGCTTTGTTTTCTACTCTGAAATTCCACTGCTGAGGGTTTTTTATTTTTATCTTCACTAATTTTTTTATCCAATTCTTGCTGTAACGTTGTAATCTTAGCTAGTGTACTCTTTAGCTCTTCTCCAAGTTGATTTTTTTCCTCAGTAAGTTTAGTTACTTGATCCTTCAGTAGTGTATTTTGTGGGCTTAGCTCTTGAATTTGGCTCCCCAGCTCTCCATTTTTACTTTTAAGCTGAGAATTTTCTTCAGTAGGCTGAGTTACTTTATTGGAAATGTCAACATCATTTTGTAATTTTCGTTTTTCTTTTTTAGTTTCTTGTAGCAAATTATCCAATTGGTTAAGGTCATGTTTTAAAAATGAATTCTCCTCTTGTAATTTGTCAATTTTCTTTTTTAATCCATCAATTTCCTCAGATCCCTTGATAGGCTCAACTACTTTATCAACCTCGTTAGCCAAGCTAAGTTGTTGTGTTTGCCAATTTGATCTTTCTTCTTCTAACTTTTTATTCTTTTCTACAAGCTGAGCTTCCCTCTCTCGTAATTCTTTAACTTCGCGTTTGAGCTCCTCTTGTTCTTTTTCTCGCTTCTGAATTGAGCAACCCTTGAGTTTATTATCAGCCACAAGTTCTTTTTGATATTTCCACATCTCATTCACATCACGATTTAATTGAGCATTATCATCTTTCAATTGATTTAACTCTTGCTGAACAAAGTTATCTGCAGAACTTATACTTTTTTTTAAAGGAAATGTATCTACGCTACTTATCTCTTTACCACACCCTTCTTCAAGCTCGCTTTCTGAGCCATAACACGAATCTTTCTGACTATTTCCGTAAGACGAAAATCCTTTAGTTACACTTGTGTAGTCGTTCTCTTTCTTTAATAAGCTAACTTTCTTTTCTTCCGAAGAAGCTTGTTCATCGGTGACTTTTCTTTGAAAAATTTGCGTGTTTTTCTTACTATCCTCCAATTCCGTTTTTTTGTCCCCCTTCTGCAATTTTAACATTTTGGTAAGGTAACAATAAAAATAGTAGATTGCACTCTTGACATCATCCAAACCAGCCGGACTATTTTCAACTTTAGAGTAAATAGCAGAAAGATCTGCATCTGGAGACTCGACGTATTTTTTTAAACCTTTTTCCAGATCTTCATAGTATGTACCAAATCGAACATCACTTATCAAAGCTTGTGCGGATCCTTTGAATTTTGTTTGAAGTGTTTGTATTGTGAAATTATTGCTAAGTAAATCAAATGTCAAATACGTCGCTAAACCTTTAGCAATTGTACAACATTTACCATACTGTAAAGTACGACCTTTACACAGCAGATCACCCTTCTTCCCTACTTCTTTTTTGATTTCATTTTTAAATGAGTCAAGTCCTCTCTGCTCACCAAGCTGGGAAGGAGAAGACTTAACAACACGATATCTACTAGCGGATTTCATACATACCCCATCAAAATAACTAATTAGACACAACCACTCAGGCCACCAAGCACGAAAACCTAACCTATACCCAATGCCCTTCTTAGACAACTACCTAATAAAGTAGTTAAACCTCTACGGAATCAATTGTACAACCTAACCTGTAAAAAGCAATAAAAAATTGAATTCTCAAAATAGTTTTAAGATAGAGAATTGAATATAACTTAGCTATCGGAAATGTAGTAGATTTTTAAAATCAAACTTTCAAGAAAACATACCCTTCTTCAGCGCCGCAAAAATTTTTGTTATTTACTTTCCTCAAAAACATAAAAAAGGTACATATATTTGTGAGAACAGTTTAAATAAAAGTAGTGTTGTAAAAATAAAAACGTAAGGTTATTTCAACAAAGTTAGGTAAAACAGTTCATATGTAGATGTGGATGAAGTGGGCTAATATGTCTAGTTTTAGCATATAATGAAATCACCATATAAAAAAGTTCGAACGGTACGTGTGGTAGTCCAATCCATCCCAAAACAAACTCTTCTCACGACCCTTGGTTTTGAATGCTGGAAATGGTTGTGTTATTTGAGTTAGTGGTAATTAATGTTAAAGAGTGAAAATTAGTTTATTTGGAAATAAAAGGAAAATTCATTGCAATTCTATATTTAAAATAGAATAAAGCTCTTTTTGCATCATGTATTAATAAAAAAATATATTTTTTTGCGTATCCTTTCGTTTTAATTAATATGAAGTGATATGACACCTAATGTAGAGTTTAAAGATAATCACGGCACATCAATATCAAATTTGGAAAATGTTAAAATTATAACCTTGAGTGATGAGAAAGGTAATAAGTATACTTTAGATGCAAGCAATGGTAGTCTGGAATTAAAATATAAACAAAATGGTCAAGATGAAATAAGCCATAAAGTAGAAGGTTTAGCGGCAGCTTTTAAAAGTCTACTTGATATGAAAAGTACTAACAATGATGAACATACAGTACTTGAAGAGAAGTTAGCAGAAAAGTCCATAGTGGAGGCGATATTTTATGCAAAAGATTTTGATAAGGGTGATAGAATCTCTAACTTGATACTAGATAATGCATTTCCTAGGCGAGATGTTCTGCATGTTTACTTAAATAAAAAGGCTAATGTTGAAAATGTATATACTAAGGAAGAAGTAGATGAAGGGTTAAATAAAAAGGTTGATGTTGAAAATGTATATACTAAGGAAGAAGTAGATGAAGGATTAAATAAAAAGGTTGATGTTGAAAATGTATATACTAAGGAAGATACAGATAGAGGATTTATTTCTTGTAACAGTGATGGAATCAATAGATTAGCAAGTGAATTATTTTATAAACATGAACCCGATGCAACTTCAATTTTAGTTAATACATTAGGGGAGCTTCTTAATGAAGAATATGAAATATATGGTGATAATAAAACAGCAAAAGATTTTTTGGCAGAGAAGGGTAATTTTGCTAAAGCTGATGGCTCTAATATAAAAATTTTAGAATTCACGAAAAAAATACTTGATGCAACAGAGGATATAGGAGATGGGAAAAAGAAATCAATTTTAGTGGAAAAATTAGGCAGATTTCTTGATCAAACTGCTGATAACGAAAATGCTTATGATGGTAAGATAGCAAAAGCTTTTTTAGGAGACAAGGGGATGCAGGGATCAAAAGGTGCAGATGGTCCTCAAGGTCCGGCAGGTAGGGATGGAAAAAGCCCATCAATTGAGGAAGTCGCTGTACAGCTACTTACTGATGAAAATAAAGATATATTGGGAAAAACAGTACTTGATATAACTGATAGCACTGGTCAAAATCTTGCTACTCATGTTGCTAATAAAATAAATCTTAATTCGCAGGATTTTATAAATAAAGCTGATCCAATAAAACTCGCTGAGTTGCTTTTTAATAAAAGTAACGTAGATCAACTTGCAGCCAAAAAGATTGCCGAAGATAAAGTTAGCTCGTATAAGATTTCTGAACTAGTATTTAACGATGCTAAGAATGCACTAGCAGAGAATCATCAGTGGGATCAAAAGAGCTTTATTGAAGATATAATAAAAAATGCCAGCACTTCTAGGTTAGCTGAGTTGTTATTCAATGCTGGCAACATAGAGAAAGGTGAAGCAAAAAGAATTACTGAAGGGAAGGTTAGCCCTGAAAAATTAGCTGAATATTTGTTTAACGCAAGTGGCTTAGGCGATAATATAGATGAGTCGAAGACGTTAGTCAATAACGTAACTCAGCACCTTTTGAATACCAAGGTAGATGAAATAGGGAAAGCGGTTGTGAAGGATAATGAAAATAGAGAGATCTTAGCAGGTAGTCGTGTTTTGCAGGAAGGAGTGGCAGAAAAATTAATTAGTAGCAACACAAATAAATTGGGACAAGCTATTCTGAATGTGAAAAACAAATTTGGTAATGACGCAAAACCTGTGCTGGAAACTCATCTTGCCAATAACAGCAGCTTTCAGGAAGCTGTGGCAGGAAATCAAGATTTAAGGACTGCAGTAACAGCTAATTTTGGGAGCAATAGAGATTTTTGCAATACTGTAAAAAGAGATCTTAGTAGAGATGAAGAAAGTCTGTTAATTGATAGGCTGCCTTTTTATGAAATTCCAGATGATCCAAATGCTCCGCTTTCTTGGAATTGGTAATGTAATTTTTGCTAGACCGGCCGATTCCAAAACGAACAGTTCTCGCGCTTGTTATTTTTAATTAAGTAAAAGTGACTATATTATTAATTTAATGATAAAAAGTATGAAAATATATACCGATCAAGATAGTGTTATTTGTTACAAAAAAATGCTTGCTTTGCTGATTTTTTAGGCTATCATGATGGTAAGTTTAAGGTAGTCGCTGGTATGTTAATAAGTAGATCATCTAAAGGGGTTTTGAGTCTAAGCAGTAAAAGTCAGGCTCCGTTACTAAGGGGTCCATTTGCATTTTTAGAAGAAAAGAATAACCTTGAAGAGTTGCTGAAAAGTTCAAAAGATTGCACCACCTGGTAGCTTCAAAGTAGAAGCTGGGGTCGTATTTTTGATTCCGTTACTCAAAATTTCAAATAACTAAAGTCTAATGTGGTCTTCATTGTAAAGTCTCCAGGGGGGGTATTATGCATTTTTCATGTTCGGACAGAAATGTTGTTGTCAAGAAATTTTCCGAAGTTTTAGACATGTGTCAGCAACTTATATTTGATGCTATGAAACAAGGTGATAGCGATCGTATTTTTAAACTACTGGATCCTCCTGTGTCAGATAATCAGTGTCATATCCATTCTTTACTTATACTTAGAGGTTGTCCGGAAACAAGTAAAAGGCTATAATATCTGAAATTTTAGTACGGGGTAAAGATGAGAAAAAAGTATCCAACAGATCTAAGCGAAAGGGAATGGGCAAGAATAGAAAAACACTTCAGAGTATCATACAAGAAAGGAGGAAGGCCGCCAAAGTATAGCAAAAGAGAAATATTAGAAGCAATTTTCTATGTATTGCGTACAGGGTGTCAATGGCGGTATTTACCAAATGATTTTCCGCTATGGAAGACTGTGTATGAGCAGTTCAGGCAATGGAAGAAGCAGGGAATTTTTGAGAAAATGAATTATGAAATTACAAAATATAGTAGAAGAAAAATAGGAAGGAATGAGCAGCCGAGTGCCTGTATAGTAGATAGTCAATCTGTAAAGACTACAGAAAAGGGGGGATCAAAGGCTATGATGGAAGTAAAAAAGTAAAGGGTAGAAAAAGGCATATAATTACAGACACTCAGGGTTTTATACTAGGTTGTTACGTAGGCGCTGCTAACGAAAATGATAGAGATGGTATTAAAATAGCATTAAACAATATGAGAACAAAATATACTAAAGTTAAAAAAATGTGGGCTGACATGGGATACCAAGGAAGAAATTTAAAGAATCACATAAAGGAAGAATATGACATAGATATTGAAATTGTTACAAGGCCTCCATGTAGATTTTGGGTGCACAAAGATACGCCACCTGAGCTACTACCAACAAGAGAACAAGGGTTTAAAGTACAGCCAAGAAGATGGGTTGTAGAAAGGACTTTTGCTTGGGTTAATAGGAATAGAAGGCTATCGAAGGAGTATGATTTACTCACAACATCCACTGAGAATTTCATATACCTAGCTATGAGTAGGGTTATGTTAAAGAGGGAATATGCTTGAATTTACTAGTTTCCGGACAACCTCTTAAACTTGGTACAGTAGTGGCTCTCGATAAAGATAACATGATTAAGATAATAGATCCAACTGCAACAGATGGAGCAATAGGTGTAATAACAAGTGATGTAAATGCGACAGAAAATGCCAAAGCAGTAATCATTACACGTATAGCAATGCTAGCAGATCATGCAGTTGTATGGCCAGCAGGTATCACTGAAGAGCAAAAAGCTGCAGCAATAAAGCAACTTGAAGGACGAGGGATCATTATCCGTAAAGCAGTCTAAGGCTATATTAAACAATAAAAAAACACAAAGGGGGAAAAGAAAAAATGCAAAATCCATTTACAAATCCAGCATTTAGCATGACGGCACTAACGAATGCGATGAATATATTGCCGATAAATTACGGTCGCGTTGAAAATTTAAATTTATTTCCAAGTAGGTCAGTAAGATTTAGACATATTACCATAGAAGAGCAAAATGGAGTATTAAGTTTACTACCAACGCAGTTACCTGGAGCACCAGCAACAGTGGGAAAACGTGGAAAGAGGAAAGTAAGAACATTTACGATTCCACATATTCCACATGATGATGTAGTGTTACCAGAGGAAGTACAGGGAATAAGGGCATTTGGATCAGAGAGTGAACTTAAAGCGCTGGCAGATGTAATAACTGATCATTTGCAGCTAATGAGAAACAAACATGCGATAACATTAGAACATTTGCGAATGGGAGCGCTGAAAGGAATAATTTTAGATGCTGACGGGTCAGAACTATTAAATCTGTACAACGAATTTGAGATAACACCAAAAGTAGTAAATTTTGCACTAGGAACAGCAACAACAGATATAAAACGTAAGTGTCTGGAAGTACTCCGGCATATAGAAGATAATCTAAGTGGTGAATATATGACAGGAGTTCATGCCTTGGTAAGCCCTGAGTTTTTTGATGCATTAACTTCGCATAGTAAAGTGAAAGAAGCATACGAGAGATGGCAAGAAGGAGCAGCGCTAAGGAATGATATGAGATCAGGATTTACGTTTTGTGGAATCACGTTTGAGGAATATAGAGGGCAAGCAACTGATCCTGAAGGAACCGTAAGAAGGTTTATAGAAAGAGATACAGGACACTGTTTTCCACTAGGAACAGCAAGCACATTTACAACATATTTTGCACCAGCAGATTTTAATGAAACAGTAAATACTCTTGGACAGCCACTATATGCAAAACAAGAGCCAAGAAGATTTGATAGAGGGACTGATTTGCATACGCAGTCAAACCCTCTGCCAATGTGCCATCGTCCGGCAGTTTTGGTAAAAATTAGTTCTAGTTGATGAATATAGGAAAATTATTGGAAGATTGTTTTGAGCATTTAGGAGTGGAAGCCATATATTGTAATAAAAATAAGGAGAGTATTCGTAAAATAAAAGTGCTAATAAAACGTCCTGAGACTACGTACTCTCTAGGTGCAGATGGAGCATTAACTCAGCAAATTGCCTCAATAGAGATACGCAGTAAGGACGTTACTTCCTTTAGCATAGGTGATTATATCAAGATTGAAAAAAGATTCTATAAGATTTTTGAACCACCGTTAAAAGATTCTTCGGGTGAAGTATGGAAAATTGAGGCAATAGAAAGTGTTTAATATTAAAGTTAGTAACAATATTAATGAAATAATCTCCAATATTGACAGAAAAGAGCAGAAAGTAAAACTGGCAGCTATAAAAGCACTAAATAGAACAGCACTATGGTTAAAAGCGCAAGCAGCTAAGGAAATCAGTGAGGAAAAGAAGATAAAATTAAGTTTGATAAGAAAGAGATTAAGAATTTTTAAGGCGAAAACTAGCAGATTAAAAGTGTTAATTAGAGCAAATCTCTATGACATTAGAGCATCGGCAATTGGCAAAATACAAAAAACAAGAAGAGGGTCGAAAGTAGGAAAGCATGAGTTTATAGGAGGATTTGCAGCAGTTATGCCAAAAGGAAATAGCGGTATGTTTAAACGTGAAGGAAGAGCAGCATTGCCAATACAAGAAGTAAAGCTACCACTGGAACCTGAAGGCTCAAGAATAATAAAAGACCTTGTTAATTATGAGAGTGAGAGAGAGTTTGAGAAATACTTTAAGCATGAGCTAAACTATATTTTAAAGGTATGACAAAGTTCTGGATAGATTTACATCAAGCAATTTGTACTACACTGAAGAAAGAAATCCTAACTATACAAACATGCGAAGTATACCCGACGATAAGAAAAGAACTGTTAGCACCAGCGGTATTAGTAGAACTTAGTAGTCTTGAAAAAGGAAGTGATCCAGGAACAGGTGAACTAGCTCTGAGGGTAAGATTTGAGGCAAGAATAGTAGTTGATAGTACTATAGAAAATGCCCCTATTATTGTCAGAACATTAGCTGCTGAGGTTGCAAGAGTAGTGAACAAGAATACCTGGGAAAAGAATGTATCTCCGGCTGAATTTCTTTCTGCAGAGCCTGATGGATTTAGACCCGAATTAGATGCATATTTGGTGTGGATGGTTGATTGGAGTCATCAGCTTCATTTAGGTAAATCAGTATGGGAAGAGGGGAAAATTAAACCACATACAATAAACGTAGAAAATATAAATGTTGGATCATAGTTTTGCGATTTCAGAGCTGAATAGGAAGCTAGCAAACGTTATTCGTATAGGAATTGTAAAAGAAATAGATTATGAAAAAGCAAAAGTAAGAGTGAAAATAGGAGAATTTTTAACAGATTATTTACCGTGGATAACAAGTAAAGCAGGAAAAGATAGAGATTGGTCTCCGCCAGATATCGATGAACAGGTTATGGTATTTTCTCCTCTTGGTGAACTATCATTAGGAGTGGTGTTAGCAGGAATATATCAGGAAAAATATCCTGCACCAGAGAATAAAAAAGAAATAAATAGTATAAAATTTCAAGATGGGACGAAGTTTACATATGATAAAGGTAAGCATCATTTAGAGATTGAAGTAGTAGACAAAATAACACTGAAAGCTGGGGGATCGAGAATAGAAATGACAAAAAGTGGAATAAAATTGAAGGCAGATAAAATAAACCTTAATTAAATGAATAAATCGGTTGTGCGAGTAGGAGATCATTGTGCAGAAGCAACACTACATTTTTGCGTTAGTGGCAGTAACAATGTTTTTGTAAATGGTAAGCCAGTTTGCCGAAAAGGAGATAATTTTACAGAAGGTAGAGTATTAACTGAAGGATCAAAAACAGTGTTTGCAAATGGGTTTGGAGTGGGAAGAGTTGGTGATATGGTTTCTTGTGGTTCCAAGGTGATCAGTGGTAGCAGTAACATTTTTTCAGGATAAAATATGCTATACTTATCAAAAATAAAGTTATGAATATGGATATAACTACTAGCCTATTAGGAGACATTAGTAATTTAATAGATAGAGCAAAAAATCATCTTTCTGTTCAATTCAATTCTACTCTAGTATTGTTAAACTGGGAAATTGGCTCTAGAATTGATCAAGATATCCTAAAGCACAAACGTGCAGATTATGGGAAGCAAATCATCTCCCAACTTGCAAAAGAACTTCAGATTAAATATGGACGTGGTTTTGATAGAGCGTCATTATTTCGTATGGTGCAATTTTCTAAATTCTTTTCTGATCAAGAAATTGTCGCGACACTGTCACAACAATTGAGTTGGTCACATTTTGTAGAAATTATTGCAATTTCTGATGAGCTGAAGCGTAATTATTATATAGAAATGTGTCGTATTGAAAGGTGGAGTGTTAGGGCACTACGTAGTAAAATCGATACTATGTTGTATGAACGTACAGCGCTAGCAAAAAAAACTGAAGAGTTTATAAGAAGGAGTATAAAAAATTTACGTGAAGAAAATATGTTAGCACCAGAATTCATTTTTCATGACCCATACTTCCTTAGCTTCATGGAATTGCCATCAAGTTATAGTGAGACTGATCTAGAAAATACAATCTTGGATGAATTGACAAAATTTTTACAAGAGTTTGGAAATGATTTTTGTTTTGTAACACGTCAAAAAAGGATGAGTACTAAAACAACTGACAGGTATTTGGACCTGCTATTTTTTCACAGAGGATTAAAACGCCTTATAGCAATAGAACTAAAAATAGGTCGCTTTGAACCAGCTTATAAAGGACAGATGGAATGGTATTTAAATTGGTTAGATAAAAATGAACGAAAAGCAGGTGAAGAAAAACCGTTAGGGATTATTTTATGTGCTGATAAGGATCAAGAGGATATAGAATATCTTGAACTCGAAGGCTCTAATATTCATGTTGCACAGTATTTAACACAGCTTCCTTCTAAAGAAATTCTTGAAAAGAAGTTGAGAAAGGCTATTTCTATAGCACGTGAAAAACATGCAAGTATTAAGTCAAATCCATGAAAAATATATGAAAGGAATGGATGCTAAAACAGGGAAAGAATTAGAGGGAATAGAGCACTTAAAGCAATCGATAATTGATATACTGACCACTCCTATTAACAGTAGAATAATGAGGAGAGATTATGGGTCAAGACTATTTGAATTAGTAGATAAGCCAATAAATAGAGATTTAACTTTGGAAATCTATGCAGCAACAGCAGAAGCACTGGGGAAATTTGAGAAGAGATTTAAGTTAGAAAAAGTAAAGATTGCTGAAGCTAAAGAAGGAAAAATGACTCTTGTACTTGAAGGTATGTATCTTTCAGAAGGCAAATTCATAGGTATTAGTGGAATAGTTGTTTAGAAATGCAGACATCTAATATTATTGAAAAACTAAGCTATGAGGAAATCTTTTCCAGAATGAAGGAGGAGTTAGTGTGTAGAGATGAAACCTTTTCAGCGTTAGTAGAATCCGATCCAGCAATAAAGATTCTGGAGGTAGCAGCATGGCGAGAACTTTTGCTCAGACAAAGGATGAACGAAGCAGTAAAGAGTAATTTACTGAAATTTGCAAGGGGAGAAGATCTTGATAATTTGGCTGAATTTTATGGAGTAGAGAGAGAAAAAGAAGAAGAGGATGAAAGATTTAGAAAGAGGGTAAAAGCAAAAATAGCAGGTTGGTCAACAGGAGGAAGTAAGGAATATTATAAATATCATGCACTGTCAGCAGATAGTAGAGTAAAAGATGCACTAGTAGAATCACCTATACCAGGAAAAGTACAAATTTCAATCTTATCAACACAAACTGGCATAGTGTTAGAAGAGCTACTTGAAATTGTAAGAAAGCAAGTTACTAGAGATGATATAAGGGTTTTAACAGATACAGTAACAGTGATAGGTTGCAATATTACGGAAATAGATATTCACAGCAGAATGAGTATAAGTCCTATAATATCAAAGGAGGAAATCAAGAAGCAGTTTATTGAGAAGTTTGAGGCAAGTAGAAGGTTGGGATGGAATGTTACAAAATCATGGATAATAGCGAATCTATTTGTAGATGGTGTAGAAAATGTGGAATTAATAGAGCCAAAAGAGGACGTTGTAGTACTAGGAAATGAGTGCGCTGCATTAAGAAAGTTAAAGGTTGAGTAATGTTATTGCCACCAAATGCAACAAACCAGGAGAAAGCGCTAGTAGATGCGATAGATTATAAAGTAGATCCAAGCTATATTAGAGGATTTAAATTTAGATTGGAAGAAGAAACATTGCCGTGGATAATAGAAGAATATGGTTTAGAAGAAATACTACGCTGGGTAAAAGATAGAAGAAAAGCAGTAGTAGAAGGAGTAAAATTTCAAAGACTGCGAGGAACACCTAAATCACTTAAAATAGCACTCAAGTGGGCAAATATAGAAGACATTACAATCATCGAAGAACCACCCGGTAAACACTTTTTTGAGTTGCAAGTAGGGATAAAAGAGGTACCAAATGACTTCTTCGTAGATGCAGTAGTAGAGCTGGCAAAACTATCACTGCCTGTAAGATCCAGATTGATGAGGATTTTTAACGATAATTATAATGTGCAGAGATTTATATTGGATGAGAGTTTATTTGGAGATCTTCTTTCTGATTATTCAGGGGTAAAAATAGAAAAAGATGGACCAGTGTTATCATTTGGAAGAGTAAATTTTTTCAGGTCTAGTGGTCCAGTTATTAGGATTATAGAAAACTATCTACGCGATCATTATGAACGAGCTTTAAGCAATGATATATATCGCCTAGATGTAGCAATCCTTGGAGAAACCGAGCCTCACACAAGGGATTATAAAGGCATCTATGAAAGAGATCATTTGTGGTACAACTTAAAAGCGCTATATCCGCTACCACAGAGCTTATTACCGGCAATTAAGTTTGCGAAAGCGCAAGTTATATTATCGGACAGTTGGAACTTAGGAGAAACAAATGCGTGCTTTCCGGTTGGTAGCATAGAAGAAGAAGGAAATAAATTTGTATTGGGAAACGATAAACTTTCAGGGCAACGTTGGAATTTAAAACACAAACCAATTTTAGAAAGGTTTAGCGTTACCCATGATTATAAAGTAGAAAATTATACTGATCAAAAGATCACAAAATATGTTTTAGCAGAACACAACATTTACTATAAAAACGACTTAGATTCAGAGCAAAAAGACTCAATACACGAATTAGAAAATCATATTTTAGTATTTTATCCGGGAGTACTGAAGTGGCATGAACATCGACATTTGCACAGAAGTTGGAAAGATAGTCGAATAATATCTCTAATAAGTTAAGTACTTATATTTAGATACTCATATATTATATTAATAATAGGTAAAAGTGTATGAAATAAAAAGAAAAAGACTTGCTTTCTCATGCTAAAAAGGACATGACTTGAATAGCAGCAGGTAAACATAAGAAATTTATCTAGCGCTAGAAAAGCTAATTTTGTGAGGTATGAAATGAGTTTTAGCAAGAGTAAGTTTTTTAAAGAAGTATCAAGTAACGGGTTTAAAAACATTAATAAAAGAAATGAAGAAGGAGAAACGATATTACACCAAGCAGTAGAAATCTCTGATTACAAAACAGTGAGATTATTAATAAAAAAAGGAGCAGAGGTAAATGCAAGAGATAAAAATGGTTATACACCTCTACACTGTGCAGTATTCGCAAAGAGTTTAGAAAATGTAAAAGTGCTGCTAAGGTCGGGAGCAGAAGTAAATGCCACTCAATATGTCACTGGATGTACGCCACTCCACTCTGCGTGCAAAATAGGAGGAGCAGGAGTTGAAATAATAAAAGAGCTGGTAAAGGCTGGAGCTGAAGTTAATCAACTGAATAAGTACGGTGCAACACCAATGTATTACATCTGGGAAAGTGAAAAGTATTCTCTGTGTGATAGTAAAGAAAGTGAAAAGGCAAGTAAATTTTTGAGAGAAAAAGGTGGAGTAACAAAAAGTAGAGAACTGACCTGCTATGGAATAGAGAGGATAGTGGGAGAAATAGCAGACATGCTGAATGGGAGCTATATGCCGGAGCTAAAAATAATAGAGATAGAAGAAATAAGGAAGAGAGACAAATCGCTAATAAAGAAAGAATGTCAAAATTTAGCAAGCAAGATAATGAGCCAAGTGAACGAAATGATAGATGAGGTGGTGAGAAAGAAGGCCTAAAAGAGGGGTTAAAATTTAAAGAAAAGGTG
The DNA here is from genome assembly GCF_963969245.1 of Wolbachia endosymbiont (group A) of Ophion costatus. Lineage (NCBI taxonomy): Bacteria > Pseudomonadati > Pseudomonadota > Alphaproteobacteria > Rickettsiales > Anaplasmataceae > Wolbachia > Wolbachia endosymbiont (group A) of Ophion costatus. The sequence goes on along the minus strand of NZ_OZ017714.1, from coordinate 1,029,744 downwards.
AGGTAGATTATGAGTAAAAAAGAAAAAGAGGAGTCACTATTAGAGAACTCAAGTAAAAATATTTATGAAAGAGACGAGAATGGAAGAACAGTTCTACATTATGCAGTAGACGCAAAAACAGTGAGGTTATTAATCGAAAAAGGAGCGAATGTGAATGCAGCAGATGTAGAAGGATACACAGCACTGCACTTAGCGGTAACGGAGAAATATCTAGAAACCGTGAGAGAATTGATAAAATCAGGAGGGAATGTAAATGCGGAAGAATATAGAAATAAATGCACTCCATTGCACCTTGCATGTATGGTGGGGAAAGTGGAAATAGTGGAGGAGCTAGTAAAAGCAGGGGCTGAAATAGAACAAGCAGATAAATTTGGGATGACAGCGATGGATTATGCGAAAAACAGCAAAGAGATCACTGAAATATTGAAGAAAGAAACAGACAGAATTGAAAAGTTATTTATGAAAGGCTAAAAATATGGAGGAAGAAACAGAAAAGAAAGTAATGAATTTAGAGAGAAAACCTTTGGATGAGCTGAGAAAAATATGGAAGAAGGTATTTGTGGAAGAAGCACCTAGATACTCAAAGAAATATCTGATACCAAGATTAGCTTATAGAATGCAGGAAAAAGTATATGGAGAAATGTCAAGAAAGGGGACAAAAAGACTAGAGTATCTGGCAGATCGGCTAGAGAAGGGAAAAAGAATAAGTAGTGATAAATTACCAGTAGAAGGGACAGAATTAATACTAGAGAGAGGAGAAGAGACGCATGCAGTAATGGTAACAGACAAGGGTTTAATCTACAAAGAAGAGTTTTATACGTCATTGTCAGCAGTGGCAGGAAAAATAATGGGAATGAGCTACAACGGACCTTTATTATTTGGGATGCGTGATCAAAAGGGAAGTTGAAAATGCTAAAAGAAGTAAGATGTGTGATATATACGAGAAAATCAAATGAAGATGGTCTAGAACAAAAGTTTAACAGTCTTGATGCGCAGCGAGTAGCATGTGAGAAGTACATAAAGAGCAGAGAGGGCTGGGTAGCATTGGCTAAAAGGTACGATGATGGAGGCTATTCAGGAAAAAACTTAGAAAGACCAGCAATAAAGGAATTATTTGAAGATGTAAAAAAAGGAGAAGTAGATTGTGTAGTGGTATATACTCTGGATAGGCTATCAAGAGAAACAAAAGACAGCATTGAAGTAACATCATTTTTTAGAAGGCATCGAGTAAATTTTGTAGCAGTAACGCAGATATTTGACAATAATACGCCAATGGGAAAGTTCGTACAAACGGTGTTATCAGGAGCAGCACAATTAGAAAGAGAGATGATAGTAGAGAGAGTAAAAAATAAAATAGCAACATCAAAAGAGCAAGGATTATGGATGGGTGGAACTTTACCGCTTGGATATGATGTAAAGGATAAAGAATTAATAATAAATGAGAAAGAAGCAAAGTTGGTAAAACATATATTTGAGAGGTATATAGAGCTGAAGTCAATGGCAGAGTTGGCAAGGGAGCTAAATAGTCAAGGTTACAGAACGAAAGCAGATACATTTAAAAAGGCGACGGTGAGAAGAATAATAACAAATCCAATATATATGGGAAAAATACGGCATTATGAGAAAGAGTATGAGGGAAAGCATGAGGCAATAATAGAGGAAGAAAAATGGCAAAAAGCACAAGAATTGATAAAGAATCAGCCGTATAGAAAAGCAAAATATGAGGAAGCGTTGCTTAGGGGAGTCATTAAGTGCAAGAGCTGTGATGTAAATATGACGCTGACGTATGCAAAAAAAGAGAATAAAAGATATCGATATTATGTGTGCAATAACCATTTAAGGGGAAAGAATTGTGAATCAGTAAATCGAACAATAGTTGCTGGAGAAGTGGAAAAAGAAGTGATGAGGAAAGCGGAGCAGATATATGAAAAATGGGAAGAAAAAGCGGAAGAATGGAAAAATTTAAGTTTTGGAAAGCAGAAAGAAGTAGTGAAAAAGTTAATAAAAGGAGTAATGATAAGAGAAGATGGAATAGAGCTGAGTTCAGAGGATAAGGTGGAATTTATACCAATAAAAAAGAAAGGAAACAAATGCACGGTAGTAGAACCAGAAGGGAAAACAAATAATGCGTTACTCAAAGCAGTGGTGAGAGCTCATTTGTGGAAACGTCAATTGGAAGAGGGAAAATATAGAAGTGTGAAAGAGCTGAGTAAGAAAATAAACGTAGGTACAAGACGTATACAGCAAATTTTCAGGCTGAATTATTTAGCTCCAAAGATTAAGGAAGACATAGTAAATGGGAGGCAACCAAGTGGTTTGAGGTTAGTTGATTTAAGAGAAATACCGATGCTGTGGAGTCAACAGATGGAGAAATTATACGAACTGGTTTCTTAACTTATAAAAGCAACGGGAGATCGATGTACCAGAAAACCAATACTTTAAAACAAAGAATCTATAATATGCAAGTTGATGAAAAGAATTGAGGTAAACTAGCGTTACAGGAACTGATACTTAATTATGTAATAAAAAAAGTGATAATCTTAAACCTATATATGAAAAGATCTCAGAACTCCAAAGTTATTGCGTAAGAGCCAAATGTCCCTGACAGCCCTTCTACCGCTGAATCATGTCGAGCGTATGGTTTATACCTAAAAAAATCTTGCTTTGAAAATACATCAATATGAACGTACTACCGGAGCTTCCATCTTATGCAGCTGTCTTAAACTATCAATTGGCGTTATAAGAGTAGACGGAGTACTTGATTCTTTTACTACAAAATCTGATTGTTTAATAGTTTCAGCTAACTCTATAGGTATTCCGCTGTTTCTTTCAAAACCTTTATTTTTTATAGCTTGTAGAACATTTTTCCCTCCTAAAAGGCAACTTTCCCCTAAACTTGATTGATCTTTTAATTTGTCAAACTTCTCCTGGCTCTCTCCATCAAGCTTTACTTCTATTATATTACTATCTTCATTACTAGGACATAGATGAATACTAATCTTGCCCACTTCACTGGTAAAGTACATTTCAATGCCACTTCCTAAGACATTCGTATAATTTCTTTTTCTTCCTACGCTCTCAACTCTTATTATACTTTCCCCGATCTGTAAGATGCTACTTTCTATACTGAAATTTTCATTCACCTTACTATTCATAACCTTTGCAACTTCAACAATACTGTTTTGTGGCCACCTGAAAAGAACAAGATTGTTATCTACTTCTACTTTCAGATTATCATCTTGAACTTGTTCATTCTTATTCACTAAACCTTCATATGCAATACTTTTCAGTTTGTCCTTAATTTTTTCACATTCTGTAAAAATAGGCTCATCATTTCCCCACATAACTTCATCTATCATATTATCATTATAAAAATCGGGCTCTATTTTTGCACCTGATAACAGCAGCTTATTGACAATATTGAATAAAGGTTCTGAAGCCTCTTCCCACGGATCCATTGCCTCTTCCCCATTGTCTTTATATCGTGCTCTAGTAGTAGGCGTTATGCGCATAACACTGCTAGCATCAGCAATGTCAATTATTTTTTTTAATATAAAATTCGACACAGTACATTCATAGTGATCACAGCGTAAATTTAGCTTTATTTTCCTTTTCAAATATTCATCTATTAAATGTTCCATCTTTTCTAGAGTAACCTTTGCAGAATTTTCGTATCCATTTTCATGAAACCCTTTCATTATACTTTCCATCTTGTCATGAAATTCATCAATCGAAACTTTTTCGCCCTCAGTTAATAGATTTGCTAAATTCATTAAAATTGAGTTTTCTGGAATAAAAGAACTTGTAACAGCAGTATTGTTGTCTTCAATAACGGACTCATCCCAGTCATCAGTTTGTTCTTGACTTGACAACGATGCAATAGTTCCCGGAGTTTGCCAGCCAAAATGTTCTGTATGCTGTTTTTCAGTAGCTAACCCACAAAATGGCTTAGTCTCTAAAATACGTTCTAATGCCATACTTACCCCTCCAAACTAAAACATATGGTACATTATATGCAATATACAGCGTTAAGTCAACAACCATGATCTTTTTACTATTCATATTTTTGTTAAGTTTTTATGGTGAGTAATACTAGTGTGTAGATAGGTCAAAAATTTCTTACAAATGCAAGTTTGAACCAATTTTACTATAGATTAATATAATTGAGAACTGCCACTTATATTCAATACCACTATTATAAGAATGTCATGAAAGATAGATTATGCTTTGTTGCTTAAAACCTGTTTAAAACATCCACTACTAAAACACAAGCTATCTTATTCCCATAGTCGTTCTACCATGAATATTGTCAATCTCATCTTTAGACAATGAATCAAATTCAGTATCTGGAATAATTAGCTTTTTTGGCCTTTGAACTTCCAATCCATACTCTGTTTCTTGATCTTCTTATATGATGTTAAATACTCTGTAGCTTTATTAAGAGTAGATCTGGGAAAAATACTATCTAAAAAAGTAATTGGAGTATCAGTACGACTATAGTAACCACTATCATTCTTCCGGTCTTTTATATTTTCTAAATTTCTTAATTCTTTGGTCATATTAGATAACTCTGAATATTTTTCGGACAATTGAGCTCTCAATACTTGAGTTATAGCAGTTAGATGTATGGTCCCAGAGAGTGATGGTATACTATCATCATCATTTAAGGAGTCATTATGGGACAGATATTACATGGGTGCGCCAAAACAACACAGACGATTCGTAGAGCAATACAAAATAGAAAAGAGAGCATAGCAAAACTCTCCAAGCATTATAACCTTAATCCAAAAACTATTATTAAGTGGAGAAAACGTTCATTTACGAAAGATGCTGATATGGGTCCAAAGCATCCAAGATCAACTGTTTTAACGCTAGAAGAGGAAGCTATAATAGTTACATTTCGCAAGTATACACTACTGCCACTAGATGATTGCCTTTACGCTCTGCAGTCTACAATTCCGCATTTGACTCGCTCTAGCTTGCATCGTTGTTTACAAAGACACAACATTAGCAGATTACCAACTGTTGATGGAGAAGTTAAGTCAAAAAAGAAATTCAAACAATATCCTATCGGTTACTTTCATATTGATATTGCTGAAGTTAGAACTGAGGAGGGCAAATTACATTTGTTTGTTGCTATTGATAGGACATCCAAATTTACCTATGTTGAGTTGTGTAACAGTGCTACAAAACCCATAGCTGCTGAGTTCTTACGTAATTTGATTAGAATTTTACCGTATAAAATCCATACTATTTTGACAGATAACGGTATACAATTTACAAACCAGAAGCGTCATAAGTATGCTTTCCAACATATATTTGATAGAGTTTGCGAAGAGAATGTTATTGAACATCGTTTGACAAAAGTTAGCCATCCTTGGACGAATGGGCAAGTCGAGCGTATGAATAAAACTTTAAAGGATGCTACAGTTAAGAAGTATTACTATCAATCGCACCAGCAACTTAAAGAACACCTTTATAACTTTGTTATGGCTTATAATTATGCAAAGAGACTCAAAACTCTTAAGGGTCTTACTCCTTATGAATTTATATGTTATCAGTGGACACAGTCTCCAGAATTATTTATACTAAATCCACACCATCACACTCTGGGACCATACATCTAAGAGCTTTGTTTTTAACTTCTAACCCCTCTATCTCTCTTTTATTTTCCAAAGCTAATTTGAATTTTTCACTCTCTAAAGCATAAGGCTTTCTATTCTGATTGATTACCCTATATGAAAGCGCAATTGCTACTGCAGAAAGTACAAATAAAGCAGCAGGTACCTATACTTAAAGCTGCTACTGGAGCTAAAACGGAGTATAAGAAGCTATAGCGAAGATTCCAGATGCAAGCATGTAACAGTAGCAAGAGTACCAGTAAAGAAAAAGGGGAGATTAGGTTTGCTAAGTATATCTAACATCATTCCAAATAATTAACTTAAAAGGACTATATAAATTCTCAATACAACAAGCCTATACACATAATCATAAAGTAAGGTATAGCTACCTTTGACGAAAAGAGCACTGTAAAAGCCGCTGAAGTTTGCACAGTAAACCTGCATGTTCAGCAGAATAAACAAACACATGCCAGTATTAGTAGAGAATTATTTATAAATCAACTAACTTTTTCAAAAAATATTTTAGTGAAGATACCATGCTAGTTAGTGTTATAAAGAATTGAATTATTTACTCCTTCAAAAAAGGTCGTATATTTGTGAGAACAAGCAGCATAAAAATAAGGTTGTGAAAATAAAAGCTTGAAATTATCTGCAACAAAGTTAGGCGAGTTAGTTCGTATGTAAATTTAGCGAAAGCGAGCAAATCTAGCTAGTTTTAGCGTATAGTGAAATTATCATATAAAAAAGTTCGTATGGTACACTTAGTAGTCCAATCCATCCCAAGAAAAACAGTTCTCACGTCTCTTGATTTTGAGTGCTGGAAATGGTTATTTTACTTGAGATTTTAATATTATATAATGCTAAATTAACAGTAATCTATCCGAGGATGAAAAAAAATTAAGGCAAAATTGTAATAAGGAATAGATCTTTTTTCTGTCAATGCAGAAATTCCTTTAATTTCCTATATGAAGTTTTCGTAGCCCCAATCTTTGAAATAGGTGATTGTCTTGCTCAGGTACTGGATTTTGAGCTGTAAGTAGCTTTTCACCGTAAAAAATTGAATTAGCACCTGCAAGGAAACACAATGCTTGCAATTCATCTGACATTTTTTCTCGCCCAGCTGATAAACGTACATAAGATTTTGGCATCATAATTCTTGCTATTGCGATAGTACGAACAAAATCAAACGGATCAACGTCGGCCACATCCTCAAGTGGAGTTCCAGGAATTTTTATCAGCATATTAATTGGTACTGATTCTGGAGGATTACCCAAATTAGCAAGGAGAACTAGCATTTTTATTCGATCCTCATTAGTCTCACCCATACCAAGAATACCACCACAACAGACCTTAATCCCAGATGCACGTACGTGTTCTAACGTTTTTAAGCGATCTTGGAGAATACGTGTAGTTATGACTTTATGATAATATTCCTCAGATGTATCAATATTATGGTTATAAAAATCTAAGCCAGCTTCCTTTAGCATATTTGCTTGGTAATATTTTAACAACCCAAGAGTCACACACGTTTCAAGGCCCAATTTTTTCACCTCTTTGACCATTTCGCAAACAATTGTTAAATCTTGATCACGTGGACCACGCCAAGCTGCTCCCATACAGAAACGACTACTTCCAGCCTCTTTTGCACATTTTGCTGCTTCAATTACCTCGGCAATTTCTAACAAAGGCTTTTTCTGCAAACCAGTGTTATAGTGTGCTGACTGGGGACAGTAGGAACAATTTTCCGGGCAGCTACCTGTTTTAATACTCAAAAGCGTACTAATTTGCACTTCACTAGGATTAAACTGCTTTCTATGTTCTGTTTGTGCTATATAAATTAGCTCAGGAAACGGAAGATTAAAGGTTTGGTCTGCCTTGGCAAAAGTCCATTCTTCTGTCATGATCTAAGCTCCTTCTTGGTAAATAGATTGTTATATAATAAGTATTGTAATACACTACAAAGTAAAGGGAAATATCGACAGTTGCCGAAAGATATCTTGGGAAGCTTCATCGATTTTTCTACCAACGATTACCTTGGCCTAAGTCAGTCGGAAGTATTGTTTGATGCAGCAAAGCTCTCTGGAGCACAGTTTGGAGTAGGATCCACTGGTTCTCGTTTGCTCTCAGGTAATAAAAAAATATTTGAAGACTTTGAGAAGAGAATTGCCCAAGACAAAAGAACTGAGTCAGCTCTTATCTTCAATTCAGGTTTTCAGGCCAATGTAACGGTTCTTGCAAGCCTACTCGATCAATCAGTGCTTGGTGACAAACCTATTGTTTTTTTTGATAAGTTAAATCATGCAAGCTTATATCAAGCTGTATTTTTGAGCAACGCTGAACTTGTACGATATCAACACAACGATACAGATCACTTAAGCAATTTACTTACAAAATTCAAAAATGATTTAAGACCAAAGTTCATTGTTACTGAAACAATTTTTGGTATGGATGGAGACATCGCACCAATAGAGAAAATTTTTGCCCTGAGCAAAGAACATGAAGCTTTTCTATATTTAGATGAAGCACATGCAACAGGTATTATTGGTCACAATGGGTATGGATTATCTACCAGCATTAATCTTCAGGAAACTCCACATTTAATCTTAGGAACTTTTAGTAAAGCCCTAGGGTGCTTTGGTGCGTATGTTGCTTGTTCCAATATTATAAAGAATTACCTAATCAACAAATGTCCAGGGTTTATCTATTCAACCTCTCTTTCTCCAATGATAATTGGCGCAGCAGCTAAAAGTTGGGATTTAGTACAACATCTTACTGATCAACGTCAGGCTTTATCCTTTAAGGCTGCAAATTTGAGAAACAACCTGCAAAATCTTGGATTTAACACAGGTGATTCAGTTACACACGTTATACCAATAATTCTAGGTGATGAGGATACTGTAATGAGTACAAAAGAAAAGCTTTTGAAACAAGGGTTGGTTGTTTCTGCTATACGTCCACCTACTGTTCCTCCTGGAACATCAAGATTACGTATTGCACTCAATGTGAATCATACTGAAAGCAACCTAGACTGTTTAGTGCATGTTCTTCAGCAAATATGAACTATCACTTTGTATTTTGTCACGGTTGGGGGTTTGATTATAAGTTCTTTCAACCTCTTATAAATAAATATTTCTCTAAAATTCCTTACTATTGTTTAGATCTTGGTTATTTTGGAGAAGAAAACCTAAACTTACCAGAAGATGGTGTACTTATTGGTATTGGACATTCTCTTGGACTAATAAAACTAGCTTCCTTAAATGTAAAGTTTAATGGAATTATTGGTGTACAAGCTTTTGTCAATTTTTTAGGATTTGATTTACGATTACACAAAAAACGCAAGTTAGAGTTGAAAAGGATTATACAGCATTTTCAAATGGATCCAATAAATACCCTGATATCCTTTTATAAAAGTTGTGGTGTTAATTTGATAGACCACAACTCTTTTAATTATCTGAATAAAGCAAAATTAATGGAAGATTTAGAACTATTGACTATAGTACATCAGTTGCCGCATACACCACTATTAATATTAGGTGCAACGAATGATACGATTGTGCCACAAAAACTTATCTATGATAATTTCAAAAAAGGTACTAAAGTTAGTATGCACAATAAGGGGTACCACAGTCTAGGTCTATGTGAGCATCATTTTGTGCAGGAGCAAATTATAAGTTTTTGTGATGGAATTAGAAGAGAGATACATACAGGATAATTTTAGTAGAGCAAGCTCGTCTTATGATAATGTAGCTTTTGTTCAAAAAGAATGTGCTGCAAAACTAGTAAATCTATTAAAAAGTTGTTTTCCTGAATTTCATCCACAATCTATTTTAGATTTGGGTACAGGTACAGGCTACATTCCAGAAATTTTGTTTGGTTTTTTTCCAGAAAGCAAATTTACTTTAAACGATATATCGCCTGATATGCTAGAAAAAACAAGAGAAAAATTAGCAGGGTATAAGGAGATTGAATTCATCTTAGGTGATATGGAAATACTAGACTTCGGTTTTCAAGACCTTATCATTTCAAATCTAGCACTTCAATGGGTGAGAAATTTAAAAAAGATGATAAAGAAGTCATACAATAATTCAGATATTTTTGCTTTTTCATGTTTACTGGATGGTACGTTTAATGAATGGTCCAGTATTTTTACGAAATATTTACTACCTGTACCAACTTATTGTTACCCATCTAAGCAGGAATTGGAAAATTATCTACTTTACCTAAAACCAAAAAAATATTTTTTCAGTTCACAAGAATTTACACTGTGTTTTCCAAGTGCAAGTGAATTTATCAGGTATCTTGGAAATTTAGGGGCAAATCAAGGTAGCCAGAAAATTTTTCTACCTGATCTGAAGAGGATAGTTAAGAGCTATACAGACAAGATTAACATCACTTATGAAGTATTTTTTGGAATTTTAAGTCAATGCAGATCTTTATAACAGGAACAGATACCGACGTTGGTAAGACTACTATAAGTAGCTGGCTTTGTCTCCACACTGGATACTCGTATTTTAAGCCTATTCAGACTGGAAGTATTTTAGGTACAGATGGTCATCAAATAAGTAGTTTGACTAACACCAATGTTTGTAAAGAAAATTTTGTTTATAAAGAACCTTTATCTCCTCACTTGGCAGCATCGCTGGAGAATGGCAGTATTGATATTAATAAGATCGATTTACCTAAAGTGCATAACTTAATTATAGAAGGTGCTGGAGGAGTTTTGGTTCCAATTAATCAAACCACATTAATGGTTGATTTAATCAAAAAACTTGCCATTCCAACAATTTTAGTTGTTAGATCTACAGTTGGTACTATTAATCACACATTGCTAAGTCTAGAAGTACTGCGTGCCAGAAATATTCCTATTTTGGGAGTAATCTTAAACGGACTACCTAATCAAGATAATCTTGAAGCAATAGAATTTTATGGTAGGGTACAGGTCTTAGCATCAGTACCCAGACTGCAAAAAGTTGATAGAGAACATCTAATGCAAATACCACTCTCAAATCGATTAAAAGCTATCTTGGAACAATGAATTTAAGCGAACGTGACAGAAAAATCATATGGCATCCTTTTACACAAGAGAAAGTAGCCAAACTTCCAATTGCAATTAAGAAAGCTCATGGGTCATATCTTTATGATGAGAGTAATAAACCATACCTCGATCTGATTTCCAGTTGGTGGGTAAATCTGCACGGTCACGCTCATCCTAAGATTGCTCAGGCTATATATGAGCAAAGCATGACTTTAGAACATGTAATTTTTGCAGGCTTTACTCATGAGCCTGCAGTAACGCTTTGCGAAAAGTTAAAAACTCTACTACCAGACAAATTATCCAGATTTTTCTTTTCAGACAATGGTTCAACTGCTGTTGAGGTATCACTAAAAATGGCCTATCAGTACTGGTGGAATCAGGGTAACCGTGAAAGAACTACTTTCCTGAGTTTTGAAGGAGGGTATCATGGAGATACATTTGGCGCGATGAGTGTAGGTGCTAAGTCCGGCTTTCATGATACATTTTCAAACCTATTATTTTCTATTTTAACAATACCTTTCCCGGAAATCCAGGATGAAGATGAAGAAATAGAAAACAAAGAAAAACATTCTCTAGAAGTGTTAGAAGGTTACTTATGTGTTGGTTCTTACAAAATTGCCGCATTAATTCTAGAGCCTTTAGTACAAGGAGCCAGTGGTATGAGGATGTGCCGTCCAGAGTTCATTAGAAAAGTTGTTAATTTAGTACGCCAGCATGGGATTTTGATAATCTGTGATGAAGTTATGACCGGTTTTGGACGTACTGGTACTTATTTTGCTTTTGAGCAAACTCAAATTATACCAGATTTTTTATGTATCTCCAAAGGATTAACAGGAGGTTTTCTTCCACTTGCTCTCACAGTTGTTACCGAAGAAGTCTACTCAGTATTTTTAAGTGAACATTTTACTAAAGCGTTTGCTCATGGTCATTCCTATACTGCCAATCCTTTAGGTTGTGCGGCCGCAATTGCTTCTTTAGAATTATTAATTAAGCCTGATACCATGGAGTCAATTAAGAGGATTCATAGTATACATAAAAAGGAATTAGTAAATTTATCTGAAGCTTGTGAGAGTGTTAAGCATACACGCGTTACTGGTACAATAGCAGCTTTTGATGTTCACGGGGCACAAACATTAAAGATAAAATTTTTAGAGCAAGGACTTTTAATCAGACCAATTAACAATTCAGTTTATTTATTACCACCCTATTCAATAAGTACTTCAGAGCTTGAGGAAGCTTATAACAAGATCAGAAATGTTATTAGGATTTTTTCATATTGACTTTACCAGACCAATGTATTCAAAAACGAAAGATTCTCACAGTTGTTGGTTTTGAGCGCTGGAAATGGTCATATTACTTAAGTTTTTAGCAATAAATGTTGTAATTTAGTAATAATTTTTGAGACTAGAAGGAATTTAGAAAACTACTCATTATATTTATTTTTCAGGAAGTTTTTATCTAAAGTAAGACAATTTTTCTGGTGGGGTATATAACACTTGCTCAGACCATTGGTTTCTTATTATAGTTTGTTAATCTAATTTTATAAAGTTTATGTTCAGTCAGCAGTACTCAGAGTATGTTTATTCCCAAGATCTTAGTAGTCAGAGGTTGTCCGGAAACAAGTAAAAGGCTATAATATCTGAAATTTTAGTACGGGGTAAAGATGAGAAAAAAATATCCAACAGATCTAAGCGAAAGGGAATGGGCAAGAATAGAAAAACACTTCAGAGTATCATACAAGAAAGGAGGAAGGCCGCCAAAGTATAGCAAAAGAGAAATATTAGAAGCAATTTTCTATGTATTGCGTACAGGGTGTCAATGGCGGTATTTACCAAATGATTTTCCGCTATGGAAGACTGTGTATGAGCAGTTCAGGCAATGGAAGAAGCAGGGAATTTTTGAGAAAATGAATTATGAAATTACAAAATATAGTAGAAGAAAAATAGGAAGGAATGAGCAGCCGAGTGCCTGTATAGTAGATAGTCAATCTGTAAAGACTACAGAAAAGGGGGGATCAAAGGCTATGATGGAAGTAAAAAAGTAAAGGGTAGAAAAAGGCATATAATTACAGACACTCAGGGTTTTATACTAGGTTGTTACGTAGGCGCTGCTAACGAAAATGATAGAGATGGTATTAAAATAGCATTAAACAATATGAGAACAAAATATACTAAAGTTAAAAAAATGTGGGCTGACATGGGATACCAAGGAAGAAATTTAAAGAATCACATAAAGGAAGAATATGACATAGATATTGAAATTGTTACAAGGCCTCCATGTAGATTTTGGGTGCACAAAGATACGCCACCTGAGCTACTACCAACAAGAGAACAAGGGTTTAAAGTACAGCCAAGAAGATGGGTTGTAGAAAGGACTTTTGCTTGGGTTAATAGGAATAGAAGGCTATCGAAGGAGTATGATTTACTCACAACATCCACTGAGAATTTCATATACCTAGCTATGAGTAGGGTTATGTTAAAGAGGGAATATGCTTGAATTTACTTGTTTCCGGACAACCTCTTATTATTCATAAAAATTACCCTTCACTAATAACAAAATGTTTTTATATATTTACTGCTGTTTTTTATCAGCATTGGCATAGAGCCATAGCTTTTGAGTGAAGTCAAATCAATTTCTCAATCTTTTTTACTTATTTTTTCATCAAGAAGTTAATATATTAATATATGATGATTTTTTTATTTTAAACTTGTTGAATTTCGTCTAAAGAGATTCCTACAGTTTGCAAAATAATGTTGATTGGAATTACTCCTTTCACTAAATCTTTTGCAATTTTCATCTTTTCTGCTCTTTTCACTTTCTCTTCGCAAATTTGTATGCTTTCAAACAGAGATTTTATTAGCGCATAGCGTAATTCTTTACTCCCAATTTTTTTGTATTCTTTTATTAAATCAGGTAGCTCATCTTCTACTATCTCATCTTCCTCTATGAGCAGATCTGTAATGCTAATTGATAATGTTTCTGCTATTGCATATAATTTTTCCAGTGGAATGGCCACACGTCCTTGCTCATAGTTGCTTATTTCGTCACGTGTTGTATCCATTTTCTCAGCCAAATCCTTTTGAGTATACTCTCTCACTAGTCTCCATTCTTTTATCTTCTTTCCTATTTGGCAGTAAATAGAACCTCCTTTTTCTTCAACACATTCATCAGCAGAGAGACCAATTGTTTTTGCAACAATATCAACAGAAACTCCTCCTTTAACCAGACCCTTTGCAATTTTTATTTTCTCTGCTTTTTTACTACTTTTCTCACCAATTTGAACAAACTTGGTTAGTAAACAAAATATCTTACGTAACTCTTGATCATTAATCTTTTTATATTCTCTTACTAAATTTAATATTTCTTCCCCCTCATCTTCAAGACAGATTTTTTCATTTGATACAGGAATAAGATCCTTAATATTAATTGATAATATCTCTGCCATAGCGTATAACTTCTCAATCGAAATTTTACGTGTTCCTTTTTCATATTGTAGTACTATTTGATACGTTACGCCGATTTTTCCCGCTAAATCTTTTTGAGTATAGCCTCGCTTTAGCCTCCAGCTCCTTACTTTTTGTGCTATCTGATACCTTATAGAGATATTTGCCATAAATATTATACAGTTTAATACTACCAAATAAAGATATACAAAAGGGATGCTTCTTTCTATGTTTGAATTTTAGTTGAATATTTCTTCACAATTGTGTATAATTATCAATGCTTTTTAGGTTAATTCGTCATGGCTCTTTCTAAGTTTCTCGATCCCAAGAATGATATATCATTTAAGCGCATCTTTGGTACTGAAAAAAATAAGGATATTCTTATTCACTTCCTTAATGATATTCTCGGCTTTTCCGGAAAAAATGCAATACGGGATATAGAGTTTTTAAGTACTATTCAAGACCCTGATATTGCTTCTAAAAAACAAAGCATTGTTGATGTTCTTTGTAGAGATGAAAATGGGCTGCAAGTGATAGTTGAAATGCAGGTCGCTAAAACTAAAGGCTTTGAAAAACGTGCCCAATACTACGCTGCTAAAGCCTATTCAAGACAAGCGGATAAAGGTGATCAATACCATGACCTTAAGGAAATTATCTTTATTGCTATAGCAGATTGTATACTGTTTCCGGACAAGTCTGAGTATAAATCAAAGCATACTATTCGGGATGAAGATACTAATGAACACGATCTAAAAGATTTTTACTTCATATTTATTGAATTGCCAAAATTTCCAAAAACCAAAGAGGATCAGCTTTCAAATATAGTTGAAAAATGGATCTACTTCTTTAAATATGCAGATGAGACTAGTGAAGAAGAGCTGGAAAAAATAATAGGTAGTGATGTAATAATTAAAAAGGCCTATGAAGAGCTAAATAGATTTAACTGGTCAGAAAAAGAATTTATTGCCTATGAACAGGAAATAAAACGTATTCTTGATGAACAGGCTGTCCTCGCTCAAAAACTTGATGATGCTACTGAAAAAGGTAGAGAAGAAGGTAAAGAAGAAGGCATCCAAATCGGACATGAAAAAGGCAGAGCCGAAGGTATTCAAATTGGCTCGGAGAAGGGTGAAAAACAAGCTAAGATAACAGTTGCAAAGAATCTACTAAAAGCAGGTGTTTCTATTGATATTATAGCTCAAACTACTGGTCTTACAGCTGATGAAGTTAAAGACTTAAGCTGATTCTATCTTTTGACACCTAGATGAACATCTTTGTACTAGATGAAAACCCAGTAATTGCAGCACAAATGTTATGTGATAAGCATATAGTAAAAATGCCATTAGAAACTGCTCAGTTATTAAGTAATGTTTTTTCAATAGCATTAAAAGCGCCAAATCCTTTTGTCAGTACCACAGATCAGAATATAGCAGTTCCATATAAACTCACTCACAGCAATCATCCTTGTTCTTTGTGGGCTAGGCAATCGAAAGGGAACTTTTGTTGGTTGATAGAGTACGGAAAAGAATTATGTAAAGAGTACACTTGGCGATACAAAAGAAAGCATAAATCAGAAGAAGTAATAGATTGGTGTGATAGTAATAAGGATTTACTCATTTTTCGATCAGCTGATATGCAAGCTTTTATACAAGCACTGCCCGATCGGTATAAATGTACTAATCCTGTAAAAGCTTATAGGGAGTATTACCTACAGGAAAAGATGAGATTCGCTAAGTGGGAAAATGGAAGAGAAGCACCAGGTTGGATAGTAGGAAATCCGGGAACGTTCAAAGAAGTGTGTCAAACCACATTTTTAATTCAACTCAATTTTTAACCTACCAGGAAAAAAGATATCAAGTTGAGACATAGTTAAAGCCCAATTAGGCAAAGCTGTAGTCCATTTTTGCTCTACCTTTTTTATAGCACAATATACCTGTTTGTACAAGGCATTTGTACTAGTAAATGAGCCCTTAGTTTTAGTAAATTTCCTAATTTGTCTATGCAATCCCTCAATTGGATTGGTAGTGTAAATCAGCTTTCTAACTGGCCCAGAATACTTAAAATAACCAGATAAATTTTCCCAATTGTTTTGCCACGATTTTGTAACCAAGGGATATTTTTCACTCCATTTTTCTTCCAGCTCAAGCAAATAACTCTCAGCAATCTCTTTACTTGAAGCACGATATATTTTTTTCAAATCATTCATGAAAACTTTTACATCTTTGCTAGATACATATTTCAGTGAATTCCTTATCTGATGCACTATACATAGCTGTACTTCTGCTTTAGGAAATACACTATTTATAGCTGTAGGAAAGCTTTTTAGTCCATCAATACATGCAATCAAAATATCCTCCACTCCTCTCTCTTTAAGGTCATTTAGCACTCCCAACCAAAAGTTAGCTCCTTCGCTTTCAGCCAAATAAAAACCCAAAACTTCTTTTCTACCATTTTGATCTATACCTAATATATTATACATGCATTTACTTACGCAATGCCCGTCCTCCTTGACCTTAAAAAACATGCCATCCATAAACACTATTGGATATACAGATTGCAGCGGACGACTACGCCATTCATTGATTACTGGCAGTAACTTGTCAGTAATGTTTGATATTTCTGCTAGCGATATTTTATGATCATAGATTTCTTCTATATGTGATACTATATCTCTATACCCCATGCCGCTGGCATATGTGCTTAAGACCTTTGCTTCAAGTTCTGGATGTAGGCTTGTTTGCCTTTTTTGACTATTTGCGGCTCAAAACTTCCCTCCCTATCTCTTGGTGTCAGCAGCTCAAATGAGCCTCCACTCGTGCGTAAAGTTTTTGCGTTTCTCCCATTTCTTCGGTTATTTTCTTCACTTTTAGCTGACATGTGGCTTTCTATTTCACCTTCCAGACTTGCCTCTAGCAGCCTTTTTATAAACGGTGTTAATGCTCCATCTCTTCCTTTCAATGGTCTTCCTTCTCGTATAGATGACAGGATATTTGTTTCTAATTCTTTATAATCTACCAAACCGGTAGTTCTGTTTACTACTTTCTGACTCATTGTCAAACCTCCATTTTTTATATCAATTTATTACTTTTTTTCGGTTTGACACACTTCTTTGAACGTTCCCCAGCAGTTTTATCAAATCTGGAAAAAATGCGCCTAAAATTTTTAATTTTACCAAAAAAACACTCAATCAAATGACGTTCTTTGTAGATATGCTCATCGTAATACCTTTGCACTTTTCGATTCCTTTTTGGCGGAATAACTACTGTACATCCCTTGTCTTCAAGACTTGTAACAAAGGCATTGCTATCGTAGCCCTTGTCACCTACTACAGTAGAGTTATAGATACTTTCAGTCAACACTTGTGCCTGCGTAATTTCATTTCTTTGACCAGGAGTCAGAGTAAATTTAAGTGGATTTCCAAGTGCATCCACAAGCGCATGTATTTTAGTTGTAAAGCCACCTTTGCTCCTCCCTAAAGCTTCTTGATCCTTGGAGTTTTTTGTATATCCAGATGAACATGGATGGGCTCGGATGATCGTACCTTCGATTATAGCAACTTCTAAATCAGGCTCTTGTTTAGTATATTTAAGCAATTTTTTCCAGACATCTCTTTCACACCATCTTTTAAATCGCTTATGTATACTCCTGTAATTACCATAAGTTTTTGGTAAAAGTCTCCATTGGCAACCACTTCGCACTATCTACCACACTGCCTCTATGAATATTCTTAAACGTTTTTCATCTTTGCTGTGCATTCCTTTTACGCTTTTTATGAACTCTAAAATTTGTTTCCAATTTTCCTCTTTGATGTAATATTGCATATGGTAGTTTCTCCATTTTTTACCTATTAGGCTAAACTACCATCTTTTTCTCTCTTTTCATATTTTTTGTCCACAGAGCCTAGCAAAGATGTAAAAGTTTTCATGAATGATTTGAAAAAAATATATCGTGCTTCAAGTAAAGAGATTGCTGAGAGTTATTTGCTTGAGCTGGAAGAAAAATGGAGTGAAAAATATCCCTTGGTTACAAAATCGTGGCAAAACAATTGGGAAAATTTATCTGGTTATTTTAAGTATTCTGGGCCAGTTAGAAAGCTGATTTACACTACCAATCCAATTGAGGGATTGCATAGACAAATTAGGAAATTTACTAAAACTAAGGGCTCATTTACTAGTACAAATGCCTTGTACAAACAGGTATATTGTGCTATAAAAAAGGTAGAGCAAAAATGGACTACAGCTTTGCCTAATTGGGCTTTAACTATGTCTCAACTTGATATCTTTTTTCCTGGTAGGTTAAAAATTGAGTTGAATTAAAAATGTGGTTTGACACACTTCTTTGAACGTTCCCGGATTTCCTACTATCCAACCTGGTGCTTCTCTTCCATTTTCCCACTTAGCGAATCTCATCTTTTCCTGTAGGTAATACTCCCTATAAGCTTTTACAGGATTAGTACATTTATACCGATCGGGCAGTGCTTGTATAAAAGCTTGCATATCAGCTGATCGAAAAATGAGTAAATCCTTATTACTATCACACCAATCTATTACTTCTTCTGATTTATGCTTTCTTTTGTATCGCCAAGTGTACTCTTTACATAATTCTTTTCCGTACTCTATCAACCAACAAAAGTTCCCTTTCGATTGCCTAGCCCACAAAGAACAAGGATGATTGCTGTGAGTGAGTTTATATGGAACTGCTATATTCTGATCTGTGGTACTGACAAAAGGATTTGGCGCTTTTAATGCTATTGAAAAAACATTACTTAATAACTGAGCAGTTTCTAATGGCATTTTTACTATATGCTTATCACATAACATTTGTGCTGCAATTACTGGGTTTTCATCTAGTACAAAGATGTTCATCTAGGTGTCAAAAGATAGAATCAGCTTAAGTCTTTAACTTCATCAGCTGTAAGACCAGTAGTTTGAGCTATAATATCAATAGAAACACCTGCTTTTAGTAGATTCTTTGCAACTGTTATCTTAGCTTGTTTTTCACCCTTCTCCGAGCCAATTTGAATACCTTCGGCTCTGCCTTTTTCATGTCCGATTTGGATGCCTTCTTCTTTACCTTCTTCTCTACCTTTTTCAGTAGCATCATCAAGTTTTTGAGCGAGGACAGCCTGTTCATCAAGAATACGTTTTATTTCCTGTTCATAGGCAATAAATTCTTTTTCTGACCAGTTAAATCTATTTAGCTCTTCATAGGCCTTTTTAATTATTACATCACTACCTATTATTTTTTCCAGCTCTTCTTCACTAGTCTCATCTGCATATTTAAAGAAGTAGATCCATTTTTCAACTATATTTGAAAGCTGATCCTCTTTGGTTTTTGGAAATTTTGGCAATTCAATAAATATGAAGTAAAAATCTTTTAGATCGTGTTCATTAGTATCTTCATCCCGAATAGTATGCTTTGATTTATACTCAGACTTGTCCGGAAACAGTATACAATCTGCTATAGCAATAAAGATAATTTCCTTAAGGTCATGGTATTGATCACCTTTATCCGCTTGTCTTGAATAGGCTTTAGCAGCGTAGTATTGGGCACGTTTTTCAAAGCCTTTAGTTTTAGCGACCTGCATTTCAACTATCACTTGCAGCCCATTTTCATCTCTACAAAGAACATCAACAATGCTTTGTTTTTTAGAAGCAATATCAGGGTCTTGAATAGTACTTAAAAACTCTATATCCCGTATTGCATTTTTTCCGGAAAAGCCGAGAATATCATTAAGGAAGTGAATAAGAATATCCTTATTTTTTTCAGTACCAAAGATGCGCTTAAATGATATATCATTCTTGGGATCGAGAAACTTAGAAAGAGCCATGACGAATTAACCTAAAAAGCATTGATAATTATACACAATTGTGAAGAAATATTCAACTAAAATTCAAACATAGAAAGAAGCATCCCTTTTGTATATCTTTATTTGGTAGTATTAAACTGTATAATATTTATGGCAAATATCTCTATAAGGTACCAGATAGCACAAAAAGTAAGGAGCTGGAGGTTAAAACAAAAATATACTCTGAAAAACTTAGCAAACAAGGCAGGCATAAACTATCATACACTGATAAGATACGAGCAAGGAACATGTGGCATTCCAACTGAAAAGCTAAAAGTTATAGCTGAAGCGTTATCAATCCCTATTAGAAATCTCTTTCCTAGACGAAAGGTGCTAAGAGAAGATAGTTGTTTTGACAAAGCTAAGACCCAAGAAATGTATAATTTCATAGAAAAAACAGGAGGACGCAAAGCAATTTACGCATTAACCAAATCTATCCGAGCTGAGGAAGAAAGTAATGTAAAAGCAGCAAGAATAAGAATTGCAAAGAATCTAGTTAAGGCGGGGTTTGATACTGAGATTATCTATCGAGCAACAGGCTTATCAACTGAAGAATATGCCGATAAAGAGAGATACGAGCCAAACGGAGGACAAGAGATAAAAAAGTGGAAGGGGATATACTCAAGAAGAATTAGCAAAAAAGCTAGATGTAGGACCCTCGCAGGTACACCATTATGAACAAGGTAGTGTTACTCTTTTAAGTGAAAGGTTATGGGAAATAGCAAAAGAATTATCAGTGAATGCTGAAGATCTGATAAAGGAAGAAGATAATTATGAAGATGGTGAAGCAGAAAATGAGTTATTAAGTTGGGCGAGGGAATATAGAAAAATTGACAATCAAGAATCACGAGATGAGCTAAATATATGGGTAGAATTTTTATTGCAAAGAAAGCAAATTTACAAAGAGAAGATTGATAAAATAGAGGGAATGAAAGTTGCAAATAATTTACTCAAGTTAGGTTTTTCTACTGATGTTATTTCTAAAATAGTAACAACTTCTTTTACATAAAGAATTAATTTTCAATTAGATAAAATAAGCATCTGCTAATATCTTAACTTCTTGATGAAAAAATAAGTAAAAAAGATTGAAAAATTGATTTGACTTCACTCGGAAGCTATGGCTTTATGCCAAGACTGCTAAAAAAGTAGCAGTAAACAATTAAAAACAATTTGTTATTAACGAGGAGTATATTTTATGAATAATAGTGAAAAACTTACAGAAGAAATAGAGAGAGTACTACAAAGCGGAGGAGGAAGTGCTCTATTTGATCGCGAAATAGTGGCAGTGCTCTATTTGATCGCGAAATAGTGGCAGTGCTTCTAGGAGCAGTTCATGACAGAAAGCAAGCACAAAATGTTACTAAAACTTTAATGGATAATTGCCCAGGAATAGGAGAAATTTTAGGGCGAGAAATCGATGACCTGAAAATGATAGACGGAATGACTGAACATGCAGCCGCAGCAATTGAATGTGTTAAAGAAGCTTACAAGAGGGCACTAAGAGAAGGGTTAAAGAGAGGACCTGTAATGGATAGCCAAGAAAAGCTCATAGAATATGTAAGGGTAAGTATAGGCTTTTCAGCAAAAGAA
Organism: Wolbachia endosymbiont (group A) of Ophion costatus; assembly: GCF_963969245.1. Classification (NCBI taxonomy): domain Bacteria; kingdom Pseudomonadati; phylum Pseudomonadota; class Alphaproteobacteria; order Rickettsiales; family Anaplasmataceae; genus Wolbachia; species Wolbachia endosymbiont (group A) of Ophion costatus. Next base: position 1,008,207 of record NZ_OZ017714.1, on the reverse strand, counting down.
GCTGTCCAGATAATATATTTGGATACACAGTACCGTTTGATAAGAGACGAAGTGTATTTTGGTACAGTAGATGAGGTGCACCTATCTGAAAGGAAAGTGGTAAAAAAGGCATTATCAATGGAGGCAGCATCGATAATATTAGCTCACAACCATCCAGGAGGGAGTTTAGAACCATCAGAAGATGATAAAGTTATGACTAGAGAATTAGTGTCAGCATGTCAAGGAGTGGGAATTGAACTAGAGGATCACATTATTATGACAGACAAAGGATATTGCAGCTTTAAGGAAAGAGAGCTGTTATAAAGATGGATGCCAAATTTTTCAGGTTTGGGAAGTTTGGCTACCACTGCTAACCCGAATTCTGGATTAGAGATTAAAAAAAGCAAGAATATCAATAATTTTTAATTTGAGCATTTACGATAAAAAAGTTAATGAGCACCTGGATCTAAGATGTATGGTCCCAGAGAGTGATGGTATACTATCATCATCATTTAAGGAGTCATTATGGGACAGATATTACATGGGTGCGCCAAAACAACACAGACGATTCGTAGAGCAATACAAAATAGAAAAGAGAGCATAGCAAAACTCTCCAAGCATTATAACCTTAATCCAAAAACTATTATTAAGTGGAGAAAACGTTCATTTACGAAAGATGCTGATATGGGTCCAAAGCATCCAAGATCAACTGTTTTAACGCTAGAAGAGGAAGCTATAATAGTTACATTTCGCAAGTATACACTACTGCCACTAGATGATTGCCTTTACGCTCTGCAGTCTACAATTCCGCATTTGACTCGCTCTAGCTTGCATCGTTGTTTACAAAGACACAACATTAGCAGATTACCAACTGTTGATGGAGAAGTTAAGTCAAAAAAGAAATTCAAACAATATCCTATCGGTTACTTTCATATTGATATTGCTGAAGTTAGAACTGAGGAGGGCAAATTACATTTGTTTGTTGCTATTGATAGGACATCCAAATTTACCTATGTTGAGTTGTGTAACAGTGCTACAAAACCCATAGCTGCTGAGTTCTTACGTAATTTGATTAGAATTTTACCGTATAAAATCCATACTATTTTGACAGGTAACGGTATACAATTTACAAACCAGAAGCGTCATAAGTATGCTTTCCAACATATATTTGATAGAGTTTGCGAAGAGAATGTTATTGAACATCGTTTGACAAAAGTTAGCCATCCTTGGACGAATGGGCAAGTCGAGCGTATGAATAAAACTTTAAAGGATGCTACAGTTAAGAAGTATTACTATCAATCGCACCAGCAACTTAAAGAACACCTTTATAACTTTGTTATGGCTTATAATTATGCAAAGAGACTCAAAACTCTTAAGGGTCTTACTCCTTATGAATTTATATGTTATCAGTGGACACAGTCTCCAGAATTATTTATACTAAATCCACACCATCACACTCTGGGACCATACAAGGGTTTTATACTAGGTTGTTACGTAGGCGCTGCTAACGAAAATGATAGAGATGGTATTAAAATAGCATTAAACAATATGAGAACAAAATATACTAAAGTTAAAAAAATGTGGGCTGACATGGGATACCAAGGAAGAAATTTAAAGAATCACATAAAGGAAGAATATGACATAGATATTGAAATTGTTACAAGGCCTCCATGTAGATTTTGGGTGCACAAAGATACGCCACCTGAGCTACTACCAACAAGAGAACAAGGGTTTAAAGTACAGCCAAGAAGATGGGTTGTAGAAAGGACTTTTGCTTGGGTTAATAGGAATAGAAGGCTATCGAAGGAGTATGATTTACTCACAACATCCACTGAGAATTTCATATACCTAGCTATGAGTAGGGTTATGTTAAAGAGGGAATATGCTTGAATTTACTAGTTTCCGGACAACCTCTTACAATTTAAGAGCCCGTAAAGGGTGTCATTCCAGTGCCCCTGTGATGTATTCCAGTGCTTGACACTGGAATACAGTTTTCCATATAATCTCATCGAAAATGTTGTAACCACTTTCCATGCTAGTTTGCTTGTGAACAAGCAAACTTTTCTGGATCCCAGTGTCTGGGCACTGGGATGACAAGAGAAGGTACTAGCCTGACACCCTGACAACCGTCATCCCGCTGCTTGTTAGCGGGATCTATGCTAATGCCCTTTTATTCTTTCAATTATGTTATTTCCATTTAAATCTGTCTGTTCCGCAACTTCAGTGAATACAGTTGAATACTCCCTAAAACTGATTGTCATAACTTTACCCTACTTTGAATAATATTTTGATCATTACATATTGTAACAAAAAAAAATCAACTCATTTCTTCTAACGGCTCTATATTAAAGATAGAAAGTCCAGAAGCAATGACGTGTGCTAAGGCTTGGACAAGTTGCAGCGGTAAGGTTTAAGTTGTCTTCTTATATTTTTAATTGTGTAATCTCCTGTGTTTGTAAATGTTTTTTCTATGCCCCACTGCAGTAATAAGTACTCTGCGCTCTGAATGATTTATGCTGTAAATTATACAGTAGTTGCTAACCCTTATCCTATATTGCCCTCTAAAGCTATGACATAAAGGCTTTCCTAGATTAAAAGGATCAACTGTAAGGCGTTTCTTTATGGCCTCCTGAACCATTAATTTAATCTTTGCCGGAAGAGCTGGAATTTCTTTTTCAATAACATTTTTTAAGAATTTTATAGTGTAAGTTTTATTTCCAGATGTTTTCATCATCCTCTACTTCTTCTTCACCTTCAGAGAGGCGATCGTCAGCTATTTTGGATAGCTCTACATCTTCTTCGAACTCTTCTTCCACTAAATCTACTAAAACTTCAGGAATAGTTTTATTTTGAGTCTCTGCCATTTCTGTAAGATACTGAGCCAATTTACTGTCAAAACTTACATTAACATTGAGCTTTTTTTGACTGTGAGCCATATATTAACCAGAAAATACTACTATAAACTATAACATTTTTACTTAATTTTGTCAACTTCTCTATTCGTTGAAAAAACAATCTTGCATAAAAAAATCAACTCATCTCTTCCAAAGGCTCTATATTGAAGATAGAAAGTCCAGAAGCGATGACGTGTGCTAAGGCCTGCACGAGAAACATTCTTGCAGCGGTGAGGTTTAAGTTGTCTTCCAGTATGAAACGCATGTTTAAATCACTCTTGCCATACCCCCATAAAACGTGAAACGCTTCTGCAACTTCAAGTAAGTAGAAAGTAATTCTGTGTGGCTCACAAAGCCTTGCTGCAATTTCTACCACATCTGGCCACTTTGCTAAGGTTTTTATGAGGAAGAGCTCTCCACCTGTCCTTAAAAGTGAAGGATCTGCTGTTGGGAGCTCTTTTGGAGCATTACGCATTAACGAATGAGCACGAGCATGCGCATATTGCACGTAAAAAATAGGGTTGTCTTTTGACTGTTCTTTAACTTTAGCAAAATCAAAGTCCAAGACCATATCATTCTTGCGTGTTAGCATTATAAAACGAGTTATGTCCCTGCCAACTTCTTCCACTACATCTCTTGCTGTTAGGAAGTTTCCTGATCTTTTGGACATCTTAACAGGTTTGCCGTTCTCGAAAAAATTCACAATATTATGCAGTTTTACCTCTATTTTTGCTTGATCATCACTGAGCGCAGAGACGACTGCTTTAAGTCTTTTGACATAACCGCCGTGGTCACTACCAAGCTCTACGATCATATTGTTAAAACCACGTGATATCTTATCAAAATGGTAAGCGATATCCGAGGCAAAATAAGTCCAACTGCCGTCCTCTTTCTTCAATGCACGGTCAACGTCATCACCAAATTTTGTAGAGCGAAATAGCATCTCTTTTCTGGAAGTCCAATTTTCGCTTTCTTTGCCTTTTGGTTTCTCCAGGTACCCTTCATACACTAGACCCTTGTCAGACAATATCTTTATACTCTCTTCGATTTTGCCACTTTTTTGTAGCTCATACTCTGAAGTAAAAACATCATGATTTACTCCAAGTAAGTTCATGTCTTCCTTTATGAGTTCTAAGATAGAACTTAAAGTATAGTCTCTAATTATCTGATTATCTTGCTTTTTTAGAAGCTCCTTGCCATATTTTTTAGCCAACTCCTCCCCTATCGGTTTCAAATATTCACCTGGGTATAAACCTTTTTCGATGCTAACCTTCTCTCCCAGAGCTTCTTTATATCGAAGATACACTGACTTTATTAGTGTATCTATCTGCGCTCCAGCATCGTTAATATAGTATTCCTTAGTAACTTTATAACCAACTTTTTTCAATAAATTTGCCAGAACGTCACCAAATACTGCCCCTCTTGCATGACCAATATGCAGTGGACCAGTTGGATTTGCAGATACAAATTCAACATTAATGGCCTGATTGTTCCCTATATCTAGGGTGCCAAACTCTGTTTTTAGCTCATTTATTTGTTTTAAAATCCCATGCCATACTTTTATTTTTAAGTGTATGTTGATGAAACCAGGGCCCGCTATTTCCACTTTTGCAACTTCATCAAAAAGTTCAAATTCTTTGGCTAAAACCTCTGCAATTTCAATGGGATTCTTCTTTTCATGCTTTGCGAGCACCATAGCAACGTTTGTGTAAATGTCTCCATGTGCTCTGTTACTTGGGGGTTCTACGATAAAGTTTGTTGTATCTGTATTTATAATACCCCTTTGCTTCAACTCGTTTAATTTACTCAAAATTAAGGAAGAAGCCCTTTTGAAAATGTTCATCAACTAGAAAAACTATGAAAACCTCCAACAATATAGCGAATAAGTGGGGCTAGTTGAAGGTTTATCTTAACTATTTTATCTTCCTGGATCAGAGTTTATATTAAGTCGTTGCCGTAACCATGGTAAGAGAAAGCCATACCTTCACTGTAACCATCATTACCAGCATCAGGTTCTTTAACATCATCAGTTACTACCTGATCTTCAGTTGTGATTTTATCCTTGATCGTCTCGTCTACACCCTCATCACTATAAGAAAATTTGTTAGTATATGAATAGCGATTATTGATTTTATCACTATAGTTATGTTTTAACATAGAGACCTCCTATACAGTCAAAATTGGAATTACATTAAGATAGAACAAGCTATGAATATAACGTGAATGAAAGAAACTACAGATCACGAAATTTCCGGATAACTATGGAACCATTATAAAATAATAAAATTAAAAATTTAATAATTTTAATTATAAATCTAGCATATCAACTAACGGTATGATTTAAATTTTCTTTCAATTCCACTGTATCTTCGCCAGTTTTGCATATAGCCCGTCTTTACTTATTAGAGAGTCATGAGTGCCTACTTCTTCTACTTTTCCATGATTAATTACTATAATCTTGTCAGTCTTGAGTGCGGTTGATAGCCTGTGTGTAATTACGATTGTTGTTCTGTTTTGCATTAACTTGCTCAATGCTTTTTGCACGAGGTTCTCACTTTTGTAATCAAGGGCAGAGGTTGCTTCATCCAGTATTAAAACCTGAGGGTTTTTGAGTATGGCTCTTGCTATTACAATACGTTGTTTTTGTCCTTCAGAAAGTTTTAATCCTCTTTTTCCTACAAATGTATCAAATTTATCAGGCAGCTTATCAATAAATTCCATCGCATAAGCGCTGATGGCTGCTTGCTTCACTTCCTCATATTCGGCACCTGGTTTGCCATATAGTATATTTTCCATTATTGAGCAAGAGAATATCATGTGATCTTGTGGCACTAAGCCAAACAACGATCTGAGGTCATTTAGCGCAATTGACTTAATGTTGTGCCCATCGATAGTAATGCTACCTTTGTTTGGATCATGAAAACGGAGCAGAAGCTTTAAAATGGTGCTTTTACCACTGCCAGATGGTCCAACAATTGATACTGCTTGACCTGCCTCTATAGAAAATGATACGTTATTTAACGCTGGCTTATCAGACTGAGATTCATAAAAAAATGTTACACCATTAAACGAAATTCCTTTTTGAACACTACAAATTTTTATAGGATCATCGGGATCTGCTATAGAGCTTTTCATATTTTTAAATTCAAATAAACGCTCTACTATTCCAAGACCTCGTTGTAAATCACTGATATTATCACTCAAATTATTTATAGCTCCTGCTGCGAGCGCTGAATAAAACACAAATGAGGAGAGTTCTCCAATAGTTATATTATTGCTTAAGACTTCTTTAATACCAAAAAAGAGCAAAACAACTAGTGAACCTATCACACACGTGATAACTAGAGTTACTAAAATAGCACGCAAGAGTACTAATTTTACGTATGATTTTGATACTGAGTTTAAATGTTCCTTAAAACGGATTTTTTCGTTTTCCTCGAGTACAAACGATTTGATAGTCACTATAGATCTAAAATTTTCCTCACTAAATGACGCAAGCTCACTTAATTTATCCTGAGCAAAGCGTGCATAGCTACGCACTTTTTTTCCAAGTGAGGTCATGATAATGAGTAGTATAGGTATTATTGCGGCTGCATACGCAGTTAGTTGTATATTTGTATATAATAACATAGCAACACTGCCAATCAGAATCACAAAATTTCGTAATATGGTTAGTAAGCTGCTGTTTATTATTGATTGCAGCACAGAGGTATCAGTAATTAACGCTGAGATAACATCTTGTACGCCTGTGTTCTCAAAGAAACTTGGTTGCAAGTTAGTGATACTGCTATATAAGTCATATCTGATTCTTGCGATAACTTTCTCGCTGCCAATGCCAATGAAATATAACCGAGTAAATGCAGTGAGAGAAATGGCTAAAACTATAAGTATTGCAACTAATAGTTTGGTAGTAAAATCGTGCTCTGTGCCAGAATCAATTATATTGCTTAAGCCTCTGCCAAAGAGGAGGATCGTTAAGGCTGAAAATAAAACTGCAATAAAAGCTATGACAAAATAGGATAGATTAGGCTTTATATAGTAAAATAACTGCCTAATATTAGATCGCATCTTATTTTAAAGTTTCTAAAGTTAAGTATATAGATTTTAGTTTCAGGGGAAAGGTGTAGTATGAAGCAATTTAGGTTCTGCAGCTGTTATAGTCCACCAAGAAAGGGTAGTAGCCCGCAGAAACGAAAAACTTGCTTGACAAACTCCGCCAGTCCTCTTATCATGGTATTGAAGGTGTTCAGTTATCTTCATCTGTGCGGATTAAACAGCAAGAAAACAACGTAGTTGGCGTCTTATTTTTAATTTTTTGCACTATGTGCACCTTATGTCTTCACAACATTTCTAGGTTTTTACCTATATAAGCTGAAACGCGCTTATAAGTCGTTTAAGACAGTATAGTACGCCAATTTGCAGGATTAGAGAGTGACAACTAGCTAACACGGGGTTTCTTTTGCCTTTTTTTCTGCTTAGTAAATTTCTTAAACATTTAAACTAAGGTGAGTTGCATTTAAAAGCAGCTAAATCGCTCTTAATCAAGCGTTTTAGAATAAAAAAAACGCCGATATTTTAGTACATAGTAAATAGCCAACCACCATGGGGCTTCTTTTGCCTTTTTTTTCGTTTGGTAAATTTCTTAATGTTTATGGCTAAACGACAACCGTCATCCCGCTACGTGTTAGCGGGATCTCTTGTTAGCGCCGCGGCGGTATGACGGTTTGCGGTGGTATGACGATAACCTCGTCATCCCGCTACGTGTTAGCGCCACGGCGGTATAGCTATACTTAAAAATATGGTTGAATAGTTGTTAATAATAGTGTATAATTATTAATCTTTTCTCAGTATTTTTACTATGGCTCTTTCTAAATTTCTCGATCCAAAATTGGACCTAACATTTAAAAAAATATTTGGTACTGAGAGCCTGTCTTGAAAACATTTAAGTAGCTAATTTATTAAGCATAAGAGTAATCATATCAAAGAGAATATTAATCTTGGAGGTGAGAGGAGAGTGTTCATAATCCTTACTCATACGCCTAAAATTGGAGAGCCAAGCAAACGTCCGTTCAACAATCCATCGCTTAGGAATGACCTGAAACCCTACAGCATCACTAGCTTTTTTGGCAATTGTGAGTAGACATCCCGTTTTCAGAAAACAGTGATTTTGCAGAGCACCCGTATATCCTTGATCAGCAAAAAACTTCTGTAATGTTGGTATTTTCTTTTTCGCTTGAACAAAAAGACCCAAAGCTCCGTCACGATCTTGAACGCTTGCACTATGTACATCAGCGGTAATGATAAGACCCTGTGTATCTACAATAATATGACGTTTACGGCCTTTTATTTTCTTGCCAGCATCGTAACCTCTGGATCCCCTTTTTGAGTCGTTTTTACTGACTGACTGTCTATTATTCCAACCGATGGTGTATTATTTTTACCAACCATTTCTCTTACCTTTTTCACCAAAGTGTCATGTATTTCCTGCAATTTTCCGTTTTTACTCCACCTAAAATAATGATCATAAACTGTTTTCCACGGCGGAAAGTCTTTTGGCAGCATTCTCCATTGACAGCCACCTCTCATTATATACCTTATTGCATTAATAATTGCTCTGATGTTATGCTTCCTTGGCCTCCCTATTGCTCCTTGTGCAACATGTGGCTCCAAAATTTCCCATCCCTTATCACTTATATCGCTTGGATACAATTTTACCTCCTATTTTTTAACTTACCTTATCATACCCTTTTCTTTCTTTCAAGACAGCCTCTGAGAGAAATAAGAATATTCTTATTCATTTTTTGAACGATATTTTAGGATGTACTGAAGTCAACACTATACAAGAAGTAGAATTCTTAAGCACCATTATGGACCCTGAAATTGCTTCTGATAAACAAAGCATTGTTGATGTTCTTTGCAGGGATTCTAGTGGGAACAGGTATATAATTGAGATGGTGCGACCTGAAAGTCTTCGGTCATATTGTTTAAAAGGAGAGGAATTCATTCAGAAAGAAACTGAAAGGATTCTAAAACTTATTAAACCAGATGTTTTGCCGTCTGAGTCTACGCATCAGTGCGAATCGGGCAACCGGTTGGTGCCAAGCGATGCGGACAATGAACCTCCTCTTGAAAAAGAAGATGCTCAATCGTGAGAGGGGCATAAATTGCAAGCATCATGTGGTTGGAGGGCTAGGCTAGTGGTATGGTGAACGTAAGTGAAGCTTTATAAGTACCGATACGATGAAAGAGCTAAAGATGCTGATAAGCTCTGACCAAAAGGTAATGTGGATAAGTTACATTTTTCATTTCTAGATGTACGCAAATAATAACTCCACCGGTATAGAGAAGCCACCTAACCCACTATTGTATGACTGGAGAAACAGGGTAAGCCTGTATTTTCGCCTACATGGCAAGCAAACCGCAAGGAATGCTGATGGAAGTGCAGGTAAAGGAGAATGGAGAAAGCGAATGCCATTTTGTAACGAAATGGATAGAATTTGTAACATTAATTCGCGTGAAAACGAGCAGACTTCCGTTTGGTCCCTCGTGACAAGAAACTTTGTTAACCACTTAAGGTAGGAAAGCAGATGATTACAAGTAAACCTGTAAGTGCATCTACCAAAAGCTTTGAAGCATGGAAGCAGTTGCCATGGAAGAAATGCCAGAAAGTTATTGTGAGGCTACAAAGACGTATTGTTAAGGCTGTCCAAGAAGGAAGATGGGGTAAGGTAAAAACTTTACAACATCTTCTCACACGCTCTTTTAGCGGAAAAGCTTTGGCTGTTAAGAGAGTAACTGAAAACCAAGGAAAAAACACAGCGGGTGTAGATCGTCAACTATGGTCAACTTGCAATGCTAAATTTCAAGGAATAAAGCAGTTAAAGCAAAGAGGATATAAACCTTCTCCGCTAAAACGGATTTATATCAGTAAATCTAATGGCAAAAGAAGACCTCTTGGAATACCCACGATAAAAGATAGAGCCATGCAAGCATTATATCTGTTTGCTCTGGAACCGATAGCTGAAACGATCAGTGATCGTCACTCCTATGGCTTTAGACCTAAAAGATCCTGTGCAGATGCTACAGTAGCTTGTCATTTGTTACTGGCAAGTCGTAATCAACTACAATGGATACTTGAAGGTGATATCAAAGGATGCTTTGACAACATTAATCATGAATGGCTTATGAAGCATATTCCTATGGAGAAAAAAATTCTGCATAGTTGGTTCAAAGCTGGCTTCCTAGAATCAAAAACTCTGTATCCCACAACTGCAGGTACCCCGCAAGGTGGTATAATTTCTCCAATACTAGCCAATTTAGCCTTAAACGGACTTGAAAAGTTATTGGAAAGTCGATTTGGTAAACTCGGCAGTAGAAAAAGAAACAAAATCAGAAGTGGAGTGAATGTAATCAGATACGCAGACGACTTTATTATTTCAGGTTTCACACATGAAGTACTGGAAAAGGAAGTTAAGCCTTTAGTATCATCTTTTCTTCATGAGCGAGGTTTAATTCTGTCAGAAGAGAAGACAAAGATTACATCTATCACAACAGGGTTTGACTTTCTTGGTTGTAATGTACGTAGATATAATAAGAAGTTAATTATTAAACCTTCGAAAGAAAGTATTAAAAGACTTCTTAATAAAGCACGTACATTGATAAAAGCAAATATAGCGAACACTCAGGCTATAGTAATTAAGTCACTCAACTCTCTACTGAGAGGATGGGGAAATTACTATCACCATGTGTGTGCTAAAAAAGCGTTTAGAAAGATCGACAATGAAATTTGGCATAGTTTATGGAAATGGGCAAAGAAAAGACATCCTCGTAAAGGATTACGTTGGATAAAGAATCGTTACTTCAAAGTAATGGGTCAACGCCAATGGGTTTTTGCTGCACCCCTATGCAAGAACAAACCAAAAGAGATACGGTATTTAAGACTGCTTAAGCTGATTGATATACCTATCAGACGACATGTTAAAATCAGAGCGGATGCAAATCCCCTTGACTTAAAATGGAAAAAGTATTTTGATGAGAGAGTGAAACGAACAAGAATGTTAGCAAGCTCTTTCTCAAGAGAAGGTTCTCTACTGTTGGTGTCACCATTAAGAATGATGTTTCCTGAGGAATCATGAAGGACAAGCCGGTTCTAGAAAAGAAGAACTTAGATAAGGGGCTCAAGCGTAGTGTTGGGAAACCTGCATGCTGCGTTTCTAAGGGAGGGGGTAGTAGTAATACTGCTTCCTTACCTGACCAGCTCACTCGTGATAAAGGCTTCGAAAAACGCGCACAACTTTATGCTGCTAAGGCTTACTCAAGACAAGCTGATAAATCTGGTAAATACGTTGATTTAAAGAAGATTTTCTTTATCGCGATTTCAAATTGTACCTTATTCCCTGATAAGCTTGACTATATATCTAGCCATACCATAAGAGATGAGAAAACCAATGAACATGACTTAAAAGATTTTCAATTTATCTTCATAGAGCTGCCAAAATTTCCTAAGAGTAGAGCAGAACAACTAGAAAGTGTAGTAGACCGTTGGCTATTTTTTTTCAAATATGCAGATGAAACAACGGACGAAGATCTCAGAAAAATTGCGGAAAAATCACCAATAATAAAGCTAGCATATGATGAATTAGATAAGTTTCACTGGAATGAAAAAGATCTAATAGCTTATGAAGAAAGAATAATGGATCTGCGCAAAGAAGAAGCCATTCTTGAATACAGACTTGATCTTGCTAAAGAGGAAGGTAGAAAAGAGAGGGAAATTGAAGTCGCAAAGAATCTACTAAAAGCAGGTGTTTCTATTGATATTATAGCTCAAACTACTGGTCTTTCTATGAGTGAGATCAAAGAATTGCAGAATTAAGTGTGAATGGTTACGAAAAATATAAGTTTTTGCGATAAACGACATAGTGATGTATTTGTTGTTCAGCATGTCAGTGGAATATTTTCTGAAAAATTTCCACATAACTCTTTCAGATTTCATAATATCTCTTGCCACTCATCTGAACAGATACCCATTTTGGAGGGATACCAATAATAGTTGTGAGCGGTACAAGTTTAGTCCATATACCTTCCAAGCATAACACGCTCACGAAACTTTAATGCGATAGCTTGGTTTCTACTGAAAGACAGCATTATGCCAAGTGCGATGCTCGAAGATAAAAGAGAAGAACCACCATAGCTAAGTAATGGCAGGGTTATGCCGGTGGTTGGAAAAACACTCAATGTTACCCCTATGTTTATTATGAATTGTGTGATGAATTGAATTGAGATACCGAGAATCACCAACAGATTAAATAATTCATTTTCCCTATATGCAATGTAAAGCAAGCGGGCGGAAATGATGCCAAATAACATCAATGTGGCTAAGCACGTAATCAAACCAAATTCTTCTGCTAAAACAGAAAACACAAAATCTGTATGGCAATCAGGAAGAGAGGCTTTTACGCTACCTTCACCAGGTCCAACTCCAGTTAATTGACCTCTTTTGAATGCTTCTAATGATTTTGTGACTTGAAAGTTATCGCGTTGCGTAAAAAAGACAAAATTGTAAATCCTTTGCTTTATATGTGGGAGGCATAAGTAAGCTATTGTAGTTCCAGTTGTGGCCATTCCTATTATGCATAGAAAGTATAAAAGTGGTATACATGCAATAAACATTTGACCAATAAAAGAATATGTTAAAAGCATAGACATACTGAAATCAGGTTGCAAAAGTAACAACACAAAAACTAACAGAAATATTATGATTGATATGTGTATTTTAAACTTCATTTCGCTGGCCAAGATACTAGCTATAACAACAGAAAAAAATGGCCTTACGAACTCAGATGGTTGAACTGAAATTTTGACAATATGTAACCATCGTTTCGCACCTTTTACCTCTATACCAAGTATTATCGCAGTTGCTACTAGAATAGTAAATAAAGCGAAACCTGCGAATGAGAGGTTAAGTATAGTTCTTGTGTTGAGAAAAGAAAATGTCACCAAGGTAATTAGTGACAGGACTATATAAATTGTATGGCGCCGTATAAAATAATCTTGTGGTAAAGAAAGACGCTGCGCAATTACAGGGCTTGCTGAATAAACAAGAATGAAGCTTATAGTGAGCAAAAAAAACACTGGAAGGATGAAATAATAATCCAGCGTTCTATACCAGAGTTTAATATTCATTTTGTTCCAATGTGTAATGCCACTATTCCATAGCTCATATTATGAAACTCAACATTCTTAAAACCTACCTCTTCAATTTCCATTTTAAAATCAGCCTGAGTTGGAAACTCTCTAATGCTCTTCACTAAATATTCATAAGAACTCTTGTCTTTAGCAACTATGCTGCCAATTTTAGGAATTACTTTAAATGAATATAAGTCATAAAGTTTGGTAAATATCTCATTTTGATAGTGCATAGGAGCAAATTCTAAGCAGATAAATTTCCCATGTGGTTTTAATACCCTGTGCGCCTCATTTAAAGCCTTCTTGCGGTCAGAAACATTTCGAATACCAAAAGCTATTGTGCAATAATCAAATTCGGAGCCTTCAAATGGTAAACTTTCTGCACTTGCACATACCCAATCAAAATTAATTTGGTTTGAATTTATAGCTTTATCACGTCCTCTGTTTAGCATGTTTTGATTTATATCGCATACTGTAACCTTAGCACTTGGCTCTTTTCTTACTACTCTTATTGCTATATCTCCAGTTCCTCCAGCAACATCTAAAACCTGAGAGTTTTTTGTAAAATGCACACTATTTACCATCTTATCTTTCCATAATCTGTGCATTCCGAGGCTCATTATATCATTCATGGTGTCGTAGCGACTTGCCACGGAATCGAATACCTCTTTAACTAATTGTGATTTCTTCTCGATTTTTATAGTAGACATTACGTAAAAACTCCTTTATAATTAGCAAAAATTAATTTGAATTAACACAAATGTCAACGACAGGCCTTGAGCCTGTTAAAATCTTCTTCAGCGTGGTATGATGACCGAGTTAGTGGGCTTGATGCAACCACTAGGAACCCTTTGGAGTAAGCGATATATTTATAATGCTCAAATTCCTCTGGGGTAACATACCTATCAAGTTTTGCATGTTTTGGAGTTGGTTGTAGATATTGACCAATTGTAATAAAATCAACCTCAGCACTGCGCAAATCGTCCATAACCTGCAGTATTTCCTCTTTTGTTTCTCCAAGACCGACCATAAGCCCTGACTTTGTGAAAACTTTGGGATTAATCTGCTTTACCATCTTCAGTAAATATAGTGAATGAAAATAGCGAGCTCGTGGTCTTATTTTTGCATACAATCTCGGCACTGTTTCAATATTGTGGTTATAGACATCAGGTGATGCAACAGCGATTGCTTCAAATGCTCCTTTCTTATTTAAAAAATCAGGAGTTAAAATCTCTATTGTTGTTTCTGAAGTTATCTTTCTAATTTCTTCTATGCACTGTATAAACTGATTTGCGCCACCATCTGGCAAATCATCACGATCAACGGAAGTAATAACAACATGCTTTAAGTTTAACTTTTTTATTGCTTTTGCTAAATTTTCTGGTTCATGAGGATCTAGTTTATCAGGAATGCCAGTTGCAACGTTGCAAAATGCACAAGCACGAGTGCAAACAGAACCGAGAATCATTACAGTAGCATGACGTTTATTCCAACATTCACCAATGTTTGGACATGCAGCCTCTTCGCACACTGTATGCAAGTTATGCAGTTTAACGATGTTTAAGGTCTCATTGAATACTTCACCGGTCGGAGCTTTTGCTCTGAGCCATTGAGGTTTGTTATGCATCTGAAACGGCTAACTCTACCTCTTGCTTTACTAAAACTTTTTTCAACCTTCTTTTTATCTTCTGCGCTTTCTCACTTAGTTTAATCGTTCTTGTGTTGAGCAAAAAAGCATCTAAATCACCTTTGTAATCTATAGTTCTCAAAGTTCTTGTTGCCACACGAAATCTAAACTTTTTATTTAATATATCACTTGTCAACGTAACCTTATGTAAATTTAAAAGAAAGGTACGCTTTGTTTTACGATTCGAATGTGATACCTTATTACCAAAAGATTTTTTTCTATTTGTTAATTCACAAACTCTACTCACTTCAATATACCAAATTATTCTATGTACTTAGATTACCTTATATAGTCAAATAGTCAATACTCTCTTGCTTAATTTTTATACCATATACTGCTTTATAGCCAAAAAATATCGTAATTTTTTCTATTATAAGAGAAATCATATGCTGAATTTCCAATGCTTTGCTGCCATTTGTTACTACCAGATGCAACACACCCGAATTTATATTCTGTGCATATGAGATCTTTTTCGGTTTTGTACACTCTGCTATTTCTTTCCCTACTATATTTCGCCAGTTTAAAATCAGACGTATTTCATTTTTACTAATCTTATTTTTCATGCATTTTAATGCATAGTTTTCAATTATAGACTTTAATTTTTTTGGACCGCTGTGTTTGAGCATTTTTCTGTTTTGTTTCTAGTATAACTAAATAAGTAAGGTTTACCACTACATTGGATTTCTTAAAGCCCTGTCATTCCAGTGCGTACTGCACAAACATTGTAATTTGAGTCCACCAGGGAGGATGTCATCCCAGTGCTCAGACACATAGCTGTACGAACATTCATTTTTGAAGGTAAATTGCACAGCAAATGGTGTCATTCGAGTCTGGAATCCAGAAATTTTGCTTATAACTGAGCTGATGAGCTAAAGGTAGTTGTCTTACGCTAAAATAAACGTTTTTAATTAAGTTGCATAGAACCAGTGTCAAGCACTGGCATGACACCATTTGCTGTGTTTAACAAAAATAAATGTTCGTACAGTTGTGTAGCTGACACTGGGATGACAACCTTCTAACTGCTTTACAAACCTCTAGCCTCACACCATAAAAGCAGTATTTTTATGTAAAATTTATCTCAACGTAGCACTTGTCAAGTAAGTCGTTCCATTCAAAAATTTTTGTTTTGCCTCATAATTAACCTTATAGCTGTTTTAATTGTAATTGGTTAAATTATTATTAATTTGCCAGGCTAGATCCAAAAAATAGCATAATCAATATGCAAATTGTAATAGAAATCACGTTTGCGTATGGTTTATTGCTATGCGGTTAATCTTTCCTCAATCCAAGCTGCTTGAATAGCTTCGAGTATTTTTTCGTTACAGCGTTTTTCATCATCATCAAATTCCTCTAAACTCAAGACCTTTTTTTTAAGCTCAGTGAATCTGATACTAATTATATTCTCATCTGGAAATTTTTCCTCCAGAGCTTCTACAATATCTTCTATATCAAACCATTTCATACTTTTTTGTATTTATCTGCTAAGTTAAATTGGTGCCCATGGGGAGACTTGAACTCCCAAGGTCGCAAAACCCACGGATTTTAAGTCCGCTGCGTCTACCGATTCCGCCACACAGGCTTTTTTTATCTATCTAGAGTAAAACTCTACTACTAAATTGACTTCCATGTCTGCTGAATAAGGAACCTCAGAATATTGAGGTGACCTCAAATACTTCACTGAATGCTCTTTACTATCTGCTTCTAAATAATCCGGAGCCTTGCGCTCTTGTTTTTGTTCAGCCTCTACTACTACAGGGATTTTTGCTGCCCTTTCTCTTATTTTTATTATATCACCTGGCTTCACTCGATAACTCGATATGTTAACCACCTTATCATTAACTGTAACGTGCTTATGAGATATGAGCTGCTTTGCTGAGTAAATTGTTGGAACAAGACCAGAGTGGTATAAAACAGAACTTAATCTCGATTCTAAGATACCGATAAAATTATCAGCCGTATAACCCTTTCTGTTATAAGCATCTAAAAATGTACGTCTAAGCTGCTTACTTGAAATCGCATAGTAAAACTTAAATTTCTTATGCGCAGCAAACTGCTTACCAAAGTCGGATAACTTCTTGAATCCAAGAATACCATGTTGACCTGGAGGGTATTTCCTTTTGTTTACTGGGTCTTTAGCTCTACCCCATAAATTTACACCAAGTCTACGGCTAATCCTATACTTTCTAGTGATAACAGTTGTCATATAAAAACTCTCACGATTTAACTTTAGATTATTAAGGATTTTAGCACTCAGTGTCAACTTGTTTTTGCTGATATAATCTTTTATACTTCATTTTTAAGTTTTTCTATTAACACATGAATCATTCACATTTAAAATCTATGGCAAACGCCATCCGTTTTTTATCAATTGATGCAGTACAAAAAGCAAACTCTGGACACCCAGGTATGCCACTTGGCATGGCAGATGTTGCAACTGTTTTGTTTGCTAAATATCTGAATCATAATCCTGATGATTCTAAATGGTTCAATAGAGATCGCTTTGTTTTATCAAACGGTCATGGGTCAATGTTACTATACTCAATATTATATTTGACAGGTTATATTAGCATAGATGAGCTAAAAAACTTCAGGCAAATGGGATCCAAGACCCCAGGTCATCCAGAGTTCGGCTTGACTTCCGGGGTAGAGGCAACAACAGGCCCGCTCGGTCAGGGGTTTGCCGCTGCTGTTGGCATGGCACTTGCTGAATCAATCCTTAAAAAGCAATTCAGAATCAATCACCACACTTACGTGATGCTAGGGGATGGCTGTCTTATGGAAGGAATAAGCCATGAAGCAGCATCACTTGCTGGGCATCTTAAATTGAATAAGCTCATAGCTCTTTTTGATGATAATGATATCTCTATAGATGGCGCTACTTGCCTTTCCTGCTCTGATGATGTAGAGAAACGCTTCTTAGCGTATGGATGGAATGTTGACAAAATTGATGGCCACGATTTTGATGCCATATCCTTTGCAATAGAGCAAGCAAAAAAGTCTGGTAAACCTACAATGATCTGCTGCAAAACCATTATCGGAAAATTTTCAAGCCGTGCTGGCACATCCTCTTCTCACAGTGGTGCTTTTTCGGAGGAAGACATAAAACAGATGAGAGAGAAATTAAACTGGAATTATGAACCATTCCATGTACCAGAAGATGTGAAAAATGCCTGGAAGAAAACTGTTGAGAGAGCAAAACAAAACTACACGATGTCATTCCAGCGCGTAACGCTGGAATCCAGGAAAGAAGAAAAAGAATGGATCCCAGTGTCAAGCACTGGGATGACAAGAGAGAGTACTGGGATGACAGAAGAGAATGCTGGGATGACAGGGTATCATGCAGAACTTCAAAGACGGTTAGATAAACATCTACCAGATAATATCGCTGGTGTTTTAGCTGACCTGAAGAAACAAATATGTGAGCTAATGCCAAACGAAGCTACTCGATCTTCTTTCGGCAGAGTAATGGAACTTTTAACTGAGTCTATGCCGGAATTAATCGGCGGTTCTGCTGATCTTACTGGGTCAAATTGCACTAAATATAAGCACATGCAGGTAATAAATAGCAATAATTATAGTGGCTCTTATGTCCACTATGGAGTGAGAGAGCACGCTATGGCAGCATGTATGAATGGTATGGCACTTCACGGCGCGATTCTTCCTTATGGCGGCACTTTTTTGGTATTTTCCGACTATTGTCGTCCTGCTATACGTCTTTCAGCTCTGATGAAGCAGCAGGTTATGTATGTCATGACTCACGACTCAATTGGAGTGGGAGAAGATGGCCCAACTCATCAGCCAATAGAGCATTTAGCCTCTTTGCGTGCTATACCAAATCTATATGTTTTTAGGCCAGCCGATGCAGTTGAAACTCTGGAGTGTGTTAGCATTGCACTCGAAAAGAAAGAATCTCCAGCACTGTTTGCGCTCTCAAGGCAAAACGTAAGTTACATGCGCAAGTTCTACTCTGATATCGATCAATCTGCTAATTTATCGAAGTTTGGTGCATATATTTTGTGTGAATGTTCAAAAGAATTAAAAGTGACGATATTTGCTACGGGGTCCGAGGTTGAAATTGCAGTTGAAGCAAGGGAGAAATTGCAGGAAAAGGGTATAGGTACAAGGATTGTTTCTATGCCATGCTGGAGGCTTTTTGACGAGCAAAGCGATGAATATAAAGCGGCAATATTAAATAATGACAGCATTAAAGTTGCAATTGAAGCCGGAAGTGAAATGGGTTGGCATAAATACATAGGTTCAAACGGTATATTTATTGGCATGAAAAGCTTCGGAGAATCAGCACCTTATAAAACACTTTATGAGCATTTTAATATCAGTGCTGATCACGTAGTAAAATGTGTGTGTGAGAAACTGGTTTACATTGAGTAGACTTCTTGCATTACTCTACACATCTGTGTTCATTGCACTATAATGACCACCACTACTATCTTCTTCGTCTAATGAATCGGATCTAAGTAAAGAAACACTAGCATCGGTTTGCGATGTAGATTCATCAGTGTTAGACCCAAATAACCATGAAAAAAAATCACTAAAAAATGATCCTATTAATGAAAAAGGCTTCATAAGTATACTAAACAAACTACCAAAAAAAGAGCTCGGCTGTTCTTCTGTTTGTGCAGGTTCTGTGGAAGCAACAGGACCTACATCGTTGTCTTGTACATCAGCTCCTTTTTCTCCATTGATGTCTTGCTCTCTCTGTGATTGATTTGAATCTTCCTCCTCTTCCTCTTCCTCTTGACCCCCTTCACTATCTGTCGCTGGCTCACCCACTGAACCATCATCAGATTCTTCTGCGGGTTGCAATAGAGTTTTTATTTCTTCGTTAGTAGTTAAATCTAAGGGAGTCTTTCCATCTTCATCTTTTATATTAACATCTGCTCCTGCTTTTATTAGGGCGTCTACTATTTCTTTGTTGTTATTTTGAGCAGCAAAATGTAAGGGAGTCCTGTTATCTTTATCTTGTGCATTAACATCTGCTCCTTTTATTATTAGAACATTAACCACTTCCACATTATCCCTACCGGTAGCCCAATGTAAAGGAGTCCTGTTATCTTTATCTTGTGCATTAACATTGATTCCTTCTGCTCTCAGTAGAGCGTTCAATACATTTATATCTATGTTGTCCTTTTTAAGAACAGAATGTAAAGGAGTATCTTTATTCTTATCTGCTAAATTAACATCGATTCCATGTTTTCCCAATAGGGCTTCTACTACCTCTTCATGGCCCTTTACAGCAGCCCAATGTAAAGGAGTCTTTCCATCTTGATCTGTTGCATTAACATTTGCTCCTTTATTTATTAGACTGTTTACTTCCTGAATATCACCGCTTTTAGCAACCTTAAGTAATTTAGCTGTGTTTCGTAATAGAGTTTCTATGTCTTGATTAGTGGCTAAATCTAAAGAAGTCTCTCCATCTTGATCTTCTGCATTAACATTTGCTCCTTTGTCCAATAGGGCTTGCACCACTTGCTTATGACCTTCTCTAGCAGCCCAATGTAAAGGAGTCTTTCCTGTGTCATTTTGTGCATTAACATTTGCCCCTTTCCCTAATAGATCTTGTACTGCTTCCAAGTTGCCAAGCTTAGCAGCCAGATGTAAAGAATTCTTGCTATGTTCAGTTTCTATTTCTTGGTATCTACTCAACACGTCGCGTTTTCGACTAGGGTCGAAAGTATGCAAATCTGCTCCATTATCTAATAGAACTTCTGCTGTAGTAGAGTGATTATTTTTAACAGCCCAATATAAAGAATTATTTAGATTTGTATCTAAGAGGTTGTCCGGAAACTAGTAAATTCAAGCATATTCCCTCTTTAACATAACCCTACTCATAGCTAGGTATATGAAATTCTCAGTGGATGTTGTGAGTAAATCATACTCCTTCGATAGCCTTCTATTCCTATTAACCCAAGCAAAAGTCCTTTCTACAACCCATCTTCTTGGCTGTACTTTAAACCCTTGTTCTCTTGTTGGTAGTAGCTCAGGTGGCGTATCTTTGTGCACCCAAAATCTACATGGAGGCCTTGTAACAATTTCAATATCTATGTCATATTCTTCCTTTATGTGATTCTTTAAATTTCTTCCTTGGTATCCCATGTCAGCCCACATTTTTTTAACTTTAGTATATTTTGTTCTCATATTGTTTAATGCTATTTTAATACCATCTCTATCATTTTCGTTAGCAGCGCCTACGTAACAACCTAGTATAAAACCCTGAGTGTCTGTAATTATATGCCTTTTTCTACCCTTTACTTTTTTACTTCCATCATAGCCTTTGATCCCCCCTTTTCTGTAGTCTTTACAGATTGACTATCTACTATACAGGCACTCGGCTGCTCATTCCTTCCTATTTTTCTTCTACTATATTTTGTAATTTCATAATTCATTTTCTCAAAAATTCCCTGCTTCTTCCATTGCCTGAACTGCTCATACACAGTCTTCCATAGCGGAAAATCATTTGGTAAATACCGCCATTGACACCCTGTACGCAATACATAGAAAATTGCTTCTAATATTTCTCTTTTGCTATACTTTGGCGGCCTTCCTCCTTTCTTGTATGATACTCTGAAGTGTTTTTCTATTCTTGCCCATTCCCTTTCGCTTAGATCTGTTGGATACTTTTTTCTCATCTTTACCCCGTACTAAAATTTCAGATATTATAGCCTTTTACTTGTTTCCGGACAACCTCTTACTACCTGAATGCTTCCTTGGTTAAACATCAACCCTCAAAAAAACCGGCGTAGGTTTAGGCAGCGTAATGCCTGAACTTACGCACGTGTCGTACAAAGATTTTAAATCTCGTTGTTCTTTCGCAATTTGCAGTTGATTTAGTATCATCTCTGCTGACTTTGGAACAATCGGTTGCAATAAAGTGCCAATTATCCTGATATATTCCAGTAACTTGTAAATTACTAAATTCATGCGTTCTCTATCAGTTTTGCTTAATGTCCAGGGTGCACTTTTGTCTATGTAGGCATTTGCTTCAGAAGAGATGTTGATAATTAGAAGCATAATCTGGTTAAATTCATACTTTGATAAATGGTCCATCACTTGACCTAGTATAGCTTTGCAATTTGGCAGACTTTCTTCACCTCTAAGTAAATCTCGATCAATTGTTGGTACAATTCCAGAGCATTGCTTGTGTAAAAATGAAATTGTTCTTTGTACTAAATTGCCTATGTTGTTTGCCAGTTCTGAATTTATCCGGCTGATCATATTTTTCTTACTAAAGTTACCATCCTGGCCAAAACTTGCTTCTCGAAGGAGAAAATAGCGTAGTTGATCAACACCAAACTCTTGAGCGAGGCCAATTGGATCTATGACATTACCAAGGGACTTGGATATTTTTTCTCCCTCGTTTAGCCACCAACCATGAACTGCAATTTGTTTTGGTAGTGGCAAATCTGCTGCAAGGAGAATTGCCGGCCAATATACGGCGTGAAAGCGCAATATGTCTTTACCAATTACATGAACGTTGAAAGAGCTGTCAGCTAGGTTTGCGGCGCGTAACACTGGAATCTGCGTTTTCCCTTGGTTTGGTGTCATTCCAGCGCGTGACGCTGGAATCTGCGTTTTAGATTCTGCCCAAAACCTCTTATATTCCTCACCTTCAGTACTAGGGAAACCTATTGATGTAAGATAATTGGTTAATGCATCTATCCAGACATAGATTACGTGTTTGTCATTACCTGGTACTTTTATTCCCCAGTTAAAACTAGTGCGAGAGATTGAGAGGTCAATGAGCCCTGATCTTACAAACGATATCACTTCATTTCTTCTGCTCTCAGGAAAGATAAAACTTGGCTGATTTTTATAGAGTTCCAGTAATTTGTCTTGCCAGTTTGACAAGCGAAAAAAGTAGCTCTCTTCTTTTATCCACTGAACTTCTGCGCCTGTTGGTGCTTTGCCATCTATCAGCTCTGATTCCTGATAAAATGCTTCATCACGAACTGAATACCAACCCGAATAGGAATCCAAATATATTTGCCCTCTCTCTTCAAGTCTATTCCATAAAGCTATAACTGCTTTTTTGTGACGTTCCTCCGTAGTGCGAATAAAATCGTCATACTCAAAATTCATGAACTTAGCCAATTCTTTAAATGAAACGCTCACTTCATCTGTAAATTCTTTTGGCTGCATTTCCTTTGCTTTAGCTGCTTTTTCTATTTTTTGTCCATGTTCATCTGTACCGGTGGTAAATTTGACATTTTTCCCAGCTAGTTTCATGAACCTTGCCACCACGTCACACAAGAGAGAAGTGTATGCATGACCAATATGTGGCTTATCGTTTACGTAATATACTGGCGTGGTGATGTAAAAGTTCTCGAATTGTTCCATGGTTTAGCATTTTGATAAAAATCAACTGAGTTAATTATAGTATTAAAAAGGCAGTAATAAATAAATATTGATTAGGTTAAGCATAATTTTTGAAAAAAGCGATTTACTGAAATTTTATAAAAATAAGAAACAATCAGGCATGATTATTGAAAGCCCAGAACAGATAAAATCTGTAAAACCAAAAAGAAACTCCCTCTTTACTTTATGTTCTTTGGGTATAGTGTTATGAAGAAGCGCTTCTGCAGCTATAACCGAAACAATCAATGGTGCTATAAATGCCCGTTTGAAAGCATGGTTTTGGGGGAAATGGTAAAACCATTGATGGAGTTCTTTTTGGGCTACCTCGTTTAGAAGATTGTATAACCTAACCGTCCCAAGCTGAAGTGCTTCTTATCATAATAATATAGGAGGGATTTTATATGGCAGAAGCAAAAAGTAAATTAAGAACAATAAACCTTGATGCAGCAGGGATTGATATTGGCTCGACTGTACATTATGTATGTGTACCTGAAGGAAGAGATGAACAACGTATCCAAAAATTTGGGTGCTTTACAGTAGATCTACACAACTTAGCAAAGTGGTTAAAAAAGTGTCAGGTTAGAACTGTAGCCATGGAGTCAACTGGAGTATATTGGATTCCCTTATTTCAAATATTAGAATCACATAAATTTGAAGTAAAATTAGTAAATGCGCGACATGTCAAAAATGTGCCTGGTAGAAAGTCTGATGTTCAAGATTGTCAATGGCTGCAACAATTGCACAGCTATGGACTGCTTCAAGGATCATTTAGACCGGATAATCAAATGTGTGTACTGCGTAGTTACGTTAGACAACGTGCTAATCTAATTGAAAATGCAGCTAAACATACTCAACGTATGCAAAAAGCGCTAATTCAAATGAATATTCAATTACACAAGGTTATTAGTCATATTACTGGGATAACTGGTATGAAAATCATTGAAGCTATAATTGAAGGCGAAAGAGATCCTGAGAAATTGGCTAAATTCAGGGATGCACGAATAAAAAATGATCAGTCTACTATAGCAAAAGCGTTAGCTGGTGATTATAGAGAGGAACACTTGTTTGTGCTAAAACAAGAATATGCAGCATATACTTTTTTTCAAGAGCAAATAACGGGATGTGATAAAAGTATAGAAAATTACTATAAAACATTTGAAACAAAGTCGAATGAGAACAGGGCATTGAATAAGACACGAAAGAGAAAACAGAAGAATAGTCCAGATTTTGCCGTAGATGAAGATTTATATCGAATAACGGGGATGGATTTTACTAGAGTTCCAGGACTTGATGTATTAAGTATACAGGCTGTCATTTCAGAAACAGGTATAAATCACAATAAATGGAGGACAGAAAAGCATTTTTCTTCCTGGCTCGGATTAAGTCCTGCTAATAAAATTACAGGAGGGAAAATTATTGGAACAAGAACTCGTAAAGTTGTTAATCGTGCTGCAACTGCCTTGCGACTTGCTGCTCATTGTGTATCAAGAAGCAACACTGCACTTGGTGCATACTGCAGGAGGTTAAAGAAGCGACTAGGGATACCAAAAGCGATCACTGCTACAGCAAGGAAATTAGCATGTATTTTTTATAATATGCTAAAATATGGACAAGAATATGTAGAAAAAGGAATGAACTATTATGAAACACTCTACAAAGAGAGAGTAGTCAAAAATTTGACTAAAAAAGCAAAGGAATTTGGTTATATACTAATGAAAGAGGAGCCGATAGATGAAGAAGGTTCTTAGAGGTTGTCCGGAAACAAGTAAATTCAAGCATATTCCCTCTTTAACATAACCCTACTCATAGCTAGGTATATGAAATTCTCAGTGGATGTTGTGAGTAAATCATACTCCTTCGATAGCCTTCTATTCCTATTAACCCAAGCAAAAGTCCTTTCTACAACCCATCTTCTTGGCTGTACTTTAAACCCTTGTTCTCTTGTTGGTAGTAGCTCAGGTGGCGTATCTTTGTGCACCCAAAATCTACATGGAGGCCTTGTAACAATTTCAATATCTATGTCATATTCTTCCTTTATGTGATTCTTTAAATTTCTTCCTTGGTATCCCATGTCAGCCCACATTTTTTTAACTTTAGTATATTTTGTTCTCATATTGTTTAATGCTATTTTAATACCATCTCTATCATTTTCGTTAGCAGCGCCTACGTAACAACCTAGTATAAAACCCTGAGTGTCTGTAATTATATGCCTTTTTCTACCCTTTACTTTTTTACTTCCATCATAGCCTTTGATCCCCCCTTTTCTGTAGTCTTTACAGATTGACTATCTACTATACAGGCACTCGGCTGCTCATTCCTTCCTATTTTTCTTCTACTATATTTTGTAATTTCATAATTCATTTTCTCAAAAATTCCCTGCTTCTTCCATTGCCTGAACTGCTCATACACAGTCTTCCATAGCGGAAAATCATTTGGTAAATACCGCCATTGACACCCTGTACGCAATACATAGAAAATTGCTTCTAATATTTCTCTTTTGCTATACTTTGGCGGCCTTCCTCCTTTCTTGTATGATACTCTGAAGTGTTTTTCTATTCTTGCCCATTCCCTTTCGCTTAGATCTGTTGGATACTTTTTTCTCATCTTTACCCCGTACTAAAATTTCAGATATTATAGCCTTTTACTTGTTTCCGGACAACCTCTAACACATCATATTTATTACTTATTTTAACTGCATACACTATAGGTTGTTCTACTCGTGCTTGTTTTCTTTTTCTTCTTGCGGCTCCACTTCTTTTATTTTTACCGTCTTCTTTCGTATTGTTTATGCTGTTGTCCCTTTGAAGATTTGGCTTTTGCTCTGCTTGCTCTTCTGGCTTTTGAGCTTCTTTATTTATAACCTCTTCTTGTGGTACATTAGCCAAGGTGTTTTTATGTTGAGCATGCAACAGATTAGTACCTAGTACATAACTATTTTGTACACCACTCCAAAAGCTGGTAAATTTCCCTTTTACTAACTCATATACAACAGAAATTCTTGACTGAATTTTTGTTTTATTGTTTTCATCCAACTGCTCTTTCAGGCTAGAAACCTCAGTATCTTTTTCATCACCAGATTCTGCATCATAAAATACATCCTGATCCTCAGAAAGACTCATTAAATCACTTTTAGCAGCATCAACATTTAAATGATCAGGTTGCTTAGGAACGTTATCAATATTTAAATAATCCAAACTATTAGCTCGTTGCTTTTGCTCACTGGAAAGAACCTCAAGATTTAAATAATCCAAACGAGTTAGTTCTTGCATGCTAGGTTTAGATCCATCTTAACGCTTAAACTGCTCTTCCGGACTAGAAACCTTAGTACAATAAATCCTACTGTACAAGCTGCTTCCAACGCTGTTAAGTGCTCCTCTTACAGATGCAATTGACGCATCATAAGTATTTTTCAAGCCACCTCCAATACCACTAAGTGTTCCTTTTGTAGACTCAGTTGATGGCACATAATTATCGTAAGCATATTTGCCAGAATACAAGACACCATTAACTGCTTCTTTTGCAAACCAAACAGCGCTATTAACTGTTCCTTTTGCAAGCTGAACAGTGCCATCAGCAATTGCCACTTTTAATTTGTCTTCTTCTATCTTTTTATTTTTTTCAGCTAGTTGAGTTTTTGCTCAGAATTTTTCTGCTTTTGAGTGCGTACTTGATCTTTTAACTTAGAATTTTCTTCCTCTTGAGCTTCTACTTTATTTTTTAACTTAGAATTTTCTTCCTCTTTAGCTTTTACTTCCGCTTCTTTTTTAGCTAGTTGAGTTTTTTGCCCAGAAATTGTTTGCTCTTGAGCTTTCATTTTATTTTTTAACTCAGAATTTGTTTTGTTCTCACTAATTGCTTTATACGAAAGTGCAATAGTTACAACAGAAAACACAGCATAACCAATAATAAATGGCAAGCCAACACTTAATGCTGCAACTGGAGCTAAGAAACCAATATAAGGAGCTGCAGCAAACACTTCAGATGCTAATAAAGTTGCAGTAGCCAGAGCACCAGCTATAAGATAGGGTACATTGTTTTTATTCATCATCTCACGTATTATAAAATATAATACCATTATAAAAGGATTTTTAAGAAATTGTCAAGCTATCTTTACATAAAAAAATAATCAATGAACTTGGGAACAAGAAGATTGCTGCCAAGCTATGAACTATGCCTTTCTGTGTAATCTTTAAACGAACCTCTGTTAGAGTCAAAATATAGCTTCACACTGCCAATTGGTCCATTTCTCTGCTTTGCAATAATGAGCTCTGCAATGTTTCTAATTTTTTCCATTTTCTCTTGCCATTCCCGATGTTTATTGTTTCCTTCATTTGGCTGTTTTCTTAGTTCATAATACTCTTCTCTATAGAGAAACATTACTATATCTGCGTCTTGCTCTATGCTCCCTGAATCACGTAAATCAGAAAGTTGTGGTTTTTTATCATCCCTCTGCTCAACAGAACGAGAGAGCTGAGATAGTGCAACAATGGGAATATTTAGCTCCTTTGCAATTGCTTTCAAACCCTGCGTCACTTCCGAGATTTCTTGCACTCTATTTTCATTACTCCTTTTTGTTGTTCCTCTGATTAGCTGCAAATAATCAATGAATACCACTTCTACATTATATAATTGATACAGCAAGCGTATTCTGGTGCGAAGGGCACTAATTGATAGCGCAGGGGTGTCATCTATGATGAAAGGCAGTTCAGATAATTCTGTACTAGTATTGATAAATTCATGCAATTCAAAATCACTAATTCTCCCGGTTAATGCCTTATAATAACTAATCCCTGAATCTATAGTGATCAGCCTTGCAGTTAATTGCTCTGCTGACATTTCAAGCGAGAAAAACGCTACATAGTGTTGCTTATCTGCTCTTTTTTGCAACATCTTACAAGCATTGAGTGCGATGTTTAGCGCCAATGCTGTTTTTCCCATAGAAGGCCTTGCAGCTAAAATTAATAAATCAGATTTTTGTAGACCACCAAGAAGCTGATTTAGATCTTGAAGTCCGGTTGTAACGCCTAGCGCTTCTGGATTATTTTTCAGTGTGCTGATCTTCTCAACTACATCTTTAATTGAACTTGCAAGTTTTATATATGTTTTCTCACCTTGTTTTTTTACTGCCAAATTGAACAATTTTGTCATTGCTTGTTCAATTTGCGCCTGTGCAGGATTTTCAATATCGTAGTTGTAGCTATCACCAACTATTTCTTGCCCGAGCTTAATTAAACATCTCCTTAAGTAAGTATCACGGATTATTCTAGTCAAACTATAGATATCAAGCGCAATACTTGCCTTCGCTGCAAGCTTTGCTAAGTACTCTACCCCACCACATTCGGTAAACGCTTGGTCGTTCTCAAAAAACATTTTGAGGCTCAGTTCATTGGCAATTATGCCATGTTTCCTGGTTTTGGATATTTGCGTAAAAATACTTTGATGTAATGGATCATAGAAATTCTCCGCTGTGATTGTGTCTTCAACCGCATCACAGATTCTATTATCACGAATCATTGCACCAATAAGCATCTGTTCAGCTTCTAGGTTATGCGGTAATTTACATATTTCCTTGTCTACACTTCTTGAACCCAAGAGACTAGCTAATTCATTCATTTTAAGTTTTGAGAGTAACTGTTGATTATTGTAGAATATTTAGTCCTCATTTGAAAGATGTAAAGGCAAAAAAATTTGACTAATTCCGTGTTGCCTATAGCATTAAAACTTAATGCCCCTGTGGTGGAATGGTAGACACGGCAGACTCAAAATCTGTTGCTTGCAAAAGCATGCTGGTTCAAGTCCGGCCAGGGGCACGTTAAATATTGGAAAGTATATATATGTTACATAAATTTTTTAATCGTTTATTTTCTATTTTTTCTTCTATAAATGTTATTCAAAAGGTAAAGAAAGATGAAAATGGGATATGTTATGTAACGGGCCTCAGGCGCTATATATCAGTATTGCTTGATTTGATTATTATCGTTTTGTTCTTGCAGTTTTGCAGCCAAGCCTTAAATCAGCTCTTTATGAACTCAGAGGATAGCAAAATATTAAGTCAAATTGCTGCAAAATCCCCAATGCAAGCACCACTGTCTGCGGAAGAAAAGACAACGCAGAGTAGACTTATAAAATTACTAATCCTAAATCAAATAGT
This sequence comes from Wolbachia endosymbiont (group A) of Ophion costatus, assembly GCF_963969245.1. NCBI lineage: Bacteria > Pseudomonadati > Pseudomonadota > Alphaproteobacteria > Rickettsiales > Anaplasmataceae > Wolbachia > Wolbachia endosymbiont (group A) of Ophion costatus. The sequence goes on along the minus strand of NZ_OZ017714.1, from coordinate 978,938 downwards.
CCAGTTTATTATGCTCTTTTGCTATGTAATATATATGTGGGTAAAGTTTGCTACTACACCTGGAAAACTATTATTTGGGCTTAGAGTTGTGGATGCACAAACTTTCGAAAAGATGACCCTAAAACAAGCAACAAAGAGATTTTTTTCCTTTATATTGTCAGTTGCACCATTGTTCTTGGGCTTTTTATGGTCAAATTTCAACAAACGCTGTCAAACTTGGCACGATAAGATCGCAGGCACAGTGGTTGTCACGAGTAAAAGCCTTAGAAGGCAGAGCTAAAAACTACTTGACACCCTTCGCCAGCCCCTTTATCATGATACTGAAGGTATTCATTTATCTTCAATCTGTGCAGATTAAACGACAACAGTATTACGTATTGGCGTCTTATTTTTAATTTTTTGCACTATGTGCATGCACTGGGATGACACCTCTGGGCACTGCCGTCGTAAAGGAACCAGTGTCAGCTACTCGGATGACAAAGGAGGACAGTGTCTCAGCTACTTTCATGACACCATTTGCTGTCTTTAAAAATGAATGTTCTTACAATTGTGCGTCATGCGCTTTATTAAATATTTTACTTAAAAATCTAATTTCTTATTATACAAGAGATAAGCAATTCATTGATGATGAAAAATTACAAAAAGGGGCATAGAAAGCGCCTAAGAGAGAAAATTATTTTAGATAATGGACAATCATTACTTGATTATGAAGTTTTAGAGCACATTTTATATTCAGCATATAGTAGAATTGATGTAAAACCGGTGGCAAAGAGTTTGATAGAAAGTTTTGGCAGCTTAAATAAAGTTTTTAATGCTGACCTGGAAGCGCTGCAAAACGTTGATGATGTCAGCAATGCAGCGATATCTGCCATCTTTTGTGTAAAACAAGCCTTTGTTCGTTCTGCAAGAGAAGAAATAAAAAACCTGCCTGTAATCGATAACTGGGAAAAATTGCTTGATTATTTAAGAATAAGTATAGGAAGCCTCAATAAGGAAAATTTTCGTGTCATCTATATGAATAAAAAGTATCGTCTAATAGCGGAAGACCTGCAAAATATTGGTACAGTAGATCAAACTCCTCTTTATGTCAGAGAGATCATCAAGCGCGCACTTTTGATTGGTTCAACATCCATTGTAATATCTCACAATCATCCAAGCGGAGATACACAACCTTCAAATAGCGATATATCTCTCACTAGACAACTAGCAGAAGCTTGCCAAAGTATAGGAATAGAATTAATAGACCACATTATTATTACATTCAGTAGCTATTTTAGTTTCAAGGAAAATAGGTTGTTGTGAAAGCCTTTATAGCTACAGTAACTTAGATTTACCGACAATCGTCATTCCGCTACGTGTTAGCGGCTAAGAGATACCGTGACGGGATGACGTAGGGGTTGCCGAGAACTTGTCATTCCAGTGCTTGACACTGGAATGGCTTTGTTGCATCGCTACTTATGAAAGGCTAACTATAGTTAGGATTATAAGCAACCTATTGAAAATCTTGTTTTTTTGCAATCAATCTGATCAAATTTAAGAATAGTAATTTGTTATTTATATTAATAAATTTAATTCTATTGAAAATAGCTAAAGCATTGAAATTCTTGAATTTTAGCCGGATTGGTAAATGGTAGTGAAATTTCTTTTACTCAAATTTAGGTATTCATTGACCGTTCTTGTTATAAATACCAGAATAATAAGCTACTGATATTCCCTATCTTTTTTATCTTTAATCCATCATAGCTAGCGATGCAACAAAGCCCACTGGAATCCAGTTTTCTTTACAAATTCACCAAAAGTGCTTCATTCTATAACGCAAAACCCATACTCACCAAACCCAATGCATTACTTGCAATTAAGTTTCCTGGATCCCAGTGTCTGGGCACTGGGATGACACCGTCATAAAGGAACCAGTGTCAGCTACTTTCATGACACCCTTCTGGTAGGCCCAAATCGCAATGTTCGTACAGTTGTGGAATGAATCGCGGGATGACGGTTCGCGGTGGTATGACGTAGTAGCTATTTCTTGCAATCAAGTTTCGTTAAAAGTCAGATTGAATGGTTAAATCTTCCACCCAAATAACCACGCACTCTACTTGCTTGTTTGGATATATTTCTTGTACTAAGGTTTTATAGGTCAACATTTGCTTTTTTATTTCATTTAATGAGGAAACAGAAACGTTACGGTGTGACTTGTAGTCAATTATGATTGATTTATCTTGCGTTATGCATAGCCTATCTAGTCGTACTAATACTGACTTGCCATCAATTGTTCCACTCAGTGTAATCTCTGATTTGCCTTCCAAGTCAAACAAATAGCCATATTTTTCATTAAAGGCTAATATTTTACTGTAAATTTCATCCTTATCTTCGCTGATGTTATCAAGGTATTTTCTGACCCAATTTTTTCTCCTTTCTTTTTCTATCTTGGGCATATACTGCAATATGCTGTGAATAATCAGGCCTCTTGCATAACCATCTGTCATCCCAATGCTCCTTGTTGTCATTCCAGCACTCTCATCTGTCATTCCAATACCCCTGTCTGTCATTCTAATACCCCTATTTGTCATCCCAGTGCTTGACACTGGGATCCAGGCCTTTTTTTCTCCAGGTTCCAGCGTCACGCGCTGGAATGACGAAAGGGAGTGCTGAAATGATACCGAAGAGTGAGCTGACACTTGTTCTCCTTCTTTTTTACTGGATCCCAGTGTCAAGCACTGGGATGACAGGGGAGAGCGAGTAGCTGATGCTGGTTCTCCTTCTTTTTTACTGGATTCCAGTGTCAAGCACTGGAATGACATTGATAGGTTTGGTGGAAGGGAAATGACCGGAACGTCAAAGTAATCACGTTTTTTATAAATGTAAGGGTAGTTTGCATTCACGCATAATACTTCAACTTTTTCTTTAAATATTGGCCGTAAATCCCTTTGTTTCTTTTTATATGGTTCTCCGTACTTAGTGATTAGATCATACCAAGAGCCCTTTTGCACTGGCTCTTTACTTAAGATGTATAACTCATCTTCAGCACGTGTGAGTGCTACGTATAATAAACGCAAATATTCATTATAATCCTCTAGTTTTTTCTCTCTTTTTACTTGATCGCAATAAGCGTTGTTGTTTTTTCCACACCAAAATGGCACTTCTGTTCCATCAAAGATAATGCTTTCACTGTTTCTTGGCACTGTGTTTGTATCAACCAAAAATACTATGGGAGCTTGCAGACCTTTTGATTTATGAATTGTCATTATTCGCACAGCATTGCGTTCTGATTGCATATCATTCTTAATCTCCGGGTTATTCTCCTTGATCCACTGAACAAACGCTTGAAGAGATGGGTTTTCAAATTGCAACACGAGGTTCATAAATTCGTCTAGAACCTCAAAGCACTCAAGACCTAGCCTTGCAGCAAATTTCTTCTTACCTGTACGCAATATATGTGTAAATAGTGCAAGAGGAGACTCTGTGCGAGATAAGTTAATGAGATAGTTTAATTCACTGTAGATAACCACAGAATAATCGTGAATTCTTTCCCATAGTGAATGCTCTTTACGATCATATGCAATGTTAAATAAATCATCCTCGGTAAAATTGAATAACGGTGATTTTAAAGCATTTGCAAGAGCTAGATCATTTGCCTGGAGGAGTAAAAATTCGGCCAAAGCTATTAAGTCCTGCACGGCTATATAGTCCATAATTCTAAAATAATCTCGGCCTACAACTGGCACGTTTGCTTTTTTAAGTTCGCTTATTATGTAATCAACCAATACGTTTCGTTGTCGTACCAGAACCATAATGTCTCTTGGTTCTATATGGCGATCTTTAGCAACTAAAATCCGCCCTTCGTTTAACCAATTGTGAATTTTGTGGGCTATTGCCTGAGCAAGTAATCGATCTGCTATTGTATAACCTTCCTTACATATCAGAGGAATTTGTAAAGCTTGCTGTTCTTCCTCTTTACACTTTGGTAACGCTGGCCAAATTTCAATATATCCTTGATCATTTTCTCTATGTGGAACATGTTTTATTTCATTATCAACAAAAGATATTTCTGCGCGGAAGTTGTTAAATATTCTATCTACAAGCATCAAAACTTCTGGAGTTGAACGAAATGACTTTTCAAGTTGGCATGATATCCAATCTCTACCACCAGTTTTCGTATGAAAGTATTGTTGCATATAGTTGAATAGATGGGGATTTGCTCCTTGAAATCTGTATATGGATTGTTTTACGTCACCAACTACAAATAAGGTTCGCTTTTCATCATTACCGGCAAAAAATTCATCGCAGAGATTTGTTATAATTTTCCACTGGCTGATGCTATTGTCTTGTGCCTCGTCAACAAGGATGTGATCTATTTTTTGATCCAAGTTAAACAATATCCAATCTTTATAGTTTGGATTGCTAAGAAGATTTGTTGCTAAGTTGATTATATCATTGTAGTCAAGCAGTGCATTTTTTGATTTTTCACTATTATACAAATCAACATATACTTTAAATACACCAAGTAAGCTGCTGGTTCTCTTGAATATTTGATAAGAGTTCATGTCTCTTATATGGGTAAATACTACATTCTGAACGCTCTCTATTATTTGCTCTGCATCTTTGAATTTCTCCAAAATACTTTTTGTTGCAATGGATGATATGCTCTTTTTTTCGTGCGATTCTGATTTGAGAAATACCTTGGCTAGGTTTTCTATTTTGGTGTCATTCCACTTTATTCCGGTGTCATCCGAGTAGCTGACACTGGTTCTTTTTTTCTGGATCCCAGCTGGGATGACAGTAGAATAAAGTATTTCACTATAACTCTGATCTCTTTTACTGCCTTCACTTAATATCTCGGCTAGTCTTCCCACGTGCTCAGTCGTTTCACTCTGTAAATCATGAATTCCATCTGGAGCATTGAGTTTTTCTTTGATGTATTCTGAATCATTTGCTGACATCGATCTTTTTACACATAAAGTATAAAGCAAATCGCGTAGTTTATTTTCATCAATTTCAGTTGCAATAAGGTTGATATCATCCTGCACAGTTTCGTTATGAAGCACTTTATTGAATATGATGGAATGTAATTCTTTACATTCACTCAGCGTGCAATTTGGAGCAATGCCAGCTTCTATAGGAAAGCTGGAGATTAATTTGTAACAGAAAGCGTGTATGGTTTGTATAGTTAGACCAAGATTTTCCAGTTCAGAGAAAAGCCTTCTTGCTCTTGTTAAGTGACGATCAAGTGCTTCATTTTTTCTGGATCCCTCCGTTATCCCAGCACTCTCCTTTGTCATCCCAGTGCTTGACACTGGGATCCATTCTTCCTTTTTTCTGGATTCCATCGTCAAGCACTGGAATGACACCGATTCCTCACTTAAATGCAAGAGGTCTAGTTGTTCCAGATCCATTATTAATTCACTCTCTGAGCATATTGCCCACTTACTGAGTATGCTGTGAATGCGATTCTCCATTTCGTTTGCTGCAGCATTGGTGAATGTTAAGCAAAGAATATTTCTTTTGTTTTCTAATAAAAGTCTCAATACTCTGTCTATTAAGATTTTTGTTTTGCCTGTACCAGCGGACGCATTTACCCACACAGAGAAATTAGGATTTATGGCATTTGATCTCATCAGAAGTGCGAGAACCTTATAGAAGTTGACTAAAATAGCATTATACATATAATGTAAAAATAGTGTTAGTGAAGATATATAATGAAAAGTTTTTGTGTAAAGGCGCCTGCAAAAATCAATCTTTTTTTGCATGTTGTAAATAAGAAGGAAACAGGATATCACTTGATTGAGGGTTTGTTTGTCTTTGCTAATCTCTCTAATTTTTTGGAAATAAAAGTAGGTGAGAAGGATTCTAGATACGATAACTCTACAGTTGAATTTATAAACTCCGAGTCTAGAATAAATAACCAGTATAACACTGTAATGAAAGCGGTTAATCTGCTGCTTAGGCATGCTCCTGTACGCACTAAAGTCACTGTAAAGGTTGTAAAAAACATACCAATTGCTGCAGGACTTGGTAGCGGATCCTCAGATGCTGGAGCTGTGGTACGTACGCTAGGGAAGCTGTGGGAGATTGATAGGACGATTTTAAATGAAATAGCCTTAAACGTTGGTGCTGATGTTCCCACAAGCGTAGATAGCAAGCCAGTTTTTGTTAGAGGTATTGGCGAAGAATTATGCCACATTAAAAAATTCTCTTTATCTACAAATGTGGTGCTTGTGAAACCGAAAAAAAGGTTTTTGAGTACACCAGAGGTATTTTCCAAACATGAAGGAAAATTTTCTGAGCCAATTAAATGGAGCGATGACGCTGAAAAGGATTTGTTGAAGCTTCTTAAAGAGACGAGAAACGATCTTCAAGAAATAGCAATAAGCTTTGTACCTGAAATTAAGGATGTGATATCAACACTTGAGTCACAAGAAGGCTCTATACTTTCTCGCATGTCAGGCAGTGGTGTATCATGCTTTGGAATATTCGATAGTGAGGAAAATGCAAAAGCTGCTGCAGTTAATATCGGAAAAAAGCAACCAGAATGGTGGGTATGTGACACTCAATTAATAGTTTGACTTATGCCCTTAATTTCCGAGAATAAAAATCTTATAAATGGTTACAGGGAAGGAAAATTTTTGGTGAATAATAGAGAATATTGCGGCTCAATTATAATTTTTCCTGAAAAGGTGATTAAATTGAAAGAAAGTGATATAAATAGCAAGGAACATTTTAAATCTTTTTTAACAGAGGAAATAGAAATTTTGATAATAGGTACTGGTAAAACACGCAATATACTAAGTTCTTCAGTGAAGTCCTATCTTATGGAACAAAAAGGTTTAAATTTTGAATTTATGACAACAGGTTCTGCATGCAGAACCCATAATATTCTGATATCCGAAGATAGATTTGTTGTCAGTTATCTAATAGCCATATAGCATGTTTGAAATGTTTACCCAGGATTTTTTCATCAATAGTCTAGTTGCAGTAGTTGTAATTAGCCTAGTAACAGGCGCTTTAGGATCGTTTATGATATGGCAAAGGTTATCTTATCTTGGTGATAGTTTGTCCCATTCTTCGTTGCTTGGTGTTGCACTTGCTTTAATCTTTAAGATTAGCCCATCGCTTAGCATAATGCTCATTGCAATTACATTTGCTATACTACTTTCTCTTAATTTTAACAGATTATATTCTGCTGATACGATATTGAACATTGTTACCAATGTAGTTTTATCATCGAGTTTAATACTTATGTCTTTTCTTCCATCTGGCAATAATAGTATTATTAGCTCACTGTTTGGTGATATATTAACGCTCGATCAAAGTGATATAGTATTGATTTTTTTAACCTCTGCAGTAGTTACTTTGATATTAATATTTAGATGGCGTTATTGGTTAATGATTTCAATTAATCAAGATTTAGCAGTAGTTGAAAAAATTAATGTTACCTTTGTTAGACTAGAATTTTTAATCACTCTTGCTATATTTATAGCAATTGCTGCCCAATTAATAGGAATATTACTTATTGCTGCATTTTTGCTAATACCAGCAGCATCTGCAAGGCTCATTTCGAAAACTCCGATGCAGATGATTATTGTTGCAACAGTTTTTTCTGTGATCTCTGGGATATCAGGTCTCATGTTATCTGCAAGTTTTGATTTGTTAACTGGACCTGCAATTATACTTGTTGCAGCCGTATATTTAATTATCGCTTATTTTATAAGGCTAGTATTAAGCAGGTTGGCTTAATTTTAATCTCGAATGTTAATAATTTTGTAATATACTCATTATAAAACATCACTATCTTAGCACAAAATAGTTTTTGCTATACTATTATTTATATGCTAATGATAAGTTGTTAATTTTATGGAGTAAGCAATATGAGCGAAGAAGGATTTTTTTCCAAATATATATCTCAACCTGTGAAAAAATTTTATAATTATATTACAGGAAAAACAGAAGAGTCGGATAATGTGCAGAGTACGGCAGATGATATTGTACAAGAAAGCTCAGAGTCTTTGGACACTCATGTACAATCAAATGAGAATGATATCATATAGGTGGCATGAGGGTTACACCATCCAAAGTTAAAAGATTCCTAGAGAAACCTGATGCTTTACGTGGTGTGTTAATTCATGGAAGTGATAACAGTAGGGTTGATTTTTATGTACAAGAAATAATTGCCAGTTTGGATGAGTATTCAGTTCAGGTGATGGATTTTGCAATAGTGAATAAGTCACCCGGTTTACTATTTTCTGAATTGGCAAACATTTCGATGTTTACCAGCAAAAAATTAATTAAACTGATAAATGTGAGTGGAGGTATATCCAAAGAGTTAAAAAACGTATTGGATTATAATGCAAGTGGTCATTATGTAATGATGACAGCAACTGATCTTCCACACAATTCTGCAACCAAAAGTTATATGGAGAGTTCAAAAATTTTTGGTGTGATTGCTTGCTATAAAGACAGCAACAGCAATCTTTATGATATTATATCAAGTTACTTAAAACAAAATGATATAAAATGCACAAATGAGATAATCTACCATTTGCAATCTTACTTTAATCATAGCAAGCTGCCTATATGTTCAGAACTTGAGAAGTTAGTTTTATACTTAGGGGAGAGAAAAGACCTAAAACTTACTGATATAGAATTATGCTTTTCAACTTCCGGCAACGACTATGCTACACTTGATGATCTATGCTCTGCCATAGCAAGTAAAGATATGTCGCGTTTCATTAGAATTTCTGATGCATTGATATCGCAAGAAAATTTTTCACCGATAGCACTAATTCGCATTATATCAAATTATTTCCTACGCCTTGAAACCGTTTTGCTGTCAGTGCAAGGTGGAATGAGTGAGCAGGCTGCGATTGATCAGCTAAGCCCTCCATTGTTTTTTAAACAATTGCAGAGTTTTAAATCTCATTTGAAAAGTTTGCAACTTTCAGAACTTAAGAAGATCTTGGAAAAATTGATAAGCTTAGAAGTTACCTGTAAAAAAACTGACTTGGATCATAAAATGATTTTTCAACAGGTGATTTGTCATATTACAAATACAGTTACTTGCTATAGCTAACAAAGATAAGGTGTAACCAGACTGCATTCTGTGATTTTAGCAAAACACGATCTTTCATTTGAGCTTTCTTCAATTTAAAATAAATACAGAAAATTGCTGCCTATAGCTAAAGTAACTTAGGTTCACCGACAATCGTCATCCCGCTACTTGTTAGCGGAATCTATGCCGAGATACCGCGAATGAATCGCGGTATGACGGTTCGTGGCGGTTATGACGTGTTAGCTATAGCTATCTTCAAAAATATGGTTGAATAATTGTTAATAATAGTGTATAATTATTAATATTTTTAAGCACTTTGGCTATGGCTCTTTCAAAATTTCTCGATCCTCGCAATGATTTGTGTTTCAAAAAAATCTTTGGAACGGAAAAAAATAAGAATATCCTTATTCACTTTTTGAACGATATTTTAGGGTTTACTGAGATAAATGCAATACAAGAAGTTGAATTCCTCAGTACTATTATGGATCCCGAAGTTGCCTCTGATAAACAGAGTATTGTTGATGTTCTCTGCAAGGATTCTATTGGTAATAGGTTTGTGATTGAGATGCAGCTTGCTCGTGATAAAGGTTTTGAGAAACGTGCCCAACTGTATGCTGCTAAGGCTTACTCAAGACAATTAGATAAATCTGGCAACTACATTGATTTAAAGAAAGTCTTCTTTATTGCTATTTCCAATTGTAACTTACTTCCTGAAGAAGTTGATTATATCTCTACTCATAATATACGTGATATAAAAACCAACGGCCATTACTTAAAAGATTTGCAATTTATCTTTATAGAATTGCCCAAATTTTCAAAAAGTAAAGTAGAGCAGCTAGAAAGTACAGTAGAAAGGTGGTGTTTCTTTTTTAAATACGCAGAAGAAACAACAGAAGAGGACTTAAAAGAGATAGCAGAAAAAGCACCAATAATAAAGCTAGCATATGATGAATTAGACAAGTTTCGTTGGAACGAAAAAGATTTAGTAGCTTACGAAGAAAGGATAATGGATCTACGCAAAAAAGAAGCCATTCTTGAATACAGACTTGATCTTGCTGAAGAGAAAGGTAGAGAGGAAGGTAGAAAAGAAAGGGAAATTGAAGTCACAAAAGCAATGCTGGCTAATAATGTTGATGTCAACACTATTGTCAAGTTTACTGGCCTTTCTATTAGTGAGATTGAAGAATTAAGTGGAAATCTGTGAACGGTTACACTTGGAAAACCTTTGTGGCATAATTTAAGTGGGCAGCGTAGTCTACGATTACCGCATAATTTACTATATAGATATTCCAGAACATACAGACTTCAATTGAACACAGAAAAGATTCTTATCAAAGTTAATTACCCTTATTATCAATAACTATTAGCTACAGACCAGTTCTTGTTAAGTTACAGTAAAGAAATGAGTCATATATAGCTAAACTGACTTACGACAATTTGAAAAACCATCATTCCGCTACGTGTTAGCGGGATCTATGCCGAGATACCGCTAATGAATCGTGGTATGACGTGTTAGCTATAGAATATAGATCAGAAGTGACAGAGCTTAAAAAAAGGCCTAACATTCTTAATAAACGTAAAAAGCTTTATGAAAATCAGAGTTGGAGTAATAGGCTGCTTAGGCAGGATGGGCAAGAAAATACTCAATGAATTAATTACAAATACCAAAGTGGAAATAGCAGGTGCTGTTGCCCGTTCAGGCAGTAAGTACATAGATTCAGATATTGGACCAATTATAGCCAATCTAGGAATTAAAGTTACAAGTTCTATTAGTGGCATATTTGAGTTATCCGACGTTGTAATAGATTTTACAACTAAAGAATGTATGTTAGACTGCCTTAAAGCAGCTGTAAAATTTAAAACACCGCTGGTTAGTGGCACAACTGGAATAGAAGGTGTCGATTTGAAAGAATATGCTGCTGAAGTTCCAATATTATGGTCAGCAAATATGAGTGTTGGGGTTAATGTGTTGCTGAAATTGGTAAAAAAAGCTGCTGAGCTTTTAGGTAATGAATATGACGTTGAGATTTGGGAAATGCATCATAACTTAAAAAAGGATTCACCATCTGGAACAGCTATAGAACTTGGCAAAACAATTGCTAACGCTTCAAAAGTGGATTTTCAATCCAATCAATATTTACATAGTGGTTCAAACATAAGAAAAAAGGGGGGAATAGGTTTTGCGGTATCTCGTGGAGGTGGAGTAATAGGAGATCACAGCGTGATGTTTGTCAATTCTGATGAACGGATAGAACTAAACCACAAAGCAATTGATCGCACAACATTTGCTAGAGGAGCTGTTCAAGCAGCAGTATGGCTATACGAAAATAAAAGAGAAATTCCGGGGCTCTATTCAATGCAGGATGTGATATGAGCAATACACGTGCCTCTGTTAAAGATTTAAATCTCTGGTACGGCTCTAAGCAAGTTTTATTCGATATAAATTTGAATATTTATAAAAGAAAAGTTACTACTTTTATCGGACCATCCGGGTGCGGTAAATCAACATTTTTGCGTTGTTTTAATCGTATGAATGACTATGTACCTGGATGCAAAACTGTTGGTGAATTAGATATCGATGGGCTGGGTGATATATATTCACGCGATATGGATGTTGTGCTACTCAGAGCAAAAGTTGGCATGGTATTTCAAAAGCCAAATCCTTTTCCAAAATCAATATACGACAATGTTGCTTATGGACCAAAACTGCATGGTATGGCGAAGGATAAGCAAAAATTGAATGAGATGGTGGAAAATAGTTTAACCAAGGTTGGTTTATGGGAAGAATTGAAAGACAGATTGCAAGATAGTGCACTCAATTTATCCGGTGGCCAACAACAGAGGCTATGCATCGCTCGCGCAATTGCAGTGAAGCCAACTATTTTATTAATGGATGAACCGTGCTCTGCTCTTGATCCAATGGCAACCAATGCAATCGAAAATCTTATACAAGAGCTGAAATTAAGATTTACTATAATTATGGTGACTCATTCAATGAAGCAAGCTAAAAAGTTATCTGATAGTGTAATTTTCTTTCATAATGGCAGAATTGTTGAGTCTGGAAGCACTCAAGAAATATTCGAAAATGCTCAATCTCCCTTAACAAAGGAGTATATCCTGGATCATTAAATTTCTGACCTTACCCAGAAAAAGTGGAGAGAAAGAAAAGAGTTTTTTTGGGTAAAATAAAATTTTGGAGGATTAGAAATGGTAAGAGAATATACAGCAGAATTCAAATTGGAAGCTGTTAAACTGGCAAATGAACAAAGAAAGGCAGGTCAAACAATTACAAAAATAGCAAAGGATTTAGGAATAAAGGGTGGTTTATTAGGAAAATGGATAAAGAAACACAACGAAAAAAAGTCGGCAGCAGATGCATTTCCAGGTAGAGATAACATGGCTCCTTACGACAAAGAGAGATTTGATTTACAGAAAGAGTTAGCAAAAGTAACAAGAGAAAGAGACATTTAAAAAAAAGCCCTGGCCAGTCAAAAAGAGTAAAATATTTTTTCATAAAAGAGCATAGTAAACACTATAAAGTGCAGGAATTATGTAGGGTTTTGAATGTATCTGCTAGTGGCTACTATAAGTGGACTACAAGGAAAATAAGCAGTAGAGAATCAGCAAATAAAGAGTTATTAGCAGATATTCAAAAAATATATCAAGCTTTTAAATGTAGATATGGAGCTCCTAAAATTCATGCTGAATTGAAGGCTTTGGGTAAAAGTTGCAATTTGAAAACGGTGCAAAGTATTATGCAGAAAAATGACATCAGGGCTATACTGAGAAGAAAGTTTAAAATTAAAAAACAACAAACAGATAATAGAGCTGTAGCTCCCAATATACTAGATCAAAACTTTATTGTTGATCAACCAAATAAAGTATGGGATTACTTACATCAAAACCAAGGAGGGATGGCTATATTTGGCAGCAATAATCGATCTATATTCACGCATGGTAGTTAATGAGCAGTTCATAAATAAACAATTGGTTATGGACTCTTTATTAATGGCTGTTAACAAGCGTAAACCTGCCAAAAATCTACTATTACATAGTGATCAAGGTTCACAATATACTTCGCAAGGTTATCAATATCTCTTATCCATAAAAAACATAGATGAGTCATAAAGGTTGTTGTTACGACAATTCTGTTGTGGAAAGCTTCTTTAGCTCATTGAAAAGAGAAATACTTATTGATACTTCACAACACTCTGCTCAACAAACTAGAACTGCAATATTTGAATACATAGAAATTTTTTATAACAAACAACGTCACTATTAACTATTGCATTCCAGAACAATTTGATGCATCATTCTTTTTGTAAAAAACATTCCAAACTTTCTCTCCACTTTTTCTGGGTAAGGTCACTTCTTTATTAACTGTACTTAATATTTCTGTATCCGTTCAGGAGAGTGGTTTAAGAAACAATAGATAGGAGATTTTGGAAAGGATTGAGACCCCTTTGTTTCCAAGTTAAGTATAATGAAATTATCCGCTCAAGGAATGTATTTCCCCGCTTTGATTGTGTAAAATATGAGTTTTTGCGATAAACGACATAATGCCGAATTTGCCGTTCAGCGTGGTTATTTGTCAGCGGAATATTTTCTGGGTCATCTAAAAATTTCCACATCATTCTTTCAGATCTCAGAACATTTTTTGCAACTCGAGAGGCTCCAATTGCTTCAGGTAAACGAGATATCTCCTTCAAGTAATACTTTGTACGTTTTCTTAATTTTCTGGCACGTCTGACAAACCTCAAAACATCTATCTCACTTTTTAGTAAAGCTTTTTTTAGTGCAAATAATTCAGTGGCCACGTTTCTCAAGTAACAACCCAGAACTTTAACTTCAATATTCCAACTATGTGCTAATCTTTCAAAATCTCTTGATAAATGTGCCCAACAGATTTGCCTGTTTTTATCGGCAAAATAATTGTATGCTGCATACCTGTCAGTTATTACCAAGCTATTGCGATTGCAGAATTTACTATTTTGTAAAACTTTCATTCCTCTTGACTCTGTAAATTTTACAAAACTTGCCGTATTGCTTGCAAACATCCAACACCAAGCGAGTTTACCTTTGTTATAATGGCTCGTTTCATCAATATGTAGAACTTTACTCCTACTTATCTCTTGTTCGATCTGCTCATACATTTTTTTGCATTTTGAAGCAACTCTATGTTCACTATTTGATATGCTACCGACGCTTATGTTCAAATTGAAGATATCATTTACGACACTCGCTATTTCGCGTTTTGAATTTTTGTAGAATCCGCTGAACGCTGCAATTATTGACTTAACCCTTGGACCAAATGTATCTGGCGTAACACCTTCCGGTAACTTGCTACTTCTTCTCTTTCCGCATCTCCGACAACGGCCATGTTCTAACTGATATTCCACTACATAAGGCTTGATTTCTGGAAGATCAACTTTCTGATGAATATATGGTTTTTCACATATTGCAATTTCTCCTCCGCATTCGCAAGTATTAGGCAACTCTATCTTTACTACTTTATCTGCATCCATGTTGGCGCGAAAACTTCCTTTATGACCAACCTGACCGCCAATATTCCTTTCGCTTTTCGGCTTATTCTTTTTTATTTTATACAACTCTTTGGAACTTGGTATTGATGAATTTTTTGAGCTTAAACCGAGTCTTTCTCTTAACTCAGCATTTTCTATCTTTAAAGCCTTATTTTCTGCTTTTAAGTTTTCTATCTCTGCTTTCAGTTTTTCTATTTTTTGCTGTAAATTTTTGCAAAGTTCTCAAAGGTTTACCACATTACCTCACTTTTGCTCTATGATTATCTTCTTAGATCACCTTGTCTACCTTATTCTGCCACTCCGCTGAACGGATACATATTTCTTCCCATTGCTTATAGTTCATTGCAATAACTTTACCTCTAATTTTAAATAGTATTTTTAATTATCACCTATCACAGCAAGTAAAGTCAACTCCAAATGAATTCTTAATTTTGCTTAGTAAGCACACTAACTATGAAACAATCTATATTACCATCAAAAACAGAATTTATATTGCCCACTTCATGTCCGGTTCTTAAATCCTTCACCATTTGATATGGATGCATAACGTACGATCTGATCTGATTGCCCCAGCCTATATCGCATTTTTTACCATATTCTTCAGCCATCTTTTGTTCTTTCTTTTCCAGTTCAATTTGGTATAAACGTCCTTTAAGTAATTTCAATGCCTCATCTTTATTTCTGTGTTGAGAACGACCATTTTGGCATTGAACTACAACACCAGTTGGAATATGCGTAATGCGTACTGCACTTTCAGTTTTGTTCACATGCTGACCGCCTGCTCCGGAAGCACGATAGGTGTCGATCTTTAGATCCTTTTCATCCACAGCAATATCAATTGAATCTTCTATCACTGGAGTTACTCCTACACTTGCAAAACTGGTATGACGTTTACCATTTGCATCAAATGGCGATATTCTAACCAGCCTGTGAATTCCACTTTCACTTTTTGCCCACCCATAAGCTTTTTCTCCAACGATTTTTATCATTGCAGACTTTATACCAACTGACTCTCCTTCTAATTTTTCTACAACTTCAACTTTAAAGTTGTGATAAATTTCTGCCCACCTTATATACATGCGCATCAGCATTTCAGCCCAATCATTGCTCTCGGTTCCGCCAGCTCCTGAGTGGATTTCTAAAAAGCAGTTATTATTATCTGCTTCACCAGTAAATAAGGACTCTGTTTCTTTATACTTGATTAATTTCTCTAGCTTAGCTAATTCATTTTCAACTTCAGAGAAAAATTCTTCATCATTTTCATCAATAGCAGACTTCATTAAGCTGATGGCATCGTTGTAATCGCTTTCCAGCTTTAAAAACGACTCTACGTCATTCTTAATTTTAGAACGTTCTTTTAAAACTTCTTGTGCTTTTTGGTTATCTTGCCATAGGTCATCATTCGACGCTTGGGAGTCAAGCTCTTCAAGACGCAACTTTAATTTTTCTATGTCAAAGACACCTCCTGATAAGAGAAATACTTTTATTTAAGCTTTGAAAGTGTTCAAGAATTTCTGGATAAGTTTTCATTATACTTTAGATTTTAATATATTTACTATCAATAACAATAACAGTAAACAAAATAGAAATTTAACCATATGATAGTTAATTTAAATAATTTCATTATACTTTAATGTTTAAGGAAATCAAGCGCGTATATTTATTAAAAAACAAGGTAAAGTAATGAATATTGAAATAAGTTCCCATTATGGTTTAGACAAAAAGGCTATTGATGACTTAATAGAGTCACTTGATAACGAGGAGCTAGAGAATGTTCGTAATATTGTAAAAACGATAGACAGTGTTCAGTTAGCTTATTTTTTATCTACTTCGATCAGTGATCACAGGGAGAAATTAGTTAATATCCTCGATCAACATTTGTTAAGTGATGCCCTAGTGCATGTAGTGCCAGATTTACAAATAGAGATCATAGAAACATTGGGAATAGAAAATACAGCAAAGTTACTAATGCTCCTTGATGTAGAAGATATAGTAACCATAGTGAAAGATTTAGATAGAAAGTCTGTAGAAAATATACTTTACTATTTGCCCAGCAAAACTCAGAAATCGGTAGAGGAGTTGCTATCATATCCAGAAGAAAGTGCAGGAAGGTTAATACATAAAGATATGGTTATAGCTCCATATTATTGGACAATAAATCAACTGACAGAATTTGTGTGCAACTATAAAAAAATACCAGAAAAATTTCACCAGATATTCATTATCAACTCAAAATTAGAGCCTATAGGCAGTGTTAATTTAAATAAGGTAATATCTCACTCAGGAGACACAATAATAAAAGAGATAATGGATCATGACATAAAAATCATTAAAACTGGAATAGACCAAGAGGAAGTAGCAAGAATATTTAAAGATTACTCTCTATTATCGGCTCCGGTAGTAAATAAGAATGGTAAAATTATTGGTGTGATCTTAATTGAAGATGTGATAAAAGTTGTTCAACAAGAAACAGAAGAGGATGTACTCAAAATAAGCGGTGTATCTTCTAAAGCCGATATAAATGCCCCTATACATAAAACTATAATTAAAAGGCTACCTTGGTTACTGTTTAACCTCTTAGCTGCAACAATGTGTTCCATAGTAGTTGGCTTTTTCGATGATGTAATAAAAAGTTTTATAGTGCTGCCAATAATCATGCCGATAATTGCATCAATGAGCGGAAATGCAGGATCCCAAACAGTAACGCTAACCATCCGGGCAATCGCAACAAAATATCTAACTGAGCAAAATGCAAAAAGAATACTGATGAAAGAATTTTTAATAGGTCTTATAAACGGGGTGATCTTATCTACTATTTCATTAGTAGTGTTAGCAATAAGGTTTCACAACTTCAAAGTGGAGATGATTTTTGTGGTCTCCATGATTATGATGTCAATTATTGCAACGTTCATCGGAACTTTCATTCCTATAATGCTTCATCGCTTAAAGTCTGACCCTGCCGTTTCTTCTTCAATCCTAACATCGGCAACAACTGATATTCTCTCAGCTTTTATATTTCTTGGTTTAGCTACGATCTTTTTATTAAATAGCTAATACTATCTATAGCTATACCGCCGCGAACCGTCATGCCGCGATTCATTCGCGGTATCTCTTAGCATAGATCCCGCTAACAAGTAGCGGGATGACGAGAAAGGGGCTACTTGGATGACATTCTTCCTGGTGTGCCCAAATCACAATGTTCGTACATCTGTGGATTTATTCGCGGTATAGATATGTATCCGTTCAGGAGAGTGGTTTAAGAAACAATAGATAGGAGATTTTGGAAAGGATTGAGACCCCTTTGTTTCCAAGTTAAGTATAATGAAATTATCCGCTCAAGGAATGTATTTCCCCGCTTTGATTGTGTAAAATATGAGTTTTTGCGATAAACGACATAATGCCGAATTTGCCGTTCAGCGTGGTTATTTGTCAGCGGAATATTTTCTGGGTCATCTAAAAATTTCCACATCATTCTTTCAGATCTCAGAACATTTTTTGCAACTCGAGAGGCTCCAATTGCTTCAGGTAAACGAGATATCTCCTTCAAGTAATACTTTGTACGTTTTCTTAATTTTCTGGCACGTCTGACAAACCTCAAAACATCTATCTCACTTTTTAGTAAAGCTTTTTTTAGTGCAAATAATTCAGTGGCCACGTTTCTCAAGTAACAACCCAGAACTTTAACTTCAATATTCCAACTATGTGCTAATCTTTCAAAATCTCTTGATAAATGTGCCCAACAGATTTGCCTGTTTTTATCGGCAAAATAATTGTATGCTGCATACCTGTCAGTTATTACCAAGCTATTGCGATTGCAGAATTTACTATTTTGTAAAACTTTCATTCCTCTTGACTCTGTAAATTTTACAAAACTTGCCGTATTGCTTGCAAACATCCAACACCAAGCGAGTTTACCTTTGTTATAATGGCTCGTTTCATCAATATGTAGAACTTTACTCCTACTTATCTCTTGTTCGATCTGCTCATACATTTTTTTGCATTTTGAAGCAACTCTATGTTCACTATTTGATATGCTACCGACGCTTATGTTCAAATTGAAGATATCATTTACGACACTCGCTATTTCGCGTTTTGAATTTTTGTAGAATCCGCTGAACGCTGCAATTATTGACTTAACCCTTGGACCAAATGTATCTGGCGTAACACCTTCCGGTAACTTGCTACTTCTTCTCTTTCCGCATCTCCGACAACGGCCATGTTCTAACTGATATTCCACTACATAAGGCTTGATTTCTGGAAGATCAACTTTCTGATGAATATATGGTTTTTCACATATTGCAATTTCTCCTCCGCATTCGCAAGTATTAGGCAACTCTATCTTTACTACTTTATCTGCATCCATGTTGGCGCGAAAACTTCCTTTATGACCAACCTGACCGCCAATATTCCTTTCGCTTTTCGGCTTATTCTTTTTTATTTTATACAACTCTTTGGAACTTGGTATTGATGAATTTTTTGAGCTTAAACCGAGTCTTTCTCTTAACTCAGCATTTTCTATCTTTAAAGCCTTATTTTCTGCTTTTAAACTTTCATTCTCTTTTTCCAATCTTTCTATTTTTGCTTCTAACCTTTCTATTTTTTGCTGTAAATTTTTGCAAAGTTCTAAAAGGTTTACCATATTACTTCACTTTTGCTCTATGATTATCTTCTTAGATCACCTTGTCTACCTTATTCTGCCACTCCGCTGAACGGATACATAGATATCGCTAACGAGTAGCGGAATGACGGTTTTTCAAATTGTCGTAAGTCAGTTTAGCTATAATATCAAATTTCACAACTTCACCAACTATTTCTTTCTATTAAATAAGAATAAATTACCTATACAAAAATAGATTGGCAATATTTCAAGTCTGCCAAGCAGCATTAAAAACGATAGAAATAATTTTACTTCATTACTGAAAGAGGAATAATTACCCGAAGGGCCTATTAAATTACTAAATCCCGGGCCAGAGTTTGTAAGCGTTGCAGAGACTGAACTGATGCTAGTTATAAAGTCTGCATTGCTTAAGTAAGACATCACTATTGATGAAATGGTAAACGTTAACATGAAAATTGCAAAAAATATAAAGACAGAGTGAACTTCATCATTCTCCAGAATTTTTCCATTGAATTTTACTCCATTGTCTGCATCAGGGTTTAATAAAAGGTAAAAGTAATTTCTTATAGACCTTAAAAGAACAATCAAGCGGAAGATTTTGACACCACCACTTGAAGAACCACTACATCCACCAACAAAGGTTAGAAAAAAAGCTAAGACTGAAATGAAACTCCAATCTATATGATTACAGATTGCATAACCAGTTGACGTAATTAAAGAGGTGATGGTAAATGTGCTGCATCTAAATGATAATGACACTCCTAAATCAACATTTTTATACAACCAAAAACAAGCAAATAAAGATGAAACAATAGCTATCTTAACAAAGTAAGAGACCTGTTCATCATAGCAAATGTCTAATCGTCTTATAATTTTTAAATAGCTAAGAAAAGGCAGAGAACCCAAAATCATAAAAATGATCGTTATGACTTCTAACATAGGGTTATTGTAGTGCCCTATAGAATCGTTATAGTTAGCAAATCCACCAGTTGATACAGAGGACATTCCGTGGCATATTGCATCAAATAGTGGCATACCAGCTAGATAATAGGAAAATATGCATAACAAAATTAAGCCATAATATATTGCCGTAACATGAATCACTACGCTTCGCGTGTTCGGCAACTTCCTTTTGGTAGCATCTGAATATTCAGAATAAAGTAAATTATTTAGGCTGAGAACCTTAAACATAGGAAAAACTGCAATTCCTAAAGTGATTACACCAAAACCCCCCATGCCATGTAGCATTGCTCTCCATAGCAGTATTCCTGGAGATTGTTTTTCAATATCATTAAATATAGTTGCTCCTGTGGTTGTGATGCCAGATATCGTTTCAAACAATGCATCAACATAGCTCAGATTATCAAAATAGAAAGGAATAGCTGCAAACAGAGACAAGGCAATCCAGGTGCAACTAGTAATCGCAAAAATTGCTGGCATTCCATGCAATCTACTTAATTTACCGAGTAAAATAAAAATTGCGCCAGATGTGCAGGTAATTATGAATCCAGCGAGGAAATTTTTCCATTCGTAGCTGAGATACTTATTGGTAATAGCAGGAATAAGCATTGCTAAGCTAAACAGCAATAGGAATATTCCCACAATAAATACAATTGAACGCAAATTTTGTAAACGTTGATGATTTTTCATAGAGTTACTTCCTCGCTATACAAAGCCATAAAAGCTACTCTAACGTCAAGCATTTTGTTGGCCTTTATTAACAGTTATTAACAACATACTTGATTTACTTGTAAATATGTGTGATAATTAAATTTTTATTAGAGGTAAGATATGGTTGAATTAACTGATGCACAAGAAAAAATTCTAGGTTCATTAAGACAGGCAGTCTGGGATGGCAATTTTCAAAAAGTCCAGGACATATTCAACAATGGTGAACATAATGATATACAAGCAGTTTTGAACCACGAGGGGACTTTGACTAGTAACAAAGGTACCATTTAGATTTTGTTATTGACTGTTCTGAAGCTAGCGTTAACACTAAAGTCGAGATCATTGAACTAATTTGGGAGGAAGCTGATCAAAAAACTCGTGATTTTTTGTGTGATTACAAGGTAACAAAATCTTTTGAAGATCAACCATATTTTACGGATACAATAGATGATCTTAAACGCTTTCAAGGAAAATTTGACCCTCATAGCACAGAATATTTTGCTCTTGTACAAGTTGTTCAAAAAATAGAAGATCACAAGTGGGTAATGGATCTTGATTCCAACTTACAAGAAGCAATAGAAAACCTTGATATTGATCAAGTTAAAGCAGCATTAGAGAATTGTGGTGAAGATGTAGAAAGGGTTTTAGAGCGAGAGGTATATTGGAGTAGTGGAAGAGTAGATGCCCTTTTAGTTTATCCTCTGAAAGTTGAATATAGTGAAGAATTGAACCAAGAAGATGTGGAAAAGATAAAAGAAAGCTTTAAATTAATGTTTGATGCTGCTTCTCCAGGGCTCCTTGGGTTCGAGCCCAATGGAAATAACTATGTAATGGATAAACTTACATGTGCACAAAAACGTTTTGCTAAAATACCTGGAGTAGGTGAGCAATGCTTTCAAGATTTGATTCAAGAATTTGAGGAAAAACTTAGTAAAAATGAACTAGATAATGCCAAGATTAATGATCAGATAGCATGGGATAAAGAGTATGCGACTCGATTTTCACAAGAAATCAATCAGGATCCGTCTGAGAATGATGATCTTAACTTTATAGATGACACTGATCTAGATCAAAACACCGTAAACTCTGCACCAACTGCAGACAACAAAACCCCAGAAAAAAACGATACAAACTTCTGGAGTGAACACAAAGGGAAGATCGCTCTGGGCGTTGTTGGACTATGCGTAGTTGGTGCTATTGCAGCCTATGTGCTGGCATATCCTGTAGTTGCATTAGTTTTAGAAGTTTTAGCAGTTTCAGCATTGGCTGTACTAGCTTATATTGGAGGAGTTTGTGAGAAATCAGAAAGCCCAAATACGAAAAGCTCGGACCCGGTTGTTTCTGGGGTGTTGCAACAACGCAGAACTGTCTAATTAGTAATCCATTGTCATCCCAGCGCGCCGCGCTGGGTCTGACTACGCTAGAACAAAGAATATAAAAGAAACGTTGCCGTCACGTTATATCATAAACCTTTGCTGAAGCTTTCTTTATATCTTCACTTGAAAGTGGAATTAGACCAAGCCTAGATAGGTACCCATCTTCAATGCCGATCGAATCTATAATTTCTTTTATGAATTCTCTTAATCCATCAACAGTATCCAGGTGTTCTTTCTTTATATAAAGGTATAGAGGTCTTGCTAATATATATTTTCCCGATGATATATTTTCGTAAGTTGGCTCAATTCCTGCAATTGTGCTCCCTTGTATTTTATCTTGATTCCTCATTAAAAAGCTAAAACTAAATATCCCTAAAGCGTTCTTGTTACTTTTCAATTTTTGTATTATTATGTTTTCATTAATTCCAACTTCTATATACCTTCCGTCATCCCTTATATTACCACATGCTTGCTTTCTTTCTTCCTGATCTTTATAATTCTCTTTGAAAATTCTCGAGTTCATGCATGAATATTGATCAAGCATAATAGAATTAACCAAAGTTTCGTATGTGCCTGTATTTTGATGTGGACCATAAATTTCAATTTCT
Organism: Wolbachia endosymbiont (group A) of Ophion costatus; assembly: GCF_963969245.1. Taxonomy (NCBI): domain Bacteria; kingdom Pseudomonadati; phylum Pseudomonadota; class Alphaproteobacteria; order Rickettsiales; family Anaplasmataceae; genus Wolbachia; species Wolbachia endosymbiont (group A) of Ophion costatus. The sequence continues at coordinate 956,076 of NZ_OZ017714.1, read as the reverse complement.
GTTTTTGGTAAGGCTTGATTTACATCAGACCAAAACTTCTTATTATTTTTTACTAATTTATCATTTTCTTGAGAATATGCAGATAAAGTTTCAAATAAGTCCTTCTTTGTGAAATCAAATCTATGGCTTTGATTTGAATTTGCAATGACAATTCCATCATAGCCAATGATGATCTCTATCACTTCATTAATTTTATTTCTTTTACATAGTTCTCTTTCTACTTCCTTCATAGGGCGAGATGAAGTGGTGATGTCTGGAGTGTCTTCCCCTATTCCTGAGCAAAACATTTTGAATCCTGATCCACTTCCTATCGATTCCACAACTGGAGTCTTAAAGGAGAATACACGATTGAACTCCTCGGCTATAAATGAGATAAAAGGAAAAACAGTTGAAGACCCAACAATTCTGATGTATTTCCTGGCATCAGCATTTGACAGCGGCATGAATAATACGAATACAAAAATCAGGAGAAAGTTTCTAAGCATTATTTTTAGTTAAGAACATAAATCTAATTATTGTAACAAAAAATCAAACTGAAAAGCTTTAATTGCATGACAAAAGCTACAGTTTACATTTAAATTTTATTTTATATTATTGTAAGTATTACACAACTTTAAGGGGCAATTATGGCAGTTATGCCAGATAAATGGATAAGAGAAAAAGCTGAAAATTTTGGAATGATAGAGCCTTTTGTGAATCACAAAAGCAGCAAAGGTGTCATATCTTTCGGACTATCATCTTATGGTTACGACGCAAGAGTGGATAATAAATTTAAGATTTTTACTAACGTTAATTCAGCCATCGTGGACCCTAAAAATTTCTCTGAGAATAGTTTTATAGATAAAGAAACAGACGTATGCATAATTCCACCAAATAGCTTTGTGCTTGCAAGTACAGTGGAATATTTCCGTATACCAAGGAATGTACTGGTCATTTGTGTTGGTAAATCAACTTACGCAAGGTGTGGAATTATAGTAAACGTTACTCCCTTAGAACCTGGATGGGAAGGTCATGTCACACTCGAATTCTCAAACACCACTCCACTTCCTGCGAAAATTTACGCTAATGAAGGCGCATGCCAATTCGTATTTTTAAGCGGCGAAAGTGAATGCGAGAAATCATATGATGATATGAAAGGAAAATATATGAATCAGCATGGTATCACTTTGCCGCTGGTGAAGTGATTGCCATGAGAGTGGTAATTTTTCACTTCCGTACTTTTTCATTGTTGCTTACAATAATTATAGCTACACCATGTGCTTTTCTTAATTAAAAACTTCAATTATTCATTGTAAGTTGTTGAATTTCTTATCATAGTATCTGTTATCCGAGTAGCCCCTTTCTTGTCATCCAAGTGCCTTGACTACTTGGATCCAGCTTTCTATGTGACCTCATCAAAAATGTTTATTTTTCAGCCATTTTTATACTTATCAACTCAGTGTGCTTGCTTACAATTAAAATTCCTAGATCCCAGTGTCGGAGCACTGGGATGACAAAGGAGGAAGCACTGGGATGACAAGGTTATAGGTGTCATCCAAGTAGCGTGACACTTGGATCTTTTCTCAACAATTTCAAAAAAATCTATCAAAAGGAGGATTACCATGTCTACAATAATTTTATCATCAATTTTTGGTCAAGCAGGCAGCATTTTTGGTCCAATTGGCCGGATTATCGGCTCAGAACTCGGTGCTCTTCTTGGTGCACAGCTAGATGGGGCAATGTTCGGCCTTGATGCCGAGCAAAAAGTAACGCATCGTGCGAGACTAAAAAATCTGCAAGTTCAAACCTCAACCTACAGCAGAACGATTCCAATTATCTATGGCACTGCTCGTGTTGCAGGGAACATTATTTGGTCACAGCCAATAAAAGAAGAGGCGATAACCACCAAAAGCAAAATTGGAAGAGGTATGAACGTTACATATAATTACTACGCAACGCTTGCAATTGCGATCTGCAAGGGGAAAGTAGAAAAATTAAACAGAATCTGGGCAGATACAACATCACTTAGCTTTGATGAAATAGATTATACTTTTTACAGCGGCAGAGAAGACCAAAATCCTGATCCATTTATGTCATCAATTGAAGGAGAGGGGAATGTGCCGGCTTATAGGGGAATATCTTACATAGTCATCAAGAATTTTCCTTTAGCAGACTATAATAATCATGTTCCGGTATTTACGTTTGAAGTGCAAACTGCAGTAAAGTCAAATGAATTTTCAGTAGCAAAAAATATTCGGAATATCAATATCATACCAGGTTCAGGTGAGTTTGTATATGATACAAAAATACAGAAGAAAATCGCGCAAGAGAAAATAAGCAGCAACCAATATATCCCATATGGGCTGGCGCAAAGGGTAAATCACAACAACCACACTAAAAAGAGCGATGCAATGCTTTCTTTGGATCAATTAAAGGGAGATTTACCAAATGTTGAGTGGGTATCGGTAGTAGTCAATTGGTTTGTGAATGATCTGAACATTAAAGATTGTAAAATATATCCTGCAGTTGAATTTCAAGATGATTCCGCAATATTACCTGATGATTGGCAAGTAGGGGGTGTAACCAGAGATAATGCTCAGCTAATTTCAAAAGATGCGAGTGGAAACCCAAGGTATGGTGGCACAGTTAGTGATGCAGCGTTGATAAGATATATAGAAGAGCTACACAGCAGAGGCTACAAGGTGATGCTCTATCCAATGCCCTTACTTGATACAAAGAACAAAGAGTGGCGAGGAAGGTTGAGCGGGACTCCTGAAGATATAAGTGATTTTTTTAAGAATCAGTACAACAAATTTATAGAGCATTATGCAAGCATTGCCAAACAAACTAAAGTGGAAGGGTTTATCATTGGTTCTGAATTTGCGCAACTTACCAAAATCAGGGATGAACAAGGGAATTACCCTGCCGTTATAGAGCTGGTCAAGCTTGCAAAGCAGATAAAACTTAATCTTGGAAAAGAAGTAACAGTTACCTACGCTGCAGATTGGAGCGAATACCATTCATATGATGGTTGGTATAATATGGATGAACTGTGGTCTTCAGAGTATATCGACGTTGTTGGCATAGATGCTTATTTTCCACTGACTGATGGTCCAGAGCCTCCTTTTGGTTATTCCGCGGAAGATGTAATGGGTGGTTGGAGCAGTGGAGTGGGGTATGATTATTTCTATGATTACTCAAAGGGTGAGCCTGAAAGAGTAAAGTATAACGACAGCAGGTATGCGTGGAAAAACATAGCAAAATGGTGGAGTGAAACTCACATAAATCCAGGTGGTAGTAAAACGAAATGGCAACCAAAAATGAAAAAAATATGGTTTACTGAGTATGGATTTCCCAGTATGAACGGCTGCACTAATGAGCCAAATGTGTTTGTTGACAAAGGCAGCATAGAGAGCAAATATCCACGATATTCAAACGGAGAGGTGAGCTTTCTTTCGCAAAAAATTGCAATTGAAGGAACGCTAAAAAAGTGGCAAAGTTCAGAAATGGTAGAAAAAATGTTTCTCTGGGCATGGGATGCAAGGCCATTTCCTTACTTTCCCAATTTATGTGATGTGTGGGCTGACTGCCATAATTGGCAGACAGGACATTGGATTCAGGGAAAGCTTTCACAGCTTAATATTTCCGATGTTTTATCGGATCTGTTACAAAAAACAGGTTTAAAAAGCGATCAGTTCGATACAAGCAACGTCAAAGGGTTATTGTCTGGGTATGTGATAAACGACCAGCAATCGGTACGTTCAATTATTAAAATGCTGCAAAGTTGCTATTTTTTTGATGTGGTTGAACAGGACTCTAAACTGAAATTTGTCCAAAAGGGCAGGGGAGTTACGACTGGAATACCAATTGGTGAAATGGTTTTCAGTAACAATTCAAAACTTGCTAATATCAGTCAATTAGATTTAAACAATAAAGTTAACGTCGTTTATTTTAATCGCAATTTTGGCTATCCAATTGATGTTAAATATGCTGAGTTGCCAAAGCAAGGCGCTGCTATAACAGTTGAAATACCGCTCATTATGGAGGAGGGAGAGGCGCAAAATATAGCTGAGGTTTTACTTTATTCTTCGTGGCAAGAGAGAAATATATACAATTTCAAGCTGCCGATAAAATATGCGTGGCTTGTGCCAAGTGATGTAATAACGATTTTAGACGGTGAGAAAAAGCATACGGTGAGAATTATAAAAACAAAATTCGAAAGCATGTCCATTCAAGTAATTGGCGTTGGTTATGATCACTCTATATATAAGCTTTCTTTTCCTTCAACAAGGTCACTTATGCTGAAGGAATACCCTCCCTCTCACATTAGCAAAACCATCGTAGAAATGATAGATTTACCGGATATTAAAGGTAATAGTGCAAGCTTTACTTTAATTAGTGAGGAAAAGAATTGGAAGGGAGCAACACTCTTTATTTCGTACAACGATAAGGATTATAAGCCTATTGCAAGCACAAACAAGCAGTCTACTTACGGATATGTAATGGAATCTACCGACGAGGGGCTTATAGTAGTGTTACGTTTTGGAAACATAACTTCAATTGCGGACTCAAATTTAGCACTAGTTGGAAAAGAGATAGTGAAATTCCAGAATGCTGAACTTATAGATAAAAATAAATATAAGCTTAGTAACCTAATCAGAGGACAAGAAGGTACTAAAGAGTATCAGCACACTGCAGGTGAAAAATTTGTTCTACTTGATGATTCAATAATATCTTTCGAAGTGCAAAGGGGAAAAAAGTTTTACCTAAAAGCAGTGACTTACGGTGACTCGCTGGAAAATACGGAAGTGAAAGTGATAAATTCATTTAGTAATTGAAATTTAATAAAGTAAGTGCTAGAATTAATATACAGGTATTAATGGTAGAGATATAACATGTCAAAGGAAATGGTCAATGCGTTGAAAGCTGAAGTGAAGAAGCTCAAATATGCTGATTTCAAAGCTAACACTGGGGACGAAGTAATTTCTGGTGAGGGAACATATAAGGATCTTAATAGAACACACGGCCTTGCTATTAACGGACAAAAAATAACTAACGAATTTATTAACGATCTGTATTCAAACCATAAAAATCTAATTCTACGGGATGAAAACGGAAAAGGGAATTATCGTCCATTTCTCAGACAAATTTTTACAGAAATGTTTAAACACGTTGGTGCAACAATTCCCAATAACTCTATTATTGAGGAGTTAATAAATAACTATTATCAGGGCGGATATACTCATTTTCTTCCTAATGATATGAGTCACGCTCTTGGATCTTTTCATTTGTTAACGCAAAGCAACTGTATGACAAGAGAGTATATTATGGATTGTCGTGAACCCAATTGTATAAAGCTTAGTTTTAGCATGAAATATACAAAAATGCTTAACTATGATGATTATACATATATCGAAACACCAGGTTTTTGCAGTTCAGCGGAGTTTAAACTAAAATGTGAAGGTGAAAATGTGGTATATGAAGATGGTAAAGTACTTCTTACCATTCCTAAAGAGTTAGAGAACTATAAAGCTGGTGATGACGGTTTGTTTGATAAGCTTACTTATATTATAAATAAGATTATTGAGTATTTCAAAAAACTTTGTGAGAAATTGGGCTTTGAGTTTGATACAAGAATAGAGTACGATCCTGAGCATAATATAAAAATAGAGCATAATCTTGGTGAACCACTAAAGGTAGTAAGTGAGGCAAATGCATCTTCTGTTGAAGACTTAAAGCTTAAAGTGAATAATTCAAGATAAGATATTGAAATTCGTGCTTTTTATGATTTTAGCTTAAGATTTCAGTGTCCGCTACTCGCATGACATCGTTTACTATGTAACATTGTACTTATACTAATGAAAAAAATACATTATAATTAAGCATATTTACCAATAAATCATTAAGTGAAAACAGCTCTTTCGCAAAATATCATCTCTCTTATTATGATATTGTCTGTAGCAATTGTCGATATGGCAACTGACCTATACTCAGTTGCACTACCAAGCATTGCCAATTATTTTAAAGTAGAAGGCAGTGTAGTGCAGCTTACAATTAGCTTGAATCTAGTTGGATTTGCGGTGTCTGGATTAATTTATGGTCCATTATCGGACCATTATGGTAGGCGTCCAATGATGCTGATTGGTATGACAATTTTTACTTTGGCAAGTGTCATGTGTTATATAGCCGACAGTATTGCGCTCTTGATACTAATTCGCTTCATACAAGGAACAGGGGCTGGTGTTGCAGGTGTTGTTGGGTATGCAGCAATAAGGGATATGTACTCGGGTAGTGAATACTCGAGAGTCATTTCAAAATTAAATATGGTTGTGGCACTCTCACCTGGAATAGCTCCAGTGGTGGGCAGTTATATAATTTCACATGGGTATAGTTGGAAATTTTTGTTTTTTATTATATCACTTGCAGCAATTGCTATACTTATTTTTATCTACTTTAAGTTACAAGAAACACTCACTGTAAATAAAAATGAAACCAGTATAACTAACATAACTACTAATATCTGCAAGCAATATATATCAATATTTAGAAATTATCGTTTCCTTGGGTTTTCAGCCATTCATGGATTAACTTTCATGTGGCTTTGGGCATACATTGCTAACTACCCGTTCATATTTGAATCGATGGGCATTGAAGTACAGTATTTTGGCTACCTCATATCGATCATAGTCATATTTTACATAATTGGAACTTTAATTAATAGAAGGTATGTACCAAAAGTAGGGGTTAGCAAAATGCTAATAATAGGTTTGGTGTTACCGATAATATCCGATAGTTTATTGGTATATTTTTATTTCGCGGACAAGTTAAATATATTAATTCTTCAAACTGTTTGGATTCCAGCCAATATCGGACTTGCATTAATAATAAGCAATAACGTAACTTCTGCTTTAGAAACGATCAAAGGTATAGGGCTTGGTAGTGCAGTTCTCTCATTCTGCAATATGATGTTTGGGGCTATTGGAATATATATAGTAGGAAAATTTTTTCGCTATGGTATTTTACCAAATTTACTATTAACAATAGCATGCTCTACAATTGCAATTCTTATGTACAGCCAGCTCAAATGTACTGAAAAACACAGGGAATAACCATTATTTGCGTGATCCAGAGCTCATGGGTTATTAATGACTTTATCATGATAATATAATTTTACAGGGGGTGAGAGCTCATAGATTATTAACGACTTTATCATAACAATATAGTTTTACAGGAGGTATGGGATGAGCAATTCAAACAGAGATATAAATGCTGAATTACGTAAGGCTGCTCTAGAAGGTAATATTGAGAAAGTAAAAAGTCTAAGAGGTTGTCCGGAAACTAGTAAATTCAAGCATATTCCCTCTTTAACATAACCCTACTCATAGCTAGGTATATGAAATTCTCAGTGGATGTTGTGAGTAAATCATACTCCTTCGATAGCCTTCTATTCCTATTAACCCAAGCAAAAGTCCTTTCTACAACCCATCTTCTTGGCTGTACTTTAAACCCTTGTTCTCTTGTTGGTAGTAGCTCAGGTGGCGTATCTTTGTGCACCCAAAATCTACATGGAGGCCTTGTAACAATTTCAATATCTATGTCATATTCTTCCTTTATGTGATTCTTTAAATTTCTTCCTTGGTATCCCATGTCAGCCCACATTTTTTTAACTTTAGTATATTTTGTTCTCATATTGTTTAATGCTATTTTAATACCATCTCTATCATTTTCGTTAGCAGCGCCTACGTAACAACCTAGTATAAAACCCTGAGTGTCTGTAATTATATGCCTTTTTCTACCCTTTACTTTTTTACTTCCATCATAGCCTTTGATCCCCCCTTTTCTGTAGTCTTTACAGATTGACTATCTACTATACAGGCACTCGGCTGCTCATTCCTTCCTATTTTTCTTCTACTATATTTTGTAATTTCATAATTCATTTTCTCAAAAATTCCCTGCTTCTTCCATTGCCTGAACTGCTCATACACAGTCTTCCATAGCAGAAAATCATTTGGTAAATACCGCCATTGACACCCTGTACGCAATACATAGAAAATTGCTTCTAATATTTCTCTTTTGCTATACTTTGGCGGCCTTCCTCCTTTCTTGTATGATACTCTGAAGTGTTTTTCTATTCTTGCCCATTCCCTTTCGCTTAGATCTGTTGGATACTTTTTTCTCATCTTTACCCCGTACTAAAATTTCAGATATTATAGCCTTTTACTTGTTTCCGGACAACCTCTAAGGAAACAAGAAAAATATTTACCAATGAACAGCATAAAATATGCCGATTCTGGATATCAAGGTTGGCAAAAATTGCAAAGCAATGTTGTAATTCCACACAAGAAGTATCGTAAGAAGCCATTAACCCTGGAGCAGAAGGAATATAATAGAAGACTAGCATCGTTCAGAATGAGAGTAGAAAATAAGATCCGTGAGATAAAGATATTTAAGATTATGTCGCATGTTTACCGCAATTTTCAGAAGAAATACAACTTGAGATTTAATATTATTGCTGGTATTGTAAATCTTAAGCACGCCTTTTAGTTAATCTTGATTTTAGTCATCCTCCTTTCCTTCTTTTTATCGCTTGATTCGCAGTAGGTCTTTAGAAAAATATCTTGCTTTAATAAGCTTTTCAACTATCATATTAAAAGTTTGATATGATTAGGGTAGTATAGTGTTTCAAAGTAATAATACCAGAGTAAAGAGAGACCCTATCTCTATCTTTAAACAGATAGCTCAGAAAGAAGACCAGCAAAAAAAACAAAATTTTGAAGATTTGTTGAATCAACTAAGAATGTTTTACCCTAATGAACTAAAAATAGGCGTGGCACTTAAAACAGGAGATTGTTTTTTTGACTCTGTGGCCCAAGGATTAAATGAGCTAAATATAAAACCAGGTTTTCATTTCACTGCAAAATCATTAAGAAAAGATTGCGCAGATTACGCTGGAGCAAACAAAAATCCAGATCAGTGGGTTTATAATGTAATAATAGGAGATGCTGAAGAGTATTTCGTACCTCAAAAAGATCCGGATGGAGAAGTGATAAGCGAAAATGGATATAATAAACAAGACGATATTAAGTCCTTTTTTAAATACTTAGAAGCCATTAAGAATATGGCTACAGAATCTAGTTCTCCACCAATATGGGGTAGACTGGATATTGAAGGAAGAATGATATGTGCGAAATACAAAGTGAAAATTGAAGTGATAGAACTGCTGGAAGAGCCTATAAAAGGGTCCACAGAAAATCAATACTTTATTCAAAGTGAACAAGGTGAAGGGGATAATGTTGTTCGCGTAGTAAATTACAAGATGCATTTTGTACCACTTCTTAAGAACCTAGAAAAAGATATTGAAGAAGCTGTAGAAGTTTCTAGGGAAGAGGTTTATGGGTTAATAAATTGTAATATTCCTTTTTCGGTTAAAGATGTAGGAAATTGTGATCTTCAGGAAGGAATAGAAGAGAGTTTGCAAGTACCAGTTCAATTTAATCAAGATTTTTTCGTTGCAAGTGATATTTACCATAGACTAAATCAAGTAATATTCGATAGTGATGATTCAGGTAATTCATGTGTATGGTCAGATATTGATAATATAAACCGTTTTATGAATCAGGCAGTAAATGATAATCAGCTTGCCTATTATATTTCTCCTATTAACTTTGGATACGACACAGAAGAAGCTACCAGAGATTTACTTAAACATGTCTGTAAAAGGCAAACTAGGGATGGTTCTATACTAAACTCTCATTATAGTACTGAGTTAGATAAGCCTTTTATTTTTGTGGCTAACACCAAATCAGTTTTTGCTAAAGATTCTAAAGGTAGTGATAAAGAAAGTGGAGGTCTTCATTGGGTTAGCTGTGTTTTGCTACCTAAAAAATATACAAGTGTAACTGGTAAAGAAATATCCTCTGATAAGAATAGGTTTTTCTTTTTTGATTCTTTCGCTCAAAAAGGAATTCCTAAAACAATCAAGGAAGGCTTGATTAATGGTATAGAGTTTATGGAAGTTGATATTCCTCTCAAGTTATTACCTTTTTGTACAGGAGATGAAATAGCTTTTAATTATACCAATCATCTGACTGGGCAACAAATAAATGGTAACGATTGTGGTTGGTGGGCAGTATATTATGCGTTAATGACCGTTTATACCGGAGGAATAGAGTTTCTTGAGCCATTGAAAGGAAGAAAGTTATCTGCAAAGCCTTTACGGAGTATAATGAATTTGCACGAATCCAGTGAACTTTTTGATGTAGGTAAACATGTTACTGAACAAAAATCACAAATCGCAGCGGAAGAATTGATTAAAAGTTACGATAATAGGGTTCGTCTTGGAAGTAAAACGCATGTAACATGGGATCGAAAATTTGATATTTCTGAGATGAATAGAGAATTTTTTCGATCCTCAGCACCTGAACTACCACTAACAATCTTGAAAGGAATACCCCAGCTCATGACTATTTTTTGCGCACAATTTGTTAAGACTTTTGAAAAGGCTATTGGAATATACTCTGAGAGGTTGTGGGATCGAAATTATGGCATAGGTAAGTATGCTCAGACTTCTAATCGCCTTATCGATTTTATCGATGGATCAGAACCGTCCCAGGCGGTATGGTGTAAACCTTTCGCTAAAGTACTGAAATGTTTATCTAGCACTATTGGAAGATTCACTCAAAAGCAAAGGGTTGAAAAATTAAGTTCTCTGTTACACGCCTATGATTGCGATACGAAAAAAGCTAGGGGTGTTTTAATTAAATCTGCTATGAGTATTTTTCTAGTTTTCGAAGAACAATTTTCGCTTCTTGCTGATAAAGAACCAAATCAACTCTATAATGCAATTGATGATATAGCGGAAGATATGGTAGAAAGGATAATCGACTATTGCGTGCGATATGAAAAACTTGTATTCTCAGTTGAAAACAATCAATATGGGGTTCTCCTTGGTCATCCAAAAAAGCACATCTCTTCTTCTACTTTGCTTCCTAATCTCTCTTCTGGACACAAAACATATGTTAATACTATAAAATTCGTTGGAGATACAGGAATTAAAGTTGGTGACGATTATTATATTCCTCAACCTACCTTTATTACAAAACGTGGGTTTCAAGACCATGACTACTCTTACCGCCTTCTTTTTGATTGGGAGAAAGATCTTAAGAAGATAGAAGACGATAAGTTGTATCTCCCATATCTTGGCAACGCATGTTACAGAAAGGTAGAACTTTGTGAGGAAAAAAAGTATAAACACTCTATCACAGAAGCGATCTGTATGGAATACTCGTCGGATATTTACTCCACAATAAACAGCTCTAATTGGGAACTTACTGGAGATTTGCAGAGGTTAGTAAAAGGCTTCTCAAGTCTTTCTATCGAAGGACTTTCTCATTGTAGTAGGACTTTAGCTGATCTACAAGAGGTTTATGAAGTTGATCATGTTCTTTTGCAGGATTTACATCAGAAAACAGATAAAGTTTATGAATTTCTTTTTCATCCTTTCAGTGAACAGAGGCAAAAAATTTCTCTAGCCAAGTTATTTCCCTTTAGGAGGGCATTAACTTTATTTACTGTTCAGTTGCTCTCAATGGATATAGATTCGCTAGAAAAAAAGATGAGTTATTTCACGCGGGAATTTTTATCAAGTTTTTTGTCGTCTACAGAGTCCATTTTCACTATACTTCAACCGTTATTATTCTTACTGAATGGATTTTCTAAAGATTTTAAAGGTTTATCTACTCCTGAAATAGCAAAACTCAAGAATTTTTACAGACTCGTTCAATCTAACCCTCCTGGTGATTTAGAAGGTTTGCTCTTAGAGTCTGGGATTAGGATTTTTCAGGCCTTCGAAAAACAATTCCAGTTGGTCACAGAATGCAAATCAAACGCTAAAATAATAGCAACTTTATCCTCTTGTGCCGCTTTCAGGGTGTTGGACTATATTTGTAAAAAGGACGACGTTCAATGTCTATCATGTGATTTGATGATAAAAGGAGTTGTTTTTGGTAGTTCTGATGAATCATCTTCTTTATTTAAATACAATGGGAAAGATGTGAGCGCTAATGAAATATATGATAGAACAGCTGTATTTGTATCAGAAAAGGAAATATTTTCTTATTATAAGGATCTTATTACCGAGTACGGCATCAGATTGCCTTTTAGTTTTGAGAAAGGGGAGAGTAAATCTTTACCTAAGTTTTGTAACGTTTTTACGTTATCTGTGGATGAGTCTTTCTTGCAGCAGGATTATAAGGGTAGTTATCACTTAGCAGAAATCAATTTTGCAGACGAAATCAAGTTAATAATAGGAGAAATCGAAGCTGCCAAATCATCAGAGAAGGGTGATATAGAAAATTTGCGAAAAGTAGTATCCGCGGGTTTCAAGGAAGTAAAGGATTGCATTAAGGGAATGCGTTATGATGGTGAAGGAAGACATGATGATGGCGGAGGGGGGCCTGGTGGCACAGGAGGACATGATGATGGCGGAGGGGGGCCTGGTGGCACAGGAGGACATGATGATGGCGGAGGGGGGCCTGGTGGCACAGGAGGACATGATGATGGCGGAGGGGGGCCTGGTGGCACAGGAGGACATGATGATGGAGGAGGGGGGCCTGGTGATGATATCGATTCTACCCTAAGCTTGTCAGGTAATGGTGTACTTGGACCTGATAAACGAAAATCTCCCACCACATTAAAGAGAAAGCTAGTAAATGATTTGCCTACAGTATACAGTAAAAAGAGGTTGCGCTACACCTCGCAAAAGGATAGAAAAATACTCCAAGATTTATTTGGCGTAGATCCATACGATGAAATTGAATCTCTACTCAGAGGTGAAACACGTAAAGATCTTCCTACCCTTTTTCTTAGTAACGATGGTAAAAACCCTGCTCATTGGGCTGTTTTACTTCAAGATGCCCAAGTTCTATCGGAAATACTGCAACGACATCCATTCTTGGCCCGCTTAGCTGATCAGGATGGTCTAAATCCCACTTATCTTGCTGCTGAAGTAGATGACCCGGTGCTGTTGAATTTGCTACTAGAGAGTCAAACAGATATTCATACTAAAGATATTGACAGTAATGAAATCCTTGCAGATATCTTTTTTCATAGTATTTCGTTTGGTTCATTAAAAACATTAAGATTTTTAGTCAATAAATTCCCTGGTTTGATTAATATCACTGATAAAGATGGTATGGGCCCTGTTCATCGTGCTGCTGTTCTTAGTGATCCGCTTGAATGTGAGTTTGATCCCATCGATTTCCTAATCAAAGAGGGTGCTGATTGCAAGAAAGCTGATAAACGTGGCGCAACTCCTCTCCATTATGCTGCAAACTGCAGAAGCTTGCGTGTAGTAGAATTGCTGGTTGATAATTTTGCTAGTCTTAACATATCTGATAAAAATGGTAAGACTCCTCTGCATTACGCTGCGGAAGGTAATAAACTTGATGTGGTAAAGTTTCTAGTCGAACAAGGGGCTGAAATCGATGCTGTTTGTAGAGATGGCAAGACTCCTCTGCATTACACTGTGGAAGGTAATAAAATTGATGTGGTAAAGTTTCTAGTCGAACAAGGGGCTGAAATCGATGCTGTTTGTAGAGATGGCAAGACTCCTCTGCATTACGCTGTGGAAGATAATGAACTTTGTATCGTGAAATTTCTAATCAAAAGGGGTGCTAGAGTCAGCACATTTGATAGGTATAGCTTAAATCCTCTTCATTTGTCTATTGCAAGTGATTCATTTGAAGTATCAGTGTTTCTACACAATATCTATTCCGGCTCATATCATGATGAGCACGGTTTTACTTCTCTTCATCTTTCTGTTATATTTAAGAGGCATGAATTGATCGTGTACCTAATGTCAAAGTGTCCCATGTTGGTAGCTACACCTGACAAATATGGTTCTACACCTTTTTTTCTATTCGTTACTCTACACGGTAATGGAAGATTTTTGGCAGATTTGGCTACAATTGCTTATGGCGGGGGAACTGTGGTTTCTTCTCTAGATTATGCAGCTATGTCTGGTGAGTTAGATGCGATGTTTCTGCTATGTAAAAGTAAGGATGATCAAAAATTATCTGATTGGTGTGACATATCTCCTCTTCACCACGCTGCTGTTGCTGGTAGATTGGATATAATAAAATTTATGCAAAAAAAAGGGTTCTGTCTTGATCTGCCCAGTAGAAATTCTAATACTGCTCTTCATTTTGCCTCAGCATCTGGTCATCTTGATGTGGTAAAGTTTCTAGTACAAAAAAGATGTAGTCTCAATGTAGCTAATATATATGGTCTAATTCCCCTTGATTCTGCTGCCATTAATGGTGAGTGGAATATAGTAAAATTTCTAGTAGAAGTAGGGGCTAGTTTGAATGTGGTTGACTCAATTGGTTATACTCCCTATGATGATGCTAGCATTACTGGTAAAGTTAAAGTGGGGGAATTTCTGCATAAGCGGAGTGTGACGCCTCATCCTATACAAGAAAACCCCGATAGCAGAAGCAGTTCCAAAGCACAAGAGGCGTGTTATCGACCTGGGAGTTCCTTCAATGATCCAAAGATATCTCAGCCTATCAATAACAGATATTATACCACAAGCTAATCTGATAGTTGCTGTAACCCGTACTATTGACCCCAACTATGGATGGCTTTGTTGCATAGCTAGTGTTGGTTGAGGTTATTGTAAGGAGAAAAGGTTATGGTTACTAACGCATTTTGTTGTAAAATAGGCATTTTTCAAACAAGTATAACTTATGCCGCAAAAAATGAGAGTAAGTAACCAAAGAGAATATAATGAGTTTCTAAAAAAAAGAGGAAATGTTTTTCATTTTGTTAATCAAGCCATAGAAAATTGGTATGAAAATAGTTCAAAAGTTGCAGGTGGCAATAACACTTATAGTGATAAAGTTGTAATTTTAATACATATAATAGTTCATCTTTTTAGAATTGGCTTGAGACAAGCTGTAGGTTTTGTAAAAGGTTATATGGTACAAATAGGCAAAAAACTTAAGATTATCAGCTATACACAAGCTTCCAGAAGATTTAAAAAGCTTAATTTGAAGATTGATGACCATAGAAGCAATAAAGATGATCTGGAAAATGTTGAAATTGCCGTAGATAGCACTAGAGTTAGTATCTACAATAATAACGGTGGGCATAGTAATCTTAATATTCGAAAAAGAAAATACAGTGGTTATGGTCAAGTAAGAAAATTACATGTTGTTTTAAACATAAATGATAAGAAAGCAATAAGCATGAACTACACTAGTGGTGTTGCTGTAGACTATTTGCCGGTCTGCGATATGTTAGAAGAAGTCAGTGATAAATATAACATTTGTTCTATTCGAGCAGATGCGGCTTATGATATAAAAAGTGTGTATAAAGAATGCAGAAAATACAATATTGTGCTTATTATTCGCCCTAGGAAGGATACTAAAATTTGTTTAGCTGACTACTTATCAGAAAGAAACAAGTATATTAGTAGAATTAGGTCATATGAGAATTATGAAGATGGTATTAATGAATGGAAGAAAAAAGTTAAGTATGGAGCACGGTCTTATATTGAAGTCTTTTTCTATAGGTTGAAGCAAATATTTGGGTTTGGCTTGAAAAATAAATCAGAGGTAAATCGTGAAAAAGAGCTGTTAATTAAGTGCTACTTATTGAACAAATTTACTGATATAGGTATGGCTAAATTTAAATTAGCTGCGTAAATTCACTGTGATTTACATGCCTATCAGTGCTATGCAACAAAGCCATTCTTAATTAGGGGATATTTCTAACTTAGAGAAGGTTTTCATAAATGTTGAAGTGAATAAGTAGGAATATTATGTTTTTTCCCTGAGTTGTAAAATTTCAGAATGAGAGAGACCGGTAATTTGAGCTATAACATCTATAGAGACACCTGCCTTGAGTGAGTTTTTTGCAACTTCAATTTTACCTTCAATTTTACCTTTTTCACGGCCAATTTGGATGCCTTCTTGTCTACCTTTTTCTTGACCTACCTTAAGACCCTCATCAAATTTTTGAGCAAAAGCAGCAATCTCATCCATTATGCGTTTTTTCATTTGCTCATATGCTAGTAACTCTTCTTCTGACCAATTAAACTTATTCATCTCTTCATAAGCTCGTTTTATTATTACGTCACTACCAACTATCTTATCTAGATCCTCTTCCCTTGTTTCTGCTGCATAACGAAAAAAATAACACCATTTTTCTACTATATTTTCTAATTGATCTTCTTTTGTCTTTGTAAATTTTGGTAATTCTATGAATACAAAGTAAAAATCCTTTAAGTCATGTTCAAAGCTATTTTGATCTAAAATGACATGATTAGATTTGTACTCAGCCTTATCTGGAAAAATAATACAATCAGCAACAGCAATAAAGATAATTTCTTTAAGGTTATGATAATCATCACCTTGATCAGCTTGACTTGAGTAGGCTTTAGCAGCATAATATTGAGCACGTTTTTCGAAGCCCTTAGTCTTAGTGAACTGGTCAGGTAAGGAAGCAGTATTACTACTACCCCCTCCCTTAGAAACGCAGCATGCAGGTTTCCCAACACTACGCTTGAGCCCCTTATCTAAGTTCTTCTTTTCTAGAACCGGCTTGTCCTTCATGATTCCTCAGGAAACATCATTCTTAATGGTGACACCAACAGTAGAGAACCTTCTCTTGAGAAAGAGCTTGCTAACATTCTTGTTCGTTTCACTCTCTCATCAAAATACTTTTTCCATTTTAAGTCAAGGGGATTTGCATCCGCTCTGATTTTAACATGTCGTCTGATAGGTATATCAATCAGCTTAAGCAGTCTTAAATACCGTATCTCTTTTGGTTTGTTCTTGCATAGGGGTGCAGCAAAAACCCATTGGCGTTGACCCATTACTTTGAAGTAACGATTCTTTATCCAACGTAATCCTTTACGAGGATGTCTTTTCTTTGCCCATTTCCATAAACTATGCCAAATTTCATTGTCGATCTTTCTAAACGCTTTTTTAGCACACACATGGTGATAGTAATTTCCCCATCCTCTCAGTAGAGAGTTGAGTGACTTAATTACTATAGCCTGAGTGTTCGCTATATTTGCTTTTATCAATGTACGTGCTTTATTAAGAAGTCTTTTAATACTTTCTTTCGAAGGTTTAATAATTAACTTCTTATTATATCTACGTACATTACAACCAAGAAAGTCAAACCCTGTTGTGATAGATGTAATCTTTGTCTTCTCTTCTGACAGAATTAAACCTCGCTCATGAAGAAAAGATGATACTAAAGGCTTAACTTCCTTTTCCAGTACTTCATGTGTGAAACCTGAAATAATAAAGTCGTCTGCGTATCTGATTACATTCACTCCACTTCTGATTTTGTTTCTTTTTCTACTGCCGAGTTTACCAAATCGACTTTCCAATAACTTTTCAAGTCCGTTTAAGGCTAAATTGGCTAGTATTGGAGAAATTATACCACCTTGCGGGGTACCTGCAGTTGTGGGATACAGAGTTTTTGATTCTAGGAAGCCAGCTTTGAACCAACTATGCAGAATTTTTTTCTCCATAGGAATATGCTTCATAAGCCATTCATGATTAATGTTGTCAAAGCATCCTTTGATATCACCTTCAAGTATCCATTGTAGTTGATTACGACTTGCCAGTAACAAATGACAAGCTACTGTAGCATCTGCACAGGATCTTTTAGGTCTAAAGCCATAGGAGTGACGATCACTGATCGTTTCAGCTATCGGTTCCAGAGCAAACAGATATAATGCTTGCATGGCTCTATCTTTTATCGTGGGTATTCCAAGAGGTCTTCTTTTGCCATTAGATTTACTGATATAAATCCGTTTTAGCGGAGAAGGTTTATATCCTCTTTGCTTTAACTGCTTTATTCCTTGAAATTTAGCATTGCAAGTTGACCATAGTTGACGATCTACACCCGCTGTGTTTTTTCCTTGGTTTTCAGTTACTCTCTTAACAGCCAAAGCTTTTCCGCTAAAAGAGCGTGTGAGAAGATGTTGTAAAGTTTTTACCTTACCCCATCTTCCTTCTTGGACAGCCTTAACAATACGTCTTTGTAGCCTCACAATAACTTTCTGGCATTTCTTCCATGGCAACTGCTTCCATGCTTCAAAGCTTTTGGTAGATGCACTTACAGGTTTACTTGTAATCATCTGCTTTCCTACCTTAAGTGGTTAACAAAGTTTCTTGTCACGAGGGACCAAACGGAAGTCTGCTCGTTTTCACGCGAATTAATGTTACAAATTCTATCCATTTCGTTACAAAATGGCATTCGCTTTCTCCATTCTCCTTTACCTGCACTTCCATCAGCATTCCTTGCGGTTTGCTTGCCATGTAGGCGAAAATACAGGCTTACCCTGTTTCTCCAGTCATACAATAGTGGGTTAGGTGGCTTCTCTATACCGGTGGAGTTATTATTTGCGTACATCTAGAAATGAAAAATGTAACTTATCCACATTACCTTTTGGTCAGAGCTTATCAGCATCTTTAGCTCTTTCATCGTATCGGTACTTATAAAGCTTCACTTACGTTCACCATACCACTAGCCTAGCCCTCCAACCACATGATGCTTGCAATTTATGCCCCTCTCACGATTGAGCATCTTCTTTTTCAAGAGGAGGTTCATTGTCCGCATCGCTTGGCACCAACCGGTTGCCCGATTCGCACTGATGCGTAGACTCAGACGGCAAAACATCTGGTTTAATAAGTTTTAGAATCCTTTCAGTTTCTTTCTGAATGAATTCCTCTCCTTTTAAACAATATGACCGAAGACTTTCAGGTCGCACCATTTCAATCACATACCTGGCCCCACTAGAATCCCTGCAAAGAACATCAACTATACTTTGTTTATCAGATGCAATTTCAGGATCCATTATAGTACTGAGGAATTCCACTTCTTGTATAGTATTTATCTCAGTAAACCCTAAAATATCATTCAAAAAATGTATGAGAATATTCTTATTTTTTTCAGTGCCAAATATTTTTTTGAAGGTCAAATCCAGCTTAGGGTCGAGAAACTTAGATAAAGCCATAGCCAAAGTGCTTAAAAATATTAATAATTATACACTATTATTAACAATTATTCAACCATATTTTTGAAGATAGCTATGCCGCCGCGAACCGTCATACCGCCGCGGTATCTCTGGATCCCGCTAACAAGCAGCGGGATGACGAATTACTTAACCGTCATACCACCGCGAACCGTCATACCGCGATTCATTCGCGGTATCTCGGCATAGATTCCGCTAACTAGTAGCGGAATGACGATTGTGTATCGTGTTTTGCTAAAAATCACAGAATGCAGTCTGGTTACCTTAATTAGAAGTTTAGCTTTAACTTTAAATGAACTACTCAACCGTGACAGACTTAGCTAAATTTCTTGGACAATCTGCATCTAACCCTTTTTTTGCTGCAGTAAAGTAAGCAAGGAATTGCATAGCAACACTGTAGATGATTGGAGAGATAAAGTTATCAGTGTCTGGAAGTTGCACCACATCTGCGCAAACTCCCCTTAGGAATGGCGCTCCTTGTTTATCACTGAAGGCAATTACTTTGCCTTTTCTTGCAATAATCTCTTGTATATTAGATAGCGTTTTAAAGAATAAATCATCATAAGGGATAATTGCTATAACAAGCACAGTAGAGTCTATTAAAGCAATAGAACCATGCTTCATTTCTCCCGCTGCAATACCAATGGTATTGATGTATGAAAGCTCTTTTATTTTCAATGCGCCTTCCATTGCAACTCCGTATGAACTTCCTCTGCCAATTAAAATAACGTTATTGTGTTCTAATATGCTGCCTGATATATGTTGTATTTTCATCACATTTAAAACATGCTCAACATACTTGGGAATAGAGTTAATAGCGTTGCTTAGCTGTTTTATTCTCTCTCCACCCAGTATACCTTTTATTTTTCCAAGCTCCGCGGCAAAGCATGCTAAAGTTGCAAGTTGCGCAGAAAAGGTTTTTGTTGAAGCAACACCAATTTCTTGCCCAGCAAGAGTATGTAACACAATATCTGAGATCTTTTCAATGCTGCTGCTAAATGTATTAGTTATACTTATGATTGTTTGCTTCTGTGATTTCGCATAACGCAGCGCTTCTATGGTATCTGCAGTTTCGCCAGATTGAGAGATAAATAACCCAATGCTGCCTTCTTCCAGCTTGACGTTGCTATACCTAAATTCTGATGAGATTTCTAGATATACTCGAACTTGAGCGACATTTTCCAGCCAATACTTTGCTATTAGCCCAGCAAAATAAGATGACCCGCATCCAACTATAGTAATGTAACTCAGCTCAGAAAACAATTTTTTGTTAGCAAATATTACCTCTTTATATTGCTTGTAAAATTGATTTATTGTTTTGTTTAATGCACGCGGTTGCTCAAAAATCTCTTTTAACATGAAGCTAGGGTAACCATTTTTGCTAATTAGAAAATCACTTGGACTACTATTTTCTATACTGCGTTTAACTTGTGTACCATTGTTGTATATACTAACTCCACTAGATTTTATCACTGCAATGTCATCATCTTCCAAATGCGATATTTTTTCCACAAATGCACTTAAAGCATTAGAGTCAGATGCAGCAAACACTGTGTTACAGTTATAGCCTATTGCTAAAGGCAAATTTCTCTTCGCAACAAATAAGGCGTCTGGATATTCTGCAAATAATAAGACCAAGGCAAATGAGCCGTGTAGGTTGTTTAAACACTTAAATAGAGAATCAAATGGCGACAATCCTTCATCGAGATATAAGGTTAGCATGTTTGGTATGATCTCTGTGTCAGTGTCAGTATGGAATGACATGCCCCTTTCTTCTAGGCCCTTTTTTAGCAGATTGTAATTCTCAATTATGCCGTTATGAGCAACAACAACGTTATTTGTACGAATGGGGTGAGCATTTTTAAGGCCTGGGACTCCATGTGTAGCCCAGCGAGTATGTGCTATACCAACTGTACTGTGAGACATCTTGCTGTCATCAACAACTTCACATAACCTTTCGACTTTACCTTCTGATTTTTTGACTTCTATCTTACCTTCGTTATTTATGATTGCTATACCTGAGGAATCATATCCCCTATATTCCAATTTTTGTAACCCAGTTAGTAAGGTTGGTATTACTGAATCACCGCTACTTACTACACCAAATATTCCGCACACAAATGGATCACCAAACAAACTTTTTTCTAAACATGTTAAGCATTTTTGCCTTTATTACTGGTTGATTTATATTCTTTTTATCATTCTTTCGATTTTACCTTTTTAATTGGTTTAGCTGCTACTTTTTGAGTTTCTTTGCTTAAAACCTGAGATATAGCGGACTTTAGAACTTTTATCTCAACTTTTGGTGCTATTTCTATTATAAATTGTGCATTTGCCTCATCAACTTTATTAACTTCACCTATTATTCCACCAGAAGTAATGACTGTATCACCACGTTTTATTTGATCTATCATCTTTCTATGTTCTTTTAGTTTTTTTTGTTGCGGGCGAATAATGAGAAAATAAAATACCACAAATATTAAAATCAATGGAGTAAAACTAGCAAAAGATGCGCCGATACTTGATGTATTGCTAGTTGCATCTGCTGCAAAAACTTCAGAAATGAGCATATTTAATCCTAATTGTTAATGATAAAAACAAACCTATTTAAGTATTAATTACAACACCATGCCATGTCAAGTTTGGTGAAGGCGTTTCTCAATACCGGCAATAATACTGCGAATTCTAAGTTATGCTAAAACTAATATGGCGGGAGTGATGAGACTTGAACTCACGACCTCATGCGTGACAGGCATGCGCTCTAACCAACTGAGCTACACCCCCCTAATTTCTTTTTAGCGTTTTCGGGCTTCAAATTTAAAGCTAATAAACATGTTGCCCTTTGTCAATATTTTTTGTTTGCGCTTTGCTGTCTTTTCTATTACTATGTAAATAATTTAATTTCACACATGGCTTGTACAAGTAGTCCCATTAGGGTTATGCCATGGAAGATAAACTATTTGGAGGAATGATATATGACAAATTTGCCTAAAGTCACTGTGCGTGATTTAGCTGAATCTGGTGTACATTTTGGTCACAAAATTAGTCGCTGGAACGCAAAAATGGCTCCATACATATATGGAGTGCATCAAGAAAATCGTATACATATAATTGATTTGCGAAAAACACTACCATTGCTACAGGTGGCCATGAAGGCTTTATATGACGTTGCATTTCAAGGTGGTCGCATTCTATTTGTTGGTACAAAGTTTCAAGCTTTTGATATTATTGCAAGTGAAGCGATTCGTTGTGGTCAATATTATGTGAATCATCGTTGGCTTGGTGGTATGCTTACTAATTGGGGCACTGTTTCTTCTTCGATAAAAACCTTGATGCAATATGAGAAAATATTAAATGACGAGGATAGCATTTTAACAAAGAAAGAATTGGGAAACATTGAAAAGAAAAAGCAAAAGCTTGATAAGGCGCTTGGCGGTATTAGAGAAATGGGAGCAATTCCTGATATCTTATTCATCATTGATACTAATAAAGAGCATATAGCGGTTAAGGAGGCTAAGAAGTTAGGAATTCCAATAGTTGCAATACTTGATACTAATTCTGATCCAGATGGTATTACTTATCTAATACCTGGAAATGATGACTCAAGAAAATCAATAGAGCTCTATTGTAAATTAGCTACCGACTCTATATTAGCTGGAATAGAGTCTAGTCTAGCAAAATCTGGAGTTAAGATTGATGATATAAGGGGTGATGAGTTTATTCAAGAAAAAGAAGATGGTATTGTGCAAACTAAAAGGAGACGTAGTAAAGTTTACAAAGAAGAAGAAAGGGAGGTAGTAACAAATGAAGATGAATCCAGATGATATAAGAGAATTACGTGATAGAACAGGGCTTGGCTTAAGTGACTGTAAAAAAGCATTAGAAGAATGTGATGGTGACATTAAGAAAGCCGTTGATAAGTTACGTACAATAGGTCTTGCTAAAGCTGACAAAAAATCTGATAGAGTAGCTTCAGATGGGCTCGTTGCTATGTGTTTGACTGAAAATTGTGGTGTATTGATTGAACTCAATTGCGAAACCGATTTTGTCGCAAGGAATGAGAAATTTATAGAGTTAGTTTTAAATTTAGCATCAATTGCTCATCAAGAACGCTGTACTAGCGTTGATGAGTTAAAAAATGCCAAGTATGAAAGCATTGGCACAGTGCAGGAAGCTATTATGAATGGTACGTCAGTTCTTGGTGAGAAGCTAGAGTTAAGCAAGCTTTGTTACTTAGAAGCTAAGGATGGAGTTATTGCTGGCTACGTACATGGTGATGCGCATGGCTTAGGTAAGATTGGTGCTTTAATTGCATTGCAATCATCTGGTGATAAGGCGAAGCTACAAGAGATTGGGAAACAAATAGCTATGCATGTAGTTGCTATGAAGCCTGAAGCCTTGTCTATAGATGATTTAGATCAAATGAAGTTGAACAACGAACGTTCTATAATTGAAGAGCAAGTGAGGAGCTTAAATAAACCTGAAGAAGTAGCAAAAAAAATAGTAGATGGACGAATGGCTAAGTACTATGAAGAAGTTGTTTTACTGGAGCAAAAATTTATAAAGGATGATAAGATGAAGATTTCTGATTTTATAAAATCAAGCGAGTTGAGTGCTGTTAAACTCTCTAATTACAAGTTACTTGTTTTGGGTGATGCAGATTAAATAGCAAAAAATGTTTATTTCAACAAATGAAAAAAGCGAAATAAAATATTCCAGGGTGTTATTTAAAATCTCTGGTGAGGCTTTGATGGGATCAAAGCAATTTGGTCACGATATGGAGACTATAGGTGAGTTATCTAAAGGCATAGTTGAAGTTTGTAATCTTGGAGTTCAGGTATGTATTGTTGTTGGTGGTGGTAATATCTTTCGTGGCACATCTGCGTCTTTAAGTGGTTGTGAAAGAGCAAGCAGTGATTATATTGGAATGCTTGCAACTATAATCAATGCTTTAATTTTACAAAACTTTTTAGAAAAAAATTTAGTAGCTTCTAGGGTATTATCTGCAATACCCATGGCCACTGTATGCGAACCTTACATCAGAAGGAAAGCTATTCGTCATTTAGAAAAAGGTAGAGTGGTAATTTTTGCAGCAGGCACAGGCAACCCATTTTTTACTACAGATACAGCTGCAGCCTTACGTGCTGTTGAAATGAATTGTGATGTTATTCTAAAGGGTACGCAAGTAAATGGTGTATACTCCGCTGATCCGAAAAAAAATGAGGATGCTGTAATGTATGATAGGCTTTCTTACACGGATTTATTGACTCGTGATTTAAAAGTTATGGATGCATCAGCAATTTCACTTGCTCGTGAGAATTCTATTCCAATTATAGTTTTTTCTTTGAAGGGAGAAAAAATAGTCAATATTATTAAGGGTCAAGGTACTTGTACTATAGTTTCAGATTGTAAACATTAGGTAATTTATGTTAAATGAAATAAAAGCTAAAACAAAAGAAAGAATGCTAAAAACTATTCAGTCCTTTCATGATGATATTAAAGGCGTACGCACTGGTAGAGCTAGCGCATCGTTGCTTGATGGTATAGTTGTAAATATCTATGGTGGACATCAAAAGTTAAATCAGGTTGCAGGTGTTTCGGTTATAGATAACAAAACTCTATCAATTAAAATTTGGGATATTAATGTTGTCGGTGAAGTGAAAAATGCTATATTAAATGCCAACTTGAATTTAAATCCTGTTGTTGAGGGCAATACCATACGTATAGCTCTTCCGGACTTGACACAAGAAACCCGTGAAAAATTAGTGAAATTATTGCATCAGTTTGCTGAAAATGCACGGATTGCCATTAGAAATATACGTAGAGATATTATGGAAGAAACAGAAAAAATGAAGGAAAATAAAGAAATCTCAGAAGATGATTTTCATGGTGCTAAGAAGGAAATACAAAATATTACTGATGATAATATAAAAAAGATTGATGGTGAATTGTCCATCAAAGAAAAGGATATACTGAATCACTAAATGATATGGAGAAAGCTTACATAGCAAATGATGTCATTCCAGTGTTTGACACTGGAATCCAGCCTTTACTATACAACTATCTGATGCACTTGTTTGAAATCAAATTTCCTGGATCCCAGTGTCGGAGCACTGGGATGACACCAATTTTGCATTCAAGTATCAACTATTGGTGTCACTACAGTAACTCTCTTCCTGTCATGCAAGTAGCTGACACCTTCCAGGTGTCCATTGAAATCCAAAAAATTTCACTCAAGTCAAAATTAGGTTAAATTTAAATGTTGAATCAAGAATCTTTACCGAAACATTTAGCAATTATTATGGATGGTAATGGTAGATGGGCAAACAATCAAGGAAGAGTAAAAATTGATGGTTATAAAAAGGGCAGTGAAGTTGCATACGATATTGCCAAGTATTGTACGGACTTAACTATACCCTACTTAACTTTGTATGCATTCTCTATGGAGAATTGGCTTAGACCTAAAAACGAAACTGACTGTCTATTTGATTTATTTTACTCCGTTTTAACTAATGAAGATAAAGTCAATTTCATTTACAATTGTAACATTAAGTTGAATTTTATTGGCAATTTAAGTCTGTTACCCAGTAAAATATTGGATCAAATTAAAAAAGCAGAAGAAATGACACATAAGAACGATGGTTTATTACTCACTGTGGCAGTCAGTTACGGAGCAAAGCAAGAAATTACACAAGCTATAAGCAATATTATAAAAGAAAATATTGCTTATGTATCAGAAGAGGAATTTGAAAAATTTCTATATACTAAAGATTTGCCAAAATTGGATTTATTAATTCGCACTGGTGGCGAAAAAAGGTTAAGCAACTTTTTATTATGGCAAGCAGCTTATGCTGAATTGTATTTTTGTGATACTTTATGGCCTGATTTTTCTTGTCAAGATTTGAGTAAAGCATTAGAAGATTATACAAAAAGAGAGAAAAAATATGGTAGATAATAATTTTATAATTAGAATGTTGTCCTCAATAGTAATATTATTCATATTTTCCTTTGCTACATATTTCAGTGATTTATCGTTTTACCTATTGATTTTTTCAATAGCAGTTTTATCTTCTTTTGAATGGTATAATCTAACCCAAGGAAATAAAATTTTATACGTTTTTGCATTATTATTGATTGCACTACCAAGCGCCTCATTAATATATTTATATAATCTACCACAAGGAAAATACGCATTAGTATGGTTCGTCTTAACCATTTGGGGAATTGACGTTACTGCCTACCTATTTGGTAAGAATTTTGGTGGAGCTAAAATTTGCCCAATTCTTAGCCCTGGAAAAACTTGGGCAGGACTTCTTGGTGCGATTTTAGCTGGAGTAGTGTGCACAATTTTTGGATCAATATTTTTTGGTCTATTTTCAATTTTTTATTCTCCAATCATTGGCCTTGCAATTGCTATTCTAGCGCAACTTGGCGATTTCACTGAGTCGCTTGTTAAAAGAGCTTACGGTGTTAAAGATAGTGGAAATATGATACCTGGCCATGGGGGAGTGCTCGACCGTATGGACAGTTTCATTTTTACTGCCCCTCTTATTGCTATTTACATAAGCTAAGTCTGCAGAAGTGCCATTAGAGCTCATCCCTAGTCAGCTCCCCAACCGCTTCTACAGTGCAGTCATGGACAAACGTCTTTTCACAATAAGGGCAGGCTATTTCCTCTTCTTCTCCCATATCTAAATATATTAATGGATGGCCGGAACCCTCATCATTCTCATCACCATGACAACAAACTTTTCTATTATTAACCCTCACTTTTGACATGCTGCTCCTTTAGCTTATAACATTTTATATATTGAATATACCCATTCAGAAATAAAAAACAACAAGCACTATTCTCCATTTTTTATCCTATTCAGGTTAATCAATTCGTTTTGAACACCTTTTGATACAAATTTGCTAACATCTTCTCCTAATCTTGCTATTTCCTTTACAAAGCTTGATGAGATAAATTGAGTATCTTCAGAAGCAGGAAGAAATATGGTTTCGATTTCAGGAAGAAGTTTATAATTTACCCAGCTCATTTGAAACTCGTAATCAAAATCCGATACTGCTCTTAATCCCCTAATAATAACAGAAGCATTCTGCTCTTTGGCAAACTTCACTAGCAACCCATTAAAAGATATAACATCTGCATCAATTCCTAGTCCTTTAATTTCATTTTCAGCCATGCTTGTGCGTAGCTTTGTGTCAAAGGCAGTATGCTTATTAACGTTTTCTGCAACCCCTATTATTAATTTATCGACCAGTTTACACGCTCTTTTGATTATGTCAAGATGCCCAAAAGTTATAGGGTCAAATGTGCCAGGGTAGATTCCTATTTTGTCATTAATGTTCATCCTTTATTTTTATAAACTACTTTAAAAACTTTTGATAGACATAATAACATTTTTTATCTAAAAATAAAAGTATACAGTTGGCCTGATAGCTCAGTTGGTAGAGCAAAGGACTGAAAATCCTTGTGTCGCTGGTTCGATTCCTGCTCAGGCCACCTTCTCTTTCTTGGCGAACTTGCCTTTTTGTTATAAAATACTCTATATCGTAATATAAATATTAGGGAGGCAAGTCATGGTATATAAATATTATAATAAACTATTTAATATCTTATTAATTATAGTTCTATTATTAAGCAATATTACTTATGCTGGCGTTAGTGAAAAACCGGCATCTCAACATGTAACCAGAAAAGAAGAACCAGCGTCAACTGTCTTGACGGCAGAAAATACAGTAAATAATGACATAGTTGTTGGTTTGTTGAAAACGGAAGAAGCACATGAGCTTGGGCTATCTCAAAATATCTACGAGATGTTTAATAACTTTGGAGTTAAAAACGTACTCATTGATTACAATAAAATAATTAACTTAAAAGAAATCCAAGAAAAGTCGCTTATCTTTGCAAAACAAGATGAAACATTGGCAAAGAAGCTAACATTAGACCGAATAAAAGTTGAAGTTGCAAAGTTTGTTAAAGAGCACAAAATAAATAGAATATTTATTCCGGATAATTTACACTCAGCACCCACTCCTTGTCGCCAGCTTGTTACTGAAGCAATTGTAAAAATAGTGGATGATAACCCTGTAATTCATTTGCTTGGCATATGTGAAGGCATAATGAATGCAAAGGGAATTGAAGTAGTGAGTGTTGTTAGTGATGAAGAGAAACGAAGATCTCATTTAAAATCAGCACCTAATCCACAGAAAGAGGATGTACCTCTCCAGCAGATAAAGATCGTTCCAAATAGTCGTTTAGCAGAAGTAGTAGCCAAATTCCTAATACCTAATGAAAATGGCTGGTTTTCAACATATTTTCCAGATGCTCATTCAGGAGCAGTAAGTAATACACCAGAAAATAGAAGAAAATTGGAGTCACTTGGATATAAAGTTGCAGCATTTTCCAGTGAGGGGGTAATAGAGGCTATTGAAGATAAGCATGGTAATGTTCACTTTCAAAGTCATCCAGAAGCCCTTGTTGTGAAGTCAGATAAAAACCTCTATTTATCAAATCACAAGGAACGTCAAGTGTCTACACTAGTTGCTATAGCGATTATGAATGATTTTCTTTATCGTGCTTAATGGCTATAGCTTTAGGCTTACCGACGATTTGATAAACGATAGATTTGTCATGTATCCGTTCAGGCAATGGCGTCAACTTAAGGAAAAATATCAGCGATAGTGTATAAAATTTCTCTCCAAATTTTTTATCATTAAATTATCCAAAGAGTGCAAGGGACAGCACTTTTGTTTCTATTTTATTGCAACAAAAAAGTTTAAAATGTGTCTTTTTTAGGTGAGGCATGCAAAAAGGAAAAGATCTTATCTTACAAATTAAAAATGCAATATACTCGAAAACTTTTCAGAAAATCCATTGTGTTGAGTTTTACACGAACAAGAAAACTTCCTTTTTCGACAGTATTTTCTATGATTTTAAAGTTAGTTAAAAAAAGTTTGGGAATAGAATGTGAACTTATGGAGCCATTGACATGTGACCTTACCCAGAAAAAGTGGAGAGAAAGTTTGGAATGTTTTTCACAAAGAGAATGATGAATCAAAATGCTCAGGAATGCAATAGTTAATAGTGACGTTGTTTGTTATAAAAAATTTCTATATATTCAAATATAGCAGTTTTGATATGCTGTTTAGAGTGCCGAGAGGTGTCTATTGGTAACTCCCTTTTTAGAGAACTGAAGAAGCTTTCCACAACAGAATTGTCGTAACAACAACCTTTATGACTCATCTATGTTTTTTATGGATAAGAGATATTGATACCCTTGCGCAGTATATTGTGAACCTTGGTCACTGTGCAGCAGTAGATTTTTAACAGGTTTACGCCTATTAATGGCCATTAATAAAGAGTTCATAACCAATTGTTTATTTATTGCACTACTCATTAACTACCATACGTGAGAATTATTGCTGCCAAATATAGCCATCCCTCCTTGGTTTTGATGTAAGTAATCCCATACTTTATTTGGTTGATCAACAATAAAGTTTTGATCTAGTATATTGGGAGCTACAGCTCTATTATCTGTTTGTTGTTTTTTAATTTTAAACTTTCTTCTCAGAGGTTGTCCGGAAACAAGTAAAAGGCTATAATATCTGAAATTTTAGTACGGGGTAAAGATGAGAAAAAAGTATCCAACAGATCTAAGCGAAAGGGAATGGGCAAGAATAGAAAAACACTTCAGAGTATCATACAAGAAAGGAGGAAGGCCGCCAAAGTATAGCAAAAGAGAAATATTAGAAGCAATTTTCTATGTATTGCGTACAGGGTGTCAATGGCGGTATTTACCAAATGATTTTCCGCTATGGAAGACTGTGTATGAGCAGTTCAGGCAATGGAAGAAGCAGGGAATTTTTGAGAAAATGAATTATGAAATTACAAAATATAGTAGAAGAAAAATAGGAAGGAATGAGCAGCCGAGTGCCTGTATAGTAGATAGTCAATCTGTAAAGACTACAGAAAAGGGGGGATCAAAGGCTATGATGGAAGTAAAAAAGTAAAGGGTAGAAAAAGGCATATAATTACAGACACTCAGGGTTTTATACTAGGTTGTTACGTAGGCGCTGCTAACGAAAATGATAGAGATGGTATTAAAATAGCATTAAACAATATGAGAACAAAATATACTAAAGTTAAAAAAATGTGGGCTGACATGGGATACCAAGGAAGAAATTTAAAGAATCACACAAAGGAAGAATATGACATAGATATTGAAATTGTTACAAGGCCTCCATGTAGATTTTGGGTGCACAAAGATACGCCACCTGAGCTACTACCAACAAGAGAACAAGGGTTTAAAGTACAGCCAAGAAGATGGGTTGTAGAAAGGACTTTTGCTTGGGTTAATAGGAATAGAAGGCTATCGAAGGAGTATGATTTACTCACAACATCCACTGAGAATTTCATATACCTAGCTATGAGTAGGGTTATGTTAAAGAGGGAATATGCTTGAATTTACTTGTTTCCGGACAACCTCTAACTTGTCAGTTTTTGCAAAATGATTGCAAGCTTTGGCAAATGCATATACCCGATTCGGGTGAGCTTTATGGACAGTTATCTTGCAACAATTTTATAATGAGCTTTTCATAGCCACCAGTTTACATATAACTTGATGGGTAAATCGACTATATTTGTTTCTATAAACTTAGATATAGCATCACTCACGTTTGCTATGCGCTTATGCTTGCCATTAATTGAGATGTCCAATGCTTCCTTGGAAACATCTACTCCCATGAAAATTATTCTAGCCATTTTTGTACCTATAAATATAATCAAACAATAATGCAAAATGCTGTATACAGGATTGTAATTCGATCTTTTAGATCCACCTACCGTTCGTACTACATTTTGCTTTAAGCCTTACTATTACCCACAAATAAAAACATAGTATTGTATTTACTCAAATAATTTAATTTTATTAACCTGAAAGCTTATTAGATTAAAATTATTAAACTAAGAGTTATAATTTTAGCAACTAAAAGCTGTAAATTGCACCATATAAACAGTTATTTCAAGCAAAAGTTATGCCATTAAGAGCTATGCAACAAACATTTATATTTGTGGGTAATAGTAAGATCTAAATCCGATAGAGCATTGTTGGCACACCATCAAAAGTCGCCTCAGACCTCTAATGCATCAATGTACAGACTTACACCTTTTAGTTGGTAATACCATTTTAGACGTTTATCATTCGTTTTAGAAAATACTATAGGAGGTTGTCCACAAACCAGTAAATCAAGCATATTCCCTACTTAACATAACTTTACTCATAGCCAGATATATGAAACTTTCAGTAGATGTTGTAAGTAAATCGTACTCCTTTGATAGCCTTCTATTTCTATTGATCCAAGCAAAAGTCCTCTCTACCACCCACCTTCTCGGCTGTACTGAAAATCCAGGATCCCGTTGTGGCAATAGTTCTAGTGGTGTATCTTTATGCACCCAAAACCTACATGGAGGCCTTTTGACAATTTCAATATCTATCCCATATTCTCTCTTTACGTAATCCTTTAAATCTTTTCCTTGGTATCCCATATCAGCCCACATTTTCTTAATATTGCTGTATTTTTCCTTCATATTGTCCAATGCCATCTTCACCCCATCTCTGTCATTTTCGCTTGCAGCTCCTACATAGCAACCAAGCACAAATCCTTGAGTATCTGTGATTATATGTCTTTTTCTCCCCTTTACCTTTTTCGCACCATCATAACCTTTGCCCCCCCTTTTTCCGTGGTTTTTACCGATTGACTGTCCACTATGCATGCGCTCGGCTTCCCATTTTTGACCTACTATATTTAGTGATATCATAGTTCATTTTCTCAAAAATTCCCTGCTTTTTCCATCTTCTAAACTGTTCATGCACAGCCTTCCACGGCGGAAAATCGTGTGGTAAATAGCGCCATTGACATCCTGTGCGCAGTATATAAAGAATTGCATTTACTATCTCACACTTACTGTATTTTGGTGGCCTTCCTCCTTTCTTGTACGATACTCTGAAGTGTTTTTCTATTCTTGCCCATTCCCTTTTACTTAAATCTGTTGGATATTTTTTCCTCATCTCTTACCTCAATATTCTTTCTTTATATACTACGTATTCCTTGGTTTGTGGACAACCTCTAGTAGCGGAATGACGAATTTTTGTTTTTCAAATTGTCAGTAAATCTAAGTCAGTTTAGCTATATAAAACATAGTATAAAAAGAGCTATTTTAGCAAAATTTTAAACAAATAAAGTTAATTACTTCACAATTGATACCTTACGAGAAAAGCACATTTGATACAGATTTAAAATACAAGTTAACGAATTATTATGATTTTTACCAAGATAATAATATAGTAAGGTTTGGTAGTGAGGTATCAAAATGGGAAAATACACTAACGCATGGTTTTATAAGAAGACTGACCCAAATCATCACGATTGTGCAAATGATGGCACTTGCGGGCAATCTATAAAGGATTTTAGGATTGGTGATTCTGATATTTTCTTCTATGATAGTAATGGAACAGCGATTGCGCAGATACCTAAGTTGCCTAACGGAAACTCTATTACATACCGTAATAATTTATATAAAATTGCACAATCAAAAAACTTTGGTGAGAATACAAAATACGTAGGATTACAAGATGTATTACCTAATCAATTCAATTTTGAATATGGAAAGTTGAATTGCGTAATACATTATGACAATGTATCGCAACGGGAGCAAGATCAAATAAAGCTTGATATTCAAAATGCCTATGAGGCATATAAAACAAAGTTTTGTATGGATAGTGATACTCAAGTGACTGTGCATACCTATGTTTTTAATAATAAATATGATTATAAGGGATATGGCACTTTGGTTCCTGGGTTTTCATGGAATCAATCTTCGCTCAATATTTCTGGTGGGATGACAAATGGAGAAAGCGTATTGCTCTATAAAAACGCTTATACGGACAACGTTTTAGCCCATGAATTTGGTCACGTATTTCAATTCAAGTTTTCCCCAACAAAAGTAAGAGAATTGGACTATAAAAATAGTCAGCTGATGGCAAATGCAATTGGACTTGAGGTAGAAGAAAAAAATTATAAAGCTATTTGCAAGCAGATGGGTGTAGATGAATATAAAGACCGTGGATGGATGTTTCAATTTAAATATAAGGACACAACTGGTAGTATATACCGCAAAGATCTTTCAGAAGCAGAGAAATTTCAAATTATACAACGTGTCAAGAATTCTGGACTAGATGAATATGAAGATCGTGGATCGATGTTTAAATTTAAATATAAAGATACAACTAGTAGTATATACCTCAAGGATCTTTCAGAAGCAGAGAAATTTCAAATTATACAACGTGTCAAGAATTCTGGACTAGATGAATATGAAGACCGTGGATGGATATTTAGTTTTAAATACAAAGGCACCACTTATAACGTAAGATGCAAGGACTTTTCAGAAGAAGAAAAATTTCAATTTATCAAAGACATTAAGAACTCTCATGAATCGCTCGTTAGTGAATGTGATGGATTGGGGAACGATAATACAACTTTAGTGATTTACATTGATGAAAATAAGGAGATAAGTCGAATGTATTTTCAAAACTCCGACAAAAATATATTCAAACAGCTAGATAAGACATTTATAAGCAGAAGTAAACCTGAACAAGATGTGGAAAAATCAAATGAAGTAGAACAAAGTAATGTAGAAGAAGAAAAAAGTAGCCAGCAAGACACTCAGCAACCCAGTAATTTCTTATCCAATATTTTTTCAGCAATTAAATCCATTATTGATTCTATCTCATCACTCTTTTCATGGTTATTTGGGTCGAAAGAGAAAGAGTCTAATCAACAATCTGATGATAATCCTTCTTTGTTTAAGCTCGATGCTAATGAGTTAGATCACGAAGTTAAGCCTGATGCCAATGAGTTAGGTCACGATGTTAGAGATCACTTATCAGACAATTATAACCATTACAACTCATCTGATGGGCTAATGTAATATAGCTAATTTACAGTATCTGTTCAGATGCATGGCTAGTGTACAAATATTGAAACAAAAATTCCAGTGCCCCTGTGATGTCATTCCAGTGCTTGACACTGGAATGGCTTTGTTGCATCGCTAGCTATGATGGATTAAAGATAAAAAAGGTGGAGAATATCAGTAGCTTATTATTCTGGTATTTATAACAAGAACGGTCAGTGAATACCTAAATTTGAGTAAAAGAAATTTCACTACCACTCACTAATCCGGCTAAAATTCAAGAATTTCAATGCTTTAGCTATTTTCAATAGAATTAAATTTATTAATATAAATAACAAGTTACTATTCTTAAATTTGATCAGATTGATTGCAAAAAAAACAAGATTTTCAATAAGTTGCTTATAATCCTAATTATAGTTAGCCTTTCATAAGTAGCGATGCAACAAAGCCCACTGGAATCCAGCTTTTAATCGAAAATGTTGTATAGTGCACAATCAATTTTTCTGGATCCCAGTGGGCTTTGTTGCATCGCTCAAGTGAAAAGAACTGGCAGTTACTGACAAAATTCATTATAAATAGCCATTTAACTGTTGAAGAAAAAATATGCCACAAAAAATGAGAGTCAGTAACTGCCATGAATATAACAAATTTCTCCAAGAAAGAGGAAGCATTTTTTGTTATACCAATGACGCCATAGAAAATTGGTACGAGAATTGTCCAAAAATGCAGGGCGGCAACTATATTTATAGTGATAAAGTTGTGATTTTGGTGCATATAATCGTCAGTTTCTTT
This sequence comes from Wolbachia endosymbiont (group A) of Ophion costatus, assembly GCF_963969245.1. Classification (NCBI taxonomy): domain Bacteria; kingdom Pseudomonadati; phylum Pseudomonadota; class Alphaproteobacteria; order Rickettsiales; family Anaplasmataceae; genus Wolbachia; species Wolbachia endosymbiont (group A) of Ophion costatus. Next base: position 921,274 of record NZ_OZ017714.1, on the reverse strand, counting down.
AGAATTGGTTTAAGACAAACAGTCGGGTTTATAAAAGGGTATTTGCAACAAATAGGAAGAGATTTGGCAGTTATCAGCTATTCACAAGCATCAAGAAGGTTTAAGAAACTTAATATTAAGATAAATGATTGCAGAAAATAATATGGAAGATATCGAAATTGCTATAGACAGTACAGGAATTAGTATATACAACAACACACAGCAAGGAAAATAGCACTGACAGAAAATATCGTGGCTATGAGCAAACGAGAAAATTGCACGTAATGTTGAATATAAACAACAAAAAAGCCATAGCTGTAAAATACAGTAACGGTGTCTACTCTGATCACTATGGAGCTTGTGATTTGCTAAAAGAAGTTGATTTTCAGCATGCCATAAAAGCACTATATGCAGATAGAGCATGTGATAGGCACAAGTTTTATAAGTTGTGTAACGAATATGATATAAAGACAAAAATTCCACCAATAAACAATGCGGCAGAACATCCAGAAATAGATTATATGTCTGACAGGAATGCTGCTATTAGGTTAATAAAATTATACGGTGAAGATGGCATGAAAGAATGGAAAAAAGAAGTAAATTATGGGAAAAGATCTTATATTGAAGGGTTTTTCTCAAGATTAAAGCAAATATTCGGATTTAGTTTTAGGAATAAATCTGAGATAAATCGAGAAAAAGAACTGCTAATCAAATGCTATTTGCTTAATAAATTCACTGATATTGGTATGGCTAAATTTGAGATAGTTATATGAATTTACCATAAATCACCATCTCATAAAGTGTGATGCAACAAAGCCATCCCAGTGTCAAGCACTGGGATGACACCCTCCTTATGGGCCAAAATCACAATGTTCGTACAGTTGTGGATTCATTCGCGGTATCTCGGCATAGATTCCGCTAACAAGTAGCGGAATGACGAATTTGTCGTTTTTTAGATTGTTGTAAGTCAGTTTAGCTATAGCATAATGCTATATTAATAAATAATCTATATAATGCTATTAAATGTAATAATTAAAATCTAAATCACTTTCTCTATAAAAGGAGAAATTTACCTTAATGAAAATATATATATATTTAATATTATTTTTATTTTTTTCTTGCGCTCAACTATATGCTGACGAGGAAATTGCAAAATTTGATTTACTTATTGGCGAGATAAATGAAGCAAGCTTCACTCTTAAAGGTGCAATAAAGGTTACAGTAGAACCAGGCTGGCACATATATTATAAAGATCCTGGAGATTTTGGCCTTCCCACGTCTATTAGTTACAAAGGTAATGCATCAGATATAAATATTCACTGGCCTATTCCAAAGGAACATAAAGATAAAGTAGGGAGAGAGACGTTTGTAAGTAACGTATATGAGGATATGGTATTATTTCCCTTTAAGATGAATATATTTTTAAATCAAGGGTATATTGACCTTAACTTCCATATAAATTATGCGATATGTAAAGATAGGTGCATCCCTAAAAATGTTGAGATAAAAATCAGGCAACCATTAAAGGATTTTATAGATTCTGATATCAATAAACTTATAAATGAGTGGTATGAAAAATAGAGTTCTCATGGGGTAGGTGTCATTCCAGCGCGTGACACTGGAATCTCATTTACTTTTTTGTTCACTATGTGAGGAACTTGGGCCTACAAGTATATAAACATAATGGTTTCGCATAAAAAATTTAGATCCCAGTGTCACGCACTAACTGTACGAACATTGAGATATAAGAGTAATTTGTACCAAGAAAAAAGATGTCATCCCAGTGCTTGACACTGGGATGGCTTTGTTGCATCGCTCTTCGGATAGTAGGTAACGTACAATAAATTCATGAAGCTATCTCAAACTTAGCCATGCCTATTTCAGTAAATTTGTTAAGCAAATAACACTTGAGTAGCAGTTCCTTCTCACGATTAATTTCAGATTTGCTCCTAAAACTAAACCCAAATATTCGCTTCAACCTTGAGAAAAATCCTTCAATATACGATCTTTTTCCGTAATTTACTTCTTCTTTCCATCTTTTTATACCATTCTCACCATGTAATTTCATTAACTGAATAGCGGCATTTCTATCAAGCATATAATCCAATTTTGGATGCTCTGCTGCGTTGTTTTTCGGAGGAATTTTCGTTTTTATACCATATTGATTACACAGCTTATAGAGCTTTTCTCTGTCATATGCCCTATCTGCATATAGTACTTTTATGACATACTGAAAATCGACTTCTTTTAGCAAATCACAAGCTCCATAGTGATCAGAGTAGACACCGTTACTGTATTTTACAGCTATGGCTTTTTTGCTGTTTGTATTCAACATTACATGCAATTTTCTTGTCTGTTCATAGCTGCGATACTTTCTATCTTCGCTATTTTTTTTGCTATGACCAGGAGTGTTGTTGTATATACTAATTCCTGTACTGTCTATAGCAATTTCGATATCTTCCATATTATTTTCTGCAATCATTGATCTTAATATTGAGTTTCTTAAACCTTCTTGATGATTGTGAATAGCTGATAACTTGCAAATTTTTCCCAATTTGCTCAAGGTATCCTGCTATAAACCCAACTGTTTGCCTCAGGCCTATTCTAAATAAACAAGTTATTATGTGCACCAAAATTACAACTTTATCGCTATAAATATTGTTGCCACCTGGTATTTTTGGACCATTCTCGTACCACTTTTCTATGGCTTCGTTGATATAATGAAAAATATTTCCTCTTTTTTCTAGAAATTTGTTATATTCGCTATGGTTACTGACCCTCATTTTTTGTGGCATATTTTTTCTTTCAAGGTTAAATGGCTATTTTATAATGAATTTTGTCAGTAATCACTAATTTTTCTGCTGCTATGCAACAAAGCCCACTGGGATCCAGATTGGACACTAAGTTGGTGAGTATAAAAGTAGCTAACCTTATGTTAAAACACAATATTTTTGGTGAGGGGTTGCATTAAAAGCTGGATTCCAGTGGGCTTTGTTGCATCGCTAGCTATGATGGATTAAAGATAAAAAAGATAGGGAATATCAGTAGCTTATTATTCTGGTATTTATAACAAGAACGGTCAATGAATACCTAAATTTGAGTAAAAGAAATTTCACTACCATTTACCAATCCGGCTAAAATTCAAGAATTTCAATGCTTTAGCTATTTTCAATAGAATTAAATTTATTAATATAAATAACAAATTACTATTCTTAAATTTGATCAGATTGATTGCAAAAAAACAAGATTTTCAATAGGTTACTTATAATCCTAACTATAGTTAGCCTTTCATAAGTAGCGATGCAACAAAGCCATTCCAGTGTCAAGCACTGGAATGACATCGTCTTAACATTGTACCATATTACAATGTTCGTACAGTTATGTGTCACGCTACTTGGATGACAAGAAAAGGTTTCTAGAATGACGGAAACGAAGTCATACATAGAAAATAGGTTAGGTATTTTCAATTTTTGTTGTATACTCAAATAAAGATCTCACTTTTACAGATGGATACAGTAAAGTTTGTTTTATTACTGCCAACAATATTACTCATGCTAGTTGCTGGTGTTTACCTATCGATTAAACTAAAATGGCTACAGGTATTTAGATTACCATACGCCCTTTCACTCCTTGGAGCTAAAAAAGGAGAAAATAAATTTTCTTCTATAGCCGCTCTGTTTACAATTTTAGGGGGAAATTTAGGAGTAGGAAATATTTCAGGAACTGCTGTTGCTCTAAAAACCGGAGGACCGGGCTCTATTTTATGGATGGCAATAATTATTGTTATCACTTCTGTGATAAAATATGTCACTTGTTATCTAAGTATAAAAACCAGAAAGGAAAAGAACGAAAGGTTTATAGGTGGCCCTGTAGCCTACATGACTGATGCGTTTAACTCTAGGAAGGCCACAATTGTCTTTCTAGTTATCATGATGATGGTTTCAATAACAGTTGGTAACCTTGTTCAGGTAAATTCTCTATCAATACCACTTAATATGATAGATGTGCCTGTAGTTGTTGGTGGCATTGTAATGGCCATAATATTTTTTGTTGTTGCAGCTCTCAGCTTAAAAAAAATTAAAATTTTTATATCGGCTATGATACCGATAATGACGGTAAGTTACCTCACACTTTGCGGTATCATATTATTTAAATTTAGTGAAAATATTCTTCCTTCTCTAAAACTAATAACAAGCAGTTTTTTTACAACCAGTAGCTTTAACTCTGGTTTATCTCTAGGTTTGATTCTAGAAATGTTGACTATTATTCAAGTCGGAACTTTGCGAGGTATTTTTGCAACAGATATAGGGCTTGGCCTTGAAGGAATCGTACATTCTTCAATTGTTCCTAAGAAAAATAATAATAAATTTATTATTGAGCAGAGTCTAATTACGATAATATCGCCTTTTATAGTTGCGTTTATAGTGTTTATTACAACAATGGTACTGCTTGTCACAGATTCTTGGGTCACTGATTTAGAGAGCACTAACATGTGCATATTTGCTTTTAGAAAGGCAATGAATTGGCCTTATATTGACTATTTAATTATGGCCATAATGTTTTGTTTTGCTTTTACTACTATTTTTACTTGGTTTTTTTGCTCAAAACAGACAATACGCTATGTGTCTATGGATAATAAATACACTAAAATCTGGATTGTAATTTTTACCATGATCATTCCGCTTGGTGCGATAGGTAAAGTCCGGTTGCTATGGGATGTTGCTGATATCTCGATTGCTGCTTTGTTGTTTATCAACATACTCGCTATACTCAAGCTAACCTCTCAAGATCCAGAAGTGTTTACTATGAGTAGCAGATATTTGAAGTTGCAAAAACAGAGCTATAGCTAAAGCAATTTAGGCTATGCAGCTGTTGTGATATAAGAGTGATTTCCGCCAAGAAGGATGTCATCCCAGTGCCCAGACACTGGGATCCAGGAATCTTGATTGGCACTAAGTTAGTGAGCATAAAAGTAGCTAATCTTATGTTAAAACACAACATTTTTGATGGGGTTCGTGAAAGGCTGGATTCCAGACTGGAATGACAACTTAAATCGTTTGATGTTACCATAAAATAGCTTGTGTCATCACATTAGTAACACAACCGTATCCGTTCAGCGGAGTGGCAGAATAAGGTAGACAAGGTGATCTAAGAAGATAATCATAGAGCAAAAGTGAAGTAATATGGTAAACCTTTTAGAACTTTGCAAAAATTTACAGCAAAAAATAGAAAGGTTAGAAGCAAAAATAGAAAGATTGGAAAAAGAGAATGAAAGTTTAAAAGCAGAAAATAAGGCTTTAAAGATAGAAAATGCTGAGTTAAGAGAAAGACTCGGTTTAAGCTCAAAAAATTCATCAATACCAAGTTCCAAAGAGTTGTATAAAATAAAAAAGAATAAGCCGAAAAGCGAAAGGAATATTGGCGGTCAGGTTGGTCATAAAGGAAGTTTTCGCGCCAACATGGATGCAGATAAAGTAGTAAAGATAGAGTTGCCTAATACTTGCGAATGCGGAGGAGAAATTGCAATATGTGAAAAACCATATATTCATCAGAAAGTTGATCTTCCAGAAATCAAGCCTTATGTAGTGGAATATCAGTTAGAACATGGCCGTTGTCGGAGATGCGGAAAGAGAAGAAGTAGCAAGTTACCGGAAGGTGTTACGCCAGATACATTTGGTCCAAGGGTTAAGTCAATAATTGCAGCGTTCAGCGGATTCTACAAAAATTCAAAACGCGAAATAGCGAGTGTCGTAAATGATATCTTCAATTTGAACATAAGCGTCGGTAGCATATCAAATAGTGAACATAGAGTTGCTTCAAAATGCAAAAAAATGTATGAGCAGATCGAACAAGAGATAAGTAGGAGTAAAGTTCTACATATTGATGAAACGAGCCATTATAACAAAGGTAAACTCGCTTGGTGTTGGATGTTTGCAAGCAATACGGCAAGTTTTGTAAAATTTACAGAGTCAAGAGGAATGAAAGTTTTACAAAATAGTAAATTCTGCAATCGCAATAGCTTGGTAATAACTGACAGGTATGCAGCATACAATTATTTTGCCGATAAAAACAGGCAAATCTGTTGGGCACATTTATCAAGAGATTTTGAAAGATTAGCACATAGTTGGAATATTGAAGTTAAAGTTCTGGGTTGTTACTTGAGAAACGTGGCCACTGAATTATTTGCACTAAAAAAAGCTTTACTAAAAAGTGAGATAGATGTTTTGAGGTTTGTCAGACGTGCCAGAAAATTAAGAAAACGTACAAAGTATTACTTGAAGGAGATATCTCGTTTACCTGAAGCAATTGGAGCCTCTCGAGTTGCAAAAAATGTTCTGAGATCTGAAAGAATGATGTGGAAATTTTTAGATGACCCAGAAAATATTCCGCTGACAAATAACCACGCTGAACGGCAAATTCGGCATTATGTCGTTTATCGCAAAAACTCATATTTTACACAATCAAAGCGGGGAAATACATTCCTTGAGCGGATAATTTCATTATACTTAACTTGGAAACAAAGGGGTCTCAATCCTTTCCAAAATCTCCTATCTATTGTTTCTTAAACCACTCTCCTGAACGGATACACACAACCTTCCTTAATAAAAATTCAACCAATGCTTGTGATAATTATATTAGCTAGTATTAGCTAGAACTAAAGGCAGAGGGTTATTAGTGAGGGATATATGGGCACTAACGATACACAACAAGAACACATTTATAATGAGCGCATTCAAGAAATTTTTCCTTTATTTGATAAAATAAAAAAGGAAGACGACCCAATTTATAATGCTAGAGTTGATTTTAACACAGTAAAGTTCTTAACAAAACACGCCAACTGGAATTGGGACGAAGAAGAAAACAAAGATAAAGCATATGGAGTTATTCTTCAGAAATGCAACAAGACAAAGAAAGCTGGACAAGACCTTGAAAGTGAAGTTAAAGAAAGGTTGAAAGAGTATGTTGATGATGTTGCAGGAGTTTCAATATACGGTAATCACGCAAGTATTACGCTGGGAAATAACAAAAAAGAGTTTAAAATCAGCGAATTTTTAAACAGTGATTTTTGTGAGAAGAATGAAATCTCTGGATTTTCAACATTGCATAGTGATGGAAAGAGCGGAATGCATGGTTTTGTTGCCGAGGAAGAAGGGAAAAAAATAAGACATTATGTCGTAACTGATGGTTCATATGAAATGACTTTAAAGTGGTATGCGGAGGGGAAGGAATGTAAGATCAAAATTAAGATTGATGCTAACGGTGTAGACCTTGTTAAAGGTGATGATTTTTCTCTAGAACGGTTAGAAGTAAACAGAGATGTAAAAATAGGTGGTTTATTCTTGCATGAAATACAATTCAGGGAGAAAGGACAAGGAAAAGCGAATGAGATGCAACATAATAAAGACAGTAACGAGCTATCATCTGAAACTACAACAAGAATTGATGTTAATAGAGGTGTTAGCGTTCAAGCTACTGATATAACTCAAAAAAAAGAAGACCACCATTCACATTTTGGACTACAATCTAACAGCAGAAGGCAGTCTTACGATAGCGGAATTGGAAAAGATTTTGACGATAAAATTAATTCTCAGGAGGCTAAAGAAAAGCGTGAGCTTAGACAAGCAGCACGAGAAGCAAATTCGGGAGGTCAAGTTTATAACCTACAATCGCTTTTTGAGGAGAATCCTCAGAACAAAAAAACTCCTCCGCCACTTCCACCTAGAACTAGTTCACTACCACCTAAAAAAGGTGTTTTCGATGAGCAAGGGGGAGCCAAATCTGGAAGCCAAAAACCAGATGACTTGCGCGAAAATGAGCAAACACCTAATAATCAGCAAAAAGGTGCAACTTCTGATTCTTCAGATAGTTCTACTTTCACCAAGTCTGTAAGCCACAATCAAGATAATAGGCAAGAAGATGAACGGTATGACAATCCTACATTTGGACATGCTGTACCTGGAAGCCAAAAACCAGATAGAAGTGAGCAAACACCTAATGATCAGCAACAACCTAAAACCCAGCAACAAGAAGGAAATAGCAAAGGCGATCTGTTACAAGACATCAGAAATTTCAAGAAAAACAACTTACGGCACATTGATGTTGATGATAGAAAAGCATCAATTGCAGGAAGTAGAAAAAATAACCCATCACCGTTAGAGACATTAAAGGACATAATTCCTTATTCATCTTCTCCAGATAACAGTGATAACCAAGATGCTAGTGATGCTAAGTGGAAAGAAAGTGAACAGCCGCTCTCTGCTACAGCACTCAATAATAAAAGTGACTCGGGCTATTCATCTCCAACTCATGACAATAATGAACAATCTCAAGTAAATCCTGAACAGTTAAAGAAGAGCTTAGAGAACATTGAACAAAGTGATCAAACTCCACCTGAAAATCTTCTTAAAGAAATCAGAGATAGATCACAGCAGGATAATAGAGGATTAAGGCAAGTTGATCCTACTGATAAACTGTCACAAGATAAAGAAGATGGATTGCAAAAAGACGATTTAGCAGATGTAAAAATAGTGGAAGGTCCAACTGTTAGTGTCTCTGCTTCAACACCAAATAGTATAAGTGATTCAGGCTATATATCTCCAACTAATAGTGATAGTAAATCTCAAACAGATTTAAAACAGGTAGGAAGGAAATTAGAAGAACATATTAGACAAAGTAATCTAACTCTATTTGAAGAACTTAAAAATACATTAGGTCAAGAAAATCTCGGGTTAAAACCAGCTGATCAGAGTCAGATTAGCGAAGAAACTAAAAAACGCTTGAGAGAAGTTGGGTTGCTAAAAGACAGCTCAACAGACATAAAAGCAAACGATTCGGGCTATTCATCTCCAACTCATGACAATAATGAACAATCTCAAGTAAATCCTGAACAGTTAAAGAAGAGCTTAGAAAACATTGAACCAAAAGAAATCGGAGATACGAGTGAGTTAAAAGGAGCATTGGGAAACCCGGATAAAGGGTTAAGAGAACCGGCACAACAGGCTACTAAAGAAAATATTCCTAAAGATTCATTCTCAGAAAACATTTTAGAAAAGATAGGAGAAGGTAAACAATATGACCCTATACGTAAGTGGTTAGAAAAAACAGTGGCAGAACGAGAAAATAATGACACTAATCCAACTGTAGATAAAAATAGCGAACTATATAAATTACTAGAGAAAGATGAAGCACAACTGAAAGCTGGAGTAATAGAAGAAGAAAGAGGAGATACTTTAACAGAACACACTGATGGTTATGATCGCAATAGAATTGCATTAGCTAACAGAAATAAAAGACCACTAGATTGGGCTAAACAGGTTGCTGAGTCACAACAAAAAAAAGATACTAATAAAGGTATTTCAATATAAATTGAAGTTAAAATAATTGCTTAGCAAACAATAGGTTTCATGTAATGGTAACCCTATAACGGAAGAGTAGGAGCCGCGTAAGAACAATACGAACACTCCAGCTAGGCCTTGTATATTGCATCCCCCCGCCCTATTTTTCCACTCTTCTGATGCTAAATAATACTTAATTTCTTGTTCACTGAGACGTTTAAATTTCACTATTGTAACCACAGTCCTGATATGTTGTTTAGATTGATCGGGAGTTAATAGACATACACTGGTGTATACTCTATGCCTTCTTCCTGATAACAAGTGGATACATTTTTCTGCTTGCTCAACGTTTTCAGCTTTGAGCAATATCCTTCTACCACAAGCAACAACTGTATCAACACCAAGCACAAAGTAATTTGGATTTGAGCTTTGTATTTTCTCCGCTTTACTTTTTGCCATACGGATTGAGTAATCCTTCGGAAGTTCCTTTTTTAAAGGGGCTTCATCTATATCTGCTGGCAAAATTAAACCTGGCTCAATGTTTATTTGTTTTAGTAAAGCTATACGCCTTTTCGATGATGAAGCAAGAATAAGATTATTTAGAGATCGTTCTGTCACTTGTACCTTTAAGCCTTCTAATGATCCTACCCTTTCTCGCATTCCTATCGTAAATGCTCATCTCAACTAACACCCTATCCCCTATAATGATGCGTATTTTACTTCTTCTCACTTTCCCTGATACATGACAGATAATCTCATGTTCATTGTCCAGTTTCACTCTAAATTCTGCTGCAGGTAGTAAAGCAGTTACTGCCCCTTCCACTTCAAAAATTGTTTTCGATTTCTCGTCTTTTATCATATGTTATATTATAATTTAATAATCTTTTTTAGTCTACTATAGATTTTAAATTATTATCAACACAAAAGACCTTTTGCGCCCCACTTAAGTTGCAACTTAACCCCAACCATCTTCACAATGATACCCTACCTACGTTTCTACTCTCTGCCACCTTCTCAATAGAACTTATAGGACTTATGTTGAAAGATAAATCATTATCACAATTTTCTTCATCGCTATCAAGTCCACTATCAACGCTTAAAGATCTGAGTAATGTTGTCTTCTCTCTCAGTGGAACATAAGACTCATTATCAACGCTTGAAGATTTGGATAACCTTTTCTTCTGTCGTGGAGCATTACCAGACTCATTAGAAATTTCTCCCGTTAATTGATTGTTGAAGCTCCTTTGTTCATCAGCACGAATTTTTTCTTCCAGTCCATCAAGCATTCCTACCAATTCATCACCCCATTCATTTTCTTCTTCTAATAATTGTTTACACTTTTCTTTCTCACGCTCTAGCTCGTTTCTTAACTCTTCGACTTTATCTTCATCTTTAGTGAGTTCAAGTGTAAGCACCTTATCTCCTGGAAATTCCTCGTACTCGTTTTCTAGCTCTTCAATGTTGAGTTTTAGTCTCTCTTCTCCAAGTGTATCTTGTAAATTGCTATCCTGCCTATCTGATTCTTTAATCTTTTGCCCAATTTCTACTTGTACCTTATATTCCTGATCTAATTCTCTTAGCTGATCTTTCAAGCGCTCTTTCTGCTGGCGTCGTTCAACCATTATCTGTTCCGCATCTTCTCGTGCTTGATTTAGCTCTTTTTCCAAATTCTTCTTTCCTGCATTAACAATTTTCAGCTCTTCCTTTAGCTTTCTTTTTTCTTCATATACACCTTTAAGTTCTTGTGCTTTCCTTTGTAGCTCTTTTAACACACCTGCTAATTCTTCATTTTTTTTGTGCCAGTTCAGTTTGCAATTCCGTGTTTTTTTGCTCCTCTTTTTCAAACCTGTCTTGTAAATTGCTATTCTGCTTCTCTAACTTTACAATTGTTTGATTAGCTTCTGCTTGGGTTGTTTCTAGTTTCTCCTGTAGTCGCTGATTTTCTTGTATTAATTCATGGTGCTTTTTATTTATCACTTGCAACCCTGCTTCTATTTCTTGCTTCAATTCAACAGCTTCTTTTTTCAAATTTGACATTTCTTGCTTCAATTCAACGTTTTTTTCGGACAGCATCTGATTATTTAAAATCAATTCATCCATTTGTTGTGAAGCAAATTCTGTCTGAGTTCCAGTGTGCTGTAAATTGACTTCCGTTTTAGTTTCAATTTGTTGTGAAGCAACTTCTGTTTGAGTTTCAGTGTGTTGTAAATTGACTTCCGTTTGAGTTGATGCATTGCTATTAATAGAAGGAGGAAGGCTATTGTCAGCATCAACTTTAGGGTCTAATTCCCCCTCTGGTTCCTCGCGATAGGCCGCTATAGACTCATTTTGAAAATTATTATTAGCAGTAGGTACAACATCAGCAGCCTTACCTTTTTCTAGTACAGCATCATATAAGGAGAGACCTTGAATATATAATTCATCGTTTTGCTTTATTAATTCTAAGATCTCATCCGATAGCACAAAATCTTCATCATTAAATTTTAGTACTTCAGTTATGCCATCGCTACTCACATTCATAATCATGGTACACATTTCGGATCCATCCTTTACAGGCCAAGTGCTTTTCATTTCATAATATGCGCCCTCTTTAAATTCATAATATCTTTCCTTACCTTTCCGATGAGCGTGTATTTCATGTTTTTTATTGCAATAGATATTCAGCTCTTTAATATCTTTCTCTTGCTGTAAAATGTCACTAATCCTGGTTGGCTCACTTCTATTGTAATTAATAGAGTTGATATTCAAAACTCTATAAGCGTTATCAGTTTCTGTGTAATAAGCTTGAAGCTCTACGCCTTTCCTTCCAAGATATTTACTTGCAGCTTTTTTTCCCTGCTCTGCCAACTTTATGCATTTATCTATATCTTTCTTAAAGCTCTTATTAGCAGACTCTGTTACTGCTTTATCTATGTACGTTTTTTTAAAATCTCTATCATTTATTAGGTCATAAAAACTCCACTCATCTCTATAAGCCTTCTGTATAGCAGTGAAGTCACTTTCTTCTTTCAAAAGCATTAAGAAGCTTACCTTGTCTTCTAGGTCTTTTAGTTTAAAGCCTGTTATTATCTTCTCTAATTGAGAAAAATTTTCAGCAGGATTATTTAAATTTTTTAACTCTTTGTATAATTTATTATTTTCTGCAATTGAGCGGCAGAACTTTATTATAGCAGAGTCCTTAGTGAAAGAATTGTCTTTTTCCATTTTATTGATACAGTCCTTGAGGGATGTAAAATGCGATTCAAGCCATGACGAATATAGATCGTATTCATAAGATGCCAACAAGCAATGTATTGCATTCCAAGCACATGATGCTACCCTTATAACTGATTCAACATCATAATTCTCTGACTGATTACTTGTTTTTCCTGCCTCTGCTGTTTTTTCTTCCTTAGCCAAACTTCCAGTCATAGTACGCCTCCTTAACTATATTTATATTATACCAATTAACATATATTAAAAGAAATCAAACTGTATAACCTCGTCCTACACTAACTTTTATGATTACTTAATTGTGTAAAAATAACTACAAGTGTTAAACTTGAGCTTTTATTTTTCATTATACATTTCTTAGATGTATGGTCCCAGAGAGTGATGGTATACTATCATCATCATTTAAGGAGTCATTATGGGACAGATATTACATGGGTGCGCCAAAACAACACAGACGATTCGTAGAGCAATACAAAATAGAAAAGAGAGCATAGCAAAACTCTCCAAGCATTATAACCTTAATCCAAAAACTATTATTAAGTGGAGAAAACGTTCATTTACGAAAGATGCTGATATGGGTCCAAAGCATCCAAGATCAACTGTTTTAACGCTAGAAGAGGAAGCTATAATAGTTACATTTCGCAAGTATACACTACTGCCACTAGATGATTGCCTTTACGCTCTGCAGTCTACAATTCCGCATTTGACTCGCTCTAGCTTGCATCGTTGTTTACAAAGACACAACATTAGCAGATTACCAACTGTTGATGGAGAAGTTAAGTCAAAAAAGAAATTCAAACAATATCCTATCGGTTACTTTCATATTGATATTGCTGAAGTTAGAACTGAGGAGGGCAAATTACATTTGTTTGTTGCTATTGATAGGACATCCAAATTTACCTATGTTGAGTTGTGTAACAGTGCTACAAAACCCATAGCTGCTGAGTTCTTACGTAATTTGATTAGAATTTTACCGTATAAAATCCATACTATTTTGACAGGTAACGGTATACAATTTACAAACCAGAAGCGTCATAAGTATGCTTTCCAACATATATTTGATAGAGTTTGCGAAGAGAATGTTATTGAACATCGTTTGACAAAAGTTAGCCATCCTTGGACGAATGGGCAAGTCGAGCGTATGAATAAAACTTTAAAGGATGCTACAGTTAAGAAGTATTACTATCAATCGCACCAGCAACTTAAAGAACACCTTTATAACTTTGTTATGGCTTATAATTATGCAAAGAGACTCAAAACTCTTAAGGGTCTTACTCCTTATGAATTTATATGTTATCAGTGGACACAGTCTCCAGAATTATTTATACTAAATCCACACCATCACACTCTGGGACCATACATCTAAGTAGAAAGAGTGGGGTACAATTATACTGAATATTACAAGCAATAGAGACCCAATAGCACCCACGCTCGTACCAGAAATTACACACTTTATTGCTCCAAGTTTCTGCAAGATTTTGCCAGCAAATAGACTGATGAGTGAGAAGCACCCAACTATTGCACCTTGATGTAGTGCATAAATAGTGCTAGATAAACCAAAAGTCTTCATATACAGAAAAGGTCCACAAGTAATGAATGACATATACGCAGCAGAAAAGAGGCTTGACATCAAAGACAACGTAACAAACCTCGGACTAGATAGTAGTTTTCTGTAATCTTTCATCATTTTTTTCAAACTGAAAATATCGCGGTCCTTTTTTGTTTCTGGTAACGCTAAAAGCAGCAAAACCCAAGAGATTAAACAAAGTATTGCAACAGTTGCATAATTACCACGCCATCCTACAATTTCATTGATGAAACTGCCTAACACTGGCGCAATTGCCATGACAACTGTAAGAACAGAATTCATGATTCCAATAAATTTCACCGCTTCGTCGCCTTTGTAGCTGTCTGCAACGATTGCAAACACAACTACAGATGTGCTAACACCAATGCCCTGAACAAAGCGAGAGATTAAAAGCCAAAAAATCGACGGTGCAAAAACACAACCAACAGCGCCGATTAATAACAAAGTGTTACCTATGATCATAATTCTCCTTCTGCCATAGCATTCAGACAATGGACCAAAAAACAACCCTCCTATGCAAAAGCCTAGGAAATTATAAGCAATAGTTAATTGAATTATGCCTTCCGGTACGTTAAAATAGTGCACCATATAAGGAAAACTAGGTACGGAAATGTCAATTTCAATGAACTTGGCAATGAGAGACAGGATTAACAGAAATGGTAGTAACATTTGAGATTTTTAATTAATGAATAAAAATATCACATTTAAAGCGTTGAAAGAAAACATTTTTTACTGTTATTAAAATGGTTAGAAACACCTCATGTGAAGGAATGGTGGATAAATTGGACACTAGGGTTAATTAAAGAAAAATATGACAACTATGTTAAAGCTCTTACTCTCTGTCCTAACTTTACTTATTTCCTCTTACTTTTTCAACAGTCCGTCTAAATTACTACAAGCAGTTTAATTTTTAGTAAATATGTCATTATTCAAAAATATGCAAGAAGCTTTACAGAAACTTAACATAATTTTATCATACAAATGTCATTCTTAAGTCCTATGTAAAAACAAATTTTGGCACTAATTTAATTAACTATGAGCTGGATAAATTGGAAAATAAATTTTGTTTACTTTTACAACACCTTAAGATCTAATGTCACTTTATCAATCAAAAATATTACAATAGGCTAGTATGTTCCTTACTCTTTTTCTCAAAATATTACCTATTTATATTACAATATTTATTGGTTACTTAGCAGGAAAATATCTTAAAATTGATAGAAACACTATATCTCAAATACTTTTTTATATAGCTAATCCAATAGTGATTTTATATGGAGTCTCTCATACAGAAGTTAACTTAAAAGTAATTTCTCTGCCGATTTTGATATGGTTTATAGGTAGCACTATGTCCTTATCAGTGTATTATCTTTCTTCTTTTTTATTTAAGGATAACACAAGAAACATATTAGCATTTAGCTCGGGCAGCACAAGTATGGGTTATTTTGGCCTGCCGATTGCCATGGCTTTATTTGATGAAGATTCAGTATCTGTATATGTTGTTTGTTATATAGGAATGGCGCTATTTGAAAACAGCTTAGGATTTTACATAGCTGCAAATGGTATTTATACCGCAAAAGAATGCATATTAAAGTTGTTCAAACTTCCTTCGCTTTATGCGATGGTTCTGGGCTTCTTTTTAAGTATATACGATATACAAATACCTACTTTTTTAACAGATGTTATGATGAATATTAGAAGTACATTTGTCACATTAGGAATGGTGCTACTTGGAGTGAGCATTGCGAATATTGCAAGCTTTAAAATAGATTGGAAGCTTGCTTTGATCACTATTACAGCAAAGTACGTATTCTGGCCACTGTTTGTTTTAGGAATTGTCCTTTTAGACAAGCATGTTATAGGTATATACGATGAGAGCATATATAAAGCACTGATGTTGCTAGCTATTATTCCAGTTTCTGGGTCCAGTATAATACTTGCTAATATTTTGAATTATCAACCAGATAAAGCTACTCTATTGCTTCTAATCAGTACTGCAGTGGGACTGTTTTATGTTCCACTAATAATATCATTATTTTTTACTAAACTTGTTCCTTTTTGATCAAAAAATTAAGCGCTTGCACAACCATTATTTGGGTAACAACACAAGACATTGATAAAACTTGAATTTATAGCTAAAGCAACTTCTACAATTTGGTAACCCGTCATCCCGCTACTAGTTAACGCCGCGGCGGTAAATTGACCTTACCCAGAAAAAGTAGAGAGAAAGTTAAGACGTTTTTGGAGTAAAATAAAACGTTTTTTCAAAATATGACAAATAGAAGAGAATATACAGCAGAATTCAAATTAGAAGCTGTTAAGCTGGTTAAAGAAACAGGTCAAGCAAGTACAAAAATAGCAAAAGATCTAGGTATAGATGGCAGTATGTTAAGTAAGAAAATATGATGGAAAAATGTCTGGAGCATACGCATTTCCAGGCAAAGGCTCCTTATGACAAAGAAAGATTTGATCTAAAAAAGAGCTAATAAGAGAAAGAGACATCTTAAAAAAAGCCCTGGGCAAAGAAAAAGAGTAAAGTATTCTTTTATATAGAAATTGCTATAAAACACAGGAACTATGTAGGGTTTTGTACTGGTGGTATGGGTTGCTAAGGAAAAAAGCAGTAAAGAATTAGCAAAAGAAGGGCTTCTAGCAGATATTCAAAAAATACATCAAGCATTCTAAATGCAGATATGGAGCCCCTAAAATTCACGCTGAATTAAAAGCTTTAGGCAAAAATTAAAACAGTACAAAGTGTTATGCAAGAAAATGGCATTAAAACCAAGCTTAGACGAAGGTTCAAAAATAAAAAACAGCAAATAAGCAACCGAGTTGTGGCTCCGAACACATTGGATCAAAATTTTACTACTGATCAGCCAAATAAAGTTTGGGATTACCTACATAAAAACTAA
This sequence comes from Wolbachia endosymbiont (group A) of Ophion costatus, assembly GCF_963969245.1. Taxonomy (NCBI): domain Bacteria; kingdom Pseudomonadati; phylum Pseudomonadota; class Alphaproteobacteria; order Rickettsiales; family Anaplasmataceae; genus Wolbachia; species Wolbachia endosymbiont (group A) of Ophion costatus. The sequence goes on along the minus strand of NZ_OZ017714.1, from coordinate 904,247 downwards.
AGAAGGTTGTTGGCGGCAATAATTGACCTATATTCACGCATGGTGGTTAATGAGTAACATGATAATTAGTTATAGATTCTTTATTGATGGCCGTTGATAAACGCAAACCCGATAAAAATCTGCTGTTACATAGCGATCAAGGGTCACAGTATACCTCTCAAAATTACCAATTTCTATTGAATACAAAAAACATCATTTCCAGCATGAGCCATAAGGGCTGTTGTTACGATAACTCTGTTGCAGAAAAGTTCACTTAAAAGGGAGCTGCTTATTGATACTTCTCGCTCAACAAACCAGAACTGCCATATTTGAATACATAGAAATCTTTTATAACAAATAACGTAGACATTCTACTATTAACTATTGCATTCCTGCACAATTTATTCTCATGATAAAAACGTCTTAACTTTCTCTCTGCTTTTTCTGGGTAAGGTCACCTCTTTAGGTGCTCCTTTTTTCTTTCTTATACACACAAAAATCATATAGAATTGTAAATACAGCTTTTTTATTCTGATGCTTTTCAATTCTATAGCTCTGGTTGTCTCTCTATTACTATTTTTCTACATTATCGTAAAAAAACTGAGCGAAAAGAAAGCAAACCTTGAGGGTAATTTATGTAAATTAGAGCAAGAACTTCAAGAAACAAAGCAAACTTTGCTTACGAAGAATGAAGAAATAGTTGATTTAAGGGTCAAAAGAGCAGAACTTGAAGTAACTCTGCAAAAAGAACGTGAGGAAAAGAAAAAGGAAATAGAATTACTAACAAAAGCAGAGGAGAGATTAACAAACACTTTTAAAGCGCTCTCTCTTGATGCTTTGCAAACAAATAACAATAATTTTCTGAACTTAGCAAAGGAAGTAATCGATAGTAAATTAAAAGAAACGGAAAGCGATTTCAAAAAAAGACAAGCAACGATCAACGAAGTTGTAACTCCAATAAAAGAAAAATTAGAAAAATTCGATAATGAAATACGTGAGCTAGAAAAGGAGAGGGTAGGGGCCTATGAAGGTTTAAAGGAGCAAATTGGAGCGCTGATGAACCAAACTTCCAACCTTGCTAATGCCCTGAGGAAACCTCACATTAGGGGCAAATGGGGTGAAATGCAACTCAAAAGAGTGGTAGAAATGGCAGGAATGATTGAGTATTGCGATTTTTTTACTCAGCCGTCAGTGATTGATAAAAACGAGGATAATTTATTGCGTCCTGATTTAATAATCAAAATGCCATCTGGAAAGCAAATAATAATAGATGCTAAAGTGCCGCTTGATTCTTACATGGATGCTATATCACAAAATGATTTGCAAATACAAAAGGAGAAATTAAAGAACCATTCCCTGGCAATAAAAAAACACATAAATGACTTGGGTAAAAAAGAGTATTGGAATCAATTTGAAAATACGCCAGAACTTGTGGTGCTTTTCTTAACAGGGGAGGGGGTTTTTAGCGCAGCACTGGAATATGAGCCTGCTTTGATAGAGATTGGAGTGGAAAAAAAAGTGATCATTGCAACACCGATCACTCTAATTGCGTTGCTGAGAGCAATAGCGTATGGATGGAAGCAAGAGATGATAGCTGAAAACGCAAAGAAAATCAGTGAACTAGGTCATATTTTATATGAGCGCATTTGCACAATGGGTGAAAACTTTGATAATTTGCGCAGGAGCTTAAAAAGTGCTGTTGATCATTATAATAAAACTGCTGGCTCTCTTGAAGCAAGGGTGTTTCCTGCTGCTCGAGAATTCAATAAGCTTGGTATACATGCAAAAAATAAAAGTTTAAGTGCTGCAAAGGAATTAGAGTCTTTACCACGCAGTTTACATACTGAGGAGCTGAAAGTAGATTAGGCATCTTAACAGGGAATGTTCAAAAAAGTGTGTCAAACCAAAAAAAAGTAATAAATTGATATAAAAAAAATGGAGGTTTGACAATGAGTCAGAAAGTAGTAAACAGAACTACCGGTTTGGTAGATTACAAAGAACTGGAAGCAAATATACTGTCATCAATAAGGGAAGGCAGACCATTAACAGGAAGGGATGGAGCATTTACACCATTTATAAAAAAGCTGCTGGAGGCAAGTTTGGAAGGTGAAATAGAAAATCACTTATTAGCTGAAAGTGAAGAGAGGGTTTGGTTGGAAGAAGTGGAGTAGCGAATGGATATACAAAACGCTGGGTCTATATTCAGACTACAGAATAAGGTATTACAAACCGAAAGCATCACCAGCACAATATGTTATAAACTTTGGTAAAGAATCTGCTAGGAAAGCGTAGTGCGGATGCTGCGTTTGACGAGGCGGGAGCTGGAAACGTTAACATGGGAATTTGGATTGAGGCCTATTGTGAAAACAATGGATCAGCCACCAAACCCTAAAGTAGGCGCGCCAGTTCTTGACCCTACATATTTTTTTGAAGGTTAAATCCAGCTTAGGGTCGAGAAACTTAGATAAAGCCATAGCCAAAGTGCTTAAAAATATTAATAATTATACACACAATTATTCAACCATATTTTTGAAGATAGCTATGCCGCCGCGGTATCTCTTAGCCGCTAACAAGTAGCGGGATGACGATTGTTGGTAAATCTAAGTCAGTTTAGCTATAGGCAGCAATTTTCTGTATTTATTTTGAATTGAAGGAAGCTCAAATGAAAGATCATGTTTTGCTAAAAATCACAGAATGCAGTCTAACAGTGAACGGTTACGCTTTTGATCAAAAATGTTGTATAGTACACAATCAATTTTTCTGGATCCAAGTAGTCAAGGCACTGCCTTTGTGTTTGAGGCAAAATCGGCTATAACACTTAACATACTGCCTTTGCAAACAAATGTTCGTACAGTTATGTGTCAGCTACTTGCATGACGCCATTGCCTGAACGGGTACCAATGATTACCTATCAATCTCACCAAAAACTATATCGAGTGAGCCAATAATTGCTGCAACGTCAGCAAGCATGTGTCCTTTTGCCATAAAGTCTAAGGCTTGTAAATGCGCAAAGCCAGGTGCTCTTATTCGGCACCTATAAGGTCTATTGGTACCATCTGAAACTATATACACTCCAAACTCACCTTTTGGTGCCTCAACAACTGCGTAAGCCTCACCTTCTGGTACGTGATATCCTTCTGAATAGAGCTTAAAATGGTGAATCAGAGCTTCCATAGATTTTTTCATCTCTGCTCTTGACGGTGGAGAAATTTTTCTATCTTCAGTTTTTATTTGCCCTTCAGGCATTTTCTCTATGCACTGCTTCACCAAACTGATAGATTGCCTAATCTCTGCCATTCTAACTAGATAACGGTCATAACAGTCGCCATTTTGGCCGATCGGTATATCAAAATCTAGTTGATCATATATCTCATATGGCTGGCTTTTTCGCAAATCCCAAGCAAGCCCAGCAGCGCGCAACATTGGGCCACTAAAGCCCCAATCAAGTGCCTGTTTAATTGATATTGCACTAATTCCTACAGTGCGTTGCTTCCATATCCTATTTTCTGTTAAAAGTTCGTCAACATCGTCTATATATTTTGGAAATTGCTCTATAAACTTTGCAATATCCTCAATCAAATCTTCTGGAACATCTGCTGCAATTCCACCTGGCCTGATGTAAGCTGCGTGAAACCTTGCACCTGAAGCTCTTTCGTAAAATTCCAGTATTTTTTCTCTTTCTTCAAAGAGCCATAAAAGAGGGGTCATTGCTCCAACATCAAGTGCTTGAGAAGAAACGTTCAGTAAATGATTTAGTATTCTCGTCAGTTCACAAAACAAGACACGTAAATACTTTGCCCTAATTGGCACTTCACATTGCAACAATTTCTCCACACAAAGTGAATATGCATGCTCTTGTGACATTGGTGATACGTAATCAAGGCGATCAAAATAAGGCAAAGCTTGAAGATACGTTTTATGTTCTATTAATTTTTCAGTACCGCGGTGCAAAAGCCCAATATGGGGATCTGCCCTCTCGATCACTTCACCATCCATCTCTAAAACAAGACGCAACACTCCATGTGCAGCTGGGTGCTGAGGTCCAAAATTTAACATCATTGTCTTTAGATCGGGCATGTCCAGTAGTTTAAGATATTAAAATTGTATAGGCTAAAGTGCGCTCAAAGTCAATAAACTTCTTGCATAGGCTACAACTATCATTCAATAGAAACAAAAACTTTTACAATGGCTAATAAGTGTTGGTAAAACCAAGTCACTTTAGCTATAGAATGACAAAAAAGGTTTGCATTAGCCAAATTTTTAGTTGAAGTAGCATAAGAGGTTAAAGGAAAAGCTTTGTGTTAATGGATTCATTTCAGGTATAGTATAGATAATACCACAATACTTATAAAATGGATCATGTTGTTAATGCGTATAATAGACTTGACACTCCTATAGTCAGGGGAGAAGGGGCATATCTTTTTGATAAAGATGGTAAAAAATATTTAGATTTTGCTGCAGGTATTTCTACAACTTCTTTAGGGCATTGTCATCCATACATTACAGATAAGCTGAAAGAGCAATCGAGCTCATTATGGCACTGCTCTAACATTTTCACTATTCCCGAGCAAGAAAGGCTTGCCGAGCGTTTAACAACCCTTACTTTTGCAGATAAAGTTTTTTTCTGCTCAAGTGGGCTTGAAGCAACAGAAGCTGCAATTAAGTTTATTCGTCGTTACTTTTATTCAAAAGGGCAAGCAAAACGTAATCGTATTATTACAATTGAAGGAGGCTTTCATGGCCGCAGTATTGCTGCAATTTCTGCTGGAGGCAATGAAAAATCACGCGAAGGTTTTGCTCCGCTCCTTTCTGGTTTTGATAAAGTGCCAAGAAATGACATTAAAGCATTAGAAGAAAAAATCAACAATGAAATAGCTGCTGTATTTTTAGAGCCCATACAAAGCGAAGGTGGAGTATATCCACTAGACGTAGAATATCTTCAAAAAGTAAGGGAAATAACAAAAGCTCAAGGAATAATTTTGTGCTTTGATGAAGTGCAGTGCGGATATGGACGCATCGGTTCTTTATTTCATTATCAAAATGTCGGCATTGAACCTGATATGCTAACCTGTGCAAAAGCTATGGGTAACGGTTTTCCTTTAGCTGCATGTTTAGTGAAAGATTATATAGCAGAAGCAATCACTCCAGGAACTCATGGATCAACCTATGGTGGCAATCCACTTGCCATGACTGTTGGTAATGCAGTGCTCGATATAATGCTAAAAGAAGGCTTTTTTGATCATGTTAAAAAAATTAGTAAAGATTTAAAAGAAAAGCTGTTGCTTTTAGCTAAAGAATTTCCTGAGATGATTTTAGAAGTTCGTGGAGAAGGGTTACTAATGGGAATAGAACTAGCAACTCCTGTAGCTGATAAAATTATTAGTCGATCTCTTGATAAAGGTTTAATAATAACTAGGGTTTTAAACAACAAAGTAGTAAGGGTAACCCCACCACTTATCATTGAGGATGAGCATGTGAACGCAGCGTGTAATATGCTTTATGATTTGTTTTTTAAGATTAAAGGTATATAAAATTCGGCAATATAAATTCAGGCTTGCAAATGCCTCTCATAACATGTAAAATTAATTTTATTTTTTATCACAATAACATCGTACTTTAATGGATTGGTTATTGGTCTTAGTATCATCAGCAATTTTTGTTTTGTTAGTTTTATCGTTTTTGTTCTCAGGAGCAGAAATAGGCTTAACCTCAATTAGCCGTTCTCGAGTTAATAAGCTAAAGCTAGACGGTAACAAAAAAGCCAGGGTAATAGATCGCTTATTAAATAGGAAAGAATTGACAATAGGAACGGTATTGCTCGGCAATACAATTATTAATATTACTTGCTCTGCTTTATTTACAGCAATATTTATCAATCTTTTTGGAAATGAGGGCATTCTCCTATCAACAATTATAATGACATTTTGTATTTTATTGTTCTGCGAAGTTCTACCAAAAACTTATGCTATTCAAAATCCTGAAAAATTTGCATCATTTTCTGCTTATTTTGTATTGTTTTTTGTAAAGATTTTTTCTCCATTGACACTAGGTATTCAATTTATTGTTAACCTCATCCTAAAATTATGTGGGCTGCATAAAGATAAGGAAGTGATATCTGCAGCGGATGCAATGCGTAATATGATTACTCTTCACCGCAGTGAAGGAACTATGTTGCAACAGGATTTAGATATGCTAAGCAGCATACTTGATTTGGCTGAGACAGAGATATCACAAATTATGACCCATAGAAGAAACCTATTTTCTCTTGATATAGATCGGAATAAAGAAGAGTTAATAAGAGAGATTTTAACCAGCAGTCACAGTAGAGTACCTTTATGGCAGAAGGAACCAGATAACATTGTAGGTGTAATTCACGTGAAAGCTCTAATAAATGCTTTGCGTGAAAAGAATAATAAAGCGGAAGAAGTTGACATTACCCAAGTTATGTCAAGGCCTTGGTTCATACCAGAAAGTACACCGCTCAGCGTGCAACTTCACAACTTCCGTAAGAACAGGAAACACCTTGCATTTGTTATTGATGAGTATGGAGCACTGCAGGGAATTGTAACTCTTGAGGATATACTGGAAGAAATAGTTGGAGAAATTTCGGATGAACATGATTTGATTACGGAGAATTTTATAAAGAAAATATCTGATAATATGTATCACATAGAAGGAAAATCTACTATTAGGGACATTAACAGGCAGTTATACTGGAATCTCCCTGATGAAGAAGCTACAACTCTAGCAGGTATGATTGTAAATGAAATAGAGCGCATTCCTGACGAAGGCGAGGAGTTTTCCATGTATGGGTTTCGCTTTAAGATTTTAAAAAAAGATAAAAATATTATTACTGTTGTTGAAGTGCAAGTAAAAACTGGTAATACTAGTAGCAGCAATCAATTAGTGGAGTTTCATGGAAGATACAGTAAAAATAACGGCTGAAGAGTTAAAGGGTTACATAGAGAGAATCGAAAAACTTGAACAAGAAAAGAGGGATGTGCAAGATCACATTCGTGATGTATATGCAAAAGCCGCAGATGAAGGTTGGGATATAAAAGTGATGAAACAAATTATTAGGCTGAGGAAGATGGATGATGATGACAGAGAGGAACAAGAAATATTGCTTGATACCTATAAACGTGCATTGGGAATGAGCTACGAAGAAGAGTTAAGTGAATAGCAGAATTGTAATTGGAATAAGTGGAGCATCTGGTTCTATTTACGGTGTGCGTATTTTAGAAGCGTTGAAAGACGTCGATTATGAAACTCATTTAGTGATAAGTCGTGCTGGGAAAATAACTTTAGCTCACGAGATTAAAGAAAAACTTGAAGATATTACATCACTTGCAGATTTTTACTATTCTGAAGAAAAGATTGGAGAAAAAATAGCAAGCGGCTCATTTAAAACCTCAGGGATGATTGTAGCACCATGCTCTATGAAGACAATGTCTGAAATCGCATCAGGTGTTACTTCCAATCTATTGACAAGGGCTGCAGATGTAACGCTAAAAGAAAGAAGAAAGTTAGTTCTTATGGTGCGAGAGTCACCACTGCATCTTGGGCATTTACAAAATATGTTAAAATTAACGGAGATGGGAGCAATTATTGCTCCACCAGTGCCTGCTTTTTATATTAAACCGAAATCGTTGGATGATATTATTAATCATTCTGTTGGCAAAGTATTGGATTTATTTGATATCAAATTACCCGACTTTAAGGAGTGGCAAGGAAGTGACAATTATTATTGATGGTAAAAAAATAGCAAACGACCTATGTGAGAGGCTATCACAAAAAATTGATATTTTAAAGAGAGAGTATAACATTTTTCCTTGCCTGAAAGTAATTCTCGTGGGCAGCAATCCAGCAAGTCAGGTTTATGTTCGCAACAAACAGAAAAAAGCAGAATCAATAGGCATAAGTTCTGAGACCATTGTTTTGCCTGATAATATTTCAGAAGATGAATTAATTGAAAAAATCAATGAATTAAATGAAGATCCATCTGTGCATGGCATTTTAGTGCAATTGCCTTTACCAAATCATATTAGTGCAAGCAGAGTAATTAACACAGTAAGTGTTGAAAAAGATGTAGATGGCTTTCATGATGAAAACGTTGGCAAATTAGTTAAAGGTGAAAAAAACTGCCTTATACCTTGCACTCCTAAAGGTTCTTTGCATTTAATTAAGTCAGTTGAAGAGAACCTTTCCGGTAAAAACGCAGTGGTAATTGGTAGGTCAAATATCGTGGGCAAGCCAATGTTTTACCTGCTATTGCAAGAAAACTGCACTGTCACCATCTTGCATTCACAAAGCAAGGATTTAGCTGAATATTGCTCTAAAGCGGATATAGTAGTTGCAGCAGTCGGAAAGCCAAATTTTGTTCAAGCAGACTGGATAAAGAAAGGTGCAATAGTGATCGATGTTGGCATAAATAGCGTTAACGTAGGAAAGCTTGTAGGTGATGTTGACTTTGAAGGAATAAAAGGGAAAGCCAAAGCTATGACCCCAGTACCCGGGGGCGTTGGCCCAATGACCATTGCATTTCTAATGATGAACACTGTTATTGCTGCTTGCTTGCAAAAGGGAGTTGATGCTTCTGATTTCATTAGTTGAGGTATGAAGAGGAAAGCTATATGAAGATAGAATGTACCATATCACAATTAATAAAAAATTGAGATTTTTGAAATTCCTCAGTAGTCAAGTTTATTAAATATTTAGGATCATCATCTATTCTTTTTTCTCTACAAGTATAGCTAAAGTGGCTTAGGTTTACCTACAATTTGAAAAACAACAAATTCGTCATTCCGCTACTCGTTAGCGGAATCTATGCTGAGATACCGCGGCGGTATGACGTAGGGAAACCTTTCTTGGGTTAGCTATAGTTAGTGGAATTGCAAAGTTTCTAGGCATAAAAAGCTTTGAACCTAATATATGAGCCAAACTTGATTTTCCAACCGTAGATACACCTGTAATAAAAATAATAGTCTTCATTTTGTGAATTTACTTGCTATATGAACTATCGGAGAAATTTTTTTATAGTTTATAGTATCTGACCTTACCCAGAAAAAGTGGAGAGAAAGTGTGGAATGTTTTTTACAAAAAGAATGATGCATCAAATTGTTCTGGAATGGAATAGTTAATAGTGACGTTGTTTGTTATAAAAAATTTCTATGTATTCAAATATTGCAGTTCTAGTTTGTTGAGCAGAGTGTTGTGAAGTATCAATAAGTATTTCTCTTTTCAATGAGCTAAAGAAGCTTTCTGCAACAGAATTGTCGTAACAACAGCCTTTATTACTCATCTATATTCTTTACAGCTAAGAGATATTGATACCCTTGCGCAGTATATTGTGAACCTTGGTCACTGTGCAGCAGTAGATTTTTAACAGGTTTACGCCTATTAATGGCCATTAATAAAGAGTTCATAACCAATTGTTTATTTATTGCACTACTCATTAACTACCATACGTGAGAATTATTGCTGCCAAATATAGCCATCCCTCCTTGGTTTTGATGTAAGTAATCCCATACTTTATTTGGTTGATCAACAATAAAGTTTTGATCTAGTATATTGGGAGCTACAGCTCTATTATCTGTTTGTTGTTTTTTAATTTTAAACTTTCTTCTCAGTATAGCCCTGATGTCATTTTTCTGCATAATACTTTGCACCGTTTTCAAATTGCAACTTTTACCCAAAGCCTTCAATTCAGCATGAATTTTAGGAGCTCCATATCTACATTTAGAAACTTGATATATTTTTTGAATAGCTTCGAGTAGCTCTTTATTTGCTGATTCTCTACTGCTTATTTTTCTTGTGGTCCACTTATAGTAGCCACTAGCAGAAAATCCTACATAATTCCTGTACTTTATAGCAGTTACTATGCTCTTTTATAAAAAAATATTTTACTCTTTTTGACTGGCCAGGGCTTTTTTTTAAATGTCTCTTTCCCTTGTTACTCTTGCTAACTCTCTTTGTAAATCAAACCTCTCTTTGTTGTAAGGAGCCATGTTACCTCTACCTGGAAATGCATTTGCCGCTGACTTTTTTTCGTTATATTTCTTCATCCATTTTCCTAATACACTATCTCTTATTCCTAGATCTCTTGCTACTTTTGCAACTGGTTGACCTACCTTTCTTTGTTCATTTGCCAGCTTAACAGCTTCCAATTTGAATTCTGCCGTATATTCTCTTACCATTTCTAATCCTCCAAAATTTTATTTTACCCAAAAAAACTCTTTTCTTTCTCTCCACTTTTTCTGGGTAAGGTCAATATACCAGTGCCGAAAATAGTTGACAAAGATTGTGTATACTTATTACAATCGTTTGGGTACCAGAAGTTTTTACGGCAACAAAGTATGCACTAACTATAAGTAAGGAAGACTTTAAGCAGGCAATAAAAAAAATGAAGGAACGTTTAAAAGAGATTAAAGGAGAGAAGAAAAAGGTAAAAGGGAATACGGCAGAAAATGAATCTTATTACAAATAGCATAAAGGGCTTTTATTCTAGTGTTAAATCGGACCTAGATTGGCAAGCCAAACGTAGTCTTATTAGGACATTAGTAAAAGAAGTCAACATTGATCTTGATAAAGTAGATGTAGTATTTAAGATCAAAGAACTTGAAAACCCCGCCCAGAATGGACAAAATCAAAAGATGGTACATTGTCTAAGGGGTCTGGGCACTGGGATGACATCTTTTTTCTTGGTACAAATTACTCTTATGTCTCAATATTTGTACAGTTGTGTTATCGGCCGTTTGATGTTTACAACGCAGGAAGTTCATACGGTTGTAAGTCAAGCGGTAGGATGACAAGATTTTGCAAGGGTATTTTTTTTATAGGAGATTAATATGGAAATTTTTCTTGATAGCGTTGATTTAAATGAAATTAAAGAACTAAAGGAGTTCATTGACGGCATAACAACTAATCCTTCTTTAATAGCAAAGTCCGGGCGTAAAGATAAATACGAGGATTTAGTGCGTGAGATATGCTCTATTATAAAAGGGCCTGTTAGTGTTGAAGTTGTTGCAGATAGCCATGAAGAGATGATCACAGAAGGTCTGAATTTAGCAAAAATTGCTGATAATGTTGTGATCAAATTACCTCTTACACATGAAGGATTAATTTCTTGTAAAAAGTTATGGACAGAGCATAAAATACCTGTTAACATCACATTATGTTTTTCTCCTGGACAAGCACTGCTTGCCGCTAAGGTCGGTGCTTGTTTTATTTCCCCCTTTATTGGTCGCCTTGATGATATAAGCTATGATGGCTTATCGCTAATAGAAGATATATGTACTATATATTCTAATTACGGTTTTGATACTAAAGTTCTTGTTGCATCAGTGAGAAGCCCAGCGCATGTAATAGAAGCTGCAAGGCTTGGTGCTGATTCAATTACTGTGCCAGCAAAAGTACTTAGACAATTAATTAATCACCCACTTACTGACCAAGGACTAGCAATATTTGAAAAAGACTGGGGTGTAAAATAATAAACGGTTACAAATGAACATAAAAATTGGCGTATCCGTTCAGGCAATGGCGTCAACTTAAGAGCCTTCATTAGCAAACTCTCCTAAAGACATGATGGCGTTTGCTACCTTATTGCGGCTGCCCTGGTCGAATTTTAACTTTATAGCTAACCCAAGAAAGGTTTCCCTACATCATACCGCCGAGGCGCTAACGAGTAGCGGAATGACGAATTTGTTGTTTTTCAAATTGTAGGTAAACCTAAAGCTATAGAAAAAAAGAAGAACCAGTTTCTTAGTTTTTCATTGACATAATCCACTCCATATGCCATAATAAAATTTTATATCTTGGAGAAGGAAATGACATTAAGGTTAACACTACAAGAAGTCAACAGTAGTCCAGATCTGAGTAAGGAAAATTTAATTGATAGAATTAAAGATAAGCTGCAGCAGGAAAATCAACTTACATATGATGAGTGGAAAAAAACGAATTTGATATAAATTACACGTTTATAGTGCTCAAGTGCAATTTATTACTTATAGCAGCTGAAAATGGCTATGAAAAAGTAGTAAGATACTTAACAAAAAACGGAGCTAATGTTAATGTACAAGATGAATGGGAAAAAACCTCCTTACATTATTCTGCTCAGCATGGGCATGCACAAGTAGTAGAAGTTTTGCTAGAAGAAGGAGCAGACGTTAATGCACAAAATGAAGATAAAGGGACTCCTTTGCATTATGCTGCTTATAGTGGTCATATAGAAGTAGTAAAACATCTTATAAAAAAAGAGGCAGATGTTAATGTAGTGGACAGATATGGAAGAAGTCCTTTACATTATGCTGCTGAGAATGGATACACACAAGTAGTAGAAGTTTTGCTAGAAGAGGGAGCAGACGTTAATGCACAAGATAAAGACGGAAGAACTCCTTTATATTATGCTGTTTATTACACTCATGGTGAACATCCAAGACTAAATTATCAACATCCAAAAGTAGCGAAACTTCTGCTAAATTATGGTGCAGATCCATCATTTATTCATAGACCTGAAGCTATAACAGCAGGAATTACTGTAGGTATATTAGCTGCCATTGTTGCTCCATTAGCACTCATTTATGCTACTGCATTACCTGCACTAGCAATAGTTGGAATTACTGTGGCATCTGCACTGATCGTTGGTGGAATTTCCTATGGGGTTGCATATAAGTCATCAGAGCATTCATTAAACAGTAAGCTAAGTGAGGTTAGCTGCAGTAATGTTGATGGAAATAAACAAACTGTACAACCATAATTATTAATTCACCACAGTAACCGCGCCGTGGCAGTGTTTGTACTTCTTTCCAGAATTACAAGGGCACTTGTCGTTTCTTGAGACTTTGGGAAGTCTGCTATTTCTAGCAGAATGTAACCTATTGCCTATCTCTTGGTTATCTGCCAACTTAAAGTGCGCTAGGCGGTGAATGGTGAGTTCCTTCCATTTTTCAAGCATTGACTCAAACATCAAGAAAGCTTCGCGTTTAAATTCATTCAGTGGATCTTTCTGCCCCATGGCACGTAGGCTTATGCTTTGTCTTAGGCTCTCTAGAACTGAAAGGTGTTCCCTCCATAAATGATCAAGTGTCATTATCATCATTTGCTTCACGATCGTATTCCACAAATCTGTAGTGTGCTGACTGTTGAAATATTTTTCTTTCTCAGTAAAAAATTCTTGTATCTTATCATTTATATAATCCAAAGCTTCTTGTTTGTTTAAAAACTTTGCTAAATCTTCTTTATCAAGCGTTATTCCATACCTTGTATGGAATTCTTTGACTATATCTTCAATATAATCCTCATAATAGCCACTTTGGACTATACCTTCTATTACGCTCTCATTTACTTCGCTATATACTTCAAGTAAATCATTAATTTCGTTGCCTAAGATATTGTTTCTCTGCTTAAAAATAACTTTACGTTGGTTGTTGATTACGTCATCAAACTTAAGTAGAGATTTCCGCACGTCATAGTTTCTAGCTTCAACTTTCTTTTGTGCTTTCTCGAGTGCCTTATTGATCCATGGATGATGAATAGCTTCGTTATTCTTTAGCCCTACTTTTTGTAAAAAACTTCTCATTCTATCAGAGCCAAATATTCTCATTAGGTCATCTTCGAGCGATAAAAAGAACTTAGAAAGTCCAGGATCCCCCTGACGACCAGAACGGCCGCGTAATTGATCATCTATTCTCCTGCTTTCATGTCTTTCGGTTCCAACCACACATAAACCACCAGCTTTTATAGCAATTTCCTTATCTTTTTTTACTCTTTCAACTATTTCTTGGTATTTTTTTTCTCTTTCATCAGCATTTTTTATCTTCTTTAGCTCCACCTTTGCAATCATTTCAGCATTTCCACCAAGCTGAATATCAGTTCCACGTCCTGCCATGTTAGTTGCTATAGTGATACTACCTGGCACTCCAGCTTGCGCTATTATGTACGCCTCTTGTTCATGATAACGAGCATTTAATACTGAATGCTTAAGAGAATGGCTTTGCAAAAGCGCAGAAAGCTTCTCAGAGTTTTCGATGCTCACCGTGCCAACAAGGACCGGTTGAAGGCGTTTGTAGCATTCTTCTATAAACTTCAACACAGCATTAAATTTTTCCTTTTCTGTACCGTAAATTTCATCATCAATATCAACTCTTTTTACAGGTACATTGGTTGGAATTTTTACTACATTTAATCTGTATATATCACGAAACTCTTCTGCCTCTGTTGCTGCTGTTCCCGTCATTCCGGAAAGTTTATTGTACATACGAAAGTAATTCTGAAATGTGACCGATGCTAAAGTTTGGTTTTCATGCTGAATTTCAAGATTCTCCTTCGCTTCAAGTGCCTGATGAAGACCATCGGAATATCTCCTGCCCTCCATCATACGCCCAGTAAATTCATCAATAATCACTACCTTGCCATCCTTTACTATATAATCTTTATCAGCAGTAAACAGCTTATATGCACGTAATGCTTGGTCTATATAATGAGTCATTATCATGCTGTCAGTATCATAGAGCGAGGAATTTTCAGGAATGAGATTGTATGACCTTAGTAGTTCCTCCACTCGTGAAATACCATCTTCAGTCAAGAATACCGTTCTACCTTTTTCATCTACTTCATAATCGGAGTCAACTAATTTGGTTACTATTTTATTGATATGCTTATATATCTGATTGTTTTCCTCAACCGGGCCAGAAATAATAAGCGGAGTGCGAGCTTCATCAATGAGTATTGAGTCCACTTCATCAACTATTCCGTAGTGAAAGCCTCTCTGAACCATGTCTTCTTGAGAAAATTTCATATTGTCTCGCAGGTAATCAAAGGCAAGCTCGTTATTTGTGGAATACACGATATCTGCACTGTAAGCCTCTTTCCTCTCTTCGTCTGTCAAGTTATTCGTAATAAACGCAACAGAAACCCCAAGAGAATTATATAATTTGCTCATCCACTCTGTGTCTCGTTTTGCAAGATAGTCGTTAACAGTTACGACATGTACGCCTTTCCCTTCTAAGGAATTTAGATATGCTGCTAAAGTTGCAACGAGTGTCTTTCCCTCTCCTGTTTTCATTTCTGATATCATGCCATTGTGGAGCACCATTCCACCAATCAGTTGAACATCAAAGTGCCTCATGTTAAGAAACCTTCGAGAGGCTTCACGCACAACTGCAAATGCAGGTACGAGAAGATCATTTAACGTTTTCCCATTTTTCAATTCTCGATTGAATTCTTCAGTTTTACCAGCAAGCTCCTCATCAGATAAGCTCTGCATTTCTGTTTCTAATGCATTTATTTGCTGAACAATTTTCCTAAAGGATTTTATTATCTTCTTGTTTGTTGATCCAAATATCTTTCTTATAAAAAAGAATGACAACGTAAAAATAAAAAATATAAGAATGGCTGTCAAAATTAGCGGAGAATCTAGCATAAACTTAAGTAAAGTCTTATTTAATATGAGATTATATTACTAAATGCAGCCTACAGCAATGACATATTAGATTCGGGGAATCTTTATGCTTAAGACAGCAAACAAAATTGACCCTGTTCGGCACTGTTATTACAATGTTAAAGAATCTGTTGCATTATCTTAGGCACTTGGTGACTTTAATTTTTTATAGAAAGAAGTTATTCGTAGGTTTAGTAGGGTATGAATGTAGAAAACAAACAGTCTGAAGTACTTAGTAATCGTACATTTAAGAAGAGAGATGGCACATCAACAGGTGATCATGGTCGCAAGTATGAAGTAAAATTATTAATGCTGTATCTACTTCATGGGTTAAGTAGTAAAATTGACTTTTGGTTAGCATCAAACATAGAAGGTTTTGGAGCCTTTGATGATATTTTTTTTGAGTATAAAGATCAGAAGAACAAATCGAGAATTATCTTGGTTCAAGCTAAGCACTGCAATACACATCGCTCTTCGAAGAATATTACTTTTGAAGATTTGTTTATTGATGGAAATGATAGAAAGCAACAGAAAGAAGATTTCGGGTTAAACAAATATTTTGAATCTCATCCTGAGATTAAGCAAAACCCTGAGTGTAAGAACAGTGATATTACGCTTGTCATTCATACTAATGTCAATGTGAACCTAAAAAAAGGTACAGAGAAGCAAGGAAGCGTAGAAACATTAGAGAAGTATCTGGAAGAGTCAAAGTTAACAAATGATAACACTTTAAATATTTATGAAGGTCAAAAAGGAACGTGCTACAAAATAAAAAATCATACTGAACTGAAAAAATACTTCAGTTGTGGTAGTGACGATGAAATAGAAGATTTTTTACTTAGAATAAGGTTTGTAGTTGATCAACCTAATCATTCAAAATTAGATGATATTATTAAGAAAGAAATAGGGAATATATACAAAATATCAGGGGAAGAAGATATTGATACGGTTTTTGTCCGTGTATTTGACAAGGTAGAGAAATGGTGGGCACAAAAGGGTAGCAAAGTTTCTTATCTAACAAGAAAAGACGATTATTTTAGGGAAGCTATAGAACATCTTTATAGTCTCAAACCTAGAGAAGATCTATTTGAACGGTGGAACATTCCACCTAAAATAGCTAGTGGAAATTTCATTGAACGAGAATATCTCAATGAAGAAATAGTAAATCATCTAAAGACAAAAAATGAGCCAGTTATATTAACTGCTTTGTACGGGTTAGGTGGAGTAGGTAAAACACAGTCAGTGCTAGATTTTATTCAAAAACATGGGAAAGAATACAAGGCAATATGTTGGTTTAATGCAAAAGATGAAGATCAACTACTCAGTGAATATGTTAATTTAGGAAGAAAATTAAATATTATTCACGATGAAGACAACATTTCTATTGCACAGCGAGCTTATTATGTGAAAAACTGGCTAGAAGATTCTAAACGTGAAGGCTGGTTGTTGATTTATGATAATGTATCAAATTATGAAGTCATTTCTAAGCTCAGACCTACAAAAGGCGGCAAAATAATAGTTACGTCTCGTAATACTGAATGGCCACAAGGGAGTATAGGTGTAGACGTTTTTACTCCTCCAGAATCAGAATTATATGTTAAGAAAATTCTAGGCCAGGTTTCAGAAAGCGATAGGCCAAATATAGGTATATTGGCAGAAAAGTTAGTTAGATTACCTTTGGCATTAGCTCAGGCTTGCGCTTACATCAAAGAAAACAAAATGACTATCTCACGTTACTTAGAAATTTATGCAGAAAGGAAGCTTTATTTATTATCTCATAAAACACTACCTAAGGATTCTAAGAGGTTGTCCGGAAACAAGTAAAAGGCTATAATATCTGAAATTTTAGTACGGGGTAAAGATGAGAAAAAAGTATCCAACAGATCTAAGCGAAAGGGAATGGGCAAGAATAGAAAAACACTTCAGAGTATCATACAAGAAAGGAGGAAGGCCGCCAAAGTATAGCAAAAGAGAAATATTAGAAGCAATTTTCTATGTATTGCGTACAGGGTGTCAATGGCGGTATTTACCAAATGATTTTCCGCTATGGAAGACTGTGTATGAGCAGTTCAGGCAATGGAAGAAGCAGGGAATTTTTGAGAAAATGAATTATGAAATTACAAAATATAGTAGAAGAAAAATAGGAAGGAATGAGCAGCCGAGTGCCTGTATAGTAGATAGTCAATCTGTAAAGACTACAGAAAAGGGGGGATCAAAGGCTATGATGGAAGTAAAAAAGTAAAGGGTAGAAAAAGGCATATAATTACAGACACTCAGGGTTTTATACTAGGTTGTTACGTAGGCGCTGCTAACGAAAATGATAGAGATGGTATTAAAATAGCATTAAACAATATGAGAACAAAATATACTAAAGTTAAAAAAATGTGGGCTGACATGGGATACCAAGGAAGAAATTTAAAGAATCACATAAAGGAAGAATATGACATAGATATTGAAATTGTTACAAGGCCTCCATGTAGATTTTGGGTGCACAAAGATACGCCACCTGAGCTACTACCAACAAGAGAACAAGGGTTTAAAGTACAGCCAAGAAGATGGGTTGTAGAAAGGACTTTTGCTTGGGTTAATAGGAATAGAAGGCTATCGAAGGAGTATGATTTACTCACAACATCCACTGAGAATTTCATATACCTAGCTATGAGTAGGGTTATGTTAAAGAGGGAATATGCTTGAATTTACTTGTTTCCGGACAACCTCTAATACCAATTCTCATTGTTGTCCAGTCAAATAGGAAACATTGCAGAGTTGTTTAATTGTGGAGCTGGCAAGAGAAGTAATAAATTTGCACAAAGCACCCTCAAGTAGAGCAATTGTATCGTATATTTTATTGCGCAAAATGTTCTGTTTTATATATAACCAAAGCCTCTCAACAGGATTTAGCTCAGGTGAGTATGGAGGTAGGTATATAATGTCGATATTTTTAGGTACCTTTAAATTTTTTGACCTATGCCAACTAGCACAGTCCATAACGAGAAAAGCCTCTCGTGTTTCTAGATATTGCGAAATTTGCTCAAGAAATATGTTCATGCAATCAGTGTTGACATTTGGTGCAAATAAGCTAGAACTCTCTCCATTTCTAGGATTAACTGCACTATAGAGATAGAAATTTTGCCTACCTAATTTTGTTTTAACCTGTGTTCTAATCCCCTTTTTAAACCACACATGTCCAACTTTTGAATGTGTGCCAAACCGTGATTCATCAAAGAAAAATAGCTCTTTTTCTGGATACTTGCTAATAGCTCCATTGAGATTTTTTTTTGAATTCCTCTTGTTTGCTTTTATCTTGTCCATTATGAACTGGTCTTGGTGTAATATATGAGAATTTCATCTTTTGCATATGGCGGTGTACTGTAGATTTGCTGATATTTAATCCGAACTTTTCCTGGATTCTTATTCTCATTTCTTTAATGGTGATATTAGGATTTTCTTCTATCCACTCTTCAATTTGCTGTAGTTGAGCCTGATTTAATTTAGTTTTTCTACGACGTTGTGAAGGAGCAAACAGTTTTTCTTCTCTGCCAATTTTCAAGAGTTTTACCCACGAAGTTAGTGCGCTTCTTGAAATGCAATATATTTTTGCTACAGCCGTTATACTGTACTTTTTTGCTGCAATTACAGCATTTAGTTTTTTTGAAACATATGCATTATTCCTTACTTTCTTCAGCATTTCTTTTGCTGATTCTACTACTTTTTCATCCAATAATTTTGATCTTAATGCCATTTAAACCTCGCTATTTTACTTACTTCAGTATGGCTTTTCTTCCATCATTGTCCATCTGTTTGCCCTGTAATGGGAATTGGTATTAGAGGTTGTCCGGAAACTAGTAAATTCAAGCATATTCCCTCTTTAACATAACCCTACTCATAGCTAGGTATATGAAATTCTCAGTGGATGTTGTGAGTAAATCATACTCCTTCGATAGCCTTCTATTCCTATTAACCCAAGCAAAAGTCCTTTCTACAACCCATCTTCTTGGCTGTACTTTAAACCCTTGTTCTCTTGTTGGTAGTAGCTCAGGTGGCGTATCTTTGTGCACCCAAAATCTACATGGAGGCCTTGTAACAATTTCAATATCTATGTCATATTCTTCCTTTGTGTGATTCTTTAAATTTCTTCCTTGGTATCCCATGTCAGCCCACATTTTTTTAACTTTAGTATATTTTGTTCTCATATTGTTTAATGCTATTTTAATACCATCTCTATCATTTTCGTTAGCAGCGCCTACGTAACAACCTAGTATAAAACCCTGAGTGTCTGTAATTATATGCCTTTTTCTACCCTTTACTTTTTTACTTCCATCATAGCCTTTGATCCCCCCTTTTCTGTAGTCTTTACAGATTGACTATCTACTATACAGGCACTCGGCTGCTCATTCCTTCCTATTTTTCTTCTACTATATTTTGTAATTTCATAATTCATTTTCTCAAAAATTCCCTGCTTCTTCCATTGCCTGAACTGCTCATACACAGTCTTCCATAGCGGAAAATCATTTGGTAAATACCGCCATTGACACCCTGTACGCAATACATAGAAAATTGCTTCTAATATTTCTCTTTTGCTATACTTTGGCGGCCTTCCTCCTTTCTTGTATGATACTCTGAAGTGTTTTTCTATTCTTGCCCATTCCCTTTCGCTTAGATGTATGGTCCCAGAGTGTGATGGTGTGGATTTAGTATAAATAATTCTGGAGACTGTGTCCACTGATAACATATAAATTCATAAGGAGTAAGACCCTTAAGAGTTTTGAGTCTCTTTGCATAATTATAAGCCATAACAAAGTTATAAAGGTGTTCTTTAAGTTGCTGGTGCGATTGATAGTAATACTTCTTAACTGTAGCATCCTTTAAAGTTTTATTCATACGCTCGACTTGCCCATTCGTCCAAGGATGGCTAACTTTTGTCAAACGATGTTCAATAACATTCTCTTCGCAAACTCTATCAAATATATGTTGGAAAGCATACTTATGACGCTTCTGGTTTGTAAATTGTATACCGTTATCTGTCAAAATAGTATGGATTTTATACGGTAAAATTCTAATCAAATTACGTAAGAACTCAGCAGCTATGGGTTTTGTAGCACTGTTACACAACTCAACATAGGTAAATTTGGATGTCCTATCAATAGCAACAAACAAATGTAATTTGCCCTCCTCAGTTCTAACTTCAGCAATATCAATATGAAAGTAACCGATAGGATATTGTTTGAATTTCTTTTTTGACTTAACTTCTCCATCAACAGTTGGTAATCTGCTAATGTTGTGTCTTTGTAAACAACGATGCAAGCTAGAGCGAGTCAAATGCGGAATTGTAGACTGCAGAGCGTAAAGGCAATCATCTAGTGGCAGTAGTGTATACTTGCGAAATGTAACTATTATAGCTTCCTCTTCTAGCGTTAAAACAGTTGATCTTGGATGCTTTGGACCCATATCAGCATCTTTCGTAAATGAACGTTTTCTCCACTTAATAATAGTTTTTGGATTAAGGTTATAATGCTTGGAGAGTTTTGCTATGCTCTCTTTTCTATTTTGTATTGCTCTACGAATCGTCTGTGTTGTTTTGGCGCACCCATGTAATATCTGTCCCATAATGACTCCTTAAATGATGATGATAGTATACCATCACTCTCTGGGACCATACATCTAACCATGAGCCTGTGTTTATTACTTGGGATATTACAATGGACGCAATTCGTAATGAGTCTAAACTAGCAAGCAAGTTGTTAGTAGCTTGTGCATATTTAGACAATGATATTCCTAAAGATTTGTTAAGAATATTTCCTGAGATTGTAGAGAACAATTCTGAAGAAAAACCTTTTGAAGAAGTATTAGGTATATTATTGAGATATTCGATGCTAGTGTCCAATGAGCAGAGTAGTAGTGTTTCTATTCACTGTTTAGTACAAGATGTAATTAGGCTAAAGTCAAAGGAAAGTGGAAAAATTAAAAAAGATATAAAAACCGTTTTTCAATTATTAAAAGAAAGCTTCCCTGACGACAGTGACAAATTAGAAGATTATGCTAAGAAACGACAGTTGTTACCACATTTAGAAACGTTCTTATCACATATAGATGATTGGCTAGGAAAAAATCCTTTAGAAAAGCAAACAATAGAGAAGGATTATCTTGTGGATTTGTTAATACGAATGAGTGATGGATATTATTACTTGGGTAATCCTAGAAGACAAAAGGAGTCGCTTGAACGGGTTTTACCTATCTTTAGAAAACATTATGGATCTGATCATTTTATAGTCGCCACGGCACTGACAAACCTCGGTATCGCTTGCGGGGATTTAGGTGATCACAAGAAAAAAAAGACGTTGCTTGAACGGGCTTTACCTATTTCTGAGAAACATTATGGCCCTGACCATTTCGAAGTTGCTGCCATACTGACAAACCTAAGTAGTTCCTACGGGACTTTAGGCAATCATGATAAACAAAAGGAGCTTCTTGAACGGACTTTAACAATTAAAGAGAAACATTATGGCCCTGACCATTTCGAAGTTGCTAGGACACTGGCAAACCTTGGTAACTCTTATAGGGCTTTAGGTACTCCTCAAAAAGCAAAAGAGTTGCTTGAACGGGCTTTACCCGTCCTTAAGAAACACTACAGTCCTGATCATCCTGAAGTTGCTATACCACTTGCAAATCTTGGTATTGCCTATGGTGCGTCAGGTAATCATGAAAAAAAAGGAGTTGCTTGTGCGGGCTTTAATAATTCAAGAGAAACATTATGGCCCTGATCATTTTATAGTTGCTAAACTACTGACAAACTTAGGTGGCGTTTACATAGTTTTAGGCGATCCCAAGAAAGCAAAAACGCTGCTTGCACGAGCTTTAATAATTCAAGAGAAACATTATAGCTTTGGTCATTCTGGAGTTGTTAAAACACTGATAAATCTAGGTAATGCTTATGGAGATTTAGGTGATCACAAGAAAAAAAAGGAGTTGCTTGAACGGGCTTTACCTATTTCTGAGAAACATTATGGCCCCGATCATTTCACAATTGCTATAGCACTAACAAACCTCGGTATCGCTTATGGGGATTTGGGTGATCATAAGAAACAAAAGGAATTGCTTGAACGGGCTTTAGCAATTAATGAAAAACGTTATGGCCCTGACCATTTCGAAGTTACTGCCATACTAACAAATCTCGGCACCGCTCATTATGCTTTAGGTGATCCTCAGAAAGCAAAAGAGTTGTTTGAACGGGCTTTAGTTATCTTTAAGAAACATTACGATTCTGACCATTTTGAAATTGTTAAACCACTGGCAAACCTGGGTATCGTTTATGGTACTTTAGGTGATCCTCAAAAGGCAAAAGAGTTGCTTGAACGAGCTTTAGTAATTCAAGAGAAATATTATAAACCTAATCATTTTGAGGTTGCTAGGACACTAGTGAATCTAGGTAATGCTTACAGGAATTTAAGTGATCCTCAGAAGGCAAAAGAGTTGCTTGAACGAGCCTTAGTAATTCAAGAGAAACATTATGGCCCCAATTATTTTGAAGTTGCTATTACACTAACAAACCTTGGTGTCTTTCATGGGGATTTAGATGACTACGAGAAACAGAAGGGGTTACTTGAACGGGCTTTAGCAATTAATGAACAACATTATGGCCCCGACCATTTCGAAGTTGCTAGGACACTAGTGAATCTAGGTAACGCTTACAGGGATTTGGGTAATCCTCAGAAAGCAAAAGAGTTGCTTGAACGAGCCTTAGTAATTCAAGAGAAACATTATGGCCCCGATTATTTTGAAGTCGCTATTACTCTGACAAACCTTGGTATCTCTCATGTGGATTTAGGTGACTATAAAAAACAAAAGGAGTTACTTGAACGGGCTTTAGCAATCAAAAAGAAACAGGTATTGCCTATGGCGCTTTGGGCGATCACAAGAAACAAGAGAAATTGCTTGAACAGGCCTTGCCTATTTTTGAGAAACATTATGGCCCTGATCATCCGGAAGTTGCTAAACTGCTGGCAGAACTAGATGACATTTAGGTTTTTAGCAATACTGGATTAACAACAATTCATTTGAGCTACACTTCCAAAACTAATCTATTTGGATCTTCTATATAATTTTTTATTTTAACGAGGAAAGTTACTGCTCCTTTGCCGTCAACTATTCTGTGATCGTAAGAGAGAGCAATGTACATCATAGGTCTGATTTCTACTGCATTACCAACAGCAACTGGCCTGTTTTGTATTGAATGCATTCCAAGTATTCCAGATTGCGGAGGGTTTATTATCGGAGTAGAAAGAAGCGAACCGTATACTCCGCCGTTTGAGATAGTGAATGTTGCACCTTCCATTTCTGATACTTGTAATTTACCTTCGCGAGCTTTTTTGCCAAGAGCAACCAAAGTCAACTCAATTTCTGCAAATGACATCTGATCGGCACCCCGAATAACTGGTACAACAAGACCTTTATCGGTGCCAACAGCAACACCTACGTCATAGTAATGTTTATATATGATTTCATCGCCTGAGATTTCAGCGTTAATTTCAGCAATTTCTTTCAATGCTTGCACCGTTGCCTTTATAAAAAACGACATAAAACCAAGTTTTATTCCATATTTTTTTTCAAAGGCGTCCTTATATTTTGCTCTTAGATCCATGACATTTTTCATGTCAATTTCATTGAACGTGGTCAGTATTGCAGCAGTATTTTGCGATGCTTTCAAACGAGCGGCAATTACTTGCCTTATTTTGCTCATTTTTACTCGTTCCTCTCTTTGCTCTCCATTTACTACACTTTTTGGCAATTCATATTGTTTTATTGCAGGTTGTTCAGCTTTGTTCATATGGCCTATCACATCTGCTTTTGTTATTCTGCCTCCCATGCCAGTTCCTTTGACGCTTTCTGCACTGATTGCATTTTCTTCCATAATTTTACGAGCTGATGGAGCATCTTTTTTAGCAGCACTTTCGCTTTTATCTTCTTTTCTCGCTTCCTCTTTTACTTCTCCCATGGAAAGCTTTGCTAACAATTGATCAGGACTTATTACATCATCTTCTTTTATAAGAAATTCAGTTATTTGCCCTGAAGCTTCTGCAGTTAATTCGAGTGCTGTTTTGTCAGTTTCAATTTCAAAGATCAAGTCATCTACTTTTACTGCTTCTCCAATACCCTTCTTTATTTTTACTATACCTTCTGTAACTGATTCACCACCAAGAGTTTTTGGTGCTCTGATTTCTATAATTTTGCTCATAAAACAACTTCCGTATAAAACTTTCTATAGATTTATACATGAAAAGAGACATGTAATAAACTAATAAATTCATTGAGGCTCTTATCATTTAGAAGTGACAAACGGATAACATATTCCCAAATGTCATTCCAGCACGTGACGCTAGGCCATAAAAATTCCTTGACAAGCTTTGTCAGCCCCCCTATCATGGTACTGAAGCTATTTATTTATCTTCGCAATCTGTGCAGGTTAATGACAAAAAACTTAGGGTATTTGGCGTCTCATGTTTAATTTTTCGCACTGCGTGCATCGCATGTCTTTAAAAATTTTTAGGTTTTTACCTATATAAGCCGAAACGCGCTTACAAAGCGTTTAAGACAGCAAAAAACGTCAAATTGACAAGGGAGAATTTGAATGCTAGCTACTACGGGGTTTCTTTGCCTTTTTTCCTGTTTAGTAAATTTCTTAAACACTTGCGGTGTAGGTTAGTTGCAAGTTAAAAGCAGCTAAATCGCTCTTAATCAAGCGTTTTAGAATAAAAAAAACGCCGATATTTTAGTACATAGTAAATAGCCAACCACCACGGGGCTTCTTTTGCCTTTTTTTTCGCTTGGTAAATTTTTTAATATTTATAGCTAAACGACAACCGTCATCCCGCTACGTGTTAGCGGGATCTAGAGATACCGTGACGGTATGACGGTTCGCGGTGGTATGACGATAAGGTTTATACCTTGTCATGCAAGTAGCTTGACACTAGAATCCAGTAAGCTTATTTATGCATATAAAAGGTTATTATTTTGTAAAGGCAAAGTTGCTTTTGGTTTTAAGTTAAAGTACAATAAATGCAAAGGCTCATATAAACTGGATCCAAGTAGTCAGCTACTCGGATGACATCAGAGAGAGGTTAACCGAAGTTCATGCGATACACGTTACCAAAGTGTTTAAATAATTAATTAGGTTAAGGTTTGGTATTCAAACAGTCGTACATATGCTAGTCAAAATAGGTACCAGAGGAAGCAAGCTTGCAGTTGCCCAGGCTTTGGAAGCAAAACAAAAGTTGCTGGACTCTTTTCCTAACTTATCTATTGAAATTGTTAAGATAAAAACTTCTGGAGATAGGTATGCAAACGCAAATCTTGCTGAAATAGGAGGTAAAGGATTATTCATTAAAGAAATTGAGGCTGAATTGCTCGAAAATAATATAGATATGGCAGTTCATTCGTTAAAGGATGTGCCTGCGTTTTTCTCAGGGGGCTTAACAATTCCTTGTGTTTTAGAAAGGCTAAGTCCATGCGATGCGTTTATTTCTCATAAACACAATAGCCTTGAGTCTTTGCCACAACAGGCTATTATTGCCACTTCTGCAATAAGAAGAAAAGTTCAGTTACTAAATTTTAGACCAGATTTAAATATAGTACCGTTACGTGGAAATGTAACAACTAGATTGCAAAATCAAAGTTTTGATGGAATAATTTTAGCTGAAGCAGGGCTCATAAGATTAGAAAAACATCACTTAATTACAGAGGTATTGCCACCAAAAGTTATGTTAAGTGCAGTGGGACAGGGAGCGATTTGTATTCAATGTAGAAGGAATGATGTAAAAATTATCGATCTTTTAGAGAAAATTAATAATAATATGTCTTTTATAAGAGTGAAATCAGAGCGCAGTTTTATGAAGACAGTGAATGGTTCATGTTTTAAACCACTTGCAGCTTTGGCTGAATATGTGAGCGAAAATATGCTACATCTTCGTTGTATGTTGGCAGATGAAAAAAATATATACTTCACTGAGCGCACTTCATTTATAGAAGATGCGGAGAAAATGGGTATGGATGCAGGGTTAGAGTTGAAATCAAAATGCTTATAAGCTTACCTAAAGTACGTGGAGTCTATCGTTATGACATCTTAATGTCTAAAGCAACGTGGTTAAATGTCGGTGGACGAGCTGATATATTATTTAAACCACGTGATATTGAAGATTTAACATGCTTGATTAAAAACACTGAGTTGCCAATCAACGTTATCGGTGCAACATCCAACATAATAGTGCGGGATAGTGGCATTCGAGGAATAATAGTAAAATTGGGTAAGGAATTTTCATATATAAAAAGTAAAGGTAACAACTCCATTGTTGCAGGTGGTGCTGCGCTGCTCAGGAACCTTGCTTACTTTGCAGGAGAGCAACAAATTAGTGGACTTGAGTTTCTAGTTGGAATTCCAGGAACAGTTGGTGGCGGAATAGAAATGAATGCAGGTGCGTATGGTAGTGACATCGCAAGCGTTGTACAATCCATAAAAGCAGTGAATCTAGAGGATGGAAACCTATATGAGTTCTCCAGCGAAGAAATGGGGTATTTTTACCGTGGACATAGCCTAAAAGGAAATTGGATTTTTGTTGAAGCTGAGTTTAAAGGAGTAAACTCAGAGTATGAGCTTATACTGCAAAGGTTAAAGGAAGTTATTGAGAGGAAAAATAAAAGCCAGCCAATAAGAGGAAAAACTGCTGGGTGCATATTCAAAAATCCAAAAAACTACCGAGCATGGGAGTTAATTGATAAATCTGGCTGCCTAGGGTTAAATATTGGTGGAGCTAGAATCTCTAAGAAACATTGTAACTTCTTGCTCAATTACGATAATGCAACTGCATCTGACTTGGAAAACCTTGGCAACAAAGTAAAAGATGCAGTAAAGGATAAATTTAATGTTGAACTTGAGTGGGAAATAAGGGTTTTGGGTAGCTATTAGATAGTTTTTATAGCTTATGTATATTCGTTCAGGAGAACGG
The DNA here is from genome assembly GCF_963969245.1 of Wolbachia endosymbiont (group A) of Ophion costatus. Classification (NCBI taxonomy): domain Bacteria; kingdom Pseudomonadati; phylum Pseudomonadota; class Alphaproteobacteria; order Rickettsiales; family Anaplasmataceae; genus Wolbachia; species Wolbachia endosymbiont (group A) of Ophion costatus. The sequence goes on along the minus strand of NZ_OZ017714.1, from coordinate 876,836 downwards.
CAAATAAGGTAGACAAGTAATCTAAAAAAATAATCATAGAGAAAACGTGAGGTAATGTGGTTAATCTTGTAGAACTTTGCAAGAATCTAGAGAGAAAAATAGCAAAGTTAGAGGTTGTCCGGAAACAAGTAAATTCAAGCATATTCCCTCTTTAACATAACCCTACTCATAGCTAGGTATATGAAATTCTCAGTGGATGTTGTGAGTAAATCATACTCCTTCGATAGCCTTCTATTCCTATTAACCCAAGCAAAAGTCCTTTCTACAACCCATCTTCTTGGCTGTACTTTAAACCCTTGTTCTCTTGTTGGTAGTAGCTCAGGTGGCGTATCTTTGTGCACCCAAAATCTACATGGAGGCCTTGTAACAATTTCAATATCTATGTCATATTCTTCCTTTATGTGATTCTTTAAATTTCTTCCTTGGTATCCCATGTCAGCCCACATTTTTTTAACTTTAGTATATTTTGTTCTCATATTGTTTAATGCTATTTTAATACCATCTCTATCATTTTCGTTAGCAGCGCCTACGTAACAACCTAGTATAAAACCCTGAGTGTCTGTAATTATATGCCTTTTTCTACCCTTTACTTTTTTACTTCCATCATAGCCTTTGATCCCCCCTTTTCTGTAGTCTTTACAGATTGACTATCTACTATACAGGCACTCGGCTGCTCATTCCTTCCTATTTTTCTTCTACTATATTTTGTAATTTCATAATTCATTTTCTCAAAAATTCCCTGCTTCTTCCATTGCCTGAACTGCTCATACACAGTCTTCCATAGCGGAAAATCATTTGGTAAATACCGCCATTGACACCCTGTACGCAATACATAGAAAATTGCTTCTAATATTTCTCTTTTGCTATACTTTGGCGGCCTTCCTCCTTTCTTGTATGATACTCTGAAGTGTTTTTCTATTCTTGCCCATTCCCTTTCGCTTAGATCTGTTGGATACTTTTTTCTCATCTTTACCCCGTACTAAAATTTCAGATATTATAGCCTTTTACTTGTTTCCGGACAACCTCTAAGCAAAGGAGTGATACTGTGTCTGAGTGAAAATCGTTGAGATCCCAGTGTCTGCTGCTTGCATAGCATTTATTTACAAAAAAATAGTCATGCAAGAGACTTTGCTTGGATATTTGATATAATTTAGGTCTATTAAAGCAAAAAATACTAACATGAATGAAGTGATAACATTTGGTTGTCGTCTAAATTTTTACGAGAGCGAGTTAATCAAAGAAGCATTAAAAAAAGCAAAGAGAGAAAATGTTGTTGTGGTGCATAGCTGTGCAGTGACAAACGAAGCAGAACGTCAGGTAAAGCAAAAGATACGTAAGATTTACAAAAATGATCCAAATAAAGAAATTATCGTAGTTGGTTGTGCTGTTCAGTTGGATCCAGAAGTTTACAGTAGCATTCCTGGTGTAAGTAAAGTGCTCGGTAATCAAGATAAGCTAAAAGCTGAAAATTACTTACTAAATGACGATAAAATCTTGGTCAGTGATAACCAAGTAGAACCTGTTCTAATTAATGGATTTGAAGATAAGTCAAGGGCATTTATTGAAATTCAAAATGGTTGTAATCATAGCTGCACATTTTGTTCAATTACTGAGGCAAGAGGGAATAATCGATCTGTGCCAATAAACAGTATTATAGAGCAAATCAGGATCTTTGTAGAAAATGGATATCAAGAAGTAGTGTTTACAGGGGTTGATATTACTGACTTTGGTACAGATTTGTTGGGTAAGCCATCACTTGGTTCAATGATTAGGAGAGTTTTAAAGGATATACCAGAGTTGAAGAGGCTAAGACTTTCCTCTATCGATGTTGCTGAAGTTGACGACGAATTAATGGATTTAATAGCTAATGAGTCAAGACTTATGCCTCATTTACATTTGAGTTTACAATCTGGTAATAATTTAATACTAAAGAGAATGAAGCGTCGTCACAACAGAGAACAAGTGATAGAATTTTGTCATAAAATGAAGAGCTTGAGGCCTAATATAGCATTTGGCGCTGATATTATTGCTGGATTTCCAACAGAAACTGATGAAATGTTTCGGGATACAGTTGATTTACTGAAAAAAACAAATATAGTTTACCTACATGCTTTTCCATATTCAGAGCGGAAAAATACACCTGCTGCACGAATGCCACAAGTACCAGAGAATGTGCGTAAAGAACGAGTAAAAAATTTAAGAGAAGTAAATAAAGAAATTATGAGCAGTTTTTGTCAATCCTTGATCAACACTAAGCAAAGTGTTCTGGTTGAGCAAAATAATGTCGGTAGAGCAGAAAATTTTGCATTAATAAAGCTTGAATCAAGAGCGCAAGCTAAAAGTATTGTGAAAGTTAATGTTACAGGCGTAGAGAATAATTATTTAATTGGAAATACTCTTTCTTAATTTTTGTACATTAAAGAAATATATGATATGATGGTTATACTATAAATGATAATTATGGGTTCATTTGTGATAACTAAAAGATCTATTACTTTATTTTTGATTTTAATTTCATGTGTCTATTTTTTTATTACTTATATCGGTAATTATGTACACGTTGAACAAGTTATTGGAACACAACTCTTAAAACTAGAAACGGACAATAATGAAGATGTAATGCATTCTAAAGAGGTTACTGAAAAAGAAGTACTAACAGAGGATTTAAAATATCAAGAACCTGAAAATAGTCCTATTGAACAACCTTCTATTCTCCAAGTAGCTGATCAGAAAAATATGTGGTCACGTATTGCAGATCAAGCTGAGCCTACAAAAGAAAAATCAAAAAAACTTGATTTTTATGTTAGCGCTAACGGTGGTAAGGTATACCATGATAATTCAGAAACATTTGTAAAGGGTATAAAGGCAATAGGGGAGAGAGTCCTAACTTTAGTTGAAAGTCATTATGGTTTTATAATAAAAAATATAGTGGCAGATGAAATTAAAAGTATACAGCAATTTGATGGTAAAATTGATTTCCAGTGGTTTAGCAGCATGTCTTTAGGTTACTATGCTGGAGAAAATGGTAAAATTGATTTTGAAGCCGCGTATTCTATAGCCAATATTGAAGATAGTAATTCTCCTCCGGTATTTGATAAATCAGCAAGTATATTTGCGTTTTTGTTAAACTTCTATTACAATCCCAGCGTTCAGGATACACAATTTGCTCCGTACATCGGTCTTGGTATAGGACCAACAGTTTTTAGATTAAAAAGGATTAATGGGTCACCCCAAAATTCAATGCCACTGAATGTTCCTTGGTTTGCTTATCAAATAAAACTTGGTGTTGATTATTCAATAATCCCAGAAATCAAAACCTTTCTCGGCTATCGTTACTTTAGCGTTCCGATACCTGTTGCAGATGACATATCTACTCACAATATTGAAGTTGGTTTGATATTTAATTTTTAGTGATAATTTAATATATATATAAATTCTTATCTTTTCTATCTAACAAACCAAATGTTGGTACGATTGTTGCTTTTAAAAAAATGACAGTTTCTACTGTTCTAATATTATTCGCTAGCCTTTTTGATTTCTGATGCAATAAGCTTTGCTTATCTTCTCTATGTTCTATAAGCCCGCCGATTACCATAATTTCACCGCTCTTAATTTTTAACATAGAGTTCATTTCTCTGATTTCAACAATTGGAATGTCGCTATTTAATTTCATTTTACTCTGCTGTGCGACGTACTCTATATCTGGATCTTTAGTGTAGCCGTTAATTCTTGATAAAGTTGGATGTATATCCATGAATATTTCACTAGTATCAATGTTAATGCTTGGGTGGATTATTAGCACAACACCTATTGGGACGCTATTCATCTTCGTAATTAAGGTCTGATTAGAGTTTCTAGTATCTTTTTGTATATCGGAGGTAAAATAAATATGGTTTTTAGTAAATGAAATCATCGCTTGCTGATTATTTATAGCATGTACTCTGGGGCTTGAAATTACAGTTGAAGTGCCAAATTTGTCTAAATTTTTTACTAAATCTCCTAGATCATTTGCACCAAAGTTCATTGCTAGGTTAATAATGGAGTTATCTTGATTTATTATAGACTTAGTTCCATCTTGTAAGTCATTTAAGTTCATACCAGAAAGGTATTTGTCATCTAGCACAACTTCAACTATTTTTGCCTCTATCATTACTTGAGAAGACGCTAACTTCTTAACCTTATTAATATATTCTTCAACAGCTTTGTGGACATCTTTTCTAGCATTCAAAATAATAACACCAGCTTCTCTGTTGGATGAAAGGAATTCGCCATCATCCACCCCGTTAACATCCATTATTGCATTCAAGCCTTTTTCTAATGAATTCCATAAGTCACTACTGTATTGAGACTTCATAACATTGTTATAGTCCCTATCAACGTTACTTCCATCACTGTTAGTAATATTGTTATTAATAACGAAACTGCTTTGAGCAGAATGTTGAATATTGATGAAGTCTACGTAATAATTTTGTGCGTATGGCAAGTCCTGCTCAATTCTAATTACACCATTACTTGTTGAGTAACGCAGTTTGGCGCTATTTGCTATACTCTGAATTACTTCGTTTATATCCTTATCTTTTAGCTTTAAAATAATATTACCTGATATTTTTGGGTCCATATCCAAGTTAACGTCAGAAAGTTTTCCTATCTCAATCAGCAAATCCTTTACTGATACTTCTTCACTAACATTAATAGAAATAAGCTGATTACTGATTGTGAGATCGGGAAACTCTATTGGTAAAGGCATAATTTCTGGTATTGCCGGTTCATTAATCTCCAAAGAGGTGTTATATTGTTGCAACGGATAATCGTGCTTATAATTGTCTATGTTAATAGGATATTGCTTGGTAGGTAGATGTGTGCAAGAAATAATGAAGAGGAGTATTAAGCATTTAAAAATAGCCATTAGAACAGCATACAAAATCTATACTAATAGATTTCTATAAAAATATTAAAAATGTATTTAATCTCATTTTCATCGAGCAGATAATTGTCGTGTATTAGCTTTGGCTATTTATTTTTTGTATACTCTTCTTGTACTTAAATGTAGACCAGCATAGCCCTAATTTTTTTATATATTTTACTTCTTTCTCTGTATTTAATAATAGGCTTGAAAATAAATGGTAAGCCTATAATTGTTAAGCTTAGAGCTAGGGTTGAAAGTATACAACAGGCTTTGTGTTTACTATGTAGCTCTTTCAGGTAAAGCATCAAAAATCTACAAAATTTTTTGTAATTTTCTTCGATGTTTTTTTTGCTATGAGCCTTGCTAATGAACATATCTATTGCGGTATGACCGTTATTGCACTTAATGTTAAGGTCTGCACCTTTTTCTGTTAACAACTGAGCTATATCAAAATAATCCTTTTGAACAGCAAGATGTAGAGGTGCAAAACCTTGTTGCTCACAAATGTTCATATTGGCTCTAACTTCCAATAACATTTTCACAATTTGTGTATGGCCTTTTTTAACTGCGAGTAGCAAGGGAGTTCTGTTGCATTTAGTAACAGCATTAATGTTTACCTTAAGCCTCAATAAGAGCTTAACTGTTTTAGTGTTACCATTATGGCTAGCTTTATGCAGCCTGGCGTTGCCATTAAAATCTTGATCATTTGCATCTATTCCTTTTGATACAAGAAATGTTACCATTTTTCTATTATTATGCTCAATAGCGCAATCTAATGCATCAAAACCATGGTTATTTTTTGTGCAAAAAAACTCTTTAAGTTTAATTTTATCGTTACTTGCTTGCTGTTTTTTTGCAATAAGCTTTACTATTTGCATTTTGTTGTTATACGCTGCTAGGAAAAGCGTAGTGTTATTTTCTGCATCTTTGGCTTCTATATTTGCACCTTTCTTTATCAGATATTCTATAATTTCTGCTCTGCTGTCATAATGTGCGGTGCATTGATAAATGGTTAAAAACAAAGGAGTACGAAAATTGTTATCTTCACATTCGAGATTTGCTCCGCTATCAATTAAAATTTGAACACTTTTTTTAGAACCGTATAGTGAAGCTATATGAAGAGGAGTATAGCCCTCTTTGACATCTTTTTCATTAATTTTTGCGCCTTTTATTATCAAAAAATCTATTAATTCCGTGTCATCTTGTAGTGCAGCAAGGTGCAGTGGAGTGAATCCATTTTTATCCTTGGAATTAATTGTCAGTTGGTTAACAAAAAGTTTAGCAACTTTCTTGTGTCCATGCATAATGGCGTAATGCAGAGGGTTTCTATTTTCGTTGTCTACGACATTGAAATCAGCTTCGTGCTCTAGTAATGACTTTACTCCAACTAAATTGCCTTCTTTTGTGAACTTATGCAAGAGAGTGATTCCACTTGCATCTTTTGAGTTAATATCAAATCCATTTTCTACTAATTGGTTTATATCTTCCTCACGCGCCATATCACTTAAATCTCTAATTAAACTCTTTTCGCGTTAATAATACTCCTACTTGATTAAGTTTAAATGAATCTGTGAGAAATGGCTAGTGCATTCTTGCATAACAAACTTTTGGCAGCGCATTGGATGAAACGAAAAACTTACTTGACAAACTCCGCCAGCCCTCTTATCATGAAACTGAAGCTATTTATTTATCTTCGCAATCTCTGCAGTGGATTAATGACAAAAAACTTAATGTATTTGGCGTAAGTCATGCTTAATTTTTTGCACTATGTGCACCTCATGTCTTTATAAAACTTTTAGGTTTCTACCTATACAAGCCGAAACGCGCTTATAAAGTGTTTAAGACAGTAAAAGACGTCAAATAGACAAGGGAGAATTTGAATACTAGCTACCCTAGGGTTTCTTTGCCTTTTTTTTTATTTGGTAAATTTCTTAACATTTGCAGCTAAACGACAACTGTCATCCCTGTAAAGGTCAAGTATCCCGCTACTTGTTAGCGGGATCTAGAGATACCGTGACGGTATGACGTAGGATTGCTGTCATTTCGCTACTTGTTAGCGGCTGAGATACCGCGAATAAATCGCGGTATGACGGTTAGCGGTGGCGTGACGATAAGCTCGTCATTCCGCTACGTGTTAGCGGCTAAGAGATATCGCGGTGGTATAGCTATAAATTGTTGATATCTTTTTTATATCACATTTTTAACTTACAATAGTTAGCCAGCGTTCCTTACATTAACCAAATCTTTCAAATTCTGCACTCACCACTACCTATAACTCACTTTCACGCAATATTGATCGTTCTTAAAAAGCAATCTAACATTTTTTATTCCTTGATTGCGAAGCTTTGATGCAGCTGACTTAGCAGCCTGAGCACTTTTAAAAAATGCAACATATCCCTTACTTTCTGCATTTTCTTGTTTTGGGTGACGTTTCTGTATTTCTTTTTCATACTGCTTTCTATAATGAGGAGTATTTTGTATCAATTGTTCTGACATCTTTCTTAGGTATTGAACTTTTACTTTTGCAAGCCCAGATTTATGAAATCCTAAGACTTGAGCTGCTTTTTCTGATAAGTCTATTATTCTGCCTTCAATAAAAGGCCCTCTATCGTTAACCCTTGTAACAAGCTTTCTTCCATTTTCTAAATTAGTGACAAGAACAAAGCAGGGTAAGGGCAAAGTCTTATGCGCTGCAGAGATCAAGTGACGGTTAAACGCTTCACCATTTGCTGTAAGTGTGCCATGATCTTCTATTCCATACCACGATGCTATCCCTATCTCTTCATAGTGTTTACAGTTTTTTGGATAATAAGTTATACCATTTATTGTGTAGCTGCTGCCAATTTTATAATGACCTGCAGTGCAGTTAAACCTGTTGCTAACACTGCAGCTACTTATCAAAACAAATATTAGGCATAGAAAGGTTAGGTTTTTTATCATTGTATTCGGTAAGAGGGTTCGATACTATGAGGATTTTAAATTATACTATAATAAATTTAGTAATGAGTAAACATCTACTGCTAAATATTAACAAAACTCAAAAAGGAATAATACATATTATTGGTATAGGTGGAATCGGAATGAGCGCTATTGCTGAAATTCTTCACAATTCCAATTACAAAGTTCAAGGCAGTGATGCACAATCAAACGACAATATAAATAAGTTACAAAAGCTAGGTATAGAGGTTTATATTGGTCACAATGCTAATAATATAAGCCAAGCTCAAATAGTTGTACATTCTTCTGCAATAGAATCTGATAATGTGGAGTTAATTGCGGCAAAAAATAACAATAAAACCGTTTTGCATAGATCAGACATACTTGCTGAAATTATGAAAGGTAAATATGTGATAGCGGTTTCAGGTTCAAGCGGAAAGACAACAACAACGGCTATGATTGCTTCCATTTTTGATCATTCTAATATTGATGCAACTGTAATTGTAGGAGGAATACTAAATTCGTATCAGAGTAATTCAAAACTTGGAAAGAGTGACACTTTTCTGATCGAGGCTGATGAGTCTGATGGAACTATGCTAAAAATCCCTGCAAAGATTGCTGTCATAACAAGTATCAACAATGACCACATAGATTATTACGGCACATTTGATAATATTAAAAATGCATTTTCCCAATTCGTGAATAATGCAGGTTCTGCAGTTTTACCTGATTCTGTAGACATCGATTATGATGCGAGTAATTCTATAACGTTTGGGTTTGAGAATGGTAGCATAAGAGCCAGCAACATTAAACAGCATGCTAACAGCATAGAATTTGACGTGTTGAACAACTGGATTCCAGCATCAGCTACTTGCATGACAAAAAAGCAGGTGTCATCCCATCACCCTCTGTCATCCCAGTGCGTGACACTGGGATCCAGCCCTTTAAAAAACATAGTACTATCAAACGCAATAGGTATTCACAAAGTAAGCAACGCCTTGGCTGCAATATCAGTTGCGATAAAACTCGGGATTAGCGATGCAGATATTAAAAAAGGCCTTTTGGAATTTCAAGGAGTAGCAAGAAGATTCTCTTTGATTGCCAATATTAAAGGTGTTAAGTTAATTGAGGATTATGCCCATCATCCAAATGAAATATATGCAACTTTAACGGCTGCACGTTCGATTACTAAAGGAAAAGTAATAGGAATTATCGAACCACTTCGTTTTGCTCGCATTCGTAATTTTTTTGATGAATTCATACGAATTTTCATGATGTTTGATTATGTCATCCTTACTCCTGTTCATCCTCCAGAAGATAAGCCCATTCCTGGTTGTGGAATTGATGATATACAAAAAGCTTTAATCAGTAATGGATTTAATAACACAAAAATTATGAATGATGCTTTGCTCATTTCACATTTTATTAGTGATTCGACAAGTCCAGGTGATATAGTATTATTTATTGGTGCTGGTAGTAATATAGCTAAATTGGCAAAGGAAGCTGCAAAGCTCATAGCAGAAACTATACAAACATCTAGTTAAACGATAGAATAAATGCAAGTACTGGTGTCATGCAAACTGGAATCTAGTCAATTATATATATGGAAAATGAATTTAATTGAGAAAAAGAATCCGGACTGGGAGGATTTATATGATAAAATTGTGTAATAAGGCTGGATCCCAGTGTCGAAGCACACAACTGTACGAACGTTGTGATATGGGGGTAACTTCCACTAAGAATGATGTCATCCCAGTGCCCAGACACTGGGATCCAGAAAACTTAATCGTAAATGAGCACACCAGGTGGCTGTATAGTAAAAGCTGGATTCCAGTGTCAGCTACTTGCATGACACCATCCGCTACTCAAATTACCTGTATATTGCAATGTTCATACACTGAAATGTTACAGCGCTGGGATAACATCTTCCGAGACAGAACGTTCCGTGCACACAATTGTGAATCTAGTAAAGGGTTAATGTAATGAATAAGATAATCAACAATGTATTTGCAAGAGAAATTTTAGATAGCAGGGGTTACCCTACTGTTGAGGTGGAAATTGAACTCTGTGATGGAGTAATAGGTAGAGCATCTGTACCTTCTGGAGCTTCAACTGGTAAATTAGAAGCCTTGGAACTCAGGGACCAAGATGAGAAAAGGTATTGTGGTAAGGGAGTGCTGAAAGCTGTTCAAGCTGTAAATGGGATAATAGCAGATGAAATCTTTGGAATGAATGCAGCGGACCAAAATGCAATTGATAAAGCATTAATTGAACTGGATGGAACAAAAAATAAATCTAAACTTGGAGCAAATGCAACTTTGGGTGTGTCTCTTGCGGTTGCAAAAGCAGCAGCAAACAGCTTCAATATGCCGCTCTACAGATATTTGGGAGGAGAGCAGATGAGTGTTATGCCGGTTCCACTCATTAACATAATTAATGGTGGAGTACATGCAGACAATAAGCTCGATTTCCAAGAATTCATGATTCTTCCGGTCGGGGCTGAGACTTTCAGTGAAGCAATCAGAATGTCTGCGGAGGTGTTCCACAACTTACGTAGCATTCTTAAGAAAAAAGGTTATAGCACAAACGTAGGAGATGAAGGTGGTTTTGCACCAAATATTGAAAGTACTGAAGAAGCACTTGACTTGATCATATACGCTATAGAATCAGCAGGTTATTCAGCGCAAAGTGATTTTGCACTAGGCCTTGATGTTGCTTCATCTACTTTTTATGAAGATGGAATTTACAAATTTGAACACAGAGATCTTACTTCAGAAGAGTTGACTGAATATTATTGTAATCTTGTGGAAAGATATCCAATAATGTCTATAGAAGATGCAATGAGTGAAGACGACTATGAAGGTTGGAAATTACTTACTGCAAAATTGGGGAGTAAAATTCAATTGGTTGGGGATGATTTGTTTGTTACACATTGTGAACTGATATGCAAAGGAATAGAGGAAAAAATGGCAAATGCTGTACTGATCAAGCCAAATCAAATAGGGACGTTAACAGAAACTTTTGCTGCTATTGAAATGGCAAAATCAAATGGCTATAAAGCTGTTATTTCTCATCGCTCAGGTGAAACAGAAGACACAACAATATCCCACATAGCAGTTGCATCAAATTGCGGGCAAATAAAAACCGGGTCGCTATCGCGTTCTGATAGACTCGCGAAGTATAACGAGCTAATCAGAATAGAAAGCGCATTAGGAAAGGATGCTAAATATTATCGTGGGTTAGCATGGGTTTTATAGACGAAGTAAAATTGTGTTTAAAAGCTGGTGACGGTGGTGATGGCTGTGCAAGTTTTCGTCGAGAAAAGTTCGTTGAATTTGGTGGTCCAAATGGTGGTAATGGAGGAAAGGGTGGAAACATAGTTTTCATCAGCGACGCTAATCTCAACACTTTGCTTCATTTTCGTTATAGAAGACACATTAAAGCAGATAGTGGAAAAAATGGTGCAGGCAGGGATAGATCTGGCACAGCAGGGAAAGACGTTATACTTAAAGTTCCAGTCGGTGCACAAATAATTGATGAAGAAAGTGAAGAGATAATAGTAGACCTTGACAAGCCTGGTATGGAATTTCAAGTAGCACAGGGTGGAAAAGGTGGACTTGGAAATACTAATTTTAAATCTTCTACTAATAAGGCACCAAGACATTTTACTTACGGTCAGCCTGGCGAAGAAAAACATGTATTATTAAAACTAAAAGTTTTATCAGATGTTGGAATTATTGGCATGCCAAACGCAGGTAAATCAAAATTTTTGACTCGCTGCTCAAATTCCGATACAAAAGTAGGCGATTATCCATTTACCACCGTAAGACCTCATTTAGGCATGGTAAAAGTGGATGATAGCGAAGTTGTAATAGCAGATATTCCTGGAATAATTACTGATGCTCACCTTGGAGTTGGGCTCGGGCATAAATTTTTAAAGCACATAGAAAGGTGTCAAATTTTACTTCATTTAATCGATGTAACTCACGATGACGTTGTTTCGGCTTATAGTTGTATCCATAATGAATTGGAACTTTACAATAGTGATCTTGTTGAAAAAGAAGAGATTGTAGTATTAAACAAATGCGACTTATTGAGGGAAGCAGAAATTCTGGAAAAGAAGAATCACCTAGCTAATTATCTCAATAAAGAAGTGCTGTGCTTATCAATTAATGGTGATTTACAGCCTATTTTAAGATTATTAAGTGAAAAATTGAAAAAGAGTAATTCTAAGGAAATCGATGTATATGATCCTTTTAAAGCGTAAATTTTCTATTTATGGATGTACAAGAATGGTAGCGTGCAACCAGAACTAAGCGTACAGCTGTGCAAACATCGTGATTTGAGTCCACCAGAAGGGTGTCATCCCAGTGCCCAGACACTGGGATCCAGGAATTTTATTAAGTTGGTAAGCATAAAAGTAGCCGTTTTATGTTAAAATACAACGTTTTGATGATTATGAAAAGGCTGGATTCCAGACTGGAATGACACCATCATAAAGTGAATCAGTGTCAGCTACTTGCATCTACCATGCAAGTTACCTGAAAATTGCAATGTTCGTACACTTGACTACTTGGATCTAGTATGATTTAATTAACCAAGAAGTAGGCATGAAAAAATTATGTAGTGAACCAGTTTGCATAACACCAGGAGGAAAATATGGATAGAAAGACGAGAATAGAATCAGACAGCTTAGGGGAAGTAAAAGTACCAAGTGAACATTACTGGGGAGCGCAGACTCAGCGTTCTTTAGAAAATTTTAAGATTGGCACAGAAAAAATGCCAGAGCCTCTGATTAAAGCATTAGCAATAGTAAAACTTGCAGCAGCGCGTGTTAATATGAAACATGGTGTTATAGATGATAGGGTAGGGGACGCAATTTGCACAGCCGCGAGGGAAGTAATAGATGGCAAATTTAATAATGAATTTCCGCTTGTTGTTTGGCAAACCGGATCCGGAACGCAGACTAATATGAATATGAATGAAGTGATCAGCAATCGTGCAATAGAGATTTTAGGTGGTAATTTGGGTAGTAAATCTCCAATACATTCAAATGATCATGTGAATTATGGTCAGTCGTCAAATGACACCTTTCCAACAGCAATGCATATAGCAGCAGCAGACCAGATAAACCGCTTGCTTATTCCAAATCTTGAAAAATTGCATAAGGTGCTGGATAATAAGGTTCAGGAATTTAAAGATATAATAAAAGTAGGACGTACTCATCTGCAAGATGCAACCCCCCTAACACTAGGACAGGAGTTCTCTGGCTATGCAGTCCAGATTAAAAAGGGGATAGAGAGAGTAAAATCAACTTTAAGTGATATATATGAGCTTGCACAAGGTGGCACTGCAGTTGGCACGGGACTCAATACTAAAAAGGGTTTTGCTGAAGATTTTTCAAGCCAAGTTGCAGAAATTACTAACCTTCCATTTACTTCAGCAGGCAATAAATTTGAAGCGCTAGCAGCAAATGATGCTTTAGTTGAGCTCAGTGGAACACTCAATACAGTAGCAGTCAGTTTAATGAAAATTGCAAATGATATAAGGTTGCTTGGTTCTGGTCCAAGATGCGGAATTGGGGAAATAATGTTACCGGAAAATGAGCCTGGTTCTTCAATTATGCCAGGTAAAGTGAATCCAACTCAGTGTGAAGCGGTGACTATGGTATGCACTCAAGTTATGGGAAATCATGTTGCTGTAACCATTAGTGGTTCAAACGGTCATTTTGAATTGAATGTGTTTAAGCCAGTGATAATTTACAATGTTTTGCAGTCTATAAGACTTTTAGCTGACGCAAGTTTAAATTTTACAGAAAAATGTGTAGTTGGTATTAAAGCAAATGAAGAGAGGATAAAAGATTTACTGAATCAGTCGTTGATGTTGGTCACTATATTAAATACGCATATAGGGTACGACAATGCAGCAAAAATAGCGAAGCTTGCTTATAAAGAAAATATCACTCTAAAAGAAGCAGCAGCAAAACTTCAACTGCTCACTGAGGAAGAGTTTGAAAGGATAGTGAAACCAGAAGAAATGGTAAATTATTTGTAACCGCTCACACTTAATTCTTCAATCTCACTAATAGAAAGGCCAGTAAACTTGACAATAGTGTTAACATCAACATTATTATCTTGCTTTGTCTACCTTATTTTGCCGCTCCCCTGAACGGATACGGTTTAAGACATAAGATCCTTTTTCATAGCTATACTACGTTATCCAGCGTCTGGGCACTGGTTTCTTGGTACTTATTCCGCAATAATTTTTTTTTCCTTCAATAAACTTTGCAGTTCGCCTTTTTCGTACATCTCGCGAGTGATGTCGCAACCACCAATAAACTCTTCCTTTATATATAATTGTGGAATTGTTGGCCAATCAGAAAACTTTTTTATAGATTCACGTATTTCATCATTCTCCAACACGTTAATATACTTAAACTTCACGTTCAATTTTTTTAGGATTGACACGACGAGTCCAGAGAATCCGCATTGAGGAAAATCAGAAGTGCCTTTCATATACAATACCACATCATTTTCTGTTATATCTTTTTTTATTTGTTCAAAATTGCTCATAAATTCACCTTATTTTTAAGTATTAGTTTCCAGTTGCAAGGCGTGTATAGACTGACCTTCCAGAGCTTTATATACCATTTTATGCTGTTCTATTTTTGTCTTTCCAAGAAAACACTTGGAGTTTATTTTTAAATGATAATGGTCATCATCTCCAGCAAGATCATGAATCTTTATATCAGCGTCGGGGAACGATTGTTTGATGATTCTCTCTAATTCGTGAATTGCAATAGTCATTGATTTGCTTTAAATTACAATACTTTCATTATAAATCTAAAACGATTGAGCGCAATAAAAAGTTGCTATCATAAAAAATAGAAGCATACTATAATAATGGAATGACAAGTTATGCAGGGAGGCTTTGTGGTGGGCGAAAGATTTAAATTCACATATCTATTGGTTTTGCTAACTTTTTCATTTAGGTGCTTATCTTACGATGATAAAATAAATAACTTAGATGTATGGTCCCAGAGAGTGATGGTATACTATCATCATCATTTAAGGAGTCATTATGGGACAGATATTACATGGGTGCGCCAAAACAACACAGACGATTCGTAGAGCAATACAAAATAGAAAAGAGAGCATAGCAAAACTCTCCAAGCATTATAACCTTAATCCAAAAACTATTATTAAGTGGAGAAAACGTTCATTTACGAAAGATGCTGATATGGGTCCAAAGCATCCAAGATCAACTGTTTTAACGCTAGAAGAGGAAGCTATAATAGTTACATTTCGCAAGTATACACTACTGCCACTAGATGATTGCCTTTACGCTCTGCAGTCTACAATTCCGCATTTGACTCGCTCTAGCTTGCATCGTTGTTTACAAAGACACAACATTAGCAGATTACCAACTGTTGATGGAGAAGTTAAGTCAAAAAAGAAATTCAAACAATATCCTATCGGTTACTTTCATATTGATATTGCTGAAGTTAGAACTGAGGAGGGCAAATTACATTTGTTTGTTGCTATTGATAGGACATCCAAATTTACCTATGTTGAGTTGTGTAACAGTGCTACAAAACCCATAGCTGCTGAGTTCTTACGTAATTTGATTAGAATTTTACCGTATAAAATCCATACTATTTTGACAGATAACGGTATACAATTTACAAACCAGAAGCGTCATAAGTATGCTTTCCAACATATATTTGATAGAGTTTGCGAAGAGAATGTTATTGAACATCGTTTGACAAAAGTTAGCCATCCTTGGACGAATGGGCAAGTCGAGCGTATGAATAAAACTTTAAAGGATGCTACAGTTAAGAAGTATTACTATCAATCGCACCAGCAACTTAAAGAACACCTTTATAACTTTGTTATGGCTTATAATTATGCAAAGAGACTCAAAACTCTTAAGGGTCTTACTCCTTATGAATTTATATGTTATCAGTGGACACAGTCTCCAGAATTATTTATACTAAATCCACACCATCACACTCTGGGACCATACAGTTTGCCGGTAGTGCTGCAATAGGGTATTTATTCAAAAATATGAGAGTTGAGTTTGAAGGCTTATATTCTCAGACTAACTTATATGATGAAGATTATTCAGATAAGAAAAAAGCAAGATATATTGAACTTCTTCGTCACAATGATGCGTCTACTGGAGCGGAATGCAATTCACCTTGGAGAAGTGGAAAGGTTGATATTCACATTCAAGAAAATTGTAGTGTTGAAGCAGAGTTCAGAGCTGCATTTAAGATGAAAAATGAAGGTTTTAATAACTTAGCTGGAATGGTCAATGTATATCGTGATTTTAATATAGCAAAAATGCCATTCACCCCATATGTTGGTATTGGTGCAGGTGTAACTAGGGTTAAATTTCTAGGAAAAACCAGATGTGCCTTGGCTTACCAAGCAAAACTTGGTATCAATCACCAACTTACAGCACAAACTCAAGCATTTGCTGGTTTACGCTATTTTGGTATCCTTGATAACCAATTTAAAGATATTGTACCAGGAATAAAGATACTAGCTGGTGAAGGATATATTCCTGCCGGTGGAGGAAGTAAAGTTGATGAAACTGCACGTGTTGAATCAACAACTGCAACCATTACCAATAGGTTTGGCATATATGGCTTAGAGTTTAGGTTGGTTTATCACTTTTAACTTTATCCAATAAATTACATATGTGAAGATAGTAAATTCAGCGTGCTGAGAACATTAGAAAGACGAGATTTTAATTGATTTTCATATTTACTCCAATCTTGTATTGCCTTTCTTGCAACACCTGAATCAACTGCGGCTTTTGCAACAGCAGGAGCTACTATAGAAATTAATCTTGGGTCAAATGGAGTAGGTATTATATATTCACGTCCATAGCCCATTTTACGACCGCCATAGACTGCAGATATCTCACCTGGTACTGGCTCACGGGCAAGCTTTGCTATTGCATCTGCAGCTGCAATTTTCATTTCATCATTTATTGTTGTTGCATGTACATCAAGTGCCCCTCTAAATATATAAGGAAAACCCATTACGTTGTTGACTTGGTTGTTGTAATCTGACCTACCAGTTGCAATTATTGCATCTGGCCTCACAGATTTTGCAAACTCAGGCCTTACTTCTGGATCGGGATTGGCAAGAGCAAAAATAATCGGGTCTTTGCCCATACTCTTTAACATCTCTTCATTTAACACATCTTTTGCAGATAGTCCGATGAATACATCAGCGCCTTTTATTGTATCAAGTAGAGAACGTTCGGAAGTATCAATTGCATACTTTTCCTTCCACTCATTCATATCCTCGTTTCTACCTTTGTATATTACTCCTTGCTTATCACACAGCACTATATTTTTAGCGCCCATGGACTTTAGTATTTCTAAACATGCAATACCGGCTGCTCCAGCACCATTCATAATGATCTTAACGTCCTCTAATTTCTTTTCAACAATATCAAGAGCATTTTCTATGCCAGCTGCAACAACCACCGCAGTTCCATGCTGGTCATCATGGAACACTGGAATATCCATCAGTTCATTCAGGCGTTTCTCTATTATAAAACAATCGGGAGATCTTATATCTTCTAAATTTATCCCCCCCCAACTTGGCCCAAGATACCTTACTGCATTGATGAAATCTTCTATATTTTCTGTACCAACTTCTATATCAACTGCATCAATATCAGCAAAACGCTTAAATAAAACAGCTTTGCCTTCCATGACAGGTTTTGCAGCAAGAGGACCGATATTACCAAGTCCAAGCACTGCAGTGCCATTTGAAATGACAGCAACACAGTTGCTTTTTGCTGTATAATCATAAACAACCTCAGGATTTTTAGCTATTTCAAGGCACGGAGCTGCAACACCAGGGGAATAAGCAAGTGACAAATCATACTGGGTAGATAAAGGTTTTGTTGGCATGATTGAAATTTTACCAGGGTTACCACCTCTGCTGTGATACTTAAGCGCTTCTTGTTTTGTGGTACTATCTAAATCATCGTTCATCATTACATCCTTATATTTTAAGCTTGTATTTTTTAAGTATATGGAGTTTTTATAAATGTTCAATTGTAAACTATTAACTTGTGAACTCTGTTGTACTTCTGTATAAGTTTACCTATTACGTAAGATGATATTACATGCTTAAAAAAAACGTGCCTAATTTGCTTACAATTTCTCGTGCACTTGCAATACCAGCAATAATATTAAGTTTTTATATAGAAAATAAATATGCAGGCCTGATAACAATATCAATCTTTGTGTTTGCGTGCATTACGGATTTTTTTGATGGTTACCTGGCGCGTGCGTGGAAAGTCCAATCAAAGTTTGGCAAGCTATTTGATCCAATTGCTGACAAATTAATAGTGGTTTCAACGATAATTATGCTAGTTTATAAGCATAAGATAAATGATTTTACAATAGTACCATCGATTATCATCATCTGTCGGGAGATATTAGTCTCGGGTTTACGGGAGTTTCTGATAGCTACAAATGTTAGTCTACCTGTAAGCAAAGCTGGAAAAATTAAAACATTTTTGCAGATGGTTGCTGTAGTAGCGCTAATAATGAACGATTATTATATGATTCAATATACAGGTGCGATTTGTTTATGGGTTGCAGCTATTATAACTATGTGGTCAGGCTATAATTATATCCTAGCCGGCATCAAACAGATTGGTTAAATCTCCTAGGAAATAGTTAATAGACAAGAGTAGTTAATATCTTAGTGATATTGACTCAGAAAGCAAAAAGGTGTATAATTGTATTAACTTACAACTAATTAGGTTAATATTATGAAAATACCTAGTGGCAAATTTTCTTCTACTAAAAAGGTTCCAGGAAAGAATAAGAAAAAAAGAGATTTTGAACCATTAGAAGAGTTTTTTTGGGATTTTTGGCCAACAGTTGATAAAGAAGTCAAAAGAGAAAGGCTAGAACAAGAACTATTAGCACTAAAAAAAAGAGAGCTATATAGAAAATGTGCATCATTGGCAACAATGGTCCCATTTACATTGCGGATGGCGATTGAACTGGAAAAAACATATAGCGATCAGGTATTACTTGGCGTGATAAGTGGCGCGCTAAGCCACACTATATTACCTTTTACAGTCTTATCTCTTATTTGTACGCTATATTTAATTTACAATAATAGGAAGATAGCACAAAAAGAACGAGAGTTGGAGATTATTGAAAATGGAGAGGAAGTAAAGGAAAAAGAGCACAATATTTCTGATATAGGTCAGTGTTTGATCTATATTGAGGCTATAACAACTGCACTGGTTATTGTAGGTATGATAATGGGTGAAACATCTTCACTTGAAGCAGCAGAGGATGCAATTTTATTTCTTGCCAATGCAATTGCTTTTCTTGCAACTCTTGTTTCTTATATTGATAAGCATGAAAAAAATAAGAAAAAGGAAACAGAAAAGTCTGATCTTGATGAGAAATCTAGCAAGAAAACTAGCAATATATCTGTAGCCGGATTGGCGCTTGCTGGTTCTTCTGTATTTTTAATAAGAAGGATAATGTTAATAGCATTAGCATCGTCCTTAAATCCTGCTGTTGGACCTACTTTAGGCTTGATAGGTATTGCAATTTTTATGGCTGTACAGGTCTTAACTATACATTCCTACAGTAAGACGCTGAAAGATCCAAAAGTGGAAGGACGAGGTGAATCAAGAAATGCAGGTAGTTCTGACCGTAGTTATAAAGAAGAAGGGCCGGCTATTGCCTAAGAAATTTATTTATTTAAGTAATATTTAGGTCTATACTTTATTTTGATCGAAAAAAATCTTATGTATAAGACTTTAATCACGTGCTTTGTTTTCCTAATTTGCTCCTTTACACAATCGTATGCGGATGATCTTGAAAAAACTGAAACTGAACTATATGAAGAAGCAGTTGAACTTTTTGACCAGAAAAAATATAAACAAGCTATTAGGGCATTTCATAAGATAGAGGATTTGTATCCTTTTTCTTATTGGGCAATGAAAGCAAAATTATTATCTGGGGTCTCTCACTATAATATGGGTAACTATAGCAGTGCTGCAAGTGATATGGCTGATTATATATATGTTTATTCAAATGGTGAAGATTTACCATATGTATACTACTTAAGAGTATTATCTTATTACATGCAAATTAATAAAGTGCAACTTGGACAGCAAACTGCATATAAAACTTTAGAGCTGGCTACAGAATACATTAATCTCTTTCCAGGCAGCGAATATGTAGGCGAGATAAAGGAAAAAGCAAAGCTAATCACAGAACATATATCAACAAAAGAGTATTCTATCGGTAAATTTTACTTGAAGCGTGGTGAATATTTAGCAGCAATTAAGCGTTTCCAGAATATAGCAAGCTATAAAGATTCTAAATATTTTTCTAAGTCTATTAACTATTTAATAGCAGCCCATTCAGCTCTTGGCCTTGACTTAGAAGTTGAGCAGTATGAAAGTATGTTATTAGCAGAAAACCTGCAAGATGCCAAGCCAGAGGCTTGAAAATTTGCTTTAGCTTTTTCTATGCTTTGATATATAATTAGGTTTTTAACTATTTGAATATGGCTGGTCATTCACAATTTTCAAATATAAAACATCGGAAAGGCGCTCAGGATGCAAAGCGCTCTCAAAAATTTACGAAGCTGATCAGAGAAATAGCAGTTGCTGCAAAGCAAGGGCTACCCGAACTCAACCCGCGCCTTCGCTCTGCTATATTTGCTGCACGCAAGGAAAATCTACCAAAAGATAAAATAGAAACAGCAATAAAAAATGCAACTGGTAACGTTGCTGGAGAAAATTACGAGGAAATACAATATGAAGGTCATGGGCCTTCTGGCACTGCACTCATTGTCCATGCCTTGACTAATAACCGCAACCGTACTGCTTCTGAGGTACGTTATATATTTTCTCGCAAGGGTGGAAACTTGGGAGAAACAGGAAGTGTTAGTTACCTTTTTGATCATGTAGGTTTAATTGTCTATAAAGCAGAGGGTGTGAATTTTGATGATTTATTCAGTCATGGAATCGAATTAGAAGTATTGAATGTTGAGGAAAATGACAAAGAAGGATTACACGTTATAACTTGTGAAATAAAAGATTTTGGTAAAGTACGCGATGCCTTTTATGCAAAATTCGGAGAACCAGAACTTGCTCGTCTTTCACGGCAGCCAAAAGATCTGATTGAAATTAGCGATAAAGAGTTAATTGATAAATTATCTGCATTGGTTGAAGAACTAGAAGATAACGACGATGTACAGTATGTGGAAGGTAATTTTACTTTTGTTGATGCTGTTTAAATGATGAAGCTGTTTATATTTATACTGTTTTATATTTTACCAATATTTAATATACACGCCCTTAAGACTCCAGATAACAGTAAAGAGACTTTTTTAATATCCAGTACCATAAAATCTTCCTTTTTTGCCACGGGAATTGAGCAAGGGTTGGCGCCAAATACAGTGGTGAAATTGATCAACATATACAAAGATTTCGGTGTTGATTTTAAAAAAGACATTGTGCCGAAGAGTAAATTGGAAGTTCTTTTTGAGAGATTGCCTAATAATCAGAAGACTGAAGAAAAAATTTTATATGCTTCACTGACAATAAACAAGAAAGCTATTAGTTTATATCATTATAAATCGCAAGACGGCAAAGAAAGGTATTTTAATAAAGAAGGAATAAGCTTAAAAAATGGCGAAATTTTTGCAAATCCTTTAAATGGAGATTATCGCATATCCTCAAAATTTGGCAATAGAAAGCATCCTGTTCGCGGTAAAATTGCTTTTCACAAAGGAGTGGATTATGCAGCTAAACTTGGCACTCCCATATACGCTGCTGCAGAGGGTGTGATAGAATATATAGGAAAGAATGGTGGCTATGGAAATTACATCAAAATAAAACACAAAAATGAATATTCAACCTGTTACGCGCATATAAGTAGATTTAGTGGCGATATAAAGTTAGGCTCTAAAGTAAAGCAGGGGCAGATCATCGCTTATGTTGGTAGCACTGGTGTTGCAACAGGACCTCATTTACATTACGAAGTTATATATAACGGCAAACACATCGATCCGCTTACGATAGCGCATAAAACTGAAGTAAAATTGCCTGATCATGAATTAAGAGAGTTTAAACTATTTGTAAATAAGATAAATAAAACGATCAACAGAGAGGGTTCAAGTGAAAAAGAAGTTTAAAGACAATATGGATAAGAATACGATAAACGATAGAAATTTAAGTCAACTCCGGTTTTTTCCTGTACTAATAGCGCTAGGATTAATTTTATCGCTGCTTTTTTTGGCATATGACAGCACAATTGCACTTGGAGTTGCTGCCGTTTCAATTTTGACTTTTCTTCAAGGATTTTTTATTAATGACCCTAATGAAGCAAGAGTGATAGAATTTTTTGGTCATTATATTGGAACTTATTTTAAGTCTGGAATATGTGTAACGCTTCCCTTTTCAAGCAAATATATAGTTTCCCTAAAATTTCAGAATATTAACACAGAAAAAATAAAAGTTAATGATGCAAATGGAAGTCCAATAGAGATTTCTGCAGTAATTGTTTGGAGAGTGAGCAGTCCTGCAAAGGCGTATTATAATGTTAACAACTATCACGAATTTGTTTTTGTACAAAGTGACTCGGTAATTAGAGAATTGGCGAGCAATTATCCGTATGATAGCGAAAGCGATGAGGAATCTTTACGTAAAAATTCTGATAAAATTTCAGATGAATTGCGGTCAATGTTACAACAAAGATTAGATATTGCAGGAATTGAGATTACAGAAGCAAGAATATCGCATTTGGCGTATTCGTCCGAGATTGCACAAGCAATGTTAAGGCGTCAACAAGCACATGCTATCACTTCGGCAAGAAGGCATATAGTGCAAAATGCAATAGGAATTGTCGAGGAAGTAATAGCTCATTTTGAAAAAAACAAAAGCTTACAATTAGATGGCAAGCAAAAGGTTCAATTGATAAATAATTTGTTGGTTGCCCTAATCTCTGAGCAAGATGCACAACCGACGATTAGTTTAGATAATAATTAGCATAGAAGCCGATTGGGTTTCATAAATGCAAGTCACTATTAATTTCTTGATTAATAGACTAAATGATGTTATAAATTACACGCATTAGGGGTGCTCTAGAAAAGCTGAGAGTACATAAAGTACAACCCTTTGAACCTGATATTGTTAAAGCAAGCGTAGGAAAATGTATGTATATAAATATTGAAGAATGCTTCGGCTTCATTGCGTTAATTGCATCTCTAATTGGATTATCACCTCAAGTATATAAAGCATATATCACTAAAGTTACTCGTGATGTATCGATGTTAATGTTAGTAAACTATCTTATTTGTTCATTGTCTTGGATTGGCTATGGTCTTTACCAGAGCTCAATTTTTGTGGTGCTTAGCAATATTGCTGGATTAGTGATTAGCATAATATCAATTATTCAAAAATGTTACTACGATGCAAAACCTGCACCATGATCATGTGCTGCACTGCAGTACACAACAACAATATCGTTCTATTGTAGTGCTAAATGGAAAAATACCGAGCTCATCGTTTTTTAAACGAGATATACCTATTATTGCTGTAGATGGAGGAGCAAACAAGCTTCTATCAATTGGCGTAAAACCTGATCTTGTAGTAGGAGATTTGGATAGCGTAAATCTGGATTTACGTGCTAATTTGAATACGATATATCTACCTGATCAAGATTATTGCGACTTTTCTAAAGCAATGGCTCACTTAAAAACAGTAAAGTTATTGCCATCAATAGTAACGGGTATTACTGGAGGAGCAATTGATCACATACTACAGAATATTAACATTTTTCTAAGTACGGGCAGTATCTTTTACACACCTTCACCTCCCATGGTAGGTTACACTTTACGAAAAGGTATTACCCATTTTTTTTCTTTGCCAAAAAATACTAAAATATCTTTACTTGGTATACCGAGAGCTCAAATATCAACCAAAGGATTAAAATGGGAACTGCATCTTAGCAACCTTGCCTTTCCAGGAAAGAATTCTTGCTTTAATCGAAGCCTGAGCAATGAGGCATATATAGAAGTACACAGTGGTATATGTTTGGTGATGGTTTATTTAGAAGCAGTAGATGATGCTGCAAGACATCATGTGCGTCAAGTTAAGAAGTAAATAGACTTCTTGCATAACCCAAACTAAGTAGAAAAAAGGTATCATCCAAGTAGCTGACACTGGTTCCTTTATGACGTGTCATTCCAGTGTTAAACACTGGAATGACAGCAGTCCTACGTCATACCGCCGCGAACCGTCATACCGCGATTCATTCGCGGTATCTCGGCAATAGATCCCGCTAACACGTAGCGGGATGACGGTTGTCGTTTAGCCATAAATGTTTAAGAAATTTACCAAATAAAAAAAAAGGCAAAAGAAGCCCTAGTCATTGTCTATTTTCAGTATTGGCGTTTTTTAAGTCTTAAACACTGCAATTTAGCTGCTTTTAAAAGCAACTAACCTTAGTTTAAATGTTTAAGGAATTTACTAGGCAGAAAAAAAAGGCAAAGAAAACCCGTGGTAGCTAGTTATTACACTCTCTATTTTAAAATTTGACGTTGGGTGATGTCTTGAACGCTTTATAAGCGCGTTTCAGCTTATGTAGGTAAAAACCTAGAAATTTGATAAAGACATAAGGTGCACATAGTGCAAAAAATTAAACAATAGTACGCCAAATACAAGTTTTCTTGTCATTTTAATCTGCTGCAGAGATTGCGAAGTTAAATAAAATAGCTTCACTTCAGTGATAAGAGGGCTGGCGGAGTTTGTCAAGCAAGTTTTTTTGTTTCTACTGAATGACAGTTGTGGCTTGGGAGGTAGTGCAAGAAGTCTATTGTATTACTGAATTATTAATAATCTAGTAATAGTGCCTGCTATGTAGCTAAAATTTTCCTTTAACTTAAGCTATATGTAGCTAAAATAACTTGGGTTTACCGACGATTTGACAAACGATAAATTCGTCATCCCGCTGCTTGTTAGCGGGATACCGCGGCGGTATGACCCTGACTTGCATTAGCCATGTATAATAAAGGGAATCTATGACAAAAGAATCATTGGTAAAAACTGATATAGTGAAAGTTGAAGACAAAAAAGCGGTAAGAAGCTTTTTTAAAATACTAGGTGGAGTGGCAGATGCTGTAAGATCGTGGATTGGTAACATCAGTCCTGATTTAAGCAACAGTCGCGATATCGATAGTTTAGTCTTGAAGATGAACGAGTGCTTAAATCCAAAGGGAGGGGAGGTTTCAGCACGTAAAAACGCTGTATCTCTTGGTAACTTGTACTTAAGCTTATCAGAGAAAGGTAAAATAAAATTTCTACAAACCCTGGCAGAAAAATTTAATCCGAATAAAGCGGAAATAGATGAGAAAATTAGAGAGTATAAGAAAAACCAAGATCCCGAGTTAAACTATAAATTTGAACAGGATTTAATAAAAATTCTTGAATCACCACGTTCTAAAATATTGAAGCAATTTATTTCTTTACCAGAAGGCCTTAAGTTTATTGTTGATATGCGTTCTGATGTGCTTAAGCTAAAGAACCAATATAGAAGCTTGAATCCACTAGAGAGGGAATTAAAAAATATACTCTATACTTGGGTTGATGTTGATCTACTCGATCTTCGTCAAATCACTTGGGATTCACCTGCATCATTGCTAGAAAAACTTATAAAATATGAAGCTGTGCATAAAATTTCCTCTTGGGGCGACCTAAAAAACAGACTAGATTCTGATCGTCTCTGTTTTGCTTTTTTTCATTACAAGATACCAAACGAACCTCTAATTTTTGTAGAGGTTGCATTGGTGGATAAGATTGCAGATAGCATTCAACACCTTTTAGATGAGTCAGTACCTTCAAATGATCCGAGTAATGCAAGCACTGCTATATTCTATTCAATATCAAACACTCAAGCAGGGTTATCTGGAATCAGCCTTGGTAATTTTTTGATCAAAAGGGTTGTAGAAAAGCTATCACAGGAGTTTAAAAGTATAAAAACATATGCAACTCTTTCTCCAATACCTGGCTTTACGAAATGGCTAAAAAACAATCTAAACCAAGATGTCACTTTATTGGGCAAACTAAATATAAAACAATCTAGTGCAGAAATTTTAGAAAGTGCAGAGCAATTAAAAACTAATGTTGAATGTACAAATGAAACTAAACAATGCATGCTTAAACTATGTGCATATTATTTACTAAAAGTTAAGAACAATAGTGGCGATGCTTATGACCCGGTGGCGCATTTTCATTTAAGCAATGGTGCATCGATAAAACAATTAAACTGGATGGCGGATACTTCTGAAAAGGGTATTAGTCAGTCAGCCGGGATGATGGTAAATTATCTATATGAGTTGCCTAAAATAGATAATAATCATGAAAACTATATGGTTAATAAAGTGATTTCCTGCTCGAAAAAAGTGTCGTCTATGTTGAAGGAGTAAATAGTCTCTTAATAAAGGATTGCCCTCACAACACTTAAAATGTAAAATGGTTCTACTTAAGTAAAATAGCCATAAATGAACAACATAAGAAATTTTGCAATAATAGCGCATATAGACCACGGTAAGTCAACGCTTGCTGACCGTTTAATAGAGGAATGTAACGGCCTTGAAGCAAGAGAAATGACCAATCAAATACTCGATTCAATGGATATAGAACGCGAACGTGGGATTACAATTAAGGCACAGACGGTAAAACTCAATTATACGGCAAACGACGGTAATCAATATTGCCTAAATCTCATGGACACCCCAGGTCACGTTGACTTTTCTTACGAGGTAAGTCGAAGCTTAGCAGCGTGCGAAGGTTCACTTTTAGTGGTGGATAGTAGCCAGGGCGTTGAAGCACAAACCCTTGCAAATGTATATAAAGCTATTGACAACAATCATGAAATAATAGTTGTGCTCAATAAAGTTGATCTTCCTGCTGCAGATCCAGAAGGGGTAAAACTCCAGGTTGAGGAAATAATCGGTATTGACGCAAGTGAGTCAGTTTTAATATCAGCAAAAACTGGACTTGGAATAAAAGATGTACTTGAAGCAATAGTGGCAAAACTTCCAGCTCCTCAAGGTGATGTAAATGCTCCACTGCAAGCAATTTTAGTTGATAGTTGGTATGACACTTACTTAGGAGTGGTAATTTTAGTGCGAGTTAAAAATGGAGTGCTAAAAAAAGGCATGAGAATTGTTATGATGTCTAATAATGCTACATACCAGATAGATAATATCGGTATTTTCACCCCTAAAAAAGTGATGACGGGTGAACTTTCAGCGGGTGAAGTTGGTTTTATAACTGCTTCAATGAAGGAAGTAGCAGACTGCAAGGTAGGGGACACTATCACTGAGGAAAAGAGACCTTGTAGTGAAGCACTTCCTGGATTTAAAGAAGTGCATCCTGTGGTATTTTGTAGCATTTTCCCTCACAAAACGGATGATTTTAAATATCTAAGGGAAGCTCTAGAGAAGTTACATTTAAATGATGCAAGTTTTACCTTCGAAGCTGAAACTTCAAATGCACTAGGCTATGGATTTCGTTGTGGTTTTTTGGGAATGTTGCATCTTGAAGTTATTCAAGAAAGGCTCGAGAGAGAATTTGATTTAGACCTAACAGCAACTGCGCCAAGTGTTATATATAGGGTTACAACACGAAGTGGTGAAATTTTGAATATTCATAACCCAAGTGATATGCCAGATCCAACGAAAATTGAAATTGTGGAAGAACCATGGATTACCGCAACCATAATGGTTCCTGATCAATACTTGGGAGAGATTCTATCTCTATGTGAAGAAAGGAGGGGAGAACAGGAGGATTTATCTTACATTGGTAACACAACAACAGCATTGTTAAGATATAAATTACCACTGTCTGAAGTTGTTTTTGACTTTTATGATCGATTAAAATCAATTTCCAAAGGATATGCAAGCTTAGATTGGGAAATTTCCAGCTATCTGGTAAGCCAAATAGATAAATTAAGCTTTTTAATTAATGGAGAGCCCGTAGATGCACTGGCTTGTATCGTTCACAAAAGTAGGGCAGAAAAAAGGGGGCGTGAAATATGTGCACGCTTGAAGGATTTAATACCACGTCAGCAATACAAAATCGCGATTCAAGCGGCAGTGGGCGGAAAAATTATTGCCAGAGAAACGATTAACCCATACAGAAAAGATGTAACAGCTAAACTCTATGGTGGAGATGTAACGCGAAGAATGAAACTACTTGAAAAGCAAAAGAAGGGTAAAAAAAGGTTACATTCTATAGGGAACGTAAATATTCCACAGAATGCTTTTATTCAAGCCTTGAAGATAAGTGATTGATCTTAAAAGACTTCTTGTATAGTTTTTGGCAACAACCGTTAGAAACGAAAAAACTTACTTGACAAACTCCGCCAGCCCCCTTATCATGAAACTGAAGCTATTTATTTATCTTCTCTGTACAGATTAAATGACAAAAAAACTCACGTATCTGGCGTCTCATGTTTAATTTTTTGCACTATGTGCACCTTATGTCTTATCAAACTTCTACCTACATAAGCTGAAACGCGCTTATAAAGCGTTTAAAACATAAAAAAACGCCAACTTAAAAAATGGATAGTGAATAACTAGCTACCCTAGGGTTTCTTTTGCCTTTTTTTCTGTTTAGTAAATTTCTTAATGTTTCTAATTTAGATTAGTTGCGGTTTAAAAGCAACTGAATCGCGGTTATTAAGCATTTAGAATAAAAAAACGCCATACTTGAAAGTATAATGTAAGTAATTAGCCAACCACGGGGCTTCTTTTGCCTTTTTTTTTCATTTGGTAAATTTCTTAATGTTTATGGCTAAACGACAACCGTCATCCCGCTACTTGTTAGCGGCTGAGATACCGCGGCGGTATGACGTAGGACTGCTGTCATTCCAGTGCTTGACACTGGGATGGCTTTGTTGCATAGCAACTGAAAAATCTGGTGGCCACTGACAAAATTCATTATAAAATAGCCATTTAACCTTGAAAGAAAAAATATGCCACAAAAAATGAGGGTCAGTAACCATAGCGAATATAACAAATTTCTAGAAAAAAGAGGAAATATTTTTCATTATATCAACGAAGCCATAGAAAAGTGGTACGAGAATGGTCCAAAAATACCAGGTGGCAACAATATTTATAGCGATAAAGTTGTAATTTTGGTGCACATAATAACTTGTTTATTTAGAATAGGCCTGAGGCAAACAGTTGGGTTTATAGCAGGATACCTTGAGCAAATTGGGAAAAATTTGCAAGTTATCAGCTATTCACAATCATCAAGAAGGTTTAAGAAACTCAATATTAAGATCAATGATTGCAGAATTGATAAAAATAATATGGAAGATATCGAAATTGCTATAGACAGTACAGGAATTAGTATATACAACAACACTCCTGGTCATAGCAAAGAAAATAGCGAAGATAGAAAGTATCGCAGCTATGAACAGACAAGAAAATTGCATGTAATGTTGAATACAAACAGCAAAAAAGCCATAGCTGTAAAATACAGTAACGGTGTCTACTCTGATCACTATGGAGCTTGTGATTTGCTAAAAGAAGTCGATTTTCAGTATGTCATAAAAGTACTATATGCAGATAGGGCATATGACAGAGAAAAGCTCTATAAGCTGTGTAATCAATATGGTATAAAAACGAAAATTCCTCCGAAAAACAACGCAGCAGAGCATCCAAAATTGGATTATATGCTTGATAGAAATGCCGCTATTCAGTTAATGAAATTACATAGTGAGAATGGTATAAAAAGATGGAAAGAAGAAGTAAGAGGTTGTCCGGAAACAAGTAAATTCAAGCATATTCCCTCTTTAACATAACCCTACTCATAGCTAGGTATATGAAATTCTCAGTGGATGTTGTGAGTAAATCATACTCCTTCGATAGCCTTCTATTCCTATTAACCCAAGCAAAAGTCCTTTCTACAACCCATCTTCTTGGCTGTACTTTAAACCCTTGTTCTCTTGTTGGTAGTAGCTCAGGTGGCGTATCTTTGTGCACCCAAAATCTACATGGAGGCCTTGTAACAATTTCAATATCTATGTCATATTCTTCCTTTATGTGATTCTTTAAATTTCTTCCTTGGTATCCCATGTCAGCCCACATTTTTTTAACTTTAGTATATTTTGTTCTCATATTGTTTAATGCTATTTTAATACCATCTCTATCATTTTCGTTAGCAGCGCCTACGTAACAACCTAGTATAAAACCCTTGTATGGTCCCAGAGAGTGATGGTATACTATCATCATCATTTAAGGAGTCATTATGGGACAGATATTACATGGGTGCGCCAAAACAACACAGACGATTCGTAGAGCAATACAAAATAGAAAAGAGAGCATAGCAAAACTCTCCAAGCATTATAACCTTAATCCAAAAACTATTATTAAGTGGAGAAAACGTTCATTTACGAAAGATGCTGATATGGGTCCAAAGCATCCAAGATCAACTGTTTTAACGCTAGAAGAGGAAGCTATAATAGTTACATTTCGCAAGTATACACTACTGCCACTAGATGATTGCCTTTACGCTCTGCAGTCTACAATTCCGCATTTGACTCGCTCTAGCTTGCATCGTTGTTTACAAAGACACAACATTAGCAGATTACCAACTGTTGATGGAGAAGTTAAGTCAAAAAAGAAATTCAAACAATATCCTATCGGTTACTTTCATATTGATATTGCTGAAGTTAGAACTGAGGAGGGCAAATTACATTTGTTTGTTGCTATTGATAGGACATCCAAATTTACCTATGTTGAGTTGTGTAACAGTGCTACAAAACCCATAGCTGCTGAGTTCTTACGTAATTTGATTAGAATTTTACCGTATAAAATCCATACTATTTTGACAGATAACGGTATACAATTTACAAACCAGAAGCGTCATAAGTATGCTTTCCAACATATATTTGATAGAGTTTGCGAAGAGAATGTTATTGAACATCGTTTGACAAAAGTTAGCCATCCTTGGACGAATGGGCAAGTCGAGCGTATGAATAAAACTTTAAAGGATGCTACAGTTAAGAAGTATTACTATCAATCGCACCAGCAACTTAAAGAACACCTTTATAACTTTGTTATGGCTTATAATTATGCAAAGAGACTCAAAACTCTTAAGGGTCTTACTCCTTATGAATTTATATGTTATCAGTGGACACAGTCTCCAGAATTATTTATACTAAATCCACACCATCACACTCTGGGACCATACACGGGGGTAAAGATGAGAAAAAAGTATCCAACAGATCTAAGCGAAAGGGAATGGGCAAGAATAGAAAAACACTTCAGAGTATCATACAAGAAAGGAGGAAGGCCGCCAAAGTATAGCAAAAGAGAAATATTAGAAGCAATTTTCTATGTATTGCGTACAGGGTGTCAATGGCGGTATTTACCAAATGATTTTCCGCTATGGAAGACTGTGTATGAGCAGTTCAGGCAATGGAAGAAGCAGGGAATTTTTGAGAAAATGAATTATGAAATTACAAAATATAGTAGAAGAAAAATAGGAAGGAATGAGCAGCCGAGTGCCTGTATA
Source organism: Wolbachia endosymbiont (group A) of Ophion costatus (assembly GCF_963969245.1). NCBI lineage: Bacteria > Pseudomonadati > Pseudomonadota > Alphaproteobacteria > Rickettsiales > Anaplasmataceae > Wolbachia > Wolbachia endosymbiont (group A) of Ophion costatus. Next base: position 845,386 of record NZ_OZ017714.1, on the reverse strand, counting down.
GTAGATAGTCAATCTGTAAAGACTACAGAAAAGGGGGGATCAAAGGCTATGATGGAAGTAAAAAAGTAAAGGGTAGAAAAAGGCATATAATTACAGACACTCAGGGTTTTATACTAGGTTGTTACGTAGGCGCTGCTAACGAAAATGATAGAGATGGTATTAAAATAGCATTAAACAATATGAGAACAAAATATACTAAAGTTAAAAAAATGTGGGCTGACATGGGATACCAAGGAAGAAATTTAAAGAATCACATAAAGGAAGAATATGACATAGATATTGAAATTGTTACAAGGCCTCCATGTAGATTTTGGGTGCACAAAGATACGCCACCTGAGCTACTACCAACAAGAGAACAAGGGTTTAAAGTACAGCCAAGAAGATGGGTTGTAGAAAGGACTTTTGCTTGGGTTAATAGGAATAGAAGGCTATCGAAGGAGTATGATTTACTCACAACATCCACTGAGAATTTCATATACCTAGCTATGAGTAGGGTTATGTTAAAGAGGGAATATGCTTGAATTTACTTGTTTCCGGACAACCTCTAATACCAATTCTCATTGTTGTCCAGTCAAATAGGAAACATTGCAGAGTTGTTTAATTGTGGAGCTGGCAAGAGAAGTAATAAATTTGCACAAAGCACCCTCAAGTAGAGCAATTGTATCGTATATTTTATTGCGCAAAATGTTCTGTTTTATATATAACCAAAGCCTCTCAACAGGATTTAGCTCAGGTGAGTATGGAGGTAGGTATATAATGTCGATATTTTTAGGTACCTTTAAATTTTTTGACCTATGCCAACTAGCACAGTCCATAACGAGAAAAGCCTCTCGTGTTTCTAGATATTGCGAAATTTGCTCAAGAAATATGTTCATGCAATCAGTGTTGACATTTGGTGCAAATAAGCTAGAACTCTCTCCATTTCTAGGATTAACTGCACTATAGAGATAGAAATTTTGCCTACCTAATTTTGTTTTAACCTGTGTTCTAATCCCCTTTTTAAACCACACATGTCCAACTTTTGAATGTGTGCCAAACCGTGATTCATCAAAGAAAAATAGCTCTTTTTCTGGATACTTGCTAATAGCTCCATTGAGATTTTTTTTTGAATTCCTCTTGTTTGCTTTTATCTTGTCCATTATGAACTGGTCTTGGTGTAATATATGAGAATTTCATCTTTTGCATATGGCGGTGTACTGTAGATTTGCTGATATTTAATCCGAACTTTTCCTGGATTCTTATTCTCATTTCTTTAATGGTGATATTAGGATTTTCTTCTATCCACTCTTCAATTTGCTGTAGTTGAGCCTGATTTAATTTAGTTTTTCTACGACGTTGTGAAGGAGCAAACAGTTTTTCTTCTCTGCCAATTTTCAAGAGTTTTACCCACGAAGTTAGTGCGCTTCTTGAAATGCAATATATTTTTGCTACAGCCGTTATACTGTACTTTTTTGCTGCAATTACAGCATTTAGTTTTTTTGAAACATATGCATTATTCCTTACTTTCTTCAGCATTTCTTTTGCTGATTCTACTACTTTTTCATCCAATAATTTTGATCTTAATGCCATTTAAACCTCGCTATTTTACTTACTTCAGTATGGCTTTTCTTCCATCATTGTCCATCTGTTTGCCCTGTAATGGGAATTGGTATAAATTACGGAAAAAGATCGTATATTGAAGGATTTTTCTCAAGGTTGAAGCGAATATTTGGGTTTAGTTTTAGGAGCAAATCTGAAATTAATCGTGAGAAGGAACTGCTACTCAAGTGTTATTTGCTTAACAAATTTACTGAAATAGGCATGGCTAAGTTTGAGATAGCTTCATGAATTTATTGTACGTTACCTACTATCCGAAGAGCGATGCAACAAAGCCCACTGGGATCCAGTTGAGCTATTTCAACAAAAATACTGCATTTGAGATGAACGTTCCAGACTTATTTACAAATATAACAATTAAAGTCTGGATTCCAGCGTCAAGCACTGGAATAATATCGTTTACTATGTCTATATTACAATATTTGTGCAGTTGTGTATCAACTACTTTTGTGGCACTGTTTGTTATTCAATCTTTATGCTAGTTTTACTAAAAATTATAGTATTTTAGGTATAATTGCAATATCTAAATTTAAGGTATAGAGATGAACCCTAGGAAAGTTTTTAATATTCTTTTTATAGTATTATTTATTTCTTTTTCTCATGTTGGGAGTGCTGCCGCTGACACTAATACTGATACAACTGCTCAAGTAATATGTAACATTATTGGCTACGTTTGGGGAATAGGCGGACCGCTTATGACCGTAGTGATAATAGGTGCAGCTTTGCTTGCGATATTTGGTAGAATGCCATGGCCAGCTCTTTTTGCACTCGGTATATTTTGTGCTGTATTTTTCGGTGCTAAAACTATCGTCATAAAAGTAATGGGTGGTATAGGCGGCACTGGAAATACTTCTTTGATGGACCAATGTGGAACAGGAGACACAAAAAAGAACTATTTTTTTCTAAAACAGACCTGATGTACGGCTTTAACTATATCTTCCACTTGTGGTAATGCTTTTTTTTCTAGATTTGCAGCGTAAGGTAAGGGGATGTCCTTGCCAGTTACGCGTACAACTGGAGCATCAAGGTAGTCAAATCCTTGTTCCATAACAACGGCTGACAGCTCTGCTCCTATTCCTGCAAATGGCCATCCTTCTTCTACACTAACTAACCTATTAGTCTTCTGAATAGAGTTAATAACAGTTTGAGTGTCAAGTGGTCTTAAGGTTCTGAGGTCAATAACTTCAGCTTCTATACCTTCACTCGAAAGTAAATCTGCTGCATTTAAGGCATCCATTAATTTTAATGAAAAAGCAGTGATAGTTACATCCTTTCCTTCCCGTATAACAGCAGCTTTGCCTATTTCAAGTAGATAATCTTTGTTTGATAGCTCAGAGTCAGAAACTTCATGCTCATGTCCATAAGCTATTTCGTTTTCTAGAAATATTACCGGATTAGGGTCACGAATTGCAGCTTTAAGCAGACCTCTGCAATCGGAGGCAAAATAGGGTGCTATTACTTTTAACCCCGGTATATGCGAATACCAAGCTGCAAAGCATTGAGAATGTTGTGCAGCAACTCTTGCTGCAGCGCCATTTGGTCCACGAAATACTATAGGGCATCCAAGTTGTCCGCCTGACATATAATTTGTTTTTGCTGCGGAATTCACAATTTGGTCAATAGCTTGCATAGAAAAATTAAAAGTCATAAACTCGACTATTGGCTTTAATCCAGCAAATGCCGCTCCAACAGCAAGGCCAGCAAATCCATGTTCGGTAATAGGCGTATCAACTACTCTGTTTTCTCCAAACTCTTTCAGTAATCCTTTCGTTACTTTATAAGCACCATCATACTCTGCAACTTCTTCACCCATGATAAGCACATCAGAGTCGTTTTGCATTTCTTCTCTAATTGCTGTGCATAAAGCTTCTCTTACACTTAAGGTTGCCATTTATAAACTTTTATAGACTTTAACTAAAGTAACTATATCAGAATTACTGGGGGTAAGTAAAGTGTACAAATTAAGTTTTACAAACATCATGACCAACTCATTCCAAAAAAAAATCTTCTCACGCTTGCTGTTTTTTGTTGCTGGAAATGGCTGGATTATTTAAGCTTTTAGTAATATATGTTGTTAAATTAATAGCAATTTATTTGGAAATAACAGAAAAATTTATGATAGTTTTATACTCTAAATAGAATAAGATACTTCTGTCTGTGTCTCCACGTTTGAAACTAACCTTATTCTATCTCTTTCTTGTTCTGGACTTAACCTGTGAAGCGCGTAACTGAAATCTTCCTCACTCACTATAAGCCTTCTTTGCGCACCAGCGCTAATTTTTGCTTCATTCACTAATTGCTCTAATTCAGCACCAGAATAGCCTTCAGTCTTGTCTGCAATGTCTTGGAGGTTTAGCTTTTCATCAGTTTTTGTACCTCGCATATAAAGTTCCAATATCCTTTGTCTCACCTCTATGTTTGGATTAGGGACATAAACCTTCTGACCTAAACGTCCAGGTCTAATAAGTGCTGGATCTATACCACCGATAAGGTTAGTTGCACCAATTACTATTATATCTTTTCTGCTCTTAAATCCATCTATTTCAGTTAACAACTGTGTTAAACTCTCTCGACAATGGTAAGCTGAGTTATTAGCGGTACTTCTTTTTTGAGCAACTGCATCTATTTCATCTATAAAGACTATACAAGGAGAATATTTTTTTGCTATTTTAAAAAGCTCGCGTACAGCATGTGCACCATGACCAATATATACTCCAATAAGTTCAGGACCTGAGATGCTTATGAAATTCATATTTGATTCACCTGCAATTGCACGAGCGATAAGTGTTTTACCATTTCCAGGAGGGCCATGTAATATGTAACCTCTTAGTGAATTAATACTTTTATTTCCAAACAGCTTGCGCATTTCTTCTGTCATTTGGTCACAGCAAATCATCTGCAACCGTTGTTTTAAGGAGTCATCAATTATAGCATCAGCAAATGTTATTCTTTTATCATCTGAATCAGCTAATTCTATCGATATAGGCAGCTCTACTTCCTTTAGTTTGCTGAATATTTGATCATATATAAACCAAGCAATAAAAAAGAAAACGACAAGTAACACAAAAGGCATAGCTTCACTAACATAATGTGCAGCTAACTCATACCCTTTACTGAGCAACGTTGTATGCATATAGGCAAACAAAAAAGCGATAGAGATAATAGTTGCCACGCATAGTAAACAGATTGAAATTCTTTTTAGTAATTCTGAAATTTCAATTTTTTTCATCTTAATACCTTATACCAATTTTAAACTAAGAATAATTTTATCTAGCCTACCTATTTTAGCTTGATTAGAGCGTTCCGAAAAATTATCAAGTACGTACTTTAACTTATTAAATACTAAAAACAATATATCCCCATGTTGTCACATACATCTTTAAAGTTTACCAAATTCATTTTCAAAAAACAAGATTTTATTATTAACCCGAATTCTGGATTAGATTTTAGGTAAATTATTGAAAGTCTTGAATTTTACTAAATTAGTAACTAGTCTTAAAATGCTTACTGCTTTATCGTAAATGCTAAAACAATAAGCTATTGATATTCTTGTTTTTTTTAATCTCCAATCCAGAATTCGGGTTAAAAACGCTAACTTGTATCTTCAAGAAGTAAGACATAATAGCTCTAAAATGTCTTGCAAGGAAAGGTAAAGCTGAACGCTAACTTATGCCAGAAAAATACCGTCTTGTTTGCCTTTTTGAGTAGTATCATCTTATTTTTCCTGTAAATTTTGTTTATAACGCCTAAGATTTACGATATTTTAATCCCGGTAGAATATCTTATAAAATCAGATTATATGTTATACCTATGGAAATAGATAACTTTCAGCAATATTACAACCAAGAAGAAATGAAGACAGTAACATTAGCTCAAATTTATAAAGACTTGGTAATAAAGATATCCGATATAGCCACAAGCAAAATGTAAGCTACTATTAATGGTATTATGGAAATAGCACCAACGATACCACCTACTATACCTACTACCAGAGGTGACGGAGTAGTAAGGCTTAATATAATAAGTGGGAGAGATATAATTGATAGTATTATAGAAATTACACCTACTGTTTTCAGAAGAGATAGAAATCCTTTTGAATCTAAGTGTTCTTTTTCCCTTAAATAATATAAAGAAAATGCTTATACACATTATAGCACAAAGTATTACTGCTGCTATTTTTATTATAGCTGCTGCTATAAGTGCTGCTAAATAAGCTATATTCATTATAACTTTACCACTAAACTTAATAACACTGCAATTATCACACACCATAATAAAAAAGTCAACTCCATATGTTTAGGTTGTAAAATCCCAAAAAGCAGCCAGAATAGAATAAGCAAACATTTACGAATTGAATTTAGTGCAAACAAGGGTGTTGATATCAACCATACTCTGCAGAATCGCAATATGGTATGACTACATGCTTTTTATTGATTTGATTAACATAATCAGCAGAGAGTTTTGTTTTGCAAAAGATGTCTACAGTAACATACTGCAATTATTTGGAATTGTAGGGCTAGGTGCAATTGTAAGGCCACTTGGTGCATTCATATTTGGTCACGTTGGTGACAGGTATGGAAGGAGGATAGCATTAATAATTACTATCTTGCTAATATCGATACCATCAAGTCTCATTGCATTTATTCCAAGTCACAATCAAGTAGGTATAATTTCTACTATATTGCTTCTTGCAATCCATATAACACAAGGAATTGCACTTGGTGGTGAACAAGGAAGTTCTGTTTATCTTATAGAGCATTTATCCAGTAGGAAAGAGAACTTAGGGATGTATTTTGGAATGATGGGTTTTGGTCGCTCCATTGGCGTCTTGCTTTCTGCGGTGATAGTGATTATCTGCAAAAAAACTACTGATTTTTGTACCTGGGGTTGGAGATTGCCATTTATTTTCTCAGCTATTTTAGGATTAATTAGCGCGTATAGCATATACACATTGGGAGAAACTCCAGCATATGAAAAAAATCGAAAACAAAGAAATTTACCTGATTTGCCAATAATAGAGCTTATAAAACGCCACAAGAGAGCTCTTATACTTGCTATTTTAATATCTGTACCTGTTAATGTTGCTGTTGGATTTACCATATTTCTTCGAACTCTCGCAAAGGAAATAGCATCAGTGGATGTTTATGTAACAACATATATCAACGAAATTGTATTGATTATAACCAGTGTATTAATGCCGATATCTTCAATAGCGTTTGGAATGTTGGCTGATAAAGTTGGAAAAGAGCGCACTGCAATCTTATTTATAGCAATTACAATGGCACTGTGTTGTCCTGCGTTATCTATTGCATATTACTATAAAAATTATCTTGTGATTGCGTTGAGCGTAATGGTTCTCTCTATAATAGAAAGGGGTATAGTTCCCATAGGAATAGTTGCATCTGAACTCTTTCCTACCAATGTTAGATTTAGTGGTGTGAGCTTATCACGCAATATCTCTTATGCGTTACATGGAGGATTTACTCCTATGGTTTGTATTTGGTTGACTGTAACATTTCCTCAAACAAACCTTGCTGCTGGGCTTTATATAGTCTTCTGCTTGTTGATCAGTGTGGTAGCAATATTGCAAATAAAACCGCAAGATAAGAAATTTGATTGGTCTTAGTTTTCTCCTATGTGATTTGATAGACCGGGAAAGGGTTTCATCTAAGTAGCTGACACCCTGACAACCGTCATCCCGCTGCTTGTTAGCGGGATCTAGAGATACCGTGACGGTATGACGTAGGACTGCTGTCATTCCAGTCTGAAATCCAGAGAAAAGGATGATGTCATCCCAGTGTCCCTGTAATGTCATTCCAGTGCTTGACACTGGAATCCAGCCTTTATTATGCAGCCACTTGGTTAAAATTAAGTTTCTGGATCCCAGATACTGTCTCTGCTGTCAAACAAATTATCCAACAAAATTACAATTAAATGGTTGATTATTTTTAAGAATACCAAAAAAGACATGCATTAATTTTCGCATTAACGCAAGAACTATGACTTTTGGACATTTGCCTTTACTTGCTAGACGCTGACAAAACTTTTGAAAATGATTATTATGGTTTTTGACTACTATAGCTGGCATATAAAGAGCTTTTCGAATACGCTCAGATCCTATTTTGCATATGCAACTTCTCTTACTTACTGACGATCCCGATTGATAATGTCCTGGATTTAGACCAGCAAAAGCTGTAAATTGTTTAGCATTGTCAAAGTTATCAACTGATGGCATTTCTGCGACAACAGCAACAGCAGTAAGATATCCTATACCTTTTATAGTCTTAAGGTTTTCCACCATATTTTTTAGATGTGGATAGTTATTTATATGCTCATTAATTTCTTTTTCGAGAACAATAATTTGCTCCTCTATTGCCAAAATTACTTTAGATATAGCTTCTTTGCAACTGGAATGCATATTTTTGTTTTCCAAGCGATTTGTCTGTTGCACCTTATCATCTTTTAGCGATTGCATGCAACGGTAAAGCTCCCTCAAATGCCTCATTTCAGGTGCAATGGGCTTCCAAAGAGCAGGTTTGTTGGCGATACAAAATCTAGCTATCATAGCTGCATCTGATTTATCTGTCTTATTTCTGAGCAGCTCACTTTTGCCAAAAGCTTTGATTTGGGCTGGGTTTACTATACTGACATTATGTCCTAAATCGTGCATAAAAGTAGCCAAATCTTCTCCATACCAACTAGTTGCTTCAAGACATAAATGAGTAAGATTTGCTCCATGGCCATTGCACCAAACTACAAGTTTTGCAAAACCATCTTGATTATTTTGAAAGACTTTGTGTCGTTTTTTACTGTCCACTAACAAACAAACATCAAATTTCTTTTTTGAAATATCCACACCCAAAATAGCATTTACTTGCATAAAATTGCCTCCAAGACTATAAATAAACTGAGAGTTTAGACTAACCTTGTAATACGGGATATAATTCCAAAAGATACTGTTCAGTCTTTAACTCTATGGGAGGGAAGCAAAATCTGGCTTAATGGCATTAGTGTCGCATCAGCTTCACCCTCCCTGTGAGGTATTTTAGCTCTAATGCCTCACATCATAAAGATACAAGTGTCTAGGGCACTGGGATGACAAAGGAGGGCAGTGTCAGCTACTCGGATGACACCCTGCTGGTGGACAATGTTTGTATAGTTGTGCGTCACGCGCTGGAATGACGAATTACTTAACCGCCATACCGTCACGGTATCTCCTAGCATAGATCCCGCTAACACGTAGCGGGATGACGATTTTGTATCGGAAAACAAGTAGCGGAATAATGACAACCACGTCATACCGCTGCGGTATCTAGCCGCTAACACGTAGCGGGATGACGATTTTGTATCGGAAAACAAGTAGCATGACGATTTATCAAATGTTCCTTAGTTTCTCAAAAAAATCCTTTAACAAAAAAGAGCATTCTGTTTCTAATATTCCACCATAAACTTCAGGTATATGGCTGCAAAATTGAAATATCTTAGCACCATTTTCAATTCCTCCACCTTTTGGATTATAAGCTCCAAAGTACAATCGTTTAATTCTGGCAAAGGAAATAGCTTGAGCACACATCGGACATGGTTCTAATGTTACGTACATATCAGCATCACAAAGCGTGGAAGTTGAAAATGCTTGTCTGATCGCTAACATCTCTGCATGTGCAGTTGGATCGTTAGATATATTGTGTGCAGAAGAAATGATATTGTCTCCACTCACTATTACAGCACCTATGGGCACCTCATCACTTTTTTGAGCGAGTTTGGCTTGCTCTATGGCAAGCTCCATATATTGATACTTAAACACTAGGCACTTATTTCTTATCAATTGCTGCTTTAACGAACGACACGAAAAGAGAATGAGGAGAAAACGGCTTTGATTGAAATTCTGGATGAAACTGCACACCAATAAACCACGGATGACTCTCTAACTCCACTGCCTCTATGCACGTTCCATCTTCTGATATGCCACTGCATAGCAGCCCATTTTTTTCCAAATCATCTTTATAATCTGAATTGATTATGTATCTATGCCTGTGTCTTTCTGAAATAGTAGTGTTACTATATGCATCCATCATTTTAGAGTTTGCATTTATATTACATTTGTATGCCCCAAGTCTCATGGTTCCACCAAGATCGTCATCTTGATCGCCAGCTAACTTAACGATTGGATGTTTACAGTTACGAAATTCTTCAGAGTGTGCATCTTCAAGCTTAACAACATTACGAGCAAATTCAATAATTGCAAGCTGCATACCAAGGCAAATTCCGAAAAATGGGATATTATTTGTACGGGCATAATTTATTGCTAATATTTTACCCTCTACTCCGTCATCACCAAACCCCCCTGGAACAAGGATTGCATGAGAATTCTGTAATTTCTCTCCTATAAGTTTTTCATTTATAGGTTTTTCTTCCTTCTCTCTTGAGTTAACCCAATTTATCTTTACTTTGACTTTATTACTAATCGCACCATGATTTAATGCTTCAATCAGTGATTTGTATGCATCAGGGAATTCGGTGTATTTTCCCACTATAGATACAGTAACTTCCTGTGTTGGGTGCCTTATGGAATGCACTATTTGATCCCATTCAGTCAAGCTTGGTTTTGGCTTACTTAAATGAAAGTGCTCCAAAATTTGCGTATCAAGCCCACATTGGCTATACAACACCGGTAACTCATATATATGACTCACATCAGGGGCAGGTATTACATTGGATAAAGAAACATTGCAAAGCTTAGCTATTTTCTCTCTTTGATTATCGAAAATTTCTTTCTCACTGCGGCATAATATAATATCTGGTTGTAACCCCGCGGAATTTAACTCTCGAACTGAATGCTGCGTTGGTTTTGTCTTTAATTCTTGCGCTGCGGTAAGATATGGTATTAAAGTTAAGTGAATCAGGATAACTCTTTGTTTTCCTAATGTGTAGTTAACTTGGCGTATAGCCTCCAAAAATGGTTGGCTTTCAATGTCACCTACAGTTCCGCCTATTTCACATATTACAAAATCTAAACCTTCCGTACCATTAAAAATGAACGATTTGATCAAATCTGTCACATGAGGAATGACTTGCACAGTTTTGCCCAGATAATCACCACGCCTCTCTTTCTTCAATAACTCATGATATATCTTACCAGTTGTTATATTGTCATCTTTTGTTGCTTTAATTCCAGTAAAACGCTCATAATGCCCAAGATCCAAATCAGTTTCAGCACCATCTTCGGTAACAAATACCTCTCCGTGCTGAGTTGGGTTCATTGTCCCAGGATCAATGTTGAGATACGGGTCAAGTTTTCTGATACGGATCTTAAAACCGTGAGCTTGAAGAAGCGCACCAACGCTTGAAGCAACTAAGCCTTTACCAAGCGACGATACAACTCCACCTGTAACAAAGATAAATTTAGCTTCCTTCATTAATTTTCAAATGGAACAGAAGTAGGTTCACTTTCTTGCTTTTTTTCTAATATAATTTTCTCTGCAATCGATTTTTTATGTACGTCTTTTGAATATAATCCTGACAATAGCAATGTGTTTATAATAAACAATCCAGCAACAATAGCCGTTATTCTGCTGAGCGGGTTTTCAGAAGATTTCACCGGAATCATCGAATTGACCCCCTGTTGTGTATTACTAAAACCACTTAATGAACTACTCCCAGGTGGCTGCAAGAGCACTAAAATTACTAACACAACAACCAATATTATTTGAAATATACTTAATACCGCTACTGACATTATAGATAGGGCTGAAAATAAAAATCTTAGCAGTACAAAGCACGTAAGTCAAGAACATCTGTCACCCAAATAACTTGAAATCTAAGAGGTTGTCCGGAAACAAGTAAAAGGCTATAATATCTGAAATTTTAGTACGGGGTAAAGATGAGAAAAAAGTATCCAACAGATCTAAGCGAAAGGGAATGGGCAAGAATAGAAAAACACTTCAGAGTATCATACAAGAAAGGAGGAAGGCCGCCAAAGTATAGCAAAAGAGAAATATTAGAAGCAATTTTCTATGTATTGCGTACAGGGTGTCAATGGCGGTATTTACCAAATGATTTTCCGCTATGGAAGACTGTGTATGAGCAGTTCAGGCAATGGAAGAAGCAGGGAATTTTTGAGAAAATGAATTATGAAATTACAAAATATAGTAGAAGAAAAATAGGAAGGAATGAGCAGCCGAGTGCCTGTATAGTAGATAGTCAATCTGTAAAGACTACAGAAAAGGGGGGATCAAAGGCTATGATGGAAGTAAAAAAGTAAAGGGTAGAAAAAGGCATATAATTACAGACACTCAGGGTTTTATACTAGGTTGTTACGTAGGCGCTGCTAACGAAAATGATAGAGATGGTATTAAAATAGCATTAAACAATATGAGAACAAAATATACTAAAGTTAAAAAAATGTGGGCTGACATGGGATACCAAGGAAGAAATTTAAAGAATCACATAAAGGAAGAATATGACATAGATATTGAAATTGTTACAAGGCCTCCATGTAGATTTTGGGTGCACAAAGATACGCCACCTGAGCTACTACCAACAAGAGAACAAGGGTTTAAAGTACAGCCAAGAAGATGGGTTGTAGAAAGGACTTTTGCTTGGGTTAATAGGAATAGAAGGCTATCGAAGGAGTATGATTTACTCACAACATCCACTGAGAATTTCATATACCTAGCTATGAGTAGGGTTATGTTAAAGAGGGAATATGCTTGAATTTACTAGTTTCCAGACAACCTCTAAGTATGTATTTACTGCTTACCTTATTTTGATTAACATATGCATAAGACTTTGGGCTTAATATGTATCACATTTTAAAATATAAAGATTATGAACCAAAAATAGACGAAAGTGCTTTCATCGCAGGTGGTTCGCATATCATAGGCAAGGTTGAAATAGGAAGAGATGCAAGCATCTGGTTTAATTGTGTAATCAGAGGGGACGTTGGATCAATAAAAATAGGTGATGGAACAAATATTCAAGATGGAACGGTAATTCATGTGGATAGAAACCCAGGTGGTGACACAATTATTGGCAGCATGGTAACAGTGGGACATTTTTGTGTGTTGCACGCATGCACGGTGCATGATAAGGCGTTTATTGGTATGGGCTCTACCGTGATGGACCATGCAGTTGTGGAGCCTGAAGCTATGGTAGCTGCTGGCTCACTGGTAACACACGGAAAAGTGATAAAAAGTGGGGAAATATGGGCTGGCAGGCCAGCAAAATTCTTCAAAAAAATGTCGAATGAAGAAATTAAACATATTACACAATCAGCACAAAATTATATTATGCTAATGAAGGAATACAAAAACTGAAGTTCGCGTCAAGTGTTTTACTTGACACGTACATTTCGGCTTAACCCTTGTTACTTCTTTTTCCCATCTCATTTAATTCTTGTTCTTTTGCCCCATCTACTTGAGTACTAGGTAATACTGCATATGTAATACCACCAGCTACGAGTGCAGATGTTACTGCTATACCAATTATTACTAACATCTCTAACCTAACTGTATGTTCAAGTGCAGTAAATGCTATCAGTCCAGCAGCAAGACCAACACCAACAGTAGCGGTGTACTTCGCTCCATTGCCTTGTTTTGGTTGCTCAGTTGTTTTGCTTTTATCTTCTAATGTTTGTTTTTCCTTCTGTAATTTATCAACAAGACTTTTACTCTCTTCTAATTGTTTATTTAACTCCACAACTTCAGCATTTTTAGCTTGCAACTGCTGAACTTGAGCTTTTAATTGTGTTATTTCCTCATCTTTAGCTTGTAACTGAGCAGCACTTGGTCGGTTGTTTAGCTGTTCTTGTAAATCTTTTATTTCATCGTCTTTAGCTTTTAACTGTTGCTCTGAGCTGTTAACAAGCTCTTTACTCTGTTGTAGTCTTCTACTTGCTGATCTTCTTCTTTTTTTTGACTCAGTAACATCTTCTTGCTCATTAACAGAACCTTCACTTAACGGCGTGATATCACTAGAAACAACACTTCGATTACCTTTATTGCCCGACGTAACCTCATTATCATCGGCAACCTGCATTGTATCATTAATCCCTTCAGACACAGGCGTGCTACTCGCATCAACATAATCATTTAAAGAATCTTGATTACCAACTGAAGAACCTTGTAACGACTGCTCTGTCCCTGATTCAATAGAGTTTTTATTTATAGTTCCTTCTTGATCAGATGTTATATCAGTTGGTGAAGTTGCTCCAGGTGAAGAATTTTGATTTTCATTTGAGTTCAACATATTAAACCTCAATATATATAATTAACATTACATAATACCCTTAGAACCTAAGGTCAAGTAATATTTTTATCATAGCATAGAAAATTTATGTTCGTAAACAAAAAATTTTGGCGTAAAATTGCCGTATTTGCTTAATTGTGCTATAGCTAAAGTAATTTAGGTTTACCGACCATCGTCATCCCGCTGCTTGTTAGCGGGATCTATACCGCGAATGAATCGCGGTATGACGTTGCTAGCTTAAGGTTTAAAATTGAGAAATATTTATGTTAAAAGAAAAATACGGCTTTAAAGAAATTGAAGACAAATGCAACATATTATGGGAAGGCAGTAAAGTTTATAAATGGAATGGTGAAAAGGATAACACTTTTACTATAGACACGCCTCCACCGACAATATCGGGAAAACTCCATATTGGCCATATATTCAGCTATTGCCATACAGACTTTATTGCAAGGTTTCAGCGCATGCTGGGAAAAGATGTGTTTTATCCAATTGGGTTTGATGATAATGGGCTTCCCACTGAAAGATTGGTTGAACAAACCTATAAAACCCGTGCAAAAGAAGTTGGCAGAGAAAAATTTATAGAGATGTGCCATGAGGTTATTGAAAAATCAAAGCAAGAATTCAAGGAACTATTTAAATCGGTCGGCATTAGTTATGACTGGGATTTGGAATATCACACGATCAGCAAGGAAACTGTGACGCTTTCACAGATGTCGTTTATTGATCTATATAACAAGGGATATGCATATAGAAAAATGCAGCCTATCCTTTGGGACCCGGTTGATAAAACAGCAATTGCGCAAGCAGAAATAGAAGATAAAGTTTTTGAGTCATCCTTAAACACGATAGTTTTCTCTACTCAAGAAAATGAGCAGATCAATATTGCAACTACGCGACCTGAACTACTTCCAGCATGCGTTGCAGTTTTTTGTCATCCAGAGGATACGCGCTACACTCATCTGATCGGAAAAACAGCGGTAGTGCCAATAACAGAGGAGAAAGTTCCAATAATAGCAGATGATAAGGTTAAAATAGATAAAGGCACCGGGCTTGTTATGTGTTGTACATTCGGTGATGAACTCGACATATATTGGCAGCAAAAGCATAACCTGCCGATGAAAATTATCATCGATCAGGATGGGAGGATGAACCTAGATGATGTCATTCCACCACACCCCGGCGTCATGAAAGTAGCTGACACTGGAATCTACGATGAAATAAATGGATTGAAAGTTACAGCAGCAAGAAAGAGGATGATTGAAATCTCGAGTGGAAAAGGACTTTTGATAGAAAGCACTAACATTTCTCATTCTGTTAAGTGCGCAGAAAGATCTGGTGCACCACTTGAGATATTACCTACTTATCAATGGTTTATCAAGACCTTAGAGCAAAAAGCTCAAGTATTAGATAAAGTAAAAGAATGCAATTGGCATCCAGCTACTATGCGTAAACGTATGGAAGTGTGGATAGAAGGGCTAAATTGGGACTGGTGCATCTCAAGGCAGCGCTATTTTGGTGTGCCATTTCCAGCGTGGTATTCTAAACGTAAGGGAGAAGAAGGTAAAATTATTCTAGCTGAAGTAAAGGCCCTACCTATTGATCCACTCAAAGATTTGCCAAAAGGGTATAGCAAAGAAGAGATTATCCCAGATCAAGATGTAATGGATACTTGGGCCACAAGTTCAATTACTCCTCAACTGAGTGCACTGGCAGTAAACAGTGAGTTTAGTTTACCAAATCATCGCTATGATACGATATTTCCTGCAGATCTGCGCAGCCAGAGCCATGAGATAATCAGAACTTGGGCTTTTTATACTATTTTAAAGGCACATTATCATGCAAATTCTTTACCTTGGAAAAACATTATGATCAGCGGTTGGTGTTTAACCGATGATAAGAAAAAGATGAGTAAATCAAAGGGTAACATCATCACTCCTCATGTAATACTTGAAACTTATGGAGCTGATGTAGTGCGCTATTGGGCAGCGAACTCAAGGCTTGGAGTTGATACAGTCTACTCTGAAAATACATTCAAAATTGGCAAGCGCCTCGTTACAAAACTTTGGAACGCTAGCAAGTTCGTTTCCATGTTCATGGAAAAGCATCAAGTGATGAGCATAAATTCTGCTCACGAGACAATGGATAAGTGGATATTGTCTAAGTTATACAAAGTCATAGAAAGAGCAACGAACAACCTATTACAGTTTGAATACTGCGAAGCTTTGAGTGCAGTAGAAGAATTTTTTTGGAAGGATTTTTGTGATAACTACTTGGAACTAGCAAAAAAGCGCGCATATGGAGATAAAGTAGACAGCGAAACAAACTTAAGTGCAAAGCAAAGTTTGGCATATGTACTGAATATTATTTTGCGGTTATTTGCACCTTTCTTGCCTTACATTACAGAAGAGATATACCACCAGTTGTATAGTTATAATTCTGTACACAATCAAAGTAATTGGCCGAGCAAAGAAGAACTTATCTACGATAAATATTCAGAGGAAATGGGAGATAATGTTATTCAGATATTAAACATTATCAGAAAGATAAAGGCAGATAATAATGTATCAGTTAAGCATCTGATAAAAAAGTTGATGATAAAAGCAGATCTACGAGAGGATAAATTGAATCAATCTGCACAGGATGATTTGCAGGCAGTTTGCAATGCGGAAACGATAGAGTGGATGCAGTCTGAGCTTGAAACTGAAGACGGAAAATACATAGTGAATATAGACTTATACTGATTTTTATAGCTTTACTTCCTTTAATATCCATGCTATTGTAATCATTATTAGTATGAAGGAATAATAATGGGGGATTTATATAATAAAGCCAATCCACCTTATCTTATAGCTGGTGCTCTTGCTACTTTGGTATTGCTTGCGTCTGGGACACTTGCTGTTGCCCCTTATGTTAAGTTCTTGTCTTCAGTTGCAGCCTTTAATGTAGCTCTTCCTGTTGCTTTGAGTTTGTCTATACTTTCTGTTCTGGTGCTTGTACTTTCATGTAAAATAATTAGTAATAATAAGAAAATAGAGGTTGAGAAAAATAAATTTGCTGAAAAAGAGCAAGAGTTAGAAAGCGTAAAACAACAATCAGAGAGTAGGGTACAAGAGTTAGAAAGCGAAATTGCAGGGTTAAATAAGGAAATAGAGCAGTTAAAGAAACAACAAGATGATGCACAGCAAAAATTAGATGATGCTACAAAAGAGTTAAATAATAAAGGTAATCAAATCCGAGAATTAGAGGGTAAGATAGGTGCCCTTAATAATAAGAACAAAGATTTACACGATGAAAATACAGAATTGAGTGCAAAAGTAAAAGGTCAGTTAAAACATAAGGAGGAGATGCTTTCTCTTGAATACCAAGAGTTACATGATGAAAATGTAAGATTGAATGAAAGAGTGGATTCTTTAATGGAGGAATTATCTCAACCTCAAAAAGAAATAGATTCCTTAAAAAGGCAGTTAGATGAATTAAAATATGAAGGAATTTTAGCTCTTTTATTAAAAGAAAGAATAACAGAATTGGAAACATGTTTAGAAAAGAGAAGGAAAAAAGTAGGAGAATTAGCAGTGCAGTTAGAAAAAGACAAAACTTCTTGTTTAAAATCTGAATTAGGGGAAGTAGTAAAAAGAGAAATACGATTGAAAGAAAAGTTAAGTAAAAAAGTGCAAGAAACGATCCAGCTAGCTAAAGATTTAGAACGAAAAGAAAAACTATGCAAGGAATTAGAAGAGGAAAAAACTAAAAATCTTGATAAGATCAGAGAGTTAAAAAAACTTAATGAAAAGTTGCGCGATAATAACAGTCAGTTGAAAAGTAGCGAAAAAGATTTGGATGACGAATGCAGTAAATTAAGAATACGTAATTCTGATTTGAAAAGAAAAGTTAAACGTCTGCAAGCAGTAATTGAGCAGGAAGACGAGCAAAGTCATTCCATTTCTTCAGATATAAGCAGTGAACATTTATCAGAACTTGAAGGAATAGGTGAAAATGAGTCTGTTAATAAACAGTTCCCGAAACCAAAACCACCTTATATATCCACTCCAATAAGATCGCCATGTAAAAAGCTGAATGATGCTTCACGTGATTCTAGATATACCAGTATATGTTCTACCCCGATCAATAGCTAACTAGACATTATAAGTACAATGGTACACTCGATACACAAGGTCTAAGTCATTTTTTAGCTAGCAGGCTGAAAAAGGAAAGTTTGTTGTAGGTGCAGCACTATAATTCCTCCACAGATAAGAGAATTTTAATAAATATATACAAGACTGCTGGAGTTTTGTCCGTGGTGGGAGGGGAGTAATGAGCAATTTGCTTAGTGAGGCTAATGCATTTTATTTTGTAGCTAGTTCCTTAGCTACTCTTACGTTACTTACATCTTTAGCGCTTATTGTAACTTCTAATGTGCCTCTTCCTCTAATTCTTGCTTTAGCTACATTATCTATTTTGGTGCTTGCACTTTCGTATAAAATAATTAGTAAGAGGTTGTCCGGAAACAAGTAAAAGGCTATAATATCTGAAATTTTAGTACGGGGTAAAGATGAGAAAAAAGTATCCAACAGATCTAAGCGAAAGGGAATGGGCAAGAATAGAAAAACACTTCAGAGTATCATACAAGAAAGGAGGAAGGCCGCCAAAGTATAGCAAAAGAGAAATATTAGAAGCAATTTTCTATGTATTGCGTACAGGGTGTCAATGGCGGTATTTACCAAATGATTTTCCGCTATGGAAGACTGTGTATGAGCAGTTCAGGCAATGGAAGAAGCAGGGAATTTTTGAGAAAATGAATTATGAAATTACAAAATATAGTAGAAGAAAAATAGGAAGGAATGAGCAGCCGAGTGCCTGTATAGTAGATAGTCAATCTGTAAAGACTACAGAAAAGGGGGGATCAAAGGCTATGATGGAAGTAAAAAAGTAAAGGGTAGAAAAAGGCATATAATTACAGACACTCAGGGTTTTATACTAGGTTGTTACGTAGGCGCTGCTAACGAAAATGATAGAGATGGTATTAAAATAGCATTAAACAATATGAGAACAAAATATACTAAAGTTAAAAAAATGTGGGCTGACATGGGATACCAAGGAAGAAATTTAAAGAATCACATAAAGGAAGAATATGACATAGATATTGAAATTGTTACAAGGCCTCCATGTAGATTTTGGGTGCACAAAGATACGCCACCTGAGCTACTACCAACAAGAGAACAAGGGTTTAAAGTACAGCCAAGAAGATGGGTTGTAGAAAGGACTTTTGCTTGGGTTAATAGGAATAGAAGGCTATCGAAGGAGTATGATTTACTCACAACATCCACTGAGAATTTCATATACCTAGCTATGAGTAGGGTTATGTTAAAGAGGGAATATGCTTGAATTTACTAGTTTCCGGACAACCTCTAATACCAATTCCCATTACAGGGCAAACAGATGGACAATGATGGAAGAAAAGCCATACTGAAGTAAGTAAAATAGCAAGGTTTAAATGGCATTAAGATCAAAATTATTGGATGAAAAAGTAGTAGAATCAGCAAAAGAAATGCTGAAGAAAGTAAGGAATAATGCATATGTTTCAAAAAAACTAAATGCTGTAATTGCAGCAAAAAAGTACAGTATAACGGCTGTAGCAAAAATATATTGCATTTCAAGAAGCGCACTAACTTCGTGGGTAAAACTCTTGAAAATTGGCAGAGAAGAAAAACTGTTTGCTCCTTCACAACGTCGTAGAAAAACTAAATTAAATCAGGCTCAACTACAGCAAATTGAAGAGTGGATAGAAGAAAATCCTAATATCACCATTAAAGAAATGAGAATAAGAATCCAGGAAAAGTTCGGATTAAATATCAGCAAATCTACAGTACACCGCCATATGCAAAAGATGAAATTCTCATATATTACACCAAGACCAGTTCATAATGGACAAGATAAAAGCAAACAAGAGGAATTCAAAAAAAAATCTCAATGGAGCTATTAGCAAGTATCCAGAAAAAGAGCTATTTTTCTTTGATGAATCACGGTTTGGCACACATTCAAAAGTTGGACATGTGTGGTTTAAAAAGGGGATTAGAACACAGGTTAAAACAAAATTAGGTAGGCAAAATTTCTATCTCTATAGTGCAGTTAATCCTAGAAATGGAGAGAGTTCTAGCTTATTTGCACCAAATGTCAACACTGATTGCATGAACATATTTCTTGAGCAAATTTCGCAATATCTAGAAACACGAGAGGCTTTTCTCGTTATGGACTGTGCTAGTTGGCATAGGTCAAAAAATTTAAAGGTACCTAAAAATATCGACATTATATACCTACCTCCATACTCACCTGAGCTAAATCCTGTTGAGAGGCTTTGGTTATATATAAAACAGAACATTTTGCGCAATAAAATATACGATACAATTGCTCTACTTGAGGGTGCTTTGTGCAAATTTATTACTTCTCTTGCCAGCTCCACAATTAAACAACTCTGCAATGTTTCCTATTTGACTGGACAACAATGAGAATTGGTATTAGAGGTTGTCCGGAAACAAGTAAATTCAAGCATATTCCCTCTTTAACATAACCCTACTCATAGCTAGGTATATGAAATTCTCAGTGGATGTTGTGAGTAAATCATACTCCTTCGATAGCCTTCTATTCCTATTAACCCAAGCAAAAGTCCTTTCTACAACCCATCTTCTTGGCTGTACTTTAAACCCTTGTTCTCTTGTTGGTAGTAGCTCAGGTGGCGTATCTTTGTGCACCCAAAATCTACATGGAGGCCTTGTAACAATTTCAATATCTATGTCATATTCTTCCTTTATGTGATTCTTTAAATTTCTTCCTTGGTATCCCATGTCAGCCCACATTTTTTTAACTTTAGTATATTTTGTTCTCATATTGTTTAATGCTATTTTAATACCATCTCTATCATTTTCGTTAGCAGCGCCTACGTAACAACCTAGTATAAAACCCTGAGTGTCTGTAATTATATGCCTTTTTCTACCCTTTACTTTTTTACTTCCATCATAGCCTTTGATCCCCCCTTTTCTGTAGTCTTTACAGATTGACTATCTACTATACAGGCACTCGGCTGCTCATTCCTTCCTATTTTTCTTCTACTATATTTTGTAATTTCATAATTCATTTTCTCAAAAATTCCCTGCTTCTTCCATTGCCTGAACTGCTCATACACAGTCTTCCATAGCGGAAAATCATTTGGTAAATACCGCCATTGACACCCTGTACGCAATACATAGAAAATTGCTTCTAATATTTCTCTTTTGCTATACTTTGGCGGCCTTCCTCCTTTCTTGTATGATACTCTGAAGTGTTTTTCTATTCTTGCCCATTCCCTTTCGCTTAGATCTGTTGGATACTTTTTTCTCATCTTTACCCCGTACTAAAATTTCAGATATTATAGCCTTTTACTTGTTTCCGGACAACCTCTAATAATAAAAAAATAGAGGTTGAGAGAAATAAATTCGCTCAGAAAGAGCAAGAGTTAGAAAATAAAATAACTCTGGAAAAAGAAGCTGAAGAAGCTGCAAACAAAGAAGTGAAGAATCAATTACATGAATTAACTAGAGAGAAGCAAAATTTAGACAAGAGAGCAAAAAGATTGGATCAGAAAGTAAATGAGTCAGAAGCTGAGAGAGAATCTCTTCTTGAAGAAAAAAAATCTTTAGAGAAAAAATTAGAAACAGCAAAGAATCGTACGTTTGAAATAGACAATGAATTGGACAAAACAAGAAATGAGCAGGAAGAGAAATTAAAACTTGAAATCTTATGTTTGAAGAAACAGTTGGAAGAAAGAAGTAGATTTATTGCAAAGCTGAAGATGGAAGTGGATGATAATAAACATTTAGAGCTAGAGAATAAGGGGTTGAATGATAGAATAGAAACGTTACGTGAAGTACAAAAGGCACTACGTGAGAAAAAACATGAACTTAGTGAAAAAGTAGAGGCATTGAATAAGGAAAAAAATAAACTTTCTAAAGAAGTAGAGGAATTACGTGAAGAACAAGAAAGGCTGCATGCAAACTTAGATAAGCTACAATGTAAAATTAAAGAGGTCAACAAAGAAAAGAAAAATTTATCTAAAGAATTAAAAGAGAAATTTGAAGAGTTAGATGAAGCAAATGGTTTAATTAAAAATCAATCTTTTGAGTTAGATGGGATAAGAAAAGATTGTAATAATGAAGTAAAAAGTTTAAGAAATTCACTTTTAGAACGAGACAGTCAAATAGAAGATTTTTTGAAAGAGAAAGAAAAACAAGTGAATTTTGCGCAACTGTTGATAAGATGCGTAACAGACAATATAGAAGAACCAATAAGAAATAATGATGGAAAAGCAATATTAGATACGATTCAAATATTAAAGTCTGCGTTACAAGGAGAAATTGCACGGCTTTTGCCAGACGAAACGCCTTCTTCTTCGCTGGAAGATCTTGGATATGAATCATTATTTGTCAGTCGCTCATCCACCCCGACCAAGTTGCCAAATTCACTATTGACAGAATCTTATGAACGCAGTCAGTTCAATCAGAGTGAAAGTATTTGCAAAACACAACAATGAGTCTTATTATAAGATAAATCATGCAAGATAATGAACCCAATAATATGCGCACTGGATACACAAGACTTAAATAAGGCTATTTCTCTAGCTAATGCTCTGCGTGGTAAAGTTGGCATGGTAAAGCTGGGATTAGAATTTTTTGCTGCTCAAGGTCTTTCTGGAGTGCAAGAAGTTGCAAAATGCAATGTACCAATTTTTTTAGATCTGAAATTGCATGACATTCCAAACACTGTAGCCAAAACAGTTGAAGTAATAAAAGTTCTGAACGTTGAAATGTTAACTCTGCACATCAGCGGTGGGACAAAAATGCTTGAAGAAGCGCTAAGTGTAGTGCAAGGCACAAAAATAAAGCTGATTGGAGTGACAGTGCTAACTAGTATGAGCAATGAG
Source organism: Wolbachia endosymbiont (group A) of Ophion costatus (assembly GCF_963969245.1). Classification (NCBI taxonomy): domain Bacteria; kingdom Pseudomonadati; phylum Pseudomonadota; class Alphaproteobacteria; order Rickettsiales; family Anaplasmataceae; genus Wolbachia; species Wolbachia endosymbiont (group A) of Ophion costatus. The sequence goes on along the minus strand of NZ_OZ017714.1, from coordinate 822,591 downwards.
GATTTAAACGAGCTTGGAGTAGCAAGAGAGGCAAAATCACAGGTAATTTTGCTTGCAAAGCTTGCAAAAAAGATTGGACTCCATGGAATAGTCTGTTCTGCACTAGAAGCTCAAGAAGTGCGCCGAGAGTGCGGTGAAGACTTTAAAATTATTACTCCAGGAATTCGTATAGATCCAGGTCATGACGACCAAAAAAGAACAGCAACGCCAAAAGAAGCAATAAATTCAGGAGCTGATTATATCGTCATTGGCAGACCCATTACAAAAACTACAAGTAGTGCGGAGCTAATATTGAAATCCATGAAAGAATTTTAATATAATAACTTAATTTATAAAAATACTAACATATTAATTAGGAATAAGCATGAGTAATATCAATAGAATAATACGCGAAGTAATCAAGGAATTCCGCTCAAAATTACCAGATAAGGAAATAGAGGAATATTCTGGCAAATTGAATAAGCTACATATCTACCAGTGCAATAAGCATATAATAGAAAATAAGAAGCTATATCATTATACAATAAATGGGAAAACCCATGCTATGGATCAGCATGGGCATAATTTTGTCAAGAGTTTAGAAGTTATCTTGAGGAATAAGCCACAAATTTCCTTAGAAGAGGTAATTGATTTTATGGAAAAAATAATTAATTTTGGTCTTGATAGTTGTTATGGAGCATTTGAGATGATATTTGAATCTCGCTCTGGTGTTACAATAGATGATGCAGTTAATTTTGTAAAAGATAGCTTATCTAGTAAATTTTATAGATTCCATGGCAGTGGGATTTTCAAAGTAATATTAGAACTTAATCCAGAGAGCTCTCTTGAAGAGATAGAGAAACAATTTAGCAAAGTAGTAGATCCTTACTTTCTTAATGCTTGGAGTCGAGAAAGTGAAAGGGCTTTTGCTAAGATATGTAGGTTATGTAGAGAAGGACATGTGGAGAATATGCAGAAATTTGATTTTAGCAATTTTAATTTAGATCAAGATAGTGCTGGAGCATTAAGAGCACTGTTACAGTATTGTGTTGACGTTTCTAATCAAAAAGCTTTAGGTGATTCACATGAATTGCATAGAGAAGAGATGGAGGGGATATATAAATTTGATGATAATTACGATTTAAATTTAGATCGTGATCATAATGATAGTATCTGGCATTGAAATTATACTACAATAATAAAATAACTGGATAAAAATTATCACCAAAAAAATTCAAAAAAGTGCTTGACATAAAAGAACGAACATTATATAGTGTCGTTATCTTTTATTTTACCTCGCTTAATTCAATTACTGGATTAAGCTTACAGTACTAAGCGTGGCACAAAGTGCCACGCTATTTTTCGGTTTACATTTTCAACAGATAAAAAATGAGTATCCGTTCAGGAGAGTGGTTTAAGAAACAATAGATAGGAGATTTTGGAAAGGATTGAGACCCCTTTGTTTCCAAGTTAAGTATAATGAAATTATCCGCTCAAGGAATGTATTTCCCCGCTTTGATTGTGTAAAATATGAGTTTTTGCGATAAACGACATAATGCCGAATTTGCCGTTCAGCGTGGTTATTTGTCAGCGGAATATTTTCTGGGTCATCTAAAAATTTCCACATCATTCTTTCAGATCTCAGAACATTTTTTGCAACTCGAGAGGCTCCAATTGCTTCAGGTAAACGAGATATCTCCTTCAAGTAATACTTTGTACGTTTTCTTAATTTTCTGGCACGTCTGACAAACCTCAAAACATCTATCTCACTTTTTAGTAAAGCTTTTTTTAGTGCAAATAATTCAGTGGCCACGTTTCTCAAGTAACAACCCAGAACTTTAACTTCAACTATGTGCTAACCTTTCAAAATCTCTTGATAAATGTGCCCAACAGATTTGCCTGTTTTTATCGGCAAAATAATTGTATGCTGCATACCTGTCAGTTATTACCAAGCTATTGCGATTGCAGAATTTACTATTTTGTAAAACTTTCATTCCTCTTGACTCTGTAAATTTTACAAAACTTGCCGTATTGCTTGCAAACATCCAACACCAAGCGAGTTTACCTTTGTTATAATGGCTCGTTTCATCAATATGTAGAACTTTACTCCTACTTATCTCTTGTTCGATCTGCTCATACATTTTTTTGCATTTTGAAGCAACTCTATGTTCACTATTTGATATGCTACCGACGCTTATGTTCAAATTGAAGATATCATTTACGACACTCGCTATTTCGCGTTTTGAATTTTTGTAGAATCCGCTGAACGCTGCAATTATTGACTTAACCCTTGGACCAAATGTATCTGGCGTAACACCTTCCGGTAACTTGCTACTTCTTCTCTTTCCGCATCTCCGACAACGGCCATGTTCTAACTGATATTCCACTACATAAGGCTTGATTTCTGGAAGATCAACTTTCTGATGAATATATGGTTTTTCACATATTGCAATTTCTCCTCCGCATTCGCAAGTATTAGGCAACTCTATCTTTACTACTTTATCTGCATCCATGTTGGCGCGAAAACTTCCTTTATGACCAACCTGACCGCCAATATTCCTTTCGCTTTTCGGCTTATTCTTTTTTATTTTATACAACTCTTTGGAACTTGGTATTGATGAATTTTTTGAGCTTAAACCGAGTCTTTCTCTTAACTCAGCATTTTCTATCTTTAAAGCCTTATTTTCTGCTTTTAAACTTTCATTCTCTTTTTCCAATCTTTCTATTTTTGCTTCTAACCTTTCTATTTTTTGCTGTAAATTTTTGCAAAGTTCTAAAAGGTTTACCATATTACTTCACTTTTGCTCTATGATTATCTTCTTAGATCACCTTGTCTACCTTATCCTGCCACTCCGCTGAACGGATACAAAAATGATGCCATTTCAGTGCCAAGCACATAACTGTACGAACATTCATTTTTAAAGGTAAATTGCACAACAGATGATGTCATTCCAGTGCTTGAAACTGGAATCCAGAAATTTTGCTTATAACTGAGCTGATGAGCTAAAGGTAGTTGTCTTATGCTAAAACAAACGTTTTTAATTAAGTTGCATAGAAGCTGGATCCCAGTGGGCTTTGTTGCATCGCTACTTATGAAAGGCTAACTATAGTTAGGATTATAAGCAACCTATTGAAAATCTTGTTTTTTTGCAATCAATCTGATCAAATTTAAGAATAGTAATTTGTTATTTATATTAATAAATTTAATTCTATTGAAAATAGCTAAAGCATTGAAATTCTTGAATTTTAGCCAGATTAGTGAGTGGTAGTGAAATTTCTTTTACTCAAATTTAGGTATTCACTGACCGTTCTTGTTATAAATACCAGAATAATAAGCTACTGATATTCCCTATCTTTTTATCTTTAATCCATCATAGCTAGCGATGCAACAAAGCCATCCCAGTGTCAAGCACTGGGATGACAAGAAAGGGAGCACTGGAATGACATCGTTTACTATGTACCATATTGCAATATTCGTACAACTGTGGGAAACATCTATGGATGCCATTCCTATTACCTTATTTCCATTTTTATTTCATTTTCAAAGGAGGCTATTATGTCACTTACCGATATCGCTCACCGTATCAATGAACTCGCTTCATCATGGGAGCAATTTAAATTAATAAATGATCGCAAACTAAAAGAAATTGAAAGCAAAGGGCGTGCTGATTCTGCAACAATTGAGCAGCTATGCAAGGTAAATAATGCCATTGATAGTTGCAAAGAGCGTTTAGACTTGATCGAAACTGCAGCTCAACGCCCAGAAGTAAATACAGATTTTAGCACAAGCGATAAATATTTTTCTGATTATATCCGCAAGGGAATGGAAAGCGGTTTATCACACAAAACCCTCAGTGGAGATGACAGTGATATCGGGGGATATCTAGTTACTCCGCATATTGTAAAACGCATAAACAAGCGCGTAACTGATTCGTCCCCAATGCGACAAATATGCTCCAGTCAAAGAATCTCTACTGAAACATTGGATTACATTATAGAAGATTTTGACCGCGCCGGTGCAGGTTGGAGCAGTGAAACAGTAGATGATGAGGACGGTGGCAATAAGTCTAAGAGGTTGTCCGGAAACAAGTAAATTCAAGCATATTCCCTCTTTAACATAACCCTACTCATAGCTAGGTATATGAAATTCTCAGTGGATGTTGTGAGTAAATCATACTCCTTCGATAGCCTTCTATTCCTATTAACCCAAGCAAAAGTCCTTTCTACAACCCATCTTCTTGGCTGTACTTTAAACCCTTGTTCTCTTGTTGGTAGTAGCTCAGGTGGCGTATCTTTGTGCACCCAAAATCTACATGGAGGCCTTGTAACAATTTCAATATCTATGTCATATTCTTCCTTTGTGTGATTCTTTAAATTTCTTCCTTGGTATCCCATGTCAGCCCACATTTTTTTAACTTTAGTATATTTTGTTCTCATATTGTTTAATGCTATTTTAATACCATCTCTATCATTTTCGTTAGCAGCGCCTACGTAACAACCTAGTATAAAACCCTGAGTGTCTGTAATTATATGCCTTTTTCTACCCTTTACTTTTTTACTTCCATCATAGCCTTTGATCCCCCCTTTTCTGTAGTCTTTACAGATTGACTATCTACTATACAGGCACTCGGCTGCTCATTCCTTCCTATTTTTCTTCTACTATATTTTGTAATTTCATAATTCATTTTCTCAAAAATTCCCTGCTTCTTCCATTGCCTGAACTGCTCATACACAGTCTTCCATAGCGGAAAATCATTTGGTAAATACCGCCATTGACACCCTGTACGCAATACATAGAAAATTGCTTCTAATATTTCTCTTTTGCTATACTTTGGCGGCCTTCCTCCTTTCTTGTATGATACTCTGAAGTGTTTTTCTATTCTTGCCCATTCCCTTTCGCTTAGATCTGTTGGATACTTTTTTCTCATCTTTACCCCGTACTAAAATTTCAGATATTATAGCCTTTTACTTGTTTCCGGACAACCTCTAAGTATGATTTTGCAAAAGATACGGACACGCCCAAAATCCAAAAGATTTCCGTCACAACTTACGAGTTATATGCTCAACCACAAATATCACAAAAGTTACTCGATGATGCGTTTGTCGATGTTGAGAGTTGGCTGGTGGAAAAGATTGCCGAGACTTTTAGTAAGGAAGAAAGCGAAGCCTTCATTAAGGGTGAGGGCACTTTTCAACCAAAAGGAATTTTAGCTTATGAAAATGGAAACAGTTATAATAAAATAGAGCAAGTTAAAACTGAAAAATTAGATAGTGATTCAATAATGATGTTGTATTACTCTCTGGACGAATATTATTCCAAAAATGCGTCATTTTTGATGAACAGGAGTACGTTGAAGGACATTAGGCTACTAAAAGCTCAAACAGGTCAATATCTCTGGCAACCAAGTTTGTCGCTTAAAGCCCCAGATACCTTAATGGTAATACCAGTATATCAATCTGCCGATATGCCACCAGCGCCAAACAATCAGCTACCAGTAATTGCGATGGCAGATTTCAAACAAGCTTATAAGATTGTAGATAACAGAGGAATGAGAATATTAAGAGACCCTTATACGAATAAACCTTATGTGAGGTTTTTTGTCACTAAGCGTGTCGGCGGAGAGGTTGTAAACACCAGTGCTATTAAATTGTTGAAAGTTGCGAGCAAGTACTAAAAACTTCCGCAGCATCATCTTTATAGCTGATCAAAGCAACACGTCATACCGCGATTCATTCCATAACTGTACGAACATTGTGATTTTGGCCCATCAGGAGGGTGTCATCCCAGTGCTTGACACATATAGCTAAACTGACTTAGATTTACCGACAGTTTGAAAAACAAAAATTCGTCATTCCGCTACTTGTTAGCGGAATCTATGCTGAGATATCGTGGCGGTATGACGTAGGAAAACCTTTCTTGGGTTAGCTATAGTTTGCTATATTATGTGATTTTATTTTTAGCGTTGCTTCTTATATTATGTAATTTATTTTCCATAATATACATTATGTAATTTTCGATGCTAAGATCTGTTATAGCTCTCAGTATGATATGAGTGATTCTCTTTTAATAATTATTTTTTAAATAGTTTGTTGGTTCATCAATTTCTTTAGGATTGATATCTACAATTATTTTTCCGTTTTTTAACAGAATAATCCGATCTGATATTTTTGTTAAAAAATCCAAATTGTGAGAAGCGATAATCATAGTAATACCCATATCTCTAACTGATTGTAGTAGTTCCACAACGTCGACTATTGTTGCTACATCTAAACCAGACGTTGGCTCATCGCATAATAGAATCCTTGGATTCATCATTAAGCTTCTGGCAAGCGCAACCCGCTGTTTTTGCCCACCGGATAGATTACTAGGGTAATCATTTTTTTTAGAGGCAATACCCAAAGACTCAAGTAGTGAATCACTTTGATCCTGAGTTTTGTTTTTAAGTTTGGGAGCATATGTAAGATTTTCCCAGACAGTCATATGTGGGAAAAGTTGAAAATCCTGAAATACAAAACCAGTACTATCATTGCATTCAATGCTACCAGAATCTAAAACTTCGAGTTTTTGTATACAACGTAACAATGTTGATTTACCACTACCAGAAGGACCAGCAAGACCAACTATAGATTGTTCTATAATCAGGTTAATATTATTAAGTACTGGAATATTATTAAATAATTTACAAACATTATGCATTTTTATCATATATACCTTTCTGTTCAATCTTTTTGCCTATATATTCAATTAGTAATACAAGAGCGTAATAATAAGCCCCAGCAAGACAAAGTGGTATAAAATAAGTAAATTGTTCTGCTGCAAGCATTTGCGCAGAGCGCATAATATCAACACCACCAATAGTAGAGATTAATGCCGTTTCTTTAAGGAGTGCAATGATCTCATTTATCATTGCAGGAAGAATATTTTTAATAACTTGTGGTAATATAATATCTCTCCACATATAGAAACTAGGTATTTGTAAAGTTTTAGCTGCTTCAAACTGGTTTTTTGATATAGTTTCAATACCAGCTCGTAAAATCTCAGCAATATAAGCACAGCTATTTAGACCAAATGCTATAATGCCAGCACTAAATATGTTTAATTTAGTTCCTGCAATGGTTGGAGTCATAAAATAAACAACACTTAACTGTAATATAAGGGGGGTGCCACGTATTACAGATATAATTCCATTAATTAATGGAATACAGATCTTATTATATCTGAGTACTGAAAATAACCCTCCTAGACTCATACCTAAAAGCAGTCCTCCAATCAATAATTTTAAAGTAAAGGCAAGGCCTGTTCCAACAAACAAGAAATTAGAAATTAATTCTTGCATCAGTTATCTCCTAGCCATTTTTCTGCTATCTTTTGTATTACACCTTTACTTTCTAAACTTTTTAACGCCTCGTTTATTTTATCCTTTAAATCAGATCCTTTATTCACAGCAATAGAATAACCATTATCTGACTTAGCGATGGCTGACCATGATAGACCAGGATTTTTTTTGCTAAATACTTTACCTTGGAATTCATCAATTAGGACGCTATCAACATGACCAGACTTTAATGTTTCTACAGCTTGATTATTATTGTCTATAGCAATAATTTGAGCTGTTGTAGGAACATGCTCTTTTAGCCAAATTTCCATGACAGTTCCTAGTTGAACGGCTATCTTCTTGTGAGTTAAGTTGTTTATACCGGCTATGGGTTTATTTTTGTGATATAGAATACCAAATTCCCCTGTATAATAACTATTTGAAAAATCAAAATTTTTTTCACGCTCTTCTGTGCTACCAATAGTAGATATAGCAGCATCTACAGAATTACTTTGCAATGCTGCAAATATAGTACTAAACTGCATATCTTTAAATATCGCTTCTTTACCTAACTCTTTTGCTACTAATTGAGCAAGCTCAATGTCAAAGCCAGTAAATTTACCATTTTCATAATATTCAAAAGGTGGATAATCTGCAGAAATTGCAAATCTAATGATATTATCGTGTTTATCTTCCTTGCATCCTGTTAATAGAATACTTATCGCTATAATAGCATTTAAAATGTATTTTTTCATATTACTAATTTATATTCATATTTTATTCATCTTGTGAATATAGACATTAAAAATTGAATAGTCAAGAAATAATGAATATAATTTCAAATATACTTATTACATATTCAATATGAGGAAAATGCATAATGCATGACAACACACTAGGTGAACATATTTTAAATATTATTCAAAATCATGAAATTTTAGAACAGAGCGATTTACAGACCTTACTCAAAAAAAGAGGGTATAACATTTCTCAGGCTACTTTATCAAGAAAATTGAAAGAACTTAAAATTGCCAAAGTTGCTGGTATGTATAAAGTAATTGACATCAACCAATATCGATTACCATTAATACTTAATATGCAAATTTCGGATTTTGGTTTAATAGTACTACACACTCAACCAGGACAAGCTAGCAGTCTGGCTTACTTTCTAGATCAGAAATATGTTATTTATTCATTAAATAATAGCAAAAACATAGGAATTATAGGAACTATAGCAGGTGATGATACAGTATTATTGATCATCAAAAGTAAGGCTGAACTTAACAAAGTATTACAATCAATTTATGAAACATTTCCATATTTAAGTCCTGAATAAGAATGTTGTAAGTTAAAAATGTGATATAAAGGAGATAAGAGGGATTTCTTTGTTTAAATCTTTGTCTTCTTTTTTTCAATATACCTACATATCAGAATGGACAATTCATATAGAATCAGCATAGGTATTGCAAGCCCTACTTGGCTTAATACATCAGGTGGAGTTAAGATTGCAGCAATAATAAAAATTACCACTATTGCGATTCTACGTTTATTTGACAAACTTTGTGCAGTCAGTAGCCCAACTCTCACCATTAATGTGAGTATGACTGGAATTTGAAATGCAGTGCCAAATGCAAACATAAATTGGAGAACGAGGTCTAAATATTCGCTAACTGATGGCATAAACTCTATCGGTATATCGAAGGATTTACCACTGTGTTCGAAGTTGATAAAAAACTTCCAGGCTAAAGGAAATATATAGTAATAGACTACAGTAGCTCCCGTTACAAATAAAACCGGTGTTGCAATTAAGTATGGCAACAACACTGCCCTTTCACTTTTATATAACCCAGGTGCTAAGAACATATAGAATTGCCATGCAAACACAGGAAAAGAGAGCAAAAGTGCACTCATCATTGCAACTCTAAGATACACAAAAAATGCCTCTGTTAAGTCTGTGTAAATTAAAGAAAAACCTTCGCTACCTTTTGTTGCTTCTATTAAAGGTGCGAGTAAAAAACGGTATATATTTTCCTTAAAGTAATAACAAAAACCAAAAGCAACGCAAAAAAATAGAAAGCAAAAGATAACTCTTTTTCTGAGTTCCGCAAAGTGCTCATAAAATGAGGCGTATTTGTTTGAGTTCCAGTTCATACTTTACTATAGCTCAATAATACTATGTCTAACATTCTCAGCGAAAAAGCCCACTCATTGTCATACCACGCTGCAACCCTGCATATATCACCTGTAACATATGTACCAGTTAAATCCACAATTGCACTATAAGGGTTATGCACAAAATCTATTGAGACTAAAGGTTCCTCGCATATAGAAAGTACATTTGACATTGGATAACCCTCTGTCATCCTAGTACCCTCTGATGTCATCCGAGTAGCTGACACTGGGATCCAGAAATTAGATTCCAGCGTCACGCGCTGGAATGACGTAGAGGAGAGAGCTGCATCCTTAAATATTTCATTGATTTCTTCAACGGTCGCTTTCTTATCAGTCGTAAATTTAAAATCAACCATAGAAACATTGCTAACTGGAACTCTGACGGAAGTGCCATCTAGTTTTCCTTTTAATTCATGGATGACAGAACCAATTGTTTTTGCTGCCCCGGTTGTAGTTGGCACCATAGATAATCCGCAAGCCCTTGCTCTACGCAAATCTTTATGATTACCATCAAGAACATTTTGATCATTCGTGTAGGCATGTATAGTAGTCATAAAACCGCTTTTTATGCCTAAACTAGAATGTAGGACTTTCACAATCGGAGCAAGGCAATTTGTAGTGCAAGAACCTGCTGATATCACTTTATGCTCTTTTTCGAGCATATCGTTATTCACACCATAAACTATAGTGACATCAGCATCTGGAACTGGAGCAGAGACAATTACTTTCTCTGCATTGTGCCTTATTGCTTCTTCACGTTTGTTGAATGCACCAGTACATTCAAGTATTACATCAACATTCCAAGGAATATTTTCAGGGCTCCGTTCTCTATACAAAGAAAACTTTCTGCCATTTATGGATAGCCAATTTTGAGACTCATTAAAATCAATATCACCACTGAATTTGCCATGAACAGAATCATATTTAATCAAATGTGCATGCTGCTTTGCACTGAGCGATCCATTGATAGCTACAACTTCTATTTGTTTGCTATATTCTTCTATTTCGAAAATAGCACGCAATACGCCTCTGCCTATTCTACCCAGACCATTAATTCCTACACGAATCGTCATCTCTTCATTCAAAAAATTTAATTATAGAGGATATCACTTGATATTTCATTTTATTCTTTTGCTTTTCTATCGATATGAACATTATAGCAAGGAGACAGGGCTAAAAACTTGCTTGACAAACTCCGCCAGCCCCCTTATCATAAAATTGAAGCTATTTATTTATCTTCGCAATCTGCAGATTAAAACGACAAAGGGAACTTTGTATTTGGCGTAAATCATGCTTAATTTTTTGCACTATGTGCACCTCATGTCTTTATAAAACTTCTGGGTTTCTACCTATACAAGCCGAAACGCGCTTATAAAGCGTTTAAGACATCAAAAGACGTCAAATAGAACAAGGGAGAATTTGAATACTAGCTACCCTAGGTTTTCTTTGCCTTTTTTTCTGCTTAGTAAATTTTTTAATGTTTATAGCTAAAAGTTAGTTGCAGTTTAAATGCAGCTGAGTCGCGGTTACTAAGTGTAAAAAACATAAAAAAACGCCAATACTGAAAATAGACAATGACTAGGGTTTCTTTTGCCTTTTTTTCGTTTGGTAAGTTTCTTAATATTCATGGCTAAAGATTGCACGAATGTTGCAATTACAAAAGCGTTTCTACTAGGAGGGTGTCATCCCAGTGCTTGACACTGGGATGGCTTTGTTGCATCGCTACTTATGAAAGGCTAACTATAGTTAGGATTATAAGTAACCTATTGAAAATCTTGTTTTTTTGCAATCAATCTGATCAAATTTAAGAATAGTAATTTGTTATTTATATTAATAAATTTAATTCTATTGAAAATAGCTAAAGCATTGAAATTCTTGAATTTTAGCCGGATTGGTAAATGGTAGTGAAATTTCTTTTACTCAAATTTAGGTATTCATTGACCGTTCTTGTTATAAATACCAGAATAATAAGCTACTGATATTCCCTATCTTTTTTATCTTTAATCCATCATAGCTAGCGATGCAACAAAGCCCACTGGGATCCAGGAATTTTATTAAGTTGGTAAGCATAAAAGTAGCCATTTTACGTTACAATACAATGTTTTGATGATTATGGAAAGGCTGGATCCCAGTGTCACGCACTGGGATGACAAAAAAGAGGCTACTCGGATGACAAGAAAGGAGCACTGCTATTATAGAGTGAAATGAGATCCCAGTGTCAAGCACTGAAATGACATCATAGGGGCTTGCATGACATCATTCTTTTTCTTGGATCCAAGTAGTCAGGGCACTGGGATGACATCATAGAGGCACTAGGATGACACCTTGACAATCCTCATTCCGCTACTTGTTAGCGCCGCGGTGGTATGACGTAGAATTTTATAACCCAGTGTCCAATCTGGATTCTAGTTAGCGTTTTTAGTAACTAAGAAAAGTGCTTCCCCCTTTTAGAGCACTGCATATAATAGAATTATATCGCAGTGCATTGCGAAACAAAATTCCCAATACTACAGGAGGCTTTATGAATAAGAAATTTCTCTATTCACCATTGTCAATAAAAAGTATAGAAGAAAACGGTGTATTTTCTGGTTATGCTAGCGTTTTTAATATAGTTGATAAACAAAATGATCTGATATTGCCTGGAGCATTTAAGGAAAATTTAAACAGAAATAAAATAAAACTCCTTTGGCAGCACAATCCAGGTGAGCCTATAGGTAGCATCATAGATATTTGCGAAAATGATGTTGGCCTGTATATAACCGCACACTTACTTTTGGGCATCCAAAAAGCAAAGGAAGCGTACTTAATGCTCAAAACTGGAGTAATCAATGGACTTTCCATCGGCTATATACCTATAGAGTATGATGTTGATCATAAAAGCGGAGCTAGAGTGTTAAAACAAGTGGAATTATGGGAAGTCAGTTTGGTCACTTTTCCTGCAAACTTGGCTGCTCAGGTAATCAATGTGAAAAATCAGAACAATGAACAGGAAGTGTTAGCAAGAGCGATAGAAAAAGCAAATGCTGTACTTGCAGACATGTACATTTCTGCTTAAAGTGTATTAGGCGGGCAAAGACTTTACCATAATTTGACACCTGTGTTAGTATTTATTTAACATTTATACTAATATATATAACTTTATTACTATTAAAATTTTCTGTAAATTAAAGTTAAAAAATGAGGTAATTTTATGCTAAATATTAATAATAAGGTTAATTATGAAATTAATATTAAGCGAAAGGAAAAAAAATACAGCTGGTCTACTGTATTTGCTTGGTTATATCTAAAAACGATTGGACGAATATTGCCCAAGAGATGGAATAGATGGGCAGAAAATATTTTGTACTACGATAAAACTACTGCAAACAATGAAGTTCAAACTGATGCTTTTAAGACAATAGATGGAAGTGTTCAAGTTGACTTAAAACCTGAAGTTGTAGAGAAAGAGAGCCAAAGTGTAGTGATAAACAAAGATGGAGGGGTTCAGACTGATGGAGTAGCATTGATAACAGAGGAAGATGATGAAGCATTAGAAGAACAGCTGGAGGGCATAAATCAGGAATTAGAACTTGAACGTTTACAAAATGCTTCCTTAAAAGAAGAAAATAGAGAATTACGATCTGCAATTGAAGGACTTGAAAAGAGTTATAAGGGACTTACAGAAGATGCAGGCGAACGAGAAGAGGAACTAACCAAATACAAACAAGATAAAAAAGCAATGCAGGATAAAGTTGATGAACAACAGAAAACTATATTTGATCAATACATGATAATAAGAGAGCAAGGAGAAGAAATTGAAGCTACTAGGAAAGATAATGAAAGTCTGCAAGCACAAATAATAGAACTTAAGAGTAGGTTAAAGGACAAGGAGGATAAATTAATTGAATTGAATCAACAATGGCAAGCTAGCAAATTAGTGGCTTTACTTAAATCACAGACTGATAAATTGTGTCAGGCTAAAGACAAAAATACTGAATTAGAAAATAAAGTCAGTGACTTAGGTCATGAAAACAAAGCTCTATGATTAAGTGTGAATACATTGACTGCTCAATTGGGTGAAATGGAGAACTTGGGGAAGCAATTACAAAGTGTTCAAGAATCTAAACAACAATTGGAGATTGATTTAGAAGGTCAATTGAAAGCTGACACTAAGAAACTACAGGAAGCAAAAGAAGGTCAATTGGCTAAAAAGGCAGGTGCAGTGAGTACAGTATCTACTGCAAAATCAACTCTTTCAAAATTACGAAACTTGCCCAATAAGCTTTCTAGGGATAAGGGTCTCAATAACTTTTTATCTGGGAAAAACGAGGAGTTAAAAAAAGGTTTTCCTGAATTTAAAGAGAAACACTTTTGCCATAACGTGCTTAATGAAACTATAAAGTCTCTATCAAATCAAGATGATGGCAAATTTGAAAGCAGTAAGCTGCTTGAATTATTAGAAAGTAATTTGAAACAATCCGCAAGGGAGATCATAGAAGCTAAGGTTAAAGAAGTTGTCAACGAACATTGTAACATTGGAAAAAATATGGGTAAAGAACTACGAGATGACACGTTAAAAGCCAAGTTGTCACCTTCTGTTAGAAAATGCGTAAAAAAATTAGAATTTAACAAACAAGAAGGGGTAAATAAGATTGTAGACTCTATCTTGCACAGCTTTAATAGCAAGAATAATAATAATAACGACTCAGTAGAATTACTTAAAGAAATTGTTGTGAAAGAGCTAGTAGAAGCTAGAATGAGATTTTTTTTAGATAAGATTCAAGAGTTACAACTGACATCAAGCATAAGAGATAAATTTTTATCTACAGATCAGGGAATGTGTAATCAAACTCAAGGAGGAGTAAACGAATACCAATTAACAGAAAAAGCTAAAAAAGAATACACACCTAATTCCTCGATGAGTCACACTAATACTGTAAGCATACATTCATTGAACAGTCGGAAAGCAAGTTAAAGTAGGCTCTTAGCATAAAGCACCAGCTCCTCTTTTGTTAAAGTGTAGGAGCTGTCTTCCCAATGTTGTTTTAGCAATTCTAAGTTTTTACCTAAACTTTTTCCTGGCTGGTGACCTATACTTATTAAATCATCGCCAGATAAAGGAAATTTTGGAATATTGAATGTATTAGCAAATGAAATGTATTTGTCAATATTTTCTCCAGACTCAACACCACAAATTTTTATTAAATCACAATATAGTTCTCTACCAAATAAAGATATGTACTTTTTTTGCTCTTTTTCCGAAAGCTCTGTTTTGATATCGTTGGATAGTAAAAATAGCAGCTTTTTCTTTTGCCTGTTCGAAAGACGTAAAAATTTGCTTACATATTCTCCAAGACTTAGCCTGTCATTTTTGGTGGTCCTAAGAAGTAACGCTAATTTTACTAGTGCATCAGTGCCCAAAAGAAGTGACGAAGACAGAATTTCGCATTTTACTTCTTTTGGGATAATCTTTTGCAAAACATCAGATTCTTGCATGCTCTTAAGTGTTGGAAAAGGATCATTGCACTCCAGCAATTTAAGTATTTCATCTCTTATTCTCTCTCCAGAGAGGTTTTGAATCATATGCGAATGCTTTTTGCATACGCTTAGTATTTCATCACTCAAATCTCCGGCACATATTTTTGCATGAAAACGAAATGCTCTTAAAATACGTAGATAGTCTTCTTTAATTCTATCTTCAGCGTTGCCTATAAAGTTTAACCTTCGCGCTTTTAAGTCCTCTATACCACCAAAGTAGTCATATATATGGCCATGCTTATCTGCATACAGAGCATTAAATGTAAAGTCGCGCCTTGAAGCATCCGCTTGCCAATTATTGGTAAATTCTACTTTTGCATGCCTACCATCACATTTCACATCATGCCTTAGTGTTGTGATCTCAAAAGATCTTTGATTTAGAACCGCAGTGATAGTTCCATGTTTTAAGCCAGTTGGAATAGTTTTTATATTACGGAGTTTTAGCGCTTTAATCGTTTGATTGGGAAGCAAATTAGTAGCTAAATCGATGTCGTGAACATCACGCTGCAAAATTGAGTCTCTCACACATCCGCCGACAAGCCTAGCCTCACCGCCAAATTCCTCTATGGCATCAATAATTAAACTAGTCTCATGGTCAACTTGCATTTAGGTTAGTACGTACTGCAAGTTCATATTATATGAAATGCTTGCAAAAGCCCTATATAAAAATATACAGAGCTATGAAGATTTATTTTACACTTCCAATTGTGATATTTGTTGTTGATGAAATGTTTTTTCTGTTCTTGATTCCTCCATACTACATCTTGGTGAGCTTGAAGGGTTTTGCTTCTCAGAGCGCTCTATGCGCTGCTTTATATCACTAACGCACTGCCCTACAACATCACCAATTTTTCCATCAGCATTTTCTGCCAATAACTTATCAAATCCCTTTTCAACCTCTGCTCTCTCAGAGATATCCTTTGAAAGGTTACAATATTCTAAGATCTCGTCTAGCTGCAGTTTTTTTGCTAATAGGAAATCTTCTTGTTCTTGCTCTTGTTTAAGTTTGGTTTCCTCTTGCAGTTGTTTTGCTAAACTTTTATTTCTATCAAGCAATGGTTCGAAATGCAATCCGCCTTTGTTTATTATATGCACAATACTACTATCATCATAATCAACTTTATTGTATTCACCTGCACTTTTTGAACCTGAATTGTCTATTAATTCATGCAAAGACAGATCTTGGTTATCAACAGTCTGGTTCTCTATAACATGTAGCTTTACCTTATACTTTTCACAAAGTATTCTGCCTTCAACGTCAGGATCACCCCACCTACTGTTACGCATAATGTCTGCTGTATAATCATCTACAGTTTCACTACGGTGCTGGCCATTGTTATCATGACTATTGACAATTGCATTTGTAAACCACTTTGGTGGATTCTTTTGCGCAAATTCCCTACAATCATTTCTTAATCTTTCGACAGTAACTTGCTCTCCTGTCTGTTGTTCTAGACTTTGCCTGAACGAGTCAAAAAAACAGCTTCCATTACCAATTGCTTGTCCTACATAGAAATTGTCAGGGTAAGGGTTACTATTTAAAAGAGTTATTTCTTGCCCTGAGATCCTGGGCCTTTTTATTCCAACCTCAACATCATGAAAGTCACTTGGTAGTTTCCGTTTCTTAGCTGTAGTCATAGTTTTACCTTAATTTGAGCTATATACTACTATACCAACAAAATTGTCAATAAGCGACTAATTAAGTATAGCAGAAATTTTTAAATTATGCAATAGTTATAATTTTACATAGCAAATATGAGTTTTAACTGCGGTATAGTTGGGTTACCAAACATAGGAAAATCAACCTTATTTAATGCGCTTACAGAGTCAAGTGCAGCCGAAGCTGCAAATTATCCTTTTTGCACAATCGAGCCAAATATAGGCAAGATTTCGATAAAAGATCAACGTTTGAAACAAATCGCAGCAATTGCAGGCTCAGAGAAGGTAATCTACAACCAATTAGAAGTTGTAGATATTGCAGGTCTGGTAAAGGGTGCGAGCAAAGGCGAAGGGCTTGGCAATAAATTTTTAAGCCATATCAGAGAAGTTGATGCCATCGTTCATCTGCTCAGGTGCTTTACGGATGACGATATCAGCCATATACACAGTAAAATAGATCCAATATCAGATGCTGAAGTGGTAGAAATGGAATTAATCCTAGCTGATATTGATAGCATAGAAAAAAGGCTTCCTCAATTGGAAAAGAAAGCAAAGCAAGGTGATAAAGAGCTAAAGAGACAACTTGAATTAATGCAAGAGGTATTAGCTACTTTAAAATTAGGTAAACCTGCAAGAAGTTTGGAGAATATCAATGAAGATGAGATGAAGTTGCTTCAATTGCTGACAACAAAGCCCGTTATGTACGTTTGCAATGTTGAAGATACAAATGTTATAACTGGCAATGAATTATCTAAAAAGGTAGAGAGGATGGCGGAGGAAAATAAAAGCAAATTTTATTGCATTTCAGCAAAACTCGAAGCAGATATTGCAAATCTTGATAGTGAAGAGGAAAAACAGAGTTTTTTATCAGAATTTGGCTTACAAGAATCAGGCCTTGATGGAGTAGCGCGTATTATGTATGAAGTGCTGAGTATGATAACTTTCTTTACTGTGGGCCCCAAAGAAGCACGGGCATGGCCAGTAAAAATAGGGTCAACAGCCGATAAAGCAGCAGGTGTAATCCACACTGATTTTGAGAAAGGCTTTATAAAAGCAGAGACAATAAGCTTTGCAGACTACATAAAGTATGGAAGTGAATCAGCTTGCAAAGACGCAGGAAAAATTCGCTTTGAAGGCAGAGATTACATCGTGCAAGATGGTGATATAATGCACTTTAGGTTTAATGTGTAGTTTATTATGCAGCCACTTATTTAAAGTTAAGTTTTCTGGATCCCAGTGTCTGGGCACTGGGATGACAAGAAAGGGAGCACTGGAATTTTTGTTTCAATATTTGTACATTAGCCATACATCTGAACAGATACCTCCCCTAAACGGATACACTGTAGAAGGAGAGTTTCTTCTCCCCAGTAAAGACTAGATTCCAGACTGGAATGACAGCAGTCCTACGTCATACCGCGATTCATTCCATAGCTGTACGAACATTCATTTTTGAAGGTAAATTGCACAGCAAATGGTCAGTGCTTGGCACTGGAATAACGTCCTCCTTTGTCATCCCAGTGCCCAGACACTGGGATCCAGTTTTCCATATAATCTCATCGAAAATGTTGTAACCACTTTCTACGCTAGTTTGCTTGCTTACAAGCAAACTTTTCTGGATCCAAGTAGTCTGGGCACTGGGATGACAGGAGAAGGAGGCTACTTGCATGACACCATTCTTTTTTCTGGATCCCAGTGTCTGGGCACTGGGATGACGAGAAAGGAGCACTGGGATGACATCCTCCCTAGCGGAGATTGCTCTCAAATCACAATGTTCGTACAGTAAGCACTGACCACTTTGCTTCAATATTTGCGATGCCCCTGAACAGATACAAAAAATCTATTGTTTTTTTATAAATTAAATCCTAAGGCATTTTTTACTGTAGATTAATCATTTGATTATAGTATCATTTTAATTAAGCTTATGCTTGGGATATTTATGAAAAATATTTTATATTTTATATTATTAGCTGTTGTATTCGGATCACTGAGCCTATTTGCTGTAGAGCAATTTGAAGAAAAGAAAATTGAATCAGTTCATAAAAACGAAAATGTAGGTGTAAGGAAGCAAGATAGCACAAATCAAAAAGATGAGTTAAAAAGCAACGTCGATGCTAAACAAACACAAGAGGCTGAGAGCAAAAGATTAGACGGCACTACCGATAAAGAGAAACTGCAACACAACGAGAACAAAGCTTTCGTGGTTGAAAAAACTATAAGTGAAGGTGAAAGGATTGATAAAGATTTGCCAAATGACCAGCTAGAAGGAAGCACAGACAAATTTGCTCAAAATTTACCAAATGTGGCCAATAAAGAAGTGAATAAAGATTTGAAACCAGAGCCTTTGCCTTTAAGTGCTGATTTAAATGAGAATACAGCTAACCCGCAAAAAAATCTACAAGCTGATCAGAAGATTGATATAAAAGATAATGAACTTTCAAAAAGTGATGCGAGTCAATTATTAGAGGGAAAAAAAGAAAAAGTAGAGAATCAGTCTGAAGAAAAAAAAGTGAAAGAAACAAACAGTAATTCCAAGGACCGCAATAGAGTAAAACCTATAACTAAAAAAGATGAAGAAGAGCAAAGTGAAAAGAAAAGTTTACAAAAATGGACAAAGCTAAACAGAGAACCAATAAAAGAATGGGGTCATAAAGACATACAAAGCAAGTCAATATATAAACGACAATATGATAGCCTTAATGAGCATCTTCCTACAACTGTGTTTATTGATGATTACAGTAAGCAATTTTTTTACTGCATTAAGAAGAACAACTTAACTTGCTTAAGAGGAGTAATAAGTAAGCTAGAAAAAATTGGATTAACAATTCAAGAGATACTAAGGTTTAGAAATAAATTGGGTGATACTCCTCTCATTTATTCAGTTAAACAAGGTGAGGTAGACATAGTGCGCTTTCTCTTATTACAAGGTGCTGATCTTAGAGTAGTTAACAATAATTTTCAATCCCCAATTGATATAGCAATCGAAAAAAAGCAGATCAATATAATAAATGCGATTGCCGAAATGATGCCACATCTTTTGGAGGATAGAAAAATAGACAATAAAGAAAGCTCAGCAATGTACGATTGGGCTGTGAAAACGAAAGAAATACAGTGCGATAAGCAAGATGATTAGATTTTTGATATTAATTTTAGTTGGTCATTTATGTTATGGAAACGAAACAAATGATGAAAAAAATCAGATTAGTGATTTTTTAAACGCTTTGCGTGATGCAAAATACGTATCTTACAGTAAAAAAGACTTTGCTGAATTTTTGGTGCAGTGCCACAAAGAGGGCGTGCCAGAAGATTTTAAGAAAGGTTTTGGTTCTAACTTAAATGGAGCTAATTTTAACCAACTGTACCTAAGTAAATCTGTTTTTGATGGAGTAAGTCTGATTGGTGCTGATTTTTCTAACACCGATTTATCCGACGTGTCTTTCATTGATGTTGATTTACGTGGTGCTAATTTCTCCAATGCTAATTTACATGGCATTAAAATAAAAGGTACAAATTTGAGTTTTACAAAATTTGTTTCTGCAAACTTAACAGATATCGTATTTGATCAGTCTAATGTTAGTTATGCTGATTTTATCAGTTCCGATCTCAAAAAAGTGAGTATGCACAACGTAATTGGTTTGCATACTAATTTCTCGAATGTGAAAATGAATTTCTCCAACTTATCAAACTCGAATGTTAGCCACGTAAATTTTAGTGATAGTGAAATAAACGATACTGTTATGCAGAAAAACAACCTTGATAATGCAAGTTTCTTTGGAGTGGATGCATATAAATTGAAGATACAATTTTCTTCATTAAAAAATGCTAACATATATGGTGCAGAGTTAAAAGAATCAGACTTTACAGGTAGCAATCTTTCCGCTGCCTACCTTAATTCTTCTATCATAATTAACAGTAACTTCGACGAAACTAATTTAAGCAACACACAAATTTCCTATGTGAATGACGATAATTCAAGTTTTGTTCAATCTATACTAAATGGTTCCAAGATAAAGCATACATATGTTTCTGAAGCAAATCTTCAGGATGCTGATTTGTCCAATATTGATTTTAGTTTTAGTGAACTGCATCAAGTTAATGTCTCTAATGCTGACATTCGTCACGGAAAGTTTCATAATACTAAAGTTGCGAATTCTAACATGAATGGCTCATTTTTTGACCATTCACTATTCACCTCTGCGAAGATAGAAGATTCAGACCTTTCTACAACTTCAATGTATAAGATAAAAATCCAAGACTCTCAAGTTTATAACAGTACACTTTTTCGCCATAATATTGATTCCAGTGAAATAGAAAATTCAACATTCTTTAATTTATTAGCTGATAATTCAAGCTGGTCTAATTTAAAAGTAACTAATTCAAATTTTATTGAAAGCGATTTCAGATCTTCTTTGCTTCACGCTAATGCCTTTAGGAAAACTAGCTTTTTTCTTAGCAATTTGAGCAATTCAACAATTAGTGATATGTCTTTTCTCTCTTCAAGCATATATAAAAGTTCAGTTGTTGATGCTCACTTAACAGGTTGCAAATTTGATAATTCAATTTTGATTGACAATAAAGGACAGAAAAAACTTGCAGGTTCAGAAAATGCTATAACTTCGATTAAAGATTTGCAAGAGAAAATATCACAGGGTGAAAAATTTAATGTAAATTATTCTTACTTTGAATTTAAGAATATGAATTTAGAAAATGCCGATTTTTCTAATTCAACATTAAGTAGAGCAAAGTTTGTAAACGTTAATTTGAATAAGGCAAATTTTGAAAAGACCGATTTGCGCTATACTGTCTTTGATAACTCTTCTCTCATTGGCACCAACTTATCAAATTCTAATTTAGAAGGTTCTAGCTTTTTAAACTCTGATCCAAAAAGCACCATGTTAAAAAATGCAAAGAAAAATGACCATAAAAAGTGAGGGCGTATTATTGGTTCTATCCTCCCCTTCTGGAGCTGGAAAAACTACTATATCAGCAAAATTACTTGAGCGATCAACTAATTTAGTTAGGTCTGTTTCTATGACTACGCGCAAGCTTCGCCCCGGCGAAATAAATGGAAAAGACTATTTTTTCGTTACCGAAGAAAAATTTCACGAGTTATGCAAAGCTGGCCAAATGCTTGAATACGCCAAAGTTTTTGAGAATTTTTATGGTATACCAAGAAATTTTATAGAGCAAAACTTAAGCAATGGAATAAGCGTTTTACTCAGCATAGACTGGCAAGGAGCATTTCACTTATTCAAGCTCATGAGAAAAAAAGTTGTAAGTGTTTTTATACTTCCCCCTTCAATGGAAGAGCTTAGGTTGCGTTTGCAAAAGCGTAATAGTGATGATGCAAGCGAAATAGAGCGCAGATTAGCCGAAGCTCAAAAAGAGATAAGCAAACGTGATAAATATGATTATGTAATAATCAATGATGATATTGATAAAAGTGTAGAAGAGATAAGCTCCATACTAAATAAAGAAAGACTTAAAAAATCAGAAGAAAAACCAAGCCTGGAAGATTTATAAAAAATCAATTTGGATACTTGCAGCTATAGTTTCTTATCCTATTTTAGCCAATAGCACGTTTCACAGTTTAGCTATATTTATTATTTTTTAAGATTAAATGGTTAAAATAGTAGCAACTGTTCAAGTGAGGATTTGACTATGATAACAGATTTTCTAATAGAAACTAGTTTTCTGCCTTTCCACCTATACATATACAACGTTTAGCTCAATTTAAAAGTCAAACTTCTTGGTTGTTAGTTTAGTGCTGACAACTTAAATAGCTTTTAATATTGAGGTTTTAGTATGGGTATAGATATAACTGCACTAACTACTAATGCAAAAAAATTAGATGAATACATAGATAAAAATGAAAAGCAAGAGCGGGATAGAAAAGACGAACAATTGTATGGCATTATAGAGAGAAAGGTAAAAAAAGAAGAACACAAGCGTGAAAAACCAAGAGGTCAAGATGGAGCTCTCAAGGAGTGTAAAAGGTTATTCAAGGAAGGTGCTAGCCCTGAAGTATTAACTAAATTAGAAGAATCACTTAGAGAACAAGAAAAATATTATAGGTATTATGTCCAATGCTTTCTTCCAGTGCTAGATGAAGTAATAGAACGATCGAAAAAAATACCAAATGAAACAAAAGAGCGAGTAAAGCAAGTAATTTTTAAAATTACTTGTAATAGCAGATATTGTAACCAAAATGATCGTAGGAATAGTGAAGCAGAAAGTGGCTACGGCAGTGATGTTGAAGATGATCATAAAATAAACGGGATAACGAATAATAATGTTCAATTACTAAAAGCGATCAAAAATGGAAATAACAGGAAATTTAAAAAATATCTAAAAGATTGTACGAATGTTAACGGCATAAAAGATGAAAAAGGAAATAATATTTTACACCTTATCGTGCCATTGGAAAAGAAACAGAAATGCAAGTTTCTAGGTACCCTAATAAAAACGGTCACCGAGGAAGATTTAGCACAACTCATTAATAGTGAAAATCAGGAAGAACAAACACCTCTTCATCAGCTGCTTCAGCATATAAAAGGAAAGAATGAGGATCGATCATGTACAGATAGAAAATTTGAAAAAACTAAAAGGTATGAAACCCTAGAACTATTGCTAAAAAACGGTGCAGATATTACTGTGCAAGATAAAGATGAAAAAAATGCTCTGCACTATATTGCTTCATTCAAAGGAGAACAAAAAGTTACATGTTTGGAATTGATTTTAGGTTTAGTAAAAAATGGAACAATATCTAAAGATAAATTAGGTAAAGCTATAAATGCTAAGAATGGAGAAGGGAACACACCCCTAGAATTGGCATTAAAGAAAAAAGCAGAAAAAAGAAGTATCGAATACCTACCGCAAGGAACAATTTTTGATACAGCAACTGCTTATGACAATACAACAAAATTTTGTACAATGCTGCTAGAAATAGGCGCTGATCCCTGTTCTCTGGAGCTGAAAGATCCAAAATTCCATACTAAAAAGTACTATTTAACTTTACGAGATCTAAAAGATTATTCAGGGACTCCACAGAAAGCACAGGAGAAAGCTAAAGAACTAAAAGAGAAGCTTGAAGAAAAATACCACTGTAAAACTGCTTCAAAAAAATGCAAGTCTGGCATTAAAGAAGCAGGTTCTGGTATAAAAAAAGGAGTATCTGCTGTAGCAGGATTCATAGATCCAGCAAAAAGGACCCGCGAACTGTTAGCAATCACGATAACGATTACTGTTATTGCAATGGTAACATTTGCTTTCTTTCAGGGTCAAATGGCAATTGGAGGAGCCATTCCTATCATAGCTGTTGCTGGAGTTATATGCCTTACTTTAACTTTAGGATTTAGTGGTATTAAGAAACTTTTTGAAAAATCAACCAACAAAGCACAGGACACATTTAACGACAAAAACCGCTCTAATTCAACAACAGAGCAGAATCAAGCTTCGAAGAACCTTGTTAATAATGATCAACAGAATTTAAGAAATGAGACTAAAAATCAAGCAGTACAAGAGTCACCAAATCAACCAGAGCATACAGAAAACCCAGCTACTAAAATAAGCGATGTATCAATACTACGTCAATTCATGAATAAGCTAGATGGGCTGACTAATAAACCCTCTTCTCTGGCGCTATGAAATCAATCTCACCGCTCAGAGTTTTTTCAGCCACTTTTTTATAATCAATTTTTACGTTAATTTGCCCTTTCTTTTCTTCAAGCCACGCTATAGTGTGCTTCATCCAGTTTTTGTCATCACGTTCAGGAAAGTCTTCACGAGCATGGGCACCTCTGCTTTCCTCGCGATTAGCTGCGCATTCCATGGTAATAACCGCTTGTGGGATCATGTTAGCAAGCTCCAGTGCTTCAACTAAATCACTATTCCACATCATACTGCGATCCTCAAGTGAAATATCAGGCATCATTTTTGCTACCTTTTTTATAGCTTTTTTGCCTTCTTCTAAAACTTCAGCAACACGGAAAACTGATGCGTATTTTTGCATAGTGTTCTGCATTTCACTGCGTATTTTTGCTACTTTTAGCCCACCAGAAGCAAATCGCATTTTATTGAATCTATCTACTATCCAGTCTGTGCAGTCTGAATGCAATTTTTTATGTGGTGTACCGGATTTTAGTTTCTCTCTTGCTCTGAGCGCTGCAGCTCTGCCAAAAACCACAAGATCAAGAAGCGAGTTAGAACCAAGTCGATTTGCACCGTGCACAGAGACGCACGCAGCTTCTCCAATTGCAAATAGTCCATCTACCACTTCTTCCTTACCTTGCTTCAGCGTAATCACTTCTCCATGATAATTGGTTGGAATGCCACCCATGTTGTAGTGAACAGTCGGAATGACCGGTATTGGATCTTTAGTGACATCAACTCCAGCAAAAGTTCTTGCGGTTTCGCTGATGCCCGGCAATCTGAGTTTTATTACTTCCGGATCAAGATGCGCTATAGTTAAATACATGTAATCTTTTTTCGGTCCAACTCCCCTTCCCTCTCTAATTTCAATTGTTATTGCGCGACTTACCACATCACGGGAAGCTAAATCTCTTGCTTTTGGTGCGTAACGTTCCATAAACTTCTCGCCCTGAGAATTAACGAGGTACCCCCCTTCACCACGGCATCCTTCTGTCATCAGGCACCCTGAGCCATATATTCCTGTTGGATGAAATTGTACAAATTCCATATCTTCAAGTGGTAATCCAGCCCTTACTACCATGCCATTACCATCACCTGTGCAGGTATGCGCACTTGTTGCAGAGAAATAAACACGTCCATATCCACCTGTTGCTAACACCACTCTATGCGCACGAAATCTATGTAATGTGCCGTCGCATAGCGACCAAGCAAGAACTCCGCAGCATGCTCCGGTTTCGCTATCCATAATTAAATCAATCACAAAGTATTCAACAAAAAATTCAGCGTTGAATTTAAGACACTGCTGATATAGAGTGTGAAGGATTGCGTGCCCAGTTTTATCTGCCGCCGCACAAGTGCGTTGAGCTGATTTTCCTTTACCAAAGTGAGTTGTCATTCCACCAAAGGAACGCTGGTATATTTTGCCATCTTCTGTACGAGAAAAAGGTACGCCAAAATTTTCAAGTTCAATAACAGCTTTAGCAGCGTTTTTACACATATATTCTATTGCATCTTGATCACCAAGCCAGTCTGAACCTTTTATTGTGTCATATGCATGCCAGCGCCAATCGTCTTCACCGATATTACCTAAAGCTGCACTAATTCCGCCTTGTGCTGCAACTGTATGACTTCGTGTAGGGAAAATTTTAGAAATGCAGGCAACTGAAAAATTAGTTGCAGCCATCCCAAGCGTTGCTCTGAGCCCTGCTCCACCTGCACCTACTACTACCACATCATACTCATGTTCTATGATCTCATACGCTGACTTATCCATATTTACTTATTTTATCATTACAGGCTTATGATATCACAGAAGTAGAAAAAATCTATACAAGTTTTCTGTAGCTATATCGCTGCGGTATTTCATAATAGATCCCGCTAACACGTAGCGGGGTGACAGCAGTCCTACGTCATACCGCCGCAGTATCTCAGCCACTAACACGTAGCGGGATGACGATTGTCGTTTAGCTATAAATATTTAAGAAATTTACCAAATAAAAAAAAGGCAAAGAAAACCTAGGGTAGCTAGTATTCAAATTCTCCCTTGTTCTATTTGACGTCTTTTGATGTCTTAAACGCTTTATAAGCGCGTTTCGGCTTGTATAGGTAGAAACCCAGAAGTTTTATAAAGACATGAGGTGCACATAGTGCAAAAAATTAAGCATGATTTACGCCAAATACAAAGTTCCCTTTGTCGTTTTAATCTGCAGATTGCGAAGATAAATAAATAGCTTCAGTTTCATGATAAGGGGGCTGGCGAAGGATGTCAAGTAATTTTCTTATTTCATTTAAATTGCTTGTAACCTTCTTATACACTCATCTTTACCAAGAATCACCATGATATCAATGATTCCAGGTGCATCCATTACTCCAGTTATAGGGGCGCGTAATGAGTGGTATACATCGCTTATTTTCATATCGTGCAATTTTGCACATTCTTTGATCTGAGAAGATAAAAAACCCTTATTCCAATTTTCATCACCGATCTTTGACAGAAATGATGCGAGTAACTTAATTATATTGAGGTTAGATTTGACAATTTGACAAGCTTCTCCACTTAAATCAAGTGGCGGATCTTGAATATAAAATTTTGCTAAATCCAATAATTCGGTCAGGTAGTTTGCTCTTTTTTTTAGCTCTGTCAGTCCCTGCAGTAAATAGCCCTTTTTTTTGTCAGTTAGAGTATTTTCTCTAAGCATTAGAGTCAGAATATCTTCATTGCTCATATTACTAATATAGTGGTTATTCAAATGCTCCAGTTTTTTGAAATCGAGCCGTGCAGGTGAACGACCAATACTTTCTAAATTAAACCACTCTATTGCTTGCTCATCGCTAATAATCTCATCGTTGCCGTGACTCCAGCCAAGTCTCAGCAAGTAATTACGCATCGCTTTTGGCAATATTCCCATCTTTTCATAATCGCAAACGCTTGTGGCACCATGCCTTTTGGATAGCTTATTCCCATCTTCCCCATGGATAAGCGGCACATGTGCAAAGCGTGGAATGTCAAAATCAAGAGCCTGGTATATTAGCAGATGTTTAAAGGTATTAGTGAGATGGTCAGAGCCACGTATTATATCAGTTATTCCAGCATCATGATCGTCAACTACTACGGCAAAAATATATGTTGGAGTGTTATCAGAGCGTAAGATCACTATATCATCAAGCTGCTCGCTACTTACTTTGATTTGGCCGTATATTTTATCATCAATGACGATCTCTTGCGAGTCTGGCACTTTAAAGCGGACAACAGGCTTTACGTTTGATGTCACACTAATACATTTGTGCTTATATATTTTTCCTTCTTCTCTCGCTTTTATTTTCCTTTCTGTCTCAGGGCAATAACAGTGATACGCCCTACCCTTCTCAACTAAAAGGTTTGCTACTTCTTTATGCCGCTCTATTCTTTTTGACTGATATACTATTTCCCCATCATAGCTCATACCGAGCCATCTTAGCCCTTCTATAATTGCATCAATTGCTTCTTGCGTTGAACGTTTTCTGTCGGTGTCTTCAATTCTCAGCAAAAACTTGCCACCATGATGCTTTGCATAGAGCCAATTAAATAACGCAGTGCGGGCCCCTCCAATATGCAAAAACCCTGTGGGTGATGGAGCGAATCTAGTGACTACGTCTGGCATATTTGTCTATTACAGTAATATAAATGATGATAGCTAAAATTTATGTTTGTAACAATTTAGAATTTATTTATTCTGAGAGATAAAATCTACTTGTTTTTCGTAAGTTATGTTGTATAATTTAGTGTTGGTTAAATATAGCGAGGTATGTTATGGCTGACTTATTTGAAGTTGCAAAAGCAAGAAATAAAGATGAATTTGTCAGAATTTGCACAGAGAATGTTGCTTATGCAGCTAAGCATAGGCTTGATGAAAATGGGAACCCATTTCATATAGCAGCAAGTCAAGAAATTCTGCTACCTGCACTCAAAGAGATTATGAGAGATTTGGAAGAAGGTACTAAGAGTAAGGTTAAAAAAGCAGAAGAAGCTAAAAATTGGAAAGAATCAGAAAGATTAAAAGAGAAACTTAAGGATAATAAGAGATATATTAAAGAAGCACTCTGTGATAAAAGCTGCATTCTTCATGGGAGAGTAGCGGTAGCTCCTCTTTATTTTTTAAATGCTGCAGAACGGGAAGAAGCTAAGCAAATTGCAGGTATAAAGGGCGGTTTTATATGTAATAGCAAATTTCATTTGTGCTTATACATAATAGGAGCTATAGCGTGTATTGCTGCCTTATGTTTATCCTTGTACTTTTTATTTTTGGTTTCTCAATCTCTTGCACTAGCTTCAGTAGCTACAATAGCTTCTGGAGGATCTACATGTTTGTTGTTTAAGGCATGTAACGGGATATACGGCTTGTATGATGAAAGTACTATAGTGACAGATCCTGATGTTATGCAACTTTTAAATAGTGATTTAGCTGTAGCATGAAGCTAAAAATTACTTGCAGGCAATAATTTACTTTCTCAACTTAAGAAAGTATGCTCGTACGATGACGGAAAAGAAGTACAGTAAGATTTTAATAGCAAACAGAGGAGAGATTGCCTGCAGGATTATCAGAACTGCTCGTAGGATGGGTATATCTTGTGTATGCATATATTCGGATGCAGATGTAAATTCTGTGCATGTAAGACAAGCAGATGAGTCAAGATATATCGGCCCTTCGCCATCTTGCCTCAGTTACTTAAACATTGAAAAAATATGTGAAGTAGCAGTTGAAACAGGTGCTGAGGCGGTTCATCCTGGCTATGGTTTTTTAGCAGAAAATCCAGATTTTCCACGTGCTCTTCAAAAACATAATATAGACTTCATCGGCCCCAGTGCAGAAACAATAGAAGTTACAGCCAACAAAATAACAGCAAAAGAAGCTGCAAAAAAAGCTGGAGTGAATGTAGTGCCAGGATATATGGGTAAGATCAGCGATGCTGCCCACGCAGCTCAAGTTGCTAAAGAGATCGGTTTTCCCGTTATGCTTAAAGCTGCATCAGGCGGTGGTGGCAAAGGAATGCGAATTGTAAACTCCAAAAAAGAAATTGAACTAGCATTTACATCAGCCACAAATGAAGCAGAGAAAAGTTTTAAGGATGGCAGTATCTTTATAGAGAAATATATAGAGTTGCCAAGACATATTGAAATACAAATCATAGCAGATAAATATGGCAATATAGTTTGTCTTGGAGAAAGAGAATGCTCGATACAAAGGAATAATCAGAAAATAATAGAAGAAACGCCAAGTCCATTCATTAGTGAAGAAGTAAGACAAAAAATGTATGTTCAATGTGTTTCTCTGGCAAAGCAAGTTGGCTATTTTTCAGCAGGCACTGTTGAGTTTGTTGTAGATAAAGACCAAAACTTCTATTTTCTTGAGGTAAATACGAGATTGCAAGTTGAGCATCCAGTAACAGAATTTATAACTGGAATAGACATAGTAGAAGAAATGATTAGAACTTCCTGTGGAGAGAAATTGAGATTCAATCAGGATGATATTAAACTTACTGGTTCTGCAATAGAAAGTAGAATTTGTGCTGAAGACCCATCGAAGAAATTTTTCCCTTCCAGCGGAAGAATAAAATATTACGATAAACCGGGTGAAAATGATTATGTAAGAATAGATGATGGAGTTGCTGCAGGTTCAGAAATTAGCATGTTCTATGATTCGATGATTGCCAAAGTGATAACATATGGAAAAGATAGAGTAGAAGCGATCAGCAGAATGCAAAAAGCATTGTCTGAATGCTATATAGAAGGAGTAACAAATAATATAGAATTTCTAGAATCCATCTTCCATCACCCAAATTTTATCGCAGCAAAGCTCCATACGAGATTCATTCCAGATCATTACCCTAGTGGGTTTCACGGCGATTTTGTTACAGAGGAGTATATTAAAATATTTATTTTCACTGCGTTATATGTTCATTTGGAAAATGAAGAAAGGTACCATCATAAAGCAGTGAATGAAACATCTCAGGTGTCATTCCAGTGCGTGACACTGGAATCTAGTAAAAAAGAAGGGGCACCAGTATCAGCTACTCGGATGGCAGGTGACCGTGCAAGAGATTTATTCATAGTGAATATAAATGACAATGAGTACTCCGTAAATGCAAAATACCAAGATAATATATTAATAACGGTATATAATCACAATAAATACTCCGTTATAGGCAAGTGGAAATCAAGTTATAGATTGCTATATATCACAATTAATGACGATACCAATATAGCACTTAAAATAGAAAGACAAGGCAGCAAGTACTTCATAAGACATGCAGGTATGAAAGCTGAGTGTTGTATATTAAAACCTCATGTAGCTGAATTAAGTAAGTTAATGCTAAATAATGAAACAGAAGGGATTTCAGCAGATGCTGTAAAATCCCCAATATCTGGTTTATTAGTTAAATTGCACGTAAATGTAGGAGATCAGGTGGAAATAGGACAACCTTTATTTGTGGTGGAGGCAATGAAAATGGAAAATATCATATGTGCTGAAGCAGCAATGGTGATAAAAAATATTCCCGTTCAAGAAGGAAAAAATGTGCAGATTGGTGATGTAGTCTGCTTCCTTAAATAACACAAGAAGTATAAACTTGACCCAAACAAGATAAATGAAAACACTTGATGAGCTATGGCAATGGCTATCGGTATGTGCAATAATAGAGTAATTACACCTAAAATGATCTGAATGACGACGGAGAGCAGCATAATATATACCGGTTTTATGCTAGCATTTTTTATTGTGAGTATTACTACCAAAGTTAGTATTAGCAATGCCAGTGCTCGATGTATAAATTGCACTGTCGCTCTGTTCTCAAAGATATTCAGCCATATAGGCTGTAAGAAAAATAAATCTTCTGGAACGATTTGTCCGTCCATTAGTGGAAAGGTATTGTAAATCAAACCAGCATTTAATCCTGCAACAAATGCACCGAAAATTATTTGTATTACAATTAGGACCAAAATCATCCTTGCGTAGTATATAGTGTTACCACTAACCTTAAGTTTTGTTTGTTGTGGCCTTATCTGATAATCAAAAAATTGATATGACAATAATGCAAAGATAACTAATGCTAATAATAAGTGAAGTGCGAGCCTATAGTGGCTAACATGAGGCTTGGCTACCAAGCCGCTTTTTACCATATACCAACCAGCAAAAGCTTGTAAAGCTCCAAATAATAATGCCACACATAGCTTTATTACTACCTTTTTAGATATTTTTCTTCTTAATATGAAATATATAAATGGCAGGACAAAAACTAAACCTGTTAGTCTTGCAACCAATCTGTGTACATATTCTATTAAGTATATAGCGCGAAACTCCTCCATACTAATACCATAGTTAAGTGCTTTATATTCAGGTGTAGCTTCGTATTTTAATTTTTCTTGTAGCCAGTCTTGTTCACTCAGTGGTGGTAATGTTCCAGTAATTGGTTTCCACTCTGTGATTGACAATCCTGCTTTTGAAAGTCTGGTAAATCCACCAATCCCTACCATGAGAATTACCATGACCGAGCAGAGAAAAAGCCAAATAGCTACAGGTTTTGCTTCCATAAACCATGCTGAGTTTTGTTCCATCGCTCAGGGTAAAGAATAAATTCCCATAAGGCAAGAAAAGCTGCAACACTATGTAGCAGACTATAGACCGGAAAAAATATCGATACTATATAAAAATAAAAAGGCATCTTTTGCTGTTTGACAGCTATTACCAAAAGAATCAGGTTAGTAACGTATACCACTACAAAGTAGTACAAAAATAATTCATTTAAAACTTTAGTTAATATCAATGAAAGCAGTAAAAATGGAGTAGTAAAAAATATAAAAGCTGCAGAGCCAACAAAAAGATTCAATAGCAAAATTCCCTTAAATCCAGTGTGTTTATAAAGTGACTTTATATTTTTTAAATGAACAATATAAGTTTGCATATAGCCTTTGATCCAGCGCGCTCTTTGCTTAATCCAAGCAAATACAACAATTGGTGACTCTTCCAATGTTTCTGAGTCAATCATCCTGGTTTTATATCCCATTTGCGCAAGTCTCAAACCGAGGTCAGCATCTTCGGTAACACTGTAAGCATCCCAGAAAAACACTTTTTTTAGAATTTTTACTGAAAAATGATTACTGCTACCACCCAAAGGCATCGGCATGTTCATTTTTTGGAATCCAGGCAATAAGTATTGAAACCAGTTCATATACTCCAGAGAAAAGAATTTTGTGAGAAAATTATAATCACAATTGTAGTAATTTAATTTCGCCTGTACACAGGCAAGCTTATCGTCGTCCTTATTAAATTCAATCAGTGCTTTTTTTAACTGCAATGGGTCTGGTTTATCGTCCGCATCATATATTACTGCATACTTTCCTCTAGCAAAGCTCATAGCATAATTGCATGACTTGGCTTTTGTTCTAGGCAAAGAATGAGGCACTTTTATTACTTCAAAATACTGCGGTAAAGTGTACTTTTCTATAGCTGCTAGCGTTTCTTGGTCATCACTTTCTACCTGAAGCTTCACATCTAATTTTGATTTTGGATAATCCAAACTTTCAATGCTTTCGATCAATTGCTCTATCACTGCACTTTCTTTAAAAGCAGGCAATAAAATAGTATATATAGGAAAATCTTCTTCATTCAGCTTACTATAATCCACTTTTTGGTTGGAGGTTTCACATAAGCTAAAAACTGTAGCTATAAACTTGAATAAATAACTAGAACATCCGATTATAAATATCAACATCAAAGCAAAATATGTATATTTCTCTGTTAGTGTTAAAATTGAAGTTACAATAAAGAAAGAAGCAAAAAATATTGAGCTTAGTTTAATGCTTTTAGCTGAAAAATTAGGATTCTTGTAATATAAGTAGTTGCTTGCAAATTCTGAAATACCAAAGTGCGAGTTAAGAAGATTTAAAATCTGTTCGCTATCCACTTTTATTAATACATAGTCAATACCGTAATGAGCTTCGACCCAACGGTTGATATCTCGGCTTGTGTCTTCAACCATAAAAAAAGTAGTATTATTTAATTTTTGCCAAGGAATTATATTAAATTTATAGTAAAAAAGTTTCTCTGGCTCTTTGCACAAACTAGAATCAAACTTAATTTTTTCTACATTATCAGCTTGAAGTATAGGCAATTGTTGCATTGAACCTAATGCAATTTTTTATTTAAGTCACGTGAAAATGAAGATATGACCTCGCTACTACGCTTATCATCTTTACGTTCATGCATTATTTTTTTTACAGCATCAGCAGCTATATTCACTGTGTTAGTCTGTAAATCCCCAAGAGCTTTTTCAACTTGGTCAGTGACTTTCTTCAAGTTAGAATGGGCATTGTCATCTAATGTCTGATCTAGCTGCTGTCTATTGTGCTTAATGATACTATTAGCTTTATCAAGTGCTTCATTCATCATTTTATTAACTTCTGCATCTAATTCTTTGTATTTTTTAGAAGATTTTTTGTAATACTCCAACATATCTTTCCTGAATTTTTCAGTTTCTTCACTTGAAAATTTGCTTTTGTTACGCTTATTGTTAAGCGCATTTTTTATCACTTTCTTTAGCAATTTATACGAAAGGACAAAACTTACCAAGAAGGCAAGACCGATAATCAGTGATGTAGACATAAAAACCCCTAAAATTCTTTGGACACCAACTCAGCAATAAATTCCTCTTCAATTTCAGAATTAGTCAATTTAGTATAATAAATTAAAGCAATACTAGTAGCCATTTGTTTTAACTGATCAGTATATTCAGATTTAAATTCTGCCACTTTTTTTTCAATAAGCTTGCTCTTTTTTTTGTCTTCCTCTTCTAATATATTCTTAACATTAGCTCTCATTTCTTCTACCTGAGCAAGTGCATCATCTATGATTTTTTTTGCCTGTATTCTAGCTTGGTTTAAAGCGGCATTATACTTGGCAATCTGCTCTTCCGTGAGTCTTAAAAGATGAACAGAACTATTAAAAGAACCCAATACTTCTTTACTTCTAGTGCTTATTATTTTATCTAACTTTGGTAAAAATAAACAACTTACCACGAAAAAAAGTGAAGAGAAAAAAATTAAAAACCAAAAAACTTGAGAAAAGAAGGTTGAAACATCAAGCTGTGGCATCTGTTAAGCAGCAAATATTAATAACATTGCAAGTACAAACGCAAGCAATCCCATGATTTCAACCATGGCAGCACCAATATAAACATAACTTTTCATTTTACCTTCTGATTCAGGGTTTCTCGCAATCCCATTTAACATAGCAGAAAAGATATTAGCTATACCTAAACCAGCACCGAGCATTCCAAACACAGCTAAACCAATTGCTATAAACTTTAAAGCTACTAAATCCATATATTACCTTTAATTTTTCTTTATAATATAATTGTAAAATATTCTACAAGGAAGTCAATTACTTTACTGCATCTGACAAATATACACATGTTAATATAGTAAATATATAAGCTTGTAAAATTGCAACAAATACTTCAAATCCTATCAATGCAATTATGAACAAAAACGGCGCAGGAGTGAAAAATATGTTCATATTTACAATAAACCCTGCTATCACTTTGATGATTGTATGACCAGCAATCATATTTGCTGCAAGCCTTATTGATAGGCTAACCGGCCTTACTAAATAAGCAAACAACTTAATAATAATTATTATAGGTGCAAGCCACGAAGGAGTTCCTTTTGGTAGCAATATGCGTAAAAATTCTACTCCCCTTTCTTTAAATCCAACAATCGTTATATAAATAAAAACCACCATCGATAAAGCGAAGGTGACTATCACATGACTTGTGACCGTGAAACTATAAGGAAGAACACCAACTAAATTACACGATAAAATGAAAATAAATACTGTGAATATCAATGGAATGTGCTGCAAGCCTTTGCTTCCAGTGTTATTTTCTATTATTGAAATAACAAAATCATATACATACTCAACTGCAGCTTGCAAATATCCTGGTATTACTGACCCCTTCTTTATTCCAAAAAGCAAAAAGAGTATCATCAATATCACCGAAATCATCGTGAAAAAAGATGAATTGGTAAAGCTTACGTCATACCCAAATAACCTAGGTAACTCTATTATTGTATATACTTTAAATTGCTCTAGCGGATTTAACGCCATTTTGACCCTATGTACTTGAACTATAACAGTAAATAAAGTATGAATTTTATAGGACAAAGTCAAGGGTTAAGATAAGGCTCTGTGTTATTATAACATTGATACATTAACAAAATATGTAATTAGAGTGTTAATTACAGTCAGCTCTGTATTTTAAAATTTACTAATCTTATTAAATTATTTAACTTAACATCTTATTTTAATTATAATTTAATTTTTAGTGAGGTATATAATGAACGAAATAGATTTTATTAACGCTAATCATCCTTTAAATTTAGAGCAGGAATTTGGTAACGGATACATCAAATTGACAGATGGTTCCTTTAACGAATATACTGGCCATTATCAAATAGGAAGCGAAATACTAGATGAAAGCCATAATATGATAGGAGACTTAACTATAGATGGCTACATTCATAGCTTCCATGCAGATACCCACAATATGAATCTTAAATCCTTTACGGAGATAGATTTAAAAGGTGATATAAAGAAGATAAATTCTCTTTACAAGAAGATATAAAGTTACAAAAACTTCTGCATCATTGCTTGTGATACAGAAGTCACTTTTCATTCCACTACAATAAGCTTTAAAATCACTACATTTTACATTACAATAACTTTTTCACTTCTTTTTAGGTCCATGAAATTCACATTATCTTGGTTATTAGAACACTTAGAAACCAATGCTAGTTTAGAAGAAATTACCGATAAATTAACTCACATAGGGTTAGAAGTAGAAGATGTGATCGATAATTCCAGATTGACTGGGTTTATTGTTGCAGAGGTATTAGAAGTCGTACCTCATCCAAATGCTGATAAATTAAAATTATGTAAAGTAAATGATGGAAGTAAAATTCTACAAATAGTCTGTGGAGCAAACAATGTTAGAGAAGGTATGAAAACTGTACTTGCATCTCTTGGTAGCACGTTGCCAGAAAGTGATCTCACAATTAAGTCCACAAAAATACGAGGAATGCTAAGTGAAGGGATGCTCTGCTCTGCTTCTGAACTTGCGCTGGTTCAAGAGGAAAGTGAAGGAATAATCGAGCTTTCCGATGATTATAAAGTAGGGGATAAATTTTTCAATTGTGACCCTGTAATTGATATAAATGTTACTCCAAACCGTGGAGATTGCTTAGGCATTTATGGAATAGCTCGCGACCTTGCTGCAACTGGAATTGGGACATTAAAGACTTTAAGCATTCCACAACTTACCAGCTCCATAAATTCACCAATCGATGTTGAAGTTACTGACGGGGAAAGTTTTATTAGTGGAATATACATCGCCAATGTAAAAAATCAAGAAAGCCCAAAATGGTTAAAAGATAGGCTGGAATCGATAGGAATGCGCTCCATTTCTGCAATAGTTGATATCACGAACTATATTATGATATCTTTCAGCCGCCCAATGCACGCGTATGATGCAAAAAAAATAGAAGGAGAGCTCACAGTACGCAAAGCAAACGACGGAGAAAAATTTGCTGGTTTGAACGGTAAAGAATACTTATTAAACAAAGACATAAGCGTTATTGCAGGTGATAAAAATATTCATGGAATTGCTGGAATTATAGGTGGTAAGTGCAGTGAATGTACTCTTGAAACTACTGATATCTTTTTAGAGTCTGCTTGGTTCGATCCCATCTCTATTACTAAATCTTCAAGGCAGCTCGGCATCTCCACAGACGCTAGTTACAGATTTGCACGTTCAGTTGATCCTGGATTTACTTTTGATGGACTCAACCTTGCAGCTAAAATGATTCTGGACTTATGTGGTGGAGAAACCTCAAGCGTAGTGTCTGCTGGCAGTTTAGATAGTGCTGACACCAAGGTGAGCTTTGATTATCAGGATGTGAACAAGTTTGGAAGTGTGTCTGTATCGCCTGATGAGGTGCTTGATATCTTAACGAAACTAGGGTTTAGTATTGATAAAAAAACCGAAGGCAATTGGAATGTACAAGTACCAAGCTGGAGACCGGACGTGACAATACCTGCTGACCTAATCGAAGAAGTAACAAGGATATACGGCTATGACAAAATAAAAGAAGAACCACTACCAAATAATGTTGAAGAAGTAGATAGTACATACGACAATTTGCGTATTTTGATGACAAACAGAGGGTTTCATGAAGTGCTAACCTGGTCGTTTATGAGTGAATCAACAGCTGAAAAATTTGGTTACTCGAATAAGTTATTTATCATCGATAATCCGTTTAACAATAGCTTTAATATAATGAGACCAAGTATTATGCCAAATTTATTGCAAGTTACTGCTGATAATATTGCCCATGGAATATCTGATCTTGCAATCTTCGAAATTGGGCCGATTTACGATGGTGAAGCTCGGTCTAAACATGTTTTAAGTGGGATAAGAACAGGAAATAATTTACCGCGAAACCATTATAATACTGATAGAAAAGTAGATGTTTTTGACGCAAAGGCTGATTGCATAGCAGCTTTGGAGTTTTTTAACGTCAATTGTGATAATTTAACGATAGAGAGAGCAGAAAAAGAACATTATCACCCAGGAAAGTCAGGCACTCTCTCTTTTAAGAATAAAGTAGCAGGTTATTTTGGAGAGTTGCATCCTAATATATTAGATCTTTTTGATATCAAGCAAAAAGTTGTAGGTTTTGAGGTGATATTAGAAAATATTGAAAATTTACCTGTAAGTAGAAAGAAATTTATCGATTATAAATACCAAAGTGTAAAACGTGATTTTGCATTTATTGTAAATAAGGATGTGAAAGTAGGTAACATAATCAATGTGGTAAAAAAAAGCTCAGAGCTCATCACAGAAGTTTTAGTATTTGACGTATACCATGGAAATAATATAGAATCGAATAAGATGTCTATAGCATTGTCAGTTACTTTCTGCTCTCCAACTCACACTTTAACTGAAAAAGAGATCCAAAAAGAATCAAGTGCTATAGTTAATTTAGTATGTGAAAATACCGAAGGAACTTTGAGAACTTAGTATCCGTTCAGCGGAGTGGCAGGATAAGGTAGACAAGGTGATCTAAGAAGATAATCATAGAGCAAAAGTGAAGTAATATGGTAAACCTTTTAGAACTTTGCAAAAATTTACAGCAAAAAATAGAAAGGTTAGAAGCAAAAATAGAAAGATTGGAAAAAGAGAATGAAAGTTTAAAAGCAGAAAATAAGGCTTTAAAGATAGAAAATGCTGAGTTAAGAGAAAGACTCGGTTTAAGCTCAAAAAATTCATCAATACCAAGTTCCAAAGAGTTGTATAAAATAAAAAAGAATAAGCCGAAAAGCGAAAGGAATATTGGCGGTCAGGTTGGTCATAAAGGAAGTTTTCGCGCCAACATGGATGCAGATAAAGTAGTAAAGATAGAGTTGCCTAATACTTGCGAATGCGGAGGAGAAATTGCAATATGTGAAAAACCATATATTCATCAGAAAGTTGATCTTCCAGAAATCAAGCCTTATGTAGTGGAATATCAGTTAGAACATGGCCGTTGTCGGAGATGCGGAAAGAGAAGAAGTAGCAAGTTACCGGAAGGTGTTACGCCAGATACATTTGGTCCAAGGGTTAAGTCAATAATTGCAGCGTTCAGCGGATTCTACAAAAATTCAAAACGCGAAATAGCGAGTGTCGTAAATGATATCTTCAATTTGAACATAAGCGTCGGTAGCATATCAAATAGTGAACATAGAGTTGCTTCAAAATGCAAAAAAATGTATGAGCAGATCGAACAAGAGATAAGTAGGAGTAAAGTTCTACATATTGATGAAACGAGCCATTATAACAAAGGTAAACTCGCTTGGTGTTGGATGTTTGCAAGCAATACGGCAAGTTTTGTAAAATTTACAGAGTCAAGAGGAATGAAAGTTTTACAAAATAGTAAATTCTGCAATCGCAATAGCTTGGTAATAACTGACAGGTATGCAGCATACAATTATTTTGCCGATAAAAACAGGCAAATCTGTTGGGCACATTTATCAAGAGATTTTGAAAGATTAGCACATAGTTGGAATATTGAAGTTAAAGTTCTGGGTTGTTACTTGAGAAACGTGGCCACTGAATTATTTGCACTAAAAAAAGCTTTACTAAAAAGTGAGATAGATGTTTTGAGGTTTGTCAGACGTGCCAGAAAATTAAGAAAACGTACAAAGTATTACTTGAAGGAGATATCTCGTTTACCTGAAGCAATTGGAGCCTCTCGAGTTGCAAAAAATGTTCTGAGATCTGAAAGAATGATGTGGAAATTTTTAGATGACCCAGAAAATATTCCGCTGACAAATAACCACGCTGAACGGCAAATTCGGCATTATGTCGTTTATCGCAAAAACTCATATTTTACACAATCAAAGCGGGGAAATACATTCCTTGAGCGGATAATTTCATTATACTTAACTTGGAAACAAAGGGGTCTCAATCCTTTCCAAAATCTCCTATCTATTGTTTCTTAAACCACTCTCCTGAACGGATACAGAACTTATCGTTGAGTCACAATCATAGTTTCCTGCCGTTGCTGTGTCACACTTACTTCATCCAATTTATTTCCAATATTGAATTCAATATCCTTGAAAAATCTATCCCACATTCCATGCAAATGCTCTTCTATTTTAGGCCACACATCATTTTTAAATGTTACCCCATCATCAGAAAATAAATTACCTAAAAAGGCTCCAATACCTTCATAATTTGACTGAAAACATTGAAGAAATGTCTCTCCTTCTTTATAAGTATTATGTGCCACATTTAACGCTTTTCTCTCTGTAGTCTCTTTATAAACATTTGATGCTCCAATCTTTATTGCACCAAACATAACTTTACCCCAGTTCTTAACTTTCTGTATACAACCTTCACTATTTCCTGGTATATTATTTATTATATCTTTTGTCAAATTATCTATCAAAGGAGACAATAAACCTTGATAAAAGTGCTTGATATTATTTTTTGTTTTTATCACAGGACTTTTTATGCATTTTTCTGCCAAATAGTATTCAAGTTCCGCTTCCTCTAACAACTTCTTAACTGCTTCTTCGTTAAAAGTTTCACGCTCGAACTCCTTCAGTAAATCATCCTCTATTATTGCAAACTTTATTTTTTCGCGAGATTCTAGTTCTTCTATATAATCATTTTTTGTTTCTTCATTTATCAACAATCCTTTTTCTTCTAATTCTAACTGTTTTAATGCTTTGAGAATTTCTTGGTTATTTTTCAAATGCTTCTCTATTAATTTTGTACTTGGATGCTGTTCTCCTTTCCTATTTCGCTCACCTTCTAAATATTTGTTTAAATCCTCATTTTCTTCTATTACTTTCCTTAACGATATAGGTTGCTCTAAGCATTCTGCAATTTCCGCTCGGTGCGCATTAATCCTCTGTACTAAATCCGGCTCCTTTTCCTCTAACAGCTTACATGAATCCTCTATACCCTTTGCTTGGCCTTTGAGTACATTTTGTTTTTTGCATTTCGTTATTTCTAAATATATCTTTGCTACAAAAGCATTTACTTTATCTGAAGCTTCTTTTAAATTCTCACTCAAAGAACCTTTTATCTCCTTTTCTAAATCCCGAAACTGGTCTATTAAGCTGAGCATGCCTAATAGGCCTAACTCACCCTTGGCTTTTTTCATTACTGATTTTACTAGCCTTTGCTCAACTTCTTGATCATCATACTCGAACTTAAAAAGACCTTCTAACCTTCTTCTTAAAACATCACCTGCTAAATTATTCTTTTTTACATCTCCATATATTTCTTTCAATTTTTCATGTATCCTAATATATCTTTTTTGTCCTTCTTTTTTTAAAAGATTAATCTCTTCTTTAGCATTACCTAGAGCTGTCTCTGTTTCTCTACTATGTATATATTTATAAACATCAATAATTGTTCTCTTAGCTATCTTCCCTTCTTCTTTAAGCCGCTTCCATTCTGCTTTAAATATAGGAAGCTCACTATCATCTAAAACATCCGGTACTTTTGCTCCTGCTTTTTTCAGATCTCTTATTATCACTTCTTTCTCACCTGGTAATTCCTTACCTTGACTCTCTAATTCCTGTCTCACTAAAGAATTTTTTATCTCATCTTCCAGTGAAAAACCTTCTTTCCGTCTATCCAGCTGAAACCTAACTGCTTGTATAAAGGCAACTTGATAGGCGTTGTATATTAAGTGAGTTGTCAACTTAAAATCTATGCTACTTACCACTTTTAACCTGAATTCGTCCAACAATTCCTTCAATTTATCATATGTAATCTCTTTCTTTTCTAGCTTTATCAGTTCTTCCATAGTCTTCGCAAATTCTTGAATAGAAGTTGCAAGCACATCCTTGATTTCATTGCGTAAGGGCTTAAGACCATTTTTTAAATTGATGTTAGTTGACAATTTCAGTACGATGCTATGCTCTGAATCCCGCGTCACATCAAACCACTTGTTATTTTCATTTTCATACAAATCTCTAAGCAATCGTTTAAATTGCGGTGGAAATTCTATTTCCATATCCCACGCAATATTTGGTCCAGTAACTTCCTTTTCATGAAAAGACACCTCAATATTTTGATGCTTATTAGAATACCGCCCCATACTTATTTTAAGAGCAGTAACTAAAGAGTGAGATAAATCTCTATTTAAAAGATAAAAAGTAGCCAAAGCAATTGTTGCAGGAATAAGTAATGCTGCAAGCATAGCTATATTAACAAGAATCACTATTGCAGCAAGAACACCATATGCCAGTCTTTTTGCTGTACTTTCACTTACTTCACTTTTTTTTGTTTTATTCTCCTCTGAACTGATTTGTGTCTTATCATTTGTTTTTAATTTATTATATACGGCTAATCCTAACGCAGTGAAAACTATATAAGGAAACATTAAAACTGATAGAGCTAAATTTAATACTTTCTTCTCCGGGCAAGCTCGATTTACCTCTTTAAATATTCTACTTGATATATTATACCAAGAAGTAAAAAAATCAGAGTTATAATCTTTATAATGAAATATACTGAGTGGAACGTTAAAATTAGCTAACGGCTCTTGTTCTTCCACAGCATCAAAAAATTCTTCTTCCTCTTCTGAAGTAGCAAGACCTAAATCATTCCCTTCTTCTACATTAGAAACAGCTTCCATAGCATCAAAAGACTCTTCCTCTTCCAAAGTAACATTGGAAATAGATTCTACTTTACCTAAATCATCACTATTGTTATTTAAGTCAACAACTTTCTTACAATCTACAACAGCATTCATACCATAACCTTATCCAATTACCTTAAGTATAGCACAAACACTGACGATTTTCAACTACTGACAATCTAACTTAACACCAACACTTAAATCCTGATATTCCTTAGAATAAAAGTTAGTTCCAATTTCTGTATTAATTTCTAAAGATAAGGAAAGAGTCTGCTCTTTTATGTATTCACTCCATTTACTTGTCGCTTTCCTAATTTTCTCATCTTTTGTTTTTATGATCACCTTAATTCGATCAGATATATGAAAATCAGCTTGTTTCCTAGTTTCCTGAATAAGTCTCACGACATCTCTTGCAAGCCCCTCTAGAATTAATTCATCATTTAAAGTGGTGTTCAGAATCACAATTCCTCTGTTATTATCAAACACGGAGGAAAATTCACTGTTTGCTTTTAACAATAGTTCATATTCGCCTTTTTTTATAGTATAGTTCTCTGTTTCATCTCCGAGGAATATTTGCTCATTTTCAACTTGCCACCATTTCCCCTCTTTGACATATTGAACTAGTTTCTTAATTTTATCTGGAACTCTTCTTCCAAGCACAGGAAAATTTAATTTTAACTCTAGCGATGCAATACCTTCGAGCCTGTTTACTAACTCTAGCTTTTTTACATTTACCTCATCTTTTATCATCTCCTGGTACTCATTTGAATCTGCAGCACACTGGATCCCAGTGTCAGCTACTTGGATAACAGGAGAGAACTCTGGGATGACAGAAAGCGGTTCACCTTCAAGAAAACTACAGG
Organism: Wolbachia endosymbiont (group A) of Ophion costatus; assembly: GCF_963969245.1. Taxonomy (NCBI): domain Bacteria; kingdom Pseudomonadati; phylum Pseudomonadota; class Alphaproteobacteria; order Rickettsiales; family Anaplasmataceae; genus Wolbachia; species Wolbachia endosymbiont (group A) of Ophion costatus. The sequence continues at coordinate 779,206 of NZ_OZ017714.1, read as the reverse complement.
AAGACTGATGATAAATGATCATACTGCCAAGCGGCTGTCTGATACGTATATTAAAAGTGTTTCTGATCGAAAGTGCAGAGTTGCACACCTCTCTCACTAGATCCATCTTGGCAATGAGCTGACTATCAAACTTCTCTAATTGTGGAAAATTAGCCAAATGAACAGATGTTTCTTCATACTTAAGCCCTTGCCATATATTCTCTGTTATAAGTGGCAACAAAGGAGCTGCAGCTCTTAGTATGTAATAAAAAACCGTATATAGAACATTATAAGCATCAGTTTTATCCTGATCCAAATCAGTTTTCCAAAAACGCTCGCGACTGCGACGAATATACCAATTATTTAGCACTTCAAAAAAGTTCATTAAAATTTTGCAAGCCTCTTGGGAGTTATAGCTATTCATAGAAGCTTGGATACTTTCTATAGCTTCAAAACATTTGGAAATCATGTAGTGATCAATAGTACTTTGATAATCCTTACAAACTTCAGCTTTAATTCCATCTGCATTTGCATACATAGTAAAAAAGTGATAACTGTTCCAAATAGGTTTTATTACGTTTTTCAGAACATCTCGTATTGAGTTTCCCTCTTTATCAAGCAGCAAATTACCACCACAAACAATAGATCCAGAAAGCATAAGAAAACGCAGTGCATCAGAACCATATCTATCAAAAACCTCCATTGGATCTGCATAGTTATTCAAACGTTTGGACAACTTTTGCCCTTTTACATCCAAAACAACACCGTGGCATATGCAGTTCTTAAATGGTTCCCTATCAAACAAAGCAGTGGACAATACAAAGAGCGTATAAAACCACCCCCTGGTTTGCGCTATGTATTCAGTGATAAAATCCGCAGATTCAAACCACTCCTTATTTTCAAACGGATAGTGGATTTGCGCAAATGGCATCGAGCCAGATTCAAACCAGCAGTCAAACACGTCAGGTACACGGCGCATAACTGATTTTCCTGTTGGATCATCAGGATTTGGTCTTGTTAAAGTATCGATAAATGGTCTGTGCAAGTCGTCTATTTTAACATTAAAATCTCTCTCCAGTTCTTCTATTGAACCATATACATCTACTCTTGGATATCTCGCATCATCTGATTTCCATACAGGGATTGGCGTACCCCAGAATCGATTGCGTGAAATTGACCAGTCGTGTGCCCCTTCAAGCCATTTTCCAAATTGACCATCTCTAATGTGGTTTGGTATCCAATTAACTCTCTTATTTAGCTCTACCATTCTGCTTTTGAATTTTGTAACAGCAACATACCAAGAAGGCATAGTGCGATAGATCAAAGGAGTGTCAGTTCTCCAGCAGTGTGGATAATTGTGAATATATTGTTCAGTTTTAAACCAATTCCCTTGCTCTTTTAATTTTTTTATTACTGTATCATTGGTATCAAAAACATGAACCCCTGCCAAATCTGAAATTTCAGCAGTAAATTTTCCACTGTTATCAATTGGACAAATAACTGGAATATCATGACTTTGGCAAAGGTAAAAATCTTCCTCACCAAATCCAGGAGCAGTGTGTACAACGCCAGTACCATCTTCTCCTGTAACATAATCAGCAACAAAAACACGGAATGCATTCTTTGTATCTTTAAAGTAATCAAACAGCGGCTTATAGGAAAGATCTACAAGATCATCTGCTTTAAATTTTATATTGCAGTTTTCATATGGAATATTGCTTTGTTCACAGTGGCTGACAAATTTCCCTAAATAACTTTCAGCGAAGATGTAAACTTCATCGTTAACTAGATCTTTTGCATTATCCCCTGTCATCCCAGTGCTTCGACACTGGGATCCAGAAATAGATTCCAGCGTCACGCGCTGGAATGACATCAAAGGGTGGACTGACACTGCACAATACTTAATATCTTTTCCTATTGCTAAAGCCAAGTTGCTCGGCAACGTCCAGGGAGTTGTAGTCCAAGCAAGTAATTTACACTTTCGTTTAACACTTTTAAACTGCTGTGGGTTTTCTAAAAGCTCAAATGCAACAGTTACAGCTTTGCTAGTCTTTTCTCTATACGCGTTATCTAGTCTTGTTTCAAAATTAGACAATGGAGTTTCGCACGCCCAGCTATATGGAACAACGCGCACTGATTCATACACTAGACCCTTATCATAAAGCTGCTTGAATGCCCACATGACCGACTCCATGAATGATTTATCCATGGTCTTATAGTCATTGTGAAAATCTACCCATCTTGCTTGTCTATTGACATATTTTTCCCACTCTGATGAAAATTTCATCACAGAAGTACGGCAATGATCGTTAAATTTATCTATACCAAACTTCTCTATCTCAGTTCTACCAGATATTCCAAGTTCTTTTTCTGCACCCATCTCAGCCGGCAATCCATGGCAATCCCAGCCAAATCTACGTTCAACCCTTTTTTGAAGCATAGTTTGATATCTTGCAAATGCGTCTTTGATGAAACCAGTGAGTAAATGTCCATAATGCGGAAGTCCATTTGCAAACGGAGGCCCATCGTAAAAGACAAAACAATTATCCTTGGAACGTTCTTCAACTGACCGCTCAAAAACTTTGTTTTCCTGCCAAAATTTTATGATTTCCTTTTCTAACGATGAAAAATCAGGACTACTTACTGTATCAGGATAATGCTTTGACTTCATGTTCGCTATGTAAAACTAAAGAATATAGGGCTTTCTGAAAAATTACAAATTCAAAAATATTTCCGTAGCTCACACCCCAACAAACTATTCTGCCGAGTTTCCAATACCTTTTTTTAAGTTTTACTTGCAGTTTTTATTGTTTTACTTAACATTAACCCAAGCTTTAGGGGTATTTTATGGATCAGAAGACAGATAAGTTTCCACAATTTTTAAAAATGTTGTGCTTTGTTGAAATGTGGGAACGTTTCTCTTACTATGGAATGAGGGCACTTTTGGTCCTATTTTTGACTTCTCACTTAGGTTTCACTGATGAGAGGGCCTTTACTATTTACTCATTATTTGCTGCAACAGGTTATGCTATACCAATACTTGGAGGTTTTTTAGCTGATAAGTTGATGGGATTCCGCAACATGGTATTGCTTGGAGGGATAGTGATGATAGCAGGTCATGCCTGCATGTCATTGGTTGAGTTTGAACCAGGTTTATTATATTTAGGTTTATCTCTAATAGCCGTAGGTACTGGTATGTTTAAAGGAAACGTAACTAACTTACTTGGTTCATGCTATGGCAAAGACGATCCTGAACGTAGCAGAGGCTTTACTTTATTTTATGTAGGTATAAACCTTGGAGCAATATTGGCTTCTATTTCATGTGGTTATGTAGCCCACTTATTTGGTTGGCACTACGGCTTTGGTTTAGCTGGCATTGGGATGTCTATAGGGCTAATCTTTTTTCTCAAATTTCAGAGTCTTTTAGGAGATAGCGGCCTTTCTCCTTATCCAGAGCTTATGAATAAGCGCATATTAGGGATTAAAATCTTTGGTATAGTATTGATAGGAAGCTTTCTGTCATCATCAATAATTGCTAAAATGCTTATACATAGTGAATTTTTTACTAATATGCTCATATTTGTTGGAATAACAGCTCTAGGCATATTTATTTATATAATATCTAAATTATCAGCAGAACAAAGACGAAAATTAGTGGCATTATCTATTCTTGTGGTATTTTTCTTGTGTTTTTTTGCTTTAGAAATGCAGCTTGGCTCTTTGGCTAACTTATTCACCGAAAGAAACGTTATTAACAATGTATTAGGTATAACAATTCCAGCTTCAGTTTCTCAAGCCATAAATCCTTTATCAATTATAATACTTGGCTTTCTTTTTGGAACATACATGAAGTTTAAGCAAAAATATGCAACTTCCATGTTTACCCTTGGCCTTCTGACAATGGCTATGTGTTTTTTCACACTGTACATAGGATGTTTAAACTCTAGCAGCGAAGGTAAAGTAGAATACTTATATTTAATAATTGCTATCTCCTTTATGGGACTGGGAGAATTATGCATTGCTCCCTTAGTTTTAGAACAATCAACTGCACTAGCTCCCCCAAATTTTAAAGGAGTAGTAATGGGTATAACAACGATGTCGTTAGCATTTTCTAACCTAGCCGGAGTTGCAATATCAAAATTTATGTCAGTTCCTTCAGTAAACGGTAAAATAAATTATTTAGAATCTTTAGAAATATATAAAGAGGGTTTTTTAAAGGTGGGAATATTTAATTTAATGCTCGTTATTGTATTTTTATTCTTCTTCAATTTTATACATAAAGTTGTTACTAACTCATCTTGTACAAAAAATTGATATAGGTAAGCTCAAATTTGTAGGCTTAAGGTACCCGTTCAGCAGAGGTAGCAATTAAACTTTGTAACTTTTGAAAAAGATTATGATTGCATTTTTTCAATACTCTTTGCTTAAGATTTATATTTAACGCTGCTTAAAATCAGTGAAATGCACACCCCAGCAAACTACTCTGCCGAGCTTCCAACACTTTCACATTTACTATTTTGTCCCTGTATTTATCTTCAGAATCATCAATGCACACTGATTGCATATATGGGCTTTTACCAATAATTTGGTTTTGGTGTTTACCTTTTTTATCGCTAAACAGAACAGGTATAGTTTTACCTACCATACTCTGGTTAAACTCAAGTTGTTGCTTACTAATTAATTTCTGTAAACGAAGAAGGCGCTCTGTTTTAACCTCTTCTGGTACTTGATCTTTTCTTTCCGCTCCCGGTGTGCCTGGTCTTGGGCTGTATTTAAAACTATAAGCCTGAGCATATCTAACTTTTTCTACTAATTTCATAGTTTCTTCAAAATCTTTTTCGGTTTCTCCAGGAAAACCAACAATAAAATCAGAAGAAAATTCGATTTCAGGTTTCAATTTGCGAAATCTGTCTATTATTTCCAAATACTCCTCTGCAGTGTGTTTCCTGTTCATCGCGTGCAATATTTTATTCGAACCAGACTGCACAGGCAGGTGAACAAACGGCATGAGCTTTGGCTCTTCCGCATGTGCCAAGTAGAGAGATTCATGCATATCTCTTGGATGAGAAGTTGTATAACGAATCCTCTCTAGCTTTTCAATTTTAGCAATATGACTAATTAATTTTCCTAAATCCCACACTTCCCCTTCGCACTCCCCATGGTAAGCATTGACGTTCTGACCAAGCAAATTGATCTCATTTGCCCCATTTGCAACTAATTTCAATGCTTCATGAAATATTTCATTCACTGGCCGTGAATACTCAGCTCCACGAGTATAGGGCACTACACAAAACGTACAAAATTTATCACAACCCTCTTGTATGGCAAGAAACGCAGAAGACCCCTGGCTATTGCCATAGCATTCATCTGGCAATTTATCAAACTTTGCAACTTCAGGAAAATCAGTGTTTATTACATGACCTTTACTTCTGCTTGCTTTGACTATCAGCTCCGGTAAGGTAGCGATACTCTGCGGACCAACAACAATATCAACAAAAGGAGCCCTTCTGAACACTTCTTCTCCCTCTGCTTGCGCTACACACCCAGCCACCACTATAGTCATTTCTTTTCGTAACGAATGAATCTTCCCAAGCTCTGAGTAAAGTTTTTCTGCTGCCTTCTCTCTAATGTGACAAGTATTCAGTATCACTAAATCGGCTTTCCCTGCATCACTAACAACGTTGAACCCCAAAGGTTTAATTACATTTTCCATTAAAACGGAGTCATAAACGTTCATCTGACAGCCGTAAGTTTTAATATATAGGCCTTTCATATTTGGTATGTCTTTTTCAAAATTTCTTCACCCTACACGTAAATGTCTAACAGACCAGCGCGTGACGCTAGTGAACTTGCTAGCACAATAGATTTTGACAAAATTCATTATAAAATAGCCATTTAACCTTGAAAGAAAAAATATGCCACAAAAAATGAGGGTCAGTAACCATAGCGAATATAACAAATTTCTAGAAAAAAGAGGAAATATTTTTCATTATATCAACGAAGCCATAGAAAAGTGGTACGAGAATGGTCCAAAAATACCAGGTGGCAACAATATTTATAGCGATAAAGTTGTAATTTTGGTGCACATAATAACTTGTTTATTTAGAATAGGCCTGAGGCAAACAGTTGGGTTTATAGCAGGATACCTTGAGCAAATTGGGAAAAATTTGCAAGTTATCAGCTATTCACAATCATCAAGAAGGTTTAAGAAACTCAATATTAAGATCAATGATTGCAGAATTGATAAAAATAATATGGAAGATATCGAAATTGCTATAGACAGTACAGGAATTAGTATATACAACAACACTCCTGGTCATAGCAAAGAAAATAGCGAAGATAGAAAGTATCGCAGCTATGAACAGACAAGAAAATTGCATGTAATGTTGAATACAAACAGCAAAAAAGCCATAGCTGTAAAATACAGTAACGGTGTCTACTCTGATCACTATGGAGCTTGTGATTTGCTAAAAGAAGTCGATTTTCAGTATGTCATAAAAGTACTATATGCAGATAGGGCATATGACAGAGAAAAGCTCTATAAGCTGTGTAATCAATATGGTATAAAAACGAAAATTCCTCCGAAAAACAACGCAGCAGAGCATCCAAAGTTAGACTATATGGCTGAGAGAAATTCTGCAGTCAAGCTCATAAAGTCATATGATGAAGATGGTATAAAGAAGTGGAAAAAAGAGATGAGTTATGGAAAAAGATCTTATATAGAAGGTTTTTTCTCGCGATTAAAAAAGACATTTGGATTTAGTTTTAGGAACAAATCTGAAATGAATCGTGAGAGGGAACTAAATGTTATTTGCTTAACAAATTTACTGAAATAGGCATGGCTAAGTTTGAGATAGCTTCATGAATTTATTGTACGTTACCTACTATCCGAAGAGCGATGCAACAAAGCCATCCCAGTGTCAAGCACTGGGATGACAAGAAAGGGAGCACTGGAATTTTTATTTCAGTATTGTACATTAGCCATGCATCTGAACAGATACGAGCTTTCTGCTTTTTTTTGGGTAAGGTCAGTCAAAAAGGTTTTACAACAACCATAATAACTATAACTATTATCAATACTGTAACTGCTTCATTTAAAACGCGAAAATAAATATGTGACTTCTTATTCGAACCCATTGCAAAATTTTTCCTATATTTTGCAAGTAGCATATGAATAATTAACATCAAAAGTATTGCAAATGCTTTTACATGAAACCATCCTTCACGATATGCTTCCCTAATAACCATTAGTGTAATTCCAAGACCAAGTGAGAAAAGCATTGCAGGGTTTATGATATGTCTAAGTAGCCTCTTTTCCATTGTTTGAAGCAAGCTATCATTTTCCGATCCCGGTTTTACAGTTGCATGGTAGACATAAAGCCTGGGTAAATAAAGCATACCTGCCATCCACATGATAACAGAGATAACATGAAAAGCCTCAAGCCAGTGGTAATAGTTCATTAGCAAAAATTTAAAATTCCTGGTATTGTGTTAGTTTAATGAAAAAGAAATCGATATGAAAGCAGAAAATTTCACTAAAGAACAGATAATTGGATTCTACAGGAAAATGCTACTCATACGCAGATTTGAGGAAAAAGCAGGACAATTATATGGGATGGGATTAATAGGCGGGTTCTGTCACCTATCAATAGGACAAGAAGCAGTTGCAGTTGGAACTCAAGCTGCATCAAAATTAGGTGACGCTTTTATCACAAGTTATAGAGACCATGGCTTAATGCTCGCATGTGATTCTGATCCAAATGTTGTAATGGCAGAGCTTACCGGCAAAGAAACAGGATGCTCGAAAGGTAAAGGTGGTTCGATGCACGTATTTGACGTTGAAAAAAAATTCTTCGGCGGGCATGGAATAGTGGGAGCACAAGTTCCAATTGGCACAGGAATAGCATTTGCTAATAAATATAAGAAAAAAGATAATGTGGTATTTACATATTTTGGCGACGGTGCTGCAAATCAAGGACAAGTATATGAATCGTTTAATATGGCATCTTTGTGGGAGTTGCCTGTGGTTTACATCATAGAAAATAATGAATACGCAATGGGAACCTCCGTGCAAAGATCAACTTTAGTAACAGAGTTATATAAAAGAGGAGAAAGTTTTGGTATTCCTGGAAAACAAGTTGATGGAATGGATTTTTTCTCTGTTTATGAGGCTACAAGCGAAGCAGCGGAACACACACGCAGCGGAAAAGGGCCTATCCTGCTTGAAATGAAGACATATCGATATCGCGGTCACTCAATGTCAGATCCTGCTACTTATCGCTTAAAAGAAGAAGTTGAAGATATGAAGCAAAATCATGACCCTATAAGCACTTTAAAGAAATACATGACAGATAATAAAATGGCTTCAGAAGAAGAGTGCAAAGTAATTGATAAGGAAATACGTGATTTAGTAAAAAAGTCGGAAGATTTTGCCAAAAATAGTAAAGAACCAAGCGTTGATGAGCTGTATACTGATGTTTATAAATTTGTTAGCTAATTTTTTTATCCAGAACTGTACAAACATTGTATAGTAAACGATGTCATCCAAATAGCTCCTTCTCCCGTCATCCAAGTGCCCTCCTTTTTTTGTCATCCCAGTGCTCCGACTACTTGGATCCAGCTGAGTTGGTGAGTATAAAAGTATAGCTAACGCAAGCTCTACGTCATGCCGCCGCGAACCGTCATACCGCGATTCATTCGCGGTATCTCTAGATCCCGCTAACAAGCAGCGGGATGACGGTTGTCAGGCTAGCTGTCATCTCAGTAGTCTCCTTCTCCTGTCATCCGAGTAGCTGACACTGGTTCCTTTATGACGGCAGTAGCCCCTTCGGTGTCATTCCAGTGCTTGACACTGGAATGACACCAATAATTGACATTTCACTAGATATTCATTATAAATAATGGAATGCTACAAAGTATAAAAACCATATTAATAGAAGACGATAACGTTAGGCTGGATAGGTACATCAGAAGAATCTTTCCTGATCTAAAGCAATCTGTAATTGAAAAATCTTTAAGGAAAGGATTAATCAAAGTTGATGATTGCAAAGCAAAGTCCAGTGATAGAGTAAATTCTGGGCAAACTATAACGCTGAAGCACTTGAATTATATTGAAAACGCTAATTCTGATCGCAAATATAATGAAAAGTTAGTGAATCTACTAAGAGAGAACATATTATATGAAGACGAATATATACTAGCTATAAACAAACCCGCAGGGGTCATCGTTCAAGGTGGCGTAAAAGTAAAGATTAGCATGAGTGATTTGCTTGACCAAATAAGAGAGGGAGAAACATTTAAAATTGTCCATAGGCTAGATAGAGATACGAGTGGAGTGATAATATTCGCACGCAACGCTAATGTTGCCAGATACCTTATGGAAGAATTTAAAGGACGAAGAGTAAAAAAAACTTATTTAGCATTAACTTCTGGCATACCGAGCAAGGATAGTGGAACAATAGACTATCCATTGGTGAAAAAATATGTTTCAGGTCAAGAAAAAGTGGTCGTTGATGAAAATTCACCTCAGAATGCCACTACGCATTTTTCAATTATAGCAAAATCCAAACACAATGTTGCTTATTTAAAATTACAACCAATTACCGGCAGAACCCATCAGTTACGTGCACATTTAGCTCATATAAATTGCCCTATTCTTGGTGACGGTAAATATGGTGGTAAAAAAGCTTTTATTGATGGGATAGCAAATAAAATTCACCTTCATTCGCATTCTTTATCTTTAAAACTGCCAAACAATAAAGAAATCACTATCACCGCTCCTATCACTAAACACATCGAAAAATCCATTGAAGCGCTATTTTTCGACTGAAACGATTTCACCAATCAACTTTTCTGTCTTTGGCTTTAATTTGAAGCACAGATATTAGGCTAATTAATGCGCAGGCAGTAAGATAAATGCCTGCTGCAAGTTTTGTTTCGGTTTTTTCTATAAGCCACATGCATATGTATGGAGAAAGGCCACCAAAAATTCCTGCAGATATATTATTTGCTAAGCTTACGCCAGTGCATCTTACTTTTGTTGGAAACAGTTCACAAATAACAGAGCCATATATTCCAAAAGATGCACCTACTGGTATAGTAATCAATAAGTAAGTTATTATTACGACATAGTGGTTAACGGAAGATAATAATGGTAATACACATGTACCAATCAGAGATAGCATAATCAGTACAGGAATCATTACGCGTTTTCTTCCAACTTTATCAGATAAAATTGCAAAAAGTACCGCAGATGCTGCAAATACAACCTGTACTACTATCCTCATTAAATCTTTAACACTAATAGATAAAATAACTAGCTCTTTTATTGATATATTATAAAACATTATTGCTGCGTAGACAATTGCATTCTGAGCAATTCCGAGATTGATTGAAATAATAAGCGGTCTTTTATAGTTTCTTACTAGTTCTAACAATGGTGAATGTGCTAAATTATTAGCGTACTTATTAGTTTTATATGCTAAGCTTTCTTTTAATATGTACCTAGTTAAAAAACCTATTGTCCCCAAAAAAAAGCAAAAATAAAAAAGCAACTTCCATCCCCATATTTCATAGTTCTCACCTGTAACTCTTTTGCAGATAAATATCATTGTTATGCATAAGAGCGTTCCAAGGGCTCCGCTAAAGGGCTTCATACTTCCTAAGAAACCTAGATTTTTTTTATCTTTTGAATGCTCTATCGTAAATGCTGTATTAATGCTTGTTTCACCTCCTGCAGTTATTCCTTGCACTATTCTACAAAACACAAGCAATACAGGTGAAAGCAACCCTATTTCTTTATACCCAGGTATAATTCCCATAATTGTGGATGATATTGAAATTAATATTACTGAAGTAAGTAAAGTCTTTCTTCTGCCATACTTATCTCCCATATAACCAAAAATTACTGCACCAATTGGTCTAAACGCAAAACCAATTGCAAAAACACCAAGGAATTTGAGTGTACTCAAATAATGATCTTCTGATGGGAAAAAAACGTTGATGATTGTATCTGTTAATACTCCAAAAAGAGTGAGTTCATACCACACAATCATGTTACAGATCATGCCCGATAGTATTGCTTTTTGGATATTATTCATGGTCTTTCAATTTAACATAACCTAATATATCATTAACCGGTGCTCCTTGCTATAAAATTTTTCATTCAATAACCTTCAAGGATAATTCACGTAAATGCTTATCCTCCACCTTGGAAGGAGCACCCATTAGAACATCTTCACCTTGCTGGTTCATAGGAAAACAGATTACTTCACGAATATTTGGCTCATCAGCAAGCAGCATAACTATTCTATCAACCCCTGGTGCTATTCCACCATGAGGAGGAACACCAAATCTGAATGCACGTACAAGTGCACCGAATTTTGTATCAACTTCTTCTTTACTATAGCCTGCAATGGCGAAAGCTTTATACATGATATCCAGTTTGTTATTGCGAATTGCCCCACTTGATAGTTCTATTCCATTGCAAACAAGATCATACTGGTAAGCAAGGATATCGAGTGGATTCTTTTCCTCTAAATCTTTCAGACCACCGTGTGGCATAGAAAATGGGTTATGAAAGAAATCTATTTTTTTACTTTTATCGTCATATACAAAATATGGAAAATCAATGATCCAACAAAACTTGAAGATATTATCATCTATAAGACTGAGTTCTGACCCTAAAAGAGTGCGTACTTTTCCTGCAATGTTTGCCGCCTCATTCTCTTTGTCAGAAGCAAAAAATACACTATCTCCTGGCTCTATGTTTGTTGCTTCTCTTATGTGGTTTAGCCTATTTTCATCAAGAAATTTAGCAATTGGGCCTTTCGCAGTTCCATCTTTATCAAACGTTATATATCCGAGACCCTTAGCACCGAATTCTTTTTGCGCATGTTCTATCTTTTTATCAAAGAAGCTGCGTGGTTCCTCTGCTGTTTTAGGTGCAGGGATGGCTCTCACTACCATACCACGCTCAATATTGCTTTTGAAAATATTGAACCCTGAATCACGGAAAATTTCTGTAACATCGCTGATTAATAGTGGATTACGCAAATCTGGCTTGTCAGAACCATACTTAAGCATTGCCTCTTTGTATGTAATGCGTGGAAAATCTTTATCGACAGACTTGCGAGAAAATTTGGCGAACACTTTATATAAAGCAGATTCAATAACGTCAAATATGTCCTCTTGAGTCACAAAAGACATTTCAAGGTCTAGCTGGTAAAATTCCCCAGGAGAGCGGTCAGCCCTTGCATCTTCATCACGAAAACACGGTGCGATTTGGAAATATTTATCAAACCCTGAGACCATGAGCAACTGTTTGAAAATCTGCGGAGCTTGTGGCAATGCATAGAACTTGCCAGGATTTAGCCTGCTTGGCACTAGGTAGTCGCGTGCTCCTTCAGGAGAGGAAGCAGTGAGTATTGGAGTTTGAATCTCTAAAAATCCTCGCTCTATCATGAGCTTGCGGAGCTCTGCAATAATTTGTGAGCGCAAAATAATATTGTTGCGGACTTTTTCACGTCTTAAGTCAAGAAATCGATATTTAAATCTCATGTTTTCTGGGTATTCTTGCTCGCCGGTAATGCTTGCCAATATACTTCTTTCTTCTTTTGCTATTTCTTCATCAAAGTGGAACTCAACTTCCGACTCAACGCGCAAATTGTTGACTATCACCTCGATTTCTCCGGTAGAAATAGAGCTGTTTACCGTATCTTCAGTTCTAGCTTCAACTATTCCTGTAACAGTAATTACACTCTCCAATTTTAAATTTGATATCTCATCAAAAAAGTCTTTGTCATTATTAAATACTAGCTGAGTGATTCCGTAGAAGTCCCTTAAATCAACAAAAATTAGGTTACCATGGTCGCGCTTACGATATAACCATCCAGAAAGGGTAACTTCCTTTTCTACGTCGTTCTTCCTCAGTTCATTGCACGTATGAGTTTTACAGCAGTTCATATTTGTTTTACTTCTAAATTCTTTAAGAAGTATAGAAATAAACCTTATTACATACAAGCCCGTTCGTCAGATATTTGCGCAATTTTCGAAATAGAGCAGTACTGCTTTTATATTGTCTTTACCCGCAAAAAAATTGCACAATTTCTATAATTATGGTATAATAGCAAGGGTGTTTTTAATGAATTAGATACAGGAAATGCCACTTACACAGATCATATTATATAGCGTAACATTACTTGCTGTAGCTGCAGTATTTCTCTTTTTGAGAAAAATATACAAAAATCGCATTAGAAAAATCATATTTCCTAGAAAAGTTTTTAAAGAAGAGTGGGAAGAAGACAGAAAATTCAATGAATTATATCAAAAAAATAAGCAAAAAGAGTTGCTGAAACAACAAGAAACGCTACGCGAGAAACAAAAAGATGTGCAAGTTTATAAAGAAGATCCAGAAATAGTTGACATAGCAAAACCGGTAGGTAAATGGACAAAGATGGTTATGATGGGTAATGGTTTAATGCAGCGTTTTGCACAATTGATACATAGAGAAGGCGGACAGAAAGGATTTTGGGAGCTGTTTGTTAAAGCTCAGGCTTCAACTCAAGGTAAACATAAGGGGAAGGGCAGATAATCCATGCTTGAATGTGAAAATTTATCCTGCGCTCGTAATAACAAAGTATTATTTAAAAATCTCAGTTTTAAAGCTGAGCTAAAATCAAAGATTCTAATCACTGGTCCAAATGGTAGTGGTAAAACCAGCTTAATTAGAAGTTTATCTGGACTTTTACCGCCGGTATCAGGCAATATAAGGCACTGCGGAAAAGATATATATGATGATCCAAAATCCTATATATCTTCTATGGTCTATATAGGCCATAAGAATGCCTGCAAGGACAGCTTAACTGTTGCTCAAAACGTAGAATTCTGGGCAGGAATACGAAATACTAGAGAACTGATTGTGGCAGCTATTTGTTGTTTGCAGTTGCAGCCTGTACTTAATATTAGATATGGCGAACTTTCTGCAGGCTGGAGAAGAAGAGTTGCACTTGCTCGCCTCTTGATTTCTAATGCAAGCGTTTGGCTGATAGATGAACCATTTTGTAATCTTGATAGTGCAACGTGTGAATTAGTGCTGAACCTAATCTCAATACGCTCTGAGCAAAATGGTATAGTAATTATTACAGGGCATAGCTCTACAGAGCAATTGTGTGATTTTACAACGATTGATATACGCGATTTCAATAGACTTCTTGTATAGTTTTTGGCAACAACCGCTAGAAATAAAAACTTACTTGACAAACTCCGCCAGCCTCCTTATCATGAAACTGAAGCTATTTATTTATCTTCTCTGTACAGATTAAATGACAAAAAAACTCACGTATCTGGCGTCTCATGTTTAATTTTTTGCACTATGTGCACTCTATGTCTTTATCAAATTTCTAGGTTTTTACCTATACAAGCTGAAATACGCTTATAAAGCATTTAAAACATCAAAAAACGCCAACTTAAAAAATGGATAGTGAATAATTAGCTACCCTAGGGTTTCTTTTGCCTTTTTTTCTGTTTAGTAAATTTCTTAAACATTTATGACTAAAGGTTAGTTGCATTAAAAAGCAGCTAAATCGCGGTTATTAAGCGTTTAGAATAAAAAAACGCCATACTTGAAAGTATAATGTAAGTAATTAGCCAACCACGGGGCTTCTTTTGCCTTTTTTTTCATTTGGTAAATTCCTTAATGTTTATGGCTAAACGACAACCGTCATCCCGCTACGTGTTAGCGGGATCTCTTGTTAGCGGCTGAGATACCGCGAATGAATCGCGGTATGACGGTTCGCGGTGGCATGACGATAAGCTCGTCATCCCGCTGCTTGTTAGCGGCTAAGGGATACCGCGAAGGGATACTGCGAATGAATCGCGGTATGACGGTTAATTATTCTGCGGCGGTATGACGTAGAGCTCGCGTTAGCTATACTTTTATACTCACCAACTCAGCTGGATCCAAGTAGTCAGCTACTTGGATGACAACCTGTTGAGGCTGCGCTTACACATTCCACTTTCTATGCTCACCAAACAAATTTGCTTACTCGCAGCAAAATTTTCTGGATCCAAGTATTCAGCTACTCGGATGATATCTTTGTGTTTGAAGCAAAACCAGCTATAACATTTCTTCGCAAACAAATGTTCGTACAGTTGTGCGCGTGATGCTGGAATCTAGACAACAATTAGATCCTATTGTCAAGCAATAAGCTACATGTGCTATTTATTTAGTAGATTAAATATGAAGTTTAAAACTCTGCTATTGACTTCCTGTAGAACTAGTGAAAACCAAACTTGCTTAAAACCACTTAATTAGTTATAGTTATAAGTTTAGGTACAGTAAAATGACAGCTTTTGTCCCCTTGATTATTTTTTTAATCTTGTATCTTGGAAGTGGTGCTTATTTTTCTTTTATCGGAACTGATAATCCACTTCATCAGGTTTCACCAGTAATCTGCTTATTACCAGCACTATTTTTTGCTGTCTCACGTGGTACAAATAAAATTCAGCATAACATCGATACTGTTATCAAGGGCATGGGTGACAAAAACACCCTTACTATGTGTTTAATTTTTTTATTTTCTGGAGCATTTTCTGCGGTGACTCAATCAATCGGTAGCGCAGACACTGTTGCTAATTTAATTCTTAATTTCCTTCCAGCAAGATTACTGCTGCCTGGAGTATTTTTGGCTTCTGCTTTTATTTCAACTGCAATTGGCACATCTATGGGAGTTGTTGCGCTGATGGTACCTATAGCTGTTAATCTGGCAAAAAGTGGAGCTTTTGGTCTCGAAATAGGAACTGCAACTGTAGTAGGTGGTGCCGTGTTTGGCGATAACCTTTCGATGATATCTGATACCACCATTGCATCTGTTTCTTCACAGGAAGCTTCAGCAAAAGATAAACTTAAAATGAACTCTAAAGTTGCACTTATTGCCAGCATTATAACACTCATCTACCTAGCAGTTGCCTCAAATAGTACAAAAATTATTTCTATATCAAATTTAGATTATTATTCTATAATAAAAATTATTCCTTACATTTCTTTAATAATCATGGGGCTGCTTGAAGTCGCCACTTTAGTAACAATAACTATAAACATAATTATTGCTGGTGTGCTAGGAATAACTTTTTTTGACTATGCTATCATTCAATTTCCTCATGACGTGTATGACGGTTTCAAAAAAGTAAACGAAATAGTGATATTTGCTCTATTTATCGGTGGATTGAGCCATATAATGTACAAGCAAGGTCAAAAAGCGTTGCATAAACTCATCGATGAAAGCAATATCACAAAAACTAAAGCTGAATTTGTGATAGCAGGAATTGCGTCTATGTTTACTACCTTAGTTGCCAATAATACCATTGCTATTTTACTAAGTGGTGGCATTGCAAAAAGGCTTGCACAAAAACACAGTATTGCGCCACATCGCAGCGCATACTTATTAGATGTTTTTGCTTGTGCTACAAAAGGTATCTTACCTTATGGTTCCCAACTATTGCTAGCAGGGAGTATAGCTTTTGTATCACCTATTTCTTTATTAACACAGGTATATTATTGCTTTATTCTAGCGGCAGTTACAATAGGCGAAATAATCATCAACAGCAGAAAAGAGAAACATTGTGCGGCTGCAACTTAGAGTTTCTCTTTTTTTACCCATAAGGAACGGAATTACTTGACACCCTTCGCCAACCCCCTTATCATGAAACTGAAGCTATTTATTTATCTTCGCAATCTGTGCAGGTTAATGACAAAAAACTTAGGGTATTTGGCGTCTCATGTTTAATTTTTCGCACTACGTGCATCGCATGTCTTTAAAAATTTTTAGGTTTTTATCTATATAAGCCGAAACGCGCTTACAAAGCGTTTAAGACAGCAAAAAACGTCAAATTGACAAGGGAGAATTTGAATGCTAGCTACTACGGGGTTTCTTTGCCTTTTTTCCTGCTTAGTAAATTTCTTAAACACTTGCGGTGTAGGTTAGTTGCAAGTTAAAAGCAGCTAAATCGCTCTTAATCAAGCGTTTTAGAATAAAAAAAACGCCGATATTTTAGTACATAGTAAATAGCCAACCACCATGGGGCTTCTTTTGCCTTTTTTTTATTTGGTAAATTTCTTAAACATTTATAGTTAGAGGTTGTCCGGAAACAAGTAAAAGGCTATAATATCTGAAATTTTAGTACGGGGTAAAGATGAGAAAAAAATATCCAACAGATCTAAGCGAAAGGGAATGGGCAAGAATAGAAAAACACTTCAGAGTATCATACAAGAAAGGAGGAAGGCCGCCAAAGTATAGCAAAAGAGAAATATTAGAAGCAATTTTCTATGTATTGCGTACAGGGTGTCAATGGCGGTATTTACCAAATGATTTTCCGCTATGGAAGACTGTGTATGAGCAGTTCAGGCAATGGAAGAAGCAGGGAATTTTTGAGAAAATGAATTATGAAATTACAAAATATAGTAGAAGAAAAATAGGAAGGAATGAGCAGCCGAGTGCCTGTATAGTAGATAGTCAATCTGTAAAGACTACAGAAAAGGGGGGATCAAAGGCTATGATGGAAGTAAAAAAGTAAAGGGTAGAAAAAGGCATATAATTACAGACACTCAGGGTTTTATACTAGGTTGTTACGTAGGCGCTGCTAACGAAAATGATAGAGATGGTATTAAAATAGCATTAAACAATATGAGAACAAAATATACTAAAGTTAAAAAAATGTGGGCTGACATGGGATACCAAGGAAGAAATTTAAAGAATCACACAAAGGAAGAATATGACATAGATATTGAAATTGTTACAAGGCCTCCATGTAGATTTTGGGTGCACAAAGATACGCCACCTGAGCTACTACCAACAAGAGAACAAGGGTTTAAAGTACAGCCAAGAAGATGGGTTGTAGAAAGGACTTTTGCTTGGGTTAATAGGAATAGAAGGCTATCGAAGGAGTATGATTTACTCACAACATCCACTGAGAATTTCATATACCTAGCTATGAGTAGGGTTATGTTAAAGAGGGAATATGCTTGAATTTACTTGTTTCCGGACAACCTCTTAGGAGTTTCTTAGAAGAACAATGGGAAATTTTCTTGTAATTCTATTTATAGTTTTCTATGCATTTGATGCACACGCTGATGGAGCAACAGATGTAATGTGTAATGTAATAGGTTACGTTCATGGAATAGGTGGACCAATGATTACAGTGGTAATAATTGGTTCAAGCTTACTTGCAATATTTGGCAGAATGCCTTGGCCTGCACTTTTCGCACTGGGTATGTTTGTTGCTGTGTTTTTTGGTGCTCCTCAAATTGTAACAAAGGTAACAGAAAAAGAAGTTTGTTGTCTTTTTAAAGGTCAAACCTTGGAGAATGGAAAGTGTGTTGCTGCTCCTGGATATGAACGTGTAGGTACAGGTTATGCTTGTCGTTCCGGTTGGGCGCTAACTAATAAAGGCTACTGTATAAAAGCTGGCCAAGATCCTTCAAAGTATTGGAAGTGAAAATGGTGCTTTTATAGAGTTAAATCTAACAAACCGCAGAGTATATAATTAACATCCACGCCTTTAGTTAGATTCCACTCACGCTTTATTACGTTGTACTCCATGCCAGCCATGTTTTGCAGCGTTACATTATTTTCTCTTAAGTGATTTGCAATTTCTGACGGCTTGAGAAATTTATTCCAGTTATGTGTACCTTTTGGCAGCCAATTTAATATGTACTCTGCACCAATTATTGCAAGACAAAAGGATTTAATAGTTCTATTTATTGTGGATATAAAGATTAACCCCTCCGGTTTTAGCAGTTCTATCGCTTTTTTCATGAAAAGCTCTAAATTATCCACATGTTCAACTACTTCCATCAGCAGAACCACGTCGTACTTCTTGTCATTGCTTAGCTCTTCAATGCTGGTGTGTATATATTCTATATTTAACCCTACTTTTTTTGCATGTGAATGCGCTACTTTTATGTTTTCTTCACATACATCTATTCCCACAACGTTAATGCCAACGCGTGCCATTGACTCTGACAAAATGCCACCACCGCATCCAACATCAAGCAATGATAATTCTTTCAAATTGCATTTTTTTAACTCTTTTATTTTCTCAATAATGTAAGATACTCTAACAGGATTCATCATGTGCAATGGTTTGAATTTGCCGTTCTCATCCCACCACTGGCCTGCCATTTTAGCGAATTTTGATATTTCATCTTCGTTATAAGTTTTTGTTTTTTTTTTCTTAGAGGTTATATTGCTGAGTTTATCAAGGCGTTTTTTATGTCTGCTTTCTTTTGAAAATTCTGTTTCGAGGAATTGTTTGACTATGTCTTTTGCTAATCCACTCGCAGTAAACCCTGCACCAAGACACAGTACATTTGCGTTGCCATGCTCGCGAGCTAATTTTGCGATCTCAACACTGTTACATAAAGCAGCGTAGATTCCTTCAAAACGATTTGCCACAGTACTCATGCCCAAACCTGTACCACAAATTAATATCCCATAATTTGCTTTTTTGCTTGTTATATCTTCTACAACTTTAACAGCATAGTTTGGGTAATCTACACACTTTTGCTTAACAGTGCAGCCTTGATCTACTACTCTGTAACCTAGGGCTTCCAGGTAAGGTTTTATTTCTGATTTTAATTCATAACCAGCATGATCTGAGGCAATTGATACTATACCTAACATATAAGAAATAAGGACATTTTATATGGGTTTGAACTTTCTGTCAAGTCATTCAATGCTTCTGACCTTTTGGGAGTTCTAAAGCTATAGCTAAGGTTTTCCTACGTCATACCGCAATTCATTCCACAACTGTACGAACATTGTGATTTGAGAATAATCTCCGCCAGGAAGGGTGTCATCCCAGTGCTTTGGCACTGAGATCCAGAAAACTTAATTTTAAATAAGTACACCAGATAGCTGTATAATAAGAACTGGATTCCAGTGTCAAGCACTGGAATGACACCTTCTGTATAAATATTAAGAAATTTACCAAACGAAAAAAAAGGCAAAAGAAGCCCCGTGGTTGGCTAATTACTTACATTATACTTTCAAGTATGGCGTTTTTTTATTCTAAACACTTAATAACCGCGATTTAGCTGCTTTTAAGCCGCAACTAATCTAAATTATAAACGTTAAGAAATTTACTAAACAGAAAAAAAGGCAAAAGAAACCCTAGGGTAGCTAGTTATTCACTATCCATTTTTTAAGTTGGCGTTTTTTAATGTTTTAAATGCTTTATAAGCGTATTTCAGCTTGTGTAGGTCAAAACCCGGAAATTTGATAAAGACATAAGGTGCACATAGTGCAAAAAATTAAACATGAGACGCCAGATACGTTGAGTTTTTTTGTCATTTAATCTGTACAGAGAAGATAAATAAATAGCTTCAGTTTCATGATAAGGGCGCTGGCGAGGTTTGTCAAGGAAGTTTTTTGTTTCTGTGGGCTACCTGGATGACAGGATTGCTCTTGAATTTGTATAGCTACATTGTCGGTAAATCTAAATTGCTTTAGTTATAGAAATAAATTTCGAGTCAGATGTGTATAAATTCTATATAATTTTTATCCTACTACTAATTCAATAAGATGGATCACATAGATATTATAAAATCAAAATTATTATTATCCGACATAGTAGGTAAAAAAGTCAGATTAATAAAAAGAGGAGATAGTTTTGTTGGGCTCTGTCCATTTCATAACGAAAAAACCCCATCTTTTTCGGTGAGCAATACTAAGGGGTTATATTACTGTTTTGGTTGCTTAGCTAGTGGTGATGCATTTGAATTTATTTCACAAACTGAAGGATTAAGCTTTAAAGAAGCATTGGAAAAATTAGCATCGGTTACAGGTGTTGAACTGCCCAAAAATCTTAGTATTACAAAAGAGAACAATAAACTATTTTTAGCGCTTGATTTAGCTGCAAATTGGTTTGCACAAAAAAATCAAAGTGTTGTAGATTATTTAAAGCAGCGTAAGATTTCACCTAAAATCATAGATAAATTTAAGATAGGTTATGCACCAAGCTCTGGTTTGAAAGAGTATTTAAACTCTTCAGGTATTGAAGACAAAATTTTAATTGATATTGGATTAGTAAACAAAAATTTTCATGATTATTTTTATGACCGGCTGATATTTCCTATACAGAGCATTGCAGGGAGAGTTATTGGTTTTGGCGGACGTGCGCTAAGTTCTGAGCAACAGCCGAAATATTTAAACAGTCCAGAGAGTCAGCTCTTCAAGAAGAGGGAGAATTTATACGGATTAAACTTTGCTTTAAGCGAAATACGTAAAAAACAGCACATATTTGTTGTTGAAGGATATATGGACGTGATAGCACTACATCAAGCGGAAATTAGCAATACAGTTGCTCCGCTTGGTACTGCAATTTCTGCAGAACAGATAAAAAATCTATGGAAATTTGCTAAAGAAATCTCCATCTGTATGGATGGCGATAGTGCTGGACGTCATGCTGCTACTCGAGTTGCAGAACTTGCTCTGCTAATATTAGAGCCTGGATACACGTTAAAGTTTGTGACTTTGCCGAGTAATAAAGATCCATACGATATATGTAACGAACTGGAATACAAGAAAGAAGACGTATTGACTGCTCTTGACCATTCAACAAAACTGCATTCTGAATATTTATGGCATCACATAATCGATAGCAATTTGCAAAATTATGAAAAACTTGCTCCGGAAAAATATTCAATTCTTGAGCACAAGTTCATGGAATATGTAAATACTATTAGCAACAGCAGTATTAGAAGGTATTACAGAGATTATTTTTACAATAAGGCTAGTGAACTAAGAAGTAGCTTCAAAAAACAGATTTTTAATAGTAAAACTGGAGCAACAAAAGGTGAGTATCTTCATAACAAATCTCCAGAGCTAATTGAAGCAGAGCAAAATCAGGCCATAATTTTGCGTATAGCCGTAGAATTTCCTGAAATCTTGAACCGTCCTATATTTTTTGAGCAATTTTCTCATTTTGAATTTACTAATGAGATGAAAAGATTACAACAGCGTGTAATTGATGTAATAAGTAACAAAAGCAAACTCGATAAAGAGGCTTTGTTACAAGAATTGAAACAGTTTAACGTTATAAAGTATGTATTTGAAAAAACTAGTGTACTAAATAGCCAACTGAACGAGAGAAAATCTGCAGAAATTGTGTGGAATAATATAGTGTTACTAAAAGAGTTAAATGCATTACGAAAAGAAAGAACCGAAGCGAGGCTGAGCGGTAATCTTGACTTAGAGGAAAGGTTGATAGAACAAATAAAGCAAATAGAAAGCAGTATACAAGAAATGCAAATGGAGTTTATTGAAAAGTAGATATCGTCTCGTTAGTCAACAAGAAAATTACAAAATAAGACAATATTTTACATAAGATTGAAATTTTTAACTAATTAAGCCTTCCTCTAACAGCTTTGCCCTGTAGTTTTTGATATGGTTAGGATCACTTAAAAATGTATAATTTTTGTAGTTAGCTCTGCTATGCATATAAAGCTTACTATTGACTTTTATCACATTATCTCACATTATCTCACATAATATGCATGTGAGAAGAATATGAACTGGAAGAATTTTCGTTTTAGTACACGTCTCAACCTAGAAGGGCCTGTAATTGAGCAAGTGTACGAGTTAATTACTGCAGTTGATAGTGTTAAAAATAGCTGGCAGGTAACGAAAAAACTACTACCACAAACAATTGAAAGATTAACTCATTCAGTTATTGTTACATCTTCTGGCGCTTCTAACCGTATTGAAGGAAATCGTCTAACCGATAAAGAAGTTGAGGATCTATATAAAAACCTACGTGTCAAAAAATTTAAAAATAGAGATGAGCAAGAAATTGCTGGCTACTTAGAAATGCTTAAACTAATATTTCATGATTATACGGATATTCCAATTAGTGAGTCATCAATATTGCACATTAACAACCAGATGCTACTTTATAGTGAAAAAGATTTGTATCATAGAGGAAAATACAAAGCAAGTTCTAATAGAGTTGAGGCAAAAGATCAGAATGGAAAAGTTGTTGGTATAATTTTTGATCCCACACCACCTTACCTTGTTAGAAAGGAAGTACAAGAGCTTATTGATTGGTATCACTGGTCCTTAAATAATAAATTTAAGCATCCTCTTATTATTATTGCTAACTTTGTTTTTGAGTATCTGGCAATACACCCTTTTCAAGATGGGAATGGCAGAACTAGTAGATTGATGACTAATTTAATGCTGTTGCAGCAGGGTTATGATTTTGTATCTATTGTATCACATGAAAAGATAATTGAAACTAACAAACTTGATTACTATTTAGCGCTTAATAAAACACAAAGTAGCTGGAAAAGTGGCAAAGAAGATATTTCCCCATGGTTAATATTTTTTCTTAATGTGCTCAAAACGCAAGCAAATGAGGCGCATTATATTCTTGAGAGGGAGAATACTGAATATTTATTATCAAGAAAACAATTATTCTTCTGGGAGTGGGCACTTAGCCTTGCAGATAAAGAATTTAGTAGAAAAGATGCTATAGAAGCTCTAGGATTTCCTCCAAGAACAGTAGAGGCAATTACAAAGAAACTGCTAGGGATGAAATACTTACAGCGTCTTGGAGAAGGCAAAGCCACTAGATATAAAGTTATTATTTAAAAGTTTTAGTATGTTTTTCGAGATTTTTTTAAATCCAGTTTTATGCACAACTTTATTTGCAATTTTACATTTTTATTCGATTCAAAATTGCATTTTTGCAATAGAAAACTTACTTATTGTAGGAAAATCTTGTGTTTGTTCTCATATAAAATTATTTATGGAGTGACAATGGTGCATGTATTATACTTACATTTCTGATTCGAAAATTTATGCAGTTGTTTCTAACAAAATTAGTTAACAAATTCTATTGTTTAAAGATGAGAAATAAAGTAATCATCATTTCCAGTATTGCTTTTATTCTACTGTTTTTTATCAGCAGTGCATTTTTAAAAAAAGATCAGGCGGTTCATAGTGATAATGCAACTAGTAACTTTTCAGTAAAAACTCAAGAATGTGCGCCGCAAAACCGCACTATATATTTAAATTTTTCTGGTACAGTAAATCCCTTACATAGAGCTAGCCTTGTCTCAAAAATAAGTGGTAAGATTATTGCTATTTATTTACCTGATGGTGAAAAGGTAAAAAGAGATGATGTAGTGTTAAAGATAGAAGATTATGACAGGATTGAGCAAGCTCAGAAAGCCAAAGCTTTATTAAAGCAGCGTGAAATTGAGTATGATTCCTCTCACAAACTGAATAAAAAAGGCTATGGGGCACAAATACAAGTAGAAGCAGCTTTTACTGCGTTACAAAGTGCAAAAGCTGACCTAAAAAGGCTAGAATTGGATTTAGAAAATACTGCAGTCACATCTCCTATAGATGGTTATATTGATAAAATCAATGCAAACGAAGGGGATTTTGTTAATGCTGGGCAAAAAATAGCTGACGTGGTTAATTTCGATCAAATTCTTGTAGTGTTATACGTTTCGGAAAATGAAGTAAATAAAATAGAGCTAGGCAGCACAGCTCAAATTAATTTGCTGGACGGAAAAGAATTGGCAGGTGAAGTAAGTTTTATTAGTAAAATTGCTGAGCCTAAAACTGGGTCTTACAGGGTAGAAGTAAAGGTAACTAATAATAAAATGATATCCTTGCAGGGACTAACTGCCAACGTAAGGCTACCTTCAGGCGAAAGATTTGCATATAAAGTTCCTTCTTCAGCCCTGAGCTTAAGTGACGAAGGTGCTCTTGGAATAAAGATTGTTGATGATAATAATTATGTAGTATTTGCACCAATAGAAATTGTTGATCATGAGAGCGATGGGGTTTGGATAGTAGCAAATAACGAAGGTAAACCCATAAAGTTAATAGTATTGGGCCACCTATTTGTTAAGCCTGGTGATAAGGTTTAAGACACAAGATCCTTTGACCTTACCCAGAAAAAGTGGAGAGAAAGTGTGGAATGTTTTTTACAAAAAGAATGATGCATCAAATTGTTCTGGAATGCAATAGTTAATAGTGACGTTGTTTGTTATAAAAAATTTCTATGTATTCAAATATTGCAGTTCTAGTTTGTTGAGCAGAGTGTTGTGAAGTATCAATAAGTATTTCTCTTTTCAATGAGCTAAAGAAGCTTTCTGCAACAGAATTGTCGTAACAACAGCCTTTATTACTCATCTATATTCTTTACAGCTAAGAGATATTGATACCCTTGCGCAGTATATTGTGAACCTTGGTCACTGTGCAGCAGTAGATTTTTAACAGGTTTACGCCTATTAATGGCCATTAATAAAGAGTTCATAACCAATTGTTTATTTATTGCACTACTCAGAGGTTGTCCGGAAACAAGTAAATTCAAGCATATTCCCTCTTTAACATAACCCTACTCATAGCTAGGTATATGAAATTCTCAGTGGATGTTGTGAGTAAATCATACTCCTTCGATAGCCTTCTATTCCTATTAACCCAAGCAAAAGTCCTTTCTACAACCCATCTTCTTGGCTGTACTTTAAACCCTTGTTCTCTTGTTGGTAGTAGCTCAGGTGGCGTATCTTTGTGCACCCAAAATCTACATGGAGGCCTTGTAACAATTTCAATATCTATGTCATATTCTTCCTTTGTGTGATTCTTTAAATTTCTTCCTTGGTATCCCATGTCAGCCCACATTTTTTTAACTTTAGTATATTTTGTTCTCATATTGTTTAATGCTATTTTAATACCATCTCTATCATTTTCGTTAGCAGCGCCTACGTAACAACCTAGTATAAAACCCTGAGTGTCTGTAATTATATGCCTTTTTCTACCCTTTACTTTTTTACTTCCATCATAGCCTTTGATCCCCCCTTTTCTGTAGTCTTTACAGATTGACTATCTACTATACAGGCACTCGGCTGCTCATTCCTTCCTATTTTTCTTCTACTATATTTTGTAATTTCATAATTCATTTTCTCAAAAATTCCCTGCTTCTTCCATTGCCTGAACTGCTCATACACAGTCTTCCATAGCGGAAAATCATTTGGTAAATACCGCCATTGACACCCTGTACGCAATACATAGAAAATTGCTTCTAATATTTCTCTTTTGCTATACTTTGGCGGCCTTCCTCCTTTCTTGTATGATACTCTGAAGTGTTTTTCTATTCTTGCCCATTCCCTTTCGCTTAGATCTGTTGGATACTTTTTTCTCATCTTTACCCCGTACTAAAATTTCAGATATTATAGCCTTTTACTTGTTTCCGGACAACCTCTTACTACATGTTTATACTGCTGTCTTGCATAATAGACTATTCGAAGTTACACAAGTATTTTTTTTATTAGATAAGAGTTAGTAAGATGTATGGTCCCAGAGTGTGATGGTGTGGATTTAGTATAAATAATTCTGGAGACTGTGTCCACTGATAACATATAAATTCATAAGGAGTAAGACCCTTAAGAGTTTTGAGTCTCTTTGCATAATTATAAGCCATAACAAAGTTATAAAGGTGTTCTTTAAGTTGCTGGTGCGATTGATAGTAATACTTCTTAACTGTAGCATCCTTTAAAGTTTTATTCATACGCTCGACTTGCCCATTCGTCCAAGGATGGCTAACTTTTGTCAAACGATGTTCAATAACATTCTCTTCGCAAACTCTATCAAATATATGTTGGAAAGCATACTTATGACGCTTCTGGTTTGTAAATTGTATACCGTTATCTGTCAAAATAGTATGGATTTTATACGGTAAAATTCTAATCAAATTACGTAAGAACTCAGCAGCTATGGGTTTTGTAGCACTGTTACACAACTCAACATAGGTAAATTTGGATGTCCTATCAATAGCAACAAACAAATGTAATTTGCCCTCCTCAGTTCTAACTTCAGCAATATCAATATGAAAGTAACCGATAGGATATTGTTTGAATTTCTTTTTTGACTTAACTTCTCCATCAACAGTTGGTAATCTGCTAATGTTGTGTCTTTGTAAACAACGATGCAAGCTAGAGCGAGTCAAATGCGGAATTGTAGACTGCAGAGCGTAAAGGCAATCATCTAGTGGCAGTAGTGTATACTTGCGAAATGTAACTATTATAGCTTCCTCTTCTAGCGTTAAAACAGTTGATCTTGGATGCTTTGGACCCATATCAGCATCTTTCGTAAATGAACGTTTTCTCCACTTAATAATAGTTTTTGGATTAAGGTTATAATGCTTGGAGAGTTTTGCTATGCTCTCTTTTCTATTTTGTATTGCTCTACGAATCGTCTGTGTTGTTTTGGCGCACCCATGTAATATCTGTCCCATAATGACTCCTTAAATGATGATGATAGTATACCATCACTCTCTGGGACCATACAGTTTAAAGTACAGCCAAGAAGATGGGTTGTAGAAAGGACTTTTGCTTGGGTTAATAGGAATAGAAGGCTATCGAAGGAGTATGATTTACTCACAACATCCACTGAGAATTTCATATACCTAGCTATGAGTAGGGTTATGTTAAAGAGGGAATATGCTTGAATTTACTAGTTTCCGGACAACCTCTAAGATACAAAGACGTTTTCAGAAATCTTTAAGCTTAATAACATCCTCTCTCTTTGGACTAGTTGAAATTAGATGAATTGGTACACCTATTAATTTTTCTAACCTGTCTATATATTTTATTAAATTGATAGGCAATGCTTTAATTGACCTTTTACCTTGAGTGTTTTCTTTCCAGCCAGGAAACTCTTCATATATTGGCTCTAATTCCCCTTGTATTGAATGCGATGCGGGTAAATAATCATACATTTTTCCGCTATACTTGTAACCAGTGCATATTTTAATTGTATCAAAAGAATTAAGCACATCTAATTTGGTTAATACAATGCTTGAAACTCCAGAGAGTTGTACGGCCTGGCGCACTAAAACTGCATCGAACCATCCGCAACGCCTTCTTCTATTGCTCACTGTTCCAAGTTCCTTGCCTATAGTAAACAAGCTATCTCCTACTTCATTTTTCTGCTCAGTAGGAAATGGGCCATTGCCCACTCTTGTTGTATAAGCTTTTACCACACCAATAATGTAAGCATTGGAGGATAACCCTGAGCCTGTTATTGCTTGCGATGCTACAGTATTACTTGAAGTAACAAAAGGGTAAGTTCCGTGGTCGATATCTAAAAATGCGCCTTGGGCACCTTCAAATATTATTTTCTTACCTTCTTTCATCAAGTCATTTAATATCTTCCACACAGGTTTTTTATATGAAAGAATTTTTTCTGAAATCTCTTGAATTTCCTTTAATATTTCTTCTTTTTTAACCACCTGGTAGTTAAGGCCTTTCCTGATAGCATTGTGGTAATTCAAAAGAGTATCCACTCTTTTATTGAGCTCATCTGCGTTTTCTAAGTCACAAAGGCGTATAGCTCTCCTTCCAACTTTATCTTCATAACATGGCCCTATCCCTTTGTTTGTTGTACCAATTTTGTGATTTCCATTTAAATCTTCAAATAGCTTTTCCTTGTCCTTATGTATGCTAAGTATTAATGGACAGCTCTCGGATACCATCAAGTTGTTATAGTTTACGTCTACTCCTTTAACTTTCAATGACTCTATTTCTGAGATTAGAGCGTGTGGATCAAGAGCAACGCCATTTCCTATGATAGATATTTTGCCTGGCCTCAAAACAGCAGAGGGCAGTAAATTTAATTTATAAACCTCATCATCTACTACTATAGTGTGCCCTGCATTATTTCCTCCCTGAAATCTCACAACTACATCTGCATTCTCAGAAAGATAATCTACTATTTTACCCTTGCCTTCGTCACCCCATTGCAGACCAACAATTACAATGTTATTCATCATTATTTTCTAGATTAATACATAAATATTAATGCAGTACGCTACAAATGGAAAGAGAAATCTACGCCTTTCCTACACCTCTTAAATAAAGAAATATACTGTCGATTTTCTTAATATATTACCAAATTATTCATCATTATATGATATAACTTACAGCATATTTGCAGTAAGGTGTTATTTATGAAAGAGACAAAAGGAAAAAATAATAAGAGTCCAGTAGTTAGATTAAAGGCCACAGCTAAAGAGTTCAATTTTAGTAAATTAAGAGCAGATCAAGATAATAAATTAGCGAATTCCGGTGAAACAATGTTCTTAGATTTTCAAAGGATGAATTTTATTATTAACGGAAAAGAAATAGATAAAAATCTTATTATTGCATTTAAGGAAGGAGCTAAGCACCGCAGAAGCGAACTTTTTAATAGTGATGATATATATAATGACGAAATATTTAACAAAAAAGGAACAAGAGAAATAGATACGGATCGTGGCAAAGCTTTTGTTGCTTCAGTACTCGAAGATATTGAGAAAGAGCTTGTAAGTGACGCATTGGGTGAGCTGTGGAAAAATCACTGCGAAGATCCCAAAACTACTGATCATCAAAAAACTGATTCATATAAGAAAGAATTTGAAGAATTTTACAATGCTGGCCAAAGGTATATCCATCTATTACCAACAGAGAAAGATGAAAACAAGGATTACCGTTCCTTTGCAAAAGAAGTTTTCAAAAAAATGTTCAGATACGCTGGGGCAGAAGTTCCAAGTGATGCTATTTTAGAAGAGCTAGTTACCAATTGTAATCAAGCAGGGTATGAGGCTGCTCCATTTATACAAACCCAACTTGCA
The DNA here is from genome assembly GCF_963969245.1 of Wolbachia endosymbiont (group A) of Ophion costatus. NCBI lineage: Bacteria > Pseudomonadati > Pseudomonadota > Alphaproteobacteria > Rickettsiales > Anaplasmataceae > Wolbachia > Wolbachia endosymbiont (group A) of Ophion costatus. Next base: position 749,545 of record NZ_OZ017714.1, on the reverse strand, counting down.
CTTGGACAGTCGTTCATAGTAGAAAATCCTAAAAAAGTAATAAACATTGATTGTGCTAACCAAAATAATGTGAGAATTAGATCTGATATGAGGCTACCAATACTCTCTGTTAAAAATCAAGTTATGCATGGCGATAAGATATGTAATCTGTCTAGTTCATTGGAATTTACAATTGAATCTCACAATGGTGAAGACTTTGTAACATACAGAGATGGTAAATTGTCACTTACTATTCCTAAAGAGTTAAAAAATTATAAAGATAATGGCAAGAGCTTGTTTGACATTATTAAAGAATATTTTCAGAAATTCTGTGCAAAATTAGGATTTAAACCTGAGACAAAAATACAAATAGAGCATGGCTTCGGTGCTCAAAGTAACTATTTAGATGGTACAATATCAACCACAGGATCAGATGCAAATGAAGAATTTATCAATCTTTTAAGCGAAAATCTCAGAGAGAGGTTATTGGGGTCAGGAGTTGCTCTAGAAGATGAAGATGTTGATGATATTGTTGAAGTCAGAGTATCTACCGTTATAGATCTATTGAGTGATTATGCTAAATTGGAAGATAATAAAGAACACAGAGAGTTATTAATAAGTAAAGTAGCAGATAATTTAGGACTTTCCACTCAAGATAAAACAGCACCAGAAGTATTGATGGAATTAGGCTCTTTACCTTCTTTGATAAAAGGTCAGGTTAATCATAATCAAGTGCAGTCTGTTGTAAATACTTTTATTAAGTTAATTATTGAAGGGAAAAGCGAAGTATACAAAAAAGGAGGTGCGATTAATGCAATTGATGCAATTCATAAGGAGATAGATAAGGCAATTGTTGAGCAAGAAAAAAAAGCAACCAACAAACAAGATATAGAAAATGATAAATGGACAGATAGAATCAAAAAACAGAATTATTCTGCGGAATCACATGAACATTTACCTTAAAGATATTAGTAGGCTCTTTAAATATTTTAGAGTTCATGGTTACAACGGTTGCTATTTTACAGTGCATCTCACAACACTTTCTTCAAAAATATACATGTTAACATACCCTGGACGTACAAGATCACACTTATACCCAAGCTTTTCATAAAATACTTTCGCTTTTTGAAAATTCATGGTTGCAACGGTTGCTATTTTACAGTGCATCTCACGACCATAATCATGAACTTCTTCCATTAGCTGCTTTCCCATACCTTTTCTTCTATAATCAGAATGTACCCAAAGCAAGTCAGTGTAAATTGAACCATAGATAACAAAACCGCTACAACCTGCAATAATTTGTTCAGTATCATCGCGAATAAAAAAAGCAAATGGGTTACACGTACCTTTATCAACGGTTTCTTCATTAATCTTTTTGAGTAGGAATTCAATGTCTTTGCTACTTGGTGATGTGGTGTGTTCTATTTTCATCTCTCGGCCTAATACCGCATACTGATTTCTCTCTTTATCTTATACAAATTAATTAAGTAAAGTGAATACAGTATCCACACTACTAAAAAAAATGTGGCACAAAACATAAACATTGCAACCAGTGGCAACAGCAGGGAACTTTCTATTGCTATTCCACCTTTTCTCAAAATGCTTGCTGGCTGATGGAGAGTGGACCATAAATTCACGGAAAATTTTACTATAGGAATATTTATAGCACTAAAGATGGCAAATACTGCTGCTGATTTTTCTGCCCTCGCTTCATTATCAAAAGCGCTCCACAATGAAAGGTAGCCAACATATAGGAAAAGTAAAATCAGCATTGAAGTAAGCCTTGCATCCCATACCCACCAAGTGCCCCAGGTTCCTTTTCCCCAGATGCTGCCTGTGATTAAGCATATTGCCGAAAAGATTGTCCCTGCAGGAGCAGCAGCATGTGCCAAGACACTAGCAATGCTATTGTTCCATACCAATGAAATGAAACTGAGTGATGCAATTAATCCATATATTCCAAGAGCAAGCCATGCAGAAGGCACATGAATGTACATGATTCGTACAATTTCTCCTTGTTTATAATCTTCTGGAGAGAAGAATAACGCCAAAGACATTCCAATTAAAAAACATGCGAAACAAATAACCCCAAGCCAAGGTAGAGCTTTCTTAGAAAAATAAGAGAAATTTGTAGGCTTTAATAAAAACATTCGTTTTGAGAATAATTGTGTTAAGAATTTACCAATTAGTTTGAGTTTTATCAACAGGATAGTTTTTCTATATTTACGTAGGTCAACAAATTAGCATAATTTCAGTAGCAGATTGCTAGCCATTATTTTTAGTATAACACTATATAAAACATGACCATTAAAAAGCTTAATCTACACTTAGTATCAGATTCAAGTGGTGAAACTGTTATATCAGTTGCAAAATCAGCTCTGAAACACTTTCGTTCTATAGAAACGATCGAATATGTTTGGTCTTTTGTGAAAAAAGAGGAGCAGATTGACAAAATTCTGGAGGAAATTAATAGGAAAAGTGATGAGCATAATTTTGTTATATGCACTATTACTGATGATGAGCTAAGAAAATATTTAAAAGATAACTGTATAAAGTTGAAAATTCCCTATAGAGCAATATTATCACATATTATTAGAGAAATTTCGTCCTATCTTAAAATTGAAAAAGACGAAAAGCTTGACTTGCATACTGAGATAAATAACGAATATTTTCAGCGCATTGAGGCAATAAACTACACTATTAATCATGATGATGGACAAAATATTCAAGATATTGATAAAGCAGATATAATTTTGGTTGGAGTTTCACGTACATCAAAATCTCCCACCAGTACGTATTTAGCTTACCGAGGCTATAAAGTTGCAAATATTCCTTTTGTTAGTGGAGTACCCTTTTATGTTGACTTGGCAAAATTAAAAAATAAACTAACGATAGGGGTAACAATAGACGTAAGTAGGCTAATAGAAATACGCAAAAATAGACTTACTTCAATTAACAACGAAGATAATAATATATATGCTAACCCTGAGAAAGTAGAAAAGGAAATTAAAGAAGCAGAGGAGCTCTTTAAACAGAATAACTGGCCAATTATCGATGTCACGCAAAAGTCGATCGAAGAAGTATCAGCAACAATTATACAATATTTTAATAAAATGTTATCAATTGACTAACTCTTGATAAGTGATTATAATGTAAAGTAATTTAATTCTTACTATAGATATGAAAGTCAAAGGGTCGCTAAAATCTCATCGTAACAGAGATAAAAATTGTAAAGTTGTGAAAAGGGGTGGTAAGATTTACATTATAAATAAGGTAAAGCCAAGGTGTAAAGCGCGTCAAGGTTCTTAGCTTTTTGTTCACCTTTTCATGTTATATATTTTTTATATGTGAAAGTACGGTGCTTATATCTAAAAAGAAGCAAAAATTACTGTGTTTAAGCGTAACCTTACTCATTTCTTCTCTTACATTATATTTCAGCATTAGCACAATTACAGGTAAACGTGGCTTATTGACGTTAATCGATTTAAAAAAAGAAATCGAGTACAATGAACTTTTGCTAAAGGATGTCTCTTCTGAAAAGGAAAAGTTGGACAACAAAGTATTTGGCTTATATGAAAAAAGCTTAGATTTAGATCTGCTTGATGAGCAAGCAAAAAATGCTTTAGGTTATGTGAACCCTAATGAACTTATGGTTGTTCTTGACGTGGAATAGCAGTAGTGACCTTACCCAGAAAAAGTGGAGAGAAAGAAAAGAGTTTTTTTGGGTAAAATAAAATTTTGGAGGATTAGAAATGGTAAGAGAATATACAGCAGAATTCAAATTGGAAGCTGTTAAACTGGCAAATGAACAAAGAAAGGTAGGTCAACCAGTTGCAAAAGTAGCAAGAGATCTAGGAATAAGGGATAGTGTATTAGGAAAATGGATGAAGAAATATAACGAAAAAAAGTCAGCGGCAAATGCATTTCCAGATGTAGCACCTTATGACAAAGAGAGATTTGATTTACAGAAAGAGTTAGCAAAAGTAACAAGAGAAAGAGACATTTTAAAAAAAGCCCTGGCCAGTCAAAAAGAGTAAAATATTTTTTTATAAAAGAGCATAGTAACTGCTATAAAGTACAGGAATTATGTAGGATTTTCTGCTAGTGGCTACTATAAGTGGACCACAAGAAAAATAAGCAGTAGAGAATCAGCAAATAAAGAGCTACTCGAAGCCATTCAAAAAATATATCAAGTTTCTAAATGTAGATATGGAGCTCCTAAAATTCATGCTGAATTGAAGGCTTTGGGTAAAAGTTGCAATTTGAAAACGGTGCAAAGTATTATGCAGAAAAATGACATCAGGGCTATACTGAGAAGAAAGTTTAAAATTAAAAAACAACAAACAGATAATAGAGCTGTAGCTCCCAATATACTAGATCAAAACTTTATTGTTGATCAACCAAATAAAGTATGGGATTACTTACATCAAAACCAAGGAGGGATGGCTATATTTGGCAGCAATAATTCTCACGTATGGTAGTTAATGAGAGGTTGTCCGGAAACAAGTAAATTCAAGCATATTCCCTCTTTAACATAACCCTACTCATAGCTAGGTATATGAAATTCTCAGTGGATGTTGTGAGTAAATCATACTCCTTCGATAGCCTTCTATTCCTATTAACCCAAGCAAAAGTCCTTTCTACAACCCATCTTCTTGGCTGTACTTTAAACCCTTGTTCTCTTGTTGGTAGTAGCTCAGGTGGCGTATCTTTGTGCACCCAAAATCTACATGGAGGCCTTGTAACAATTTCAATATCTATGTCATATTCTTCCTTTATGTGATTCTTTAAATTTCTTCCTTGGTATCCCATGTCAGCCCACATTTTTTTAACTTTAGTATATTTTGTTCTCATATTGTTTAATGCTATTTTAATACCATCTCTATCATTTTCGTTAGCAGCGCCTACGTAACAACCTAGTATAAAACCCTGAGTGTCTGTAATTATATGCCTTTTTCTACCCTTTACTTTTTTACTTCCATCATAGCCTTTGATCCCCCCTTTTCTGTAGTCTTTACAGATTGACTATCTACTATACAGGCACTCGGCTGCTCATTCCTTCCTATTTTTCTTCTACTATATTTTGTAATTTCATAATTCATTTTCTCAAAAATTCCCTGCTTCTTCCATTGCCTGAACTGCTCATACACAGTCTTCCATAGCGGAAAATCATTTGGTAAATACCGCCATTGACACCCTGTACGCAATACATAGAAAATTGCTTCTAATATTTCTCTTTTGCTATACTTTGGCGGCCTTCCTCCTTTCTTGTATGATACTCTGAAGTGTTTTTCTATTCTTGCCCATTCCCTTTCGCTTAGATCTGTTGGATACTTTTTTCTCATCTTTACCCCGTACTAAAATTTCAGATATTATAGCCTTTTACTTGTTTCCGGACAACCTCTAATACCAATTCCCATTACAGGGCAAACAGATGGACAATGATGGAAGAAAAGCCATACTGAAGTAAGTAAAATAGCGAGGTTTAAATGGCATTAAGATCAAAATTATTGGATGAAAAAGTAGTAGAATCAGCAAAAGAAATGCTGAAGAAAGTAAGGAATAATGCATATGTTTCAAAAAAACTAAATGCTGTAATTGCAGCAAAAAAGTACAGTATAACGGCTGTAGCAAAAATATATTGCATTTCAAGAAGCGCACTAACTTCGTGGGTAAAACTCTTGAAAATTGGCAGAGAAGAAAAACTGTTTGCTCCTTCACAACGTCGTAGAAAAACTAAATTAAATCAGGCTCAACTACAGCAAATTGAAGAGTGGATAGAAGAAAATCCTAATATCACCATTAAAGAAATGAGAATAAGAATCCAGGAAAAGTTCGGATTAAATATCAGCAAATCTACAGTACACCGCCATATGCAAAAGATGAAATTCTCATATATTACACCAAGACCAGTTCATAATGGACAAGATAAAAGCAAACAAGAGGAATTCAAAAAAAAATCTCAATGGAGCTATTAGCAAGTATCCAGAAAAAGAGCTATTTTTCTTTGATGAATCACGGTTTGGCACACATTCAAAAGTTGGACATGTGTGGTTTAAAAAGGGGATTAGAACACAGGTTAAAACAAAATTAGGTAGGCAAAATTTCTATCTCTATAGTGCAGTTAATCCTAGAAATGGAGAGAGTTCTAGCTTATTTGCACCAAATGTCAACACTGATTGCATGAACATATTTCTTGAGCAAATTTCGCAATATCTAGAAACACGAGAGGCTTTTCTCGTTATGGACTGTGCTAGTTGGCATAGGTCAAAAAATTTAAAGGTACCTAAAAATATCGACATTATATACCTACCTCCATACTCACCTGAGCTAAATCCTGTTGAGAGGCTTTGGTTATATATAAAACAGAACATTTTGCGCAATAAAATATACGATACAATTGCTCTACTTGAGGGTGCTTTGTGCAAATTTATTACTTCTCTTGCCAGCTCCACAACTAAACAACTCTGCAATGTTTCCTATTTGACTGGACAACAATGAGAATTGGTATTATTATAGTCTTTTGACCTTTGACCTTTTTAAGATACAATCCGGATTGGATACTGAGTTGGTGAGTATAAAAGTATAGCTTCTACGTCATACCGCTGCGGTATCTCTTAGCCGCTAACAAGTAGCGGGATGACGATTGTCGGTGAATCTAAGTTACCTTAGCTACATTTCTAGCTGTAACTATAAATGTATGGATTTTTTATCGTGCCATGTTATAATTAACGTCTTGCTAAAAATTAAATATTGATGAATGAACTAAGAAAGTTAAGTATTACACAAATGCATGACGGGCTCAAAAAAAAGAGTTTTTCTGCCGTTGAACTCGTAGAGGCGCACATCAGTGCGGTTGAAAATGAGAAATTAAATGCATTTATAACAAAAACCCCAGAGATAGCAATGAAAGCTGCTAAAGCTGCAGATGAACATTTCTCTAGGCAAAAGGATGATTTAATCTCGCCGCTCATGGGTGTACCAGTTGGCATCAAAGATCTATTCTGTACAAAAGGAATAAAAACAACAGCATGCTCAAAAATGCTGGAAAATTTCGTTCCGACTTACGAATCTACGGTGTCTGACTTGCTTTTAAAAAGTGGAGCAGCCATGCTCGGTAAGCTTAATATGGATGAATTTGCTATGGGTTCTGCGAACACAAATAGCTATTTTGGCCCTGTTGAAAATGTGTGGATTAGAAAAAGCGATGGGGAAAAAGTTGTTCCTGGTGGATCATCTGGTGGATCTGCAGCATCGGTTGCTGGATTTTTATGCGCTGGAGCGTTAGGGAGCGACACCGGTGGATCTGTACGCCAACCAGCAGCTTATTGTGGAGTAGTTGGAATAAAGCCAACTTATGGAAGATGCTCGCGTTTTGGTATGATTGCATTTGCGAGTTCTCTGGATCAAGCAGGAGTCATTACTCGTTCTGTCTCTGATTCAGCATTAATGCTGGAAGCAATTTGTGGCTATGATACAAAAGATTCAATATCGAGCGAAAAGCCAGTGCCTAAATTTTCTAGCTTTATAAATGGTGATGTCAAGGGTAAGTGTATTGGTATACCAAAAGAATATAGGATGGATGGAATTTCAGAGGAAATAGTTCATAATTGGGAAAGAGTTGCTTCCTATTTAAAAGAAAATGGCGCTGAAGTTGTTGACATTACTCTGCCACATACTAAATATGCAATACCAGTCTATTATTTAATCTGTTCTGCTGAAACTTCATCCAATCTTGCTCGTTACGATGGTGTGCGTTATGGATTAAGGGTTGATGCTGATACCCTTGAAGAAATGTATTCACTAACAAGAGCAGAAGGTTTTGGTAAAGAGGTGAAAAGAAGAATTTTAATTGGCGCTTATGCGCTTTCTTCAGGTCATTATAATGAATATTACGAAAAAGCGCAGTGCATTAGGGCATTAATCAGAAATGATTTTATAAAAGCGTTTGAAAAAATAGATTACATACTTGTGCCATCTGCTCCAACAGAAGCTTTTGGCTTAAATGAAAAGCCAGATCCGCTAATTATGTGCATCAATGATGTGTTTACTGTGCCGGCAAGTCTGGCAGGATTGCCTGCTATTTCTGTTCCTGTTGGGCTCTCCAATGAGGGTTTACCACTTGCCTTGCAAGTGATTGGAAATTATTATGATGAAGCTGGAATATTAAATGTGGCAAGTGTGATAGAGCAAAATTGCGGCAGAATAATTAGACCTCTTGCATAATCTATTTTTTGATAGTAATTTTTGCATTAAAATTTGCTTACGCTCCTCAACGTACTCTATGGTTCCATTTTTAGATGAATAGCAAAAACAGGGTATATTAATCTGTTTACAAAATTTTCGTGTAACAGTTCACACTTAATTAAACAGACTGAATTCTGTAATTTTGGGATGTTGAAAAATTTACCTCACGTTGTCATTCCAGCGCATAACGCTGAAATCCAGATTTATAGAAACGAAAAAACTTGCTTGACACATTTTGCCAACCCCCTTATTACGATGTGTAGTACAATGATACAAATTAAGAATTCCCCCATCCTGTGCTGGTTCTTCGATCTGAAATCCTACTTCTACCTGATCACAACCAATGTTAATTTGTCCTATTAATGCTTTAATAATGCCGCGCTTAGTTTGCCAATCTAGCTGTTCCAGGTTCGATTTTACACTAGAATAAAAATTCTTTATGCTATTTATAATAAGACTTATTCCTTTTTCTACTGCCTTCTGATCAACTACCTTTTTTTTCTCTTCTTCTATCCCTTGTAAGCGTTCTTTCATTTTTCTCATTGTCTGTTTAAATTCTTCCTCGCTTATATATCCTTTCTCTCCTGCATTTTCTTGACTATAATAATCTTCCATTAATTTTTCGATACCTTCTTTTATTTGATTTTCTCTTCTTGCAAACTTTTTCTCTGATGATTCATCATTTTTATTTTCTAATACTCTACGTTGGTATTCCTTTTTTATCATCTCTGGGTTTTTTAGTACATCTTTCACCTTTTCCCATACTGACCTTACCCAGAAAAAGTGGAGAGAAAGAAAGGAGTTTTTTCGGGTAAAATAAAATTTTGGAGGATTAGAAATGGCAAGAGAATATACGGCAGAATTCAAATTGGAAGCTGTTAAGCTGGCAAATGAACAAAGAAAGGTAGGTCAACCAGTTGCAAAAGTAGCAAGAGATCTAGGAATAAGGGATAGTGTATTAGGAAAATGGATGAAGAAATATAACGAAAAAAAGTCAGCGGCAAATGCATTTCCAGATGTAGCACCTTATGACAAAGAGAGATTTGATTTACAGAAAGAGTTAGCAAAAGTAACAAGAGAAAGAGACATTTTAAAAAAAGCCCTGGCCAGTCAAAAAGAGTAAAATATTTTTTCATAAAAGAGCATAGTAAACACTATAAAGTGCAGGAATTATGTAGGGTTTTCTGCTAGTGGCTACTATAAGTGGACTACAAGGAAAATAAGCAGTAGAGAATCAGCAAATAAAGAGTTATTAGCAGATATTCAAAAAATATATCAAGCTTCTAAATGTAGATATGGAGCTCCTAAAATTCATGCTGAATTAAAGGCTTTGGGTAAAAGTTGCAACTTAAAAACAGTGCAAAGTATTATGCAGAAAAATGACATCAGGGCTATACTGATACCAATTCCCATTACAGGGCAAACAGATGGACAATGATGGAAGAAAAGCCATACTGAAGTAAGTAAAATAGCGAGGTTTAAATGGCATTAAGATCAAAATTATTGGATGAAAAAGTAGTAGAATCAGCAAAAGAAATGCTGAAGAAAGTAAGGAATAATGCATATGTTTCAAAAAAACTAAATGCTGTAATTGCAGCAAAAAAGTACAGTATAACGGCTGTAGCAAAAATATATTGCATTTCAAGAAGCGCACTAACTTCGTGGGTAAAACTCTTGAAAATTGGCAGAGAAGAAAAACTGTTTGCTCCTTCACAACGTCGTAGAAAAACTAAATTAAATCAGGCTCAACTACAGCAAATTGAAGAGTGGATAGAAGAAAATCCTAATATCACCATTAAAGAAATGAGAATAAGAATCCAGGAAAAGTTCGGATTAAATATCAGCAAATCTACAGTACACCGCCATATGCAAAAGATGAAATTCTCATATATTACACCAAGACCAGTTCATAATGGACAAGATAAAAGCAAACAAGAGGAATTCAAAAAAAAATCTCAATGGAGCTATTAGCAAGTATCCAGAAAAAGAGCTATTTTTCTTTGATGAATCACGGTTTGGCACACATTCAAAAGTTGGACATGTGTGGTTTAAAAAGGGGATTAGAACACAGGTTAAAACAAAATTAGGTAGGCAAAATTTCTATCTCTATAGTGCAGTTAATCCTAGAAATGGAGAGAGTTCTAGCTTATTTGCACCAAATGTCAACACTGATTGCATGAACATATTTCTTGAGCAAATTTCGCAATATCTAGAAACACGAGAGGCTTTTCTCGTTATGGACTGTGCTAGTTGGCATAGGTCAAAAAATTTAAAGGTACCTAAAAATATCGACATTATATACCTACCTCCATACTCACCTGAGCTAAATCCTGTTGAGAGGCTTTGGTTATATATAAAACAGAACATTTTGCGCAATAAAATATACGATACAATTGCTCTACTTGAGGGTGCTTTGTGCAAATTTATTACTTCTCTTGCCAGCTCCACAATTAAACAACTCTGCAATGTTTCCTATTTGACTGGACAACAATGAGAATTGGTATTAGAGGTTGTCCGGAAACAAGTAAATTCAAGCATATTCCCTCTTTAACATAACCCTACTCATAGCTAGGTATATGAAATTCTCAGTGGATGTTGTGAGTAAATCATACTCCTTCGATAGCCTTCTATTCCTATTAACCCAAGCAAAAGTCCTTTCTACAACCCATCTTCTTGGCTGTACTTTAAACCCTTGTTCTCTTGTTGGTAGTAGCTCAGGTGGCGTATCTTTGTGCACCCAAAATCTACATGGAGGCCTTGTAACAATTTCAATATCTATGTCATATTCTTCCTTTATGTGATTCTTTAAATTTCTTCCTTGGTATCCCATGTCAGCCCACATTTTTTTAACTTTAGTATATTTTGTTCTCATATTGTTTAATGCTATTTTAATACCATCTCTATCATTTTCGTTAGCAGCGCCTACGTAACAACCTAGTATAAAACCCTGAGTGTCTGTAATTATATGCCTTTTTCTACCCTTTACTTTTTTACTTCCATCATAGCCTTTGATCCCCCCTTTTCTGTAGTCTTTACAGATTGACTATCTACTATACAGGCACTCGGCTGCTCATTCCTTCCTATTTTTCTTCTACTATATTTTGTAATTTCATAATTCATTTTCTCAAAAATTCCCTGCTTCTTCCATTGCCTGAACTGCTCATACACAGTCTTCCATAGCGGAAAATCATTTGGTAAATACCGCCATTGACACCCTGTACGCAATACATAGAAAATTGCTTCTAATATTTCTCTTTTGCTATACTTTGGCGGCCTTCCTCCTTTCTTGTATGATACTCTGAAGTGTTTTTCTATTCTTGCCCATTCCCTTTCGCTTAGATCTGTTGGATACTTTTTTCTCATCTTTACCCCGTACTAAAATTTCAGATATTATAGCCTTTTACTTGTTTCCGGACAACCTCTTAGATGCTAAATTACTGGAAAAATACGCTGAATTTGTCAGTAAAGACGGTGAAGTAAAAGGATGTATAATTTCACAAAAGCAAGAGGAATTAAAGGAGCTGGGGGCAGTTGAGCGTAATTTAAATGATGCAATTCATGCAAACAAGTGTCGCCTGCAAAGTGCGACGGGAAAAGCTAGAGAATACATAGAAAGACAGATAGGGTTTGCTGAAAAACAATTGAAAGAAATTAGGCAAGACATAGAAGACGCAATAGCTGAATTGAAAGGAAAAAATGAGCTTTTAATCAGCTATAAAGGTATTGGATCAAAGACGGCGAGCGTTCTACTGACAGAGGTGCCTGAGCTTGGTAGATTAGAGAATAGAGAAATTGCATGCTTAGTTGGAGTTGCACCTAAAACTAGTGAAAGTGGAAGAAAAGTTGGCAAAGCTCAAATCAAAGGAGGCAGGTTTTATGCAAGGAAAGCACTATACATGTCAGCTCTTGTTGCTATGCGCCACAACAGAAAAATGAAAGCGTTTTATCAGCGTTTGGTTGATTCTGGCAAAGCTGCTAAGGTTGCATTAGTTGCTGTCATGAGAAAAATTATCGTTTGTTTAAATGCCATGATAAAAAATAACAACTTTTATCTTGACTCTTAAGACGGTAGATGACAGACCATTGATTGTATGGGTTCCATCTGTTATATATAATCTTTTTGAATACGAAGAAAACTGATGAATGAGTATGATATTACGGTTATAGGTAGCGGTCCTGGTGGTTATATAGCGGCAATTAGGGCGGCACAGCTTGGGTTTAAAACTGCAATTGTGGAAAAAGAAAAAAATTTAGGCGGTATATGCTTAAATTGGGGATGTATACCAACAAAATCACTGCTTAGAGCATCTGAGGTTTATAGGCTAATAAAAAGATCAAAAGAGTTTGGTATAGAAGTAAAGGGAGCGAATTTTGATATACAATCAATAGTGAAATACTCAAGAAACGTTGTTGATAAATTGTCAAGCGGTGTTGCATATTTGATGAAAAAAAATAATATCAAAGTTCATCAAGGTTTTGGTAAACTTGCAGGCAATGGTACTATAAAAGTTGCTGGCGATAAGGAAGAACAAGAAATTGTTTCCAAGCATATCATTTTAGCAACAGGCGTGAGGGCACGGAATCTGCCTGGAATAGAGGCAGATGGAGATTTAATATGGAATGCGCAGCATGCTATGATGCCGGGCAAATTACCAAAATCACTACTAATTATAGGGTCTGGTGCAATTGGAATAGAATTTGCAAGTTTTTATAGTACTTTGGGGGTTGATGTAACAATCATAGAGATAAAGAGCACTATTTTGCCGCTGGAGGATAAAGACATTTCAGATTTAGCACAAGAAATATTCACAAAACAGGGGATAAAAATATATACAAATAGTAGCGTAAAAGCTTTGACTAAAAATAAAGACTCTGCTCAAGTGCTACTAAGTAGTGGTGAGAGCAAAGAATTTGATAGGGTGATTGTTGCGGTTGGCATTCAGGCAAATACTGAAAATATAGGTTTAGAAAATACAAAAATTAAATTAAGCCCTTCTGGTTTTATTGAAATAAATGAATGGTATGAAACTAGTGAATCAAATGTGTATGCAATAGGTGATGTAGCTGGCCCACCATGTTTAGCACATAAAGCGAGCCATGAAGCCGTGATCTGCATTGAAAAGATTGCTGGTAAAGGTACTCATGCGTTAAAAAAAGAGTGCATACCAAATTGCACTTATTCTCATCCACAAATAGCGAGCATCGGCCTTACTGAGGAACAGGCAATAAAAGGTGGGTATGATATAAAAATAGGAAAATTTCATTCTAACTTTAATGGTAAGTCTGTTGCACTCAGTGAAACTGAAGGGTTAGTGAAAACGATTATAGATAAAAAAACCGGAGAAATTCTGGGTAGCCACATGATAGGTGCAGAAGTAACGGAGTTAATTAGCAATTTTGCTCTTGCAAAGCAACTAGAAGGAACAGACTTCGACATAAAATCTACGATTTTTCCTCATCCAACCATTTCAGAGATGATACATGAATCAGTGCTTGCTGCAGATGTTAAATAGTTGAACTAACGTTCCATCGTTTTAGAGTTGTCAATGTCTTGAGTAGTAGTTTGATTAGGCACTTTAGTTTCAATAGATTGATTACCACCAGCATCAGAATTCTGTAACTCTTCTTTCAATCCCTTAGCTGCTTCTTTAACTTCAAGCTTTGCCTTTGGATGAAGATCTTCTGGGCCTTTTCCTTTAGTATCCAAACCTTGTTGTAGATTAGTGCTTTTCATTTTATTATGCTGCTCGTGCTCAGGTAGGTCAACGACCGAATTGAAAAGAATTTTTATTATATTTTTTAGCAGTTCTAAAAAACCTCCGCTTCTGCCTTCTCTTTGTTCTTGAGGTTTATTTTTCTCATTAGGTTCTTTTTTACTATTACTTTTAGGCATTTTTAACTCAACTATCATAACGCTTAATAAAATTCTACGTGCAAATTGTTAAATAACAGTTAACAATCTAGGATTTATTATTTACAGATGGATATTATTTTAGCAACAGGTGGCACAGGTGGGCATATCTTTCCGGCCATAGCTTTAGCAAAAGCACTAAAGACACAAGGATACAATTGCATATTATTCACTGATAAAAAAACAAATAAAAATACCGACATAGAAAGCTACACCTTACCATTACGTAGACCAAGCAGCAACAAATTTAAGTTTTTCCTTTTCTTGATATACAGCTCTATGTTAGCACTGTATCAAGTAAGAAAATTAAAACCAAAATCGGTCATTGGTTTTGGTAGCTATGCTTCTTTTCCAACTCTTCTTGCAGCAAGAGTTCTTTCTATACCTATAATTTTACATGAACAAAACACAGTTTTAGGGAGAGTAAATAGATTCTTTTTCAAGAGTGCAAAATTAATTGCAACCAGCTTTCCGGAGACTAAATATGCAGAGGGCAATAAATGTATTTTTACAGGAAATTTTGTTGATATAAAAGCACAGAGCCATTCTAGCACTGAGAAAATCCTAAATATATTGGTCATAGCAGGCAGCCAAGGTGCAAATTTTTTTGATGATGTAGTAAGCAGCGTAATTTGTGATTTACCTATTAAAATGAAAAAGAAAATTAGAGTGACGCAGCAATGTACGAAGAAAAATGTAAACAAGGTCAAAAGTCTATACAAAAGTGAAAAGATCGATTGTGAATTGAGTGAATTTTTTGATGATATGGAGAATAGACTGGCCAATGCTCACTTGGTAATTAGCAGAGCAGGAGCAACTTCAATAGCAGAGATCACTCTTGCTAGGCGTTCTGCTATATATATTCCTTACCCTTACTCAAAAGATAATCACCAATTTTATAACGCAAAATATATTGAAGACTCGAGAGCAGCTATAATAGTTGAGCAGAATAGTGAAGCAAAAAAAAATCTACCAGAGGTACTATTTGATCTATTAAATAATTCTCAAAAATTGCGTGATATGACCAATAGTACAGAAAAAACAGGGATAAAGAATGGGACTACTGAGTTTGTTAAGGTGATTGTTCACAGGTTTAGTTGATGGCTGCTTGCTTTTTCTTCAAACACGTCCCAAAGATCCTTTTCTAGCGATATATTATACAATTTATTGATATAAACTACTCCCGTGGGTGAAGTTGTGTTAATTTCGAGCAGGAAGTCATCTATAATATCAATACCAACAAATATTAGCCCTCTTTTCTTTAATTCAGGACCAATTTTGTTACATATTTCATTGTTTCTATCGTTCATTTGAGCGGGCTCAAAACTTGCTCCAAGTCGCATGTTTGTTCTGATCTCTCCACTGATTTTTGGAATTCGTTTCATTACACCAATTGGTTGGCCATAAAGTAGCAATATTCTTTTATCTTTATCTATGTTTTTACAAAATGATTGTGCAATCACAGGGCATTCGTATTTTGCTATCATGAGATCCACTACTACTTGAATACTATTCTCATCTTGTATTCTTATCACATCGTTTCCTCCATAACTATACAATGGCTTCAGAATAATATCTTGATAGTTGTAGTAGAAATCTCTAATCATTGATATATTTTCAGTAATCAAAGTTGGCGGAATTAGCTCTGGAAATAATGAAGTTATCAATTTTTCAGGACAATTTCTTATTTCTGTTGGATTGTTAATTACCAATGCGCTGGTTTTTTCTAAGATATATGTTGTTGTAATATAACGCATATCAAAGGGTGGATCCTGTCTGATAAATATGATGTCCATTTCATTCAAGTTGATTGCTACATCCTCTTTAGAGATAAAACTAAAATCATCAACGCTGACTTTCTGAGCCAGAGCAATTGGATGGTTTAGCTTTAGTGCTAAATTGTTAGGAGCATAGACAAAAACTTCGTGCTTCCTCCTTTGTGCTTCCTTTATTAGCACGAATGTAGTGTCAGTTTCAAAATTTATATTTTCATCCATCTGAAAGGCAATTTTCATTTATGTTCTCTACCTATTGTCACAACTGTACAAATGTTATAATTTGAAAGCGATTTTTGCCTAATGGCGTAACTTACTGTACCTGTATCGTACATAACTTACAACTTGTTTTACTCCCTTTACTTTTCTTGCAATTGCTATTACAGCTTTTAATTCCGCTTTATTTTGGGCTATACCCATCAAATAAACAACTCTATCAACCGTATTAACGCTATAATTAATTGACTTAATATTTCTTTTTCCCAGGAGTCTTGTTCTTATTTCCGCTGTTATCATGCCATCTACAGTGGTGTCTAGCATGGAAGCCATTTGAATTGGTATTACTCTTATTTCATTTATCACTTCTTTAATTTCTTTTTGCTGCCAAGCTATTTTTTCTGCTGTAAGTTGTTTTTCAGGAGTGTCAACACTTCCAATGAGCAATACTCTTCCTTCACTTACTTTAACCTTTATGGATGAAAATAGCCCATGTTTTAAGAGCCCCTTATTAATTCTGATGACCATAGTCGTATCATCAATGATATTTCCCAAGGATTTGTCCTGCATTGTTATTGCTGTTGCTGTAGCCACCACACCACCTATTATAAGGGTTGTGCAACCACTTTGTGTAATCAAAAAAATTGCGAGTAAGAAGCTTGTTATTAATCTCATTATTGATTTTCATGGTTTAGAGCTTTCATTAAGAAATGTTAATAAGCTTTTTTGATTGTGTAAATACCATAAATTAAGTAAGACTTTAAACCTTGAATATTTTTAATGGAATACCTATAATAGGGTACTGAAAATTTCTTGCGGATATGGCGGAATTGGTAGACGTGCCAGGTTTAGGTCCTGGTGAGCTTGCTCGTGGGGGTTCAAGTCCCTCTATCCGCACTTTAAAGTCATGTAACTTAGGTTTTAAGGGAAAATTTATAATCACTAAACACACTTTTGTTTGTGTAAAAACCTGTTCTTAAGGATTGTGTTTAACTTAAATTCTGGTAAAATGACTCTATTAAGATATGAATTAAAATGTTAATAAATGAATTATGATGTCTAATAATATACCTCAAAATACAGTCGAAGTAAGTAGCGTATATACCTACAAAGAGCTTAGTATAGATAAACTAAAGTATGAGTATGAAATCACAGTTGGTAGTGATTATATAAAACAAAAGGTAAATTCCAGGTTGCAAGAGATAGCAGAAAATGCAAAATCACCTGGGTTTAGGGCTGGAAAGATGCCCTATGACCTTGTTGTTGCAAATTATAAAAACGAGGCTTTGGAATATGTGATAAATAATACAATTGATTATTGCTCAAGTGATTTGATGAAAAAAATTGAAGTCAAGTCTCACATTTATCCTAAGGTTGATGTTATATCATTACCAGATCTGGGCAAAGAAAATGAGGAGGGCAATTTTGTATACAAGCTATCTTTTGAGTCGATGCCTGAAGTACCAGTGATAGATCTTGACAAAATAAACTTAAAGAAAATTGAAGCAAAGATTGAAGAGGAAGATATAAAAGAATTTATTGATTCTATTAAAACAAAGTTCCCCAATTTCGCCTCTGTTGATGATGCTTCTTATCAAGCGAAAGATGGGGATAAATTGATAATTGATTTTGAAGGGCGGATTAGGAATAAGCTCTTTCAAGGTGGAAGTAGCAAAAATTTTGCCGTTAATTTAGGGTCTGGCACATTTATTAATGGTTTTGAAGATCAATTAACTGGTATGAAAAAGGGAGAAACAAAGAACTTTAAGTTGAAATTTCCTGAAAATTACCGAGCCATTTCCCTTGCAGGACAGGAAGCTGATTTTTCTGTGCGAGTTAATGAGATTCAAATTGCCAAAGATTTTGAAAATGATGATGAAATAGCTAAGAGTATTGGGTTTAAAGATTATTCTTTGCTAATAAATCATGCAAAAAAAATGATTGGTGATCAGTGCACCGAAATGAGAAATCTCTTAATTAAAAAGGAGCTGTTTGATTATTTGGATGCTAATTATAGTTTTGATTTACCCACAGACATAGTAAAACAGGAGCAACAAAGAATGGAAGGAGAATTGGGTGCTCAAAATGATTCTCGTAAAGAAGCTGAAAAACGTGTAAAGCTTGCTATGTTATTTATGAAATTTAGTGCAGAACATAAAATATCATTAACTCAAAATGATGTTTTGAGTGTTATTGTAAATCAATATGTCAGTAAAGATGTGCAATTTGACAGAGTACTTAAGCATTTTGAATCAAATAAACAATTTCAAGAATTAGTTAGAGGGCAAGCGCTTGAGTATAAAGTGACAGATTATATAATAGAAAAAGTTAGTAAAGAGGAGCAGATTGTTTCTGTGAAAGAATTAAAGGAATTATTTGATAATATTTAATAGGAAAAGGTATGACTCTTATACCAATTGTAGTTGAACAAACTAGTCGCGGTGAGCGCGCTTATGACATATATTCAAGACTAGTGAAAGAAAGAATAATTTTTGTAACAGGTCCTATTGAAGACAATATGGCCAGTGTAATAGTAGCACAGCTTTTATTTTTAGAATCGGAAAATCCCGATAAAGACATTTGTATGTACATCAACTCACCAGGTGGTGTTGTAACTGCTGGTTTGTCGATCTACGATACAATGCAGTATATAAACCCAGACGTTTCAACTTTATGTATAGGTCAAGCTGCGTCTATGGGTTCTTTATTGCTTGCAGCTGGTACAAAAGGTAAGCGCTACTCTCTACCTCATTCAAGAATTATGATACATCAGCCATCTGGTGGTTATCATGGTCAAGCAACTGATATAGAAATACATGCTAATGAAATTTTGCGGGTTAAGAAAAAACTAAATCAAATTTATGAAAAACATACTGGAAATTCACTGAAGAAAATTGAAGGAATGATGGAAAGAGATAAATTCATGGATCCTGAAGAAGCAAGGAAAATTGGCTTAATTGACAGGGTGATAGCTGAGCGTACAGATATTGAAATTGAAAATATTAAAGTTAAACAAAAGGTGGGTTAATGGATAACAATAATGATTTACACTACTGTTCTTTTTGCAACAAGGCGCAAGATGAAGTAGATAAATTGATTACTAACTCTTCGGATGGTTTAAAGGTGTTTATTTGTAATGAGTGCATAGAATTATCTCATAAAGCAATAAGTCAAAAGAAAGATAGATCTTTTAATTCAGATCGTATATCTGATATGAAGCTATTACTAAAGAAACCTGAGGATATAAAAAACTTTCTCAGCAAGCATGTTGTAGGTCAAGAACACGCGCAACACGTTTTATCTGTAGCTATGTATAACCATTGTCAATCCATGGTACAATTTCATGCTATAAGTGATATTGAAATCGAGAAGTCAAATATAATGCTTATTGGTCCCACTGGTTCTGGTAAGACTTTGCTAGCCAAAACACTTGCTAAAGTTTCAGATGTGCCATTTGCTATGGCTGATGCGACAACTTTAACTGAGGCAGGTTATGTGGGTGATGATGTAGAAAGCGTGTTGTCGCGTTTATTACAAGCTGCAAATTATGACGTTGTAAAAGCACAGCGTGGTATAGTGTTTATAGATGAAATAGACAAGATTACAAGAAAATCTGAAAGCACTTCAATAACCCGTGACGTTTCAGGTGAAGGGGTCCAGCAAGCTCTGCTTAAGATTATGGAGGGTACAGTTGCTTATGTTCCGCCACAAGGAGGGCGAAAACACCCACAACAAGAGTTTATACAAGTGGATACTAGTAACATACTGTTTATTTGTGGAGGAGCTTTTGAAGGCCTCGATAAAATTATTGAAGCGAGAAAAAAGGGAACGTCAGTTGGCTTTGGAGCAGATATAAGTCAGTCTAAAGAGCAAAAGAAAAAGAATGCTTTACATGATGTTCAACCTGAAGATTTAATCAAATTCGGTTTAATACCCGAATTTGTAGGGCGGGTTCCAATAACTGCTGTTTTAGATGAGCTGGATCATGAAGATTTAATACATGTGTTGACAGAGCCAAGGAATGCACTAATAAAACAGTACAAAGCATTGCTTGCGTTTAGCAAAGTAAACCTTGAGTTTTCAGATGAAGCAATATCAGCTATTGCTAAAAAGGCTATAAGCTACAAAACAGGTGCAAGAATGTTACGTGCTATCTTGGAGTCACTTTTGCTTGACATTATGTATACATCTGGAAACGGAGGCTTTGAAGGTAGCACTATAGTAATCACTAAGAAAATGGTAGAATTAGGAAAAGCAACGGTTAATCATAATAACAATGGCAATGTTATAACGGGTAATGATTAATTTGAGGCATATATTATGAACATTGAACGTGCTGTAAGCTCTAGTTTTACTGCATTGCCAGTATTACCTTTAAGAGATGTAGTAATTTTTCCAAATATAATGGTGCCTTTATTCATAGGCAGAGAAAAATCTGTTAATGCACTAGAGTATGCAATAAGTAGTAGTAATCACCAAAATGAGATTTTTCTTGTAGCACAGAAAGATGGCTCTGTTGATAATCCAGAGCCTGAAGATCTTTATGAAGTAGGTGTGTTAGCAAGCATTGTACAACCGTTAATAAAATTACCTGACAATGCAGTAAAAGTTATAATCCGGGGGATAAGAAGGGGAAGAGTTGTAGAATATATTAGCTCTCATACTTTATTACAAGCCAGGGTAGAGTTAGACAATCATTATAAAGAAGATGAAGACAATATTGATTTAGAAGCTTTAAGGCGGTCTGTTGTAGACGCGTTCGATAGCTGGTGTAAGCTAAACAAGAAAAATCAGCCCGAGGTTGCCATTAACTCCATTGATCAAATCAAAGAAGTTGATCAACTTGTAGACACGGTAGCTTCACATTTAAATATAAAAGTATCAGATAAACAAAGCATACTTGAGGCTTATGACCCAGAAGAGCGTTTAAAAAAAGCTTTTGCTTTTATTGAGAGAGAAATGAGTATTTTGAACGCACAAAACCGTTTATATAAGACAATTAAATCGCAAGTTGAAAGCACTCAGAAAGTTTACTACCTTAACGAACAATTGAAAGCTATACAGAAAGAATTAGGCGAATTTGAGAATGGTGATGAAGGGAATATACTCAATGAATTTGAAAAAAAGATAAATGAAACAAAGCTTTCTCAGGAAGCAAGAGAGAAAGCTATAACTGATTTGAAGAGATACAAGAAAATGAATCCCATTTCTCCTGAAGCTACAGTTATATCTAGTTACTTGCATTGGTTGCTTGAGTTGCCATGGGGAAAGTACAAAGATGCAAAAATTAACTTAAATGCAGCTAAGAAAATCTTAGATGAAAATCATTATGGCATAGAGAAAGTAAAAGATAGAATAATAGAATTTTTAGCGGTATTAAAAAGAGTAAAAGAGATAAAAGGTCCTATACTTTGCTTAGTTGGACCGCCAGGTGTTGGTAAAACTTCTTTAGCTAAGTCTATGGCAAGAGCAGTAGGAAGAGATTTTGTTCGCATAGCTCTTGGTGGTGTGCGTGATGAGTCTGAGATACGAGGGCATAGGAAAACTTATATTGGCTCAATGCCTGGTAAAATCATTCAACACATGAAAAAAGCTAATTCATGCAACCCGCTTTTTCTGCTTGATGAAATAGATAAGATGGGTTCTGATTCGCGTGGCGATCCTGCATCTGCATTACTTGAGGTTTTAGATACTGAGCACAATAAACACTTTACGGATCATTACTTGGAAGTTGAGTTTGATCTTTCAAGTGTAATGTTTGTAGCTACGGCAAACAGCTTAAATTTACCACATCCTTTGCGTGATAGGATGGAAATTATACAATTGTCCGGGTATACTGAAGATGAAAAAATCAGTATTGCTACACACCACCTTATTCCGAAGTTAAAGAAGGAGCATGGTTTGTATCAGAAGGAATGGGACATAACTAATGAGGCGTTATACGAGTTGATACGTTTATATACACGTGAAAGTGGTGTGCGGAGTATGGAAAGGGAGCTTGCAAAGCTCATGAGAAAGGCAGTTAAAGAAATATTGACTGATAAAAATAAGAAAATATCCGTAGGGGTTGACAATTTACAAGATTATTTAGGGGTACGTAAATATACCTTTGGCATTGCGGAAAATGAGAGTTTAGTAGGAATAGTAACTGGGCTCGCCTATACTGAAACAGGTGGTGATATTTTGATGATAGAATCAGTCCTAATTCCGGGCAAGGGAGAAATAAAATACACAGGAAAGCTTGGAGAGGTTATGCAAGAATCTATAAAAGCTGCGTATAGTTATATTCGATCAAATTGTTTGTTTTTTGGTATAAAGCCCGAAAAATTCCAAAATAATGATATACATTTACATGTACCTGAGGGTGCAGTACCAAAAGATGGCCCTTCTGCTGGCGGCGCGGTATGTACGTCTATTGTTTCTCTTATGACAAATATACCAGTTAACAAAAATGTTGCTATGACAGGCGAAGTGACATTGCGTGGTAGAGTTTTAGCTATCGGGGGCTTGAGAGAAAAATTGCTTGCAGCGCTCAGAGGATCAATCAAAACTGTGATTATACCAAGTGAAAATGAGAAAGATATGCAAGAAATTCCGGCAAGCATCAAAGAAGGGATCAACGTAGTTTTTGCTAAGAATATTGATGAAGTTATGAAAGTTGCTTTAATGCACCCTACTACTCCAATTAATGGTGATGATAATCAAAATAGTGTGCCTTCCTCTATAGAAAATAAAGATGATACTTTTCCTATGTCGGAAACATTGAAGCATTAGATTAAAAAAATATTATCAATCTCCATTTCTCTTTTATCCGGCAAAAACCCACCAACTTGTGTGTCCCATAAGGATATGACTTGCTTTGTTGTTATGTCATTCATATTTTTTACTTATTCTATCTCCCAGTTTTATTCAAGTAGATGATATATTATAATAGTCCTTTTCATGGAAACCTTTTCTGGTAGATTGCTTTCTAGAAAAACCTTGGTCAAGGTGCTAACTGTGGTTTATAATAATATAAATCATATCATAGTTGATTTGCGTTTATCAGAGCTGGAGTAGAGGTATGTTTTATCTTACAAATTTTTTGCCTATTTTACTGTTCCTATTTCTTTTTGTAGGAAGTGGTATATATTTTACTGTTCTTGGCGTGTCAAATGCTTTTTATCAGTTATCTCCACTGGTAGCCATTGCTCCTGCCATAGCTCTGGGCTGGATTTTATACAAGGGCAATACTGAAGAAAAAATGTATGCCTTTCTAGATGGGGTAAGAGATCGTAATATTATCACTATGTGTATCATTTTCTTACTTGCAGGTGCATTCAGTGAAGTAACTAAAGCAATCGGTAGTGCTGATGCCACAGTTAATTTGGCTCTTTCATTTATACCAACACAATTTTTACTCATAGGATTATTTTTTGTAGCAGCTTTCATCTCCACTGCTATTGGTACATCAATGGGCACCATTGCAACAATTGCTCCTGTTGCAGTTGAACTGACACAAGCTGGGATTTCTCCTTCCTTAGGAGTGGCAACCGTTGTAGGAGGAGCAATGTTTGGCGACAATTTATCTATTATCTCTGATACTACAATTGCATCTGTGATGTCTCAAAAGGCTGATATAAAGAAAAAATTAAAACTGAATGCAAAAGTGGCACTAATTGCTTCTATATTCACAATAATTATATTATTTTATAGCTCAAGCAATAGTGCTGCTATTTCAGTTAAGGAGTATTCTTTATTGCTTGTGGCTCCTTACATCATACTTATATTGCTTGCAAACTTTGGAATAAATGTATTTACGGCATTGGTTTTAAGCATAACTTTTGCTGGAATCATTGGATTTATAAATAACAACAATTATGGTTTATTGTTTTTAAGCCAAAACATCACTAAGGGGTTTATGAGTATGCATGAAATTATGCTACTGTCATTGATGGTTGGCGGGCTTTCAGGACTGGTAGGTAAAAATTCTAAGGAGTTTGCAGATAAACTTTCATCTTGGGTTATGATACAACGTGGTGGACAAAAAACTGCGCAATTATTTATTGCAAAAATAGTCAGCATATTTGATATTTTACTTGCAAATAACACCATCGCTATAATTTTTAGTGGTGAAATTGCTAGAGATATTGCTAAGAAATATGAAATACCGCCTCACTATAGTGCAGCATGGCTAGGCATATTTTCTTGTGTATTTCAAGGATTAATACCGTATGGCGCTCAATTGCTTTTGGCTAGCACTATTGCTGGAGTTTCACCTTTGGCAGTCGTGCCACACGTATACTATTGCTATGTTTTAGGTATTATTGCAGTGTTATATATTGTATTGAACAAAATTGAGAAAAAAGATTGTGCTTAATATACAAGACAACGCTCCGCTCTGTAGAAAATGGATGTTCTTGGCAGTATGTGCTCTTGCTTGCTCTGGGTTACTGTCAATAATTGTTATTTTTCTACGATTGCCTTTTATCTCCTCTCTTGTTCCTTCTGCACAATATATTTTTGATAATGCGCTGGTAATACACGTGAACTTGTCAATTTTAGTGTGGATGTGCTCTATAATATCTCTGCTCTTTATCATAAACCTACAAAATACCAATAGTTGGTTTAACTTTTCATGGGTTCTATCAACCCTTTCGATGCTGCTCATGTTTATATCTGCATTCGTTCCAAACACTGAAGTTATCAAAAGTAACTATATTCCCGTATTACAAAACAAATTATTTTTACTTGGACTCAGTTTATTTATTGCCAGTATATTAGTAAATACAATGCTAGCATACACATCAAAAAAAGAGGTTTCATTTCTCTCTGTTGGACACATTGGGCTAGTTATTATACTTGTATCGTCATTTCTTTGCTTTGTTTTAGCATATAATAATATGCCTCCAGGTCTATATCACTCAGATAATAATTTATTTTACGAATATCTCTTTTGGGGAGGCGGACATTTATTGCAGTTTGCTTTTACTCAAGGAATGTTTTTAGTCTATTTAATAATGCTAAGTTCCAATGATATTAGTTTAGCTTCAAACAATAAAATTACTATTTTACCACTATTTATAAACACGATTTTAGCTGTAGGAGCACCGTTTGTATATTTTGTTTATCCAGTTGATAGTGCCAAGTTAATACAGTTTTTTACTTGGCATATGAGGATTGCTGGAGCAGTTTTGCCGTGCTTTTTGATAATATTAGTGTGCTACAACATCAGAACTTTTATTAATGATAAAAGCAACTATTTATTACATTCATTTTTGTTGTTCACTTATGGAGATGTGCTCGGAGTGTTGACTATTGAAGGGAATGTCACCATTCCCGCTCATTATCACGGTTCTGTAGTTGGGATCACTATAGCTTTTATGAATTTCATTTATTGGCTGTTACCCAAATTAAACTTTAAAGAGGTAAAAAACTCCATGGTAAGATTACAGATTTATGCCTACAGTGTAGGGCATTTTCTCCATATTACTGGCCTTGTTTGGCTTGGTGGGTATGGTGCTTTAAGGAAGGTTGCAGATCTGCCAAGTATTTCATCAATGTTAGCACGCACGTGCTTCATTATAGGTGGCGCTATATCAGTTGTTGGTGGAATGTTGTTCGTAATAATTGTGCTTTTACATCTGTTAAAAGGCAAAGCGCGTACCAACTGACCCATAGAAACGAAAAAACTTACTTGACAAACTCCGCTAGCGCCCTTATCATGAAACTGAAGCTATTTATTTATCTTCTCTGTACAGATTAAATGACAGAAAAACTCAACGTATTTGGCGTCTCATGTTTAATTTTTTGCACTATGTGCACCTTATGTCTTTATCAAATTTCTAGGTTTTTACCTACACAAGCTGAAATACGCTTATAAAGCATAAAAAAACGCCAACTTAAAAAATGGATAGTGAATAACTAGCTACCCTAGGGTTTCTTTTGCCTTTTTTTCTGTTTAGTAAATTTCTTAATGTTTATAATTTAGATTAGTTGCGGCTTAAAAGCAACTAAATCGCGGTTATTAAGCGTTTAGAATAAAAAAACGCCATACTTGAAAGTATAATGTAAGTAATTAGCCAACCACGGGGCTTCTTTTGCCTTTTTTTTCATTTGGTAAATTTTTTAATATTTATACGGAAGGTAGCGCGTGACGCTGGAACCCCCAAAAAAGGATGATGTCATCCCAGTGCTCCTTTTTTTGTCATCCGAGTAGCTGACACTGTCCTCCTTTGTCATCCCAGTGCCCAGACACTGGGATCCAGCATTTCACGCAATCCCATCAAGAACGTTGTATTTTACATAACACTTTTATGCTTACCAACTTAATAAAATTCCTGGATCCCAGTGGGCTTTGTTGCATCGCTCTTCGGATAGTAGGTAACGTACAATAAATTCATGAAGCTATCTCAAACTTAGCCATGCCTATTTCAGTAAATTTGTTAAGCAAATAACACTTGAGTAGCAGTTCCTTCTCACGATTAATTTCAGATTTGCTCCTAAAACTAAACCCAAATATTCGCTTCAACCTTGAGAAAAATCCTTCAATATACGATCTTTTTCCGTAATTTACTTCTTCTTTCCATCTTTTTATACCATTCTCACCATGTAATTTCATTAACTGAATAGCGGCATTTCTATCAAGCATATAATCCAATTTTGGATGCTCTGCTGCGTTGTTTTTCGGAGGAATTTTCGTTTTTATACCATATTGATTACACAGCTTATAGAGCTTTTCTCTGTCATATGCCCTATCTGCATATAGTACTTTTATGACATACTGAAAATCGACTTCTTTTAGCAAATCACAAGCTCCATAGTGATCAGAGTAGACACCGTTACTGTATTTTACAGCTATGGCTTTTTTGCTGTTTGTATTCAACATTACATGCAATTTTCTTGTCTGTTCATAGCTGCGATACTTTCTATCTTCGCTATTTTCTTTGCTATGACCAGGAGTGTTGTTGTATATACTAATTCCTGTACTGTCTATAGCAATTTCGATATCTTCCATATTATTTTTATCAATTCTGCAATCATTGATCTTAATATTGAGTTTCTTAAACCTTCTTGATGATTGTGAATAGCTGATAACTTGCAAATTTTTCCCAATTTGCTCAAGGTATCCTGCTATAAACCCAACTGTTTGCCTCAGGCCTATTCTAAATAAACAAGTTATTATGTGCACCAAAATTACAACTTTATCGCTATAAATATTGTTGCCACCTGGTATTTTTGGACCATTCTCGTACCACTTTTCTATGGCTTCGTTGATATAATGAAAAATATTTCCTCTTTTTTCTAGAAATTTGTTATATTCGCTATGGTTACTGACCCTCATTTTTTGTGGCATATTTTTTCTTTCAAGGTTAAATGGCTATTTTATAATGAATTTTGTCAGTAGCCACCAGATTTTTCAGTTGCTATGCAACAAAGCCATCCCAGTGTCAGCTACTCGGATGACAAAAAAAGGAGCACTGGGATGACAGGAGAGGGAGGCTACTTGGATGACATCATAGGGGCACTGGGATGACACCATTCTTTTTCCTGAATCCAAATAGTCAAGGCACTGGAATGACAAAAAAAGGAGGCACTGGAACGACAAAGTGGAGTGTCTGCTTCTGTCATCCTATGATAGCTAAAAAGACCTGGTCACGCGCTGGAATGACACCGAAGGGGCTACTGCCCTCTTGGATGGAGACCAGTGTCAGCTACTTAGATGATACCTTTTTTCTACTTAGTTTAGGTTATGCAGAAGTCTAATACAATTATAGAACAAGCTTAAAAATTCTGGTAAAGTAGTTTTATTTACAAAGAAAGAATATGCTACTTGAAATTGAAAAGCGCAGCATAACAAATGCATTGTGGAAGTTGCAAGAAGCAGATCAAAGGCAAATCTTAACTCTTACACAGAGATTTGAGTTACCAGAAATATTAGCAAGAATATTGGTTACTCGTGGTGTTAACATAGAAAATGCAAGCGACTTCTTATATCCACTAATCAGATCGCTATTACCAGATCCCTTTCACCTTCTTGATATGGATAAAGCTGTTTCTCGTATAATATGGGCAATAAAAAATGATGAAAACCTTGCAATATTTGGTGACTATGATGTTGATGGTGCAACGTCGTCAGCATTGATTAACAGGTACCTGAGAGCAATCGATATACACTCTATAATCTACATTCCAGATCGTGTTGATGAGGGTTATGGATTAAACACAGATGCTTTATTACAACTTAAAAAGAATGGAATTGATTTATGTATTTCCGTTGATTGTGGTACGCTTGCATATCAACCAATAGAAGATGCAAAGGCTTTTGGTCTTGATATTATAGTTGTTGACCATCACCTTGGTACGGAAAAATTACCAAGCGCCGTAGCAGTTGTGAATCCAAACCGCCTTGATGAGAGCTCTCCTTATAATAACCTAGCAGCAGTTGGAGTGTCATTTCTGCTAATTGTTGCTCTTAATAAAAGCCTACGTGAGCAAGGATTTTTTACCAACAAAAAAGAACCAGATTTATTTGATCTGTTGGATTTGGTTGCCCTGGGAACTGTCTGTGATGTTATACAGATCACAAGCCTCAATAGAGCACTTGTCTCACAAGGATTAAAAGTTATGTCAACAAGAAAAAACGTTGGCTTGCGTGTTTTATTTGATGCTTTGGGAATCCTTGAAAAACCAAGTGTTTCTCGATTAGGGTTTAGTATTGGGCCATGCATAAATGCTGGAGGAAGAATTGGAGAAGCATCGCTTGGTGCAAGGTTGCTTTCCACCGATGATGATGAAGAGGCACATTCAATCGCGCTAAAATTAATAGATTTGAATAATGCAAGAAAAGTGTTAGAAAATGAGGCTCTCTTGGAAGCTACAGCACAAGCGGAAAAGTCTGCCCAATCAGGTGCGAATTTTATAATGATAAGTGGCAATTGGCACCAGGGAATAATTGGTATAATTGCATCAAGGCTAAAGGAGCAGTTTCACTTGCCAACAGTAGTGATATCTTTAAATAATGGAATAGGAAAAGCAAGCTGTAGATCAATTTTGGGAGTTGATATCGGTGCTGCAGTCCTTTCCGCAAAGTTTATAAATTTGATTATTGAAGGTGGTGGCCATAGTATGGCGGCAGGATTTTCAATTAAAGAAGACAAAATAAATGATTTGCATGATTTTTTTACTGAAAGATTTTCAAATTCTATAAATGAGAAAACTTTAAAAGCTGATAGTATAGTAACTGCTAAAGCAATAAATTTGTCTTTATGGAATCAATTGCAACGCTTGGGACCATTTGGAGTTGGAAATCCTGAACCAAGGTTTATTATCCAAGGAGCAAAGATAAGAAAGCCTGAAGTTATAGGAGTTGACCATATAAAATGTTTTATTGCTGATGATAATGTTATGGTAAGAGCTATTGCATTTCGTTCTGCAAATACTCATCTTGGCTCTGCTATCATGCAGGGTAATGTTAAAGCTATTTTGGGTAAAATCTCTATGAATTACTGGAATGGCAATGAATTTGTACAATTTTTAATAGAAGATGTATTGACCATTAGTTGAGTGTATCTGTTCAGCAGAGTGGCAAAATAGGTAGACAAGATAAACCAAAAAATCAAGAAGAAGTGAGTGTGCACTTGTCCGTAAAGTCTTTCCATTTCTCCCATTTCTTCGATTATTCTCTTCACTTTCAGCTAATAAGTGATTTTCTATTTCACCTTCCAAACTTGCCTCCAGCAGCTTTTTTATAAATGGTGTAAATGCTCCATCCCTTCCTGTTAATGGTCTGCCTTCCCTTATTGATGACAGTATATTTGCTTCCAGTTCTTTGTAATCTACCAAACCGGTAGTTCTGTTTACTACTTTCTGACTCATTGTCAAACCTCCATTTTTTTATATCAATTTATTACTTTTTTTTCGGTTTGACACACTTTTTTGAACCATACGCGTCAAGTTAAGAGATTGTGAGCAAATTTAGAGAGGTTAAAGTGGATACTCTAGCCCTTCTACGTTTGTCTTTTAATGAAAATCGCGACCAAGTTATAGTGAGTTTTTTAAGAAATGCTTTTAAACTATTAATCTTGGTTAATACTAAAAATAACTCTCTAACCCGTCTTTTTAGCTCAATAAATGCCTTTGTTAAGCTAAGTTCTGTATTCTTTTTCACTTCTGTGCAACCAACTATGCCGTAAAATATAAGAATTGCGCACAATTTAGCATATAGTTCACATAATACTCTGCATGGCTTTCCTTTTAGCTTATCAAGCCTGATATGACTTTTATACAATTTAAATAATTTGCCACCTTACTCTGTAATACTTGCTCAGCACTAATTTTATTTTCTGGAACATTAGTTATACCAATTCAACAATTTTTGATTTCTTTTAGAGGATCCTGCGATCTTGCTAATCTATTAGCTTTCCTTTTTCTGGCTATAGACTGTTCTTCAGTTAGTTTCTGACATATAATTCTTACTCTAATTTTTGCTTCTTTTCCTAACAATACCTCGTTTTCTAAAAATAACTTATCCTCTAAACATTCTAATAACTCCATTTTTTGATTTGTTTCTACATCATATACGTTGGTATCGACGACTTATGAAATAAGCTCCTATTTCATTGATTTGTTTAAAAGAACTTGGCACAAAATAACCGAGATCAGATATTAGCAAATCATTGCTTGATATATTACTTAAATGTTTCCTATATCCCTGGTCTGATCTTATTCCCTCCGTTAAATTAAGTTGGTCTATTATCTGATTCATGTAATCGAAAACTAATTGTAACTTTATTCCAGACTTAGTATTGCTTTCATAGCCACTGCAGCTAGTACCATAACCTTTATACATCTCTTCCATACTGTTAGGTAGAGTAATATAGCTACTGTCCAATAATTTAACACTATTAAATTGCTGTAAGATTTTGCAATCAACTTGCAAGATATTTTTAAAGAGAACCACAGATTCATTATACATCCTTTTCATAAATTCCACTGCTTCTTCAGTAAATCTAAAATCCAAACCTTGTTTTGTTATATCTATCGAGTCCTCGTTTAGTAATTGACACATTGTTTCTACGCTACAATTATCAACTCCTATATTACCCAAGACCATGGCTTTTACGAATGATGAACCTTTTAGCTTTCTCTTTCTTTTTATAAACCTTGTTGTAATTGAGATTTTCTCTGCTTTTTCATTAAAAAATTCTTTGAGCTTTTTTGATAAGCAAGTTATTTTATTCATTGGTTCTCTCACTAAAAGTATATCTGGGAGAACTTATACCTCATTATTCTATCTCTTTCATACCTTTATTTCCTTAACTTGACGCGTATGCTTTTTTGAACATTCCCGGAAATGCAGAAAAAAATGTTCAACATTATATCAGGAGTCCTTGTCGTTTTAATCTGCACAGATTGCGAAGTTAAATGAAATAGCTTCACTGTTATGATAAGGGCGCTGGCGAAGGGTGTCAAGCAAGTTTTTCGTTTCTATATGTGCTACCTTAAGACTTCAACGTCTTAACGCACCTAACTCCATCTGCATATAAATTTGCATGGCTCTTTCCAGTATTAAGCAATGCAAATCCAATGTTGTCTACACTAGAGCGCAGTTCCCCTATTTCCTCATTGTTTTCATTTGTCACTTTAGTGCCAATATCTGGAAGTGCGTTATCCCCCTCAACAAGGTAAAGTTTTCTTCTGAATATTTCTTGTCTGCTCATTCGATTTACAACTTCCTGACCTATATAACACCCCTTATTAAAGCTTATACCGTTTACCTTATCGATTAAAAATTGCAGCGGAAACGATGAATTCTGCACCATATCTTTCGCTCCATCTGGAACGAGATTTTGAATTCTGACTTTTTCATACTGAGTAAAATCCCCAACCGGCTCTTTTATTTCATCTTTATGTATGATCCTCATTCCTAGCAGCTTGTGCCTTGGATCTTGAAAAATAACTTGTGACTTACTACTACACTCCGCCAAATTAGTATTAAACAAAACCCCAACCTTATATAGTGCACTAACGTCTTTAATCTTTACCCTCAAATAAGTTTTAAGTAAATCTAGTTTCTCGATTATTTGCTGCAAGTGTATGTTTTCGCACTCTAAGAGGGTGTATTTACCATATTCAATAAGAAAAAAATCATATAGATATTTTCCCTGAGGGCTAAGCAATAAAGAGTAAATGGCTTTTTGGCTATCCAACTTATTAATATCATTGGTTATAATACCCTGCAGAAAATCTCTAGTTTCAGGCCCATATAGCACTATCACACCACGACTTAAAAATGGTATATAACTCATGAAATCTCTATAAATAAATCTAAATTTTATTATATAACATTAGGCTCTTTTAGAAACTGCTTTTAGCGTGCATATTTTACAAGCTCCAGCCCTTGAAATCTAACTTACGAGTATATATATATAAACTTATAAGTTAATTTGTTGATGAGGAAAAACAAATGTCAAGTATAAGTTTAAATGTATTAGATGATAGCGTGCTGGTCAAGCCTATTAGCGAAGAAAAGCGAGGTGGAATTGTGCTTCCATCAAGTGCTGAAAAGAAACCTACTAAAGGTGAAGTTATAGCAATTGGTGAAGGTTCACGCAATTCAAGTGGCGAACGCGTAACTTTAACTGTGAAAGCTGGTGATAAAGTGTTCTATCGCCAATGGTCTGGTACAGAAATAGAACATAATAATGAGAAGCTTATCGTGATGAAAGAGTCCGATATACTTGCTGTCATTAAGTAGCAGTCTTTATTTTACTAAACTGAAACAAAGCGCAACATAGCGCATTGTAAATGATTTTATTATAGTTTTCTAAATTTTTTATTAACAAGAGGTGATAAAAATGACTAATGTAGTAGTATCAGGTGAGCAGTTGCAAGAAGCCTTTCGTGAAGTTGCAGCAATAGTGGATTCAACGGTAGCAATAACTGCAGGACCTAGAGGAAAAACAGTAGGGATTAATAAGCCCTATGGAGCACCAGAAATTACAAAAGATGGTTATAAGGTGATGAAGGGTATCAAGCCTGAAAAACCATTAAACGCTGCGATAGCAAGCATCTTTGCACAAAGTTGTTCTCAATGTAACGATAAAGTTGGTGATGGTACAACAACGTGCTCAATACTAACTAGCAACATGATAATGGAAGCTTCAAAGTCAATTGCTGCTGGAAACGATCGTGTTGGTATTAAAAACGGAATACAGAAGGCAAAAGATGTAATATTAAAGGAAATTGCGTCAATCTCTCGTACAATTTCTCTAGAGAAAATAGACGAAGTGGCACAAGTTGCAATAATCTCTGCAAATGGTGATAAGGATATAGGTAACAGTATCGCTGATTCCGTGAAAAAAGTTGGAAAAGAGGGTGTAATAACTGTTGAAGAGAGTAAAGGTTCAAAAGAGTTAGAAGTTGAGCTGACTACTGGCATGCAATTTGATCGCGGTTATCTCTCTCCGTATTTTATTACAAATAATGAAAAAATGATCGTGGAGCTTGATAATCCTTATCTATTAATTACAGAGAAAAAATTAAATATTATTCAACCTTTACTTCCTATTCTTGAAGCTATTGTTAAATCTGGTAAACCTTTGGTTATTATTGCAGAGGATATCGAAGGTGAAGCATTAAGCACTTTAGTTATCAATAAATTGCGTGGTGGTTTAAAAGTTGCTGCAGTAAAAGCTCCAGGTTTTGGTGACAGAAGAAAGGAGATGCTCGAAGACATAGCAACTTTAACTGGTGCTAAGTACGTCATAAAAGATGAACTTGGAATCAAGATGGAAGATCTCACGCTTGATGATATTGGTAC
The DNA here is from genome assembly GCF_963969245.1 of Wolbachia endosymbiont (group A) of Ophion costatus. Lineage (NCBI taxonomy): Bacteria > Pseudomonadati > Pseudomonadota > Alphaproteobacteria > Rickettsiales > Anaplasmataceae > Wolbachia > Wolbachia endosymbiont (group A) of Ophion costatus. The sequence continues at coordinate 715,614 of NZ_OZ017714.1, read as the reverse complement.
GGCTAAAAATGTTAAAATTACTAAAGATAATACCACAGTTGTCAGCGAAAATAGCGATTCTGACAGTGTGAAAGCTAGAATCGAGCAGATTAAATCTCAAATTGAAACTTCAACTTCTGATTATGATAAAGAAAAGCTAAGAGAACGTTTAGCGAAATTATCAGGTGGCGTTGCTGTGCTCAAAGTTGGTGGAGCAACTGAAGTGGAAGTTAAAGAACGTAGAGATAGAGTCGAAGATGCGCTGCATGCAACAAGAGCTGCAATTGAAGAAGGTATAGTTCCAGGTGGTGGGGTTGCGCTTCTTTATGCTTCATCTGTTCTCGACAAATTAAAAGGTGCAAGTGACGAGGAACAAATAGGCATAAACATTATCAAGAAAGTTCTCAGTGCTCCAATTAGAAGGTTAGTCAAAAATGCTGGTCTTGAATCTGCTGTTATAATTGACTATTTGATTAAGCAGAATGATAAAGAGCTTATATACAACGTTGAGGCTATGAATTATGCTAATGCGTTTACAGCTGGTGTGATTGATCCAGCAAAAGTGGTGCGTATTGCTTTTGAAACAGCGGTATCTGTTGCGAGTGTGCTGATAACTACTGAATCTATGATAGTTGATGTACCAAGCAAAGAAAATGCTTCATCTCCTATGGGTGCAGGAGAAATGAGTGGCATGGGTGGATTCTAAGTAGAATGAAACCGTGGAGCAATTGCTCCACGGTAGTTCCAAAAAATCTCACATTTTACTATTCGTTAAAGGTAATACGTTTGGTGCAGAAATGCACTACTGTTTGCATCCGTTTCACTCCTTTATATTGTGGTTGTCTAATAACAAAAAGGCAGCATAAGAAAACTATAACCCCTAGTATATTTATACTATAGCTGACCCAAGCGTATCCGTTCAGGAGAGTGGTTTAAGAAACAATAGATAGGAGATTTTGGAAAGGATTGAGACCCCTTTGTTTCCAAGTTAAGTATAATGAAATTATCCGCTCAAGGAATGTATTTCCCCGCTTTGATTGTGTAAAATATGAGTTTTTGCGATAAACGACATAATGCCGAATTTGCCGTTCAGCGTGGTTATTTGTCAGCGGAATATTTTCTGGGTCATCTAAAAATTTCCACATCATTCTTTCAGATCTCAGAACATTTTTTGCAACTCGAGAGGCTCCAATTGCTTCAGGTAAACGAGATATCTCCTTCAAGTAATACTTTGTACGTTTTCTTAATTTTCTGGCACGTCTGACAAACCTCAAAACATCTATCTCACTTTTTAGTAAAGCTTTTTTTAGTGCAAATAATTCAGTGGCCACGTTTCTCAAGTAACAACCCAGAACTTTAACTTCAATATTCCAACTATGTGCTAATCTTTCAAAATCTCTTGATAAATGTGCCCAACAGATTTGCCTGTTTTTATCGGCAAAATAATTGTATGCTGCATACCTGTCAGTTATTACCAAGCTATTGCGATTGCAGAATTTACTATTTTGTAAAACTTTCATTCCTCTTGACTCTGTAAATTTTACAAAACTTGCCGTATTGCTTGCAAACATCCAACACCAAGCGAGTTTACCTTTGTTATAATGGCTCGTTTCATCAATATGTAGAACTTTACTCCTACTTATCTCTTGTTCGATCTGCTCATACATTTTTTTGCATTTTGAAGCAACTCTATGTTCACTATTTGATATGCTACCGACGCTTATGTTCAAATTGAAGATATCATTTACGACACTCGCTATTTCGCGTTTTGAATTTTTGTAGAATCCGCTGAACGCTGCAATTATTGACTTAACCCTTGGACCAAATGTATCTGGCGTAACACCTTCCGGTAACTTGCTACTTCTTCTCTTTCCGCATCTCCGACAACGGCCATGTTCTAACTGATATTCCACTACATAAGGCTTGATTTCTGGAAGATCAACTTTCTGATGAATATATGGTTTTTCACATATTGCAATTTCTCCTCCGCATTCGCAAGTATTAGGCAACTCTATCTTTACTACTTTATCTGCATCCATGTTGGCGCGAAAACTTCCTTTATGACCAACCTGACCGCCAATATTCCTTTCGCTTTTCGGCTTATTCTTTTTTATTTTATACAACTCTTTGGAACTTGGTATTGATGAATTTTTTGAGCTTAAACCGAGTCTTTCTCTTAACTCAGCATTTTCTATCTTTAAAGCCTTATTTTCTGCTTTTAAACTTTCATTCTCTTTTTCCAATCTTTCTATTTTTGCTTCTAACCTTTCTATTTTTTGCTGTAAATTTTTGCAAAGTTCTAAAAGGTTTACCATATTATTTCACTTTTGCTCTATGATTATCTTTTTAGATCACCTTGTCTACCTTATTCTGCCACTCCGCTGAACGGATACCCCAAGCAACACGTCATACCGCGATTCATTCCACAACTGTACGAACATTACAATATGGCACATAGTAAACGATGTCATGAAAGTAGCTGACACTGGAATGACACCCTTTTGGATGGAAACCAGTGTCACGCACTGGCATGACACCCATTTGTTCCTATAGTTGTCTTTTCTCGTCTACCTTATTTTGCCACTCTGCTGAACAGTACAATTTACAACCACCCCCTACCCTTTTTAGTTGTTCAGCAAATATAGAGAGGTTAAAGGGAGTGGTATTACTTAAACAACTAAATAAAAAACCAGGTAGATCATTCTGAAATTCTTGCATTTTTGTCCATAATTTTGTTAAATAACTTCCCTTTTGGTCATATCGAACCAAATTTCTTTTTCACACCACCTTTTAAGCCACTTTCGTTAGTTTTTGTCATAATGCGATCAAACACTCCCAATAACCTCTTTAATAGGTTTGGAGTTAGCGAAGAGATAAGATCAACAGATACGTTATTGTTTTTGTCATCACCACTTGCTTTATAGTCTATTGAAACGATTCCCCTACTTTTCCCACCAGTAAGAAGTTTTCCAATTATAGGAATTTTTAACAAAGATTTATTAATTGAATATGCTGGTATTACTTGTCCTGCAACCTGGAATTTATAATCTTTAATATCGAGCTTACCACCAGTGCTAATACCTAACTCCGCCCCTTCAAGCCAAGATTCTTCAATTTCAATAGTGCCATCTTTGTATGAGAAAGGTGCATTACATTTATAAAAGTATACACCTTCGTTCTTTATGGCATTTACGATACCAGGCAATGAAGACATCGACAATAAAGTAGTAAGTAGTGGAGCATCTTTGATGTAGAAATTGCTAATGGATAACGTACCATAATGTTCTCCACTTTCTCTCTGAGGAGAGATATAAAAAGACAATTTGCCGTTTTTAATTGATTTACTAATGCCTAAGGAACGCGAAAGTATACCTGCATTATCCGCATATATTTCGAGCCCTATTCCACTGTATTCCGCTAGTATGTTGCTGCTATCTTCTAGAAACTGTCCTGTAAATTGACTTCCATCGCAATTACCTTTAGTACAGGTTACATTCAGCTTAGCATTTTTGATAACGATGCCTTCTTTCATGATTACATTGTCAACATTCATACTAATCTCTATATCTTTGTTTAATCCATTACTGTTTTTGCCAAGCAAGCCTAAAATATCACTTAAGTTAATTTCCTCACCATAAATAGTTATGGCATTTTTTTCCTTACCTGATTCAATTTCTATACTAAAATCATTATCAGGCAATTTAAAACTACTAGAATTTAAATATAAATTTCCATTTTCTACTCTTCCGCTGAATTTTATATCTAGGTCATTTCCTACAACATCTAATTTGTCTATTAACAATTCACCTGCTCCTTTTAACCTTGTAGAAAACAAAATTTTATTGTGATCTTCAAAACGATTTTTCCATCCTAAATAACTTGAACGTGATTCAAGCTCTGATAAATCCATATTACCATTAACATGCCCCGTCTTATCTTGATTTATCACCGATTCTATATTTGTATTGACATAGCCACCTATATTTTCATCAAAATTAAGTATTTGAGCGGGTAAATCTCCGGTCAAATTCCAGGCGAAACTTTCATTCCTATTGCTACTTTTCAGGTCAAATAATAGCTGTGTGTTATTCACCATACCACTACCATTTAAATCTATAAAGTCACTGCCAAAACTAAGCTTAATATCATATTTACCAAGACTTGCATTATAGACGGCCAAATTGTCAATTTCAGAATGAAAATTTGCTGAGAAGTCTACTTTTTTGTCATCAGCATTTAGATTAAAAATGCGAAAATTAAATACGGATTTTGCCATTCCACTTACTTTATCCCTTTCAACCTTCACCACATCATCCAGCTTAAATCTTATAGGCTCATATAAACCATACGCATCACTTACAGCTTTGCCATTAATGGTTAGAACTGAATCTTCCTTATTTAGAGATTTCATTTCAATATCACCACCATTAACAGTGAAATTCTGAAACTTAGCGCTATTTACAGTAATTTCAAGATCGTTATTCTTGATGATCAAATCACCCTTTAATTCCTTTACTTGCTCAAAATCTTCATCAAATTTTACGCTACCGTTTTCTATATCAGCAACAATTACAATGTCTGACAGATCGTCATCAACCAAATTGTTAATTTTGCCATTGAAACTTACAATGGTATTTAAAACATCCCCTTCGATATTATCACAATACCAGCTTTTAAATTTACTATTTACTACACTATCTGGTATATAAGTACATAAATCCTTTGCAGCAAACTTACTAATATTAATTCTAAGCAAAGCATGACTTGTACTAAAGTTCATTTTGCCTATTAAAGAGAGATACGTGTCATTTAACTTAAAATGGAAGTTTTTTACACTAATAATTCCATTACTATATGTTAAATTTATATTTACATTAGTTAAGGCCAAATTTTTGTTCAAATAATTTTCTGTATTTAATACGTATATATTTCCATCTACAATTTCATCCTTTTTATTAATTTTCACTGAGAAGCTTCCTTTGAATCCTATATTTTTGTCCAAATTGTAGCTTTTAACTAATGTAGAAAACTTGCTCAATAGTCCCAATTTTAGATCATAAAATGTCCCGTACACATTTAGCAAATTGTTGCGATTTTTTATCGTAATTGATAAATCATCCAAAAATCCCTTTCCATCTTTTGTATTCACATGAATATCTAAAACATTAAAATCTTCCCCCTTCCCTATATATAATTTATCAATAAAAAATTCATCTTCTGTGCTTTTATCAATAGCGATGTTAGTAAATTCAATTTTTGAATCCGCATTTAAGTCAAAAAAAAATTCCCTTATTGTTTTTAATAGATTTTTTGCACTGCTTTCTGTCATCTTGAAATTCTTCCCTGTCATCCCAGTATCTTTTTTTCCTGTCATCCCAATATCTTTTTTTCCTGTCATCCCAGTGCTTGACACTGGGATCCAGGTTTCTTTTTTTCTAGATTCCAGCGTCACGCGCTGGAATGACACCGAAGGAAGGCGGTTATTACTTAAATAATGATTATCCAAAAGGTCTAATGAGTTTTGCGGATTAACATTAGTTTCTTCTCTCTTGATATATACATGCACATTATCAGCTGAAACCTGAGAGAGATTTGTGCTAGCTTTAAATAAGGAACTTAACTTAAAATGTACAAAAAGCTCAGGAACTTTTATAGTAAAATTAGGATTTGCTATTGCCAAATCTGTAATGACTAAATACGGATCTTTACTACCTTTCTGCCAAACAACTGAGGTATTCTCCATATTAACGCTTGAGCCAACAAATATCTTTGATATTTTATGTTTAACATAAAAATTAATATAATTAATATTGATTTCTAAAGGACTCTCACCCTTAAAAAAGACAAATAAGCAGAATACAAACAATAGAACTATGGAAAGTGATATAGTGATTTTTTTAAGCATCGATTATTGCTTTTCTTGCTAAACTATCAGCCTCCTCATTATACTTATCGCCACTGTGTGCTTTAACCCACTTCCAATCAATTTCGTGTTGTGAAGCAACGTTGTCTAGCTCTTTCCACAATTCCATATTTTTTACTGATTTTTTATTACTTGTTTTCCAGCCATTCATTTTCCACTTATTTATCCACTCTGTTATGCCATGTTTAACATAAAGACTATCCATATATAAATTAATATTACAAGAAAATTTCAATACTTTCAGCCCATTGATCACCGCTGTTAACTCCATTTTATTGTTTGTGGTATTTTCTTCTCTACCATAAATGTCTTTTCTGTAATCTTGAAATAATATGATAGCTGCCCATCCTCCCGCTCCAGGATTACCAGAACACGCCCCATCCGTATATATTGTCACTTCTTTTTTACTCATCTTTGTTTATATCGGTTAACAAAGTATATAGTTGCTTTTATGAAAGCACAATTTCTAAAGGTAGTTTAAGCTGCACCTTTAAATTTTATTATAGAAACAAAAAAAAGTGTGACAACGAGCATTACCAAAAGGAAAAGGAAAAAATAGTTTTTATGTTTCTGCCGTTCTTTCATAACTAAAATAAATCAATAGAACAAAAAATAATACTGGCAAATAGGGAAAATAGATAAGAAATTGAGTAAGAAAACATTTGTTTCTGTGAGTTGTGGTTCTTGAATCTGAGAATTGATATAGCGTACCAAATAAAGATGCAACCTGCAAAAATTGCCATGCTTAGATAAAGTAAAGCCTTTTTCAAGAATAGAGCTGGAAGCAAGCTAGTTAGCACCAGCAAGACACTATAAATTAATATATATTTTCTTGTTTTTTCCGGACCATAAACAATATTGAACATTGGAATCGATGCCTTTGCATAGTCTTCAGACTTATTTAAAGATAGGGCCCAAAAGTGTGGCGGAGTCCACATAAAAATTACTAAAAATAAAATGAAACTTTCCCAACTGACAGAATTAGTTACAGCTGCCCAGCCAATCATTGGAGGAAAAGCACCTGCTGCACCACCGATAACGATATTCTGCGGAGTACGCCTTTTTAGCCAAATTGTATATACGAAAACGTAAAATAATATGCTAACTGCAAGCAAAGCAGCAGAAATATAATTTACTGCTATTGCCATGATAAATACTGACAATATTCCAAGAGTTATACCAAATTCAAGCGCGCTTTCTGCAGAAACTCTACCTGAAGGTATAGGGCGGTTTTTTGTCCTTTCCATGAGCAGATCTATGTCTCTGTCATACCACATATTTATAGCACCTGCAGATCCTGAGCCAAGAGCAACACATATAAGAGATATTAGTACTAGAAAAGGGTGCATACTACCTGGTGCAGTAACCATACCAGCAACTGCAGTAAATACCACAAGATACATTATCCTTGGCTTCAGCAAACGCCAAAAATCCAGTATTGTTGATTCAACATTTAGCAAAACACTTGTGTACATTCTATTTTACCACTGGTGGTTTTTCGAAAGTATGAAAAGGCGGTGGTGAAGATACCGTCCATTCCAAGGTGTCACCTCCCCAAGGATTATCTCCAGCTTTCTTGCCCCATTTAAAAAGATGTATAACTATAAACACAAAAAACATAACTGAAACAAAGGACATATACGAACCAATTGAGGATATATAATTCCAAGGGATAAACGCATCAGGATAATCAGGTATACGCCTTGGCATACCAGCTAATCCTAAGAAATGTTGAGGTAAAAAAGTGATATTGGTGCTAATAAAAGTAAGCCAAAAGTGGATTTGACCTAAGCGCTCATTATATTGTTTACCCGACATTTTACCAATCCAATAATAAAAGCCAGCAAAAGCTCCAAATAATGCAGCAAGTGACATGACATAATGGAAGTGAGCAACAACATAATAGGTGTCGTGCAGGAGCTTATCTATTCCACCATGAGAAAGAATTATTCCCGTTATGCCACCGCCAACAAACATAAAAATAAAACCTAGTGCAAATAGCATAGGGGTCTTAAACTCAATTGCTCCGCCCCACATAGTTGCAATCCAACTAAAGACTTTTACACCAGTTATAACACCGATAAAAATTGTGGTGGTGCTAAAAAATGCAGCAGCGTCAGCACTAAGCCCAACAGTGAACATATGGTGAGCCCAAACCATAAAGCCAAATACTGCTATACCTATCATTGCATAAACCATCCCTATGTAACCAAATACAGGTCTGTGAGAAAAAGTTGATACAACCTGACTTATGATGCCAAATGCAGGAAAAATAATTACGTAAACTTCTGGATGACCAAAAAACCAAAATAAATGTTGAAATAACACAGGGTCACCACCACCTGCAGGATCAAAAAAGGAAGTACCAATATTGCGATCAGTAAGAAGCATAGTTATAGCACCGGCAAGCACTGGTAAGGCAACAATCAACATAAATGCTGTTAGCAAGACAGACCAAACAAACAGTGGCATCTTAGTTAATGACATTCCTTTTGTGCGCATGTTAAATATAGTAACTATAAAGTTGATCGCCCCAACAATTGACGACATACCAGCAACATGAAGTGCAAGTATAGCAATGTCAACTCCTGCACTTGGATGGGACATTACCTGTGATAAAGGTGGATATAAAGTCCAACCTGTACCTGGACCTTCACCAATAAACACTGAGAGAATGAGCAAAATAAAAGATGACACTAATAACCAGAAACTCAAATTATTCATACGAGGAAACGCCATATCTGGTGCGCCAATCATGAGAGGTACAAACCAGTTACCAAATCCTCCCATGAGGGCTGGCATTATCATAAAAAACACCATTATCAACGCATGCCCTGTAACCATTACGTTATATAATTGATAGTTATTGTTAAGTATATTAATGTGCATTAGCTGAGTGCGAATAATCACCGATAATAATCCACCAATAATTCCAGCTAATATGGAAAAAATAATGTACAGTGTCCCTATATCTTTATGATTGGTGGAAAACAACCAACGCTTTATGCCCTTTGGTACGTCACTCATATCTATACTCCAAATTTAACTCACTAATTTTCTATTTTCAATCCACTTATTAAAATCTTCTTTGCTTACTGCTTCAACAACAATTGGCATAAATCCATGGCCTTGACCACACAATTCGTAGCACTGCCCATAATAAACACCAGGCTTTTTGATATTAAACCACGCCTCATTCAGCCTACCTGGTATCGCATCAATTTTTACACCAAAAGCCGGTACTCCCCAACTGTGTATCACATCTCCTGCTGTAACTTGTAAACGAACGTTAGTATTAACGGGTAAAATGATGTTGTTATCAACAGAGAATAGCTTTAAATCTCCTTCGATAAAGTCTTCTTTTCCCTTAATATAACTATCAAATGACACACCTTGATATTCTGGATATTGGTAGCTCCAATACCATTGATGGCCAATAACTTTTAGTGTTATGTCAGCTTTCGGTATTTCTCCCTGTAGCTTCAGTAATTTAGCGTTTTCAAAGGCTAATATTCCAACAATGATAGTTGGTATAACAAACCAAATAATTTCTAAAGGAACACTATGGGTAGTTTTACTTATGTTTGTTACTTTGCTTTTACGAAAGCGAAACGCTATATAAGCAAGCAGCGCCCACACAAAAAGCATTATTGTAACCATCACAAGCATCACAAACGAATGTGACCTAACTACAGCCTCCATTACTTCAGTTGCAGGAGCAGGAAATCCAAATTGCCAGGAAGTAGGAGCAGAGGCAACAGATATATTTGAGTAAAATATTATCAATAGTGCAAATAACTTCACCATATCTTTTGTTTGTTTGCTATAAAACTAAGTGATATACTGTATAATAGTATATATAAACTTACTATGCAAATAGAGATTAGTGATGGTTAATAATTTTTTAGCATTCAACAAGTATAATAGTACAATACTAATTTGAGGAAAAAAGCATTTACATAAATCTATTGTAAGTAAAAGTATTATAATATTTTAAATTAAGTATTTACTTTAAGTAAATTCTATAATAAGTTTAATAGTGTCTGTTACTGCTAATAACCCTCTAGCCTCACACCTAAAAGCAGTAACAGACACTATTAAACTTTATGATAAGTTTATGATTTGCAAGATCAAAATCTTGCAAGTGTCTTTATTTCATTATACATTGCAGTTTGTTAATTAACTTTTAATGCCTATGGTAGCATTTACTGAACCAAAGGTTTGCGTATTATAGAAAATAATTACAAAAAAAACACACTATTTATATACCATACAAACTTTTTTCATTCTGCATAGCTGAGTTACTAGATTCTGTAAACGAAATCTTTAGAGAAGCCAAATGGGCAAAGTTTCATGAAGGTCTTTGGCATCTCTTAGCATAGATCCCTTACTTAACCGTCATACCGCGATTCATTCGCAGTATCTCAAAGCATAGATCCCGCTAACACGTGGCGGGATGACGATTGTCGTTTAGCCATAAACATTAAGAAATCTACCAAATAAAAAAAAAGGCAAAAGAAGCCCCGTGGTAGTTGGCTATTTACCATGTACTAAAATATCGGCGTTTTTTTTGACCTTACCCAGAAAAAGTGGAGAGAAAGTTTGGAATGTTTTTCACAAAGAGAATGATGAATCAAAATGCTCAGGAATGCAATAGTTAGATGTATGGTCCCAGAGTGTGATGGTGTGGATTTAGTATAAATAATTCTGGAGACTGTGTCCACTGATAACATATAAATTCATAAGGAGTAAGACCCTTAAGAGTTTTGAGTCTCTTTGCATAATTATAAGCCATAACAAAGTTATAAAGGTGTTCTTTAAGTTGCTGGTGCGATTGATAGTAATACTTCTTAACTGTAGCATCCTTTAAAGTTTTATTCATACGCTCGACTTGCCCATTCGTCCAAGGATGGCTAACTTTTGTCAAACGATGTTCAATAACATTCTCTTCGCAAACTCTATCAAATATATGTTGGAAAGCATACTTATGACGCTTCTGGTTTGTAAATTGTATACCGTTATCTGTCAAAATAGTATGGATTTTATACGGTAAAATTCTAATCAAATTACGTAAGAACTCAGCAGCTATGGGTTTTGTAGCACTGTTACACAACTCAACATAGGTAAATTTGGATGTCCTATCAATAGCAACAAACAAATGTAATTTGCCCTCCTCAGTTCTAACTTCAGCAATATCAATATGAAAGTAACCGATAGGATATTGTTTGAATTTCTTTTTTGACTTAACTTCTCCATCAACAGTTGGTAATCTGCTAATGTTGTGTCTTTGTAAACAACGATGCAAGCTAGAGCGAGTCAAATGCGGAATTGTAGACTGCAGAGCGTAAAGGCAATCATCTAGTGGCAGTAGTGTATACTTGCGAAATGTAACTATTATAGCTTCCTCTTCTAGCGTTAAAACAGTTGATCTTGGATGCTTTGGACCCATATCAGCATCTTTCGTAAATGAACGTTTTCTCCACTTAATAATAGTTTTTGGATTAAGGTTATAATGCTTGGAGAGTTTTGCTATGCTCTCTTTTCTATTTTGTATTGCTCTACGAATCGTCTGTGTTGTTTTGGCGCACCCATGTAATATCTGTCCCATAATGACTCCTTAAATGATGATGATAGTATACCATCACTCTCTGGGACCATACATCTTAGATCCAGGTGCTCATTAACTTTTTTATCGTAAATGCTCAAATTAAAAATTATTGATATTCTTGCTTTTTTTAATCTCTAATCCAGAATTCGGGTTAGCAGTGGTAGCCAAACTTCCCAAACCTGAAAAATTTGGCATCCATCTTTATAACAGCTCTCTTTCCTTAAAGCTGCAATATCCTTTGTCTGTCATAATAATGTGATCCTCTAGTTCAATTCCCACTCCTTGACATGCTGACACTAATTCTCTAGTCATAACTTTATCATCTTCTGATGGTTCTAAACTCCCTCCTGGATGGTTGTGAGCTAATATTATCGATGCTGCCTCCATTGATAATGCCTTTTTTACCACTTTCCTTTCAGATAGGTGCACCTCATCTACTGTACCAAAATACACTTCGTCTCTTATCAAACGGTACTGTGTATCCAAATATATTATCTGGACAGCTTCTTTTGCTGAAAAGCCTATACTTACCCTTACATATTCTATGAGCTTTTCTTGGCTATCCATTACAGGTCCTCTCTTTAACCCTTCTCTTAGTGCCCTCTTGTAAGCTTCTTTAACACATTCAATTGCTGCGGCTGCATGTTCAGTCATTCCGTCTATCATTTTCAGGTCATCGATTTCTCGCCCTAAAATTTCTCCTATTCCTGGGCAATTATCCATTAAAGTTTTAGTAACATTTTGTGCTTGCTTTCTGTCATGAACTGCTCCTAGAAGCACTGCCACTATTTCGCGATCAAATAGAGCACTTCCTCCTCCGCTTTGTAGTACTCTCTCTATTTCTTCTGTAAGTTTTTCACTATTATTCATAAAATATACTCCTCGTTAATAACAAATTGTTTTTAATTATTTACTGCTGTTTTTTATCAGCATTGGCATAAAGCCATAGCTTTCGAGTGAAGTCAAATCAATTTTTCAATCTTTTTTACTTGTTTTTTCATCAAGAAGTAAAGATATTAATAGATATTTTAATCAGACTGATTTTTTATGTAAAAAGTTTTTACTATTTTGAAAAATAGAATTGTATCGAGAGAGCGTATCTCTATAGCATCTAGGCTTTTAAGGTGCTTTATAGAAGAGTTGGTAAAAAAAACGTTAAAGTACAAAATGCTATTCTATGGTTATCTATGAAGGCTGTTTTTTTTACCAACATATTCAGAACTTAGAAAAACAAAAGAGTTGAATATTTCTTCAGGATTGTGTATAATTGTTAACGTCCTATAGGTTTACTTATTATGGCTCTTTCTAAGTTTCTCGATCCAAAAAATGATATATCGTTCAAGCGCATCTTTGGTACTGAAAAGAATAAAGACATCCTCATTCACTTCATTAATGATATTCTTGGCTTCACTGGCAAAAGTACAATAAAGGATATAGAGTTCTTAAGTACTATTCAAGACCCTGATATTGCTTCTAAAAAGCAGAGCATTGTTGATGTTCTTTGTAGAGATGAAAATGGGCTGCAGGTGATAGTTGAAATGCAGGTCGCTAAAACCAAAGGCTTCGAAAAACGTGCCCAATACTATGCTGCTAAAGCTTACTCAAGACAAGCTGATAAAGGTGATCAATACCAAGACCTTAAGGAAATTATCTTTATTGCTATAGCAGATTGTATACTGTTTCCGGATAAGGCTGAGTATAAATCAAAGCATACTATTCGGGATGAAGAGACTAATGAGCATGATCTAAAAGATTTTTATTTTATATTTATTGAATTGCCAAAATTTCCAAAAACCAAAGAGGATCAGCTTTCAAGTATAGTCGAGAAATGGGTTTACTTCTTCAAATATGCAGATGAGACTAGTGAAGAAGAGCTGGAAAAAATAATAGGTAGTGATCTAATAATTAAAAAGGCCTATGAAGAGCTAAATAGATTCAACTGGTCAGAAAAAGAATTTATTGCTTATGAACAAGAAATAAAGCGTATTCTTGATGAACAGGCTGTCCTTGCTCAAAAACTTGATGATGCTAAACAAGAAGGCATCCAAATCGGCCATGAAAAAGGCAGAGTGGAAGGTCGCAAAGAAAGGGATATTGAAGTAGCCAAAAACTCACTCAAGGCCAGTGTCCCTATAGATGTTATAGCTCAAATTACCGGTCTCTCTCATTCTGAAATTTTACAACTCAGGGAAAAAACATAAATACTACAACTTATTCACTTCAACATTTATGAAAACCTTCTCTAAGTTAGACATATCCCCTAATTAAGAATCTAGTGAACTGTCTAAAATGGCTATAAAGATTGCACATAGAATTATATAAATTACTATCATAACATTACCCAAACTTCTATATCAAAGCTATGTGCTATAAGTTCGTATCCGTTCAGGAGAGTGGTTTAAGAAACAATAGATAGGAGATTTTGGAAAGGATTGAGACCCCTTTGTTTCCAAGTTAAGTATAATGAAATTATCCGCTCAAGGAATGTATTTCCCCGCTTTGATTGTGTAAAATATGAGTTTTTGCGATAAACGACATAATGCCGAATTTGCCGTTCAGCGTGGTTATTTGTCAGCGGAATATTTTCTGGGTCATCTAAAAATTTCCACATCATTCTTTCAGATCTCAGAACATTTTTTGCAACTCGAGAGGCTCCAATTGCTTCAGGTAAACGAGATATCTCCTTCAAGTAATACTTTGTACGTTTTCTTAATTTTCTGGCACGTCTGACAAACCTCAAAACATCTATCTCACTTTTTAGTAAAGCTTTTTTTAGTGCAAATAATTCAGTGGCCACGTTTCTCAAGTAACAACCCAGAACTTTAACTTCAATATTCCAACTATGTGCTAATCTTTCAAAATCTCTTGATAAATGTGCCCAACAGATTTGCCTGTTTTTATCGGCAAAATAATTGTATGCTGCATACCTGTCAGTTATTACCAAGCTATTGCGATTGCAGAATTTACTATTTTGTAAAACTTTCATTCCTCTTGACTCTGTAAATTTTACAAAACTTGCCGTATTGCTTGCAAACATCCAACACCAAGCGAGTTTACCTTTGTTATAATGGCTCGTTTCATCAATATGTAGAACTTTACTCCTACTTATCTCTTGTTCGATCTGCTCATACATTTTTTTGCATTTTGAAGCAACTCTATGTTCACTATTTGATATGCTACCGACGCTTATGTTCAAATTGAAGATATCATTTACGACACTCGCTATTTCGCGTTTTGAATTTTTGTAGAATCCGCTGAACGCTGCAATTATTGACTTAACCCTTGGACCAAATGTATCTGGCGTAACACCTTCCGGTAACTTGCTACTTCTTCTCTTTCCGCATCTCCGACAACGGCCATGTTCTAACTGATATTCCACTACATAAGGCTTGATTTCTGGAAGATCAACTTTCTGATGAATATATGGTTTTTCACATATTGCAATTTCTCCTCCGCATTCGCAAGTATTAGGCAACTCTATCTTTACTACTTTATCTGCATCCATGTTGGCGCGAAAACTTCCTTTATGACCAACCTGACCGCCAATATTCCTTTCGCTTTTCGGCTTATTCTTTTTTATTTTATACAACTCTTTGGAACTTGGTATTGATGAATTTTTTGAGCTTAAACCGAGTCTTTCTCTTAACTCAGCATTTTCTATCTTTAAAGCCTTATTTTCTGCTTTTAAACTTTCATTCTCTTTTTCCAATCTTTCTATTTTTGCTTCTAACCTTTCTATTTTTTGCTGTAAATTTTTGCAAAGTTCTAAAAGGTTTACCATATTATTTCACTTTTGCTCTATGATTATCTTTTTAGATCACCTTGTCTACCTTATTCTGCCACTCCGCTGAACGGATACATAAGTTCAATATGGAAAACACATTAACCACTTAGCATTTAATGTCTACTTCATCCATTTTAGTATTAGGACCATCAAACTTGGTCTGGTATCCCTAATTATTTTGGCTACCTTCACTTTAAATTTTCCACTACTTGGCATTTTATAGCTGCACCTCTTATATTATAACCTACCTATTGATATTACCTCCAAGCTTGGTTACTCCTATCTCAGAAAGACAAGTTGATACTTCTGAATGGCTGTGAACTGAAGCATTACTTAAATAACTTTGAGGCTCTAAACTTATCTGCTGTTTTTTTGTACCATCAACTTCTAATCTACCATCTCTGTTGTGTAATATCTGCTCTATTGATTGATTTAGCAGACCCTTATTAAATTGAGCTATAAACTTTTCAAATTTCTTCGGACTTAATTTACCAGCTTCTTTACCAGAACATGCTTTCTCTACATATGAGTTGAAAATCCCCGAAATCTCATCAAATTTACCACTCATGATTTTTCCTGTAACTTCTTTCTGTATTTCCACAAAATCAATATTTAATCGATGCATTGACACACCACTTTTTAATCCAGCTTGCTCTACTACTTTCTCAAATCCCTTTGTAATATTGAGTGTATATTCCTGTGCCTCTAGTGGAGATATAGACTGATCTATTGTAGAAATATACTTTTGACCTGTAACCCTTCTAATCAATAAGTCAAATAAAGTTATTGTACCATTAAAGTCAACCTGTGATAGATAGTGATCTCCCATTTCTAATATTGTATTTCTATCCTTAGGCTTAAATTTAACAGGTGCTTGCCTTTCACACATTCGTTTTAGATTTGCATTTACATAATCGACGTTGTCTCGAAAGAAACCTCCATTTTCTTGTCTTTTATCTGTACCATCAGATGGTAGTGTGGTACCTGTGAAACTACTATTACTTATCGACGCTTTGGCAAATTGCCCATCAACTTGTGATAATGAACTTGCAGTCCCCTCAGATTTAGAACTCAATAATCTACCTACAGAGCTTTTCACCCGACTAAATAAATCATTTATCCATGAAGATGGTTTTGCGCCACTGCTTGTTGCTATCTGAGGTTGGTCTATAGCAAGGGGTTTGCGTGATAAGTTATGAGAATTGTGATCTCCATGGTGATGACGGCGTTTGCGTTCTCCTCTTCCTCCCCTGAGCTTTTTTTCTAAGTATTCCACAATATTATTGTGCCCCTTGTCTTTCGCAATATCTAGCGGTGTTTTACCGTAATTACCTTTAGCACCAAGATTAGCATGAGCATCGACAAGAACTTTTACTATATCAGGACTGTTGGTATCAGCACCATAATGTAAAGGTGTCCAATTGTCTTTGTCTTCAGCGTTAACATTTGCACCACGATTAAGAAGTAATTTGACTACATCTATCCTGTAGTTTTCAACCGCTCCATGCAATGGAGTTGCTTGATATTCTCCGTTTTTAGCTTCAATATTAGCACCGTTATCAAGAAGGAGTTTAACTAGGTTTAAATCACCGATTTCAGCAGCTGAATACAGTAGTGTATTACCGTTCTTGTCATTGGTATCAATGTTAGCACCCTGAGCAATAAGACCTTTAGCTTCATTAAAACCACCGCTTTCCACAATAGTCAACAATTTTCTATCTAATTGTACTTGCTTCAAAATTCCTGCTATATCTAGGTAACCTTTTCGAGTAGCCAAATCTAAAGATGTTTGGTTATAAATATCTCTAACTTCAATGTCAGCACCTCTGCCAAGAAGGAGTTCGACTGTATTTAATTTGTTTCCTTGTATAGCTACATGCAATGGTGTCCAACCATTATTGGTTATATTATTAATACCGCTAATATCCTTGTCTAAAAGAAACTTAACTATTTCAAGATTACTACTGTACTGGGCAGCTACATGTAATGGTGTATTACCATACACATCTTTAGCATTAATATTAGCATTGTTATTGAAGAGAAACTCAACTACACTAAGTTTATTACGAGAAGCAGCAAAGTGTAAAGGCGTCCAACCGTACATGTCTTTAGCATTAATATTAGCCTTCTGATTAATAAGATCTTTAACTTCATTAAGACCTGTATCTTGCACTGCAGCTAACAATTTTTTATCTAATTCCGTTTGCTTTAGAAACTCTGCTACACTTGTGTTATTCTCTTGAGCAGCTAAGTCTAAAGGTGTTTTACTATCCTTATCTTTAACACTGATATCAGCTCCTTTGTTCACAAGAAATTTTACCACATCTAAGATGTATGGTCCCAGAGTGTGATGGTGTGGATTTAGTATAAATAATTCTGGAGACTGTGTCCACTGATAACATATAAATTCATAAGGAGTAAGACCCTTAAGAGTTTTGAGTCTCTTTGCATAATTATAAGCCATAACAAAGTTATAAAGGTGTTCTTTAAGTTGCTGGTGCGATTGATAGTAATACTTCTTAACTGTAGCATCCTTTAAAGTTTTATTCATACGCTCGACTTGCCCATTCGTCCAAGGATGGCTAACTTTTGTCAAACGATGTTCAATAACATTCTCTTCGCAAACTCTATCAAATATATGTTGGAAAGCATACTTATGACGCTTCTGGTTTGTAAATTGTATACCGTTATCTGTCAAAATAGTATGGATTTTATACGGTAAAATTCTAATCAAATTACGTAAGAACTCAGCAGCTATGGGTTTTGTAGCACTGTTACACAACTCAACATAGGTAAATTTGGATGTCCTATCAATAGCAACAAACAAATGTAATTTGCCCTCCTCAGTTCTAACTTCAGCAATATCAATATGAAAGTAACCGATAGGATATTGTTTGAATTTCTTTTTTGACTTAACTTCTCCATCAACAGTTGGTAATCTGCTAATGTTGTGTCTTTGTAAACAACGATGCAAGCTAGAGCGAGTCAAATGCGGAATTGTAGACTGCAGAGCGTAAAGGCAATCATCTAGTGGCAGTAGTGTATACTTGCGAAATGTAACTATTATAGCTTCCTCTTCTAGCGTTAAAACAGTTGATCTTGGATGCTTTGGACCCATATCAGCATCTTTCGTAAATGAACGTTTTCTCCACTTAATAATAGTTTTTGGATTAAGGTTATAATGCTTGGAGAGTTTTGCTATGCTCTCTTTTCTATTTTGTATTGCTCTACGAATCGTCTGTGTTGTTTTGGCGCACCCATGTAATATCTGTCCCATAATGACTCCTTAAATGATGATGATAGTATACCATCACTCTCTGGGACCATACATCTAAAGCATTGTAATATACAGCATAGTGCAGAGGTGTCCAATCACTACTGTCTTTAGTATTAACGATAGTTTCTTTATCTGAAAGAAATTGAAATATATCATTAAATAGACTCATATTACCATTGTAAACGGCATAGTGCACGGTAGTCCAGCTTGTTGAGAATTTATCTTTATCTGCAACGTCATCTTGATTTCTTTCAGCAGTTTTATCAAGGAAAAGATTAACTATATCCCACTTGCCATTTTTAGCAGCATATTGCAGCGGTGTATAACCGAACTTATCTTTTTCATTTATGAGAGACTTTAATCTTTCTCTTTGGCGAACTGCTTTTACTAGTTCATCAGGTTCTGAATACAAATTATCTTCAAAATTCATACTTTCAATTTTACCTATAAGAAACCTAATAGAACGCAATTTGCCTTCTTGAGCAGCAACATGAAAAAGTGTTTGGCCATCGTTATTTTTAGCTTCAATGTTAGCTTCGCACCCAGCCTTCTTTTGGCAAATCTCTGAAGCTTTATTAATCAGACCTTGTATTTCTGCTATATCAGACAAACTAAACCTGTCTAATCTCCGGATTATTATTGGTTCTAACCCTAAATCGAATTCCAATGTAGAAATCCTATAAGACTCAGAATTATTCCAATTTTTTACATTGATTACATGGTTAGATACTTCGTCGGAAAACACCAAATCTGTATTACTACTGGAAACCCTAATCTGATCTGGAGTAATATCTTTTAATATCACTACTCCTATGCGTTCTTCATCTTGCCCCACCGAAGTTAAAGTGCCATCTTGATTATGTGTGATACTGATAGACTTAGTGAAATCTATAACATATTCTTTTATAATTTTTTCATAATCATTCTTAAGTTTATCTTGATAGTCCATTATTCCATCAACCTCTTGCTGTAAACCTAAATATGAAAAAAAATTACCATTGTTCCACAGAAGAAAATTAACATCTCTCCATTTACTTTGGTCATTATAAAAATCTTCTACTCTAATAATAAAAGGAATCTCACCTTCTCTTGTTAATAAGAGATCATCTTCATCTTTATATTTCTCGATATCTTCAAGATTAGAATCAATCACTACATGATCACCTTCAAAATCCTTAGGCAACAAAAACATATTCTGAGTCTGTGTGGCATGGAAAAAGGGAGATAATTTGCCACTTTCTACGGAAGAGCCAGCACATGACATTGATTGTACATAAGGAATAAAGGTTTCTCCTTTACTGTTCATAACCATAAGGTGCCTATAGCTGTTACCCTTAAGATAATTTCTTACTTGAACATGAGTATTACTATAGTTTAAATGCAAGTTACACTGTTGAATTGAAAACTCCTCAGGAACTTCTGGCATAACCAACATATCTAATTTTTTATCATCTGAGTTATTATCAATAATAATCTCTCTTTTCTCTGTGTTGCTATCAATAACATACATATCACTTCCATTTCCACCTCTAGCAAACATACTCCTTTGGTCAAAATTTATTATATCTTCTCCTGAAGAACCAAATACCATATGTTGGAATGCGCTATTGCTTTGTAGTTTTGCTCTAACAACACCAAAAACTTTATAGTCCTTATTATTAATGAGTATTTCCTTGTAATGATTTTCTGCAGCATCAAAGCTATCAAGAGAATGTTCTGTATGTAACTCGAACGAGTTAATTTTTGTAATGGATGATTCTAGTTTCTCAATTTTAGGAATAATATTACTACCATTTTTATCTATCAGCATAAAATTAGGTTGATTACTGCCTTGCTTAATATAATTTTTAATATCAAGGGTATATTGATTACCTTGACCCAGCCCTATTTTTAAAGATAAAGTATTATTAGTCGAGAAATAAGATATTTCATCACAATCATCTAGCAGATTAGTTTCCGGAAAGATTACAGTTCCCGTTCCTTTTACATCAATTTCTGAATATAAATCTTTAGCCTCGTAATCTGTGGTTTTTATATAAAAGGTATAATCATTTTCTGCACCTGTAACTTTAGTGTATGGCGCAATAGCTACTTTTTTACAATTATCAACTGTATCCTTCTCATTTTTGCTCAAACCTCCACCACTATTTATAAAGACGTCACGATTATCGTTTCTAGTAAGGCGCCTAGAATTATATGTACATAAAACATTATCTGTCTTATTTTGCCTTCCAATATAGCTATACCTGAAAGCATCGACATTGCTATCAACATAATCATTGATCAATCGATGAAATGTTGGAAAGTTCTTCTGTCTTCCAAATAACACTATTTCCTTCTCTTTGCTCAGTAATTTTATTAATTTTGCGTTGTTCGTTATTATTGCATACTGAAAAACATCCGTGGCATCTGCTCCTCTCTTTAGCAACAACTTTACTACGTTAAAGTGACCATGCTTTACAGCAACATAAATTCCCGTTTTTCCACTCTCATCTACAGCATCTATTTCAACTCCTTCACCAAGAATACCGTCTATTAGGTCTTCATATCCTTTTCTGGCAGCTAAATGAAGCAAACTGTTTTTATCAGCTCCGTATCTATTACTTGCTAAAATCTTTACTATATCTAATCTATTTGCTTCTTTTGCATAACAAAATGGTGTCTTGCCATTATCATCCTTAATTAAAGGATCTATATCTTCTCGCGTTAGTAAAACTTCTATTGTTTTCAGCCTTTCAGCATAATGTAGTGGCGTTTTATTTTCATAATCTTGTAAGTTAACCCCAGCATTAGGAACATTTATTAAGCATCTTACAATATCTAAACATAAGTCCCTTTCGTCGTAATTACTACTACTTATAGCTACGTGCAAAGAAGATAATTTCATTGCATTTCTGCCGCTGCCAACTACATTAACATTCGCACCAAGATTTGAAAGTAATTTTACTACTCCTAGCTTCTTGTTGTTTACTGCATAATGAATTGCTGCATGATTTCTCGCATCAAGAACATCTTTGTCCGCATTTCCTTCTCTAATTAAAATTTCTACTATTTGTTCATGCCCAGCTCCTGCCGCTAAGTGTAACGGTGTATGTAGTAAAGCATTCTGCTCATTAACATTAGTCCCTTTGTCGAGTAAAAACCTTACAGCATTTGCTTCATTCAACATCGCAGCTAAGTGAAGTAAGCTATCTTTCTCCAATCCATATTTGTGATTGATTAGTGCTTGTAATATCTCTTCTCTTGCACAATCCAGGGCACTTTTACCATTATCATCAGTGATCAGTGGATTAATATTTTTCCTATTTAGTAAGAGAGCAACCATACTAAGCTCGTTAATTTCTACTGCATAATGTAGTGGGGTTTTCCCATTTAATCCTCTAACATTTACATCCACTCCTGGTTGATTAATAAGACACTTTATTAATTCTAAACTTAAGTTAGCAGACATTATTTAAAACTTAATATTAGATAATTCTTGTAATGAGTTTGTAATCTCTTCGGTTAGCGCCATATGAATCTTTTCAGTGTCACTCAGTGATGCAAGCAGTGCTGAAACTCTATTTGGAATATTAAGCAAATTATTACGTACAACTCTTGCTACATTAAATGCATCGCGCTTTACTTCCTCTACTGCTACAAGTTCACCAATCTCAGCCTTAGCTTTCGCCTCAAGAAGTTTACCTCGTTCCATTTCATTTTTTATTCGAGTTTTTAGCAACATCGTGGAAAGGTTACTTGTATTTTCGTTTTCTGGATTTTTCCTCCTAAGTGGCTGACTTGGATCTCTTATTGCCGCTACTGCTTCATTTGCTTGTTCTCTATTGATCAAACCATCCTCCAACTCAACTATCCCTTTCTTTACTAAATAACAGACATATTGCTTTGATACTCCTATCTCTCTTGCCCATTCTGTTTGTGTGATTTTCACTTTTTTTTCTCCTCTCTCTTGTTTCTACGAATTTTCTTCTTGAATCTCTGAAAAGGTTTTGCCAATATCAGCAGTTCCTTACCTGTTTATACTTTCCAATGTTTTAGAGATACTTTACTAACATCAAGCGAAGTACTCCGGTTTATAGCTGCTTTCTTTTTACATAGTGAAACTTGGCTATTTTCAACTAATACTATAAATTGCATCTTTGTAGTTATGAGATTCAACCACTACTTGCTCTAGCGTTAAACTGCTGCATTTGGCATCTTTACTATGGTTTTCTTCAAGCACTTTTGTCCTTGCTTCCTTTATTTCCTCAATGAACTTTCCATTAACTTTTTCTGGTTCAATTCTTTCCTCACAATATACAAGATTTGTGCGATTTGTTTTTCTGTAGTAATGTACTCCAAGGAATATCACTGATAGTGCAAGTATACTCGAGCCTATAAGTAGTGATAACCCTACGTTATTAATCAAAGCGTTCTGGTAAAACTTCTGTACACTATTAATACCACCTTCTACATACAGTAATAAAGGCAATACTATATTTGCAGCAACCAAACTGCTTAATAATGCTGTAAATAATGGCCTATCTTTGATTACTGATTCTACTTTATTTCTTCTACTAATGACTTTGTCGTCAATATTAATGAAGTTGTTCTTACCCTCCCAAGCGTTAAGTGTAAAATGCGAATGAGTACCATTGCCGTATTCCAGTTTGACTGATTTTATTACTTTATCTTTTGATTGATACTCTCGCACCTGATTCAAAGTTTCATTCGCATTCTTTCTCCCTATTTGACACTCTTCAGTATCTCTAAATTGCTTTATTCCACAAAATATCGGACTAATTGCAACCAATAATGCAACAGCTAGAATTGGTATAGTTACATAGATGACACTGTTTGCAAAAAATGCAATAAATTGTGCTTTATCCTGTAAATATACCAAAGCTGCAGAAACGCTAAGTGCAACAGCAGCTATACCGAAAATTATAAATTCCTTCTGCTGCACTGCATATTTTACTCTTGGCAAAATTCTATTTGTTTTCTTTTCTTTTTTAATTAACGGGGTTTCTTCATTATCACTTTTTTCTGATGAGCTAGTTGAAAGTGTAACTGGACTATCATGATTTAATGACATATTCTCCCATCCTTGATTGCCACAAGACTCACTCATTTCTGTTACTTGAGAATTTGATCTTGTCATCTCTGCACTTCTATTGTCTATTCCACTATCACCTCCTTCCAAACTCTTTTTTAAAAATTTTGTATTCAGATCTACAGGTTCACCAATTATATTTTCTGATCCTTTCTTAATTGATGTTTCTTCAGAATTTGACTTTTCCATCTCCGGACTTTGATCGTTTATTTCACCATCTAAACCTCTTTTCGAGAATTTTTTATTTTTGTCTATAGTTGCATACATAGGTTCTCCTATAGCTTCTTGCTCATCACATTTTTCTCCATTTAATTGGAAAGAAGAATGTGGTAGCTTTGGTGGTGCAATATCCTGAATAATACTCAACCGATGATTTTCTGCTGTTCTAGGTGAAGGTGGAGCTACATTTCTAATATTGTCCTTCTCCAACATTCTATTCCTAGGTAACGGCTTTGGTTTATCTCCTAATTCTTTATCCTCTTCCTCTTTTTGCATTTCTTTTGTATTGTCTATTTTGGGGTTGGAAGATGTGTTGGATGCTGCCTCAAACTGATCAAGAGAATACGGACGGTTATATTCTATTCCATTTGCCTCACAAACTGCATTAAATTCGTCCTCTATGTCTTTACCATCATCAAATACTAAAGAAGAACAACTCACTGAAAAATCAGCACCTGCTTCGTCTATTTTTGCTGTAATACTGCTATCGCTACTATTGCTAATCACATTTAAAGAAGCTAGTTTGCATTCAGTGTTCAGGTCAGGTTCTTGCTTCGTACCTTTTTCAAACAATTCAATTCTCTCCTTAACAGATAGTGTAGAATTTGAAACATTATTTTCTACTTCTTCAGAAAACGATGCTTCATTATTTGTTTGCGACGTTACTACTCCAGCTAACGTCTTTTCTTGATTCATTGAGTACACCACATTTAATCCAAAGTTATTTGTTACGCTAAACTCATTAAAATACGGTATATACCAGTAAATTAATATTACAACTACCAAGGCTTACTAAATTTCTGTTTGCGTTATCTTTTCCACTTTTTTCTTACTGTTTTTCTTCTTGAATCTCTGCAAAAGTTTTACCAGTACCAAAAAGAATTGCTTCCCTACCTGTGTACACTTGCCAACGTTTTATGGTTACATCTACAAATTTTGAATCTAGCTCTATTGTCCTACAAATTCTTCCTGTTCTCTCACATGCAATCAGTGTACTTCCAGAACCGCTAAATGGATCAAGTACTATGTCTCCTGATCTGCTGCTGTTTACTATTGCTCTCTCCATTAGCTCTACTGGCTTCATTGTTGGGTGCAGTGAGTTATGTATTGGCTTATCATAAAACCACAGATCACTTTGATTTCTACCGCCATGCCACTCACGTTTATTGCCGCTTTTCCATCCATAAAGCATTGCTTCGTATTGTCTTTGATAATCTGATCTTCCTAGCGTAAAGTGATTCTTCGCCCAAATGATAAAAGTTGACCATTTTCCTCCCGCTTCCTCAAATGCTTTTTGCAACGTTGAAAACTCTGATGATGATGCACAGATGTAAATTGCACCTTTAGTATATGCTAAAATATGAGTACAAATATCATAGAGAAAAAGCTCATACTTTTCACCTTGATTATCGTTTAGTATCTTTTTATCCTCTCTTTCTTGACTGCTACCATAATCAACGTTATATGGAGGATCACAAACAGTAATGTCTGCCATTTTATCATCTAACAGCGCTTTATATGATTCAACTACAGAGCTATCACCACAATAGATTCGATGATCACCTAAAATCCATAGATCACCTGGTTTTGTTATTTCTACCTTTTTGTCATCACCAACCAAGTCAGAAAAATCTTCTTTTTCACTATCTAAATCATCAAGGAAATGTTGAACTTTTTCTAATTCAAATCCAGTCATTTTAAGATCAAACTGTAAATCTTCTAACTCTTGAATTTCTACTTTCAAAAGCTCATCATCCCACTTTGCCCAATTAGCTGATTGATTTGCCAGTAATCGAAAAGCTTTAGTTTGTGGTTCATTTAAATTATCACTTAAGACCACTGGTATACTTTCCATACCAAGTTTTCTTGCTGCTTTAAGTCTTAAATGACCATCAACCACAGTGCCATCACTTTTTGCAACTATTGGTATACGAAAGCCAAATTCTCGAATAGAAGCACACATTCTGTTGACCACATCGTCATTTTTACGTGGGTTACGCTCATATTCAACTAGGTTTCGAGTAGGATAGTAGTGGATTGCTAAATTCATATCTTAATAATTAAAAAGTTAATATTTAAAATATATCTGACGCTAGAGAAGGCCTGGGGTCGAACCCACCAAACCCGCCATTATGGCCGAAAGGACCCACTTTTTATGGGTTTTTTGTCTTATTAATATCTTTACTAATATAGAACATTAATGCCAAAGCATCGGCCTCATTATCATCTCTAGGTGAAAAACTTTTTTCACGTATCGCTTCAATAACTTCACTCTTACTTGCATTGCCTTTGCCTGTTATAAAGCGTTTTATAGTTTTAACATTAACACCTTGGTAGGGAATATTGTTTTCTTCACACCAAGCAGACAGAACTGCGAGAAAACCGCCATAGCAATGCGCTGCATCAGTTCCTAGATGTCTTCTTACTTCCTCAAAATACACTGCAGTGAACTCATGTTTCAAAGAATTAAGCCAATTGTGAAAACTTAAAAAACACATTCCACCTCCACTGAAACGGCTACCATGAAAGCTTTTGCTTCCACTTTCAATTACTCCATCTGTTAGAATTGCCCAGCCGGTTTGCTTGCCGAGATCTAGCGTTAAGATTGACGTACAAAAACTCCTTTGTGTAATTAAAGTTCAATGCCCTGTATAATATATATGTACGATGACTCGCAAATTCGTCCGCAATTTTGAAAAAAAATTAAAAAAAATTTCATATCCTGCCATTTGAGTTTTTTTCATCTTTACTTATCTTAATAACTATTTTACATAACTTATATTACGCCAATATTTATATTATTATATTATCATATATTATATTTTACCTGTATTTAAATATATATATAATATATATAAGACTTCAGTAATCCGTAAATCCTCTTCACTGGCCGATTTTAGCCACTTAACTTTAGAAACGGCTTTTAGGAATAGAACATAAAAAAGACAATATTATCAATAACTTAACGATCACTGCTTTCTGAAATACTAATTAGTAACTCAGAAATTAGGTACGAAATTGGTAGTTTTTTACCTATGAAAAAGTAGCTTCAGTAGTGTATCAAAACGTTTAAATCTTATTTTAATTTTTAAAGATTTTATTCTTTTAGATAAAAAAATTATTACTACTTTTTTATAATAAATTAGTCATACAAAGTCTTGGTAAAAATCTCTATTCATGAAACTTTTGGAGTTTTTATGAAGAATTCTTATCAAGGAATCGATTCTACAATTGTTAAACATGTGAGATTTCAAGCTTCGCGCCTTAAATCCAAAAGCTGTTTTATTAACGAAAGTCTCGAAGATATAGAACAAGAGCTTTTTTGTCAGGTTTGGCAATATCTGAACCAGCACGATGAGAAAAGAAGTAGTTTTAGTACTTTCGTTGCTAGATTAGCTAATTATTGTGCTCGCAATATGTTACGCAATCAGTTGTGTCTAAAACGTAATATAACTTTTGATGACATAAACGACGATATTCCAGATCATAGGAACTCGGAAATCGAAGCGATAATTCGCACTGATATAAATAATATAATTTCAACTTTGTCTGAAAAAGATAGTAATTTATGTCAATTACTTAAGGTATTTACTATTACTGAAGTTTCTATAATAACCAAAATACCAAAGACAACTATCTATCGCACACTAGAACGAATACGCGATAAATTCTCAGTTTTAGAGTAAGTTATAAGCTCTCGATTATATTTGCTCAAAATTTTTTTTTGCAAATTGCGGACGAATTGCCTAGGTCATCGTACATATATATTTAGGTACTGGGAGAAAAATGAAAATAATGAACAGCAATGAACGGCTAAAAGTTCAAACAGGTATAAAAATGGTCATCTTTGGTCCTTATGGTATAGGTAAAACTAGTCTCTTAAAGACCATAAATGAACCAACGCTTTGTCTTGATTTTGAGGCAGGTTTACTTGCTGTTCAAGATTGGCAAGGGAATTCTGTAAGTATTCGTACTTGGAATGAGGCAAGAGATATTGCATGTCTCATAGGTGGTCCTAATCCTGCGTTAAAATCTGACTCAGCGTATAGCCAAAGACACTATGAGCATGTATCCAGTAAATACAAAGAGCTTGCTTCAGAGTTTCTCAAGTATCGATGTGTTTTTATCGATAGTATTACAGTAGCCTCGCGTTTATGTCTTTTATGGTCAAAAATGCAACCTGAAGCTTTTTCTGAAAGATCAGGAAAACAAGATATGAGAGCTGCTTACGGGTTACTTGCTCAAGAGATGATGGCTTGGCTCAATCAGTTTCAACATATTCCAAATAAAGACATCATTACAGTTGGAACTCTTGGGCAATACCTTGATGATTTCAATCGCTCAACTTGGCTACCTCAATGTGAAGGAGCTAAAACTGCAAGTGAAATTCCTGGGATAGTTGACGAAGTAATCAGTATGGTTGGAATCAAGAAAGATGATGGTACAGAGGTTCGTTCATTTGTCTGTCAGACAATTAATTCTTGGGGATATCCTGCTAAAGATCGAAGTGGATGCCTGAATATGGTTGAAGAACCGCATCTAGGAAAACTTCTTACAAAGATTAAAACCAAAGCTTTTGCAATTCAACCTATCACGCACAACATATAGGAGGTTATTATATGCTACAAAACTTTTTAACTATTGGTCAAAAAATTCCTTTTTTCAGTGTGAAAGAATACTTGGATGATCAATCGCCAATACCAGAAGATATAATCTCACCAAGAATTTTAACAAAAAGAGGCTTATTGGTACTGGGTGGCCCACCTAAAATCGGCAAGAGTGACTTTTTGATCTCTTGGCTTGTCCACATGGCCGCTGGTAGATCATTTCTCGGTATGACACCAAGTAGACCTTTGAAAATTTTCTACATGCAAACTGAAATTGAATATGAATATATGAAAGAACGTTTGCAACAACTTGATAATGAACTTTTGAATGTAGCTGCTAACAACTTAATCATTACGCCAAAAGTGCACTTATCATTTAATCATGATGAAATAAGTGAAATTAAGGAGATTGTAAATGAACGCTTTAAACCTGATGTTTTGGCCATAGATCCATTACGTAACATCTTTAGCAGTGAATATGGGAATGAAAATGATAATAGTGCTATGCTGTTCTTTCTGCAAAAGACTCTTGAGAAGCTACGCAGTGCTGTCAATCCAGATGCTTGTATTGTACTCACTCATCATACAAAAAAATTATCGAAAAAGATGCTCGAAGAAGATCCATTTCAAGGCCTAAGTGGTGCTGGATCTTTACGTGGATTTTACAGTACTGGTATGGTGATGTTTGCTCATGATGAAGAAAGCAGTGCACGCCAGATAGTATTTGAGCTTCGCAATGGTGAACGTGTGCCAAACAAACTTGTCGATAAGATAAATGGTCATTGGCAGCTAATGGAATAGCTAACTTTCACTTTAAAGTCAACTTATAGGAGAGCGTATGCTACAAGATTTTTTAACTGATTTTAATAATGCAAAACTGCGGAGCAGTTTAATACCGAAAGGTACAATAGTCAAGGTAAAAATGGCAATAAAGCCTGGAGGTTATGAAAATTGGTTCACTAAAAACTACACTACTGGCAGTATCTATTTAAATGTAGAATTTACCGTCACTGAAGGCCCATATGCAAAACGCAAGATTTTTCAGATTATAGGTATCAAAAATGGCAAAGCAGAAGGTGAAGAAGACATCTGGGGAGAATCTGGACGTTCTATGCTGCGTAGTATTTTGGAATCATCCAGAAATATTCATGCAAATGACACTTCAGAGAAAGCAGTTACCGCTAGAAGAATAAACTCTATAGCTGATTTCAACGATTTAGAGTTTACAGTAAAAGTAGGCGTTGAAACTAATAATACATACGGAGATAGAAATAGGATTACTACAGTTATTACTCCAGAATTACAAAAAAGTTTTCAAGATGATTGGTTGCCATTTTGAAGTATGACGAAGGAAAGTTGTGGGCTGCTGTTATTACTAGAGCTATTCAGGATGCAGCAGGAAAAAACCCTAAACTTAAAAAAGAGGCTTGTCAATGGATTCGCTCACGATCTTTTGAAACTGTTTGTGAGCTGGCTAATCTTGACTTTAAACGTCTAAAAAATATGTTGAACAAATTTGGAATAAACAAGGAGAATTTTATGGATTTTTCATCTAAAAATGCTTTGAAAATAAAATCATTATTAATTAATAACATCAAAGATTGTTTATCTTATTTGTTACCTGAAGGCAAATCTTACCAAGATAAATTCTATATTGGCAGTAGAAATGGAAATAAGATAATAGTTGAAATGGAAGGAGAAAATGCAGGAAATTGGTACAACCTGATCGAAGAAAAGAAAGGAAATATAATAGACCTTTGGACTTTAGTTAAAGGTAATATAGATTCTGCTGAAACATGGTTGAACGGTAAAGATGAAAGAAGTTCCATATTACAAGAAAAACAAAACGAAGAAAAAGCATTTTCTGTAAACCATTACTTAAACGATAAATCACCAATGCCAAAAGATATAATAGGCCCAAGAATTTTGACACCAGGTGGTCTTTTGGTCATAGGTGGTACTCCAAAGATTGGCAAAAGTCATTTTCTTCTTTCTCTATTAGTACATCTGGCAGCAGGAAGATCATTTCTTGGCATGAAGCCTACAAGACCACTAAAAATATTCTATCTACAAAACGAAATGGAATATGATTACATTAGAGAACGTATACAACAACTCAACAAACTTCCTCATTTAGCAACAGAAAACTTAGTTGTGACGAACAAGATGAATTTGACCTTAAATGAAGAAGGTATAGAAAAAATAAAAAATATGGTAGAGGAAAAGTTTGATTTAGTTGTGATTGATTCTCCTTATAATTCCGTTAACTATGGTCTGCAGCATGCAATAGAAAAACTACGTTCCAAGATTAATCCTATGGCTGGAATAATCATCATAAATCACACCAAAAAAGTATCTACCTCTACATTGGAAAAGAATCCATTTCAAGCTCTCGTTGGTGCTAACGCTTTAAGAAGTTTTTATACATCTGGAATAGTAATATTTCAACCCAATAAACGTACAAATATCTTACAAGTAGTATATGAACTTAGAAACGGTAGATCTATACCAACAAAATTCATCAATAAGATTAATGGATGTTGGAAAACTGCTAACGTTATAGCTAGAACATAAAAATTCTTCAGGTAGGTATGG
Organism: Wolbachia endosymbiont (group A) of Ophion costatus; assembly: GCF_963969245.1. Lineage (NCBI taxonomy): Bacteria > Pseudomonadati > Pseudomonadota > Alphaproteobacteria > Rickettsiales > Anaplasmataceae > Wolbachia > Wolbachia endosymbiont (group A) of Ophion costatus. Next base: position 684,530 of record NZ_OZ017714.1, on the reverse strand, counting down.
ATATTTATTGTTCACAAAGAAATGGACATTATAAATTATTAGGGAAGAAAGAACAATTAAGAACTCAACTCCTATCAAATATAAGGTCATGTCTTTCTTATTTACTGCCAAGAGGAACTTTTCGTGGTGATAAGTTCTATGTAGGTGATCTACAAGGCAATAAAGGACAAAGTATGATAGTGGAGTTAAATGGCAGTAAAGCCGGATTATGGCATGATTTTTCTACCGAAGAAGGAGGAGATATTTTTGATCTTTGGGCTGCTGTTACTGGAAAAAATCAATTTACTGATACGATAGAAGATATTGCTAAGTGGATTGGTTATTCGGAAAAAAATAACACTCTGGGGCAACCAACGGCATCATGGAACTATTACGATGAAAGTGATCAAGTGATTGTTACAGTTTATCGTTATAACACTGATTCAGGAAAAAGATATCTTCCTTTTGATGTAAAAAGGTCTAGTTTTACTCTACCAGAGACCAGGCCTTTATATAATATTCCAGGTATCGTGAAATCTGATAAGGTGATTTTAGTTGAAGGTGAAAAGTGTGCAGATGCTCTGATAGAGAAAGGTATGACTGCCACAACTGCAATGTTAGGAGCAAATGCACCAATAAAAAAAACAGACTGGTCACCACTTAAGGGTAAGCATGTTATTATTTGGCCAGACAATGATGAGCCAGGTAAACAATATGCTGAGAAAGTGGTGAAAAAGCTTACTTTTCTTGGTGTTTTATCACTTACTCTTCTTGAAATACCGGAGAATAAACCAAAAGGATGGGATTCAGCTGATGGTATAGAAGAAAAGATGAATATTCCTGAATTCATTGAAAATAACTCGAAAAAAATCATCGTTAAGCAATTTCTTAATATTCAAGAATGGAGTGTGGAACGTTTTATAGGTCCAGTACCAGAGCAAAAGTTTCTTGTTGAAGGGTTATTTCCTTTAGGAGTGACATCTATTCTAGCTGCAATGGGAGATACTGGTAAAGGTATGCTTCTGCTTGATTTAGCACTGAAAGTTGCGAGTAGAAAAGATCAGCCATGTGGTTTTGGTCCTTTAGTTACTGAACATGGATCTGTTGTAATATTCTCTGCAGAAGATGATATGAGTGAAATACATCGTCGTTTAGAGCGTCTTGACTCACAATGCGAGAGATTAAAATATAAGGATAGGCTCTTTATTGTACCATTACCAAATGTTAGTGGATCACTTACAATCATAAAGAGTGTTTCAGGTAAAGTTATAGAGACTTCTCCTGAATTTGAATCGATAACAAAACAACTTAATAAAATAAAAGACTTAAAATTAATCGTATTTGATCCACTTGCATCATTCGTGCATGCTGATTTAAATACTGACCCAGCCGTAGGCGATTATTTGATGTCTTTATTATCTGATTTAGCAGGTAGCACTGGAGCATCAATAATTACTGCCCATCATATGAGAAAGCCAAAAAGTGAAAAACCTATATCGACTGTTGAGCAAGCACGTGATGCCATTAGAGGTACATCTGCTCTTGTTAATGGTGTTAGGTGTTCATACGCTTTTTGGTCTGTGGAAGATGCAGCTAAAACGACAATTTTTAAATCAATAGGAGAATCTGTAAGACAGAACGCATTATTTTATGGAGCAATTGTTAAAGCAAACGGTTTGGCTGATCGCACTTTACGCACTTATTTAAGAAATGAAGAAACAGGATTGTTAGAGGACATAACTGAAAGATTAAGAATAAAAAATATGAACGAAAAAGATTCAAAGCAGCATCTTATAACTGCAATTACACGAGCAGCAATTTCTGGACATCCATTTACCCATACAGGAAGTACAGGAGTGTATAAACAGCGGCATAGACTACCTGAGGAGTTTCACAGTATAGGAAGAGATAGAATGGAGCGTATAGTTCAAGAGCTGTTACAAGCACGGAAGTTGGTTAAGGGAATGGCTACTGGTTCAAAAGAAGATAAATGGCTTGACATTCCTAGCGGACCATTTGCTCGCGGTGTTGGAAAGTTTAGCTGTGGAGCTGAGCTATTCTCCTAAAAAATTTTTCTGATATAAAAAAATATTTTGATTTTTGCGGACGAATTTTGAAGTCATCGTACATATATAATATATGAGGCTTAATTAAAAATGTCAATTCTCACACAGTCAGGAAGAGCAGCAATAGCAGCCAGCATAAAAAAGCAATCTATCCATCTTGCTTGGGGAACAGGTGATTCAAGTTGGAAAAGTAGCCATAAAGTAGAAAAAACTTTCGTTAAGGGTGAAATAAAATTTGATCATCAACCTATTAAAGATGTGAAGGTTGTTACAGGGCAAACAACTTATCAGCCAAGTATTGACTATACAGTTAATGGCAGTACTGATGTAATAAAACGTACGGAAAATAGCTCTATTCCAGTAAGTGATAAAGTTACTGTAGAGTATAGTGAAAGCACACCACCAGAGCTGATAACTTCTGAAAAACTGCTCAATGAACTTGGCAGACGTACTGCAGACGAAGTGCTATTCTGCACAGGTGATGAAAACGGTGAACTTATAACTCCATCTGGAAGGTTTAGGCCCTCAAATGTACCAACTAATAATCTCTATCTCAAATTTACTTTCGATTTCACGGATGCAGCAAATCAAGTAATCAGAGAGCTAGGGGTTATGGTTGGTACTAAAATAAAAGAAGAATTACCTGAAGGACAGAGATATTTTGAACCTCAAGATATAGAAGAACATGGGATTTTATTGATTTTGGAACATACCGTACCACTTATCAGAACTGCTGCAACTCGGGAAACTTTTTCATTTGTTGTAACTTTTTGAATTTTTCTAGCATTAAATGACTTTAAACGCCTATTATAACCGCTTTAATCCTGACAAAGAATACGAAAAAAGCTTGTTTCTAGCAGGAAGAGGTCTACAGTCTGCAGAACTAAACGAGACTCAGGAGTATGCTCTCTCTAAGATTAAAGGCATAGGCGATGCAATATTTCGTGATGGTGATGTTATAACAGGAAGCAATTGTATTATAGATAGAGAAACTGGTAAAGTTACACTTGAGGGAGGAAAAATCTATCTGCGCGGTGCAGTTAGAAAAGTTGAAAAAGAAGAATTTGTTATTCCACTGAGTACCACAGTTCGCATAGGTGTTTATTATCTAGAATCTACGATTACAGAACTTGAGGATGAAAACCTTCGTGATCCTGCTATTGGTACAAGAAATTATCAGGAAGTAGGAGCTGCAAGGCTTAAAGTTTCCACCATTTGGGGTTATCAAGCAGAAGGTCTTTCTCCACGTTTTTCTGAAGGAGAGTTTTATCCAATCTATAACATTGAAAATGGAGTATTAATAGAACATTCACCACCTCCACAAGCAAACATAGTAACTACTGCTCTTGCTCGTTATGACAAAGAAGCAAATGGTTCCTACGTCGTAAATGGTCTTGAAGTAATGTTCCTGCAAAAGGAAGAGGGAGAAGGAGGAAAAAAAATATTTGTGATTAATGAGGGCAAAGCTCATGTTGATGGCTATGAGATTGAACTTCCTCACAGTATTCGTGTTTCTTTTGATGAAGATCCGAATATAAAATCAGTTGAATCAGAACCACATACTTTTCAGCCAAATAGCCAAAGAGTAATGGAACTGAAGGTTAATGATTTTCCAATAAGTGAAATTAAAAAAGTAGATATAACTGTTCAAAAAACCATTACCATTACTCATGGTTCATATTCAGGAGCTGTTGATCCAATACCTGACTCTGCAGTACTTGAAATTATTCAAATTAAACAAGGTAATGTTATTTATGAAAATAGTGTAGATTATAAACTAAACGCAGGAAATATTGATTGGTCATTACCCGGCAAAGAACCAGCTCCTGGAAGTAGTTATCAAATAACTTACCGCTGTCGCACTCATGTAAGTCCTGAAGATATAAGTGAAGAGGGATGTAAAGTAAAAGGAGCAGTTGATAACAGCTTGGTTCTGGTTGATTACACCTGGAAAATGCCACGCTTTGATTTAATTACTATCGATAGCAAAGGGGTGGTAAGGAGAATAAAAGGTATAGCTCACCCTTGGAGACCATCAATGCCTAAAGCTCCTTCTGAACAGCTTTTGCTCTGCTACATTCATCAGACGTGGAAAAAAGGCGAAGGGGTAAAAATAGTGAATAATGCTATTCATGCTGTACCGATGAATGAGCTTGAAGCAATGAAAAAAGGAATAAATGATCTTTATGCTCTTGTTGCACAGGAACGTCTACGCAGTGATGCAAATTCAAGAGAACCTACCACCAAAAAAGGAGTATTTGTTGACCCATTCTTTGATGATGATATGCGTGATCAAGGAATTTCGCAGTCTGCAGCAATAGTAAACAAAGAATTAATTTTACCTATAGATGTGGAAATTATTGATGTTGAAAGAGGTAAAGAACCTTATCTTTTACCTTATAAACTTGAACCGGTACTGGAGCAGCTTTTACAGACTAAAGGAGAAAAGATCAATCCATATCAAGCTTTTGATCCAGTTCCGGCACAAATTACTCTAAATAAAAACATTGACCACTGGACAGAGGTTACCACGAATTGGAAAAGTCCAGTAACCAGAGTATTTAATGTTAAAGAAACAACAGAGCTGCTGTCAAGTACCTCATACGAAACTGAATTTATGAGAGAAGCAGTACAGAATTTTGAAATTGAAGGTTTTGAGCCAAGTGAGAAGCTTAAAGAGATAAAATTTGACGGAATAATTATTCAACCTATAGCATAAAAATATGTTAATAGTTAACAATCAAGGACAAATAAGTGGAAAAATAAAAATCCCAGCAAATATTCCAGCAGGTACTAAATTAGTACAGTTTTATGGTGATAAAGGAAGCTATGGAGAAGCAACGTACACTGGTAAAAAAACTATTACCATAGAAGAGAGAAGAAGAGTTATCGCAGCAAGAAGAGTTGATCCTTTAGCGCAAACATTTACTTTAAATGAGAGCAGACACATAGGAGGTCTAGAGTTATGGTTTATAAATAAAGGCAAAAAACGTGTTGTTGTGCAGATTAGAGAAACAGCAGTGGGAATGCCCTCGCAGACTGTCATTGCTGAAAGTTATATTGAGCCAAAAGATATAAAGATAGATGGCACAGCAACACGTATAGAATGGTCACCAATGTTTTGCCATGCAGGAGAGGAGTATGCGATAGTACTACTTACTGATGATGCAGATACTGCAGTAAAAATAGCAGAGCTTGGCAAGTATGATGCAGTAAATAGCCGTTGGGTAACAAGTCAACCATATCAAGTAGGAGTATTACTGTCATCTAGCAATGCAAGCACTTGGACTCCACATCAAAATTTAGATTTAACGTTTCGACTACTAGCTGCAAAATTTAGTGAAGTTTCTTATGTTGTTGACCTGGGCAAAGTTACTGTAAATAATGTATCAGATTTAATTGTTTTGACGAACGTCGAAAAAGTAGCATTTGATACCAATGTAGAATTTATTCTGACAGATGAAGAGGGAAGAGAAAACTTTTTGTCTGATAATTTGCCGCTCGCGCTGCGTGAAAGAATAAATGGGGAATTAACGGTAAAAGCAAGCCTAAAAGGAGGGCGAGAAAAAAGTCCTGTTCTCTATCCTGGGTTACAGCTAGTTCTGGGTAATCTTTCAGAGTTCGGAGATTATGTTACAAGAAGCATTACAGCAGGAGCTAACACTAAGATTACCATAACATATGATGCGCTGATACCTGGCACTGCAGATGTTAAAGCATATGTACAAAAAAACGTGGATTGGCAATTAGTAAATTTAACATCAGGAAAACCAATTGGAGAAAATTTGGTAGAGAGAACTCATGTGCTATCAAATTTTAATGGTAATGATACAAGGATAAAATTGGTTTTAAGTGGAACGGTTGTCTATCGTCCAAAAGTCAAAAATCTACGAATCATTATCACTTAGCAGAATGTCAGATGATAAAACAAGTAGAGGATACTCTTTGCCTCATCCAGAAAACATTGCTGTGCAAGATGTTGTTCGTATCCGTACCACAATTAAGAAAATAGATGAAGATATTACCGAAAGAGAAGATGAGCATAATCAACTTAAGAGTAATTTTGAGCGGTTTAATTTTGAGACTTTTTTAAATTTTTGGAAATGAAAGAAGCAATATACCAAAGGATAAAGGATTTAGCAGCAAACAGTACACCAGATCAACTGGCATATCTTGCAAAATCGCTGGAATTGATAGCAGATAAAAAAGCTATTGCTGACATTGTGCAGATGACTGAGGTAAAAGAGATAATTGATGCACTACAAAAGAGGCTTAAGGATTTAGCAGCAAACAGTACACCAGATCAATTAGCATATCTTGCTAAAGCATTGGAATCAATAGTCGACAAAAGTGCAGTTTCTGAAATTGTACAGATGACTGATGGTAAGCTAAAAGAACTTCTTGATAGTGCAAAAAAACACTTAACTGATCTGGATAATAAAAAAGCTAGTTCTTTAGCAGTGATCTCTGAATCAGAGAAGCAGTTATTAAAGAGAATTGATGAAAAAGGAACAACAAATTTATCGCTACTTGATACGAGAAAGAATGCCAATATTGCAGCAATAAATAGCATTAGTAATAGTCATAAAGATGGTCTTAAAGGTTTAGTAGAAGATTTTCGTGCTGTTAATAATGTACCATCTGGCTCATCAATTATTGGGGAAATAGAAACTCGTGATAACCAATTAAAAACATCCCTGATAAATGAGGTAAAAACTCGGGATGAACAGTTAAAAGTGTCTCTTATAAATGAAATAAGAAAGCGCAACATGGTTGAACCAGGGTCATTACCTTTCTTATTTGGTGTACTTGGCAGAAAAAATAATTATTTTGGCCACGGAACTTTTACGACAGAGCTTGGAAAGTGGAGTAGTGATATAACAAAAACTGACTATATGTTACAACTACTAGCAGGTAGCCATACGTACAATACAGATTACGTTAGTTTTTATCGGCCAAGACAACTAAGTTTTATAGAGGGAAGTAAAGGAACATTTATTTACGGAGAGTTATGCACAAAAAGTTTTTCTGGTAGTTATGATGAGATATACTATTACCCGTATGCTGCACTTGGAGTAGTATTTGTAAAAAATACAACCAATGTGAACATAAATAAGACAATGGAATTTGTTGGATCATCGTATTCGAGTACGGAGTATGGGGGAGCAGGATTATTTGTGGGAACTCCTGATAACACTAATTCTAATAAATCAAGTATTTCAAAAATAGTATGGAAAAATGTTTACCAATACATGAGTTCTGATAGCAAGTTAGCCGGATCTGGTAATGTGGAGATTCCAGCAGGAAAAACAGTTGCAATATTACTTTACACATCATCTTATCTGTATTCCAGAACACAAGTTAGTCAAGGTATGCTTGCATCAAATTATGTACACAACTATGGTCAATTTATTCAGTGGGGGATTTATAACATACGTAGCAATTTTCTCACCACAGGACTTGAGGTAGATGTGGAAAGGACGCTCAGGGCTTGGCAATGTCCAGGATTGGATGAAACCTACAAAATTTGGAATTAACGGAGAGAAAAAGAATGCCTATTTATATTCGTTTTGAAAATTATAAACAAGTAGAAACAACAACGCTTGAAAGTAAGCCAACTGGAAATGATTGGTATGAAGCGCCAGAGAACTTTGATTGGCAAAAAAGCTATTGTTTAACTGAAGGAGGAGAAATTGCTCAGCGGAATCAAGAAGATATTGAATTGGAGTTATTGCAAAATGCGAAGTTTTCTGTACTTAATAGTATGCGTTTTCATTATGATAATCATACTCACCAATACGCAGGACATTCTCACCAAAAAGCTAAATCTTATGAGATTCAAGCGCAAGCTGCAAAAAGCATTCTAGCAGCACCAGAATCTATGAATGAAAAAGATGCAGAAATTATAGAGCCATTAGCAAAAGTACGTGGTATTACAGTTATTGAAATGGCAAGAATAATTGAGGAAAAAGTAAAAAAAGCAGTAAAAGAAATAATGAAATGTGAAGAGCTTGAAGATTTAGCCAAGAGAAAGATTGAAGAAGCCAAAAGCGAAAGTGAGCTAAGGACTTTGCTCGATGATTTCAGGAAAAAAATACAAAGAAATGGCTGAAGAATTTTTACATGGCGTAAATGTTATTGAGGTAACCTCAGGGGCCAAGATAGTACGCACAGCTAAATCATCAGTGATAGGTGTAATTGGTACTGCACCTGAAGCTGATGAGCAAAAGTTTCCGCTAAATAAACCAGTGTTAATTGCAGGAAGCTTAAAGGAAGCAGCAAGACTTGGAAAGAGTGGCAGTTTACCTTCTGCAACAAACGGAATATTTTCCCAGATTGGTGCAACAGTAGTAGTTATTCGAGTTAAAGAAAGTGAAAACAGCGATTCAAAGCTCAAAGAAAGTGAAACTATCCAAAATATAATTGGCGGTGTTGATAAAGAGACTGGAGAGTATCAAGGGATAGAGACATTCCTCAGTAGTGAAAGCATAGTTCATATTGCTCCAAGAATATTAATTGCACCTCAGTTTACTCATCAGTTACCTGAAATAGATGGAGTAAATCCAGTAGTGAGTGCTTTAATTTCCATAGCAGAAAAATTAAGAGCAATTATTGTTGCAGATGGACCAAATACTAATGATGAAGAAGCAATAAAATGGAGAAAAAGTGTAGGCAGCTCAAGAGTTTACGTAGTTGACCCATGGATTAAGTTATTTATTGAAGGAAAAGAAAAAATCTTGCCAGCAAGCCCATTTGTAGCTGGTTTAATAGCAAAAGTAGATAGCGAACAAGGATTTTGGCATTCACCTTCAAATAAAGAGATAAATGGTATTGTTGGAACAAGCAGGCCTATTGATTTTAGCTTAGGTTATGCAAATTGTAGAGCAAACCACTTAAATGAAAATGAAGTAACAACGGTAATTCATCAAAATGGCTATAGGCTTTGGGGCAATAGAACATGTTCAAATGACTCGAAATGGGCTTTTCTATCAGTGAGGCGCACTGCAGATTTAATCAATGATAGTCTACTTCGAGCTCATTTATGGGCAGTTGATCGCAATATCACCAAAACTTATATAGATGATGTGATTGAGGGGGTGAATTCTTATTTGGCCAATTTAAAAGTACAAGGAGCGATTATTAGCGGAAAATGTTATGCAACTCCAGAGCTCAATACACCAACAAATATTGCAAGCGGGAAAGTATATTTTGATTTCGAATTTACACCACCATATCCGGCTGAGCAAATAATATTCAGGTCTCATCTTGTAAATAATAGTGTAATAAGTTAGGAGAAAGTAAAGTGTTACCGAAAATACTGAGAAATTTTAACGTATTTGTTGATGGCCGGGGTTATGCAGGAAAAATAGATGAAATAACCTTGCCGAAGCTTACCATAAAAACCGAAGAGTACAGAGCTGGTGGTATGGATATTCCAATAAATATTGATATGGGCATGGAAAAGCTTGAAGCAGATTTCACTTTTTCTGAATACGATACAGAGCTTTTTCGGCTATTTGGGTTGATAAATGGAAATTCGGTATCTTTGACGCTCAGAGGTGGAATGCAAGGTAGTGGAAGTAATGATATTGGAGCAGTAATAATCAATTTAAGAGGCATTTTTAAAGAATTTGATTTTGGTAACTGGAAACCTGCTGAGAAAGCAACGCTGAAATGTACTGTAGCTGCTCATTATTATAAACTTACGATAGGTGGCAATGAGCTGATAGAGATCGATGCTGAAAATATGATAAGAAAGATAAATGGTGTTGATCAAATGGCCTTGCTACAAATGGTTTTAGGCATCTGAAAAGATTTCGAAATTTTATTTTAAGGAGGCAATAATGCACACTATAACACTAAACAACCCAATTACAGTTGATGGAATTTCTGTCTCAGAGTTATCGATGCGTGAACCTAAAGTAAGAGATTTACTTGCTATAGAACGCATAGAAGGCGAAGCTTTGAAAGAGGTAGCTTTAATTGCTAATCTAGCATCTGTGCCAAAAGAAGTAGTTGAAGATTTATGTATTAAAGATTATGTAGAAATACAAAAGGTACTAAAAGATTTTTTGTCGCCTCTGGAACAGAGGAGTTAAGATTCAATATTTTAAAACTTAGCTCAACAACAGGAAGTGGAATTGAGCAAATTATTAATATGAGTATAAAAGAGTTTCTAAAGTGGTTAGAAGTAAGTGAAGGAGTAACAAAAAAATGTCAATGCTTTCAATAAAGATCGGTGCAACGTTAGATGGCAGTTTTAATAGTGCAATGACAGGTAGTGCAGCAAAGCTTTCTAAGTTGGGTGATAGTATAAAGCAGCTTGATTCGTCAATGAAATCGGTTTCCAAATTTAAGCAACTAAATCATGATGCCCTTGAAGCTATGAAGAATTGGAAGGAAGCGGAGAAGAAAGCAAAAGAATCAGCCGCAGCAATTGCTAAAGAGAAGAAGGAAAAAAAAGAGCCAAGCAAAGCACTGAGAAATGAATTTGAAAAATTGAAAGCATCAGCATCAAAAGCAAAAGAGGCTTATATCAAAAAGAGAGATGCTCTTCACACATTAAATGAAGAAATCAGGAAAAGTGGAAAGGATATCAAATCTTTAGTGAGAGATCAAACTAAACTTGGTTCATCTATTGAAGTACTAAAAGGAAAATACAGTAAATTAGGATCTGTAATACAAAAACAGCAAAATGCTTTGGCAAAAAAAGCGCATTATAGATCACAAGCAATGGAGACTATAGGACTAGGTCTTTCACTTGCAGCTCCAATTAAAGTTGCGATTGACTTTGAAAGTGCCATGGCTGATATTAAAAAGGTCGTAGACTTTACTTCTGGTACAAACGAAGCTGAAGAATTTGCTCAAAAATTGAAGAAATTATCCCGTGAAATACCATTAGCAGCTGCAGAGTTAGCACAAATAGCTGCAAGTGGTGGACAGCTTGGTATCAACAAAGGTAAGCTACTTGAATTTACCACAACAGTAGCTAAAATGGCCACAGCATTTGATATGTCTGCCGAACAAGCTGGTGATTCCATAGCTAAACTCGCTAACATTTATGGAATTGCAGTAGAGAAGATGGAAGGAGTTGGTGATGTTATAAATTACCTATCAGATAATACTGCAGCTAAGGCAAACGATATGATTGAAGCACTTGCTAGAGTGGGTGGTAATGCAAAACAATTTGGTTTAGATATTAATCAGACAAGTAGTTTAGTAAATGCCTTCGTTAGTTTAGGTAAACAACCTGAAAAAGTAGCAACTGCTGTCAATGCTCTGCTTTCTAAACTTCAAACTGCTGAAGGGCAAGGAAAAGAGTTCAAAGCAGCATTGGAATCGATAGGTATCACTGCAGAGGAAATGTCACAAAAGGTTGCTGAAAACGGGCAAAACGCTCTACTTTATTTTTTTGAAACTCTAGAAAAAGTAGATAGACAGGAACGTTCACAAATCCTTCTAAATCTCTTTGGTCAAGAATATCAAGATGATATTGCATTAATAGTTGGAAGTTTGGAAGAATATAAAAAAGCAATAGATTTTGTGGCTGATAAAGAAAAGTATAACAAATCTACGCAAAAGGAATTTAATAACCGTGCAAGTACTACAGCAAATAATTTGCAGCTACTTAAAAATACAATAGCAGAGCTAGGAATGAACTTAGGGTCAGTTATGCTACCGCCTTTAAATTGGATAAGTAAGATTTTGAGGTCTATATCTACAGGTATAGCTTGGTTCGCAGAGAAGTGTCCAATTTTGACTACAGGAGTTATGAGCATAATTTCAGCTCTTATTATTGGCAAGATTGCAGTGGTAGGTTTTGGTTATGCATTTGCATTGGCTGGAGGTGGACTATTAACTTTTAATGCTATTTTGCAGGGAACACTTTTGCCAGTATTAACTTCGTTATCAGCTCGAGTAATTCCAGCAGTAATCATGGGACTGAAAGCTTTAACGCTAACCAATCCTATAGGAGCTGCTATTGCTGGACTATCAGTTGGTGCAGCACTTGTAATCGCTAATTGGCAAAAGGTAAAGGACTTTTTCTCAAGTATCTGGAAATCAATTACAAAACCTATAGAAAATTGGATTGGTATAGGAAAATTGTTTAATGATAATCCAATAAAAGCATTAGAGAAAACAGTAGAAGCAAAAATAGGCAGTGCAACTAGTGAAAATAGAAATGTTTTTAGTAAAGGAAATCCTTTATTAAATAATAATGCTTTTAGTGGAATTTCGAATAGTAGAACGAATATTGAAAGTGCTAGCGTGATTACAGAAAAAGGTTCTGTAGCAGATAATTCAGAGAAAGTTTTAAAAGACTGTGAAAAGTGTGAACAAAAAATTTTCAATCAAACTTTTACATTTAATATAAGTATTAAAGCAGAACCTAACCAAGATGTACGTAGTCTTGCTGATACAGTAATAAAAAGAATAAGAGAAAAATCGCGAGATGTTTTATTTGATTCAATAGAACCTATTTACTAATGTTTTCACTTGGTCCATATAAAATTTCTCCAACAGGGTTAAGGTGCAGTAAAGAGAATCGTTGGAATACCATAGAGTGTATTCACAAAGCTCCATTGTTGCAAAATATTGGCCAGGGAGTAGAAAATATAGATTTAGAAGGAGTCATTTATCTTAATAACTCTAATGGCTTAAACCAACTAAAAAATTTAAAGGAATCAATAGAAAATCAAGTATCCTATCCTTTAGTGGATAATACGGGTAATGTTTTAGGGCAGTTTGTAATTACACGATTAGAAGAAAAGCAAACGTCGTATTTTCCCTGTGGATTAGCAAAAAAGGTTGAATTTAGCTTAAGTTTAAGGCGTTATGTATGACAGTACATTATATAGCACAAGAAAATGAAATGTTGGATTATATATGCTTTAAACACTATGGACATAGCTCTGGAGCAGTAGAAATAGTATTGGAAGAAAATCCTGGACTTGCAGATTATGGAAGTTTTTTGCCTGCAGGATTAAAAATCAAGTTACCTACAATACAAGAGCAGTTGAAAAAATCGAAGTTAAAAGTGTGGGAATAAATGAAACCTGAATTTAGCATCGAAGGAATAAAAGATCATGTAATATCGGTGTATCTTACTGATGAATCTGGTACTATAGATGATATCGCAGAGGTATGTGTTGATTATGGCAATGAAAATGTAGAAGTTCCAAATGAATTGAACATAGCACTAGGTTATAAGGAAACGGGAATCTTTCCAATGGGTGTATATACAGTCAATGAAGTTACGATACAAGGCCCACCTAAGACCCTACTAATAAAAGCTCATGCAACAAATTTAAGAATATCTTTGAAGGCAAAAGTATCAAAAGAATGGCACCAAATTACCATAGAAAACTTAGTAAAAGAAATAGCTCAAAAACATGGATATGGATACAAAGTCGCTGAGGAATTTAAGGATATATTGATACCCCACATCAACCAAATAGATGAAAGTGATATCAGCTTGTTAACTAAAATAGCAATAGAAAACGAAGCAATGGCAAAATTAGCTGGTGGGTATATATTATTTATTTCAAAAAACATGGCAAAATCAGCCACAGGAAAAGCTTTAGGAACAACGAATATTAGACCTCAAGACACAATTAATTGGAAAGTGCATTTTACCGTACGTGATAAGTATAATTCAGTAGTGGCAAAGTGGCATAGCTATGAAAAGGGCGAAACTATTAAAGAAACAGTTGGTAGCAGTGAACCAAGTTATATTATGCTGGAACTTTACTCAAATGCAGAGTCAGCACTAAGTGCAGCAAATGCCAAATTAAAACAATTGAAGCGTAACAATGAAACTTTAGATATAACTATGCCTGGTAATCCGGAGTTATTCGCAGAAGCTAAACTTAGTCTTATAGGTTTTAATCAAGCGGTGGATGGTGAATGGATAATTAATAGAGCGGAGCATACTTTAAATAGCTCAGGTTATTTTACCATATTATCAGCATCTTTAAGTAAATGAAAACGATGTTAAGGAAAAATAAGTATATAGTCTGTTCAATGTAAAGAAACTACTGAATATGAGTCAACTGAAATGTAATGAAAAAGAAAAAATACATTTTGTATGGTTTATAATATTAATGGTATGTATTGTTATTACATATTGCTATCAAAAATCTAGAGCTAACTCCTATTATAGGAAAATATTACAGACAGCGGCTGAAAGCTGCAGTTATGAGGTTATTGAGCTTTTGGTAGGAAAAAATGTAGTATATGTTGATGAAATAGGGTCTTCTGGTTTAACACCTCTTGGCTATGCATCAAATTCAGGATGTCTAAAAGTTGTAAGATTTTTAGTGGATAAAGAAGCAAATATACATGTTACTAGTAAGTATGGAAGTACAGCACTACATAATGCTACACACTCGGGAAACTTAGAGGTTATCGAGTTTTTATTAGAGAAAGGAGCAAACCCTAATATCATAGATAATAACGGAAAGACACCAAGAGGAATTGCCGCACTAAGGTCAAGACACAATAAAGACAAGCCCTATGATCAAATAATAAAGCTACTTGCAGAAGCAGAGGACCGATACGAATCAACAAAAAGTAATCACTAAAGCTGTAAGTTTTCTATAATCTGCATATAAATTTCCAAAACTATCCATAACAAGTTAATATTTTCACATGAAAAAGCAAAAAATCCCAATAGCGGTAATAATAACAATAGTTCTACAGACTGTAGGATTCATATGGTGGTTGGCAAAACTTGACTTACGTGTACACATCCATGATAAATTTATAGAAAAAAACCAAGAACTAATCGAAATAGTCTATCGACTTGAAGAGAGAGTGAAAAACCTCACTGAAGAAGTCAACGAACTTGAAGCTATTCACAAACACAAATAAATTTTACAGTGACAAAGTACATTTTATCTGTAGATGGAGGTGGCATTAGAGGGATAATACCTGCCATTATTCTAGCAGAAATTGAATATAGGACAAAAAAGCCAATTTCCCAGATTTTTGATTTAATGGCAGGAACCTCAACCGGTGGGATTATTGTTGCTGGACTTTGTAAAAGCAATAAACTTCAATACTCTGCCAATGATTTGGTTGAACTTTACCAAGAGTATGGAGCATATATCTTTCAATCATCATTTTGGAGAAAATCAATTGCTTCTTGGCTGAGTGGTTCTCAGTACTCATATAGAAATATGGAATTTATTCTCAACAAATACTTTGGTGAAAGTACTATGGCCGATGTTGCGAGTAATCTACTACTCACCAGTTATGACATTCACAATAGTTGTGAATTTTTCTTCAAAAGTTGGAAAGAAAAAAACATTAAGTTGAAAGATGCACTCAGAGCTACAACAGCTGCTCCAACGTACTTCACACCAAAACGTCTGAAAATTAGCCAAACAGAGAGAGTATTGATAGATGGTGGAGTGTTTGCCAATAATCCAGCGGCTTGTGCATATGCAAGTGGTAAGAGGTTATTTCCAAATGATGAGATTATACTGCTATCAATAGGCACTGGTGGAACAGATAGAAGTATAAAGTATGCTAACTCAAGGAAATTTGGCAAAATAGGGTGGATCAAGCCACTACTGAATGTGATGTTTGCTTCTGGATTGGATTGCGTTGATTATCAACTAGAACAAGTAATAGACGATAAATATATAAGAATACAATCGCAATTGAAAGTAGCATCGACTGAGATGGACAATATTACACTCAAAAATATCAAATCTCTTCAGCAAGAGGCAAATGCAATGATAGAGGATAATCAGGAACTGGTGGATAAATTCTGTAATATCGTATCTTGATTTAGGTACAAATGCCAAGCAAGATAAAGAAATTATATAAAAAAACGAAAAAGAGTTTTAAGAATATAGTTTCATTCAAAAAACACACTAAGGGTTAAGAAGCTAAACCGAAATTGCCATATAATGTAGAACAACCCCTAAATATGGTTTCATGGAAGAATAAGGTTAAAGTTTCTAAAGTAGAAAACATTAAAAAAAGTAATAAATGGGCAAAAGAAAAAATAAAGAGTTTAAAAATTAAGCCTGCAGAGAAGAATTCAAAAAGGGGAAACATATTCAAAAATGGCTTTACAAAACTGAAAGAAAAATTAAACCCAATAAAGACCAGGAAAAACAAGATAATAGGAAGCAAAAAGTTAGCGTTTTTACTTACATCTGGCACTATTATAGCAATTTTGCCGATAGCTCCTCTGCCAGCATACTTCTGCTTGTGTTTTCAGTATCAATTTTATAGCTGTGAAGACGTTAAAGAAAGTTATCAAACAACGCAGGGAAAAATCTAAAACTTTAGCTGAAATTGGAAAATATTTCAGTTGAATCAGCCAAACAAGGAGAATCTAAGCAAATTTTTAGAGATGGTAAATAGAATTACTAAATATATAATTACTTTTACTTATATCTTAATATAAGATTTCTCAGTTCTTAATTAAGTCAATTCATTTTTGCAGAATCACTCAACTCATCGGCAGTTAGGCCAGTTACTCGCAAGATAATATCAATCGCAACACCTGCTTTAACTAGATTTTTCCCAATCTTGATTTTCTCTGCTCTTTTAACCTTTTCCTTAATAACCTTCATACTTTTAGACAGAGTTTTAACCAATGTGCCCAATCTCTCTGCTTTATTACTCTCATCTTTTTTTATCTTTTCAGGTAGTAAAACCCTTACTTTCACTGATAAAGCCTTTGCTATTTCATATAATTTATTAAGTGGAATTTCAACGTACCCTTGCTCATAGTCGTGTATTTCCTGACGTGTTACACCTATTTTATTCGCTAAATCTTCTTGTGTATAACCACGTATCAACTGTATGATTTCTATCCTCTGTCCTATTGTATAGTCTATAGAATCAATAAGAACTTTCTTATTGCAAGTAGGTAGGTCCGTTGCCTGCAAGATAATACTAACAGAGATATCCTCTTTAACTAGATTACTTGACACTTCCTCTATCACTTCTTTTCTGCTGCTTTCTTTGTAAACCTTGGCAAATTCAATTAATGAGCAAATTGCTTTACGTAATTCCTGATCCTCAATTTTTTCATATATTCTCATCAAGCTTAATATTCTTTCTGCCTCACCTTCAAAGTAACAGTCTTCATTTAGTACTTTTGGTTCAGGTAGGAGATCTCCAGCATTAACTGATAATGCTTCCGCTATTTTATATAATATTTTAATTGAAATGGAATTGTACCCTTGTTCAAGGTCATGTATTTCCTGAGGTGTTACGCCAATTTTATTTGCTAAATCTATCGTAGTATATTCTTGTTTTAACCTGCAAATCTTGATTTCTTGCCCTACTTTATAGTTGATAGAGTCTATATACTCTGGTTTATAGTAGCCTCTAATAGCCGCTTTTCTTGTAGAAATAAACATATCTTACCTATAAAATATACTTGAAAGTGTTTGTGGGTATTAAATAAACTTTTCATATAATTGCTTGTGAGACAATATCAATAGAAATTCCTAATCTAATTAGATTACTTGCAATTTCGGTTTTTTCCTCCTTCTTAACCTTTTTCTCAATAATCTGCATACCTTCAGACAAGGATTTGATCATCTCATAAAGTTCGTTGCGTAATTCTTGATCATCAATTTCCTTGTATTCCTCTATTAAGCCGCGCAGTTCATCTTTTGCCTCAACTTCTTCTATTTTTCCTAACAGTAAAACTGCTATGTTAACTGATAATGCCTCTGTTATCTTATATAATCTTTCAACTGGAATAGCTATCTTTCCTTGTTCGTAGTCGTGTATTTTCTGAGGTGTTGTGCCAATTTTATTTGCTAAGTCCTCCTGAGTATATTTTCTCATCAGCCTTAGCTTTTTTATCCTTTGTCCTATCCTGTAGTCTACAGAATCAGTTTTTTCCTCTTCATTATTATATTCGTTAACAGCTAAGCCTGTTGCTTGGGAAATTATTTCAGCAGAGATCCCTACTTCAGCTAAATTCTTTGCCACCTCTATTCTTGCCACTTTTCTAATGCTCTCTTTGCTAGCTTGGGCAGATTTGATTAATGAATAAACTACATTACGTAATTCTTGATTCTCAACTTTCTCATATTTTTCTACTAGATCTAATACCTCTTCTCCTTCAAGACAACTTTTTTCATCTGATATTATTGTATGTTCAGGAACAAGATCCATAATGCTCACTGATAACACCTCTGCAATGCTATATAACCTTTTGATTGAAATTTTACGTTTCCCTTTTTCATAGTGTAGTATTACCCAGTATTTTACACCGATTTTCTCCGCCAACTCCTTCTGAGTATACCCCTTTGCTAATCTACAACCCCTTACTCTTTGTCCTACTTCATAATCAAAAAGGGCGGTCACTTTCTTCCACAGAAAAATATACTATTACAGGATTTTTTGTTATAGCTCAACTTTACTGTGAAATTTTCCACAACCTAACCCAACTTTATAAATTGGTGGAGAAGAAAAAACTTTCTCCTCCAGTTAGTCTAACGTGCTTTAAAGGTTTCTTCACTACCTCTACTTACTCGATCTACCCAAGATGACGAAGACAATAATTCACTTTCGGTATTCCTTTCACTCAAAAAGCCGCTTCTAGAGAAACTTCCCCTTTTCACTGCTTCTTCGATTTTCA
Organism: Wolbachia endosymbiont (group A) of Ophion costatus; assembly: GCF_963969245.1. Classification (NCBI taxonomy): domain Bacteria; kingdom Pseudomonadati; phylum Pseudomonadota; class Alphaproteobacteria; order Rickettsiales; family Anaplasmataceae; genus Wolbachia; species Wolbachia endosymbiont (group A) of Ophion costatus. Next base: position 665,861 of record NZ_OZ017714.1, on the reverse strand, counting down.
TTCCGCCAAATAGACAATCTTTCCCTATCTCTTCGCCTTTTGTTTGTAGTGCAAGCAACATTTCCCTATCCAATACTCTCACTTGTACCTGACTTACATCATTGTACACTGCAATCCTTAGCCTACCAATGCTTGTAGGAAATCCGATCTCGAATCCACCTAATATATCAACATAGTTTCTTTTACCTCCTTCTTCATTTTTAATTTCTACTTCACCGTCACCCATTTTCATTATATGACTTCCTAGCCCTTTATTTGGATCTGTTCCTACAAGTGCTTTTGCAACCTCTACTGTGCTATCCGGAGAAAATTCTATAAGAGATGTTTTATTATCTATTTCCACATCTATTACACTTCCCCCTCCCACTTGAACGGCATTTTCACCAGCTTTTCTCCGTCCTTCAAGTCGTTCATCCACGTAAGGTTGAATCTCTCGTTGCAGTTTGTTACAAGCTTCACTTATCAGTTTATTCTGTAGTAAAGTATCATGAAATTTTGCACCATTCAGCATCAATTGACTTATTACCTCCTCCTGATCAGCTTGTTTGAATTTATGCAAGTGCATTCCCAATACCACATACTCAGCAAAACTCCAACCTTCTTCATAACATCCATTCATTTTCATCCCAGTTACTATTGCTTTGTCCACAACTTCCTTCATTTCCTGTGGGCTATTTGCCGCTACAATTATGCCTTTTAAGTAGTTCAACCACTCACTTTCTCTTGTACTTAGTTTTCTTTTTTGCAAACTTGAATCAAATGGATTTAAACCTTCAGGATAATCTGCTTGACTATTTAAAGGTCTTTTGCCATAAACATAATCAAGTCCTTTTCCCGAGTTGATTGTCTTGTTACGTCCATCACTAGGGAAAGGCACCTTTTTTTTAACCTCATTAACAGCAATTGGTTGTTCTATATTAGTCCTACTTCCTATAGCAGCTAATATTCCTTTATGTAGTTTATTTAATTGATTTTTACTCAAATTTTTTACCTTTGCCATATAGGCCTCCTATTATTTATTAACTATATAAGTTTACAGCGTAATTTATTGCTTTACTGTTAATCTAATATGCTCTTTTATAGGAATATATAAAGTATAAATCCTGGATATGCAAATACTTTTTGACACATTAATAAAAGTCAAAACATAAAAAAAGGATCTTTACAGTTAAAACAAAATTCGAAAACAAAAGCTTATAACAATCCGCTTTCCTTGAAGCTAAAATAATCGTTCCCTGCAACAATAATGTGATCTACTAACTTTATACCTATGATTGCACAAGCTGAAGCTAGGCTTTTAGTCATAGCCTTATCTCGCTCTGATGGCTTTACAGTTCCTCCAGGTTGGTTATGAGATATTATCATTGATGTTGCTCTTGCAAGTACTGCTTTTCTTATTATTTCCATTACTAAGATGGGTACCTGACTCACTGTGCCTACGTATGTTTCCTCTCCTATTAGATAGAACCCTTTATTCAAAAGCATTATTTTAAGGTTTTCTCTCTCTGCATGACCAATATTAGCCTGCAGATAATCCGTTAGCTTTTCCCAGTTATCTATTACTGGACCTTTTTCTACCTCTTCTATTAACGCACGATTCGCAAGCATACTAGCACCACGAATTATTGCCACTGTAGAATCGGTTACCCCTTCTATAATTTTTAGATCATCCATTTCCTGACTTAAAATCCTTCCCACCCCTTTAAAATGATCTGTTAATCTTTTCGAAATAACCTGAGCTTGGGTTCCATCATGCACTGCATTGAGCAGCATTTCAAAAACCTCATTATTAAAAACTGCTTCTTCACCTTGTAATATTCTATACTCTATTTCTTTTCTACGATCTTCACTTTTATTCATATAATTTACCCTTCACTAACAACAAACTTTTTTTTTATATTTACTGCTGTTTTTTATCAGCATTGGCATAAAGCCATAGCTTTTGAGTGAAGTCAAATCAATTTTTCAATCTTTTTTACTTATTTTTTCATCAAAAAGTAAAGATATTAATAGATACTGATTTTTTTATTTTAAATTTGTTGAATTTCGTCTAAAGAGATGCCTACTGTTTTTAAAATAATATTGATAGAAATTCCTTCCTTAACTAAATTCTTTGCAATTTTCATCTTTTCTACTCTCTTCACTTTCTCTTTGCAAACTTGTATGCTTTCAAACAGAGATTTTATTAGTACATGACGTAATTCTTGGCTTTTAATCTTTTTGTATTCTTCTATTAACCTTGATAGTTCCACTTCACTATTCTCATTTTCTCTTGTTTCTGGAAGCAGATCTGTAGTATTAATTAATAGCATCTTTGCTATTTCATCTAACATTTCAAGTGAAACAGCAGCTCGTCCTTGTTCATATTCATATATTCTTTGATTTATTACGCCCACTTTGCTTGCTAAATCTTCTTGAGTGTATCCTCGTATCAATCTCCATTCTTTTATTCTTTGACCTACTTTATACGGAATAGAAATTTTTTTCTCATCATTATCATATTCATCAATAGATAAACTGGTCGTTTGAGAGATAACATGAGCAGAAACTCCTTCCTTAACTAAACCCTTTGCCACTTCTACTTTTACTGCCTTTCCACTTTCTTCCTCACTAATACGGATGAATTTAGTTAATAAATAAAACGTTTCACGTAATTCTTGGTCCTTAATCTCTTTATGTCTTCTTACTAGATCTAATATCTCTTCTTCCTCATACCTTTCCTCATTTGATACTTCTTGTCCGCAAGCTAGATCTCTAGCAGTTGTTGATAATGCTTCTGCTAATTCATATAACTTCTTAATTGAAATTCTGCGTGTTCCTTTTTCATATTGCAGTATTACCTGATATGTTGTATCGATTTTTTTTGCTAAATCTTTTTGAGTATATCCCTTTGCTAACCTACGATTTCTTACTTCCTGTCCTATTACTTTGTAATCTAAAAAATTAGAGCATTTATTCTCTTTTTTCACATTTTATACTCCATAACCAGAAGAGCTGTTACGTATACTTAATTGGGAACCTTTTTGACAAACTGAACTCATCTCCTTTCAAACAATTTTTCTATATCACTTAGTTTCATTTCTATATAAGTTGGTCTTTCATGACCAGAATATGGAGTTTTCTCAATTTGTCTTAGTATCTCATTCATCTCTTCCAATTTCATTTTTCTTCCTGCTCCATGGCAAGCGATTGTGGCTGATATTTTATTCACCTTATCCTCTATTGGCAACGTATCTTCCATTTCCATTAACTTATCTACTATATCAACTAGCATCTCTTTTATATCTATTGTTCCCAAGATTGCAGGTATTTCTTTTATCGTTACTTTATCTTCTGATTGTATTTCAATATCAAAACCCATTCCAAAAAGCTCATCTTTATAAGTTTTAACCATCCCCACTCCAGCTTGGTTTTTAATTTCAACTGTTTCAGGAAGAAGTTTTTGTCTTTTTATGCTTGATTTTTGCTTTAAGCACTCGTATATCAACCTCTCATAGGCTGCATGTTGATCTACTATAATCAGCCTATCTCCAGCCTCAGCAATAATGTAAGTATTGTAGACCTGACAGCGTGCATATCCTAGAGGGTGATCCTCTATCAAATTAATTTGCTTCTTTTCTAGAACCATCGTTCCCTTTTGGGGTGGAGATTCTCCATATTTAAACGTTTCTGGTAAGCTTTGCCTTCTTTCATCTGGTGCATTGAATTCTTTCATTAGCTGATTATCAAAAGGACTTGGCCTTCTTTCGTAAAATTCTTTTCGCCCCTTTACTTCTCTGCTTTTTCCATTATTAACACGCTCATTATTCCTTTGACTTTCACTAACATCAAAAGACGAACCACCCAGTTCTTCTCCAATACCCTGACACCTAGATCCATCAATATCACTTACTGAAGAGATACCTATTCTCATTGACAACGCTTTTATTAGCCCTCTTCTCACTATTTCATATATTAACCTCTTATTTTGAAATCTTACTTCCGATTTATTTGGATGCACATTTACATCTACTTGGTCATATGGTACTTCTAAATGCAACACTGCAAAAGGATACCTATTGTTTGGAATAAAATCGTGATACGCATATCTAATTGCACCAACAAGTAGATTGTCTTTTATTGGCCTTCCATTAACAAACGTATAAATCTGAGTTGAGTTGCCACGATTGACATTAGGTTTACAGATGTGTCCCTTAAGTTTGATGCCTTCTTCTTCCTCTTTAACTTCCAACGAATTGCTCTGAAATTCTTCTTCTGTTTCACATAATCTGTTAAATAATGAAGTTTGCTTAACATATTTTAAGAACTTTTTATTGCCGGAAGTGAGAGTAAACCCAATACTATAGTTAATCATTGCTAAGTTATTTACAATATCAACTATAGCTTGTGTTTCTGCTCTTTCGGTTTTTAGAAATTTTAGTCTATTTGGTGTCGCAAAAAATAAGTCACGAATTTCAATATATGTACCCTGTAGCAAAGAACAAGGTGTAATTTCCCCTATTTTTTCTCCTCCTTCATAACTTATAGACCATGCTTCATCTGCTCCACTTGCCTTAGACGATAATTTCATTCTGCTTACTGCTGCAATTGAAGGTAAAGCTTCTCCCCTAAACCCAAGGTGCTTGATTTCTATTAACTCACTACCGCTTAATTTTGAAGTGGCATGCCTCATAAATGCTAGTTCTAAGTCGTCCTTTTCTATTCCATTTCCATTATCTGTCACAGTTATAAGGTTACGCCCACCACTTTCTATTTTGATCTCTATTTCTGTACTTCCAGCATCTATTGCATTTTCTACTAATTCCTTTACTACACTTGCTGGCCTCTCTATTACTTCTCCCGCTGCTATACGGTTTATAGTTTTTGTATCTAAAAGAATTATTGCCATATTTCCAACTCTCAGTCTGATGAAGATATAGCTTTAATGTTAATAAAAATCAATCTCTATTAGGCATCTTCACTAATTTCAAAACAGAAATAATTGTAATAAAGATGTATAGAAACCCTATAAAGCCTAAAATGCTAGTCCTTCTGAGTAAATCATTTTCTGACTAACATGTTTGAATTTTAGTTGAATATTTCTTCATAATTGTGTATAATCATTAATGCTTTTTAGTTTTTTTTCTCATGGCTCTTTCGAAATTTCTCGATCCCAAGAATGATATATCGTTCAAGCGCATCTTTGGTACTGAAAAAAATAAAGATATCCTTATTCACTTTCTTAATGATATTCTCGGCTTTGCTGGAACAAATGCAATACAGGATATAGAGTTTTTAAGTACTATTCAAGATCCTGATATTGCTTCTAAAAAACAAAGCATTGTTGATGTTCTTTGTAGAGATAAAAATGGGCTGCAAGTGATAGTCGAAATGCAGGTCGCTAAAACTAAGGGCTTTGAAAAACGTGCTCAATACTATGCTGCTAAAGCCTATTCAAGACAGGCTGACAAAGGCGATCAATATCATGACCTTAAGGAAATTATCTTTATTGCTATAGCAGACTGTATTTTATTTCCTGATAAGTCTGAGTATAAGTCAAAGCATACCATTCGCGATGAAGATACTAATGAACATGATCTAAAAGATTTTTACTTTATATTTATTGAGTTGCCTAAATTTCCAAAAACCAAAGAAGATCAGCTTTCAAGTATTGTTGAGAAATGGGTCTACTTCTTTAAATATGCAGATGAGACTAGTGAAGAAGAGCTGGAAAAAATAATAGGTAGTGATCTAATAATTAAAAAGGCCTATGAAGAACTAAATAGGTTCAACTGGTCAGAAAAAGAATTTATTGCCTATGAACAGGAAATAAAACGTATTCTTGATGAACAGGCTGTCCTTGCTCAAAAACTTGATGATGCTACTGCAAAAGGCATCCTCATCGGACATGAAAAAGGCAGAAAAGAGAGGGAAATTGAAGTTGCAAAGAATCTACTTAAAGCAGGAGTTTCTATTGATATCATAGCTCAAACTACTGGTCTTACAGCTAATGAAATTAAAGACTTAAGCTCTTTGGATGTTTAGATGAACATCTTTGTACTAGATGAAAACCCAGAGATTGCGGCAAAAATGTTATGTGATAAGCATATAGTAAAAATGCTATTAGAAACTGCTCAGTTACTGAGTAATGTTTTTTCAATAGCATTAAAAGTGCCAAATCCTTTAGTCAGCATCACAGACCAGAATATAGAAGTTCCATATAAACTTACTCACAAAAACCACCCTTGTTCTCTATGGGCTAGACAATCCAAAGGGAACTTTTTCTGGTTAATAAAATACGGAAGGGAGCTGTGCAAAGAGTATACTTGGCGATATAAAAGAAAACATAGATCAGAAGAAGTTATAGATTGGTGTGATAGTAATAAGAATTTGCTTGTTTTTCAATCAACCGATATAAAGCCTTTTGTACAGGCGTTACCAGATCAATATAAGTCTAGTCATTCAGTAAAAGCTTACAGAGAGTACTACCTAAAAGAAAAGATGAGGTTTGCTAAGTGGGAAAAGGGTAGAGAAGTACCGGATTGGTTGCTAAGCAGAATCGTACGTCTGAAAAGCCGCAAATAAAAAGAACGCCTTAATTAGTAGAGAGGAAGGTGCATAAAAACTAAAACATCTTCTCACTTTAACTCTTAATTAGATTTGAGGTAAATCATTAAAATCTCCACTCTTTTAACTGAGTCTGATAAAATTTAAAAACGGCAGTTTATTGAATACTTTACATGATTAAACCATTAAAACTCTTCAATTTTACTGAATTGATGGTAATTTCAAGGTATTTGCTGCTCAAATTTAGATACATGCTAATTGTATCCGTTCAGGAGAGTGGTTTAAGAAACAATAGATAGGAGATTTTGGAAAGGATTGAGACCCCTTTGTTTCCAAGTTAAGTATAATGAAATTATCCGCTCAAGGAATGTATTTCCCCGCTTTGATTGTGTAAAATATGAGTTTTTGCGATAAACGACATAATGCCGAATTTGCCGTTCAGCGTGGTTATTTGTCAGCGGAATATTTTCTGGGTCATCTAAAAATTTCCACATCATTCTTTCAGATCTCAGAACATTTTTTGCAACTCGAGAGGCTCCAATTGCTTCAGGTAAACGAGATATCTCCTTCAAGTAATACTTTGTACGTTTTCTTAATTTTCTGGCACGTCTGACAAACCTCAAAACATCTATCTCACTTTTTAGTAAAGCTTTTTTTAGTGCAAATAATTCAGTGGCCACGTTTCTCAAGTAACAACCCAGAACTTTAACTTCAACTATGTGCTAACCTTTCAAAATCTCTTGATAAATGTGCCCAACAGATTTGCCTGTTTTTATCGGCAAAATAATTGTATGCTGCATACCTGTCAGTTATTACCAAGCTATTGCGATTGCAGAATTTACTATTTTGTAAAACTTTCATTCCTCTTGACTCTGTAAATTTTACAAAACTTGCCGTATTGCTTGCAAACATCCAACACCAAGCGAGTTTACCTTTGTTATAATGGCTCGTTTCATCAATATGTAGAACTTTACTCCTACTTATCTCTTGTTCGATCTGCTCATACATTTTTTTGCATTTTGAAGCAACTCTATGTTCACTATTTGATATGCTACCGACGCTTATGTTCAAATTGAAGATATCATTTACGACACTCGCTATTTCGCGTTTTGAATTTTTGTAGAATCCGCTGAACGCTGCAATTATTGACTTAACCCTTGGACCAAATGTATCTGGCGTAACACCTTCCGGTAACTTGCTACTTCTTCTCTTTCCGCATCTCCGACAACGGCCATGTTCTAACTGATATTCCACTACATAAGGCTTGATTTCTGGAAGATCAACTTTCTGATGAATATATGGTTTTTCACATATTGCAATTTCTCCTCCGCATTCGCAAGTATTAGGCAACTCTATCTTTACTACTTTATCTGCATCCATGTTGGCGCGAAAACTTCCTTTATGACCAACCTGACCGCCAATATTCCTTTCGCTTTTCGGCTTATTCTTTTTTATTTTATACAACTCTTTGGAACTTGGTATTGATGAATTTTTTGAGCTTAAACCGAGTCTTTCTCTTAACTCAGCATTTTCTATCTTTAAAGCCTTATTTTCTGCTTTTAAACTTTCATTCTCTTTTTCCAATCTTTCTATTTTTGCTTCTAACCTTTCTATTTTTTGCTGTAAATTTTTGCAAAGTTCTAAAAGGTTTACCATATTATTTCACTTTTGCTCTATGATTATCTTTTTAGATCACCTTGTCTACCTTATTCTGCCACTCCGCTGAACGGATACATCTTATCTTTTACAGTGGATCTTACGTTTAAATTATTTTATATCCAAAATTAAGGAAGTTATTCTAAACGGTACACAACTTCAGCATCTAAAGCTAGCTGATTTTAAGAAAATATCGCTCTCATGAATGTGCTTTACGGACAAAAGCTTTATTAATATCTTCTATATTATTGTTAATAAACAACCCCCCAAAAAAAATATGCAGAAATAAATTAAAAGACCCATTACAACCAACGCGTAAATATGGAGTAAAGAAATACTTCATTCACCTATTAACCTCTACCTACTGCCTCTACCATTGCTATGATCATAAACTCTATTCACTCCATCAATTTCATCCAATACAGATTGCGGACCAAAATCAATTGATATCACTCTTTCTCCGCCTAATTGCAATGCTCCCCCACCTCCACGCTGTGGATATTGGAGTTCTAAAAATTGTAATAGTAATGGATCAATTTCATGTTGAATTCCTGGACGACCTTGAATCAATCTACCCCTAGGAGAAGATAGAGAATCATTTTGGAATAATTGTGAAATATTTCTTCTCCGATTTCTAAAGTATTGTTCATTTCTTTGAGGTTGTCTAGTGTCATTTCCAATTCCTGCACTAAGAAGACCACGTATATAACCTATAATACCTTCACCTTTCTCTCCAAAGTTACTATTTCCCTGTAAAGCTTGATCAATAGCTTGGTTAATATCCCTAGCATTTTCGTATGCCCATATGCCACAATTATGGCCATCTGTTTGCTGATGAACGGAAACATCATGGACATTATCATCGCTAATATCACATTCTCTTAAAGCTCCTCGAATATTATTGTCAATACGACTATCTGGACCAAGTGAATCAGCATAATACCCATAATAATTTCCATTTTGGTGGACAATAACTAATGTAACCCAATGACGATTACCTACATTAATAATAGCAGTTAATCTATCTTTTTCACCCGAATCTACTTTTTGTTTAAAGTTATCTATGTTACTACTTAATAAGTCCCTACCTGTTGGATCATTTTGATTTCCATCGACTCCTACTGAAGTTATTGCAAAATCATGACGATCATTAGTTGGATTAGATCGATCATCATGGAAAGTATATTGTCGTGCAGCGAAAAACATGTCATGAGTTTGTAGCCAATAACGGAAATTTTGATTTTCTGTTGCAAAGTCTAGTGCAAGTAGATTATGCACATCTTCTATTTCACGAGCGTTGTTTCTACGAAGGATAGTGTTTATTTGTTGTAATATTCCTTGTGCTGTAGAAGTACCACCTCCCCTTATTCTTGACCTTAATGTTTCTATTGCCTGTGCTCTAGTACCTTGCAAGTAACTAAATGGAACGTGCAGATTATCATCTATATCAAGCAAAAAAATCGAGTTCTGTCCTGGTCTTTTTTCCATGTAAAAGCGCCTGAAATTTTCACGAGTTTGATCTGACAATAGATTTTCTGGTGGATTTTCATCAATAACACTTTCAGGTCCCACTAATACTTCTGGTCTTGAGTCATGACCACGACGATCAAGTCTATGTACATACACTGCTTGTTGTGGAAGAGATATAAAGTCTTCTGCTCTCTGTGCACCTCTATTAAATACAGCATAAGACAAAACCACCTCATTTCCAGAAGTAATAGGCAAATATCCCCTTTGTTTGCTCATCAATTCTGTTATTTTGTACCTTGCCTCGTCTTGCTCCTGTTCTACTTCTTCTGCATTATCAGCAAATCCTAATACATATCCAATTGGGTGAGTATCTGCTGTAGGTTGTCTTAATAATAGAAGATCTAGTCTCTGTTCTGTAACTCTTGTAAGTATTACCCTTTCTCCTTCTTCTTCCTGCCACCTTTTTAAACTATATGTTTGACCAACTTTATACATAGCAAGCACTTTATAAGGATTATCACTAGCATAAAATGTACCATGTAGTATAGAGCGAAACTTATCTTTGCTATTTACATCTATTATCATATTGCCATGCGTATCTTCTGGCATTAATACTGCAGAAATGTTTCTAAATAATTCTTGATGCTGAAATCTATCTTGCCAGCCATCATTCATAACTTGATTTAAAGCATTATGCACATTTCCAGCATTAGGCACTTGCACAAGATTACCACCAAGAAAATTATTTGCATTATTATTTTGGTAATTGTGATATAAACCAAGGTTATCTGTATGAATATTAAGGCCAAGTTGATTATTAAGTGTGCATGAAACTTCCCGTACATGAACATTATTTCCGTCAACATTAAGATCTTGTAAATTGATGGCTCCTTGTTGTACAGCGTTGTTATCTCTAATATGAAGTATAACTATATCAGAACCTTGAGTATGGAAGACCATGGTTAAAGCATGATTCTCATCACCATATCTAAATATATACTTTCTTACACGTTGTTGAACTGCGTTTACTAATCTGAACTCTTCTAAAATACTATTCCCAAAAGCAAAACCAGTTATGCAATCAAATATTCTGTTATAATTCTCTGCATTTCTTGGTATTTCGTTAGGAAGATGTTGAAGCAAGAAATCTCTAATATTTTCTCTAATTCCTTCATCCTCCAAACACTCAAATAATCTTTGTACCAAAGGAAATCTATTCTCTAAAAACTCTACTGTATCAATACTAAAAGGATCTATATTCAGATTAAAATTTAATCCAATACAAACAGCATTTCTTGATTCAGTGTGAATAGATATAAATGAAGAAGCATGTAATCTTTTAGCATCAGCTCTAGCGCGGTTTAATGCAATATCAGACGATGTCCTCCATCTAGTAACATTAATAACGATAGGAATGTTTTCTCTCTCTGCCTGATGACATATAAGAAAAGCAACATATGAATTTCCAGGAGACAAGTCAAGGTCAATATCTATTGTGTAGAGATGAATAAAATTTGCCAACAAACCTAAGAAAAATCCGTGACTCTCAAACTTTTGACTGCGATTTTGAATGTCATTTTGTAGGCTGCCTAGGTAACTACGATAGATTCGAGTTATGTATGGCAAAATTCCTTCATTTATTCCACGTTCTATATTTATTCTTTGGTTACTTGCTAGCACTTCCATAAAACTGAAAATCCCTTGCTGACCCGGTGCAACTTGCACAAAATTGACCAAATGACCAAGCTGTACTCTCTGATCTTGATTGAGTCGTATACTTCCTATTTCCTTAACTGTCAACAAACTGCGTGGCGCAGGCGCATTAATCCCATTAAGCCTATTGCGTTCTATATGCCTAAGAAGGCTAATCTCAGACGCTGAATATTTAGCAAATCTATCTCTACCTTGAGAATCTTTTTCACGAATCACCTCGAATACTGTTGCAATCGCCTCTCCCTGAATCTTGCCCTTTCCATGCATGCATACTTTGTATTGCTCAAAATTTAGGTCTTCTTCCCTTAAATTTGGATTTTGCCCTCTAATCTCTCGCACTAGAGCATTTCTTTCCCTTGTACTGAACCTTAACCCATCACTATTAAGACGATCAGAAATACTGTAGCATCTGACAACTTGCTGTCCGTCACGATAAACAGCGACTTTTAGGTTCCCTGTATTTCTATTTCTACCACCTGTATCAATACCATGATTATCAAAACGAAAATACACTCTCTCATTTGCTTTTAAGATATTAGCATCATGAGCAGTAGCAAACATACTGAAAAAGAATACAGGAAGGAAACGTCCTGTACTTACATGATACAAGAAAAATGGACATTGATCTAAAAAGGATTCAAACTCTTGTCTAAAACCATCAAGATCTCCATCCACTAAACTTCTTATTAAAGACACAAAGCACCTCTCTATTTGCTAAGACCAGAAAAACCACTCACATTAATGAGTAGACTAGATTCTTCTTTTCTTATGAGAACCAGAAATACCACTCACACTAGGAGCTTCAAACTCAGACTGTGGGCCATCACCAGAACCATCAAGTGGCAAAGATACCTTAGATTGAGACCGCAAATTATTCCAAGGACCATCACCTACAGAAGGTAAAGTTACTTTCTCTAACTGAAGAAATAACTCTTCTGCAAACTTGCCGTAATCTACACCTTTCCTCTTTCCTTCCCTACCACATATTCTAAGATTTTCTATCATGACTTCTTTAAAAAGGTCAAACTTTTCAGGAAAGCAACCTTTGGCAAATGAAATCATATCTAATATTTCTTCTTTCTCTATTTCCCTATCGGGCTTACAAACATCTTCTCGTTTCCAATTAATGATTAATCCCCCAAGTACACTCTTTATAGGAACTGTATAATTAGAAGTATTAACAGAGGTCTCTCTGTATTCAGCAAAGCGTTCACATTTCCAAATCTCCATAATAAGGGATCTAGCTTGAACACTTAACTCAGGATTTTTCAACATCACATTTGAAAGTGAATAAAGAAAAAGTTCATAGTCTTGCTGTGAGAATATCTTGTCCGAACAGTCTCCTCCTGCTGAAACGCCTTTATAACACCAGCACTGTACCAAATCATGAACCGTATCAAAAAAACATGACTCTATTAATTCAGCAAGAAGGGAATATACTCCCTTATCTTTCTGCAATAATTTCTGTAAAAGAGTATCTTTATCGCCTATATTCCTTACACAAAAATCTAAAATAGGAGCGTCTTTCTCAACAGATTGAGGACGAGAAAGAGCAACAATAGCTTCTGTAAGCTTCTTCTCCTTATCTTTTTCCTCTAACTGATTATAAAAATACTCTACCCCTTCGCTCCACTTAAGTTTTACAGCACTGTCAAAACCTTCTACTGCATCATACTTCTTTAATTCCCCAGATTCTCTATCGATCCAGAAATCAAACACAGGACCATTTCTCTTCATGGATGATAGCAGAATGTTTCTTACATATTGATCACTGATCGGATTACCTTGACTATCTACCTCTTCTGAAGTAAATTGACCTCTAGAGAGTACAAACTGTTTGTTGAAAAAATCACCTATCTTGCCCGTTATACAGTACCTAGATGCCATACCATACCTTGGTAGTGGGTTATCGATTTCTCCTATTTTCTCTTCAGTCAATTTCTGACCTAAAACAGTATTATTTAACCTTGTACCTAACCAACAACCTTCATCTCGAAAAACATTATATAAGAATTCCAGCTTATCATCCTTAAAAAGTTTGATATACTCTATATAGGTCTCGACCCACCTTTTAATAGCTAACTTTCTTCCAGCCGCAATGTCACGATCTGTATGTTTTATCACATCTTGTAGCTTTTTAAGCACTTCAGCCTGACGTTTTGTTTCTATTGGCATTTAAACCTCCCTATATCATGAAAACAACGCTATGGTACTAAATTTGTAACTAAGTTACAACACCTAATTACTCCAGAAAGACCTATTTGATACCCAAACGTTCTGGTCAGGCCTAGAGAAATCTGTCTGGAATTATTGAGTATTTTCTAGAAATCTTAATTTGACAGCTAACACCAGGTTTTCTGGAGACTATAGGTGATGCACTTTTTCTATTTATATTCCCAAGAATAAGGTCAGTAGATATGTTGTTTTCCAGAAGAATATTAGTAAGATTAATTGGAGAAGTGCTTATGACTTTAACTAAGTGTGTTTTAACTTCGCCCTTAAGTTCTGTTCAGCAGTATCTGTTAGTGTTAGGTAAGGTTATGGTTGTAAATACAAAATCCGATCAGCAGAGGGCTGAAGATGATCTATATACTGTTTTGAGATTCAAAGAAAAAGGAGATTTTGAAAGACGGATAAGAGAACTGCTTGTTAACGATTATAAGAAACTTAAAAAACCACTGAGCAAACTCCTTGGTAAGTTAGAAAGTAAAATAAGGACTGATAAAGAGAATAACCAAGCAGCCAGAAACGTTTATGATCAAATCAAAAAATCTAAAACTAATGAAGATAAATTAAGTAATTTATTGAACTTTAAAAAACAGCTAAAAGCTTTCCTAAAAAATCAAGATGATTGTAGTATTGTGTTAAATGCGATTGACTCTGCAAGTGTTATCCCTGTTATTGAAGTTAATGGTGTGCATCCAAAAGATAGTGAGATCAAAAAGTTAAAAAAAGCTCAACCTCTCACCTCTCACCTCTAACAGACAAGACTTTGAAGAAGCTCTAGGATACATAGAATCACAAGAAAAAGTTATGGGGATTACATTAGAGGAAATTATGGAATACAAGCAACACTCTGTTAAGATTTTTCTACTGAACCGTGTTCATTCATGCAAAAATGGGCATTCTCAATTGCATCCTGATGTAAAAGAAGCTATAGCAATATTATCAAATGATAAGCTGAGAGCTTTCTACGATGAAGAAGTAAAGAAGAAGACGCTACAACCAATATTGTCCTACAAAGAATGTGAACAATTATATGATAAAATTAACTATGAAAAAAATGAATCTCGTATTATAATCGAAAGAGAAGAACTTGGAGAGAATGTTAGGAGGGTAATGGGAGTGAAGCGCTTTACGAATGAAAGCAGTAGAGAAGATCAGAAAAATGGTACTAGTCCAACAGGAACTTCTACAAATTATAGACAAGAGCAAGTTGCCTCTAGTGGTGATAGAACACTTTATAATAGTGATATACCTTCACTAGGTAGATCGATTAAGAGCAGCCGAAGTGCACTGTTTATGCCATTTGGAGCTTCTGTTGATACGAGTACCCCGATTAAACCTGCCAATCCATCTAACCTAGTTACCACTGGTGAGAATTATACTAGTAATGCAGATCTGAGTGATGAATTGAACGTAAGTGAAGTAACTAAAATTGTTGAACGAATGGAGCTATTATCCAATAGTTTAAAAAAAATCCAAGAAATTATGGAAAAGCTGGGTAATACTACACTAAGTGAAGAAGTGATAGTTCATGAGAGACATTTCAAAAAGTTTATGGATTTTGTAGGAGAAATTCTCGTAGATATTGGTACAAGATTACCACAAAGTGATTCTAAAAGCATGTATCTTGAACAAAAATTGAAGGGATTGGAAAAGATGAATGAATCCTTAGATAACAGTGTTCAAGAGTTAGAGAAAAAAGTAGATAAACTTGAAAAAGAGAATAAAGATTTTCTAGCAGAAAATGATGAACTTAAGGAAAAACTTGCTACAGCGAAAGAAGAAAAGGAATTGCTATTTAATAAAAAAGAAAAGATGCAGGAAGTTATAAATGGGCTGAATGAGAACAATCAACGATTAATGCAAAAAATAAATGGGTTAGAAGATGATTATGAGTATTTGTTAAGAGCGGAAAAGACAAAAAGAGAAACCGAAGATTCGTGTATACAAGTGGAGGATGCAGATATACCGGAAGGAAAAGCTGAGTTATGTAAAGACTATGAAATTAAACTAGTAAAGCTGGAACAAGAGATAGATGCAAAAGGGAAACAATGTGAGGAATTGCTATTAGAAAATAGTATATTACGAGGAAATATAGAACGATTAAAGGAAGAGAATAAACGATTAGAAGGCATTGAAGAAAGCTTTAGTATCGATCCCTCACATTTTTGCTCTGTAAAAAATTTGCATGATGAGCTTATTCTAGCTAATGAACAGCCGGAAAATATTGATATATCAATCCAGGATGAGATGGATTCAAAAGTTGCCACTGAGTCTGTGGGTGTTAATGTAAAACAAGGTTATAGTAAAAGGACTAGCAACCTATCTCGAGTCTCTGAACAAAGTTCAGCAGTAAAATCTCAATTCTCAGAAGCAAGAGCTCAGAGTAGAAAGCAAATAATTTATGCCTCTGCTTCTCTTATACTATCTGGAGTATTTGCTGTTGGCACAAGTTTAACAATGTCTCATTTAGGAATATCTATTTCACTTGCTTTGACTGCATTAACTTTCCTTACATTGGGATGTTATTGTTCATATAAGGCAAGTACAACGCTTAGGAATATTGAACTTGATCGAACTTTTAAAATGGCTGATCATGAAGCTGTTTTTATGGTTCCCAGCTTATAACTATGTGGAAAAATATATTGTTTTACTCACCCCAAGAAAAGAGATAATGGGAAAGATAAAAAGGTCTATCAGTTCTCGGTGCGGCAGATTAATTTCTGACGGTGATATAGAGCATTACTTATTTCTCTAGAGAATAGGGAATTGGCGAATAGAGTTCTAGGTGTAGAAGGAGATATAGATGAAGAAAAGACCAGATTTAGTAGAAAAATATAAGGGCTTCTTTGTAAATGATAGTAAGGGAACAGCAAAGTAGTTATATTAAGGGACTGGTTTTATGTTCTGAACTCAGATTTTCGTTAGGTTATAAAAGAAGTAATATCGAGACCTTACTTTGAAATTCCAGATTATCAGAGTACTTTGCTCTTCTGAAGTGAGTGATGTTGGAATACCTCTGGATCGCAGTACTAATAACCAAAATTAAAGAGTAAATAGTTTATAATTTAAGTATTTATAATAGAGAAATTAGCAGTATCCGTTCAGCGGAGTGGCAGAATAAGGTAGACAAGGTGATCTAAAAAGATAATCATAGAGCAAAAGTGAAGTAATATGGTAAACCTTTTAGAACTTTGCAAAAATTTACAGCAAAAAATAGAAAGGTTAGAAGCAAAAATAGAAAGATTGGAAAAAGAGAATGAAAGTTTAAAAGCAGAAAATAAGGCTTTAAAGATAGAAAATGCTGAGTTAAGAGAAAGACTCGGTTTAAGCTCAAAAAATTCATCAATACCAAGTTCCAAAGAGTTGTATAAAATAAAAAAGAATAAGCCGAAAAGCGAAAGGAATATTGGCGGTCAGGTTGGTCATAAAGGAAGTTTTCGCGCCAACATGGATGCAGATAAAGTAGTAAAGATAGAGTTGCCTAATACTTGCGAATGCGGAGGAGAAATTGCAATATGTGAAAAACCATATATTCATCAGAAAGTTGATCTTCCAGAAATCAAGCCTTATGTAGTGGAATATCAGTTAGAACATGGCCGTTGTCGGAGATGCGGAAAGAGAAGAAGTAGCAAGTTACCGGAAGGTGTTACGCCAGATACATTTGGTCCAAGGGTTAAGTCAATAATTGCAGCGTTCAGCGGATTCTACAAAAATTCAAAACGCGAAATAGCGAGTGTCGTAAATGATATCTTCAATTTGAACATAAGCGTCGGTAGCATATCAAATAGTGAACATAGAGTTGCTTCAAAATGCAAAAAAATGTATGAGCAGATCGAACAAGAGATAAGTAGGAGTAAAGTTCTACATATTGATGAAACGAGCCATTATAACAAAGGTAAACTCGCTTGGTGTTGGATGTTTGCAAGCAATACGGCAAGTTTTGTAAAATTTACAGAGTCAAGAGGAATGAAAGTTTTACAAAATAGTAAATTCTGCAATCGCAATAGCTTGGTAATAACTGACAGGTATGCAGCATACAATTATTTTGCCGATAAAAACAGGCAAATCTGTTGGGCACATTTATCAAGAGATTTTGAAAGGTTAGCACATAGTTGAAGTTAAAGTTCTGGGTTGTTACTTGAGAAACGTGGCCACTGAATTATTTGCACTAAAAAAAGCTTTACTAAAAAGTGAGATAGATGTTTTGAGGTTTGTCAGACGTGCCAGAAAATTAAGAAAACGTACAAAGTATTACTTGAAGGAGATATCTCGTTTACCTGAAGCAATTGGAGCCTCTCGAGTTGCAAAAAATGTTCTGAGATCTGAAAGAATGATGTGGAAATTTTTAGATGACCCAGAAAATATTCCGCTGACAAATAACCACGCTGAACGGCAAATTCGGCATTATGTCGTTTATCGCAAAAACTCATATTTTACACAATCAAAGCGGGGAAATACATTCCTTGAGCGGATAATTTCATTATACTTAACTTGGAAACAAAGGGGTCTCAATCCTTTCCAAAATCTCCTATCTATTGTTTCTTAAACCACTCTCCTGAACGGATACGATAAGATTTAATTTGGAAGAAAAATTGATGTGATTAGAACTTGACCTTACATAGTATAGGAATATTTTTTATAAAAAGAACAATATCCATTTGAAATGTAAAATTATCATAAATTTTTCTTTTTGTTCTCAAATGAATTACTATTAATTTAGTATTATATATTGCTAATAACTTAAATAATCCAACCATTTCCAGCAACAAAAACCGCTACCCGTGAGAACATTTTTCTTTGGGATGGGATGGTCTACCAAGCTTTCATTTATTAATAATCGAATAATTATAGCAAATTATTCAATAATAGACCACTGTATTTATTCACAACTTGCTGCTGCAGTATATCCATTGACTGCAACTTTATCGATGCTACTCTTTTCAAGTGAACTTGAAGGTTTATTACAATAATATACAATTGCAGCAGCAACCAGACAACAAGCTCCAACACCTGCTATTACTCCTGTTACCAGCAAACTAGCACTGAAAGTAAAATATGCAACTGATGCAGCAATTCCTGCAAGCACTCCAGCTATCGCTAATTTCCATGTAGCTGTGGTAGGCCACTTATTTTTTTGTACGCTTTGTGTTACAATAATACTTCCATTGCTTGAATTATTAGGCTGCATGCCATTGGTTTGAGAACCATTCACTTGTCCAGAGCTTTCGTTAGCTACCGAAGACATTTCTTGTTGAACAGAAACAAGTTTTTGACTTCCGCTTTTATCAGATGGAGTTTCCAGCATAACAGGAACTTTTTCTATATTTTTTACATTCATTGAAGTTACCGTTGCAGCAGGTGCAGCAGAAGCTTGTACATGTATGTTATTTCCTTCAAATTCTGTCAACCGAGTAGAATTAAGTTCACTTTCTGCACTATTTTCAGGTACTGTAGTTTCAATTTTATTCTGCCCTGATATGTTCTGCAACTGCTCTAGATTTCTGACAGACTTCGGTTCTTCCTTTTGCTTAATCTGTTGTTTAAGGCTATCTATTTTTGATTGTTGCTTTCTGAACGATGCTGAACCTGTACTTTTCGCCCTTAACTGTTCAAGTAAAATTTCCTTTTCTTCCTTCAATTTTTCTATTTGGTCACTCAGCTTATTTTCATTATCGATAAACTCACTTTTAGCTTGTCTTAGTTTACAAGTTAAATTTTCAATATACCCCCTATCTTTGTTTTTTACTTCTGAATACTTTTCATTTAAACCCCGAAACTTTGCTTCTAATCTCTGCTTCTCTCTCACTACCTGCTCTAATTGCTGATCCTTCTGATTAACCTCATAAGTTAGATCTTGCGCATTTGTTTGTACTTTTGAAAATGCTTCCTCTTTCGCACTGAGTTCATTTTTCTTTTCTTGAACCTGATTAGTTAGGGTATCTCTTTCTTTTTTAAACTCATCAAATTCCTTATTCTTCTCAAGCAACTGAGTTTCTATTTGACCATTTAAACAGTTTCTTTCATTGGTTATTGAATTAACCTTATCATTCAACTCCTTAACTTTATTTTGTTGATCTAAAAGCTCTTCCTCTTTTTTATTTTTATCTTGTTTAAGCTGCTCAATGTGCTGATAGCTTTTACTGAGCTGATCATTAAGCCTACCAATTTCACTTTCCTTTCTTGCTAACTGTTCCTCTACATAAGCTTCCTTATTCTTCTCAAGCAACTGAGTTTCTATTTGACCATTTAAACAGTTTCTTTCATTGGTTATTGAATTAACCTTATCATTCAACTCCTTAACTTTATTTTGTTGATCTAAAAGCTCTTCCTCTTTTTTATTTTTATCTTGTTTAAGCTGCTCAATGTGCTGATAGCTTTTACTGAGCTGATCATTAAGCCTACCAATTTCACTTTCCTTTCTTGCTAACTGTTCCTCTACATAAGCTTCCTTATTCTTCTCAAGCAACTGAGTTTCTATTTGACCATTTAAACAGTTTCTTTCATTGGTTATTGAATTAACCTTATCATTCAACTCCTTAACTTTATTTTGTTGATCTAAAAGCTCTTCCTCTTTTTTATTTTTATCTTGTTTAAGCTGCTCAATGTGCTGATAGCTTTTACTGAGCTGATCATTAAGCCTACCAATTTCACTTTCCTTTCTTGCTAACTGTTCCTCTACATAAGCTTCCTTATTCTTCTCAAGCAACTGAGTTTCTATTTGACCATTTAAACAGTTTCTTTCATTGGTTATTGAATTAACCTTATCATTCAACTCCTTAACTTTATTTTGTTGATCTAAAAGCTCTTCCTCTTTTTTATTTTTATCTTGTTTAAGCTGCTCAATGTGCTGATAGCTTTTACTGAGCTGATCATTAAGCCTACCAATTTCACTTTCCTTTCTTGCTAACTGTTCCTCTACATAAGCTTCCTTATTCTTCTCAAGCAACTGAGTTTCTATTTGACCATTTAAACAGTTTCTTTCATTGGTTATTGAATTAACCTTATCATTCAACTCCTTAACTTTATTTTGTTGATCTAAAAGCTCTTCCTCTTTTTTATTTTTATCTTGTTTAAGCTGCTCAATGTGCTGATAGCTTTTACTGAGCTGATCATTAAGCCTACCAATTTCACTTTCCTTTCTTGCTAACTGTTCCTCTACATAAGCTTCCTTATTCTTCTCAAGCAACTGAGTTTCTATTTGACCATTTAAACAGTTTCTTTCATTGGTTATTGAATTAACCTTATCATTCAACTCTTTCACTTTATTATTCAACTCTATAGCAGCATTGCTACTTCCCTCCAATTCTCGCTCTAGCTGATCTCGTTCATCTGAAATCTCTTTCTGAGCTTCCTCTATTTTTGTCTTACTTTCTTCCGGTTGAACGGCTTGGCTGTCAAAGCTACTTTGTTTCTCTTCAAGTAAGTTACTTGCTTTATCTAACTCAGCTTCTACTTGACGGACTTTAAGTTCATTTTGATTCCCTATTATTGAATTAGAACCCTCTACACGAAATAACAAGGTCTTCACTTTTTTAGGAAATACAAGATCTTCTTCCACTTGAGTTCCAGCCCTCTTCTTGCAAAGATGATTTCTTGCAGTAGTTTTTTTTTCAGCATTTGCATCGATTCTAGCAACACTAATTGCTGCTGATTCACTATTTTCCTTACCTATTCTGTTTAAATCTAGATTACGTATACTATTTCTTTTGGGTGGAAGATTTTCAATTCGAGTTTTAGTCTTCCTTGCGTAAGGACAACTTCTTGCAGCAGTTTTTTCTTCAACACTTGCACCGACTCTAGCAACACTAATTGCTGCTGATTCACTATTTTCCTTACCTGTTTTTTTTGGATTACGTATACTATTTTCTTTGAGTGAAAGATTTTTAACATTTTGATATGTTAAAGAATCTTTACCAATACCCCCTGAATTAAATTGCATTGTAAGTCCTCCTAAACTGTCATATCGCTTAAGCTAATAAAATACCGCTGTACATATAATTACTTGAATATTTCTATAAAGCAACATTTTTTTATAAAAAATTAATCATAAAAATTGCCTTAACTTTTTTGCGAAATCACTATTAATTTACTAGTAATTTTCAATAAAAACTTAATTGATACAACCATTTCTAGCAACAAAAAGCAGCTAGCATGAGAACTGTTCGTTTTGGAATGCGTTGGACTACCAATCGATACATACGAACTTTTTTATATAGCAACTTTACCATACGCTAAAATCAGCCATATTGGCTTGCTTCAGCCATATTTATATACGAACTTACTTGCCTAACTTCGTTGCAATAACCTTACGTTTTTATTTTTACAATCTTATTTTACGCAACTTGTTCTCACAAATATATGACCTTTTTTGAGGGAGTAAATAATTCAATTCCTTATAACACTAATTAGTATGGTCTTTTCATTAAATTTATCCTTTCAAAAAGACTGTGCTTTATTCACCTGCTTTAATAGTATTATAATATTTTACACCTAAACCTACTCTATAAAAATTCACAATACGAATTAGTAAATAGATTATATTCAAATTGATTTTATTTATGATATATAGCGCATACAATATATTACTTGTTTATTTTAGTAGGGGGTATAGGTATGTTTAGTTTAAAGCAGGTAGTACAATATAATTTATTTGGTAGTAACGACCTTGAAGGCAATTCATCTTGTGAATTTGAAGATTTTCCTGAAGAGGTATTTGAGATTAGCAATGAAGAAAATCAAGCAATAGATAGTTTGAAAAGTAAAATAGAAAATCTACAACAAGAAAATTTTGATCTTAAAAAAAATGTAGAGTTACAAAAACACTATAAGAAAAGAGTAGAAGAGTATTACGAAGAAGTAAGTGAACTTACCAGAGAAATGCAAACCCTAGAAGGGAAAATTAAAAGGCTTGAAGTTGAATTACAAAGAAGGACGAGAAATTTAACTGAAAATGATCAAGACATCGAACAGCTAAAACAGAAAGTAGAAATATTATTATTAGAAACTCAGAACAAAAGTGATATAATTAAGAACTTAAATAATCAATTAAAAGAGGCAAAGAGTGAAATTCAGTTAACAGACAAAATAAATGAAGAGTTACGGCAAAAACTGGATTTTACTGAAGATGAGTTAAATAGAGTAGGAAAAGAAAGTACAGTGCTGATAAACAGCATAGAGAATTTAAAAGGTGATTATGAAAATCAGATATTAGAAAAAGAGATGGAACTTAATGACGTAAGAGATCAATTTTGTATTTATTTATCAAAGTATGAAGAACTATTTGCAGAATTTAAAAGACCGCAGAAGGAAGACGAGAGTTTAAAACAGAAAAATTTCTATATTAGTAATGAAGTGTCTCTTGCAGATGAAATAAACAGAGAAAACGTAAGAGAAGAAATAGCAGAACCTCAATTTATACCTGAAGTAGAAACTAGGCATGTTAATGACAATGATGATCAAGGATCAACCAGGATATACGAAGGAATAGAGAACAATCAATATTATCGAACAAGTGAAGATAAAGACCATGAAAATACTGACTACAAGATTGAAGTGTGGAATGGAACGGATAGTGGAAGTGACAATGTTAGCCCTTGCCCTGATTATGATGAAAGTTTTGGTAGGCGTTACAGTCAACTATTCTACGATGCAAACATAATGCGCAAAGAAGATTCTTTTTCTTTAGCAAAAATAAAATTAAATGCAGTAGAAATAAAAAAGTATGAAAGTATTTGGCAAAAAATAAATAAGATCCATGATTGTCTGGACAATTTAGGTTACTCTGGTAGCGAAGAAGATTATGAGGAGTGCGATAAAGAACTTGATAAAGTTATAAGCGAAGCACTGGAACAAGGGATAATGTTCACTTTTCCATATAAATCTGATATGTCCTTGATAGATAGTATAGCTGACATATTCCCAAAGCTATATTTATCTGCTGACACTACTCGAATTCATGAGTTTTTGGACAAGAAAAAAATATTTCAGACAATATCAGAAGGTGCACCTTTAAATCGATTTAGTGAAAAAGAGCATGAAGATTTCGTCAACGTAATTTGTTCAGATAGAGACACTTTGAGTAAACGAGACGCAAACCTTTCAAGGCTGAAAGAGTTAGCACTTGAAAGTATTATCAAAAAAAGTGAGCAAATCAATAAACATAACTTTGATTTAGAAATAGACAATGGACATTTTTACATAGGTTATCCACAAAATAGTACTATTGAAGTTGCAAGGGTATTAAATAACCAAAAAGCTAAAGATTTAAAACTAAACATTGGTGTACTTCACGTTGGAAAAAGTATAATTAGAGTTGAAAATATAGGAGGAAGTAGAAATTATACGGACCTTTCAGAAGATAGAATTGAGATGTCTTTTACCACTGAAGTAGGAAAGATAAGTATCTATCTATTCCCTAATAAGGAAAATAGTAATAAAATAGATGTGAGGCTTGTCGATGAAGTAAGATTTAACAAATTAGAGAATAAATCAAGTTTAGGACAGAATTGTCTTTTAGGGGGAAAAAGTGTTTTAACAGCTATAGAAGATGGATGTTTTAAAAGAAATAGCAGCGTATTTGAAGAGTTAGATAAGACTATTAAACAGTCGGATTATACAATAGAAAATCCATCTAGCTTTATAGAGGAGGTTAATAAAAATCAGCTACTAAAAGTAAATGCAAGAACGTGTGGTCGGGGACTTTGATGATACAAATTAGGTTCTGTTGCATCTGTAAATTGTGGTAGAAGGAGATCGTTAAAACTGAGATTATGGGAATTATAGAACAATTAGCATAGTGAAATTCTCAAAAGTAGAAACATTATCATTAGCTCCGATATTTTGTCTTTTTAGGGAGTGTTAAATAAACGTATCCGTTCAGCGGAGTGGCAGAATAAGGTAGACAAGGTGATCTAAAAAGATAATCATAGAGCAAAAGTGAAATAATATGGTAAACCTTTTAGAACTTTGCAAAAATTTACAGCAAAAAATAGAAAGGTTAGAAGCAAAAATAGAAAGATTGGAAAAAGAGAATGAAAGTTTAAAAGCAGAAAATAAGGCTTTAAAGATAGAAAATGCTGAGTTAAGAGAAAGACTCGGTTTAAGCTCAAAAAATTCATCAATACCAAGTTCCAAAGAGTTGTATAAAATAAAAAAGAATAAGCCGAAAAGCGAAAGGAATATTGGCGGTCAGGTTGGTCATAAAGGAAGTTTTCGCGCCAACATGGATGCAGATAAAGTAGTAAAGATAGAGTTGCCTAATACTTGCGAATGCGGAGGAGAAATTGCAATATGTGAAAAACCATATATTCATCAGAAAGTTGATCTTCCAGAAATCAAGCCTTATGTAGTGGAATATCAGTTAGAACATGGCCGTTGTCGGAGATGCGGAAAGAGAAGAAGTAGCAAGTTACCGGAAGGTGTTACGCCAGATACATTTGGTCCAAGGGTTAAGTCAATAATTGCAGCGTTCAGCGGATTCTACAAAAATTCAAAACGCGAAATAGCGAGTGTCGTAAATGATATCTTCAATTTGAACATAAGCGTCGGTAGCATATCAAATAGTGAACATAGAGTTGCTTCAAAATGCAAAAAAATGTATGAGCAGATCGAACAAGAGATAAGTAGGAGTAAAGTTCTACATATTGATGAAACGAGCCATTATAACAAAGGTAAACTCGCTTGGTGTTGGATGTTTGCAAGCAATACGGCAAGTTTTGTAAAATTTACAGAGTCAAGAGGAATGAAAGTTTTACAAAATAGTAAATTCTGCAATCGCAATAGCTTGGTAATAACTGACAGGTATGCAGCATACAATTATTTTGCCGATAAAAACAGGCAAATCTGTTGGGCACATTTATCAAGAGATTTTGAAAGATTAGCACATAGTTGGAATATTGAAGTTAAAGTTCTGGGTTGTTACTTGAGAAACGTGGCCACTGAATTATTTGCACTAAAAAAAGCTTTACTAAAAAGTGAGATAGATGTTTTGAGGTTTGTCAGACGTGCCAGAAAATTAAGAAAACGTACAAAGTATTACTTGAAGGAGATATCTCGTTTACCTGAAGCAATTGGAGCCTCTCGAGTTGCAAAAAATGTTCTGAGATCTGAAAGAATGATGTGGAAATTTTTAGATGACCCAGAAAATATTCCGCTGACAAATAACCACGCTGAACGGCAAATTCGGCATTATGTCGTTTATCGCAAAAACTCATATTTTACACAATCAAAGCGGGGAAATACATTCCTTGAGCGGATAATTTCATTATACTTAACTTGGAAACAAAGGGGTCTCAATCCTTTCCAAAACCTCCTATCTATTGTTTCTTAAACCACTCTCCTGAACGGATACAAATAAACTGTGTCAAACTGCATTTTTAGTTCAACTCAATTTTCAATCTGCCAGGAAAGAAAACATCAAGTTGAGAGATAGTTAATGCCCAATCATGTACAGGCATCGTCCACTTTTCCTCTGTCTTCTTTATAGCACAATATACCTGCTTATACAAGGCATTTATGCTGGTAAATGAGCCTTTGGTCTTAGTGAATTTCCTAATTTGCCTATGTAGCTCCTCTATGGGATTGGTGGTGTAGATTATCCTCCTAACTGGACCAGAATACTTAAAATAACCAGACAAGTTTTCCCAATTATTCTGCCAAGATTTTATAACCATAGGGTACTTTGTGCCCCATTTTTCATCCAATTCCAACAGATAATTCTCGGCAATTTCCTTGCTTGAAGCTTGATATACCTTCTTTAAATCGCTCAAAAAACTCTTCGCATCTTTACTGGCCACATACTTCAGTGAGTTGCGTATCTGATGCACTATACACATCTGCACTTCCGCATTAGGAAAGACACTGTTTATAGCTGCAGGAAAGCTTTTCAGCCCATCAACGCAGGCAATAAGGATATCTTCTACTCCTCTTTCTTTGAGGTCATTTAGCACTCCCAACCAGAAGTTAGCTCCTTCACTTTCAGCCAAATAAAAACCTAATACTTCTTTTTTGCCATTTTGATCTATTCCTAATATGTTATACATGCATTTACTTACGCAATGCCCGTCCTCTTTGACTTTAAAAAACATGCCATCCATAAAAACTATCGGATATACAGACTGCAGCGGGCGACTACGCCATTCGTTGATTACTGGTAGCAATTTGTCAGTAATACTTGATATCTCTGCCGCCAATATTTTGTGATCATAAATTTCCTCAACATGTGACATTATATCTCTATAGCCCATACCACTGGCAAATGTGCTCAAAATCTTCGTTTCAAGCTCTGGTTTGTTTGCCTTTTTTTGACTATTTGTGGTTCGAAACTTCCTTCCCTATCTCTTGGCGTCAAAAGCTCAAATGACCCTGCGCTTGTACGTAAAGTCTTTGCATTCCTCCCATTTCTTAGATTATTCTCTTCGCTTTTAGCCGACAAGTGGTTTTCTATTTCACCTTCCAGGCTTACCTCCAGCAACTTTTTTATAAACGGTGTTAATGCTCCATCTCTTCCTGTCAACGGTCTTCCTTCTCGTACAGACGACAGGATATTTGTTTCTAATTCTTTATAATCTACCAATCCGGTAGTTCTGTTTACTACTTTCTGACTCATTGTCAAACCTCCATTTTTTTATATCAATTTATTACTTTTTTTTCGGTTTGACACAGTTTATTTAACACTACCTAACTCAGAGATTCTTCTAAATAGATTATCTTATTTCGTTTTTTAAAGTTTTTGCTTGGTGATCATTAATATTCTACCACTCTTTTGAATTTATATCTGGTTTAAAGAAAACTTAACAATTGGTTGTTCTATATCTTCCACTTTTTCTAGCTTTGTGCCGGGCTTTATGGCATTATACAGCGCAAAACCTATACACGCTGATCCAGCTATTCCCACAACTGCTACTACTACAGGCATTTTCATGATATACAATGCAATGCTGCTTACCAGTAACACTACACCAGCACTACCGACCACGATTGCCTGTCTTTGTTGTATTAGCAGTTTTTCTTTTTCATCTGCAGTATTTCCTTTGCCAAATTCACTATAAAAATATGGTTTGGAAGAAGAAAGGCTATCAGAGGCATTTAGACCCTGTGCAACAGTTTCTGTTGAAGCAGTGGCACTTTTTTCGTATATTGATTGATTGTCATCTTCATAATCTCCTATTAAAGGTACAAAGTCAACAGCACTTTTATGCTCTATAGTCGATGTATTCAGATTATCTTTACATTCTTCCTCATATACTAAGTCACGCATAAGCTTCTCTTTTGATTCTAAATCAATTAGAATTGCCTCTTTTTGCTGTTTTGCAATCATTAATGGTTCTTTCTCTTTGCCTGCAGCATCGATGTCACAACATAGTTTGGGAAATAGGTTGTCAGAAGCGTTTAGCTCTTGCTCATCTAAAATATTTCGAGCTTCTTCACTGCTTACAATCCTAGATTCATGTATTTCATAGTCTTTATTGACATCTTCACATCTATAGTATTTTCTAAAATGAATGATAAATTTCCATTATGGTATTACCAACCAAAAGTTGTAAGTCTGTATATTTATACATTAGAGGTCTGAGGCGGCTTTTGATGGTATGCCAACAGTGTTCTATGGGATTCAAATCTGGTGAATATGTTGGAAGATACAGCAAATGACAGCCAAAAGACTCTATTAATGATTTTGTTTTATGGGTCTTATGAAATGTAGCATTATCCATAACTATAGTTGTATCAGGTGGCAATTTAGGTAATAACATCTTCTCCAACCATGTATTAAATACCTCTTTGTCACACCCACCTTTGAAAGTCATTGGTGCAATAAATCTCTTTTCAATCCACCCGGCTACTATACTGATTCTCTCTCGTTTTCTTCCTGGGATATCTGCATAAATTTTCTTTCCTCTTGGAGCAAGTCCATACTCTCGGTATAACCTATTGTCAACTCCTGCTTCATTTATATATAAGATGCTAGAATGGTCTATTTTTGAGATCTTATCGATAAATCGCTGCCTATCTTCTTGATTGCGCTCTTGATATAGTGTGACTTTTTTTTAAAGTAATTCTTAGCTGTTTTAGTCTATACCAAATTGAATTTATTCCAAATCCAAGATTTTGTTTCATCTCTGCCAGCGTATGATCTGGATTCTTTTGAACATATTCTTCGAGTATTTTTGGGTCTATTTTTCGAATAAAGCTGCCGTTTTTAGATGGCCTTAGGCTTTCACCAGCGGCTTTCTTTTTTAACCAGCGGTACAGTGTTGCTATTCCTATCTCCAGAAGCTCCGCCACCTCAACCTTTGTCTTTCCTTTTTCTATCATCGATACTGCCTTTTCCCTTAAATCCACACTATACGCCATTATAACTCAAATAGCTTATTATACCTTTATCATTTACTTTGGGAAGTACTATAGTAATAAGAATTTGCTTGTTTTTCAATCAACCGATATAAAGCCTTTTGTACAGGCGTTACCAGATCAATATAAGTCTAGTCATTCAGTAAAAGCTTACAGAGAGTACTACCTAAAAGAAAAGATGAGGTTTGCTAAGTGGGAAAAGGGTAGAGAAGTACCGGATTGGTTGCTAAGCAGAATCGTACGTCTGAAAAGCCGCAAATAAAAAGAACGCCTTAATTAGTAGAGAGGAAGGTGCATAAAAACTAAAACATCTTCTCACTTTAACTCTTAATTAGATTTGAGGTAAATTATTAAAATCTCCACTCTTTCAACTAAGCTTGATCAAATTTAAAGATGGGAGTTTATTGAATACCTTACATGGTCAAGCCATTTAAAACTCTCCAATTTTACCCAATTGATAGTAATTTCAAGTTTATGTCTGCTGCTCAAATCTAGGCACATGCTGATTGCTCTTTTTTTATCCTAGTCCATAATTCTGGTTATCAGTACTGCGACCCAGAGGTACTCCAACATCACTCACTTCAGAAGAGCAAAGTACTCTGATAATCTGGAATTTCAAAGGAAGGTCTCGATATTACCTCTTTTATAACCTACCGAAAAGCTGAGTTCAGAACATAAAACTAATCCCTTGATACGACTACTTTGCTGTTCCCTCACTATCATGCACAAAGAAATCTTGCTAATTTTTCTACTAAATTTGGTCTTCTCTTCATCTATATCTCCTTCTACACCTAGAATTTATTCACCAATTCCCTATTCTCTAGAGAAATAAGTAATGTTCTATATCACCGTCAGAAATTAATCTGCCGAACCGAGAACTGATAGACCTTTTTATCTTTCCCCTTATCTCTTTTCTTGGGGTGAGTAAAACAATATATTTTTCCACATAGTTATAAGCTGGGAACCATAAAAACAGCTTCATGATCAGCCATTTTAAAAGTTCGATCAAGTTCAATATTCCTAAGCGTTGTACTTACCTTATATGAACAATAACATCCCAATGTAAGGAAAGTTAATGCAGTCAAAGCAAGTGAAATAGATATTCCTAAATGAGACATTGTTAAACTTGTGCCAACAGCAAATACTCCAGATAATATAAGAGAAGCAGAGGCATAAATTGTTTGCTTTCTACCATGAGTGCTTGCTGCTGAGAATTGAGATCTTACTGATGAACTTTTTTCAGGAACTTGAGATAGGTTACTAGCCCTTTTACTATAACCTTGTTTTACATTAACTAGATCCACGTTCTTTGTAGGTACCATCGCCTCAGTGCCAACTTCCGCCTCCATTTCATTTTGGGTTGAATTATCGAGCTTCCCCCTCTTTTCAATAGCTGCAAGCTCATTATACAAATTTTCTACAGAGCAAAAATGTGAGATCCCGGCACTCAAGCTTTTTTCAACGTTTTCTAATCGTTTATTCTCTGCCTTTAATAGTTCTACGTTGCTCAATAATATAATCCTTTCTGATAAGAGTTCCTCAATTTGTTCTTTCATTATATCTATCTCTTCTATCAACTTCTCCTGTTCTATCTGTCCATGACACTTAACATCTGATTGGGTGTATGGTCCCAGAGTGTGATGGTGTGGATTTAGTATAAATAATTCTGGAGACTGTGTCCACTGATAACATATAAATTCATAAGGAGTAAGACCCTTAAGAGTTTTGAGTCTCTTTGCATAATTATAAGCCATAACAAAGTTATAAAGGTGTTCTTTAAGTTGCTGGTGCGATTGATAGTAATACTTCTTAACTGTAGCATCCTTTAAAGTTTTATTCATACGCTCGACTTGCCCATTCGTCCAAGGATGGCTAACTTTTGTCAAACGATGTTCAATAACATTCTCTTCGCAAACTCTATCAAATATATGTTGGAAAGCATACTTATGACGCTTCTGGTTTGTAAATTGTATACCGTTATCTGTCAAAATAGTATGGATTTTATACGGTAAAATTCTAATCAAATTACGTAAGAACTCAGCAGCTATGGGTTTTGTAGCACTGTTACACAACTCAACATAGGTAAATTTGGATGTCCTATCAATAGCAACAAACAAATGTAATTTGCCCTCCTCAGTTCTAACTTCAGCAATATCAATATGAAAGTAACCGATAGGATATTGTTTGAATTTCTTTTTTGACTTAACTTCTCCATCAACAGTTGGTAATCTGCTAATGTTGTGTCTTTGTAAACAACGATGCAAGCTAGAGCGAGTCAAATGCGGAATTGTAGACTGCAGAGCGTAAAGGCAATCATCTAGTGGCAGTAGTGTATACTTGCGAAATGTAACTATTATAGCTTCCTCTTCTAGCGTTAAAACAGTTGATCTTGGATGCTTTGGACCCATATCAGCATCTTTCGTAAATGAACGTTTTCTCCACTTAATAATAGTTTTTGGATTAAGGTTATAATGCTTGGAGAGTTTTGCTATGCTCTCTTTTCTATTTTGTATTGCTCTACGAATCGTCTGTGTTGTTTTGGCGCACCCATGTAATATCTGTCCCATAATGACTCCTTAAATGATGATGATAGTATACCATCACTCTCTGGGACCATACATCTAATGCATTAACATCTGCTCCTTCCTTTATTAGACGCTTTACTTCATTAATATCACCACTTTTAGCAGCCTCAAGTAAAGCAGCATTTTGTGGAACTTGGCTTTCTTCTTCATCATTTTGCAATACTGGACTAGCATCATCAGATTCTTCTGCGGATTGCAATAGAGTTTTTATTTCTTCATCAGCGGCTAAACCTAAAGGAATATTTCCATTTTGATCTGTTGCATTAACATTTGCCCCTTTTTCCAATAGATCTTTTACTATCTCTGCATGGCCATTTTCAGCAGCCCGATGTAAAGGAGTCTTTCCATTTTGATCTGTTATATTAACACTTGCCCCTTTGTCCAATAGGGCTTCTACTACCTCTTTATGGCCATGTGCAGCAGCAAAATGTAAAGGAGTACCTTCATATTTATCTTGTGCATTAACATCGATCCCATTTACTTTCAGTAGGGCTTCTACTACTTCTTGATGGCCCTCTTCAGCAGCCCTATGTAAAGGAGTGCTGTTATGTTCATCTATTGCATTAACATTTGCCCTATTATTTAGTAAAACTTCTACTACCTCTTTACGGCCCTCTTCAGCAGCTCGATGTAGAGGAGTCATATTTGCAAATCCTACTGCATTAACATTTGCCCCATTATCCAATAGATCTTTTACTATGTCTGCATAGCCATTTCCAGCAGCATAATGTAAAAGAGTGTTGTTATGTACATCTACTGCATTAACATCTGCTCCTTCACTTATTAGAGGTTGTCCGGAAACTAGTAAATTCAAGCATATTCCCTCTTTAACATAACCCTACTCATAGCTAGGTATATGAAATTCTCAGTGGATGTTGTGAGTAAATCATACTCCTTCGATAGCCTTCTATTCCTATTAACCCAAGCAAAAGTCCTTTCTACAACCCATCTTCTTGGCTGTACTTTAAACCCTTGTTCTCTTGTTGGTAGTAGCTCAGGTGGCGTATCTTTGTGCACCCAAAATCTACATGGAGGCCTTGTAACAATTTCAATATCTATGTCATATTCTTCCTTTGTGTGATTCTTTAAATTTCTTCCTTGGTATCCCATGTCAGCCCACATTTTTTTAACTTTAGTATATTTTGTTCTCATATTGTTTAATGCTATTTTAATACCATCTCTATCATTTTCGTTAGCAGCGCCTACGTAACAACCTAGTATAAAACCCTGAGTGTCTGTAATTATATGCCTTTTTCTACCCTTTACTTTTTTACTTCCATCATAGCCTTTGATCCCCCCTTTTCTGTAGTCTTTACAGATTGACTATCTACTATACAGGCACTCGGCTGCTCATTCCTTCCTATTTTTCTTCTACTATATTTTGTAATTTCATAATTCATTTTCTCAAAAATTCCCTGCTTCTTCCATTGCCTGAACTGCTCATACACAGTCTTCCATAGCGGAAAATCATTTGGTAAATACCGCCATTGACACCCTGTACGCAATACATAGAAAATTGCTTCTAATATTTCTCTTTTGCTATACTTTGGCGGCCTTCCTCCTTTCTTGTATGATACTCTGAAGTGTTTTTCTATTCTTGCCCATTCCCTTTCGCTTAGATCTGTTGGATACTTTTTTCTCATCTTTACCCCGTACTAAAATTTCAGATATTATAGCCTTTTACTTGTTTCCGGACAACCTCTTAGTAACACTGTCTATGATTATTTTTTCTATCGGTTGTGCAATTTTCCAGCCAGTGATTTTTAATGCATCAATAAATGTTTTCCCTGAAATTAAAGGCACAGCTTCTTCTGCAGTCTCGTTCATTAGAGCTTTTATCATGGCTATTTTTATCGGCTTAACAAGCTACATTTACAATGGTCAAACAATTAGTGTAGCTGTTCTTGTTTTATCCGCGATAGTACTAGAACTTGTTTTTACTGTCTATCTATTGCGTTTAAAAGATCCTATGTAATTAATAAAGATATTCCATTGTAGGCTGCTAACTTTCCCCGGCCAATCTTTCTGCTTCATTGCGTGAAATTAATGCCTCAATAAATTCATCTAGTTCACCTTCTTTTATAATCTGCTCTAACCGATGTGAAGTTAGATTAATTCTATGATCTGTTATTCTTGATTGTGGAAAGTTATATGTTCTTATGCGCTCGGAACGATCACCAGAGCCAATTTGGCTTTTCCTCATTGTTGACCTTTCCATTTCTTTTTTTTGTCTTTCAATTTCGTATAGCCTTGCCCTCAATACTTTGAGCGCTTTAGCTTTATTTTTGTGCTGCGATTTTTCATCTTGCTGTATCACAACTATCCCTGTTGGCAAGTGGGTGACCCTTACTGCGCTGTCAGTTGTATTCACTGATTGCCCTCCAGGACCACTGGATCTATAAACATCTATTCGTAAGTCTTTTTCTTCTATTTTAAAGTCAACTTCTTCTACTTCAGGTAATATCGCAACAGTAGCGGCAGAGGTATGCAACCTTCCTGAGGATTCAGTTTCTGGCACTCTCTGTACTCTGTGCACCCCTGATTCAAATTTCAACCTTGCAAAAACTTCTGTTCCATTAATGAGTGCAGAAGCTTCCTTATAGCCACCTATACCTGTATTAGAAATGCTTATTGGCTCGAACTTCCAATTTCTTCTTTCTGCATATTTTTGATACATACGAAATAACATTGCTGCAAATAATGCTGCTTCTTCTCCGCCTGTACCTGCTCTAATTTCTAATATTGCATTTCTTGAGTCATCTTCATCTTTGGGCAATAATGCTAACTTTAATTTTGCTTTTATTTTTGGTAATAATACCTTGTGCTTTTCGAAAAATTCTTCTTTTGCTAACTCTTTTATATCACCTTCGCTGTTTTCATCTTTCATTATTTCTTCTAAGTCTGAAATTTCCTCTTTCAGCGTGTTATATTCATCAATTATCTTGATTATTGGCCTGAGCTCAGAGTATTCCTTTGAAAGGGTAATGAATTCTTTTTGACTTAAATTGGTAGGATTTTCCAAATTCCTCTCTATATCATTAAATTTTTTCTTTAAGTCTTGTAAATTATTTTCCATATCCATATAGCACAGATCTAGCTAAGTAATATATACTGAAATAAAAAATTTCTTATATCAAGCAATAACACTATAATATACCTACTACCTTCTAGTTGAATATAATGGCAAAACAGATAACATCAAACTGCAATTTCATATTTGGAGCTTCGGACATAAAAACATTACCAGATGAATCGGCTCCAGAGATTGCGTTTGCTGGTAGATCAAATGTAGGAAAATCCAGTCTGATTAACTTACTGATAAACAGCAAAAAAGCTGCCAGAGTTTCCTCTAAACCTGGATGCACTAGACAAATAAATTTTTACTCTATGTACAATGATAAGTTCAGGCTTGTTGACCTGCCAGGGTATGGTTATTCTCATGCAGGTAAGGAGGAAATTATACAATATTTAAACTTAATTGAGTATTATCTAATTCAAAGAAGAAATCTAAGAAGAGTGTTTGTGTTGATAGATAGCAAGGTAGGATTAAAAGAAATAGACAAAGACTTCATTTATTGGTTAATATATAATAACATTAACTTTAACATTGTGCTAACAAAAATAGATAAAGTAAGTCAAAAAAGCTTAGGTGCTGTTATAGAAGATATTCAAAAATGGATTAATAATGAGAATGTGTCAATTCATCAAATGAGCATCCGTGTTAAGCATAAAATAACCAAGGTAAGAGATGAGTTTTTCAAGTTTACAAGATAAAAAAATGAAGAGTAGTGAATTTTTAAAGGGTGAGGTATCATTTGAACAAAAAGCAGAAATATTACTTGAAGTGCTATCTAACATACCTAGCTTTGTAGGCGAGACTTTTGTCATTAAATGCGGTGGTACAATAATCTTAGATGAAACACTATTTAATACTTTTGTGCATAATGTTGTCTTGTTGAAGCAGCTTGGTATAAATCCGGTAATAATTCATGACGGAGAATATGAAATTAACTCAGTGTTAAAAATGCTGGATATGAACAGTAAGTTTGTGAATGGTATCAGACTTACAGACAAAGACACTATGAAAATCATTGAAATGGCACTGTGTGGTTCAGTTAATAAAAAAATTGTTCAGTATATAAATTCTGCTGGTGGTTCAGCTATTGGATTATGTGGAAAAGATGGTCACTTAATTAAAGCCGAAAAAATAACCGCTACGCTTAGAGAAGATAGATCAAATAATATCGAAAAGATATTAGACATGGGGTTCATCGGTAGACCCACTGAAATCAATCCTGATATATTATTTTTTATTGAAGAATCAGATTTTATACCAGTTATTGCACCAATTGGTCATGGAAAAGATGGGGAAACGTATCATATTGATGCCGATAGCACTGCAAGCGCAATTGCAATTGCAGTTTCTGCATCTAAAATGATAATCTTGAGTGACACAGATGAAGAAATAGATAAAATTGGTGGCAGGAAGATATCTGTTAAAAATTTAAATGCATCGATTGATTGTGGGAAAATTAAAGGGGAAAAATTTATTGAAAGGCTTATGGCATACGTTAAAATGGCGGAGGAATGTGCTGGAGTTGTTCACATAGTTGATGGTAGAATACCTAACATTATGCTTGATTTATTTACTGAGAGTAATTCAAGCATATTGATTGTGAGTGATTTATAGCTATACTGCTTACAACCACACGAATACCAAGAGGGTGTCATTCAAGTAGCTGACACTGGAATGACAGCAATCCACGTCATACCGCGATTCATTCGCGGTATCTCTAGATCCCGCTAACAAGTAGCGGGATGACGGTTGTCAGGGTGTCATCCCAGTGCCCAGACACTGGGATCCAGAAGACTTAATTTCAACCAAGTGGCTGCATAATAAGGACTAGATTCCAGAATGGAATGACATCATTTACGATGTAACATTTATCACTTTTGCAGATACAATTTACATGCTATAATTGAGTCTTCATAGATGGTAAATTGGAGTGCAAAGAAGTAAAATTAAAGTAGAAATAAAAAGATTATCACACGGAGAAGACTTGTCTCTTCCATGTTATGCAACTACGCAGAGTGCTGGCATGGATCTTTATGCTGCATTGAATGATTCTGCTGTTTTAAATCCACTTGAAAGATTACTTGTTCCAACTGGAATTGTGATTGCAATACCAAACGGTTTTGAGGGGCAAATCCGCCCACGTTCTGGTCTTGCTGCAAAACATGGAATCACTGTCTTAAATTCTCCGGGCACTATAGACTCTGATTATCGAGGTGAAGTTAAAATTTGTCTAATTAATCTAAGTAATCAGCCATACGAAATAAAAAGAGGAGATAGAATCGCACAAATCCTTATTTCTCCTGTATCTCAGGTAATTTGGGATGACAGAGAAGAATTCTGCGCAGAAGAAACCGGTCGCAATGCAGGGGGCTTTGGCTCAAGCGGCAGGTAGCTTACGAAAAAGCTTGACTATGACAGTTCTTTTATACACAATTTAAGCATATTAATATTTTATTAAATGAAGTCGTTTATGCTAACTTTCAAAAATCATTGTGGCCAGCTCCACAAAGCAAACACTGTGTTTGTTGCATTTACTGCTATATACGTTATAGGTGGATTAGCAATACTTTCAACACCGCTTTGGAGGCCTTCAACTTGCAAGCTAGCAGCTTTTGCAGCTACACCACTTGGAATGGGCGTTTTAGCATTTGTTGCTGCTGCGCTGACTTATTTAGCAATATATGCTATCAGCAAAAATAACGAAATATCTGAGTTGAAAGCTCTGAAGGTTATTAAGGATGGGTTGCTAGTAACAGAAGACGCATTTAGGGAAATTGCAAGGAATAACCAAGTTAAAGATGAAGAAGGTAAGGTAGAAAAGGATAAATATTATATAGACTTCAGCTTAGAAGGCAAGAACTACCGTATTATTGTTGATATTAATCAGTTTACCAATAAGCTAGGCAATACTTCACTCTTCGAGATAGATTCACTAGAAGTGAAAAACAAAGAAGGTAAGTTCGAGACAGTAGATAAAACCATACGCGTCAAGTTAAGGAAAAGTGTAAGTAAAGTTGATAGAGTGAAGGAAAATAATAAGGTATAAATTCTCTTGGATATATGAATGAGAGAACTTACAATGGACAGAATAGCTTGCTTATCAAAAGACCTCAATGAATTCTTTAATGAAAAAGCAGACGAAATATCAATTGCAGTAGGTTTTATAAAAAGAAAGAGAAAACTTAATGGCTCATCATTCATAAAAGCTATGGTTTTTGGTAACATAGGAGTTGATGATTGCAGCATAGAAACAGTGTGCTAATTGCTAAATGAAGACTCGATAGAAATTACAAAACAGGGTTTAGATTTTAGGTTTAGTGAAGAAGCAGTTGAGTTCATGAAAAAAATGTATAACGAAGCTTTGTGTTTATTAAAAAAAAGTCTACAGATTGATTGCAAAATTTTACAGCAATTTGGAAGCGTTAAATTATTGGATAGCAGCTACATTAGCCTGCCCAGTAGCATGGAAGATATGTACAAAGGATATGGCAGTAGCTATAGAGATTGTGAGAATAATACCAAATCAGTAATAAAGCTACAGTTAGTCTTTGATTACCTGAATCAAGCGCTAGATAAGTTAAATTTTATGGAAGGAATAAGGTCGGATCAAGGTTATAGGGATTATCTGAACGGTTTATCAGCCAATGATTTGCTAATATTTGACTTGGGCTACTTTGTGCCTAGTTCTTTTAAACAGATTGATGAAGCAGGTGCATATTTTGTTAGTCGTTATAAGTCTGATACCAATATATATGATATAGAAACAAATCAAAAAATAGAGCTATTGGAGTATTTGGAAGGTCAATTATCTTCAGAAAAAGAAGTATTATTAGGAAAGGAAGTAAAAATTAAGGTAAGAATTATATGTCAAAAGCTAACTGAAGAACAGTCTATGGCTAGAAGAAGAAAGGCTAATAAATTAGCAAAGTCACATGGATATACATCTTCTCAAAAGAATCAAAAGTTATTAGATTGGTCAATATTTATAACTAATGTTCCAGAGAGTAAAATTAATGCTGAACAAATATTGACGGTTTATAGAGTAAGATGGCAAATCGAATTACTATTTAAACTATATAAAAGTCATATCAATCTTGATAAACTAAAAGGAAAGACAAATCCATTTAGAGTATTGTGCGAGCTATACGCAAAATTATGTGCTATTCTCGTATTTCACGGAATGATTGGCTGTGTAAAACTAAAAAAGAACACGGAGCTCAGTTTAACAAAGGCATTTATTGAATTGAAAAGGCGGGTTAGAGAGCTCTTTTTGATATTAAACAATATTGTCAATAATTTAAAAATTTTTCTAAAAAAGCTTACTATAATCTGGTCAAAGTTTTCTTTGAAAGACAGATATAGGAAGACCAGGGTATCTACTTTAAGCTCTCTACATTCCTTAACTTGACGCGTATGGTAGATAAAACAGAATGGAATAAAACATTAGGTTTAGAAAAAGAGGGTGCTAAAGAGGTTAACACTTATTTAGGCTCGCTTATTGTTGAACAAGTTGCTTCTCAACAACAGACAGTATAGCCAAGTGAAATAAAAGAGGTAGATTAAGTCTGCCTCTTTGTTTTTTTTGATTTTTAGTGTTACGCGCATAACTGCATGGATGTTGCGATTCTCAAGGCAACGTATCTGTTTAGATGCATGGCTAATGCTGAAACAAAAATTCCAGTGTTCCCTTTCTTGTCATCCCAGTGCTTGACACATAACTGTACAAACATTCATTTTTGAAGGTAAATTGCACAACAGATAATGTCATTCCAGTGCTCCCTTTCTTGTCATCCAAGTAGCTGACACTGGGATCTGGTAGACAATGTTCATACAGCAGCTACTCGGATGACACCTTGTGCTTGCTGGCTATAATTGCTAAGGATTTTTATTTAATTTAACTGCATCTTTTGCCTTATCCAATAACCCATTAATAAAACCAATTTCGCTTGGTTTATCAAGTAAATCAGATGCAATGTTAGTATATTCATTAATGACAACTGGAACTGGCGTATCACAATTAGCTAACTCACATATTGCAACACGCAAAATAGATAAGCTTATAAGATTTAACCGTGAAAGGGACCAACTTGGGTGTAAATAAGACTCTATTATTTTATCATATTCTTCACTGCTTTTTATAACCTTATATAACAAGTTTTCTAAGAACTGATGTTCAAATTCTTCACATTCAAATATATCTTTCAACTTATTTATGTAGTCCTTAAGCTCACAATTTTCCAGTTTAAAAGTGCTTTTGTTGTAACCTACGAAAATATTTGAATAAGCAATTTGTACAGCAAGAAATCTTGCCGTGCTTCTTTTTATGCGCCACTTTTTATCTACTGGTTTTTCCTCCATTATTTTAATTTATTGTGTAAATCTATCATACGCAAAACAGTTGAGGCTGCATGGCCACCAACGTTCTTTTTGTTTTTATCAGCTCTAACTAGTGCTTTATCTTTGCTGTCAGCGGTAATTACACCCATACCAAGGGGTATTGCATAATGCATAACAACCTCATTTAAGCCTTCAATTACTCCTTTACAAACATATTGATAATGATCGGTTTCACCGCGAATTACGCACCCAAGAGCTAAATAACCATCATAATTAGTATGCCCACTCTTGACTGCAAAAAGAATTGTAGCTGGTATCTCAAATGTACCAGGAACCTCAACTACATCGTAACTGGCATTACTGCCTTTTAATTTATCAATTGCACCTTCAAGCAAAAGGTTCGCTATTTCAGTATAATAAATCGAATTAACTATTAGTATTCTCGACATTTACTACCACTTTTTTTGTTAAAAACAACTTTATTAATGACTGTTGAATTAGAGTTATAATATTACTAAATATCCAATATATTACCAGGCCGGCAGGAAAAGAAGAAAAAATAAAGACAGAAATGTAAGGTAAAAACTTCATAACATTTACTTGAATATCATCTTTACTGGTTTGATCTTTCTCACTTAGCTTCTGCTGAATTATCATGGTGGCACCGAAAATTATAGGTAAAATGCCTATAGAAACAGGAAAGTTATAATTAAACAACCCAAATAATGTAAAGATGTTCGTTGGGTCAGGAGCTGAAAGATCCTTAATCCATAAAAAAAAAGGAGCATGCCTCATCTCTATAGTAACAAATAATACTTTATATAGAGCAAAA
The DNA here is from genome assembly GCF_963969245.1 of Wolbachia endosymbiont (group A) of Ophion costatus. NCBI lineage: Bacteria > Pseudomonadati > Pseudomonadota > Alphaproteobacteria > Rickettsiales > Anaplasmataceae > Wolbachia > Wolbachia endosymbiont (group A) of Ophion costatus. Next base: position 625,069 of record NZ_OZ017714.1, on the reverse strand, counting down.
AATACCGGTATTTGTATTAGCATGGGAAAAATGCTCGACATTGGATTTACGTTGTTTCTCTTAAACAATGCAATTGTCTCTTTATGCTGCTTTAAGCTGTCATTTTTATACAACTCTTTTACACGAGTTAGCTCAGGCTGCAAGCTTTTCACCTTGAACATTGAAACATATGATCTATTAGATAAGGGAAGCATCAAAAGTTTGATTACTAAAGTCAGCAATAATATTGCTAAGCCAAAATTCTTTAAAACGAAGTTAAAGTATTCAAGCAGTAAAAACACTGGTTTAGTTATAAAGTAAAGAACACCAAAATCTACAGCTTTATCAAACAAAGGTATATTGAGAGTATCCTTATAAGAATCCAGTAAATTCAACTTTTTTGCTCCAGCAAAAAAATAATTCACATTAGAAGTGCTTGCACCAGGAAGTATACTCTTATAAGACTTAACAAAATCTACTTGAAATTTATCAATATCATTAGCGTTAGTATGTTTAATGCTTACATTTATTTTATCAGATTTTTCAGGTATGATGGCTGTGAGCCAGTATTTATCAGCAAAACCAAACCAATTTTTTTCACTCGTGCTTGCTTTTATTAAATGTTTTTTGGAAATATCCTTATATGTCCACTCCTCTAGTTTATTATCAAATGCACCCAGTACTCCTTCATGGGATATCCAATAAGATTCGTTGATATTGTCACGTTTACGGTTAATTTTACCATAAGGAACCAAAACTACATTATCCTTTGTATTATTTTCAACAACTTGCTCAACTTTAAACATGTAATTATCGTCGAGGTTAATTTTCATTCTAAATAAAATGCCATTCTCATTGTCCCAAGATAAATTGACCTCTTTTTGATTAAGTTTATCTGCTCGCCAGACTGCTTTAGAATCTGGAACTTTAATCTTGTTACTCGGATCGAGCCACCCAAATTCTGCAAAATATACATCTTTTGATTCTGCAGGTGACAGTAACACCACTTGTGGAGAAGAAGAACTCGGTTCTAAGTGGTAATTAGTTAAAATTAAGTCATCAAACCTTGCACCTTTCAGAGAAATTGATCCTTTAATCATGTTATTGGTTAAACTAACCCTCTGTTCTCGAGTAGAATTAATAATTTCAGAACGATTTTGGTATATTATAGGAGCAAGGTCGTTAAAAGATTCGATATGTTCAATATTTTCAATCAATGGCTGGTTTTGGTTTGTACTAAAAAAATTATCATAAATAATACGCCAAGACACCATGATTAACATGGAAAGGATAGCTGCCAAAATTAAACTTTTTGCTTCTGACATGAAATTAAATCAAACATATCTTCTTAAAGTGTATACTAAATATTGTACTAAAACAATGAAATTTACTTATTTTTAATAATAACTTTTAACGCTGATCTTTAAAATTTATTTTAATAGCTTCAAATTTTAACAATATGAACGCGGTGAAAAATCTAGTTATTTGGTTGCTAATAATAGCCACTACTGCAATGCTTATTGATTCACAAAGGGACAAACTAAGCGACAGATTTCTCAGTACTTTTTTACCATATAAAGGAAGAATTCAAAATAGCGGTCAGAATAGTGGAAGTATTGAATTTACGAAGTCATATGATGGACACTTTTATATTCAGGCTCAAGTCAATGATCGCAATATAACGTTTTTGCTTGATACTGGAGCAACCGATATTGTTCTATCACAAAAAGACGCATTACATGTTGGTATTAACTTACAAAATGTTCAGGATTTTAAAATATATGAAACTGCGAAAGGTCAAATAAAAGCTGGAGTGGTTCAAATACCTCAAGTTAAAATAGGAAATTTTTTGATTAATGATGTACAGGCAAGCGTTAACACTCATTCTATGTCTCATTCACTACTTGGAATGAGCTTTTTAAGGTATTTTCATTTCACTATAAGAGATAATAAGTTGATATTATACCGCGACTAAACACTTCTACAATCTACTTATCAAAGCTCTGTAGGTTAATATAGGAGCAGAAATAAATATTGCAGAACAAGTGCCAATCAAAATACCAAAAAAAATGATCAAGCTGAAGTCTTTCACTGCATCTGTGCAGATTAATGCCAAAGGAAGAGCAGCAAGAAGGGTTGTACCCGAGGTTAATATAGTGCGAAATAATGTAGCGTTGATACTTGCATCTACTATCTCACTCATCCGCCCACTTTTACCACTCTTGCAATACTCTCGAATCCGATCGTATATAATTACTGAGTTATTGATTGAATAACCAATGACAGTGAGAAGAGCTGCAACTGATGAAATATTAAACTCAATGCCAGTTAGGCTAATAAAACCAACAGTTAAAATCACGTCATGAACCAGTGCTGTTATTCCACTGAATCCACATTGCCAATTAAATCTAAACCAAACGTAAAAAAATATTCCAACAATTGCGATCAACATGGATAACATTCCTTCAAATATTTGTGTTGAGCTTATTTGTGGGCCAACATAGTCTATTTTACGATAGCTTATTGAGCTCCCCAGCTTTTCTTCTAGTATGCTTTTTATCTTTTTGATTTTATCTTCATCTCCTTCATCTTTAAAACGCATGACTAAATTATCACCCGCTTTTGAACTCTGCACTGTAAAACCATTTTCTTTTAATGCATCGAGAATAGAGTGATTCTCATCTGAAGATTTTATCTCTATCAAAATTCCGCCTGCAAAGTCTATGCCTAAGTTCACTCCACGCAGCACAACAGTGAATATTGAAAAGATGATAAGAATAATGCTAATTAATGCAGTCAAATCCCTATATTTACTAAATTTTATATTGAGGTTATCTGGAATGAGTCTAAGTGCCATGCTATTTACTTAAACTTGAATTTTATATACTTTTCAAAAAATTCACTAGTTTATTCTGTGATTGTTTGACTATGTAAATTTTTCTGTCAGTTGATTCTTGTCTGTCAATTAAGTTCTATCTAGTGCAAACTTTGCAATTTTGAAGTACATTACAAGAGCAAAATACCGCCAATTTGGCCCATCATTTTATCTCTGCAAGCTTATCCCCCCCTTGCTATGTTAGCAACGCAACCTAAGCTAGGTTCCTTCATAGCAGTGTTAGGTACACTGCCATATCTTTCAAAACTTTCATGCTCTATAGCTTCCTCAACACTTTTTCCTCCTAAAAGACAGTTTTCCCCTAAACTTTTTCCCCTATTTTTTAACTCATTAAGCCTTGCTCTGTTTTCCCCATCAATCTCCACTTTTATTTTATTGCTGCCTTTCTCACTAGGACTTAGATAAATACTTATCTCTCCTACCTCAGTAGTAAAAGACATTTCAATACCACCTTTTGAGACATCCATGTAATTTCTTTTTCCCCCTATTTCTTCTACATTTTCAACTCTTACTATACTTTCTCCAATTTTGAGTATGCCAACTCTTAAATTTAAGTCTTTGGCTTTTTCATTGTTTAGGATTTCTGCAACTTCAACAATACTATCTTGCGAGTACTCTATACAAAAATATCTATTATCCTTGTCTACTCCTAATACATTTTGAGTCTGCTTGCTTTTGTTTACAATACTTTCATATGCTAAACCTTTTAGCTTGCTTTCAATTTCCTTACATTTCTCAGAAAGACCATCATCAAATCCATTACAAGTAACTATCTGCTCAAACTCATTCCCATCGAAAAAATTATGGCGTTTTACCTTCCCACCTTCTAACAATAAATTACTAACAATGCTTTTGATAATGTCCTCTTCGGACACTTCATTTTTTTTGTTACAGTTTTGATCTTCACTTTCTTTGTTACAGTTTTTATCTTTACTTTGATAGGGAAAGTTATCAAATACAAAAGTGTTACTTCTGTTACTTATATGACTACCACTAGTAAGAGGTTGTCCGGAAACAAGTAAAAGGCTATAATATCTGAAATTTTAGTACGGGGTAAAGATGAGAAAAAAGTATCCAACAGATCTAAGCGAAAGGGAATGGGCAAGAATAGAAAAACACTTCAGAGTATCATACAAGAAAGGAGGAAGGCCGCCAAAGTATAGCAAAAGAGAAATATTAGAAGCAATTTTCTATGTATTGCGTACAGGGTGTCAATGGCGGTATTTACCAAATGATTTTCCGCTATGGAAGACTGTGTATGAGCAGTTCAGGCAATGGAAGAAGCAGGGAATTTTTGAGAAAATGAATTATGAAATTACAAAATATAGTAGAAGAAAAATAGGAAGGAATGAGCAGCCGAGTGCCTGTATAGTAGATAGTCAATCTGTAAAGACTACAGAAAAGGGGGGATCAAAGGCTATGATGGAAGTAAAAAAGTAAAGGGTAGAAAAAGGCATATAATTACAGACACTCAGGGTTTTATACTAGGTTGTTACGTAGGCGCTGCTAACGAAAATGATAGAGATGGTATTAAAATAGCATTAAACAATATGAGAACAAAATATACTAAAGTTAAAAAAATGTGGGCTGACATGGGATACCAAGGAAGAAATTTAAAGAATCACATAAAGGAAGAATATGACATAGATATTGAAATTGTTACAAGGCCTCCATGTAGATTTTGGGTGCACAAAGATACGCCACCTGAGCTACTACCAACAAGAGAACAAGGGTTTAAAGTACAGCCAAGAAGATGGGTTGTAGAAAGGACTTTTGCTTGGGTTAATAGGAATAGAAGGCTATCGAAGGAGTATGATTTACTCACAACATCCACTGAGAATTTCATATACCTAGCTATGAGTAGGGTTATGTTAAAGAGGGAATATGCTTGAATTTACTTGTTTCCGGACAACCTCTTAGATCTTTTATTTCTTCAAATACTGTATTTGTTACAGTTTTGTTACAACAACTACATTTTAAATTTAACATTACTTCTTTTTCTAAGTATTTAGCTACTATGCACTTAATACTTTCTGGAGTATTTTTTATATCTTTTTGTTCATTTTGTTCTGTTATACCTCTCACCTCCCCACAGCATTTATCAATCAGATCCTGTTTACTTTGAGTTAACGACATTTTTAGTTTCATAAAAAGTGAGTCTTTTAGAAAAGGATTATCATCTTCTGAATCCAAATCATCTGTTAACTCCATTGAATCAAAATTACCTGAGCTATAGTACGAACCCTTTTTTGAGTCCGAACTATCTTCTGAGTTCCCATCACTATCTAACCAATTGTCAACTTTCGGAAATTCTGAGCTTTTCTGTTCACCTTCAAAAGTCTGATTACTACCACCAGCGCCCTTTGTCAAATTTTCTTTACTTTCACAAGAACCATCTGAACCATAGCCCTCATTCCCTTTTGGATCTGAATCATCTGGATTACAATCAGAAGTTATTTCTGTATCTTCAGAAATCTGTTGATTATCACTTTCACCTAACAACCCACCATTTGTTGGATTACATACATTTTCTGTATATTTTTGATTATTTTGTGCTTCTATTTTCTCCTTTTCGTACAACAGTTTAAACTGATCCTCATCGTCAGAATTGTGACCTGAATCACAAATTACATGATCATTGCAGGTAGAATTATGCTCTACTGAATCAGTACTTTCAAAAATTTGTGGATTATTACTTCTGTCTGGCAAATTACCTGATAAACCAGTCTGATGATTATTTTCACCTACCCAACCATCAGTTGTTGTTGGAATATATATTCCTGTATATCTTTGGCTATCAAGAGAATCATTAGTTAATTGTACTGCTGTATAAGTTGTCCGGTCATCCTCATCATCGGAACTAATACCTGAATCATGGCCATCACCTTCTTTAATCTTTTGAGTTTCTATATCGTGTTCATTTATTTCGCTCGACGAATCATAGTTGGAAGGGTTATACTGTTGATTAGGACGTTTAAAAATTTGACGCCAATCGCTGTAAGGCTCCTTAAAATCGAAAGCAGTGCGTATAACTTTTTCCTTGCCTGATACCCCACCATTCATATTGTATAACCATTACTCACTAATCCCTTAGTGAATATCGTAATATATAGGTCTGTCAATAAAAAAATATAACTTTCTTTGGTTCTAACCTTTGCAAATCAGTATCTATAGCCCGGTAATTTCTCATATATTGCACTCTGGACCTAGGAGCGTTGTTAATAAATCCACGACAGCTAGACAACCTTCGCCCGTTTACTAAAAGGAAAAGCAGCAAAGAGCGAACCAAAAGCGATGAGAAAGGATCCAAGCCAGATTATAGACATTCCAGGTTTATAGTGCACTTTAGCTGCAATTTTGCTCTTACTCTTATCAATCTCTCCAATTACAACATAAATATCAGAAAGCAAATTGTGGTAGATACTGCTTTCAACATTTTTTTGACCTTCCGCAAGGTAAAATCTATATTCAGGGGTCATCTCACCTAATATCTTATTATTCAGCAAATTCCTGATATACATTGTACCTCTCACTGCATGGAAATTTTTTTCTTTTATTAGCTCAATATTTCGTAAAGTAACTTTAAATTTATTGACTGTTATGCTATCCCCTATTTTTAAGTAATTTTCTTTTTTCTCCTGCCAACCAACCGAATATGCTATACCAAGCACTAGAATTGCCACTCCAGCATGAGCTGCCATCATTGCATAGTAGGATTTAGAAACTTTTCTTGCTAATAAAATTGATTCACCAAATGCTACCTTAAATAAACAAATTCTTTTACTGTATGCTTCTAAAACAAAGATTAATAATGCTATGGAGATAGTAATTGATAGCACAATTATTAGCTCCATGTGAAAAATAAACGGCAAAATAGCTGCAGCACTACAAAATGAAAATCTATATTCACGGAATATTGGCAATAGACTATTTCCCTGCCAACTGCAGTATTGCCCAATTATCGTGAGGGCTAGAATAGCCAGTGCAATAGGATTAAATAAAGAATTGTAATATGGTGCTCCAACTGAAATTAATTCACCGGTTAAATATTCGAGCACTGTAGGGTATAAAGTGCCAACGAACACAATGAAAAAGGCAGTGATGAATAATAAATTGTTCATCAGCATCATCGTAAGGCGTGAAAAGAATCTTCTACCCTCTGTCACTTGAGTAGCAGGTTTCTTTTCAGATTCCAGTGTCAAGCATTGGAATGACATCGCAGACGTGTGATTTTTTCTCGTAAATACTACAAATATTACTAAGCTACTGACTGTAATTACACCAAGTAGAGCTAATATATACAGTCCATACCTTGGATCATCTGCAAACGTGTGCACTGAGGTGAGTATTCCTGAGCGGACTAGAAATGTTCCAGTCACACTCAATATAAAAGTTGTAAGCGTAAGTAAAATAGCAAAGTTCTTTAAAACATTGAAATTCCGTACCACGAGCAACAAATGTGTCAGCGCTACTGCAATTAGCCACGGCATCAAAGAAACGTTTTCCACTGGATCCCAAAACCAAAATCCACCCCACCCAAGTTCGCGATATGCCCACCAGCTACCCAAGCTGATGCCCAAAGTGAGCAGCGACCAAGAAATAAGTACCCAAGGCCTGACAATTTTAGCCCAAACATTTCCTTCAACTTTTGCAATTAATCCAGCTATAGAGAGCGAAAAAGGAACGCTAAACCCAAGGTACCCCAAATATAATATCGGTGGATGAATAGCAAGGCCTATATCTTGCAATATCGGATTAAAACCAAGACCATCTTTTTCAACGCTTGGCATTTTAGTGAAGGGGCTGGATTCAAGTAAAGTGAACAGTAAAAAACAAAAGCAAATCAAGCCTTGGGTGATCAAGGATACTTTCTTCAATTTACTGTCGTTATCAGTAAAAATATCCATCAGAAATAGGTAAAAGGTAAGCACTAATGCCCAAAGCAACATGGACCCTTCTTTATTTCCCCAAACACCACAAATCTTGTAGATCAAAGGTTTTGTTGTGTGTGAGTGGTAGTATACGTTTTCAAGTGAAAAATCATTTGTAATGTGGCAGTAGATCAAAATAGCCATTGACGCTGATACACAAAAAAATATGGCAGTGGTAATAAACCGACAAGAACTAAGCGGTAAAAACAAATATGTCAAAGACAATAAGCAGGCTAGCAATAGCAATATATTCCCAAGTTCAGGCATAAAAAATTATAGTTTTTATATAAACAATATTACTGATGACAAGTAAGAAGTTAAAGTGTTAATTGATGCTAGCATAATGCTCCCGTAGTTAGCTGTGCTAGTATTAATTAAAAATTAAATATTAAATCTTTATACTTTTATAGATAGCGTTAATATTGAGGTAACATTGTGGGTACAACTAAGATTAGTAAATTTCCATTCAATATAAAAGGTAAAGTGGCAAAACAACATGCCGAACCAATAATCGAAAAAAATCTCTATACTATTTTAGGATTCAAAGATATAGAAGATTTTGAAAATAAGACAAGTAAACTTGTTAATAAAAAAGTTTGGCAATCATTTGTTGACTGCTTTGCAAAAGAAATAGATTATGCAGCAACCGAAGAAGTTGTAAAAAACATCGTTTGTAACATTGCAAAGAGTGATCAAGGTAATGCTTTTACCAAAACTGAACATCTCATATTAAATGAAAAGCAAGATAATAAAAAGAGAGAAAAAGCGATTAGAAAAGCTATTAGTATTTTGAGAAAAATCAATCCAGAAAAAGCCTTTAATGAACTTTCAGTAATAAAAAAACAAGCTGAAGATTTTTTACAAACCGATTTTTGTAAAGCACAGAGTAAATCACTTCAAGGATTTGCTCCCTCTGGTGGACAGCTCTTTGCGGAAACTCTGAAATATATAGAAACACTAGAAAGATTATCCGAAGTAAAAAAAGAAGGGCTAGTTAGAGATTTCTTGTTAAATCATGTTAGTTTATTGAATAAAAAGTATCCTAAATCACAAGGTAAAAGGGAAGATGCTATAACAATACTATCAAGTGATGAGTTGAAGAATTTTTACAATAAAGGTGTAAAAGAAGGAATGTTACAACCAATGGCATCTTACAAAGGATGCAGAAACCTGTATGACAAAATGAACCAGATAAAAAATGAATCCAAAAGTATAATTAAAAGAGAAGAACGGGAAGAAAATTTAAAGAAAATAGATAAGTCGATAATCAGCGCAATTAATGACATAAAAAAACATAGAGAAGCAATTGTATGGTCCCAGAGAGTGATGGTATACTATCATCATCATTTAAGGAGTCATTATGGGACAGATATTACATGGGTGCGCCAAAACAACACAGACGATTCGTAGAGCAATACAAAATAGAAAAGAGAGCATAGCAAAACTCTCCAAGCATTATAACCTTAATCCAAAAACTATTATTAAGTGGAGAAAACGTTCATTTACGAAAGATGCTGATATGGGTCCAAAGCATCCAAGATCAACTGTTTTAACGCTAGAAGAGGAAGCTATAATAGTTACATTTCGCAAGTATACACTACTGCCACTAGATGATTGCCTTTACGCTCTGCAGTCTACAATTCCGCATTTGACTCGCTCTAGCTTGCATCGTTGTTTACAAAGACACAACATTAGCAGATTACCAACTGTTGATGGAGAAGTTAAGTCAAAAAAGAAATTCAAACAATATCCTATCGGTTACTTTCATATTGATATTGCTGAAGTTAGAACTGAGGAGGGCAAATTACATTTGTTTGTTGCTATTGATAGGACATCCAAATTTACCTATGTTGAGTTGTGTAACAGTGCTACAAAACCCATAGCTGCTGAGTTCTTACGTAATTTGATTAGAATTTTACCGTATAAAATCCATACTATTTTGACAGATAACGGTATACAATTTACAAACCAGAAGCGTCATAAGTATGCTTTCCAACATATATTTGATAGAGTTTGCGAAGAGAATGTTATTGAACATCGTTTGACAAAAGTTAGCCATCCTTGGACGAATGGGCAAGTCGAGCGTATGAATAAAACTTTAAAGGATGCTACAGTTAAGAAGTATTACTATCAATCGCACCAGCAACTTAAAGAACACCTTTATAACTTTGTTATGGCTTATAATTATGCAAAGAGACTCAAAACTCTTAAGGGTCTTACTCCTTATGAATTTATATGTTATCAGTGGACACAGTCTCCAGAATTATTTATACTAAATCCACACCATCACACTCTGGGACCATACACTTAGTCTGTGTTTTAATTTGGTTGTGTTTTATTAAAAAAACTTTAGATTTATTTTATAATCGATACTCAAATATAATGACTCAAACTTGGGATTTGTTGCAAACAGGGCAAAAGGAAGGCTATAAAATTGCGTATACTAATGCTCGTATTATCGACCCGGAAACTAAACTTGATATAAAAGGTTCATTATTGACTGAAGGGGATAAAATTGTTGACTTTGGTGAATCATTATTTTCAACAAGTGGAGTTGATGAAACAATAGACTGTAAAGGGCTTGTTCTAATGCCAGGCCTTATTGACATTCACGTACATTTTCGTGAACCAGGCCAGGAACATAAAGAAACTATATATACAGGCAGCAAATCTGCAGCTGCGGGGGGAGTTACAACTGTAGTTTGTCAGCCAAACACTGTTCCAGCAATTGATAGCGTTATTTTGGCTAAATATTTGAAATATAGAGCACTTGAAACTTCACATGTAAACGTTGAATTTTACGCTAAAATCACCACTTCGGAAGAAAAGTTGACTGAAATGGCACTTTTAAAGGAAGCAGGTGCGGTTGGGTTCACTGATGATGGCATGCCAGTTATGAACCCAATGATTATGAGACAGGCACTGCTTTATTCAAGTATGCTGAATGTCCCTATTGCTCAACATGCAGAAGATTTAAATTTATCTGCTGGTGGCGCAATCAACGAAGGTAAAATTTCTGAAGAATTGGGAGTAAAGGGGATCTTGAGTGCGTCAGAATCGGTTATGGTAAATCGTGATATACTGCTAATGAAGGATATGGAAAATGTGCACTACCATATTCTACATGTCTCTTCAAAAGATTCACTTGATGCTATTAAACGTGCAAAAGATTTGGGATTAAATGTTACGTGCGAAGTAACCCCTCATCACTTCACTTTGACTGAAGATATAGTAAAACAACATGGGGCAATTGCAAAAATGAATCCGCCGCTTCGCACTGAAGAAGATCGTTTAGCTATGGTTGAAGGTTTAAAGACAGGTGTGATTGATTGCATTGCAACTGATCACGCTCCGCATGATCGTAGTTCTAAAGATCTACCACTTGAAAATGCTGCATTTGGTATTGTTGGTCTTGAAACAATGCTGCCCCTTTCACTTGAACTCTATCACAGTGGGCAAATGGGTCTACTTGATGTGCTTGCAAAATTGACATATAAGCCTGCAGATATAATACACATACCACGTGGTCGTATACAAAAAAACCTTGCTGCAGACTTAATTTTAGTTGACCTCAATCATGAATGGGAAATTAAAACTGACAACTTTGCTAGTAAATCAAAGAATTCTCCTTTCGATGGTCGCAAAGTAAAAGGACACGTAGTACGTACTGTTGTGTCCGGCAAAACTATATACTCGCAGAAGAGTTAGTTATCATATCTTATCTATTCCAATTTGTTATCACCAGAATGGGCTAAGTGCACCTAAATTTAAATTAAGAAATCTTACACTGTCTCCGAATAAACACATCCTCTTATCTTTCCCTAATCTGTAAAGTTATTTTGTCTATCAATCTGATTCCAAAACAGCAAAATTATTGTATAATGTTACTTTGAAGTTTTATTTTCAATGCACAAGTTTGCAATACTTTTTTCTATACTGCTTGCAATAGTTGCTTACTACCTAAACAATGAAATCATATTTGAAATAGCAAAGCTATTTAGTGATATCTTTATCAGCTTGCTCAAATTAATAAGCTTACCTCTGGTTTTTTTATCCATAGTTTCCACAATTTCCGGGCTCAAAGACTCAATTGAAATCAAAGTCTTAGTTAAGAAAACACTATTTTATACTCTGCTTACAACTATTATAGCTGCGTTTGTTGCATTATCGTTTTATTTGTTAATAGATCCAGCAAGAAAAAATTTCATAAGTAATACAATAGGGAGTATTAACAGCAATAACCACAGTTATTTTTCATATTTAAAATCACTCATTCCTTCTAATTTTGTGCAAGTTTTTCTTGAAAATAATATGATTGGTAGCATATTAATCGCTTTTTTGATGGGTGGAGCTATTGTTTCACTTTCAAAAGAAAAGCAGGATATATTATATCAAGTATTCTCTGCACTTTTTGATACGCTACTTAAAATTGCTCAAGGGTTATTAAAATTTATTCCGCTTGCTGTTTGGTCTTTTATTACTTGTTTTTTGCATGAATTAAAAGGCGGTAGTGAGTTCTACAATCTTTTATGGTATTTTGTTTGCATAATGTCTGCAAATTTTGTGCAGGCATTTCTGATTTTACCGCTATTTATGTGGTATAAAGGCATATCACCAATTCAAACGCTGAAAGGGGTTATGCCAGCACTCACACTTGCGTTTTTTTCTAAATCATCCAGTGCAACATTGCCAACAACTATAGAATGTGTGCAGAACAAGCTAAAGGTGCCAAAGAAATTATCGTCTTTTATTTTACCAATATGCACAACAATTAACATGAATGCATGTGCTGCATTTATACTAATCACTGTAATGTTTGTTGCAGAAATGAACGGATACGTATTTTCCTTAAGCGAAATGTTGATATGGATTTTTTTAGCTACAGGGGCTGCAATTGGTAACGCTGGAGTGCCGATGGGGTGCTATTTTATGGCAACCAGTTATCTCATGTCGATGAATGTTCCTCTGCATATTATGGGACTGATTTTGCCTATTTATACAATCATCGATATGTTTGAAACTGCAATAAATGTGTGGTCTGATGTTTGTATCACTCAGATAATTAATAAAGAATGTAATAGTGAAACTTAAAAAATGATATTAGACGAAAATAACCTAATAATAAAAGAATTTAAAGAAGCAGAAGCAATTTTGCATGGGCATTTTGTTTTATCATCCGGGCTGCATAGTGACACATACATACAGTGTGCGAAGATTTTTGAAAATCCAAGCAGAGCCATGAAAGTTTGCGCATTATTAGCAGATAAAATAAAAAAAGAATTAAATAGCTCCATAGATTTAATATTATCTCCTGCAATTGGTGGAATAATTGTGGGTTATGAGATTGGCAGGCAGCTTGGAATAAAGACAATGTTTTGCGAGCGCGTTAATGGTAAGTTTGAATTACGCCGTGGATTTAAGATCAAAAAGGGTGAGAAAATATTGCTCATTGAAGATGTAATAACCACAGGTAAATCTTCACTTGAAGCAGTGGAATGTGCAGAAGGGGAAGGAGGTAAAGTTGTTGCTGAAGCTTCTTTGATAAAGAGAAATAGTGAAACGAAACTGCCTTTTCCTGTCATATCTTTGATTGAACTGAACATCAAAAACTACAGCGAGGAAGAACTTCCAAGTGAATTAAAACAACTACCCATAACAAAACCTGGGAGTAGGGAATATTTAACAAAGTAATCCTATAATATCTTGGAAACACAGCATTTATACACAGCTTTAGTTATTTACTCCAAGTGTATTTTATGTATACTTATTACTAAATTAATTTTGAAATGATAGAAAATGAACGAATTTAAATCGATCCGAAATATAGCAATAATCGCACACGTTGACCACGGTAAAACTACTTTACTTGATAACATGTTAAAACAAAGTGGCACATTCCGCGAGAATCAAGAAGTTCAAGAACGAGTGATGGATAGTGGCGACCAAGAACGTGAGCGCGGGATTACAATACTTGCAAAATGCACATCAATAATGTGGGGTGATGAAAAAATCAATATTATTGATACGCCAGGGCACGCAGACTTTGGTGGAGAAGTAGAAAGGGTATTGTGCATGGCAGACGGCGTGTTGCTGCTGGTTGATGCTGCAGAAGGTCCCATGCCACAAACAAAATTTGTGCTCTCAAAAGCACTAAAAGCAAATTTGAAGCCAATTGTGATAATCAATAAGGTCGATCGACCAGACAGCAGAATTGATGAAGTATTAAATGAAATATATGAGTTATTTTTTAACCTTGATGCAACCAACGAGCAGCTAGATTTTCCAGTGTTGTATGCTTCAGGTAGAAATGGCTGGTGTGCTAAGGAGCTTTCTGATGAAAGAAAAGATTTAAGCCCATTATTTTCAACGGTTATAGATTATATAAAACCTTCTGTTTATAATCAAAATGCACCTTTTGCTATGTTGGTCACTCTACTTGAGTCTGATAAGTTTCTTGGCAGAATATTGACAGGAAAGGTTTATCAGGGCATTGCAAAAGTCAATTCAGATCTTAAGGTGCTTGACCTCGATGGCAAAGTAATTGAACGAGGAAGATTAACTAAGTTGCTCTCATTTTCTGGCTTGAAACGCATTCCAGTAGAACAAGCTGTGGCAGGAGACATAATTGCAATTGCAGGGCTTGAGGAAGCTTCAGTTTCAGACACTATAGCAGCACCAGAGGTTACAACTGCAGTAAGCTCAACTCCAGTTGATCCGCCGACAATGGCGATTACTCTGAGTGTTAATGATTCACCTTTTGCTGGGCAAGAAGGTACAAAGCTTACCTCAACTGCTATAAAGGATCGCTTATACGCGGAGGCAGAAACAAATGTTGCAATTACTGTGACTTTAGCACCAAGCGGTGAAGCGTTTGAAGTAGGTGGACGTGGTGAGCTACAGCTTGGGGTGTTAATTGAAAATATGAGGAGAGAAGGTTTTGAGCTTTCGGTATCACGCCCTCGAGTGCTATTTAAGGAAGAAGATGGCAAAAAACTTGAACCTATAGAGGAAGTAGTAATTGATGTAGATGATGAATATAGTGGAATCATCATGGAAAAACTCAGCTTCCGTAAAGGTGAAGTAACTGACATGAGACCTTCTGGTAATGGCAGGACAAGATTAACGTTTTTAGTGCCATCAAGAGGATTAATCGGTTATCAAGGAGAGTTTTTAACTGATTCTCGTGGCACAGGCATAATTAACCGTTTATTTCACAGTTATGCTCCACATAGAGGTCCAATTTCTGGAAGGCGCAATGGAGTTTTAATTTCTACAGATAAGGGTGAGGCTGTGGCATATGCAATTTTCAATTTGCAAGACAGGGGAATTATGTTTATTAAGCCACAGGATAAGGTATATTGTGGCATGGTTGTCGGCCAGCATAGCCGTGACAATGATTTGGAGATAAATGTGTTAAAGGGTAAGCAATTAACAAACGTAAGAGCTTCAGGTAGTGATGAAGCTATAAAGCTCACTCCACCAAAGATAATGACACTGGAGGATATGATAGCGTATATAGATGATGATGAATTGGTGGAAGTAACTCCAAAATCTATACGTTTACGCAAGAAATTCCTTGATCCAAATGAACGTAAGCGTGCAGGAAGGGCAAAGAATAAGGAGTAATCAGAGGTTGAACATTTGCGAAAAATAGTGTATAATTATTCGTCTCCTAATTGTATTTAATTATGGCCTTTTCGAAATTTCTCGATCCAAAAAACAATTTCGCGTTCAAGAGAATATTTGGCACTGAGAAAAATAAAGATATTCTCATTCACTTTCTCAATGATATATTGGGCTTCGCTGGCAAAGATGAAATAGAAGAAATAGAATTTCTCAGCACTATCATGGATGCTGAGATTGCCTCTAAAAAACAAAGTATTGTTGATGTTTTCTGTACTGATTCTGCTGGAACCCAGCTAATTATTGAAATGGTGCGACCTGAAAGTCTTCGGTCATATTGTTTAAAAGGAGAGGAATTCCTTCAGAAAGAAACTAAAAGAGTTCTAAAACTTATTAAACCAGATGTTTTGCCATCTGAGTCTACGCATCAATGCGAATCGGGTAACCGGTTGGTGCCAAGCGATGCGGACAATGAACCTCCTCTTGAAAAAGAAGATGCTCAATCGTGAAAGGAGCATAAACTACAAGCATCATGTGGTTGGAGAGCTAGGCTTAGTGGTATGGTGAACGTAAGTGAAGCTTCATAAGTATCGTAACGATTAAAGAGCTAAAGATGCTGATAAGCTCCGACCAAAAGGTAATGTGACATTTTTCATTTCTGGATGTACGCAAATCACCGGTATAGAGAAGTCACCTAACCCACTGTTGTATGACAGAAGGAACAGGGTAAGCCTGTATTTCCTCCTATATGGCAAGCAAACCGCAAGGAACGCTGATGAAAATGCAGGTAAAGGATAATGGAGAAAGCGAATGCCATTTTGTAACGAAATGTATAGAATTTGTAACATTAATTCGCGTGAAAACGAGCAGATTTCCATTTGGTCCCTCGTGACAAGAAACTTTGTTAACCACTTGAGGTAGAGAAGCAGATGACCTTACCCACAGAAATGATGAAGAAATTAGGAATATTTTTTACAAAAAGGACAATACTAACAAAAGAACTTTATTCTATTTAGAATATAAAGTTACAATAAATTTTCCTGTCATCTCCAAATAAATTACATTAACTTAGTATTGTATATTGTTAATAACTTAAATAATACAACCATTTTCAGCAACAAAAACCAAAGGTCTTGAGATACAAGATATTTGTATGGTTACTATGATAGTTCCTTTTTTAAGAAAGTTTTAAATTTCATACCTAACAATAAACAACTTTAGGTTTAAATTTATGAAATCAGTTGTTATATACATCAGCAAATACGAATTTAACTGGTGTTATGGACTTAAATAAATTTACCGAAAAAGCAAAAAGTCTAATTCAAAGTGCTCAAATGAAAGCGTTGGGAGCTGGGCATCAGATTTTTATGCCTGAGCATTTACTAAAAGTGATGCTTGAAGATGAATCAGGTTTAGTTCAGGATTTGATAAACGCTTGTGGTGGAAGTGTGCAAAGTATTTCTGATGCTGTGGATAGCGCAATAAAAAAGTTGCCAGTAATTGAAGGTCCAGGAAGTAGTGGCCTTCAACTTTCAAGAGAAATAGCAAAAGTTTTTGAAGATTCAATTGGTATTGCAAGAAGAAATAAAGATTCATTTGTTGCTGTTGAGCGTTTACTACAGGGCCTCACTGCACAAAAAGATGATACTGTAGGCAAAATTCTGGCAGAGAATGGTGTGACTCTACAAAAACTGAACTCAGTTATTGCAGAAATGAGAAAGGGCAGCAGTGCGGACTCGCCAAACAGTGAGGAAAAATTAAACGCGGCAAAGAAATATACAAAAGATGTTACAGAGCTTGCTATGCAAGGAAAGCTTGATCCTGTAATTGGTCGTGATGAAGAGATCAGAAGAACTATGCAGGTATCACTGAGGCGGACAAAAAATAATCCAGTGCTGATCGGTGAACCTGGTGTTGGAAAAACTGCAATAGTTGAGGGGCTTGCAAATAGAATTGTTGCAAACGATGTGCCACTTGGTTTGCATGATGCAAAGGTCTTAGCTTTGGATCTTGGAGCACTAATTGCTGGCACTAAGTTTAGAGGAGAGTTTGAGGAAAGGTTAAAAGCAGTGATTAATGAGATTTCGAGAGCGGAGGGAAAAATTATATTATTCATCGATGAATTGCACACTTTAGTTGGAGCAGGAGCAACAAGTGGTGCAATGGATGCCTCGAATCTGCTGAAGCCTGCTCTTGCGCGTGGAGAAATTCGCTGTATAGGAGCCACAACTTTAGATGAATATCGTCAGCATATAGAAAAAGATCCTGCACTTGCAAGGCGTTTTCAGCCTGTGTTTATCTCTCAACCAACTGAAACTGATACCATTTCAATACTCAGGGGTTTGAAGGAAAGATATGAGGTGCATCATGGTATAAGAATTACAGATGGTGCAATAATTGCTGCTGCAACGTTGTCCAATAGATATATAACAGATAGGTTTTTACCTGATAAAGCAATTGATTTGATTGATGAAGCAGCAAGCAGGGTGAGAATTGAAATGGATAGCAAGCCTGAAGTTATTGATGAACTTGAGAGAAAGGTTATACAGCTAAAGATTGAAGCAGAGGCTTTAAAAAAAGAAAGTGATGAAAATTCTAAACAGCGTTTAAAAAAGATAAATGAAGAGATCGAAAATCTAAACAGTAAATTTGCTGACTTGAACAGCAAATGGCAGATGGAAAAGAATAAAATAGCTAGAATACAAGAAACAGCCGAAAAATTAGATAACGCTAGAAAAGAGTTGGAATTAGTTCAGCGTAGTGGGAATTTGGGAAGAGCAGGAGAGCTGATGTATGGTGTGATTCCTCAGCTTGAGAATGAATTAAAAAATCAGGAAAAGGTTACTGATAGTTTCTTAAAGAAAGAAGTGACTGGAGATGATATTGCAAACATTGTTTCAAAGTGGACAGGAATTCCAGTTGATAACATGATGCACAGCGAAAAGGAAAAACTTCTCAACATGGAGAATGAAATAGGAAGAAGAGTAATAGGGCAGAAAGATGCAATAGAAGCGATAAGTAATGCAGTTAGGCGCTCTCGCTCTGGTGTGCAAGATACTAATCGACCTTTTGGTTCATTCTTATTCTTGGGTCCAACCGGAGTTGGAAAAACAGAATTGGCAAAAGCCCTTGCTGAATTTCTGTTTGACGATCAATCAGCGCTTTTGCGTTTTGATATGTCAGAATATATGGAAAAACATTCTGTTTCAAAGTTAATTGGCGCGCCTCCAGGGTATGTTGGCTATGAACAAGGTGGCAGATTAACTGAAGCAGTGAGGAGAAGACCATATCAGGTAATCTTATTTGATGAGATAGAAAAGGCAAATCCTGATATATTTAACCTATTGCTACAGATCTTGGATGAGGGTAGACTCACTGATAGTCATGGCAAATTAATTGATTTTCGCAATACCATACTGATTTTAACTTCTAACCTTGGTGCTGAGATAATGCTTAAAGGAGCAAAAGAAAATAGCCCTCTTGAAAAGCCCTCTGTCATCCAAGTAGCTGACACTGGGATCCAGGAAAAAAAGTGGATTCCAGCGTCACGCGCTGGAATGACATCGGAAGGAGGAGTTGCTAACTCTGTAAAAAGCGAAGTGATGCAAATAGTTAAATCAACATTTCGTCCAGAATTTTTAAACAGACTGGATGAAATTATTATATTTCACAGTTTAACCAGAAATGACATCTATAAAATTATAGATGTTCAATTTTCTTATTTACAAAAAACACTTGCTAAGCGTAAACTGAGTATAAGTTTGTCGCAGGAAGCTAAAGAACTAATAGCACAAACTGGCTATGACCCTGAATATGGAGCAAGGCCCCTAAAAAGGGTGATACAAGAGTGTATTCAAAATAATTTAGCTAAATTAGTTTTATCAGGGGAAGTAGTAGAAAATGATGAACTAATAGTGTACGCTCTTGATAATGAAATCTTAGTTAAAAAGGTTTAAGTTCACTGTGTATTTTTGTTAAAAAAATGTGTATAGATCATAATGTTGACACTGAGTCTTTATTTAAGTTAGCTGATCAAGAAAATCAGCAAGATAAAGAAAAAATTAAAAAATTTATTAAGTATTTTTATAGTTTTGTTTATAAAAGCGACCTAAAAGCCAATGATAAGTTTTTGCTATATATTGTAAACGATGCTTACAATTTTGTTTCTCAAAAAGAGAAAGATGAAAGTAAGTTAGTAGTAAGTAATATAGATGATATACCAGGAATAGAAGGCGATTTTACCACGATTAAGATAACAAACGATGATATGCCATTTTTGGTTGACTCCGTTATTGCAACTATTAAGTCGCACGATTTAACCATATGCTATTACAGCAACAGCATAATTAACATTAAAAGAAAAGATGGCCTAATAGATGAGATTTACCCTTTGGAAGAAAGTAATGGAATAAAAGAGTCAGTTATATATGTAATTATCAAAGGTATAAGTGACAGTTTTGTTGATACATTAAAAGAATCTCTACAAAAAACGCTGAAAGCAGTTAATTGTGTTGTGAAAGATTGGCACTTAATGCTTAAGAAACTTGATGAGGCAAGTCTTTCTGTCATCCCAGTACTTGATACTGGGATCCAGGAAAAGGACACGTGGATTCCAGTGTCACGCACTGGAATGACACCAGACCGAAATCAAGAGCAAAAAGATTTTCTAGTTTGGTTAAAGAATAATAATTTTGTATTTCTAGGTTATCAAGAATATATTGCTGGTAAAGATGAAAAACTCGTCTGTGATGGCAAAAAGGACCTTGGCCTGATGAGAGTAGGTCAAAGTACGTTGATTCCTTCTGCAAACCTTGATTCCCTATACATATTGAGATCAGATCTAATCTCAATAGTCCATCGGCGTACATACATGAATTGTATAGGAGTAAAAGAATTTGATGACCAGGGTAATGTAGTAAAGGAACGGCGTTTTTTCGGGCTATTTACTTCTGTAGCGGAGGTCCAAGATATTCGAACTATTCCAATAATAAAAGATAAAGTTAAAGTTATAGAAAAAAATGCAGGATTTGTAACCGGGGGCCACAACAATAAAGCTTTGATTTCTATTTTGCAAGTGTTCTCTTGTGATGAATTATTCCAATCAAATGAAGACGAATTATTTAAAATTTGCATTTCGATCATGTCTCTTGCGATTAGGCCAAGGGTCAGATTATTTTTAAGAAGAGTCGGGGATTTTATTAGTTGCATAGTGCTGATACCGATGCGTTATGCTAGCGCTAGGCTAATGTTCAAGATACGTGACATATTGAAGGATGAGACAAGTGCAGGAAGTTCAGATATTTATAACAATCACATTATCAATGAATATGATTTGATGAAATTGCATGTAGTGCTAAAGGCTAAAAACGCTAGTGTTCCTGATGATGAAGTTTTGCGTATCGAAAACAAATTAAGGAACATTACGGAAAAATGGGAAGATCGTTTTATAGACAATTTATATAATACTTTTAGCACTGTTGAGGATATATTCATCCGTTATTGCAAGGCATTTCCAATAAGCTATCAAGAGAGTTTCGAACCTCATGACGCATATTACGATATGAAAAAATTGGAGATAGTGAGGAAAAAAAGAGTTAGCGAGGTCGATTTAAGACTTACTCGTGACAATCTTAATTATCAATTAAAGGTTTACACTTCGAGCAATGGAGGTCTTGAATTATCGAAGATATTAAGAATTACTAAGAATTTGGGAGCTAAGATTCTATCTCATAATGGCTATTACATAGAAATTAACGGCGGAATATGGATACACCATTTTGTGTTGTCAAGAGTCGATGAATTAATAGACAACATTACTCTAAAAGAGCAATTTGAAATAACACTTGCGAAAGTGTTTAGCAAGGAAATTAAAAATGACTATTTCAATAGTTTGATCATTATTGCTGGGCTCAAGTGGAAAGAAGTGCTTCTGGTTAGAGCGTTAAGTGCTTACCTAAAGCAGACGTCATTTAACTACAACCCAGAATATATCCAAAAGGTAGTCTCAGAGTATCCAAAAGTAGTAAAGTATTTGATACAACTATTTCATGCAAGATTTGATCCTAACATAGACATTGATAGAGCAGAAACTACGGACATTGTTAGAGAAAAAATTGAGGAACTTCTAAAAGAGATCAGCAATGTTTCACATGATTACGTTTTACGCTCGATATTTAACTTGATAATGGCTATTTTAAGGACCAGTTATTATCAAGACGATAAACCATATTTATCTACAAAATTTGACTCAAGTAAAATAAATGGTTTGCCTGATCCTCGTCCGTATCGCGAATTGTATATTTATTCAAACCTTTTTGAGGGAATACATCTAAGAGGAGGGAAATTAGCCCGTGGTGGCTTAAGGTGGTCGGATAGGACGGAAGATTTTCGCACTGAAGTTTTGGGGCTCATGAAAGCTCAGATGACAAAAAATGCGGTTATTGTCCCTGTTGGTGCAAAGGGTGGATTTGTAATAAAGCAAGCTTATAAAGATAAGAATATTTTAAGAGAGAAAAGTGTTGAGTGCTATAAGAGTTTTATTAGAGGAATGCTTGATATTACTGATAACGTGGTTGATGGTGAAATAATTCCACCAGAGAATGTGATTAGGTATGATGAAGACGATCCATACTTGGTAGTTGCAGCAGATAAAGGCACTGCTTCATTTTCTGATTATGCCAACCAGATAGCCTCTGAATACAATTTTTGGCTTGGCGATGCATTTGCATCTGGTGGATCAGCAGGTTATGATCACAAAAAAATGGGTATTACAGCCAGAGGTGCATGGATTGCAGCACAGAGGCATTTTTGGAGAATGAATAAGGATATTTACCAGGATACAACTGTTATTGGAATTGGAGATATGGCTGGCGATCTATTTGGAAACGGTATGCTGCTTTCAAAAAATATACATTTAATCGGCGCATTTAACCATATGCATGTTTTTGTTGACCCAAACCCTGATGCAGAAAAGAGTTTCACAGAGCGTAAACGTCTCTTTGAGTTACCATTTTCAACTTGGATGGATTATAATAAAGATTTGATTTCTAAGGGTGGAGGAGTATTTGAGCGTAGCAGCAAGCAAGTAAACATTTCTCAAGAAATAAAAGAATGCTTTGATATAACAGAAGATATGCTACCTCCAAGTGATTTGATTAGATATCTGTTGAAAGCAAAAGTGGACTTCATATGGAATGGAGGAATTGGCACGTTTGTTAAGGCAAAGAGTGAAAATCATAGCATGGTCGGTGACAAAGCAAACGATGAGCTGAGAGTAAATGGTAAGGATATTAGAGCTTCTATGTTTATAGAGGGTGGAAATCTTGGTTGTACACAGCTTGGAAGAATAGAATATGCTGAAAAAGATGGATATATCAATGCAGATTTTGTTGATAATTCAGCCGGAGTGATATGTTCGGACCTTGAAGTTAACATTAAGATTGCATTTGTTTCAGCTATGAAAGCAGGGGGTATTTCTTTAGAAAAAAGGAATGAAATACTGGCAAGTATGGTGGATGAAGTTGCATCCAAAGTGCTTGAGAACCACAACAAAATTGAAACAAAAGCATTACTTCTTGAGTGTTTGCAAGCTAAAGAGAGATTGGAGCAGCACCACAGGTTACTGCTCAGTTTAGAAAAATCTGGGCTGTTAAACCGAAGCGTAGAATTTCTTCCAACTGAAGAAGAGATAGCAAGGATGTTAACTGGTGCAGAAGGTTTCAGTTCTCCTCAGCTCTCTGTTCTAATGTCTTATGCTATAACAGCAATAAAAAATGAAATTATACATTCCGATCTGTCTGAAAAAGATCTTATATCTCATGACTACTTGCTAGGTTATTTTCCTAAAAAGATGGTAACAAAGTTTAAGGATTTCATATTAAAACACCAACTTCGTAGAGAAATTATCTCTACTTGCATTGCAAATGATGTAGTGAATAGAATGGGCTGTATATTCATCAATAATTTGGCTGAGAACACTGGAATTAAGATACAAGAAGCGGTTAACATATATATTGTTGTTAACCACCTGTATGATTTAAACAGCCTGTGGCAGAAAATTGATGAATTGGATGGAAAAATTGATGTTAACTCATACTTACAAATAGTGAGGAACGTGCAGAAATTTATTGGCAGAGTATCATTTTGGCTAGTGAAAAATCTTGGCAAGCTTAGCTTTGTAGAATTGGATGATGTTACAAAATTTAAAGATGCAATTGAAACTTTAGGCCAGAACTTAACTGATGTTTTAGATGAACACCTATTAAAGATCTATAGCCATGGATCAACTTCTTTAGTAGAACTTAATATAAATAAAGATCTAGCAAAAAAAGTTGCTGATCTATGCGTTCTTGCTTATGCACTGGACATTATATCTGTTGCTGAACAGACATCTTTGTCCATTCTTGATGCTGGTAAAATATACTTTGAGTTAAAGTCGCTGTTAAGATTCGATCTGATTAGAACAATTGCCATCAAGATGAAAAGCCGCTCTTCTTATTGGGATCGCAGCTTAGTTAATGATTTATTGGACGATTTAAGCAATTACCATCACAAGCTAGCTGTTAAAGTCATAAAAGCTACTGATAACCCTGAAGATAAGGTTCAAACCTGGGCTTGTAATGATAAGGACTACATAGAACGTTATAATAGTTTTTTAGATGAGATGGTTGCTTCTAAACTTGATTTAAGCAAATTAATATTTATAATCAGAAGGATTAAAGTACTTGCTTCATAGGAAAATGTTCAATATAGGTCTTTCAGAAATTTTAGTTGTAGCTTTAGTGAGCATAATTGTTCTTGATAAAAATAAGGTGCCTGTATTTATTGATCTTATTAGGAATGTGTATAAGTATCTTATGATTATAAAATCAAAAGCTAGGAGGTTATTGAAAGACGCAGGAGTTGAAGACTTATATAAAGAATGTAATGCTGAGAAAGTAAATTACATAATTGGTAAAAATGGTAAGCTTTATCCTACTTATGATATAGATAATACATCTAAAGATAATGACAGCAAAGATTCTGGTAGTAGATGATGTACTATCTAATGTCAAGCTTTTAGAAGCTCGACTAAAAGCAGAGTACTATACGGTTATCGTAGCTCATGATGGTGAAGAAGCTATAGATTTAGTAGCAAAGCAGCAGCCCGATATTATATTACTTGATATCATGATGCCAAAGATGAATGGCTTTCAAGTTTGTAAGGAGCTAAAGAGTGATCCCTTGACAACCCATATTCCAATAATTATGGTAACTGCGCTGCATGATACTCATGATAGAGTGCAAGGTATTAATGCTGGCGCGGATGATTTTCTGACTAAACCAATAAACGAAACTGCTTTATCTGCACGAATTAAGTCTCTCACACGCTTAAAGATGATTATTGATGAATTGCGTTTGAGAGGAGAAACTAACGCTGAGATTGGTGGAGTCGCAGGAAACAGTATTATGGATTATTCCAATCAGATTTTTGATGCTAACATACTTGTTATAGATGAGGATGTTCATCAAGCAGAGCAGATATATAATATATTAAAGCAACGCTTTAGGTCAATTAAAATACTGAGTGATCCAATGGAAGCATTGAAGGTTGGTATTGAGAATGGTTACGACCTGATCATTTCTGATATGCAATTTTCAAAAACTGACGGCTTGCGTTTGTGTTCTGAGTTTCGTAGTAAGGTGGAAACACGTTATACACCAATTCTGATTCTTTCTGAGGATTATGATAAAAACAATTTAGTAAAAGCACTTGATGTAGGTGCTAATGATTATTTAACAGTACCTTTGGATGAGGGTGAGCTAATAGCAAGGGTTAATTCGCAAGTAAAACGCAAAAGATATCAAGATGCCTTGAGAATGAATTTATTTAATAATGCGGAAATGTCTATAAAGGACCCATTAACTAACTGTTATAATAGAAGATATTTTGATGCACACTTAAGAAACATTGTTAAGGACTCTGTGGAAAAGGATAGAAGGTTGTCTCTTATGATACTTGATATAGACTATTTTAAGATAGTGAATGACAGTTTTGGGCATAGTGCTGGAGATGAACTTTTAAAGCAAATACAGAAAAGAATTTCTGAAAATATCAGAGTGACAGATTTACTAGCTAGGTTTGGTGGTGAGGAGTTTGTTGTTGTAATGCCAGATACCAATGTATCAGATGCGTATACTATTGCGGAGAGAATACGAAAAATTATTGCTAAAGAACCTTTTGTACTTGCGGATAAAAATACAACCCATAATGTAACTGTGAGCATTGGAATTGCAGAAATGCAAGGATCTGACTTTGATGATATTAAAAAATTTATAGTACGTGCTGACAGATATTTATATAAAGCAAAAAACAGTGGTAGAAATAGAGTGGTTACTGGCTATAGCTAAAGTGGCTTAAGTTTACCGACAACCGTCATTCCACTACTCGTGAGCGGAATCTATGCTGAGATACCGCGAATGAATCGCGGTATGACGTGTTGCTTGGGTTAGCTATAGATTTCTGAAATGATTTCAAAAAAATGATAACTAAGATTAAAGCGACAACATGAGGTTTCTCAGCTCTGGAAATTTCACGTTTAACTGCAAAAATAGATACTTATTTAAAAAATATCCTGTGACTTTCAGTCCTAACTGAAATTCTTGGAATGAGTAGCTGTTTTGTAGGGTATTATTGTATACATCATGCAACATTTGTGGAAAAGGTAGGAGTTTATCTGCATAATAATCTCCTACTTTTTTTGACACTGCTCTACCAGTTTTTGGAGAAATAAATTGCAGATTTTCCTTAACACCTGTTACAGCGCATTTGGATAAGTCTAACTTGAATCCCAATTGCGTAAGAAGCAGAAGCTCTAAGTTAAGATAATGGCTTTGCCAAGACTGATTGTTGTGTTTAATTACATCGATGAAATATCGAAAATTGTCATACAGCATGGCACAGGGTTCACTTTCTGGAAGCACTTTTTCTAAAATAGAGGAGAAAGAAACAATAGTAATGCTTTTTAACCTATCTTGAAAGAAATGATGGAATGGAGATTCGATTAATTCGCACTTAAAAAAACCTAGATTTTCAGGTAACTTAGCACTCCATTCTGCATGTAATAGATTACTTATCTGAAACTTATAATTGCTATTGTTTGTTAGCTTAGTTAATCCCCTGCGCTTTCCATGATTTTTTGTAAACAGAGAGAGAATTAAGTTTTTATCGCCGTATTTTTTAGCAGCTATAATGATGCCTTCATCTTTCCATCTCATTTAGAGTATATTGACCGTATGATATTATAGGATAGTACACCTAGAGCTTGTAATCCATAAAAATCACTTACTCCGTTACTGTCTGCTTCCAAAGTTTCAAGGCTATGAGAGAGTAAGGTATTGGCTGCCACCCTTCTTCCTGAGCCTCCATGCTGAGCTTTTGGTTTTTGGTTTGCTAAATAATTGTTTGAATGATTTTAGTAACCATTACTTTTCCTTATCTGAAATTTTGGATAATTCAGCTTCTAATTCTTCTATCGTCGGTAAAGCTGTTTTTATGTTCTCTGGTAGATTTTCAGTTATTCGATATTCCGCTAATCCTATTGGTTTATTTATGTCTTTGAGTGTATATTTAGCAAGTACATCGTCTTTAGATTTACATAAGATTAACCCTATAGAAGGTTGATCTGTCGAGTGCTTAAGTAAATCATCAACTGCAGAAAGATAAAAATTCATTTTACCAGCATATTCCGGCTTAAAATCCTTATCTTTTAGTTCAATCACTACGAAGCAACGTAACTTTAAATGATAGAATAATAAATCAATATAAAAGTCTTTATTACCAACATCTAAATGAAATTGTCTACCAACAAATGCAAATCCTTCACCGAGTTCTAACAGAAATTTTTCCATATGCCCTACGAGTCCTTTTTCTACTTCTCTTTCATGAGCATCCTTACCTATACTTAAAAAATCAAAAATATACGGATCTTTTAATGTGTAATGTGCTAGATCGGATTGTGGAGATGGTAATTTTTCTTTAAAATTAGTTATTGCTTTTCCTTGACGTTTATGTAGTCCAAGTTCTATCTGCATCACCATAATGTTACGTGACCAGCCATGTTCAATAGCTTTTTTTACATAAAATAATCTTATTTCATGACTTTCTATTTTTTCCAAAAGAGTGATATTGTGATACCAAGTTAATTGTGCAAGAGGCTCCTGCACAAATTCAACATCAGGATATTCTTCGGCAAACTTACGCATATACTTCAGATTTCTCGTGCTAAAGCCTTTCATTTCTGGAAATGTACTTCTCAAATCCTTACTTAATTGATCAATTACCTTAGCTCCCCAGGTATGTTCTTTTTGGCGTTTTAGGATCTCTGTACCAATATGGTGGTAAAGCAAAATAAGCTTACTATTTACTGCAAGTGCTGCCTTATAACGGTTTGTTGCAATACGATCTTTCAACTGCTCTAAAAGTTCTGTATATTCTTTTCCTATAATTTTTGTCATACGGTCCCTTTTAATCCATTATACAATTCTTTGTCTGTCGAGAAGACAATCTTTCGCTTGCCTGCAACTTTGAAGGGATTCCTTATTGACTTCAAAGTTGTCCATCAACTAAAATATATTGACTTTATGTGCAATATTAGCTTTAAACCAGTAAAACAAGCTGCTTAACATATGCGTTTTTTCTATTCTAATTATATTCTTTTTTTGTCTTTATGTTGTTTTCTGCTTTTTTCGTTACCTTCAACAAAAGCCCAAACGAATGATACGTCAGTTGTTCCTATACCACAAAGGAAAAAAGAATTGGTTGAGCACACTGTTGTAGCACAACCGAGGCAAATTATCGAAATGCAAGAAGAAGTCATTATTAACGAGGGTAAAGAATTCATTCCAATTCCAAAAAGAAAAAAAAGTGTAGAGAAAAAACTAAGAAGGGATGTTAGAGGGGCAAAAAATGAAATAGGAAACGAAAAAAGCGTTGAGAGCAAAAAGGATGAATTAGTTGTAACAGAAATTATTAACTCTATAAGAGACAAGCTCACAAAATGCTGGAGCATTCCTGAAAGCATAGCTTACAAAGAAAATTTTAATATAAAAATTAACTTATTGTTATCCAGTCAAGGCGAGATAATTATGGCGGATGTAGCAGACAGTGATTCCTATCGAAATAATCCACTTTTCAGGTCGATAGCAGATAACGCAATGCGTGCAGTATATAAATGTAGCCCATTAACCGGCTTGCCTACTCAGCACCACCACATTTGGCGTGAAGTAACACTAGACTTTATTCTATAGCTAAAGTAATTCTATAATTTAATAAGCCCACTGTATCCGTTCAGGATAGCAGCAAGGTAGTATAACCATAGAGTAAAAGTGAGTTTACAACAAATGGTGTCATCCCAGTGCTTGACACTGGGATGACGTTATACGGTTCTTGGATGCAAAGAAGAGTGAGAAAAACTCCATAGTTAGCAAACTTTCAATCAGAAACAGCCAAAGATCTCTCTAAGATGTCAGTTTCTTTTGTATCTTCAACTTTACCGTCCTGGTCGAATGAAATTTGCAGAGACTTACTACTATACTTCCTTTTTCCTAAAAAGTTGGCTTGTTTAATTTTATATGAGACATAGTACCAAACATTGTCATCGAACTTTGATACTAATGTTGGTGATCCTAAAGTGTGAACCACTTTTTCTTTATCGTCACCTACTTTTATCTTGCTCCACAATTCAACACTAATGCCAGGAGCTCCGTGATTGTGAATAGTGTGAGTGCAGCTCACTGTAAATAATAAAATAAAAGATATTAATACTCGCATTTCTGTTGATAAATTACTTGAAGCTATAATACACTAATAAATTATCTGCCGTCAAATTTCAAAAAAGTTAAATTGACTGATTCTCAATATCACTTAATATAATATTTACTTTAGAAAATAATAGGTGTCTTATGTCATTGTTAGAAGCAGATCCAATATACAAACCTTTTAATTACCCTTGGGCGTATGATGCGTGGCTGCAGCAACAAAGAATCCATTGGATACCTGAGGAAGTTCCACTTGCTGATGACGTAAAGGATTGGAAAACTAAACTTTCAAGTGTAGAAAAAAATCTACTAACCCAGATCTTTAGATTTTTTACTCAGGCAGACATTGAAGTAAATAACTGCTACATGAGGCATTATTCAAATATATTTAAGCCAACGGAAATATGCATGATGCTTGCAAGCTTTTCCAATATGGAAACTATACACATTGCAGCTTATTCTTATCTTTTAGACACAATTGGCATGCCAGAAAGCGAGTATCAAGCATTCTTAAAGTATGATGCTATGAGAAAGAAGTATGAATACATGTTAGAATTCGAGGAAAGCAAAAAACACGATAAAAAACATGTAGCTAAAACTCTAGCGGTGTTTGGTGCATTTACCGAGGGGTTGCAGTTATTCGCATCATTTGCAATTTTGCTCAATTTTCAACGCTTTGGAAAAATGAAAGGCATGGGACAAATAATTGCCTGGTCAGCCCGTGATGAAACTTTGCACACCAATTCAATTATCATGTTGTTTAATACATTTATTAAAGAAAATAATGAAATTTGGGACGACGAGTTTAAAGAGGAATTATATTCTGCATGTCGCACCATTGTTGAACTTGAGGATGAATTCATAAAGCTTGCTTTTGATTTCGGAGACGTTGAAGGACTATCCGCAGAAGAAGTGCGCAATTACATACGCTACGTAGCAAACAGACGGTTAATGCAATTAGGTCTTGAGTCCATATATGATGTTAATGATAATCCTATTCCGTGGCTTGATGAAATACTAAATGGCGTGGAACATACGAATTTCTTTGAAAATAGAGTAACAGAGTATAGCCGTGCAGCAACTCAAGGCACATGGGAGGAGGCTTTTACTGAAAACGACACGAATAATAAGTGAGTGCTAATTTCACTCTTCTTTGTCATTCCAGTGTCAGCTACTTTCATTACACCATTTGCTGTGCAGTTTAGACAGTTTTGCTTTACTTAACAACTAACTTACCATATATATGTCCATAGGACATTGGTATATAAGAACGTGCTACAACTATTAATCTTACTCACGGTCATCACTTCAGTTGCATTCTTTGGTCATTTAGTTCCAATGGAAGCAAAAACCTTCTTGTACTCAACGAGCCTGAGTATAAAAGAGGTTTTGCTATTTATAATGCCTTTTATTATTTTTGCGTTAATCTTTAGCAGTGTTAACAATCTTAAGCAGTCAGCTATAAAGTTCATATTGTTACTTATTATAATGATCTTCTTGTCAAATCTGGCTTCAAGTTTAATAGCTTATTCTGTTGGGCATTTCATCATACAAAACACTCATTCAATACAAGATATAACGTATGAAGAAACAATTGTTCCCTTATGGTCGTTTAGGCTGCCTGCATTGCTTTCTAATTTTTATGCCCTTGCCTGTGGATTTGTGTCCAGCATAGTAGTGTCCACACTGCTACCCAAGAAAAGCAAAGAGCTTTCGAACAAAATGTTAGATTTAACTCTCTTTATTTTGAAGACGTTTTTGACGCCGATTATTCCAATATTTGTACTTGGGCTTGCTTTAAAAATGCAGCATGATCAAGTTTTATCTATAATATTTAAGGATTACTCAATAATTTTCATTATTATAGCATCTGCAACCTACCTTTATGTTTTCCTCTTATATGGAGCAGCAAATTCATTCAAGATCACAAGCTGGATAGCTAGTATAGGCAATATGATACCGGCATTTATTACTGCGATGAGCACAATGTCTAGTAATGCAACTATGCCTCTTAGTCTTGAAGGAAGCAAAAAAAATGTAAAGCAACCTGACATAGCATCGTCTGTTGTGCCAATAACTGCTAGCTTTCATTTAGTAGGTGATTGCTTTTTTATCATAATATTATCAATGATAATTGCCTCCGGTTATTCATTGTGCACAACAGACTATGTAACTTTCCTTCTCTATTTTTTGTTATTTAAGTTTGCTATCGTTGCAGTGCCGGCAGGAGGAATTATGGTAATGCTACCTATTCTTGAGAAATACCTCAAATTTTCTCCAGAAATGCTTTCGTTAATCACAGCATTGTATATAGTGTTTGATCCAATAATCACTTCAGCAAATGTTATGGGTAATGGTGCCTTTACTATGATATTTTCAAAACTCTATGATAAGCTTAAGTAATGTCTATTTTAGCGATTGATACTGTAGGTATTGGTAGTTCAATAGCAATAGTTGATTATGATGGTAACTGCTTTGTAGAGCACAATTCCACCAACAATAGTCATGCAGAATCATTTTTTCAAATACTAAGTACTTTATTTGATAAGCACAACTATAATTATGATAAAATAGATCATTTGGCGGTAGTAGTTGGACCAGGAAGTTTCACTGGAATTAGAGTTGGTATATCAGCTGCACAAGGTATAAATCTTGCTACAAATAAGCCGTTATACGGGGTTAGTGCGCTGGAAGTTCAAGCCTACGCAATATCTTTGCTTTGTGCAAATAGCAAAAAAAATATCAGAGCTATAATCAAAAATGCTCAAGGGTTTTATACACAGTTATTTGATTTCAATTTATTGCCGCTGTCTGGTCCAACTGCAGCATGTGACCCTGGTCACGCTACAAGCAGTACACATATGGATTGCAATTTAAATGCTAGCCATGGAGGGCTATTAGTTCATTATAGACTAAAGAACAAGCAAAAATTAAATGAAGTTGAAGCTCTATATTTAAATGAGCCTCAGTATATGAAATTGCTATAGACTATTTTTTTTGCATACACGCAATTTGGCTAAGCTTGTGCATCTGGTTTACTATCTCTTGAGCTACTTCTTTTATACTCATATTTGAATTTTCTATCTCTATAGCACTCGGTGGTGTAAATAAATTGTTAATCCTACATTGCTCTATCATGCTATTTAGATTAATCACCTTCCTATTTTTTCTTTGCCTTTTTAATGCAATACGCTTTTGTAATGTCGGTAGATCACACCTAAGTACCACAGGAAGGATTTCTGTGTTCATTTTTTTACTAAGCCTTACTATTGAATCATACATCCTCATGTTCTGGTCATTATTTTCCATCAACTCATCAATAAATATGTAATTTTTTGAGTGAATCGGATAATTTTCTATTACCTGAAGCATAATTTGCATAATGCCATATATTCTATCTTGAACTTCTTTAGGTATTTGATCACGTTCAAAGACACCATCGTATATAGAGCAAGCTTGAACATTGTTATAGAACTTACTATTTACAATTAATGCGTTTATCATATTAGATAATTCTATTGCTGTGGAAAGTTTACCACTTCCCGAAAGACCAGAGAGATATATGAAAAATCCTGCTGGCTGTTTTTTTGTGTTAATATTTACCATATTATTTTCAATCTTGAAACTTACATTTATAATAACATAAAAATGAAGCTTTAAAACATATGAAATATTATATAGAAAATTATTTTTGTAGTTAAGATATTATGTAATTTAAAAACATAAATTCTGTATATAAACTCTATAATAACGATAACTATTTTTAAGCAAGCTACAACACAAAAGTGTTTGGTATTCAGAAAGCAAGACAGAGTGGCATAGACTTATTAGTTTACTACAAGTCTCTTTTCGCGTATAAACCTTCAGAAGATTCTAACAGAGGATTGTGTTGTTAACAAAGAGCAGAGTAAAAAGGGATCTAGTCTATGCCTATCAGATTTTGTCCTACCTTAAGTTCGATGATCATACATATACTCACCTTTCAGTGCGTTCTGAAGATCAAAAGTCGTTTTATATTTATCCGTTTGGTATGCGTTTTGATGAAGTAGATGAACGTTCGTTAATGAAAGTATCATTTGATGGAGATGTAATTGAAGGCAAAGAATATCAATATAATAGAACTGGCTATATAATTCATGGTTTTATTTATCAAGCAAGGAAAGATATTCAAGCAATTTTTCACTTGCATACACCTTCTATTGTAGCGGTTTCTTCTCTCAAAGATGGGCTGCTTCCTATAAGTCAATGGGCACTGCACTTTTACAATAAAATCTCTTACCATAATTATAATTCCCTAGCACTTAGCGATACAGAAGGAAAGAGGTTAATAGCTGATCTGAAAGAAAATTTTGTCATGTTAATGCGTAATCATGGATCTATAACGTGTGGTCGGACTATACAAGAAGCAATGTTTTACACGTATCATTTAGAACAAGCGTGCAAAACTCAATGTTTAACGTTAGCAATGAATAAGGAGTTATCAATTCCAAGTGAAGAAATTTGCTCAAAAGCTGTAAAGGATCTCCTATCTTTTGAAAGCAATCTTGGTGAGAGGGATTGGCACGCATGGGTTAGACTAATTAAAAGTAAGTTGTAAGAGACTTTCGCACTACTATCTGTCATCCAAGTAGTGACCTTACCCAGAAAAAGTAGAGAGAAAGTTAAGACGTTTTTGGAGTAAAATAAAACGTTTTTTCAAAATATGACAAATAGAAGAGAATATACAGCAGAATTCAAATTAGAAGCTGTTAAGCTGGTTAAAGAAACAGGTCAAGCAAGTACAAAAATAGCAAAAGATCTAGGTATAGATGGCAGTATGTTAAGTAAGAAAATATGATGGAAAAATGTCTGGAGCATACGCATTTCCAGGCAAAGGCTCCT
This sequence comes from Wolbachia endosymbiont (group A) of Ophion costatus, assembly GCF_963969245.1. Taxonomy (NCBI): domain Bacteria; kingdom Pseudomonadati; phylum Pseudomonadota; class Alphaproteobacteria; order Rickettsiales; family Anaplasmataceae; genus Wolbachia; species Wolbachia endosymbiont (group A) of Ophion costatus. Next base: position 590,962 of record NZ_OZ017714.1, on the reverse strand, counting down.
TATGACAAAGAAAGATTTGATCTAAAAAAAGAGCTAATAAGAGAAAGAGACATCTTAAAAAAAGCCCTGGGCAAAGAAAAAGAGTAAAGTATTCTTTTATATAGAAATTGCTATAAAACACAGGAACTATGTAGGGTTTTGTACTGGTGGTATGGGTTGCTAAGGAAAAAAGCAGTAAAGAATTAGCAAAAGAAGGGCTTCTAGCAGATATTCAAAAAATACATCAAGCATTCTAAATGCAGATATGGAGCCCCTAAAATTCACGCTGAATTAAAAGCTTTAGGCAAAAATTAAAACAGTACAAAGTGTTATGCAAGAAAATGGCATTAAAACCAAGCTTAGACGAAGGTTCAAAAATAAAAAACAGCAAATAAGCAACCGAGTTGTGGCTCCGAACACATTGGATCAAAATTTTACTACTGATCAGCCAAATAAAGTTTGGGATTACCTACATAAAAACTAAAGAAGGTTGTTGGCGGCAATAATTGACCTATATTCACGCATGGTGGTTAATGAGTAACATGATAATTAGTTATAGATTCTTTATTGATGGCCGTTGATAAACGCAAACCCGATAAAAATCTGCTGTTACATAGCGATCAAGGGTCACAGTATACCTCTCAAAATTACCAATTTCTATTGAATACAAAAAACATCATTTCCAGCATGAGCCATAAGGGCTGTTGTTACGATAACTCTGTTGCAGAAAAGTTCACTTAAAAGGGAGCTGCTTATTGATACTTCTCGCTCAACAAACCAGAACTGCCATATTTGAATACATAGAAATCTTTTATAACAAATAACGTAGACATTCTACTATTAACTATTGCATTCCTGCACAATTTATTCTCATGATAAAAACGTCTTAACTTTCTCTCTACTTTTTTTGGGTAAGGTCAAACATGCAATACCAATAATGCTAATATATTTTATAATTTTTCTCATAAGATATTTTACAATGCTTCTAATAATATTAGATATCATCTATAAAATTAAAAAATCCATGAAAGGGGATGAAAATATGTAAAAAAGTATTATTGATTAATTAAAAACAGATTTTGATTTGATAATACTAATAAAATCGATTTATCTTAAATTTACGTTGATTTTTACCTGTTATTTTTTGTAGTTTATCCAACGTAAATTCCAGGTAAAACAAAGTCGTTATCTCCAACCTTTACAACCAACTCTCCTTCTTTAATTTTTATTTGATTAGGTGTATGGTCCCATACCATCACACTCTGGGATCATACACCTAAAGTACTCCGACACTGGGATGACACCCCGGGGTTTCTGGGATGACAAAAAAGAGCCCCCTGAGCAAAAATCTTATAGCCACTTGAATGATAATTGACTTTTTGCCTAAAATAACTAAGAAAGAAACTTCTCATCAAGATAACTTAAATATATACTAATTCTCTTATTTTTAAACGATTTCTCATCATGAATTGCACGATCAAAAACCTGAATTTGACTTGTTATAATGCTACAATTATTATTTGCAACTTCTAATACGCCACTATCAATTACAACCTTCTTTTCTGTTTGGTTACTCATTTTAACAGTAATCATACCAGGCAATAAATAAATTAAGTAAGGAGCATGGTGAGCTAAAATCATAAGCTCCCCTTCGAGCCCAGTTACTGAAAGAGAAACCACTCCACTGAATGAAATTTGATCATCAGGAGAGAAAAATTGCACTTTAAAAGTATTCATAATCTTTAACTTTTATTTAGCTTCAGCTTGTATTAATTCAGCCTTTTTTATTGCTTCATCTATATTCCCCACCATATAAAAAGCAGCCTCTGGTAAGTGATCATATTTGCCTTCAACAATTCCTTTAAAACTGGAAACAGTATCAGAAAGTGAAACAAATTTACCAGGCATGCCAGTAAATATTTCTGCAACGTGAAAAGGTTGAGAAAGAAATTTCTGAATCTTACGAGCCCTATCAACAATAATTTTATCTTCATCAGATAGCTCATCCATACCAAGTATTGCGATAATATCTTGCAGTGATTTATAAGTTTGCAATATACGTTTCACCTCAGAAGCTACATTATAATGTTCTTCACCAATGATTTCAGCAGATAAAGACTGAGAAGTTGAATCAAGTGGATCAACAGCAGGGTATATTCCCATTTCAGCTATTTGCCTTGACAACACTGTGGTTGCATCAAGGTGAGAGAATGTAGTTGCTGGGGCTGGATCAGTCAAATCGTCCGCAGGAACATATATAGCTTGCACAGAAGTAATAGAGCCAGAAGTTGTTGAAGCTATTCTTTCTTGCATTGCACCCATATCAGTTGCAAGGGTTGGCTGATAACCAACAGCTGACGGTATTCTTCCAAGTAAAGCAGAAATTTCAGAACCAGCTTGTGTAAATCTAAAGATATTATCCACAAAAAATAGAACATCTTGGTTTTCACGGTCACGAAAATACTCTGCCATAGTAAGTGCTGTTAAAGCAACTCTAGCCCTTGCTCCAGGAGGCTCATTCATCTGACCATAAACCAAAACAGCTTGAGATTTTTCATGCTCATTTATATTTATTACATTTGAAGTGATCATCTCGTGATAAAGATCGTTACCTTCACGCGTTCTCTCCCCTACCCCGGCAAACACAGAAAATCCTTTATGAGCTTTTGCTATATTATTAATTAATTCCATTATTAGGACTGTTTTACCAACACCGGCTCCACCAAATAAGCCAATTTTTCCTCCTTTAAGATAAGGTGCAAGAAGATCTATAACTTTTATTCCCGTAACTAAAACTTCTTCCTGTATTCTCTGTTCAGTAAAACTTGGAGGTGCTCTGTGTATAGGCTCTAAGTTATACTTTCCCTTCAGTGGACCACACTCATCTATAAGCTCTCCAACAACATTAAAAATCCTTCCTAAAGTTGAACGCCCAATTGGCACCGATATTGGTGCACCTGTATCAACAAATTCATCCCCCCTTGACATGCCATCTGTGCTATCCATAGCAATACAACGAACTATATTGTCACCTATATGCTGCGAAACTTCTAAAACCAGCTCCTTATCCTTATATTTTAGTTTGCTTTTTAAAGCATTAAATATTTTAGGCAATTCACCTTCAAATTTTATATCAACGACTGCTTGAGTTACCTTAATCGCTCTACCTATATTCATCTCTTTATTTTTATCACCTAACACTATAATTCCATAAAAGAACTTCTAAAGAAAATAAATTTTATATTATTAATAGAAATTTTGCAACATTAAAACGCTTACTAGTTACGCTTCATTACAAACAATGCAAATGCATTTAATAGCCAAGTAATAATAAACAATACTAAACTAAGCGCATAAGCAGCAAGAGTTTGTACACTATTGAAATCCTGATCTCCGGTAAGTAATGTAGCGATCTGCACGGTAATGGTAGTAACTGAATTAAGAGGGTTAAAAGTCAAATTTGCGTTGATTCCCACAGCCATTAGCACAATCATTGTTTCACCTATCACTCTTGAAATTGACAATAAAATTGCACTTAAAATTGTAGGCATTGCATAAGGTATTGTTATATGCCATATAGTTTCCGCTGGAGTTGCACCAAGTGCCATGAAGCCATAACGCAAGCTTTTTGGAACAGATCTTATGGCATCTTCGAGTAAAGAAATAATAAAAGGAAGAATCATTATCCCAATCGATAAACCGGCAACTAAGGCACTTTCTGAGTGTATACTTAAACCAAAAAAATTTGCTACCTGCTTTATAAAGAAAGACAAAAACACAACCGCGAAATATCCATATACAACCGTAGGAATAGCAGACAAAACTTGCAAAGTTGTATTAACAATATAACGCACTTTCTCACTCGCATATTCACTAATATATATTGCAGAAAATAAACCAAGCGGAACGACAACTAACATTGCTATAATAGTTATAAGTAATGTACCAACTAAAAGCGGCGCTATACCAAAACATCCTATCTTCTCTTTATTGATAGTGACTACATTGTGGCCCCATTTCAAGCAAAACAAGAATTCTGAAATAGCTACTTTATTAAAAAAACTAATGGATTGAATAAAAATAGACAGCATTATAAATAAAGTGATAAAAAATGATATGGCCAAAGCCACAAATAACGAAAGTTTTATTATCTTATTTCTTTTATTTTTAAAGATAAAAGCAAGCATGAAAAAAAGTAACGCTATAGAAATAAAAGTTACAAAACAATTATTATAGAATACTAACAACCAAGTTAGCATCCATACACAACTAAGATACAGATAAGATTTAACCTTATTTACTTCTTGAAACCTACTAAAACAAAATAAAAGGATTAGTAAGACAGGTATGACTATCACCGAATTCATTCTTCCATGCATCAAATTTTATTCTACGAAAATGTCATACAAGTTCACCATTATTTGACAATAAAGTAAAACAATTTAAAATAAATAATTATATTAATATAAAAACAATGAAGAGAACATTTCAACCAAAAAATTTGATAAGAAAGCGCAGACACGGATTTCGTTCACGTATGGCAACAAGAGCTGGAAGAAAAATCCTTAATAGGCGCCGTTCATTAGGGTGTAACAAATTATGCGCATAGTAAGTATAAAAAAAAAGATTTTTCTTCTGCTTTCAAAAATAAGTTAGCACTCAACAGTCTTTTTTATCGTGGGCTTTATATATCACTGTACGCTATAAAAGAAAGAGAACCTGAAAAGTACATTCATACTATTAGAGTAGGTCTGGCTATCAGTAAAAAAACCGGAAAAGCAGCAAAAAGAAATAAAATAAAAAGGCAACTACGAATGCTTGCTAAAATTAGCATTTTAAATATAAGTAATATAGGGCACTACTACATAATACTAACTCATAGAAACATTATGCAAGCAAGTTATAAAAATTTACAAAAAGATCTAACTATTTGCTTAAAAAAGATAAAATAAAAAAAAATCTCAATTAAGGTATTTACAACTATATTTTTTATGATAATATAGGTAAAATTTTTAAAAATAGTTAATGGGTGTGGTGAATGGTAGAGCATATAAAAGAGGTAAATAACACAGGCTTTGGTCAGATGTATCAATTCTTATTTCTTCCTAAAGGAACAGGAACAGATTGGAGGTCAGCATTTCGCCAACAAGAAGAATTATTTAAAAAAGTGGGAGGTAATGTAATATTACCAGAAATCAGTAATTCTCCTTCAAAAGGGAATCAATTAGGGGAAGTAGGAACAATGCTAAATAATGTAGAAAATGACCAAGAACATATAAGAAAAAAAAGATATCGTAGTTAAAGTAAAAACTTAAAGAATAGTAACAAAACAAGAAAGTTAAAATATAAGTATACCTACTGTCTAATTAACAAAGAAATTTTGTATCCGTTCAGCGGAGTGGCAGAATAAGGTAGACAAGGTGATCTAAAAAGATAATCATAGAGCAAAAGTGAAATAATATGGTAAACCTTTTAGAACTTTGCAAAAATTTACAGCAAAAAATAGAAAGGTTAGAAGCAAAAATAGAAAGATTGGAAAAAGAGAATGAAAGTTTAAAAGCAGAAAATAAGGCTTTAAAGATAGAAAATGCTGAGTTAAGAGAAAGACTCGGTTTAAGCTCAAAAAATTCATCAATACCAAGTTCCAAAGAGTTGTATAAAATAAAAAAGAATAAGCCGAAAAGCGAAAGGAATATTGGCGGTCAGGTTGGTCATAAAGGAAGTTTTCGCGCCAACATGGATGCAGATAAAGTAGTAAAGATAGAGTTGCCTAATACTTGCGAATGCGGAGGAGAAATTGCAATATGTGAAAAACCATATATTCATCAGAAAGTTGATCTTCCAGAAATCAAGCCTTATGTAGTGGAATATCAGTTAGAACATGGCCGTTGTCGGAGATGCGGAAAGAGAAGAAGTAGCAAGTTACCGGAAGGTGTTACGCCAGATACATTTGGTCCAAGGGTTAAGTCAATAATTGCAGCGTTCAGCGGATTCTACAAAAATTCAAAACGCGAAATAGCGAGTGTCGTAAATGATATCTTCAATTTGAACATAAGCGTCGGTAGCATATCAAATAGTGAACATAGAGTTGCTTCAAAATGCAAAAAAATGTATGAGCAGATCGAACAAGAGATAAGTAGGAGTAAAGTTCTACATATTGATGAAACGAGCCATTATAACAAAGGTAAACTCGCTTGGTGTTGGATGTTTGCAAGCAATACGGCAAGTTTTGTAAAATTTACAGAGTCAAGAGGAATGAAAGTTTTACAAAATAGTAAATTCTGCAATCGCAATAGCTTGGTAATAACTGACAGGTATGCAGCATACAATTATTTTGCCGATAAAAACAGGCAAATCTGTTGGGCACATTTATCAAGAGATTTTGAAAGGTTAGCACATAGTTGAAGTTAAAGTTCTGGGTTGTTACTTGAGAAACGTGGCCACTGAATTATTTGCACTAAAAAAAGCTTTACTAAAAAGTGAGATAGATGTTTTGAGGTTTGTCAGACGTGCCAGAAAATTAAGAAAACGTACAAAGTATTACTTGAAGGAGATATCTCGTTTACCTGAAGCAATTGGAGCCTCTCGAGTTGCAAAAAATGTTCTGAGATCTGAAAGAATGATGTGGAAATTTTTAGATGACCCAGAAAATATTCCGCTGACAAATAACCACGCTGAACGGCAAATTCGGCATTATGTCGTTTATCGCAAAAACTCATATTTTACACAATCAAAGCGGGGAAATACATTCCTTGAGCGGATAATTTCATTATACTTAACTTGGAAACAAAGGGGTCTCAATCCTTTCCAAAATCTCCTATCTATTGTTTCTTAAACCACTCTCCTGAACGGATACGAAATTTTTATAAACTTGGCGGCGACCTACTCTCCCTTTTCAAGTACCATCAGCGCTAAAAAGTTTCACTTCCGAGTTCGAGATGAGATCGGGTGGTTCATTTTTGCTATAGCCACCAAGTCAATAAAAATTTCTAACTTAACAATTTTAACTTAATATTTAACACTGCATACACACATATAGAAAGCAAATAAATCAATCAGGCTATTAGTACTAGTTAGCTTCACATGTTACCATGCTTCCACACCTAGCCTATCAACGTGGTAGTCTTCCACGGCCTTAATTGGGAAATCTTTTTGAAGAGGGTTTCTTGCTTATATGCTTTCAGCAATTATCCCATCTATACATAGCCACCCAGCGATGCTATTGGCATAACAGCTGGTACACCAGAGGTATATCCATCTCGGTCCTCTCGTACTAGAGTCAGACCTTCTCAAATTTCCTTCACCCACGGCAGATAGAAACCGAACTGTCTCACGACGTTCTAAACCCAACTCACGTATCACTTTAATCGGCGAACAGCCGAACCCTTGGGACCTTCTTCAGCCCCAGGATGTGATGAGTCGACATCGAGGTGCCAAACGGTGTCGTCGCTATGAACGCTCGAACACCATCAGCCTGTTATCCCCGGCGTACCTTTTATCCGTTGAGCGATGACCCTTCCATACAGAATCACCGGATCACTATGACCGACTTTCGTCTCTGCTTGGCTTGTCAGCCTCGCAGTCAGGCAAGCTTATGCCATTATACTATCAAGCTGATTTCCGACCAGCTCTAGCTTACCTTCGCACGCCTCCGTTACTTTTTAGGAGGCGACCGCCCCAGTCAAACTACCCACCATACAATGTCCTAGCTCCAGATAATGAAACATAGTTAGATATCAAAAGTGTAAAGGGTGGTATCTCAAGGTTGACTCCATTATAGCTAGCGCCATAACTTCAAAGTCTCCCACCTATCCTGCACATCACACTTTTAATAGCAATGTAAAGCTATAGTAAAGGTGCACGGGGTCTCTTCGTCTAACCGCGGGTACCCCGCATCTGCACGGGGAATTCAATTTCGCTGAAGTGATGTTGGAGACAGTGGAGAAATCGTTACGCCATTCGTGCGGGTCGGAACTTACCCGACAAGGAATTTCGCTACCTTAGGACCGTCAGTGTTACGGCCGCCGTTTACTGGGGCTTCAATTCGGAGCTTTGCACCCTTCCTATTAACCTTCCAGCACCGGGCAGGCGTCAGACCCTATACTTCCACTTACGTGTTTGCAGAGTCCTGTGTTTTTAGTAAACAGTCGCTACTCCCTATTTTGTGCCACCTACTCATAGTTGCCTAAAAGCAGGTTACCCTTCTTCCGAAGTTACAGGTATAATTTGCCGAGTTCCTTCAACATCATTCTTTCAACACCTTAGTATACTCTACTCATCCACCAGTGTCGGTTTGCGGTACGGCCTCATAAATATAAGTGCTATTTCCTGGAGCTTCTTTTAAGCATAGATCAATCCAATAAGATCTATACAAATACGAAACCCGTCACACTTAAGAGGTTTAGGAATATTAACCTAATTGCCATCGACTACTCCTTTACGGACTCGCCTTAGGAACCGACTAACCCTACGCAGATTAACTTAACGTAGGAACCCTTAGATTTTTGGTGAGAGTGTTTTTAACACTCTTTTACGCTACTTATGTCAGCATTCTCACTTCCGATATCTCCAGCAGTTTTCACAAACCACCTTCACAGACTTACGGAACGCTCCGCTACCGCGCCTATTGATCGAAATCAATAAGCACTCACATCTTCGGTATACAGCTTTAGCCCCGGTACATTTTCGGCGCAGAAAAACTTATTTAGACAAGTGAGCTGTTACGCTTTCTTTAAAGGATGGCTGCTTCCAAGCCAACCTCCTAGCTGTAATGGTTTTTCTACTTCCTTCCCCACTTAGCTGTAATTTTGGGACCTTAGATAGTGATCTGGGTTGTTTCCCTCTTCACTACGGACTTAGCACCCGTAGTGTGCCTGCTGTATAATTAATTGTTGGTATTCGGAGTTTAGTTAGATTTGGTAAGACGGTGAATCCCCCTAGTCTATCCAGTGCTCTACCCCCAACAACATACATACAACGCTCTACCTAAATAGATTTCGCGGAGAACCAGCTATTTCCAAGTTTGATTGGCCTTTCACCCCTAATCACAACTCATCCAATAATGTTGCAACATTAACTGGTTCGATCCTCCAGTGTGTTTTACCACACCTTCAATCTGGTCATGACTAGATCACTTGGTTTCGGGTCTAATCCATAAAACTAAAACGCCCTATTCAGACTTGCTTTCGCTACGCCTACACCTAACGGCTTAAGCTTGCTTCATAGATTAACTCGCTGACCCATTATGCAAAAGGTACGCTGTCACTCTAAATATCAATAAATTGATATAGAGCTCCAACTGTTTGTAAGCACTTGATTTCAGATTCTATTTCACTCCCCTCCCGGGGTTCTTTTCACCTTTCCCTCACGGTACTTGTTCACTATCGGTCGTTAAGGAGTATTTAGGCTTGGAGGATGGTCCCCCCATATTCAAACAGGATTTCACGTGCCCCGCTCTACTCAAGGATTTAAAAACTTTCTACTTATACAGGACTATCACCTTCTATGGTTACTATTTCCAGAGTATTCTAATTCTTATTCTTAAATCACTAGCCTTTTCCGCTTTCGCTCGTCACTACTAACAGAATCTCGGTTGATTTCTTTTCCTCTGGCTACTTAGATATTTCAGTTCACCAAGTTTGCTTTACATACTTAGTACGTAATAACTAGCTAAACTAGTTGGGTTTCCCCATTCGGAAATCTGCGGATCAAAATTTGTTGACAATTCCCCACAGCTTATCGCAGCCTGCCACGTCCTTCATCGCCTCTTAACGCCAAGGCATCCATCAAGTGCTCTTAATAATTTATTTATCCGACTATATGCAGAATATGCAGAGTTAAATATTATTAAAATTGAATTGAGATTAAATTAATCTCTACCATAAAACTTGTCAAACATCTAAAAACTAAATTAATCTTTTATATACTATAACCTAATAAATAATATGTCAACGCCTTTTTGCACAAAACATTTACTTATATTATCAACAACAATATACTAGCAATCCTAAACAGTAGGATCTGAGAAATATGTGGTAAACTTATATATACAGTAAAAATTAATAAAAAAGATATTTTGTAAGATAAAATGTGTTAAAATCAATTGCCTAAAAATGATAATAAACATTCGGAGTATTTCTAACGTATGAAAAGTAATCTCTCTTTTATAAAAAACGTTGCTTTAAATTGTATGTCTAAGCTCATTGGCGTATTAAATATTAAGAAAGTAAAACACTTCATTGTGAATAAATATAATACTCTTCATAAAGAAATGACAGTGCTTCTTAAAAAATCTAAGAACCTGTTAAACACCAACATTGAAATCGGTTTATATCACTTTTATAAAGGTAGCATATCAGATGCAAAGTTACGATTTTGGTTAATTAGCATATTTTACCCCCATTTACCTATAGTCTGGTATAACATCGGAAGGTGTCATTTTGCGGTAGGGAATACTAACAAAGCTTATAATTATTTAACAAGGGCACTAAAATTAGATAATGACCACGAGGAGGCGTCTTACTATATAAAAAAAATGACAAACTCAGCGCCTATTACAGAATTGCCAAAAAACCTCATAAGACAATATTTTGATTCCACAGGTGAATATTTTGTTGAGCATTGGTTGATTGCCAAACAATATAGAGGGCATGAACTTGTACACATGATAATTACAAAAATCTTCAACAACTCCACTTCTGAGCTCAATATACTCGACCTTGGTTGTGGAACTGGAATATGTGGTCATTTCTTGAAAATAAATAGTATTGGAAACCATATAACAGGAATTGACATTTCAAGTAGAATGCTAAATATCGCAAGAGGATGCTTTATAAAAGGTAAGCCTGTTTACAATGAATTAATACATATGGAAATGAAAGAGTTTCTTAAACAAGAGAAAAACCAGCAGTATGATGTAATTATCTTTGCTGAAGTGCTACATTATCTACATGACTTTCAAGAAGAATTGGAATTAGCAAAAAGATCTACGAGCAAAAAAGGGGTTATTGTATGTTTAATAAGAAGAAAGGAAGGTGAAGGTATTGACTTTGTAAATAAAGGAGACTATTTTCGTCACTCAGAAAGTTATGTTCAACATGTTGCAAAAGAAATAAGTATGCAAATAAGTTATATGAGTTACTGTAAAATATATGGCAGTCAGGTTGACGGTATCTTGTTTGCATTACAGCATCAACAAGAAAGTCCGAAAAACCTAACTTAAAAATCGCTCAAAATGACTTTTAAGTATCTATATATAATAAAAGAATAAAAGGAACTTTATGAATAACATTACCATTAATTACGCAAAGGACAGCAAATTAACCGACTTTGGAAAAGCAGTTCTATCAGACAGGTATTTAATAGAAAATGAAAGTTATCAAGACCTCTTTGCACGTATTGCTAATTACTATTCTGATAATAAAGAACATGCGCAGCGTCTTTATGACTACATGAGCAACTTGTGGTTCATGCCTTCAACACCAATACTCAGCAATGGTGGCACTAAGAGAGGGTTACCTATCTCTTGCTTTCTTAATGAAACCGAAGACAGCTTGCAGGGAATAGTTGATCTATGGAACGAAAATGTTTGGCTTGCTGCACGTGGAGGAGGCATAGGTAGTTATTGGGGAAATTTACGCTCAATAGGCGAAAGCGTAAAGGGTAGCGGCAAAACATCAGGAATTGTTCCATTTATTGTAGTGCAAAATGCTCTAACGCTTGCAATTAGTCAGGGATCCCTAAGGCGAGGAAGTTCAGCAGTCTACCTTCCTGTATCTCATCCGGAGATAGAAGAGTTTCTAGATTTACGCAAGCCAACAGGCGGTGACCCAAATCGCAAAGCGTTAAATATACATCATGCTGTAATAGTAACAGATAAATTTATGCAGGCTGTTGAGAATGATCAAGAATGGAATTTAATAAGCCCTCACAACAATAAGGTTATTTCAACTGTAAAAGCGCGGGATATATGGATCAAAATATTAACAGCAAGAGTTGAAACTGGAGAACCTTACATTATTTTCCTTGATGCAACAAATAACAATAAGCCAGAATCTTACAAAAAGCTCAACTTAGACATCAAGATGTCAAATCTATGCAGTGAAATAACTTTAACCACAGGTTATGATCACCTGAATAAGTCACGCACTGCTGTGTGTTGTCTATCATCCGCAAACCTTGAGTACTACGAAGAATGGAAAGACAATAAACTCTTCATAGAAGATATAATGCGCTTTCTTGATAATGTATTGGAAGATTTCATAAATAAAGCACCGAATGAAATGCAGCGAGCAAAATATTCTGCAGCCAGAGAACGCAGTATTGGTCTTGGTGTGATGGGCTTTCATTCATTTTTACAAAGCAAAATGGTTCCTTTTGAATCAGTAACAGCACAACAATGGAATAAAAAAATATTTAAGTATTTACGCGAGCAAGCAGATATAGTTTCTAAAAAATTAGCAGAAGAAAAGGGAGCATGTCCTGATGCCAAAGAAGTTGATCTAATGGAAAGGTTTACACACAAACTCGCTATTGCTCCTACTGCCTCGATCTCCATTATTGCAGGTAATACCTCCCCTGGAATAGAACCATACGCAGCAAACGTATTCATACAAAAGACACTTACAGGCTCATTTGTAGTGCGAAATAAATTCTTGCAAAAACTATTAGCAGAAAAAAATCAAGACAATGATAAAATATGGTCTTCAATTTCAACAAACGAGGGTTCCGTTCAGCATTTAGATTTTCTTAGTGAGCATGAAAAATTGACATTTAAAACAGCGTACGAGCTTGACCAAAGATGGATTATAGAACATGCAAGTAATAGAACTTCGTATATTTGTCAATCTCAATCAGTAAATCTGTTCTTACCTGCCAACGTACATAAACGTTACTTGCACAAAATACACATGCTTGCTTGGAAAAAAGGATTGAAGAGCTTATATTACTGCAGATCACAGTCAATGCAGAGAGCCGATAAGGTCTCGCATGACATATTCAAAAAAAGTGAAATATTGCAACAAAAAACAGATATTGACTACGATGAATGTCTGTCATGCCAATAGCGGCCTTACTCAGAAAAAGTAGAGAGAAAGTTAAGCAAATGGGTAAATAGACTTCTTGCATAACCATATAACGCACTTTTATTGGGAATAGAAACGAAAAAACTTTCTTGACAAACTCCGCCAGCCCTCTTATCATAAAATTGAAGCTATTTATTTATCTTCTCTGTACAGATTAAATGACAAAAAAACTCACGTATCTGGCGTCTCATGTTTAATTTTTTGCACTATGTGCACCTTATGTCTTTATCAAACTTCTACCTACATAAGCTGAAACGCGCTTATAAAGCGTTTAAAACATAAAAAAACGCCAACTTAAAAAATGGATAGTGAATAACTAGCTACCCTAGGGTTTCTTTTGCCTTTTTTCTGTTTAGTAAATTTCTTAAACATTTATAGCTAAGGTTAGTTGCATTTAAAAGCAGCTGAGTCGCGGTTATTAAGCGTTTAGAATAAAAAAACGCCATACTTGAAAGTATAATGTAAGTAATTAGCCAACTACGGGGCTTCTTTTGCCTTTTTTTTCATTTGGTAAATTTCTTAAACATTTATGGCTAAACGACAATCGTCATCCCGCTACTTGTTAGCGGGATCTATTGCCAAGATACCGCGAATGAATCGCGGTATGACGGTTCGCGGTGGTATGACGGTTCGTGGCAGCATGAAGATAATCCCGCTACTTGTTAGCGGCTGAGATACTGCGGCGGTATGACGTAGATTGCTGTCATTCCGCTACTAGTTAGCGCCGCAGCGGTATGGTGTAGGAAAATTAGCTATATAGCTAACTTGTACCACGCGTTAAAGCTTTTAAACAGGTCTTGGTTTACTTACTCCATTATTTTCTTTATTATCAGATATCATTTTAAATAATATGGAGGAGCAAATTGTCAGCAATTGCCATTATTGATTTTGGTTCACAGTTTACACAGCTTATCGCAAGACAAGTAAGAGGAATGGGTGTTTATTGTGAGATATTTCCAAGCAACATCAGTTTTGAAACAATATCAAAATTCAATGGGTTTATTCTCTCTGGAGGACCACAATCTGTAAATGATGATTGTTCTGAAACAAGTAGAGTAGTACATGAAATTATAAAACTTAATGAGGCAACAAGCGTTCCTATACTTGGAATATGCTATGGACAGCAACTCATTTGTCATTATTTTGGAGCAAAAGTAAAAGAGAGTTTCAAACAGGAGTTTGGTAGAACTAAAATCAAGATACTAAAAGAATCCCCCATTGTAAAGGATACCTGGGATGTTAATTCTGAAGTGGATGTATTAATGAACCATGCGGACAGTGTTGATACTATACCACAGGGATTTACTGTTATCGCATCAGGTGTGATAAATCAAACAATTGCAATGATTGTCAACGAACAGCGGAAGATTTACTGTACTCAGTTCCATCCTGAGGTTAAGCCCACAACAAATGGCAGTAAATTGCTCTCTAACTTCTTGGATATTGCAAATTGCAAAAGAGACTGGACAATGAAGTCGTTTATTGAGGAGCAAAAGGAAAAAATCAAAAATGTAGTAGGAGAGAAAAAAGTAATCGCTGCAGTAAGTGGTGGGGTTGATTCAAGCGTTGCAGCGGCTCTCACACATAAAGCTATAGGAAAACAATTGAACTGTATTTTTATCGATACTGGGTTGTTACGCAAGAACCAAACCATCGCTATGTTGAAAGAGATTCCGATAAATTACGTTGATAAATCAAATTTATTTTTGAGTAGGTTGAAGGGAATAACTGATCCAGAAGAAAAGCGAAAAATTATCGGTAACACTTTTATTGAAGTGTTTGAAGAAGAAGCAAAAAAAATAGGTGATGTGGATTTTTTGATGCAAGGTACCATCTACTCTGATGTAGTTGAGTCAGGGCATGCCTCAAACAACACTAGTACAATTAAGTCTCACCATAATGTTGGTGGGTTGCCAGAAAAGATGAACCTGAAGCTAGTGGAGCCTTTACGCTACCTCTTTAAAGATGAGGTAAGGCTACTTGGAAAAGAAATTGGGCTTTCAGATGAGATAATATTTCAACATCCATTTCCTGGACCTGGACTTGCAGTGAGGATTATAAGTGAAGTCGATGAAGAAAAGGTGCGAATATTGCAAGAAGTAGATGAAATATATATTAATACGATGAAAAATTACGATCTATATGATAAGATATGGCAAGCTTTTGCTGTATTATTACCAATAAAAACTGTAGGCGTTATGGGAGATGGTCGTACGTATGGATATGTTTGTGCTTTAAGGGCTGTAACATCATCTGATGGTATGACAGCCGATGCATTTCCATTTGAAGATAAGGATCAACACTTGCTAGTATTTTGGGATTTTTTACGCAATGTCGGCAGTATAATTGTTAATAATGTTCCCGGAGTAAATAGAGTTGTTTATGATATCACTTCTAAACCACCCGCAACTATTGAGTGGGAGTAAATCAAAAAGATCCCGCTGCTTGTTAGCGGCTGAGATACCGCGAATGAATCGCGGTATGACGGTTAATTTTCTTTATTTTGCTTATAATTTCCACAAGCAGTGCAAACATAAATGAAGAATACAAATATCCTTTTGGTAATTCTATATGAAATCCATGAAGTATGAGGTACACACCGACAAATAAAATAAATAAAATGGCGATTATTTTTAACCCTGGGTTAGATTTGATTAACTGGGCGGTATAACTTGATAAAAACAGCATTGCTAGCATGGAAAATGTAAATGCTGTAGCAATTATTACCATGTTATAAGTTAGTGCTATAGCAGTTAATATCGAATCAACCGAAAAAACTAAATCTATTAATATAATTTGTAGCACAACTAAAAAAAATTTTGATTTAACGTTTGCTTTCTTTTTATTTTTCTTACATACAAAGATGTCATCCCGTAACTCCATAGAGCTCTTAACAATAAGGAATAATCCCCCTGCGATCATAAGTAAATCCCTTGCTGATGCAGTGTGAAATATAGGTTTTTGCATTGATAATATAGATGATGTAAAAAATAGTATTACAAAACGCATTAATAGTGCTAATCCAAGGCCCATAAGGCGCACTCTTTCTCTCAGCGCATTTGGTACCTTATCTATTGCTAGAGAAATAAAGATTAAATTGTCTACACTAAGTATAGTTTCAAGTAGTGTAAGTGTCAGTAAAGTCCAAGCATCAGTTAGCATTTTTGTTTCAAATTCGGTTCTTCTTACTCTACAATAGATGTGTAAAAATTAAGTGACTTCACTCAGAAGTTTTATAGCAGTTCTCCAGAAAAACAGGATATATAAAGTTCAGCAGCTTCTTCTATTTTCGTTTTTGAGCAAAATCAATAATAAGAGAGTTTCTTATTTTCATGCACGCAAATAAGATAAAGCCTTATTTTCATTTTTGACTTTATTTGAAAATAATATATACTATAAAAATAGTGTGCTCGGTTGAATGAATGTATATTAAAGGATCACCATCAGGCAAAGTATTCGCTGGTTATCAGGCATTTATACCAAGCCCCTTGCCACCAAAATTTGAATGGGACAATGATTTAGTTAATAGTCTTTAAACCCTTACTTTACTATAAGGAAAGTGGTTGAAAACTTAGGTGTCGTATTTACAACAGCCCAAAGAGCAATCGTAAAGCTTGAAGATTTAGGCATCGTTTCACAAACTTCTCAAGGAAAGAGAGATCGGGTTTATTGTGCAACTGATATTTTGAATATTCTAGAAGAACCAACTAAGATTACAGAGAACTTCGATAGCACATTGTAGCTATTGTGATGAATAAATTCAGCAAACAGCAAGCTTAAAGAGTCTGATCCAATGGACATGCTGAACAAAAAGTAAGGAGCTCCTTTTGGAGGATTATATTAACTTATTAATTAATTGCTTGACTTTTAGCAGGATTTATTATATTATTTATTAATGAGTAATGCAATCAAACCAAGGAGGATAGCATGATAAATAATTTGGATTCAATAATTCTTGGAATAAAAGATGGTGAAAAGGCGATTGAAGATTTAAGGGTTGTTCTTAAAAAAAGAAAAGAAGAAGTTATTACTACACAGACATTTAATTACGCTTTACGATGCCCAAAAACTACAAAGGAAGCGATAGTACACGAAATTCTGCTTCATTTTATACAAAATCCTGGCGAGCAATCACTAGAACAAGTGATACAATGCTTAGATAGAGCAATACAATCTGGGATATATGCAAAAAACAACCCAATAAGAAATCTAGATGAAGAATTTAGTACTCATATAAACTTTAAAGATGAAGAGGGAAATACATTACTACATCATGCAGTTATAGGTAATAAAACTGAAGAAATAACCACCCTTCTTGTTACATATAGTGCAAATCCTTTGATACAAAACGCGGATAATAAAATTCCTTCAGATTTAGCTCAAGGAAAAACAAAAGAAGTGCTTATTAAAAGTATGAAAAAACAAGCTCATACGAAAAAAGAAAGCGCTATGATAGGCAGTTTAGTGCCTGGCGTAATAATTGGTGGTTTTCTTGGTGTTGTACTTGGAGCTGGTGTGTATGTTGCAGTAAGTCTTTCTGGTGGTATGATACTAGGTGTAATGATAGCATCTGTTCTTGTTGCTAGTATAGCTGTTGGACTGGCCATGTATTTTTTGAGTCAAGACTATGAACAGGCTAAAGCGATAGAAAAAACTATTAGCACTGTTAGCTCTGTTAGCTCTGAAATATCTGTTGGTGCTGCAAATGGTAAAAATGATAAAGAAGGGCAACAACTTATATAGAAAAAGCTATAGTATTTTTCAAACTAAATAATAAACCTTGTAATTAGGATATTCTGGATTCCAGCGTCACGTGCTGGAATGACAACTGCGTTTTTTGTTTTTTTGTCATCAAATACTCCTACTCTTTATGTCATCCAAGTGTCCTGACTACTTGGATCCAAGAAATTTAATTGTTTTAAATTTTTCCCTCTATACACCTATTTAAATTTTATATTATCCACATGTACAATATAATCTATAATAACGTTTATCAATACAATATATTAAAAAATATTATGAGCTTCGTAAAAGAAAAAAACACCCCTGTGATGGAGCAGTATTTGAACCTGAAAGCTCAATACAAGGATCATCTGCTATTTTATAGGCTAGGAGATTTTTATGAGTTGTTTTTCGATGATGCTATTAAAGCTGCGAAATTGCTGAATATAGTGCTCACTAAGAGAGGTAATTCGTGTGGGCAAGAAATACCAATGTGTGGAGTGCCAGCACACAGTAGTGAATCTTACCTACACAAGCTAATAGATTTAGGATTCAAAGTAGCAATCTGTGACCAATTAGAAACTGCTGATGAAGCAAAAAAGAGGGGCTATAAATCCATAGTAAAACGTGATGTAGTGCGAGTTGTAACTCCAGGTACAATTATAGAAGATTCACTACTGGAGGATAAAAGCAATAATTATCTCGCGTCCATAGTTGAACAAAATGACGAATATGCTATTAGTTGGCTTGAATTATCGACGGGAAAATTTTTTCACACTTTAACGAGTTTGAAAGCTCTAGATAGTGATTTATTGCGTATATCACCAAGAGAATTATTAATTTCTGAAAAATTCACTGAGGATGAAAAAATTAGATCGGTTTTAAAAAATTATAAAATATCAATTACGCAACACGCACAGAGCTTTTTTGAGTATAGTAAATCTCACAGAACGTTATGCGAGTTTTATAAAATCAGGGAACTTGGGAGTATAGGAAATTTCAGCAAAGTAGAAATCATGGCGTGTGGTGCACTGCTTGAATATGTCAGAGTAACGCAAAGGGGCTCCATTCCAAGGCTTGAATTCCCAAAAACCTATAAGCAACAAAATTTCATGCTTATTGATGCTTCAGCAAGGAGAAATCTTGAGTTGTTTTCAACTCAATTTGGTGAAAAGAAAGGTTCACTAATTTCAGTTATTGATCATACAGTTACAGCTTCTGGTGGACGCCTGCTCAAACAAATGCTCGCTTCACCCCTTGCTTGTTCTAAGGCGATTAACCTAAGGCTCAGTACCGCTCAATTTTTTGTAAATAATCATGATTCACGCAAAAAAATACGAGAGATATTATCTAACATTCCGGATATTGAAAGGTCTTTATCGCGCTTAATACTAGGGCGTGGTTCACCAAAGGATATGAACCTATTAAAAATAGGCCTAGGAAAAACTTTAGAGTTGTCTGAGTTCTTATGTAAAATTGAATCAGGTGAAAATGGATCTCTCCCACAACAATATGTCATCCAAACTGAGATCCAGCCAGCGTCACGCGCTGGAATAACAGTAAAATCAGACGAGAGTGAACTAAGCACAATACATAAAAGCCTTGGCAATCATAAAGACCTATTTGAACTGTTAAATAGTGCTATACTCGATAATAACCTCAGTTCCGTGAAAGAAGGAGGATTTATTCACTCAAAATACAACTCAGAATTATATGAGTTATCCTACATATTAAATAATAGTAATAAACTAATAACCAAACTCCGTGAATCTTATCGCGACCTAACTGGCATTGCCGCACTCAAAATATTACACAACAACATACTTGGTTATTACGTTGAAGTGTCGGCAAATCACAAAATAACTTCGGATATATTTATTCATAGGCAAAGCTTAGCAAATAGCATGCGCTACACTACTAATGAATTGAAAGAACTAGAAAATAAAATTCTTACGGCACGTGATGCTGCAATCGGCTTAGAAATGAAAATTTTTAGTGAACTGTGTAGTGAAGTTGCTAAAGAGTCTGAAAAAATTGCTCTTGCTGCAAATGCTTTGGCAAAACTTGATATTAGAACCGCATTTGCAGAGCTTGCAGTGCAAAATAATTACGTAA
Source organism: Wolbachia endosymbiont (group A) of Ophion costatus (assembly GCF_963969245.1). Lineage (NCBI taxonomy): Bacteria > Pseudomonadati > Pseudomonadota > Alphaproteobacteria > Rickettsiales > Anaplasmataceae > Wolbachia > Wolbachia endosymbiont (group A) of Ophion costatus. The sequence continues at coordinate 571,064 of NZ_OZ017714.1, read as the reverse complement.
AACCCATTATTGATGACAGCAAAGAGTTCAATATCTGTAGCGGAAGACATCTAGTGGTTGAAGTTAACGATAAATTCATTGCAAATAGCATCAATTTAGCTGGTATACATCTAATTACTGGTCCTAATATGGCTGGAAAAAGCACTTTCTTGAGGCAAAACGCTCTCATTGCAATTTTAGCTCACATGGGGTCATTTGTGCCAGCAGAGAGTGCACATATTGGAGTGATTGACAAGATATTCAGCAGGGTTGGCGCAACGGATAATATAACAGCTGGTTATTCTACCTTCATGGTAGAGATGATCGAAACAGCAACGATAGTAAATCAGGCAACGGACCGTTCCTTGGTGATACTTGATGAAATTGGTAGGGGCACAGGGGTGTATGATGGATTATCTATTGCACAGGCGGTGATTGAACATATTCACAATGTAAATAAGTGCCGCGCCATTTTTGCAACTCATTATCATGAATTAACTAAAGTAAGCAAATACTTGAAGAACGTGAAATGTTTTTGTGTAAAAATAAGAGAGTGGAACGGAGAGGTTATTTTTCTACATGAAGTCATTGAAGGCATTGCAGATGAGTCATATGGAATACATGTAGCAAAACTTGCTGGTTTTCCTGATTCTGTTTTAAATAGAGCAAGTGAAGTGTTTGAGGAGCTGAAGGCTTGAATCATTATTATAAGTGAAGAATTACCTATACAATCGTGGTAGTAGCTATAGAAACGAAAAACTTACTTGACACCCTTCGCCAGCGCCCTTATCATGATAGTGAAGCTATTGTATTTGCTTTCGCCAATCTGCAGATTAAAAGGTAAGGATTACTTAATGTATCGGCGTCTTATGTTCAATTTTTTGCAGTATATAGATACTGTATGTCTTTACAAAACTTCATCTACATCTAGATTTTTATCTAAATAAGCTGAACGCGCTTATAAAGCGTTACAAGACATCAAAAAATGCCAATACTCGACAGAGATAGTAAAAGACTAGCTAACTCGGGGATTCTTTGTCTTTTTTTCTGCTTAGTAAATTTCTTAAACATTTGCAGCGTAAGTTAGTTGCAATTAAAAGCAGCTTAATCTTGCTTGTCAAGCGTTTAAAACATAAAAAACGCCAATATTTTAAAGCGGATAATAACCCCAGGGCTTCTTTTGCCTTTTTTTTTATTCGGTAAATTTCTTAATATTTATAGCTAAACGACAATCGTCATCCCGCAGCGGGATCTAGAGATACCGCGGCGTTATGACAGTTCGCGGCGGTATGACGTAGAGTGCTGTCATTCCAGTGCTTGGCACTGGAATGGCTTTGTTGCATCGCTAGCTATGATGGATTAAAGATAAAAAAGGTGGAGAATATCAGTAGCTTATTATTCTGGTATTTATAACAAGAACGGTCAGTGAATACCTAAATTTGAGTAAAAGAAATTTCACTACCACTCACTAATCCGGCTAAAATTCAAGAATTTCAATGCTTTAGCTATTTTCAATAGAATTAAATTTATTAATATAAATAACAAATTACTATTCTTAAATTTGATCAGATTGATTGCAAAAAAACAAGATTTTCAATAGGTTGCTTATAATCCTAACTATAGTTAGCCTTTCATAAGTAGCGATGCAACAAAGCCCACTGGAATCCAGCCTTTATTATGCAGCCACTTGGTTGAAATTAAGTCTTCTAGATCCCAGTGTCAGCTACTTGGATGACAGGAGAAGGAAGCACTGGGATTGGGATGGAAAAGGCTATTTGTGTGATGCCAATGAGTGATAGAAAGTTCTGCAAGAAGTCATTAATTGCAAAAATTTAATATAAGTGGTAAAGTAGAACCACTGAATAAAAAACATATGTTAATTAATACAACGTCGGAGCTGGAGGACATATGTGAGGGGTTGATAGCAAAAAAGCCAAAATTTATAGCAGTTGACACGGAGTTCATTAGAAATAATTTAATCTACTACCCAAAATTATCGTTAATTCAAATTTCTTACGGAGAGAAGAGTTTTATTGTAGACGCATTAGTGCCAGAAATTGATTTATCATTCATTAAGAAAATAATGCTAAATCAGGGGATAACCAAAGTGTTTCATAGCTGCCGGCAGGATATAGAATCCTTACTCACTGTGTTTAAATGTATTCCCACTCCCATTTTTGATACCCAAGTTGCTGCTATGTTTTGTCATTATTATCATGACTTTATTGGTTACTCAAAAGTAGTGGAGCAATATCAAGGAATAGCACTGGATAAAATTAAAGCTAAAAATTCAGATTGGTTAAGGCGTCCGTTGTCCGAAGATCAGTTAGATTATGCAGTAAACGACGTGGTACACCTATATGACCTATACCAAATATTGTGCAATAAACTTGAAGAAAATAATAGGATGGGTTGGTTTCAAGAAGAGATGGAATCAATAGTTGATATAAATAAGTATTTACATAGCCCAAAAGATGCATGGAAGAGGATTAAATTTAATTATGAAGTAAATCCAAGATTGATACTAACTGTTAAAGCAGTTAGTGAGTGGCAAGAAACCTTAGCACAGCGCTATAATATGAACCGTAATAAAATAATCAATAATGCTGTAATAGCTGATTTTATTGAAAAAAATGTAGAGCATGTTGATGAGATTTTAGATGATCTCAAGAGGAATACAAAAAATATAAAAGATGCGGATTTACTAGAGTTTGTGAATATTTTTAATAAAAATGAGAGAAATTGGATGCAGCAAAACAACACCTTATCGAGTAATTATGATAAATCTGTACTTGATATACTCTCAATTATTTTAGATAGTAAATGTAAAGAAAGTAACATATCAAGGAAATTAGTTTCTTCAAAAGATGAGTTAACCGGGTCAATATCTGGACAGACAGATAAATTATTCAAGGGATGGAGATATGATTTTTTTGGCAGGTCAGTTGAATCATTTTTGAACACAAGCTCAAAATTTGAGATTTCAGCAGTGAAATCCGCAAATAATATAACCAAAATTCAGAGTAATTTAGTGGAGAATAACTGTTGCTAAAGTAACTTAGATTTATCGACAATCGTCATCCCGCTACGTGTTAGCGGCTAAGAGATACCGCGGCGGTATGACGGTTAAGTAGGGTGTCATCCCAGTGCCTTGACTACTTCGATCCAGGAAAATTGATTGTAAACGAGCAAACATTTTCGATAAAATTACCAAAAAGCTAGATCCCAGACTGGGATGACACCACCTACAAATTGCAATGTTCGTATAGTTATGTGCTTGACACTGGGATCTAGAAAATCTAGTTAATATATATAGAGAAACCTTAGCTATAGTTTCAAAAGAAGTCGAATGTATTTTGTTATATGATTATAAGTCTAACAGGCGGAATTGGGGTAGGAAAGAGCTTTGTAGCTAATTGCTTTCAAGAGTTTGGTGCTGTTGTATTTGATGCTGATTCTGTTGTACACCAACTTTATAAAGTGGATAAAAGCATAATAAGTTATGCAGAGAAAAATTTTCCTGGAGTGGTAGTAAATGGTGAAATAGATAGAACAGTACTGTCTAAATATTTCTTAGCCTACGATGAAAATTGGAAACAATTTCAATCTTTGGTTCACTCTGCTGTGCTGCGTGAATTAGAATTTTTTATTGCCAAGGAAAAAAAGATCGATAGAAAACTTTTAGTTTTAGATGTGCCACTTCTATTAGAAACAAAATTTTATTTATATTGCGACCTTATTGTTTTTGTTCATGCAGATAGCGTTGTGCAAGCTCAAAGACTTAACGAACGCAACATAGATAAAGAAAAGCTTAATCTAATCTCCGATGTTCAGTTATCTATTGAGGAGAAAAGGAAGATGAGTGACTTTATTATCGATACCAGTGTAAGCAAAGAGTATGTTTTTTCTCAAGTAAAAGATATAGTGGATTCATTAAACCTAAACACGTAGCTCTACGTCATACCGCCGCGGTATCTCTAGATCCCGCTAACAAGCAGCGGGATGACGGTTGTCAGGATCCCAGCAGCCTCCCTCCCCTGTCATCCAAGTAGCCCCCTATGGTGTCATCCCAGTGCCCAGACACTGGGATCCAGGAAAATTGATTGTGCACTATAGCAACATTTTTGATCAAAAACTGGATTCCAGTGGGCTTTGTTGCATCGCTACTTATGAAAGGCTAACTATAGTTAGGATTATAAGCAACCTATTGAAAATCTTGTTTTTTTGCAATCAATCTGATCAAATTTAAGAATAGTAATTTGTTATTTATATTAATAAATTTAATTCTATTGAAAATAGCTAAAGCATTGAAATTCTTGAATTTTAGCCAGATTAGTGAGTGGTAGTGAAATTTCTTTTACTCAAATTTAGGTATTCACTGACCGTTCTTGTTATAAATACCAGAATAATAAGCTACTGATATTCCCTATCTTTTTTATCTTTAATCCATCATAGCTAGCGATGCAACAAAGCCATTCCAGTGTCAAGCACTGGAATGACACCCTTCCGATGGGAACTGCTCTCAGAGGTTGTCCGGAAACAAGTAAAAGGCTATAATATCTGAAATTTTAGTACGGGGTAAAGATGAGAAAAAAGTATCCAACAGATCTAAGCGAAAGGGAATGGGCAAGAATAGAAAAACACTTCAGAGTATCATACAAGAAAGGAGGAAGGCCGCCAAAGTATAGCAAAAGAGAAATATTAGAAGCAATTTTCTATGTATTGCGTACAGGGTGTCAATGGCGGTATTTACCAAATGATTTTCCGCTATGGAAGACTGTGTATGAGCAGTTCAGGCAATGGAAGAAGCAGGGAATTTTTGAGAAAATGAATTATGAAATTACAAAATATAGTAGAAGAAAAATAGGAAGGAATGAGCAGCCGAGTGCCTGTATAGTAGATAGTCAATCTGTAAAGACTACAGAAAAGGGGGGATCAAAGGCTATGATGGAAGTAAAAAAGTAAAGGGTAGAAAAAGGCATATAATTACAGACACTCAGGGTTTTATACTAGGTTGTTACGTAGGCGCTGCTAACGAAAATGATAGAGATGGTATTAAAATAGCATTAAACAATATGAGAACAAAATATACTAAAGTTAAAAAAATGTGGGCTGACATGGGATACCAAGGAAGAAATTTAAAGAATCACATAAAGGAAGAATATGACATAGATATTGAAATTGTTACAAGGCCTCCATGTAGATTTTGGGTGCACAAAGATACGCCACCTGAGCTACTACCAACAAGAGAACAAGGGTTTAAAGTACAGCCAAGAAGATGGGTTGTAGAAAGGACTTTTGCTTGGGTTAATAGGAATAGAAGGCTATCGAAGGAGTATGATTTACTCACAACATCCACTGAGAATTTCATATACCTAGCTATGAGTAGGGTTATGTTAAAGAGGGAATATGCTTGAATTTACTTGTTTCCGGACAACCTCTCAAACTACAACAGCATGAGTAGCTACAGAAGCTTTAATGATACAAGAAAAAATAAACAGCTATCATTTTTTTAGTAATCAAGTAAAATAGAGTGAAAGATTGCGAGGAAGTTTTGAAAAATAAGATAAAAAAGATAGTAATTTCAGGAAAGGAAGTGTGGCCAATCATCGAGGGCGGCAAAGGCATTGCAGTTAGTGATGGAAGATCAAGCTTAGCATTTGCTGCAGCAGATGCTGTGGGTACATTTTCTGGTGCAAATGCTAAGCTTATTGATGATAATGGCGAGTTAGTGCCACTAATTTATAAAGGCAAAACAAGAAATGAAAAGCATAGTGAATTGATTGAGTATAGTATTGAAGCTGGAATTAGTCAGGCAAGAATAGCAAATGAAATATCAAAAGGTCATGGAAGAATACACATGAATGTACTTTGGGAGATGGGAGCAGCAGAACGCGTGCTTCATGGCATATTAGAAGGAGCGAAAGGTTTGATTCATGGTATTACCTGCGGTGCTGGTATGCCTTATAGGCTTGGAGAAATTGCAGCTAAATATCAGGTTTATTATTACCCTATTATCTCATCGGTGCGTGCTTTTAAAGCATTATGGAAGCGTGCTTACCAAAGAATATCTTCCTATTTGCTTGGTGGAGTAGTGTATGAAGATCCATGGCTTGCTGGAGGGCACAATGGACTGAGTAACAGTGAAGACCCAGAGCTACCACAGGCTCCATTTGAAAGAGTTGCAGAGCTTAGATCTTTCATGAACGAGATCGGTCTTTCAGAAACACCAATTGTTATGGCAGGAGGAGTGTGGCATTTGAAAGATTGGGAACATTGGTTTGACAATCTGCAAATTGGACCAATAGCTTTTCAGTTTGGCACTCGTCCACTTTTGACGAAAGAAAGCCCAATTTCTGCAGAGTGGAAAAAGAAGCTACTCACTTTAGAAGAAGGTGATGTATTTTTAAATAAATTCAGTCCAACAGGGTTTTACTCATCTGCAGTAAAAAATAACTTCATACGTGAGTTGCAGGAACGGAATTCACGTCAAATAAAGTTTTCAGAAAATGCTAGCGAAGAATTTAATAATGAATTTGCAATGGGTAGCAGAGGTAGAAAGATCTACCTTACTGCAAAAGACAAAGAACTGGCAAATACATGGACTAAAGCAGGGTATACAGAAGCAATGAAAACTCCAGATACAACTGTTATTTTTGTGACGCCAGGCAGGTTTGCAGAGATAAGACAAGATCAAATCAATTGTATGGGATGCTTAAGTCATTGTTTGTTTAGCAATTGGAAAGATCATGGTGACCATTCAACAGGACGAAAGCCAGATCCGCGTAGTTTTTGCATACAAAAAACACTGCAAAACGTTATACACGATGGTGATATTGAGAACGAACTCATGTTTTCCGGGCACAATGTGTACAAATTTAAGCAAGATCCATTTTATGAGAATGGCTACGTACCGGCAGTAAAAGAACTGGTGGAAAGGATATTGACTGGGTATTGAGTCAGCAGTGGCCTGAAAAGTCCATTTTTCACTTTATAAAATGTTTATATTTTACTACCTACTTTATTTGAATAAGTTCTTCTGCCACACTTGAACGAATATCAAAAAAGATTGAATATTTGTATAGAATAGTGTATAATTATTAATCTTTTCTCAGTATTTTTACTATGGCTTTATCTAAGTTTCTCGACCCTAAGCTGGATTTAACTGACCTTACCCAGAAAAAGTGGAGAGAAAGTGTGGAATGTTTTTTACAAAAAGAATGATGCATCAAATTGTTCTGGAATGGAATAGTTAATAGTGACGTTGTTTGTTATAAAAAATTTCTATGTATTCAAATATTGCAGTTCTAGTTTGTTGAGCAGAGTGTTGTGAAGTATCAATAAGTATTTCTCTTTTCAATGAGCTAAAGAAGCTTTCTGCAACAGAATTGTCGTAACAACAGCCTTTATTACTCATCTATATTCTTTACAGCTAAGAGATATTGATACCCTTGCGCAGTATATTGTGAACCTTGGTCACTGTGCAGCAGTAGATTTTTAACAGGTTTACGCCTATTAATGGCCATTAATAAAGAGTTCATAACTAATTGTTTATTTATTGCACTACTCATTAACTACCATACGTGAGAATTATTGCTGCCAAATATAGCCATCCCTCCTTGGTTTTGATGTAAGTAATCCCATACTTTATTTGGTTGATCAACAATAAAGTTTTGATCTAGTATATTGGGAGCTACAGCTCTATTATCTGTTTGTTGTTTTTTAATTTTAAACTTTCTTCTCAGTATAGCCCTGATGTCATTTTTCTGCATAATACTTTGCACCGTTTTCAAATTGCAACTTTTACCCAAAGCCTTCAATTCAGCATGAATTTTAGGAGCTCCATATCTACATTTAGAAACTTGATATATTTTTTGAATAGCTTCGAGTAGCTCTTTATTTGCTGATTCTCTACTGCTTATTTTTCTTGTGGTCCACTTATAGTAGCCACTAGCAGAAAATCCTACATAATTCCTGTACTTTATAGCAGTTAGATGTATGGTCCCAGAGAGTGATGGTATACTATCATCATCATTTAAGGAGTCATTATGGGACAGATATTACATGGGTGCGCCAAAACAACACAGACGATTCGTAGAGCAATACAAAATAGAAAAGAGAGCATAGCAAAACTCTCCAAGCATTATAACCTTAATCCAAAAACTATTATTAAGTGGAGAAAACGTTCATTTACGAAAGATGCTGATATGGGTCCAAAGCATCCAAGATCAACTGTTTTAACGCTAGAAGAGGAAGCTATAATAGTTACATTTCGCAAGTATACACTACTGCCACTAGATGATTGCCTTTACGCTCTGCAGTCTACAATTCCGCATTTGACTCGCTCTAGCTTGCATCGTTGTTTACAAAGACACAACATTAGCAGATTACCAACTGTTGATGGAGAAGTTAAGTCAAAAAAGAAATTCAAACAATATCCTATCGGTTACTTTCATATTGATATTGCTGAAGTTAGAACTGAGGAGGGCAAATTACATTTGTTTGTTGCTATTGATAGGACATCCAAATTTACCTATGTTGAGTTGTGTAACAGTGCTACAAAACCCATAGCTGCTGAGTTCTTACGTAATTTGATTAGAATTTTACCGTATAAAATCCATACTATTTTGACAGATAACGGTATACAATTTACAAACCAGAAGCGTCATAAGTATGCTTTCCAACATATATTTGATAGAGTTTGCGAAGAGAATGTTATTGAACATCGTTTGACAAAAGTTAGCCATCCTTGGACGAATGGGCAAGTCGAGCGTATGAATAAAACTTTAAAGGATGCTACAGTTAAGAAGTATTACTATCAATCGCACCAGCAACTTAAAGAACACCTTTATAACTTTGTTATGGCTTATAATTATGCAAAGAGACTCAAAACTCTTAAGGGTCTTACTCCTTATGAATTTATATGTTATCAGTGGACACAGTCTCCAGAATTATTTATACTAAATCCACACCATCACACTCTGGGACCATACATCTTACAATTACGTTGTACAGTTCTCCTTCTATTTCGTTATACACTTTATAAGCCTCACAATAAAAATTGAATATAAAAATTATTACTAATGCGGTATAATTATTATGAAAAAGCGTGCTATGCTTTAACAATAAGCTAGTATATAAATATGGGGCTGTAAATCAAAAATTTTAGCAATCTAAAGAAATTTTACTATTACCTTCTATATTGAATTCTCTACGAAGATCAGCAGACAAGTTTATGCTTTCCCAAGAAAATCCACCGTCACTTTCTGACTCTTTACCAAAATGTCCATAACAGGCTGTACGTTTATATATAGGGCAATTAAGCGATAAATGCTTGATTATGCCTTTTGTTGATAAATCTATATTATTCTCGATAAACTTTTTAATTACTCTTTCCTCTACCTTATTCGCACCAAATGTATCAATATAGAATGAAGTAGGTTTTGATACACCAATTGCATAAGAAAGTTGCACAAGACAACGTTCAGCCAAACCTGCAAAGACAATATTTTTAGCAAGATATCTTGCCATATAAGCCGCAGATCTATCAACTTTGGTTGCATCTTTTTCGGAAAACGCTCCTCCACCGTGTGGAATATAACCTCCATAAGTATCAACCATAATTTTTCGTCCGGTTAATCCACAATCACTAACCGGTCCACCAATAACAAATCTACCAGTTGGATTGACTAAGAGATTTTCCTCAGAACACATCCATCCTTCAGGTAAAGATGAAACTATGTAAGGGTAAATTATTTCTTTTACTTTTGATTGATCCAAATCCTCAGGGTGCTGTATTGAGACAATAATACTTTCAGCACGTACCGGGAGGTTATTCTCATATGCCAAAGTGATTTGTGACTTTGCATCTGGACCAAGTTTTGCTTCTTTAACTGCGCTCATGATATTTTTCAGAATCGAGTGTGCATAAAAAATGGGTGCCGGCATAAGGTTTTCTGTCTCTGTTGTTGCATAGCCATACATTATGCCCTGATCTCCAGCACCTTGATCCAACCCTATTGCAATGTCATTTGATTGCTCATGCAGCAATATATTTACTTTCACTTTTCTCCAGTGGAACCCATCGTGCTTGTAACCAATATCTTTTATTGTATTCCGTACAATACTTTCAATCCTGCTATTTTTGATGTTAGGCCCAAACACTTCCCCAGCTATAATAACGTTATCTTTGGTGACTAAAGTCTCTATTGCAGCTCGCGCAAAAGGATCAGTAAAAAGGTACTCATCAAGTATTGCATCTGAAATTTGATCTGCTACTTTATCTGGATGACCAGCCGCCACTGATTCACTGGTTACTAAATTTTTATATAAACTCATGTTTTTGCTTATACAATATCAAAACCGCTATAGAAAACACAGTTAGTAACTACTAAATGGTGGGTCTGGGAAGAGTTGAACCTCCGACCTCACGCTTATCAGGCGTGCGCTCTAACCACCTGAGCTACAGACCCATGATTTATTCAAGCTGAAGCTTTCATATTATCTGTAGGCACGATATCAATAAAAGTCTTTTTATTTGCTGATCTTCTAAAGCTGACCCAGCCTTCTATTTTAGCAAAAATCGTATGATCTTTACCTATACCAACATTCTTCCCAGGATGGAATTTTGTGCCTCTTTGGCGCACAATTATGTTACCAGGAATAACCTTCCCATTCTTCTTTATTCCTAACCTACGACCCGCTGAATCTCTACCATTACAGGAACTACCACCTGATTTTTTAGTTGCCATATCTTACCTCTTACTTTTGAAGACTAATTTCATTTATACGAAGAACAGTTATATACTGCCTATGACCAGTTTTCCTACGGTAATTTTTTCTTCTTTTCTTCTTAAAGATTATAATTTTTTCCCCCCTGCACTGCTCCAACACTTCAGCTTTAACAGTAGCATTAGATGAATAAGATAAGCCATTATTTGAAATACAAATCACCTTATTGATTTCCACCTCTTTTTTTTCTTCAGCTTCTAACTTCTCTACCTTTATTATACTACCTTCTTTTACTAAATATTGCTTTCCACCAGTCTCAATTACTGCAAACATGATAAATATAAATTATTGTTATTAACTTTAATCGTAAACGATGTCATATACGCTGTCAATATAAATAAAAAGCATGACTTAACGTTCTTTTTGAGCTACTAAAATACTTCTATCTGTTTTCATCTTTTATCTACCTTTTCTCAGACAGTAGACTTCTTGGATAACCTAAGCAGAAAAAAGGCAAATAGTTATTATAGCTCTAAGTTTACCGACACCGTCATGCAAGTAGCCCCTTCTCCTGTCATCCGAGTAGCTTGACACTGGTTCCTTTATGACGATGTCATCCAAGTGTCAGCTACTCGGATGACAAAAAAAGGAGCACTAGGATGACACCCTACTTAACCGTCATACCGCGATTCATTCGCGGTATCTCTTAACATAGATCCCTTACTTAACCGTCATACCTTAACATAGATCCCGCTAACACGTAGCGGGATACTATCTACACCGTCATACCGCCGCGGTATCTCTAGATCCCGCTGGGATGACGATTGTCGTTTAGCCATAAATATTAAGGAATTTACCAAATAAAAAAAAGGCAAAAGAAACCCTGGGGTTATTATCCGCTTTAAAATATTGGCGTTTTTTATGTTTTAAACGCTTGACAAGCGAAATTCAGCTGCTTTTAATTGCAACTAACCTACGCTGCAAGTGTTTAAGAAATTTACTAAGCAGAAAAAAAGACAAAGGACCCCCGAGTTAGCTAGTCTTTTACTATCTCTGTCGAGTATTGGCATTTTTTGATGTCTTGTAACGCTTTATAAGCGCGTTCAGCTTATTTAGATAAAAATCTAGATGTAGATGAAGTTTTGTAAAGACATACAGTATCTATATACTGCAAAAAATTAAACATAAGACGCCGATACATTAAGTAATCCTTACCTTTTAATCTGCAGATTGGCGAAAGCAAATACAATAGCTTCACTGTTATGATAAGGGGGCTGGCGGAGTTTGTCAAGGAAGTTTTTTTGTTTCTATTCCCAATAAAAGTTTGTTATATGGTTATGCAAGAAGTCTAATATTAAAAATGACACAACAACATAATTAAATTAGACTACTTTATTCTCTTAGTTACTTGCTTTTCTCTTGCTATTGCAAGGCTTTTTTCTGGTACATCCTCAACTATAACACTACCTGCTGCAATTACAGATTCATCATGAATATTAAGCGGCGCAATTAGTGAGCTATTGGCGCCAACAAAGCAATTGCTCCCTATATTCGTTTCATGTTTATTTTTCCCATCATAATTACAAACAATAGTGCCTGCTCCTATATTACTCTCCTGCCCTACTTTAGCATTTCCTATATAACTTAAGTGTTTTATTCTAGTGTTTTGACCAACTTCACTTGTTTTCACTTCCACAAAATTTCCTATTTTTGCCTTATTACCAATTGTTGTGTTTCCGCGTATTCTGGTAAATGGACCGACCTCAGCATTACTTTTAATTAAGCAGTTTTCTAAATGCGAAAATGGCAGTATTTTCGCACCAGACTCTATTTTCACTCCAGTACCGAAAAAAACATATGGGTAAATAACTGAATCTCTGGCAATTTGCGTATCAAGAGAAAAGAAAACAGTCTCTGGTGCAACAAGCGTTACTCCGGAGTCGGTAAAAACTTTTCTTTTATTTTCTTGAAAGTAAAATTCAGCTTTTATAAGGTCATTTCTGTTATTTATTCCCGTTGCTTCTTCTCCACCGGTAATAACGTAACCGACATTTAAATTACTCTTCACTGCAATGGAAACTATATCGGTCAAGTAATATTCATGAGTTGAGCTATTGCACTCTATTTTCTCCACCAATTCACGTAAATTCTTTGCACATGCAACCATTATTCCAGCATTTGCAAGAAATTCTTCATGATTATTTTTATCACTCTTTGCTTCTACGATTTCTCTTAAGGAACCATTCTCAATAATTAACCTACCGTATTCTTTATTGCTTGTCCTAAAACCTAGGCAAACTAGAGCCTTGCCTTCTAAATAACTAATCATTTTAGTTATTGTGCTGCTTTTTATGAGCGGAGTATCCCCATACTGCACAACAACTATGCTTGAATCTGGCAATTCTCTTAGGTTTCTCATCGCAGTTTTGACCGCATCTCCCGTGCCAAGTGTTAATTCTTGTGTAATTAACTGTATATCCTTAAAGCACTTTAGTCTTTCAATTAAAGGCAGATCAACTACAACAGCAATATTTTCAGGATTTAACTGTTTTGCATTGTAAATGACATGCTGAAGCATGGAAAAATTGCCTATTTCGTGCAGAACCTTAGGCAAATCTGAATTCATCCGCCTGCCATGCCCGGCAGCAAGTATGATAAAAGTATGAGCTTTATTTATCACTTATCTTAAAGATGAAAAATGAAAACCATAATGATCAAGCCAACTGATTTTGTTATCGTAAAAGCTTCTTAGGTCGCTGATTTGATATTTTAGCATCGCAAGCCTTTCTATACCAATGCCAAACGCAAAACCGTTGTATTTAGTATGGTCTATTCCAACATTTTGAAAGACATTTGGATGCACCATACCACATCCAAGCACTTCTATCCATTTACTACCTTTATAACTTATGTCCACTTCCGCAGAGGGTTCAGTAAAAGGAAAAAAACTATTACGAAAACGTATCTTCAGCCCTTTATCTCCAAAAAACTTATTAAGGAAGTGATGAATAGTAAATTTTAACTGGCCCATATTGACGTTTTCATCGACATATAACCCTTCTATCTGGTGAAACATAGGAGTATGAGTTGCATCAAAGTCATTTCTGTATACCCTACCAGGGGCTACTATTTTAATTGGGCATTTTTTTGTTTTTTCCATGGTTCTAATCTGTACAGATGAAGTGTGAGTGCGCAGTACCATTCTTTTATCGTTTATTTTATTCTTTAAGTAGAAGGTATCTTGCTCCTCTCGCGCAGGATGATGACTTGGAGTATTCAGTGCATCAAATACATGAAATTCATCTTCAATATCAGGGCCATCAACTGCTTTAAAACCCATATGTGCAAAAATAAGCTTTACTTCATTTATAACCTTACTGAGTGGATGGACCTTGCCCATTTTTTCTGGTCTAACGGGCAACGTGATATCAACCGCCTCGTTCTGCAATTTAAAGTTAACTTCTTCTGTTTTTAGCACATTTTCCCTATTCATGATAAGATGATCTATCTTATCACGTAAAGCGTTAATCACTGCACCTAAATCACGCTTTTTCTCTGCATTTTCTATCTTTTTTAAGTTATCAAAATACGCTCTAACTACACCCTTTTTTCCCAAATATAATAGCCTAACTTTTTCTAAATCTTGCAAAGAAGAAGCATTCTCAATTTCGGAAACTGCTTTATCTTCAAGTGAAAGTATGTCATCTAATAACTCTTTATTCATCTTAAAAACGCTGGCTTAAACTTTCATTATAGTGAAATTTTAAATATCATCAACAATCCGAAAAATTGCCCTATTCTGATTATTAATTTATTGACTGATTAATCTTTTTTATTTACCTTTGCGTTGATGAATTTGCTGTATCAACTATGCACAACAGTAATACTGAAACTAAGAATAAGTATAAAATAGAGGATTTACCTAAGCTCTTTAAGGAAAAATCCAGAAACATAAGTAAAGCATTTTCTAGCGAAACAATTAAGATCAGTACTATTCGCTCGAGAAGTATTGAAAGTAATATACAAGAATTTTCATTTGAGCTAACAGCAACAGATAAAGACACCTTTAATATAGGATTATTTCGAATAAACCCTTTAATTGATTTTTTCAAAATCTGCCTTTCCCGGGAAAAAAAATTTACAGCCAACATAAAAGTGCCCAAAGAAAGCAGTGAACTATATAATAACTACTGTAAAACTAACAGTTATAAAACTGTAGAAGAATTCGTAAATAGTGCTCCGCCTCAAATCCTTCTGCAGGGCACAACGATAACGCTACAAACAGACGTTGAAAACATTAACCTGGACAACTTGTACCAAATCGAGTTATTTCTAAATGAAAAGCTACAACATGCAGAAAAAACTGAAAATGAAGACAAAAAAGAACAGAGTGAAACTAACCAAAAAAATGCACAAAATAAACAAATCGTACCAGTTACAGGCCTGTTTGGCTATAATTTAACAAGTAGTAAAAAGCAAGTGATGCGGGTTCCAATAGTTGTTGCTGCAATGCGTGACAATTTTTTTTGGTTTGGATCTTCTTTTCGGCTATCCAATTTTTTTAATACAATACAATTCTTCTTTCAACAGCCACCAAAACTGTCCATACGAAACCAGAGGGCTTTGACTTACCATCCAACACTTCAAGAGACAAAACAGGACAAGGTAACACAAAAAGATGGAATCGACGAAAGAAGAATAGAAGACGTCACAATGCTTATTTCTGATTTCGGTCAAACTACTTCGCACACAGAGTATTTTAAGGCTAACAGAAAAAAGAAGTCAAAAAAGCAGACCAAAGAACTATCAGAGAAAGAAAAACCATTAGCCATAAAACAAGCACAAAATGATGCTAGAGTAGCTATGATAGATAACCAAATTGAGCACAGGGGGAAAAAACTCGATAAAATATTTATTGAAGTGATGAGTGGATACAAAAATCAAGATCCAGAAACATTTTGCAATATTTTCAGCTCAGTATTCAATATTGTTTACTTTCAAGATAAACAATTACATGCAATATTAGAGCCAGGCGAAATATCAGAAGTATTACAGATACTCGAAAGGCCACAACCTCTTAGTAACTCACTTTTAGGTAAAGAATATTTACAAAAACAAGTATATAGAAAAAAAGAGCAATTGCTTAAATTAGTTTCAGGTGTTTATATACAACAACCTTCTCCACAACATGAAAATACTCCTCATAAATCTACAAACCCTTTACCAATTAAAGATCTTTCACCAGCAACAAATGAAGCTAAAACTCTACCACCTACTAACATTACACTCAAATCATCATTAAAAACTGTATTTTCCTCAAAAAAGGCTTATTTTTGTCTATTTATAATAGTAGCATCTGCATCAACACTTTGCTTATGGCATTTTCCGTTAGGAAAAGTGTCAATGTTAAAAGGATTAGTGCCACCAGAAAAAAGAGAAAGTATTGGGCTAGCATTGAACATAGGGTTACCAATATTAACTGCATTATGTGTTCTGAGTTTGGCTTATTTCATATATTCTGAATATTCTATAGAATCTATTGAACAAGTAAGTGAAAACGATCCCCTTTCTCGCGCCTATAGCTAGTGCAGGCTCAGTTTTCCTACGTCATACCGTCACGGTATCTCTAGATCCCGCTAACACGTAGCGGGATGACGAATTTGTCGTTTTTTAAATTGTCGGTAAACCAGAATTACTTTAACTATAACAAAATAGAAATAAGTTGTTGTAAAAAATTTTTCATGGTAAAATTATTTATTTTCACCATATGTTTAAAGGAATTATCACGGATATCGGGACTATAACTGATACTACCACTCACTCCAACTCTGATCAAATTTTCCATATCAAGACACAAAATTTATCCTCTATAAATAAAGGAGATTCAATAGCTTGCTCTGGTGTGTGTTTAACTGTTGTTGATATAATGAGCGATACATTTACAGTCCAAGCATCTCAAGAAACTATGAAGGTTGCTAACTTAAATACGTGGAGAATAGGAAAAAAAATAAATCTCGAACAAGCAATGAGATTAAGTGATAAGATCGATGGCCACCTAGTTCAGGGTCATGTTGACGGGATAGTAAAATTTTTAACAATTAATCAAAATTTAGATTCTCATGAAATCAAACTATCGTGCCCACAAGAATTAATTAAATTTGTTGCAAAAAAAAGCTCCGTTACACTAGATGGGGTTTCCCTCACAGTGAATTCAGTTATTAATCAGGAATTTACAGTAAATATCACTCCCTATACATGGGAAAATACAACTTTTCAGTACAACAAAGTAAATGATTATTTGAATTTAGAAATTGACATGATCGCTAGGTATTTAGATCAATTGATGCAGCATAAATAGAATTAATTTTACAACCTTGTTATTTACAACTATTATATCTTGAAAACCATATAGATATAAAACATGCTTTTCGATAGCCTAATTATCTTCATTGTTGTTCTATGCGTAATAATCTCGGTAACTAGAGGCTTTATAAAAGAGCTATGCGCACTAATGTTTCTATTTTTATCGGTCTTTCTGACAGCTAATCACTATGATTTTTTCGCTCCAAATTATAGTAAATATTTTGATTCTAAAGTTACACTAAACATACTTTCTACAATCTCTGTATTTATTATACTTAATCTTATATTCATGATAATAAATAACTGGCTAATGTACATATTATCACCCATAAGGTTGGGGTTTATCGATAGAGTTACTGGAATCTTTCTCGGAGTGCTTAAAGGAATATTACTCTCTTATGTATTATTTTTTGCTGTGCACTTATATTGCTACACAGTATATGACAAAAAAGAGGGAGAGTATAAAATAGAAGCAGAAGACATATTGCCTAATTGGATAATAAATTCACACTCTTATCAGGCTTTATTTGTGACAGCAGAAGAAGTAATTGACATGTATGTACCAGAGTCGTTGATACTAAAAATAAAAGAGATCGGTGGAGAAATGGTTGATCAAGAAAAACCTAAAAACAATAAAAAAGAAGAGTAAATATTTATTTATAAATATTTTCATTGGGAGTATTCAAAAAGCCATATGTGTCAGGTTAAGAGCACAGAATTTTTTACTGGAAATATTAATTTTGTTTTAGCAATAAATCAACTTAAGGTCATAATATCTTGACATTTATTTAATGTTGCTATATAATAGCTATGTACATTTTGTGTACTATAGCAATAAAATTACCTTGTAATAGGTGTATTGGACCCGAGGGCAGTACTCGGCGCCTCCACCATGTTTTTTAATTATACGGGGGCGATTAAGGATCGACATGCATAGTAAAGATGGTAGCTTTGCTCGGTTAGACACCACCGCTAAGAGTTCATAATTTAAATGCAAACGATAATTTTGCTGCTGAAGAATATCGTGTTGCTGCTTAATTTAGCACAACCAATTTATTACTAAAGCACGGTTCAGGGAACGCCGGGTAACAGAAGTTCCCCCAAAATTTACGTATGTGAAAGTTATATGGAGCAAACAGATTACAAAAAACTGCTTAATTCTGCTAAGTTTCAAGTTATCAAAAAGACTTTAGATGTTATATCAGGTAATGGTTTTATCCCTCACTTAGAAATATTATTTTTCACATATTTTAATGGTGTGACCATGCCAGATCGTTTGAAAAAGTCATACCCTACTCAAATGCTTATTATATTACAGCATCAATTCTATGATTTAAAAGTTTCTGAGGATAAATTTAGCGTCAGTTTGAGTTTTCAAGGAAAACAAGAGCGAATTACTATACCGTTTTTTGCTATTAGTGAGTTTCGTGATAAAATTTCAGGAGATGTTTTAATATTTGACAAAATCAGTATCGACTCTGATAAAGAATACAAAAGTGAAAAATGTACTGAAAAACTATCAAACGGTAGTATTATATCCATAGATCAACTGCGTGATGAGTAACTGCTCATCTTTATAAACAAAAAATATTAATAGAAAAAAGTGGTCTAACTTCAGTAATAGAATAGAGGGTAGATAAATATGCTAAATCTTTAATTATTTATTAACGCAGGTGGCAAAATTTTTCTTACATATCATCAACTTCCTTTATTGAAAAATTCAGAAAAATGTTGTATAATTATTAGTAGACTTTGGTAAAACATATGACAGATTCAGGAATTAGTATAACTTTTGACCCAAAAACTTCACATAACCTTACTAAGTTAGCTGAAATCACCAAGGAATCCGTTCAAGAACTAGCAAAAAGGTTAGTCATCGAAGGAATCGAGTGCGAAGTAGAAGATATTGCGTTATATAAAACTATTAAGGAATGTGAGGATGTAGACTGGAACACAGTACTATCTGAAAGGGAGAGGACATAAACTGAAATACGATATTGTCTACTCAAAAAACTTTACTGAAAGAGATTTTCTAAATCTTCCAAAAACAATAAGATCAAGGATTACAAAAGCGATAAACGAGCGGCTTACAACTGATCCAATTAAATTTGGTAAACCATTACGTGGCAGGCTAAAAGGGTATAGAAGAATAAGGGTTAGTGATTATCGAATTATTTATACTGTAAATATTGCAAAACATAAGGTATTTGTTGCTACAGCAGGACATAGAGACACCATTTATGAGAAGGCTACTTGATAAACATTAAATATATTTTTATACAGCCCTCCTTCCTTCCTTTCTTTATTGAAAAATTAAAAAAAATGTTGTATAATTATTAGTGGACTTTGGTAAAACATATGGCAAATTCAGGCATTAACATAGCTCTTAGCGAAGAAACTTTAAAGCATCTTGCTGAATTATCTGAATTTACTAAACAGCCCGTTCAAGAATTAGCAGGAAAACTATTTAGAGAAGCAGTTGAGCTTGAAATGGAGGATTTTTTAGTATCTAAAATTTCTGATGAGCGTGATGTTGAAGGTGCAGAAACAGTTGATTTTGAAGATATTAAGTGGGATTAGAGCGTTACAAGGTTAAGTCTCTAAAGAGTGTTGTTGAAAAAGATTTACCAAACCTTCCAAAGACAATAAGGCTAAGAGTTCAAAAGGCTATAAAAGAACGTCTTACAGTTGACCCAATAAATTTTGGTGAACCACTACATCATAACTTAAAAGGATGTAGAAGGCTAAGAGTTGGTGACTATCGTGTAATTTACAGAGTAAATCAATTAGATCATATAGTAACTATCACAGAGATAGGACATAGAGATGATATTTATAAGAAATAAATACCAACATTAATATATATTATACACCCCTCCTTCCTTGTCCATTCTCTACTTTAGGTGGCTTTGCCCAGCTCAAAAAATGAAGTTTTTTTTGGTTCAGCAAAAACAACATTTTGAGTTTGAAAAGGCTAAATACTTGTCTTTTATATAACTTTCGTGTAATAGATATGTATGCATCCAATCATATATCTACTCAATACGTTACTTGATCTTTATAGCTTCATTCTAATATGTTGGGTTGTCCTAAACTGGCTGGTTAAACTTAATATGGTGAACATATATAATGAAACTGTCAGTAGCATAATGCACATCTTGAACCAATTGACATATCCACCACTAAAGATTATTAGAAGATATATACCACCGTTCAACGGATTAGATTTATCTATAATGATATTGCTAATAACAATTCACTTTGTAAAATATACAGTAGCTTACTACTTTAGGTAGATGTTAAAAAAATATCTAAAATCAGCAATATATCTATCCCTTTTAATATATATATATATATCAGTTTTTAGCTATAACTATAAAGATCCTTCCTTAAACACGGCTACAAATGAGGAAGTGACAAATTTAGGTGGAATAGTAGGTTCATATTTAGCTGATATATTGGTTCAATTTCTTGGATTAACTAGTGTTACAATAGCTACAACCATAGTTTACTTGTTGATCTTCAGGCCAGCAAAAATACTGCTGAAAATTCTCTATTTAATATTAATCAATTTAGGGGTATGTGCTATATTACCACAACTTTCGCTAGGCATCACAGCAAGGTACAGACACAGTGGAATAATAGGGAATGCACTCGTTAATAACTGCCCGTTTTATGTATTTGTGATAGTAACATTAATAGGTCTTGTAGGATCTGTTGGTTGGAAGAGAACAATTTACTCTCTATTCTTCTTATGTAAAAAAATAGCTTGCTTATTTGTAAATGTTCCATTCTTCAGATCACATAAAACTGCTGAATATTCAGTTGCACCATTAGTAGTAGAAGAAAAACATAAAACTAAAATCACTACTAAACAACAACCAAAAGAAAGACAGAAAAAAGCTACCGAAGAAATTTTTAAACCTTCCAGTGAGTTCGAATTTCCAAGCATTCATTTACTTTCCAAAGCAGAGGAGTCTTTGCAGAGAAAACAGCTGAATGAAATGGAGAGCAATAAAAATTTATCTCTGCTGGAACAAGTCCTGAGTGATTTTGGCGTGCAAGGAAAAATTATCAGTGTATGCTATGGGCCGGTTGTGACTTTATACAAACTTGAACCACAAGCTGGTACGAAATCTGCAAGAGTAATTGGCCTTGCAGATGACATTGCACGTTCGATGAGTGCACTCTCTGCACGTATTTCAATAATTCGTGGGCAAAATGCTATGGGAATAGAGTTGCCGAACAAGGAACGGGAAATTGTAATGCTGCGTGATTTGCTTGAATCACCAGAATACCAAAATGCAAACTTAAATCTTCCAATTGCGCTTGGCAAAGAAATAAGTGGAAAACCAGTTATTGCAGATCTAACTAAAATGCCTCACTTGCTCGTTGCTGGAACCACAGGGTCTGGTAAATCAGTTGCGATTAACACTATGATTCTTTCACTCGTTTATCGATTAAGTCCTGACGGATGCAAGATGATAATGATCGACCCCAAAATGCTTGAGCTTTCAATATATGATGCAATACCACATCTAATAACGCCAGTAGTAACAGAGCCAAAAAAGGCTGTAGTCGCTCTTAAGTGGATAGTGAAAGAAATGGAAAACCGCTATCGCATGATGTCGTATTTGAATGTACGCAATGTTATAAACTATAATCAAAAAATCACAGAAGCGATGAATAGTGGAATAGAATTGGAGCGCGTTGTGCAGATTGGCTTTAACTCAACAACAGGCAAACCTCTGTTTGAAAAAATACCAATCAAGATGGAAACATTTCCATATATTGTAGTGATCGTGGATGAAATGGCAGATTTGATGCTTGTTGCCGGCAAAGAAATAGAGTGCTCTATTCAACGCTTAGCTCAGATGGCTCGTGCTGCAGGAATACACATCATAATGGCAACACAACGCCCATCTGTGGATGTGATCACAGGTGTGATAAAGGCGAACTTTCCAACGAGAATCAGTTTTGCTGTTACTTCTAAGATAGATAGCCGTACAATACTTGGCGAACAAGGGGCTGAACAATTACTCGGCATGGGTGACATGCTCTATATGGCCTCTGGTGGTAAGATCATTCGAGTTCACGGCCCATTTGTAAGTGATAATGAGGTGCAAGATATAGTTGATCATCTGAAAATGCAAGGTGAGCCAAACTACATGGAGGAAATCACTAAAGAAGATGAAAATTCTTCTACAGAGTCACACGATGAAACGGAGGATGAAGAAAATGACCTCTATAACCAAGCAGTGGCCATCATTCAAAGAGATCAAAAAGTTTCAACCAGTTACATTCAAAGGCAGCTTAGAATAGGCTATAACAGAGCAGCAAACATCGTTGAAAGAATGGAAAAGGAAGGTATTGTCAGCGCTCCAAATTACTCAGGGAAAAGAGAGATATTGGTTGAATAACAATCTTGTAATACCTTAATTTAAGTTTCCGCACTTTCAAAAAGCAAGTCAAACAAAATTATTAAAAGGTCAATACATAATGACAGTTAATTTAATAATAATTTAAACATTGGGAATGTAAAATTATAATATATTAATTAACTAGGGGGTTAAAATGGTAAAAGGAATTTTGTGCAATTGGTTAGGTGTAACAGAATTGCAAGAAAGTCAAAAAATCGATGCTGAGCAGTTTGAAAAAGTTTTTGGTGCATTAAAAGAATGGCAAGAAGCTCAAAAGATAGATGCTAAACAGTTTGAAGAGGTATTTAGTGCATTAAAAGAATGGCAAGAAGCTCAAAAGATAGATGCTGAGCAGTTTGAAAAAGTTTTTAGTGCATTAGAAGACAAGATTGGTACTGAGCAGTTTCAAGCTATGCAAGAGCACTTAAACGGCCTGCAAGAAAAAGTGGAAACACTTGCAGAGGCAGTAGCAGATCAAGAAAAAACACTACTAATTTGTACCATAGCCACTGCTGTTGCCGTAATAGCGATAACTAGTTTTGTTGCATTCTGTATCTATCAGGGAGTTAAGTGTGAAAGGGAGAAAGAAAAGAACTTGTCTAAAGATACACCAGACGCAAAACTTAATAATGTAGATGCTACCGATGGTACTAAAAAACTACGGAATGACTTAAAAGTTGACAAACATATAGCTGCATAACACTTTTCTTGAAAAGGTGTTACGCAACTTGTAACACCTTCCTCTTCTCTTAGCCTATGTAGATTTTTTGATAGTAAACATATCACTTTTTAGAAAAATATTTGTATTGTAAAGTTAGTAAAGATTCTGGTTTACTTAAAGTTTGTTAATTGCTATCTTTTAAAACACGATATTTACTATAGCACCATATGCTTAGGATTTTTTCTAAAGTTTTGTTTATATTAATGTTTTTGGTTTCTAGCTTTTTTACTGTGCATAGTGCTGGAGCTAAATCTAAGCTCAGTAAGAGATACATACCTCCTGGTAACCCTGGTGGTGCAAACTTTCATACAGATGAGGATTTTGCTGAGTCATATAAACTGTATGAGAAGCGTAGGGAATTGCTCAAGAAAAAAAAGTCACAAGATCGAGCTATAAATAAAGAAGATCTAATAAAAAAATTAAAAGAGAAAAAAATTGCTAGTCTTGATAATGAGCCAAATGACATGGAAGCGTGCATAGTCGACGATGAAGAGAGCGCTATGATAAATCAGCATGGTATTAATATCGCACGTTTAAAGGGTGCTGTATTTATAGATCAAGAGCCAGTTTCTCAGTATGAAAGTAAGCAGCATGAAAGTGAACAACAAGAAGGGAAGAAAGTTACTTCAACACGAGAAAAGAAAGTTTCTCCTATAAATATCACTATAAAAGAAACTCCTTCAAGAAGAACGTGCTCACATGATTCTATTGCTAATTTGGATAACGTAGATGCTTATAGTTTGAATGGTTCAAGTTCGTTTGGCAGCGTAGCTGACACAGTAAAATAGTATCACAATTAATAATATGCTAGATACAGACCTGATATTGAATGACGATGCATGTGAATTATCGCCAATTTCCAGGCACAAAACTCATGTTGTAGAAGTTGGAAAAGTAAAGATAGGCGGAAATAATCCTGTAGTTGTACAATCTATGGCGCTTGGTGTGCATATAGATTCTGATAATATAAAAAGTAGCGCAAAACATTATGCAAAAGAGATAACAGAACTAGCGCGTACAGGTTCAGAATTGGTGCGAATTGCCTTGAACTCAGAGGAGGTAGCAAGAGCAATACCTTATATAGTAGAAGAGATAAATAAAGAAGGTTTTGACGGTAAAATATTGGTAGGCTGCGGTCAATATGAGCTAGATAAATTAGTTCAAGATTATCCAGACAACATCAAAATGCTGGGTAAAATTAGAATCAATCCAGGCAATATAGGCTTTGGCGACAAACGTGATGAGAAGTTTGAAAGGGTGATAGAGTATGCAATAATGCACGATCTTCCGGTTAGAATTGGGGTAAATTGGGGTAGTCTTGATAAATACCTTTTGCAAAAATTGATGGATGAAAACTCTTCGCTTAGTAATTCAAGGCCTTCTGATGTTATACTGCGCAAAGCACTTGTAATGTCTGCTCTTGATAGTGCAAAAAAAGCTGAAGGAATTGGTCTAAATTCAAACAAAATAATCATTTCATGTAAAGTTAGCAAAGTGCAAGATTTAATTTTAGTTTATATGGCACTTGCAAAATCTTCCAATTATGCGCTGCATTTGGGTTTAACTGAGGCTGGTATGGGCAATAAAGGTGTGGTAAATACCGCAGCAGGGCTTACTTATTTATTGCAAAATGGCATTGGAGATACAATACGGGCTTCTTTGACTCAACGTCCTGGTGAATCGCGTACTAATGAAGTGGTGGTGTGTCAGGAAATATTGCAGTCTATAGGCTTGCGATACTTTAACCCTCAGGTTAATTCATGTCCTGGTTGTGGGCGCACGAGCAGCGATCGTTTTCGTATATTAACTGAAGAAGTGAATGGCTATATAAAAACTCATATGCCGATGTGGAAGAAAAAAAATCCAGGTGTAGAGCATATGAACATTGCTGTTATGGGATGCATAGTAAATGGTCCTGGAGAAAGCAAACACGCAAATTTGGGAATCAGCTTACCTGGATATGGAGAAAAACCTGTTTCAGCAGTCTACAAAAACGGCAAATATTTCAAAACTTTACAAGGTGATAATGTCTCTGAAGAATTTAAGGCAATTATTGATAATTATGTGAAGAAACATTACATGTAACCTTTCACGGTTAATTATGACCTTACCCATAAATGGAAGAAGATCTGATAGGCTTTCATATACTTAACTTCAATATTAGCTTTTCTTGATCTCTGGTTTCCACCTTTAGTAACTTCTAGAGAAATTTTCTTTTTTACTGGCAGTTGAGTGATGCGTGTTTGCAAATCTGTTTTTCCGACTTCAGTACAGATAAATCTTCTATTAGCTCGATTGCGGATTACATAAAAACTACCTAACGTCTCAGCCACCCATAAAAATTTGAAGATGTCTGCTTCCCTATCACCAAGGGTAACAAGTTGTACATTTGGAGGAAGGTTGTTTATAGTTTCTTTGAGAGCTGTTATCCACTTATAACTTTCTTTTTCTTCTATGGAGGTACGGTATTTTCTGTTTGCTTTTTCTTGTGCCGTTTCTTCTTCCCTAATAGAACGCGCCCAACATTGTTGGGAAGATAGACCTAAAGGTAATCCGTCTTTGCTAGGCACTATGCAACAGTAAACCCATTTTATGCTTTGTATAAGCTTTAGAAATACTGCCTAGTCTCTTGGTCTTTATATGAGAGTCAAAATCCAAATAACTGGATTCCAGTGGGCTTTGTTGCATCGCTCTTCGGATAGTAGGTAACGTACAATAAATTCATGAAGCTATCTCAAACTTAGCCATGCCTATTTCAGTAAATTTGTTAAGCAAATAACATTTGAGTAGCAGTTCCCTCTCACGATTCATTTCAGATTTGTTCCTAAAACTAAATCCAAATGTCTTTTTTAATCGCGAGAAAAAACCTTCTATATAAGATCTTTTTCCATAACTCATCTCTTTTTTCCACTTCTTTATACCATCTTCATCATATGACTTTATGAGCTTGACTGCAGAATTTCTCTCAGCCATATAGTCTAACTTTGGATGCTCTGCTGCGTTGTTTTTCGGAGGAATTTTCGTTTTTATACCATATTGATTACACAGCTTATAGAGCTTTTCTCTGTCATATGCCCTATCTGCATATAGTACTTTTATGACATACTGAAAATCGACTTCTTTTAGCAAATCACAAGCTCCATAGTGATCAGAGTAGACACCGTTACTGTATTTTACAGCTATGGCTTTTTTGCTGTTTGTATTCAACATTACATGCAATTTTCTTGTCTGTTCATAGCTGCGATACTTTCTATCTTCGCTATTTTCTTTGCTATGACCAGGAGTGTTGTTGTATATACTAATTCCTGTACTGTCTATAGCAATTTCGATATCTTCCATATTATTTTTATCAATTCTGCAATCATTGATCTTAATATTGAGTTTCTTAAACCTTCTTGATGATTGTGAATAGCTGATAACTTGCAAATTTTTCCCAATTTGCTCAAGGTATCCTGCTATAAACCCAACTGTTTGCCTCAGGCCTATTCTAAATAAACAAGTTATTATGTGCACCAAAATTACAACTTTATCGCTATAAATATTGTTGCCACCTGGTATTTTTGGACCATTCTCGTACCACTTTTCTATGGCTTCGTTGATATAATGAAAAATATTTCCTCTTTTTTCTAGAAATTTGTTATATTCGCTATGGTTACTGACCCTCATTTTTTGTGGCATATTTTTTCTTCAACAGTTAAATCGCTATTTATAATGAATTTTGTCAGTAACTGCCAGTTCTTTTCACTTGAGCGATGCAACAAAGCCATTCCAGTGTCAAGCACTGGAATGACACCGTTATAAAGAAACCAGTGTCAGCTACTTGAATGACACAGTCTTTGCTTAAACCCGTAACGTTCGTACATTTTGCTAAAAGTTCAAATATCAACATCATGCACGTTGAGTGCATTGCTATTAATAAAATCACGGCGTGGTTCAACTATATCACCCATTAGTATTGAAAATATGGAATCAGCTTCTTCACAATCTTTTATTTCAACCTTTAGTAAAGTTCTAGCCTCAGGATTTAACGTAGTATCCCATAGCTGATCAGCATTCATTTCACCAAGACCTTTAAATCTCTGCAGAGTTAAACCTTTTTTACCATAGTCCATTATTATTTTTGCAAGCGTACTTGGAGAAGTGATTCTTATTTCAGTTTCTTGTGACTTTAAAAATGAATCACCATTAAATAAATTACTTATACCATCAAGCAAACTTAATATGTTTTGCATATCTTTGCCTTCAAGCATACTAAGTGCAAATATATATTTGTCTGCCAATCCTTGAAACAATTTAGAGATATGAATTTCTTTTTCTTCATCTTTTATTTCCACTTCCCAAGTGTATTCGCTGTACATTAACTTCAAATACTTTAATATCTCATCAGCCGATGATAGAGCATTCTTTTTACTTAAAATTAGCAATGACTCTAAGAGATTTTGTGGTATTTCTCTATCATAATTTTTGCTAATATTAGAAATGCTAACGCATTTATTCAAAATAAGGCGCAAATCGTTAAATTCTGTAGCTGTACTACTTAGTGTTAATCTTTTAACTGCTGAGTTTATTATATACTCTTCAAAAGTTTCGTCATCTTTAATATAAGTGTCTTTAGCATTCTTTGTAACTTTATAGAGGGGTGGCTGTGCTATGTATAAGTAGCCTTTTTCAATAACTTCACGCATGTGTCTAAAAAAGAAAGTCAGAATCAAAGTTCTTATATGTGAACCATCAACATCTGCATCTGTCATGATGATAATTTTATGATATCTAGCTTTTTCAATATCGAAGTGTTCACTCCCTATTCCAGCACCAATTGCAGTAATTAAAGAGCCTATTTCTGCAGATGAAAAAATACGATCTAAACTTACACGTTCTACGTTTAGAATTTTTCCTCTTAAGGCAAGCACTGCTTGTGTTTTACGATTACGCCCCTGCTTTGCAGTACCACCTGCTGAATTACCCTCTACTATAAATAATTCCGATAACTCAGGGGCTTTTTCCTGGCAATCAGCAAGCTTTCCTGGCAGAGTTGCAATATCAATATTGTTTTTGCTTTTAACTAGCTCTCGTGCTTTTCTTGCGGCTTCTCTTCCTTTTGCTGACCTAATTGCTCTTTCTACTATGCTTGCCGCCAATTTGGGATCAGTTTCAAGGATTGTGCTCAATTTATCAGAAACTATACTTTCTACAACTGCACGTGCTTCAGAACTAACTAGTTTATCTTTTGTTTGTGAAGAAAACTTAGGGTCAGGCATCTTGAGAGATAAAACACAAGTTAAACCTTCTCTAACGTCCTCTCCAGTTAAATTTACTTTTGCTTTCTTTAAAAACCCTTCATTAGTTGCATAGTTATTGATACATCTAGTTAGTGCAGATCTAAATCCTGCCAAATGCGTACCACCATCTCGTTGCCGTATATTATTAGTGAAACACAACATATTCTCATAGTAGGAATCATTCCATTCCATCGATATTTCCAAGCTGATGCCAAGATCTTCTGCATCTCCTTTCATACTGGCAATTTTAGTTACATGTGTCTTATTCTTATCTAAATACTGCACAAAATTTGCTGTACCAAAATTGTCTTTAGATTGATTGCTCTGATTGAAATGAGATTCTGTATATGGTTCATTGCGCAGATCACGTAAAGTAATGTCGATATTTAAATTTAAAAATGCTAATTCTCTTATACGACTTTCAAGCGTTGAGTAACTGAAATTAATGCCATTAAAAGTCTCTGTTGATGGCATGAACGTGACTTTAGTTCCTCTTTTGTTTGTATTTTCGTTGACTACCTTTAAAGGTTCAATAGACTCACCATCTTCAAAACGCATAAAGTGTTCTTTCTTATTGCGCCAAATAGTTAATTCCAACCAGCTTGATAATGCATTCACAACTGAGATTCCAACACCATGTAATCCCCCAGAAACCTTATAGGTATTGCTGTCAAATTTACCACCAGCATGGAGTTGAGTCATTATTACCTCTGCTGCTGATATTCCTTCTTCTTCATGAATGTCAGTTGGAATGCCACGACCATTATCAGTTACAGATACTGAACCATCTGCATTTATACTAACTTCAATTTTATCACAATATCCAGCTAAAGACTCATCTATTGCGTTGTCAACAACCTCATATACCATGTGGTGCAAGCCAGATCCATCGTCAGTGTCACCAATGTACATACCTGGACGTTTCCTTACAGCATCAAGACCCCTTAAGATTTTTATTGCATCGGCATTATAACTATTTTCCATGGTATTGCTTCGTTTATGAATGTTAATTAATATTACATTCATATATGCTGATTAGCAACATTTTTAAACTGATAACCCATATTAAAAGCACAATTTTACGAATGTTTATTTTTGAAGACAGCAAATAGTGTCATTCCAATGTGTCTTCCAGGTGGAGATTAAATTATAACGCTCATGCAGTTGCGTAATTAACAGAAGAATCTATAATTCAGTTTACGTATTTTCTGATCTCAGCCAAAATCTTATCAGATTGACTTTCGTCTGAATTTAAATCGGCTGCAAAGTGTGTAACATATTTTCCTCCAGGGCCAATAAGATATATTATCGAAGAATGGTTGATTTCTTCTTCTCCACCAACTTTGCTTGCATATACTTTGTATTTCGCAACTACTTCGTCTATTTTTTCTCTTTCACCAGTTAACATTTGTATTCTGTGGTCAAATTGCTGCTGAAATTCTTTAAGTCTTTCCGTGCTATCGCGCTCAGGATCAACTGTGATAAAAAATGTTTGTAGCTTGTTGTTAGTTTTCTCATCTAACTTTGCAAGTGTTTCTGAAATTATTCCAAGGTTCATAGGGCAAGTTCTTTTGCATGAGGAAAACCCAAAGAAAATCATCATGTATTTATCTTTAAAATCACTACTGCGCAGGATCTGTCCGTCCTGATTAATTAAAGAAAAATCTCCGCCTATCTTAACTTCTGCGTTGTGAATCGCTACTGGGGCAAATATGCCTTTTTTAGTGAAATAACAATAACCTAAAAAAACAACTGCTAATGCTGCTAGCACATTAGATAACAATCTTACAAACCTTACCATTAGAATGCTCTCAGTAAAATTAAATTGTATCTTTATTGGTTGATCTATTCAATACATTTATTCCAAAGTGTATTGTTAATTTTGTCTAACAGTTTCTTATGTTCATCAATTTCTTCACTATTTGGTGAATGTTCTCTGGGAGTTAGATTACGCACTTTATGCTGAACGAATGTAGAGTTACTGTCCTGATTGCATTCATTATCAAACAGAAAGGTTTGTAACCCTCCTGTAAGTTCAACATATACCTTTGCAAGCAATTGAGCATCAACTAGTGCTCCGTGCAATTCTCTATTCTCTAGCGATATATCAAAACGCTTACATAATGCATTCAAAGAAGCAGGTGATCCTGCGAATTTTTTCCTCGCAAGAGGTAATGTATCTAGCACTCTATCTGAGGAAATTAACCCAGCATTCAGCTTGCTTAACTCCATGTTAAGGAACTTAACATCGAATTCAGCGTTGTGAATTACCAAAATATCATTAGATATAAAGTCAAGAAATTCAAGTGCAACATCTGAAAATAATGGTTTATCTTCTAAAAATTCTTCACTAACACCGTGAATCTTAAATGAGTGATAAGGTATATCTCTTTCTGGGTTAAGGTACCGATGGAATACTTTACCTGTTGGAATGCGGTTAATTAATTCCACACACCCTATTTCAATAATTCGATGACCAGATCCAGTGTCAAGACCTGTCGTTTCAGTGTCAAGTACTATTTCGCGTAGCTTGCTTTCCATTTCAAAAAAAACTCATCTTACTTGTCATTTGTCTTATCGTTACTTGTCTTTTTATAGTGAATAGAAACAAGCAACCAGCTTGGGTCTGATGAATTAACATTTTTTTTGAATTGCCATACATCCTCAACTTTATTAATGGTGGATGTACTACCTGATATGATATCCCCTTTATTATTCTTAACGAAGTTAATTTGCTCTGAAAGGAAATATACTGCAATAAACACTGCGTTTTTTACTAGCTTTATTTCTAAAATCTTTTGTGAAACAATAGAAACAATTATAGACTCGTGCACCTCTTTACGATGTTTAATCTTCTCTGCAAAATTATCATATAAGTCTTTATCGAGAAGTGGTTTTAACTGAGACAAATTTCCTTGATTGAAACATTTTATTATTAATTCAAAAGCTATGCTTGAACCTTCTATAAAGTGGGAAATAGAAAAATCTTTGTTTTTTTTTAATATTTGTTTATAAGTAACTTTTATTGAATTTTCATCATTGCTATCAATGTAACCCTCAATGTTTTCTACTACATCTTGTCTACTTCGGCTTACATCCAATACATTAGTTAGCTTTTTTAGGTTGAGGTTGGCTGACCTTCCTAAAGAATTATACAAACGTGAAAAAATGAACGCCGCTAATAAAGCATATATTACAAGCTCTATCATAGTAACTCAACTCCTTGGCATATAAAGTATCCGAACATTATTAATTATTAATGAAAATATGTTTTTCATATCAACTTATAATCAGGTTTGCTATTCGTTTGTAAATGAATATATTATATAAGAAAGTATTAAATATCTCAACTTAATTAAAGGAGACGTAAGAAATGCCACAACAAAAAATGAGAATTCACGGTCAATATGTTAAAGATCTATCATTTGAGAATCCGAATTCGCCATTCCTTTCTTCTAGTAAAGCTCCAGATATTAATGTAATGGTTAATATCAATTCAGCAAAATTAGAAGGGACGAAAAACAAAGAAGAAGTGAATGAAGAAAAATCTTTCCATGAAATTACTTTGCATATAGAAGTCAAAGCAACGGTAAAAGATGAAGGCATAAAAGATGGCGTAGCTTTCATTTGTGAGACGAAATATTGTGGTATTTTTTCAATAGAAAATTTAAAAGAGTTGAGTGAGGAAGAGGTAAGACAAGCTTTGTTTATTGGCGGACCTACTTTTCTTTTCCCTTTTGCAAGAGAAATAATTGCAAGAGTTACAAGTAGTGGTGGATTTCCCCCACTGATGCTAGATCCTATAGATTTTGAAACTATGTATGAGCAGCAAGGTCAACAACAAAAAAGTAACGGTAGTAATTCCAATTTTAACTAATATGATGTAACTTGATGAATAATTCTTTAAACGCAAAAACGACTTTAAACATTGACGGGAAGTCATACAACTATTTTAGCCTAAGTAGTGTTAGTGAATTTTTAGGAATAGATGTGACTAAATTGCCCTGCTCACTTAAGGTTCTGCTTGAAAATTTATTGCGCAATGAAGATGGAGTAAACGTAAAGCTGGATGACATAAGAGTGCTAGCAGACTGCGTTAATAAACACACTAATCACGAAATTAGCTATAAACCAGCAAGGGTGTTGATGCAAGATTTTACAGGGGTTCCTGCTGTTGTTGATCTAGCTTCAATGCGGAGCTATGTTAAGAAAAATGGAGGAAACCCGAGCAACATAAATCCGTCTGTACCGGTTGATCTTGTGATTGACCATTCTGTTCAAGTAGATAGTTATGGAAGTGTTTCCGCATTCAGTAAGAATGTTGAGCTAGAAGTAAAAAGAAATTTGGAGAGATATCAATTTTTAAAGTGGGGGGAATCGTCCTTCACAAATTTTAGAGTAGTGCCGCCTGGCACAGGGATTTGCCACCAAGTGAATCTTGAATATTTAGCGCAAGTTGTGTGTAATAATGATGGAGTCATATATCCTGACACTTTAGTTGGTACTGACAGCCATACTACAATGGTTAACGGATTATCAGTTCTTGGTTGGGGTGTTGGAGGCATAGAAGCTGAGTCTGTGATGCTTGGTCAACCAATTAGTATGGTGATTCCAGAAGTAGTTGGATTTAAATTAATTGGCAGATTGCCGGAAGGAGTAACTGCGACTGATTTAGTGCTGACGGTTACCAATATCCTAAGAACAAAAGGCGTTGTTGGTAAGTTTGTAGAATTTTATGGTGATGGTTTAGATTATTTATCTTTGGCAGATAGAGCCACTATAGCAAACATGGCCCCAGAGTATGGTGCAACTTGTGGGTTTTTTCCAATTGATCAGAAAACACTCGATTATTTACATTTAACAGGGCGACCAGAAAAGCTGATTAAGTTAGTTGAGGCTTATGCGAAAGAGCAAGGATTGTGGCGTGGCAATAATGAGTTAGCATTTTTTGACGCACTAGAACTTGATTTATCGAGCGTGAAGCCAGTAATGGCTGGTCCTAAAAGACCACAAGATAAGGTTTTTCTTTCACAAGTGGCAGAGTCTTTTTCTAAATCATTTTCAGTTAATGAGTCAAAGGAAAGCGATAAACTCCAAGATGGAAGTGTAGTTATTGCAGCAATAACAAGCTGCACTAATACCTCAAATCCAAGTGTGATGATTGCTGCAGGTCTTGTAGCTCGTAATGCAATTAAACTTGGATTAAAATCAAAGCCTTGGGTTAAAACTTCTCTTGCTCCAGGGTCACAAGTTGTAACAGAATATTTAGAAAAGTCTGGATTGCAGGTAGATCTAAATGCTTTGGGTTTTAATCTAGTTGGATATGGTTGCACAACTTGCATTGGGAATTCTGGTCCACTTAATAAAGATATAGAAAATGGCATTAAAAACAAAAACTTAACCGTTGCTGCAGTTTTATCTGGCAATCGTAACTTTGAAGGAAGAATTCATCCGTTAGTCAAAGCTAATTACTTGGCATCTCCGCCACTTGTTGTTGCATATGCACTTGCTGGTACTGTGCAAATTGATCTGACAAAAGATTCAATATGCAAAGATAAGAATGGAAATGATGTCTATCTCAAAGATATATGGCCAACAAACAATGAAATCGAAGATTGTGTTAAAAGTGTGGTAACACGTGAGATGTTCATACAAAAGTATAAGGATGTTTTTTCTGGTGATGAACATTGGCGAAAGATAAAGTGTGAAAAAAGTGAAATCTATAATTGGGATGCAAACAGCACTTACATACAAAATCCGCCTTATTTTGATAACTTATCACCTAAAAATAATAAAATCGATATAAAGGGTGCACAAATATTAGCAATGTTTGGCGATAGCATAACTACTGATCATATTTCCCCTGCGGGAAATATTGCCTCGAGTAGTCCTGCCGGTCTATATTTAAAAGGGCTTGGAATTGAACCACAGGATTTCAATTCATATGGATCTCGTCGTGGTAATCACAATGTAATGATGCGTGGGACTTTTGCTAACATTAGAATAAAAAATGAAATGGTTAGCACCGAAGGTGGATATACAAAATATATTCCTTCTCAAGAAACTATGCCAATTTTTGATGCGGCGATGCGCTACAAGGAAGCTCTCATCATTGTGGCAGGAAAGGAGTATGGCACAGGTTCAAGTAGGGATTGGGCAGCAAAGGGTACTTTATTGTTGGGGATTAAAGTTGTAATTGCAGAAAGCTTTGAGCGTATACATAGGTCCAACTTAGTTGGTATGGGTGTTCTTCCACTTATATTCCAAAATGGAATAACCAGAAAGATATTTGATGGTAGCGAGGTAATAAGCATAAAAGGTGAAATAGTGCCGAGTGGAAATCTAGAATGTATCATCAAAAGAAAGGATAATTCAAGGCAATCAATTCAACTCAAATGCTGTGTACAAACCGCAACTGAGACTAAATACTTGATGTGTGGTGGAGTGTTGAGCTACATACTTGCACAATCTTTTTGATTTAGTGAAGTTATTGCATGGACTTCTTTTAGCCAGCCCTGATCCCTTTGTAAATAGCAATTTGCTCTGCGCAAAGTTATGATATAATTTCACCATACATATGGTGTCGGAGTATTTTTTGGAGATAATTATATATGATAAGCTCTATACAAGAACCTAATGAACTCAGAAAACATTTACAAGGATTTTATCGTACTGATGAAAAGAGTTATATACGTTATCTTGTAGAAAAAGCAGAGCTTTCGGCTGATTCAAAAAATAGAATTTATAATATAGCAAAACAAGTTATTGAAAAAATCAAACACAATAAATTAAGTATTGTAGATTCCTTTATGCAGCAATACTCGCTTTCCAATGATGAAGGAATAGCGCTTATGTGTCTTGCTGAGTCACTACTTAGAATACCAGATGATTATACAATAGACGAGCTAATCAAAGATAAAATTGCCAATCAGGAATGGAATAAATATTTAGGGCTCTCTTCTTCGTTGTTTGTTAATGCTTCCACATGGAGCTTGATGATAGGTAGCAGTATATTGAGAGATAATGAAGGCGATTCGAAGTTCTATTACGCAATTTCTAAGTTACTTAAGAATTTAGGAGAACCGATCATTCGCAAAGCAGTAAAACAAGCAATGTCTATGCTTGGTAATCATTTTGTTGTTGGAGAAACCATAGAAGAAGCTTTAAGGTACGCAAAACTAGATGACAATAGTAAGTTTTTATACTCTTTTGATATGCTTGGCGAAGCTGCTCACACAACTGAGGATGCAGAAGAGTATTTTAATTCATACATGCACTCAATAAAAGCTATAGGTGAATCCACTGAAATAAATGATTGTTTTAAATCCCATGGAATTTCAATCAAACTTTCTGCTTTACACCCACGTTATGAATTTAGTCAATTTGGCCGAATTGCTGGTGAGATATTCACTAAGGTTTTAGAGCTCTGCCGCGAGGCAAAAAAATACAACATTTCACTATGCATAGACGCAGAAGAAACAGAAAGGCTTGAAATTTCCTTAATCTTGTTTGAACAATTACGGCTTGATGAATCACTTTCTGAGTGGGAAGGGCTCGGCTTGGCTGTACAAGCATATCAAAAACGTGCTTTATCTGTTCTTGACTTTGTAGAGGATGTTGCTATTCGATCAAATCATAAAATTATGGTGAGGCTTGTAAAAGGTGCATATTGGGATTCAGAAATCAAGTGTACGCAAGAATTGGGATTAAATGATTACTCAGTATTTACAAGAAAAAGCTATACTGACGTATCTTACCTCGTGTGCGCACAGAAACTTTTGAGTAAACCAAACAGCTTTTACCCATGCTTTGGAACTCATAACGTCTATACTTTTGCCTCTATCATGGAACTTGCTGATAAAAACCACCCTGGATTTGAATTTCAACGCTTACATGGAATGGCAAAAGACTTATATGATTATGCAATGTCAGAGCTTGCAACAAATGTTAGCTGTCGTGTCTACGCACCCGTTGGGGAACATAGTGACTTGTTGCCTTATCTTATAAGACGCCTTCTTGAAAATGGAGCTAATAGTTCGTTTGTTAATCAAATAAGTGATCCTAACGTTAAAATCGATGAGTTAATTTCAGATCCACTGGAAAAAGCTATAAATTTTAATTATGAACCTCATCCAGGCATTCCATTACCACAAGATATTTTGGGACCAGAAAGAAAAAATTCCTTGGGGATGGATATTAGTGATTCTGTGATAGTCTCACAATTTGCAGATGATATAAAGGGTTTTAGTGAAAAAAAGTGGCAAGTTGGACCAATAATTGATGGAAAAGCACTATTTGATAATGCTGAATTTATCGAAGTAGTGAATCCTGCACATTTGGAAAATGTAATTGGAGAAGTGTCAAGTGCAACAAGCGATCAAGCTTTAAACGCTCTTGAAATAGCACATAGTGCTTTTGCTAAGTGGCAGAATGTTTCAGCAGAAGAGCGCGCTAAATGCCTTGAAAAAGCTGCAGATTTGCTTGAGGAAAGGATGAAAGAGTTAATTTACATTCTGATTGTGGAAGCAGGAAAAATTTTATCCGATGCAATAGCAGAAGTAAGAGAGGCAATCGACTTTCTGCGTTATTATGCAATGATAGCAAAAAATGAACTGAGCGACTGGAAAAAATTGCCGGGCCCAACAGGTGAAGATAACTTCATCTTTTTTGAAGGCAGAGGAGTTTTCTTATGCATATCACCGTGGAATTTTCCGCTCGCTATCTTCATTGGGCAGGTCTCAGCTGCACTTGCAGCAGGTAATGCAGTGCTGGCAAAACCGGCAGAGCAAACGCCGATTATTGCCTACGAAGCTGTTAAGATACTACATGAAGCTGGGATACCAAAGAATGTGTTACACCTCATTCCTGGGGATGGTGGATATTTAGGCAAAATATTAGTTCCAGACAATAGAATTGCCGGAGTAGCTTTTACTGGCTCAACACAAACTGCTCAAATAATCAATAAAATGCTTGCAAATAGGGATGGTCCTATTGTGCCACTTATTGCTGAAACAGGAGGGCTCAATGCTATGATAGTTGATAGCTCTGCTCTTTTAGAGCAAGTGGCTATGGATGCTTTGCTTTCTGCGTTTCGTAGCAGTGGTCAACGCTGTTCTGCGCTTAGAGTGCTGTTTATTCAAGAGGACATAGCAGAGAAGCAGATAAAAATGATATGCGGTGCAGCGCAAGAACTCAAGATTGGTGACCCAATACAACTTAGTACTGATATTGGTCCAATAATTGATAAAGCATCTATCGATATGCTCACTCAACATACGCAAAAAATGTCAGAGGATGAAGATTCAAATCTGTTATTTAAAGTACCCATGGATACGAATTCTCATAATGGTTATTTCTTTCCTCCATATATTTATGAGATACAAAAAATTTCGCAATTAAAGCAAGAGGTATTTGGTCCTATTTTACATATCATACGTTTTAACAAGTCACAATTAAATGAAGTTATAAGTGATATAAATAGTACTGGATATGGGCTTACGTTTTCTTTGCAGAGTCGTATACAAAGTCAAATTGACACTATAAGTAAAAAAATATCAGTTGGAAATGTCTACATCAACCGTAACCAGATAGGTGCAGCAGTTGGGATACAACCATTTGGTGGTAGAGGACTATCTGGCACTGGGCCAAAAGCTGGTGGTCCTCATTATTTACAGCGTTTTTCTACAGAAAAAGTTGTAAGTGTTAACACTACAGCATTTGGTGGTAACACTACACTTATGTGTTTGGATTAATTTGCAGGCCCTAATTTTTCTTACCCCTAAACTAGACGTTCGTGCAGTTATGTACACAGCGCTAAAATCCGAAAAGGACCAGCTCATGCACTGAAATAAATCGTATCCGTTCAGCCAATGGCGTCAACTTAAGAACTTTCATTAGCAAACTCTCCTAAAGACATGATGGCGTTTAGGCTTATCTACTTTATTGCGGCTGTCCCGGTCGGATTTTAACTTTAGCGCGTATACTTAAAAAGGGCTTGAAAGTTTTTTGGTGCAATAAGTACCTGATAGAGTTTCTGTCTCATTACACTAAATAAAACTGAAAAATTTAAACGATACTCAGTAATTTGATCTGGGTTCCAAGGCCCTTGTGCATCACATATATGAAGCGATAATATATTGCACATGACCAAGTTTGCCCAAAATTCTTGTAATACAGCCTCTCCAGAAAAATTCTCTAACTCTGCTCCTACTTTGAGTCGTTTCCTCTATGTGCCACCTTAACACATAAGCTTTGCTCCAAAGTCTCGGTCAAAAACTCTGTTTCTCAGTTGGCTAATGTCAGCACTATAACTCTTACTTTCTGTCCTTTCATTTTATTTTTTAGCTTTTCATTTTCTAATATAAAATCAAAATCTAATTCGCCAGCGTTCCCATAGCTTACTATAATTTCTTTTTTGCAAGCGAAAAATAAAATCTACTTCCAAATCATAATGCTGCTGAATGAATTTTACTGAAGACGATCATAGATAAATAATAATTTCTCTTGATTTAATAAACGCATTTGAGTGATAACTTCGGGTAATTGCTCTGCCGCCAACGTTTGTTCACCTATATTCCAAGCTGCAAGACGAGCACTACAAATCAGCGAAGTACACAAATCAACAAACAAATTGCCAATGGTGCCTGTTGTTCCATTTGGTTCAAACTCGGATACAATTTCCCCAGAGCTGGGTAATCTCATACCAGAACCATCTGCTGCAATAAGTCTATAGCCTCTCCAACTCAGGTTCATCCTGATAGGCTGTTTGGATGCTTAAATTCTTGAAAGCCTGTATGGCAAATCTTATACCTTGCTTTAGAAAAAGCTTGCTTTGAGGGTACATGTCAATGGCTCCATAAGTTCACATTCTATTCCCAAACTTTTTTTAACTAACTTTAAAATCATAGAAAATACTGTCGAAAAAGGAAGTTTTCTTGTTCGTGTAAAACTCAACACAATGGATTTTCTGAAAAGTTTTCGAGTATATTGCATTTTTAATTTGTAAGATAAGATCTTTTCCTTTTTGCATGCCTCACCTAAAAAAGACACATTTTAAACTTTTTTGTTGCAATAAAATAGAAACAAAAGTGCTGTCCCTTGCACTCTTTGGATAATTTAATGATAAAAAATTTAGAGAGAAATTTTATACACAATCTCTGACATTTTTCCTTAAGTTGACGCCATTGTGTGAACGGTTACGGTTTCCCGTCTTCACCATGCTATATAGAAAAAAGTCTGGATTCCAATTTGCATGACAATATGGAGTATCTGCTTCTTTCATCCCAGTGGGATCTTTTATTCCATTTTATCAACAGTTTGTTTTGCAGTATCAAACAATTTTAATCCTATAATCCCGAATGTAACTAAAATAAAGCATATTACTTCGAATAAATTAACTGGTTCATCAAATAGGTAAACTCCAAGTATCGAAGCTCCTATAGCGCCCACTCCAGTCCAAATTGCATAGCATACTCCGATAGGTATAGAACGTGTAGCGAGCGAAAGTA
Source organism: Wolbachia endosymbiont (group A) of Ophion costatus (assembly GCF_963969245.1). Lineage (NCBI taxonomy): Bacteria > Pseudomonadati > Pseudomonadota > Alphaproteobacteria > Rickettsiales > Anaplasmataceae > Wolbachia > Wolbachia endosymbiont (group A) of Ophion costatus. The sequence goes on along the minus strand of NZ_OZ017714.1, from coordinate 531,064 downwards.
AATATGTACTAAGAGCCATGGAGAGTATGCTAATTATTGATGGTACGAGATGAGTAAATCCATAACTATGCTTAAGTGTTATGACCCAGAACACTTCAATTAGTGACGATAAGAGTAAATATATCCAATTCATGCATAAATTTTTAGGTTTAAATAGAGAGCTTTAGCCCTATGGTTCCTATTACAATTAAAACGATACATAAAACTTGATATAAATTAATATTCTCTGTGAAAGTGGTTGCACCAATTATAGTTATTCCAATTGTGCATATTCCAGAGGAAACTGCATAGCATACTCTAATAGGTAGAAAGCATGCTGCAAGAGATAAAAAATAAATGCTAATGATCATAATTACCAATGTTGCAATCGAAGGCACAACTTTAGTAAAACTGTTACTAAACTTTAGTGTTACAGCCCACAGTATCTCTAGGATACTAGACAGCAACAAATATAACCAGCACATTTTCGTAACACTTCAATCTTGTATTGTAACAGAAATTGTTAGTTAAAACTACACTAAAGTGCAATAGATCTCTCTTTCGAAATTGCTTTAATATCAAACTTAAAACAACATCCTAAAAAACTTTTCTACGAAATTCAATTCCTGCACGTCATTTGCTGCATAAAGTGGTGTAGTTTGTTGCTCAATACCTGGTATTTCTACAAAAACTTCGCCCACTTCTTGACCTTTTTTAATGGGTGCAGGTATCATATCTTTATATTCAATACGCACCTTAATTTGGTCATGCAATTTGCGGTTGTAAGTTATGGTAACATCGTTTGCAACTGTAATAGGCACTTTTTTATCTTTTCCATAGAGAACATTTACTTCCTCAACTACGCTATCCTTAGCGAATATTTTCTTGGTGTTAAAATGATTTAAGGAGTATTGTATCAGTCTTTTTGCTTCTTCTATTCGCTCTTTCTCAGTGTTTAAGCCATTTACGACAGCAAAAATTCTCCTATCATTTCGTTTTGCAGATGCTACAATGCCGTAACCACCAGCATTTGTATAACCGGTTTTTAAACCGTCAACCCCAATGTCGTGAAAAAGTAGAAGATTTTTATTCTTTTGTACAATTTCATTATATGTCAAATATTGTTCAGAAAATAAATCATAATATTCAGGAAAATCGGTGAAAATCCTTTTTGCCAGCATTACCAAGTCTTTTGCGTTCATAAAATGATCTTCATCTGGCCACCCGCTTGAGTTGACAAAATGACTGTCATTCAGATTCAAATTTTGTGCAACTTCATTCATTTCAGCCACAAAATTCTCTTCTGATCCTGCAATGCCCTCGGCTAGTGTTATGCAGGCATCATTGCCTGAGACTATTGTAATTCCTTCAAGTAATTCCCTCACCGTAACGGATTGACCTTCTTTCAAAAACATAGAAGAGCCTCTCCTTTCCCACGCTTTTCTACTTACTCGAAATTTATCCTCCATGTGTATTATTCCAGCTTTTAGATAATCGAAGGCTATATATAAAGTCATTAGCTTGCTCATTGAAGATGGGGCCATTTTTTCATCAGAATTATGGTCAAAAATGAATGAGTCTGAAGCTAAATCTAAGACTACTGCTTGCTTTGCTTTGGTTCTAAACTGGTATGAGTATGAAGAAAAAGGAAGTATAAAAACTAATAGCAAAATTACCAATCTGCTTAACATATCTATAATTTTAAATTTACAGTGCACTAATTAATAGTATAATTTTACAGGGGCATTTCAATAGATCTCTTGCATAAAAATTCCTTGACAAAACTCGCCAGCCCCCTTATCATGAAACTGAAGCTATTTATTTATCTTCTCTGTACAGATTAAATGACAAAAAAACTCACGTATCTGGCGTCTCATGTTTAATTTTTTGCACTATGTGCACCTTATGTCTTTATAAAACTTCTAGGTTTTTACCTAATATAAGCTAAAATGCGCTTATAAAGCATTTAAAACATAAAAAAACGCCAACTTAAAAAATGGATAGTGAATAACTAGCTACCCTAGGGTTTCTTTTGCCTTTTTTTCTGTTTAGTAAATTTCTTAAACATTTATGACTAAAGGTTAGTTGCATTAAAAAGCAGCTAAATCGCGGTTATTAAGCGTTTAGAATAAAAAAACGCCATACTTGAAAGTATAATGTAAGTAATTAGCCAACCACGGGGCTTCTTTTGCCTTTTTTTTCGTTTGGTAAATTTCTTAAATATTTATAGCTAAACGACAACCGTCATCCCGCTACGTGTTAGCGGGATCTATGCCAAGAGATACCGTGAATGAATCGCGGTATGACGTAGGATTGCTGTCATTCCGCTGCTTGTTAACGGCTGAATACCGCGAATGAATCGCGGTATGACGGTTAAGTATCCCGCTGCTTGGATGACAGCAGATCACCTCTTCACAAAGATTTTATCAGTAATACGCATATCAATAATACTCCAATCGCTGAAAGTAAAATCAGTTGTATTTTGCAAGTGGTTTAAATATTCCCATGCACTATAAGGGTTATCTTCAGGCAGTTTTACTGTGGAATCGTTATCAAGTATGATATTCCATCTTCTATTCCCTATATAAGCAAAAGAAGAAATGTGGTCACTTAATTGAGTTTTACTCTCTAACACATCTCTAACAAATTCTAGGTTTGATAACGAGTTTTGTCCTGTAATTACAACAAGATCATCTACTGGATAGTTATCTACGATCACTTTGCCTTCGAAATCAATTACCGAGGTTTTGTTATTATCTTTCCAGAGAGCAAACGGTTTATGCTCATCTATATTAATGCGTAGAGTATTGGGCAAAATTCTGTGAACTCTTACGTGTTTTATCCACCTGCTTACGGATTGTATGTTACCGGCAAGTTTTGAAAGTGATATATACAGGATAGGTTGCGTTCTATCTGTCAAACTTAGAATATCCTTTTTGTTTGTAAATTTATTGCCGCTCACGACTACTTCGTCGATTGAAAATCCACTACTGAGTAATAAACTAGATAGGCAGTCATTATACCAAGTAAAGTAGTAATTAAATCGATTTATTATTTTATCAAGTGAGCTGTAAAGTATTAGCGTAAGAAAAAGTGCTGTGATAATAACCAAGGCACACTTACGCAAAAAACTCCTTTGGCTTCTAGTAATACTGCTCAACATGACTTAAATCCCTAATATTTTTGTGCTGCAAACTATCTTCAATAATAATTTTAACTAATTCATTAAAATTGATTCCTTTTGCCAATTTTGCAATTTCTGGCACTAACGATAACTCAGTAAAGCCAGGATGTGTATTAATCTCAAGCATTTTTAAAGTGTTATTCTTGGGATTATAACGAAAGTCTGAGCGGGAAATAGTTTTGCATCCTAAAAATTGATGAACTTTCAGTGCGTGTTCCAAGGTCATTTTATATATATTGTCAGGAATTTCAGCAGGAAATATATGTTCTGCAAATCCATCTGTATACTTTGCTTCATAATCATAGAATTTATTTTTTGGTCGTATTTCCATAGTGCCAATTGCTTCATCCAGCAATACAGCAGTATGTAACTCTATGCCCGGTATGTATTCTTCTACGATCATCAAATCTTTTGTCATAGAAGTAGCTCCTTCCTTGTCATCCAAGTAGCCAGATACTGTTTTTTTTTCCTGGTCACGCGCTGGAATGACATCAAATTTCAGTTTTAAATAATCCTCATGTGAGGAAACAATATGTACTCCGATGCTAGAGCCTTCATTAATTGGTTTTAAGACGTACGGATAATCAATTTTAATATTATTTTTTAGTAGATCTTCTCGGCTAATTACATAACCTTTTGGAGTATCAATACTAAGGGACCAAAATATATGCTTTGACATTGCCTTGTTCATAGCAACAGCAGAAGCCATAACTCCTGAGTGTGTATATTTTATACCTAAGATTTCCAATAAACCTTGAATGCAGCCATCTTCACCATAAGGTCCATGCAGAGCGATAAAAGCAAGGCCCGGATTAATTTTTTTAAGCTTTTCAGCAATGTTGCTGTCAACATCTATTTCTATTGCATTATATGAAAGGCTATCAAGTGCCTTCTTTACTGCTCTTCCACTCATAAGTGATATTTCTCTCTCACAAGAAAATCCACCACTTAAAATTGCTATAGTTGGAACCATGGGCACTCTTAGAAGAACCTTATTAATTATAACTACATATATGAACCTTGTAAACAGAAGGGAAAGTTAGCTTGGAGGTTTATAATCTACTGCCACTGTCTTTGCAATTTTATCATGAAGAAACTGCTTGCGTTGGTCAAATATTGCACATATGAAAATTAGTATTGTGGTCATAAAGATTAAGCCTAATAAAGGATCAAACCACCATTCAGAGGTATACTTATCAAAAAATTTCCTTCTCGTGATGAATATGGGGAAGCAAATAACTTCAAATGAAATATGCCTAACTATTGCTTGCACTAGAGTAACATTTTCAAGTGTATTTGCATCTTTGATATTAATACCGCATAACAATTGTCCTGGAGTACCACCAAATCTTCTTATCATGAATACTCCGAATACTATCGATAGCAAAAAAGATAAGCAAATACGTATAATTAATAATTTAGGTCTAGCAATGTGAAAAACCACTCTTACAAGAATCAAACAGAATAAAGGAATTCCCTTAATAATAAGACTGTCAATAATATGCGCTAACACACGCCTAGTTATTCCCACATATACATAGTTTAATTTTGGGTAGCATGCTTCAGACCTATAATCCATTACTACTGTTTTTGTAATTTTGTCGTAGAAAAGCTGCTTGCGCTTATCAAATATTGCAAACATTAGAACCAATATTGGTAAAATAAAAAACCACTCAGAAATGTAGGTGGGTACCCACAAAAGTGCCTTGAGAGTGCTTCTCATCACTACTTGCATTAAAGCAGCGTTTTTAAGTGTGTTTGCATCTTTTATGTATATACCAAGTAGCAACTTTCCTGGAGTCCAACCAAGTCTTGTTATCATTAATACTTCCAATGCTATATATACTAAATCTTTCAATAATATATCTAAGTCTTCTAATATTTCATATCGCTCTGATATAAGGTCACTATTAGTGTCAATATCAGGAAAGACATAATTAAAAACATCGGCAAGGGGCTCTCCTGATAATATGAATAAAATTAATAAATAAAATAATGAATAACAGACTAGGAATATAATTTGGTCAACTATATAAGCTGCAGCACGCTTAGTTATTCCCGCATATTTTACTTTAATATCCATTTTATACCCCATATGATCCGTCTAATGTACCTATTAACAGTTAAATAGCAGTAAAATTGCTGTATTACTATTTGTATTCTCAAGTAAACTAGTTATGCTATCAAGGACATAAACAATACAGCCACTTTCAGCAATGCAAAACAATAATTGTGAGATACAAGAGAAATTTTCTTTTTCCTTCAGTAGCATTATTCTAAATTTTCGTCAAAATAAGCTGTTTTATCCTTTTTTTCCTTATACTCTTCTGCAGTATAGAGAGGTTGCTTCTTAGCTGTGATATTTGGCCATTTTTGTGAGTATTCTACGTTTATGTTGTAAAATGATTTGAAGATTTTTTGTTCACTGTTCAGTAACTCTTCATCTAGTTCTAAAATATCTTTTATGGAATCATCAGTTACAATTGCATCTACTGGACACTCAGGTATGCACACTCCGCAATCAATACATTCATCTGGGTTAATCACGAGCATGTTTTTACCTTCATAGAAGCAGTCAACGGGACATACTTCCACACAGTCCGTATATTTACATTTTATGCATTTATCTGTAACAAAATGCGTCATAAAACACTGTATATTTGCATTATCTTGGGTACACTAAATTGATAAGAAATTCAAGCCTTTTATGAAGATAAATAAATTGAACAACAAAGAATTAGAAGTATGGTTAAGCTTGGCTAGAACTATAGGACCAACAAAGTTTTTTAGTATACTAAGAACACATGGATCGCTAGATGAGGTGCTAAAATATCTCAATAGGGTGGCTAATAATAAGGTGTATGGCATTCAAGATGCACGAGAAGAAATCAATAATGCAGAAAGAATTGGAGCTAAAATTATACCCGCATGTGACCCAGATTACCCTGATCTTTTAAGAAATATCTCTAGTTGTCCTCCTGTAATAACTGCGCTTGGTGATATATCATTATTAAGCCGTGAGATAATTGCAATAATCGGTGGGCGTAACTCTTCAATGAATGGAAGAAATTTTGCCAATAAGTTGGCACTTGATTTAAGCGAAGCTGGTTTTGTTATCGTTTCTGGACTTGCAAAAGGAATCGATACTGCAGCAAACAGTGTAATATACAAAAATCATCCCACTATTGCTGTTACAGCAAGCGGAATTGATGTGGTGTACCCAAAAGAAAATTTTGATCTATACAAAAAAATCACCGAGAATGGTGGATTAGTAGTTACTGAGAGGTTGTCCGGAAACAAGTAAAAGGCTATAATATCTGAAATTTTAGTACGGGGTAAAGATGAGAAAAAAGTATCCAACAGATCTAAGCGAAAGGGAATGGGCAAGAATAGAAAAACACTTCAGAGTATCATACAAGAAAGGAGGAAGGCCGCCAAAGTATAGCAAAAGAGAAATATTAGAAGCAATTTTCTATGTATTGCGTACAGGGTGTCAATGGCGGTATTTACCAAATGATTTTCCGCTATGGAAGACTGTGTATGAGCAGTTCAGGCAATGGAAGAAGCAGGGAATTTTTGAGAAAATGAATTATGAAATTACAAAATATAGTAGAAGAAAAATAGGAAGGAATGAGCAGCCGAGTGCCTGTATAGTAGATAGTCAATCTGTAAAGACTACAGAAAAGGGGGGATCAAAGGCTATGATGGAAGTAAAAAAGTAAAGGGTAGAAAAAGGCATATAATTACAGACACTCAGGGTTTTATACTAGGTTGTTACGTAGGCGCTGCTAACGAAAATGATAGAGATGGTATTAAAATAGCATTAAACAATATGAGAACAAAATATACTAAAGTTAAAAAAATGTGGGCTGACATGGGATACCAAGGAAGAAATTTAAAGAATCACACAAAGGAAGAATATGACATAGATATTGAAATTGTTACAAGGCCTCCATGTAGATTTTGGGTGCACAAAGATACGCCACCTGAGCTACTACCAACAAGAGAACAAGGGTTTAAAGTACAGCCAAGAAGATGGGTTGTAGAAAGGACTTTTGCTTGGGTTAATAGGAATAGAAGGCTATCGAAGGAGTATGATTTACTCACAACATCCACTGAGAATTTCATATACCTAGCTATGAGTAGGGTTATGTTAAAGAGGGAATATGCTTGAATTTACTAGTTTCCGGACAACCTCTAATACCAATTCCCATTACAGGGCAAACAGATGGACAATGATGGAAGAAAAGCCATACTGAAGTAAGTAAAATAGCGAGGTTTAAATGGCATTAAGATCAAAATTATTGGATGAAAAAGTAGTAGAATCAGCAAAAGAAATGCTGAAGAAAGTAAGGAATAATGCATATGTTTCAAAAAAACTAAATGCTGTAATTGCAGCAAAAAAGTACAGTATAACGGCTGTAGCAAAAATATATTGCATTTCAAGAAGCGCACTAACTTCGTGGGTAAAACTCTTGAAAATTGGCAGAGAAGAAAAACTGTTTGCTCCTTCACAACGTCGTAGAAAAACTAAATTAAATCAGGCTCAACTACAGCAAATTGAAGAGTGGATAGAAGAAAATCCTAATATCACCATTAAAGAAATGAGAATAAGAATCCAGGAAAAGTTCGGATTAAATATCAGCAAATCTACAGTACACCGCCATATGCAAAAGATGAAATTCTCATATATTACACCAAGACCAGTTCATAATGGACAAGATAAAAGCAAACAAGAGGAATTCAAAAAAAAATCTCAATGGAGCTATTAGCAAGTATCCAGAAAAAGAGCTATTTTTCTTTGATGAATCACGGTTTGGCACACATTCAAAAGTTGGACATGTGTGGTTTAAAAAGGGGATTAGAACACAGGTTAAAACAAAATTAGGTAGGCAAAATTTCTATCTCTATAGTGCAGTTAATCCTAGAAATGGAGAGAGTTCTAGCTTATTTGCACCAAATGTCAACACTGATTGCATGAACATATTTCTTGAGCAAATTTCGCAATATCTAGAAACACGAGAGGCTTTTCTCGTTATGGACTGTGCTAGTTGGCATAGGTCAAAAAATTTAAAGGTACCTAAAAATATCGACATTATATACCTACCTCCATACTCACCTGAGCTAAATCCTGTTGAGAGGCTTTGGTTATATATAAAACAGAACATTTTGCGCAATAAAATATACGATACAATTGCTCTACTTGAGGGTGCTTTGTGCAAATTTATTACTTCTCTTGCCAGCTCCACAATTAAACAACTCTGCAATGTTTCCTATTTGACTGGACAACAATGAGAATTGGTATTAGCCTTTCATAAGTAGCGATGCAACAAAGCCCACTGGGATCCATTCTTCTTTTTTTCTGGATTCCAGCGTCACGCGCTGGAATGACAAAAGCTGCTAATTTTTCATGTAAATAATGGTTATGCAAGCAGTCTATTTTGTAACTAACAAAAGAGGACTTTGATTCGCATGTTTCTCACGCTTATTCTATTGTTTAACTATACTTTGAGCAATGTCTTCATAAATCTCTGCCAAATCCTGACTTAGCATTAAAGGATTTCCGCAATCAGAAGCATGGCATATTTGTGGATCTAGAGGAACTCTGCCTAGAAGTTTGATGCCCAGCTCCTCAGACATTTTTTTTGCACCGTCTTTTCCAAATATGTATATTTTTGAGCCGCTTTGAATGAAATAACTCATATTTTCTACAATGCCAATAACCGGTACGCTGAGCTTTGTAAACATATCATAAATTTTGCGAGCATCGATTAAAGAGAGCTCCTGTGGAGTTGAAACTATTATCGCCCCAGTTAAGTTAAAATTTTCCATAAGACTTAAATGCACATCGCCAGTTCCAGGTGGTGTATCAATTATCAAATACTCTATATCGGACCATTTTGTTCCCATTAGCAGACTATAAAGTGCTTTTGTAATCATAGGTCCGCGCCATATTGCTGCACGATCTTTATCGATAAAATAGCCAATTGAAATAGTATGCAGTCCATACTTTTCTATAGGCATTGCTTTACTATCCTGTATTTCTGGCTTTAATTTTTCAGCGCCAAGCATTTTAGGAATTGAAGGACCATATATATCTGCATCAACCAGCGCAACTTTATGTTTCAACTTTGCTAATGAGAGAGCAAGATTTAGCGCAACTGTGGACTTGCCCACACCGCCTTTACCAGAGGCTACAACGATTATATTTTTCACTCCTTCGATATGTAATTTAGCTTTTTGTTGCCCAGTTTGTTTTTGACCAGTAGCAACCACGGTCACTTTTGTCACCCCCGGTATAGCTTTAACAGCTTGCTCACAATTTTTTCTTAATTCTTCATTTGCTTGCGTGTTACCGGCAACTTCAAGCACAAAACCAACATCTTGACCTTTAATAATAATTGAGGATATTATGCCAAGAGCGGTCACATCTTTACCGCTTTTTTGCTCTATGACTTTTTTTAAGTTCTCTCTTACAATTTTTTCGTTGATCATTAGCCTTTTAGGTGATTTCTTCCTGAAGTCGTTTAATCTCAGCTTGAGGAAGGCCGGTTGTCTGAGAGATAATATCAATAGAGATGTCAGCCTTAAGTAGGTTTTTTGCTACTTCAATCTTTCCCTCATCAAGTTTTTTAGCGAGGATGCCTTCTTCTTTCCGCAGATCCATTATTCTTTCTTCATATGCTACTAAATCTTTTTCATTCCAGCTAAACCTGTCTAATTCATCGTAGGCTAACTTTATTATTGGTGCTTTTTCTGCTATTTTCCTTAAGTCTTCTTCCGTAGTTTCATCTGCATATTGTTGTCTAAGTGAAGAAGGTCGCCCCTCCTCACTCGACTTCAAAACCGTACGTGAGACTTTGCGCCTCATACGGCTTCTCTCCAATTTGGTGCTTTTCATGCACACCTCCTGTGTAATTCATCGTGACAATGTCCATGTAACAAAGATAAGTTTTTGATCATGTTGTTTCGTCTATTCCGGTCTTTGTGATGTATTTCTATTGTATCATCACTTTTAAACCATAGTCTACAATTATCACATTTACTTTGTTGTAACTTCAATAGTTTTATTACTCTTAATGGCTTATCTGGTATTTTTCTCAGACGTTTACCCCAATATACCCAATCACCATCATATGGAGATCTGGTTTTTTGCACTTTGATATGTCGTTTAATATCATGATCGCTGTGTATAATAAGATGTATCTTGTTACTTGTCATAAAACGCCAGTTATCGTTATTATACTTTTTAAAGTATTTTCTTTTTATCCAGCATTTCCCTTTGTTTGGGTGCCTAAAGACTGACCTTACCCAGAAAAAGTGGAGAGAAAGAAAAGAGTTTTTTTGGGTAAAATAAAATTTTGGAGGATTAGAAATGGCAAGAGAATATACGGCAGAATTCAAATTGGAAGCTGTTAAGCTGGCAAATGAACAAAGAAAGGTAGGTCAAACAATTACAAAAACAGCAAAGGATTTAGGAATAAAGGGTGGTTTATTAGGAAAATGGATAAAGAAACACAACGAAAAAAAGTCGGCAGCAGATGCATTTCCAGGTAGAGGTAACATGGCTCCTTACGACAAAGAGAGGTTTGATTTACAAAGAGAGTTAGCAAGAGTAACAAGGGAAAGAGACATTTAAGAAAAAGCCCTGGCCAGTCAAAAAGAGTAAAATATTTTTTTATAAAAGAGCATAGTAACTGCTATAAAGTACAGGAATTATGTAGGATTTTCTGCTAGTGGCTACTATAAGTGGACCACAAGAAAAATAAGCAGTAGAGAATCAGCAAATAAAGAGCTACTCGAAGCTATTCAAAAAATATATCAAGTTTCTAAATGTAGATATGGAGCTCCTAAAATTCATGCTGAATTGAAGGCTTTGGGTAAAAGTTGCAATTTGAAAACGGTGCAAAGTATTATGCAGAAAAATGACATCAGGGCTATACTGAGAAGAAAGTTTAAAATTAAAAAACAACAAACAGATAATAGAGCTGTAGCTCCCAATATACTAGATCAAAACTTTATTGTTGATCAACCAAATAAAGTATGGGATTACTTACATCAAAACCAAGGAGGGATGGCTATATTTGGCAGCAATAATTCTCACGTATGGTAGTTAATGAGTAGTGCAATAAATAAACAATTAGTTATGAACTCTTTATTAATGGCCATTAATAGGCGTAAACCTGTTAAAAATCTACTGCTGCACAGTGACCAAGGTTCACAATATACTGCGCAAGGGTATCAATATCTCTTAGCTGTAAAGAATATAGATGAGTAATAAAGGCTGTTGTTACGACAATTCTGTTGCAGAAAGCTTCTTTAGCTCATTGAAAAGAGAAATACTTATTGATACTTCACAACACTCTGCTCAACAAACTAGAACTGCAATATTTGAATACATAGAAATTTTTTATAACAAACAACGTCACTATTAACTATTCCATTCCAGAACAATTTGATGCATCATTCTTTTTGTAAAAAACATTCCACACTTTCTCTCCACTTTTTCTGGGTAAGGTCAGTTGGATTTTCACCAATTGTATTCTAAACGCTTACTTGGCGCACCCATAACAAAAATGCCTGAAAAACGTTAATAATTATATACTATTATTAATAATTATTCAACCATATTTTAAGCTTACAATTTTGAGCTTAACTGACGCTTATGGATAGGGGCAACTCTATCACCCTGTGTTATGTTTATTTTCTAACGGACGCTGATTTTTGTATCGTAATTTCTTGCTATAAATTGGTTATATAAGAGCTGGCTTCTAAAATTTTATAACCCTAATTTGAATTAACAGACAGTAGAATCGAAAGATTATTACAAGGAGAAATCTACACAGATCGACCCTTTTGTGAATCTGCGTTTCTGCTTTCTTCAACTTGTTTTGCAAAAGATGTTTCCGGTTTCTGAAGTGGCTTAGCAATTTCACGCACAACGGCAATAACTGCTGTTAAAAACGTTTTTAACAATGCACCTAAAGCTCCACCAACTGCTTCCCTGCCATATATATGAGCTTGCTTTTCGTTACCGTCAGCAGTTTCCCCTGCCCTCCTTCTTGGATCCATCCTATGAGCAATCACCGAAAACAACACTCCCCTGATTGAAGACTTCACTTTTTCCTTTGCTTCGTGGACATCCCCATCTTTTGCTGTTTCATGTCCATGACTTAAGTGTTTAGCGTTCATTAGCTCCTTTTGTTGCTGGGCAAACATGCTACTTAATACTTCTTCTATCACTGGCTTTCTTCTCTTCTCTCTAACTCTTTTCATAGATTCTGATTTATCGCGAGTGTGTTTGGTAGTTTCAAATTCTGCATCAATATCTTCGGACGCAGCCTGACTATATAAAGTCTCTATGAGCCTGTCTATGCTTCGCTTTATTTGCATAGTCCTTTCGTAACTATCTAAATTATCAATTCCTTCGTCGATCTGATTTAGAATATCCTCAAAAACTTTCAAATAGTCTTGAATATATTGTATTATGTATTGCTTATCTTCCTCTTTGTGTTGTTCTTCTTGATTTTGCTGATTTTCATTTTCTAAACTTTTCTCTCTTTTATCATCGTTATTTTCTTCAATATCATCACCGTCTTCCTCGAAAAGGTCTTTGTCGTTCATGATTTTTTTTAATTTAGTTAAAATTCTCACCAGTTACTATTGTATATGAAAAAATTAAATTAACATTAATGAAAAGCGTTTACAACTTCAGCACTGACTAAAACGACAGTAAAGCTGTCAAAAGTAACAGGATCATAACACCTCTCATACAATTCAACTGAACACCTAAGCCTTATCTTTTCCTTAGCATTAAAACTAATTTCATAATCATTATTAGAGTTTAGCATAGCAGAATTACGTAATAATTCATCAGCTAATACAGAGTCTAAAATTCCATTAATTTTTATCGTAATGTGTCTGCTTCCAGCAGAATCCAATACTTTTCTCCAGCCAAAAGAAGAAATATCTTTCACCTCTTCTCTGTTATTACGCAAAGTAAACCTTAGGTTTCGTATATTATTTAACACAATAAAATTATTGTCATGATCTTTAATTTTTAGCTGTAATTTGCTCATTATCACCTCCTTTTATTAAAATATGTATGGTCCCAGAGAGTGATGGTATACTATCATCATCATTTAAGGAGTCATTATGGGACAGATATTACATGGGTGCGCCAAAACAACACAGACGATTCGTAGAGCAATACAAAATAGAAAAGAGAGCATAGCAAAACTCTCCAAGCATTATAACCTTAATCCAAAAACTATTATTAAGTGGAGAAAACGTTCATTTACGAAAGATGCTGATATGGGTCCAAAGCATCCAAGATCAACTGTTTTAACGCTAGAAGAGGAAGCTATAATAGTTACATTTCGCAAGTATACACTACTGCCACTAGATGATTGCCTTTACGCTCTGCAGTCTACAATTCCGCATTTGACTCGCTCTAGCTTGCATCGTTGTTTACAAAGACACAACATTAGCAGATTACCAACTGTTGATGGAGAAGTTAAGTCAAAAAAGAAATTCAAACAATATCCTATCGGTTACTTTCATATTGATATTGCTGAAGTTAGAACTGAGGAGGGCAAATTACATTTGTTTGTTGCTATTGATAGGACATCCAAATTTACCTATGTTGAGTTGTGTAACAGTGCTACAAAACCCATAGCTGCTGAGTTCTTACGTAATTTGATTAGAATTTTACCGTATAAAATCCATACTATTTTGACAGATAACGGTATACAATTTACAAACCAGAAGCGTCATAAGTATGCTTTCCAACATATATTTGATAGAGTTTGCGAAGAGAATGTTATTGAACATCGTTTGACAAAAGTTAGCCATCCTTGGACGAATGGGCAAGTCGAGCGTATGAATAAAACTTTAAAGGATGCTACAGTTAAGAAGTATTACTATCAATCGCACCAGCAACTTAAAGAACACCTTTATAACTTTGTTATGGCTTATAATTATGCAAAGAGACTCAAAACTCTTAAGGGTCTTACTCCTTATGAATTTATATGTTATCAGTGGACACAGTCTCCAGAATTATTTATACTAAATCCACACCATCACACTCTGGGACCATACACTTTCCTGTGTTTCGTAATATTATACAATCAAATTGATAAAAGCTGTATTATCTCCTTGCAGCATTAAGTGTATATTTTTTGCTATTTTTTCCACTAAGGGAGTAACATTATCAAAATTTGAAAATTTTGATAACACATAATCTGCTAAGCTTCTTTGATCTTCAGGTCTACCCACTCCAAATCTCAAGCGCCAATAATCGTTGCCAATAAAACTATCTATGGATTTAAGTCCATTATGTCCAGCAGAGCTACCATCTTTCTTTATTTTTATTCTTCCAAGTTCCAAATCAGCGTCATCGTGTATGACAACGATATTATCTAGCGATAATTTGTAAAAGTTTCGTATTTTTGCAACAGGGATGCCTGAATTATTCATAAATGAATAAGGCTTTATTAACATGATTTTATTATCATTAATTATGCCAGAGGTTATCAGATAATCGGCTTTTTTAGAGAACAACTGAAAACCCCAATATTTGCAGATTGCATCAACGGTGATGAAGCCGATATTATGATGAGTTAACTCATATTGACTACCAGGGTTACCAAGCCCAACTATCAGGTGCACTATTCCTCTGTTTCTGCTTGAGGTTCTTCAACGTCACTATCGGCAGCAGAAATTGTAACAATGGTAAAATTTTCTTCTTCATGGGCTACAAACTTAACACCTTCTGGTAATTTTACATCATTAATATGTATAGACTGGCCAATCATTTTACCGGATAAATCAACTTCAATAACCTGAGGTATTTTATCAGGAGAGCATTTAACAGCAATAGAACGACACAAAACATTAAGCACTCCACCTAACTTGATCCCTGGGGCTTTACTTTCATTCACAAATGATAGAGGTATGTCTATTTTAATTTCACTGCCTTTATCAACAAATTGAAAATCAACATGTTGCACAGTATCCTTTACTACATGCAATTGGATATCGCGAACAAGAGCATATTCCTTTTTGCCCGAAATATTCAGCTCTATCAAATGTGCAGAAAGAGAACCTGATTTATATTGCTTCGTGAATTCCTTTGCAGACAATGTCAAATTTACATTATCATGGCCCTTTCCATATATTATTCCAGGGATGTTTCCTTTCTTCCTTAGAGAATGCACCGCTTTTGTTTTTGTCACGTTACGTAACTCTGCATTAATTGTTGCTATTTCCTGTTGCGTCATCGATTACTCCTATTCAGCTAATCCTTTTAATATAATTTAATAATAATATAACATAAAAATATTTATTTCAAACTTCATTCTTTCATACTAATTGTTTGTGAAAGGATTTATTTAGATATATATTTAAACTTATTTAACAAGAACTATGGGCATTGACGATAAAGTAGTTTTTAGGATTTATAAACCAACAAGAACTGCAACACAATCTGGTTTAGGTAATACAAATTTCTGGCACCTAAAAATTGAATCTGGCTCCTACTACATTGAACCTTTGATGGGGTGGGTTGGCTCAAAAGATCCCAAAAAACAGATTGTATTAAAGTTTGATTCTCTTGAAAAAGCAGTATTCTACGCAAAAAAATGCAACGTTAAATACATAATTGAAATGCCAAAAAATGTTAAGAGGCTGCCAAAATCTTACGCAAGCAATTTCATACTAAAGTAAGGTTTATTGTGGTGTGCTTATCTGTAAAAGATAAAGCTTAGTATAACCAATTTAACTCTGGGTTTTAAGTTGTGCTAACACACTGCGGCCATTTAAAGAGTCAAGATTTTTAACCTGGCTAGCCAGTATTAAAGAGTTATTTTTCAGGTATTTCTTTACAAGGCTTGCAAGTCTTTTTGGATTATTCAAATAGCTCCATTCTGCTTGTAAAACTTTTATATCACTTTGCACTAAATTAATTTCACTTTTTATTTTTATTAGCTCTCTATTTAACGACTGAACATGCAATTTTACCTTAAATAATCCTACAATGCTAAGAAAAAACACAGCTATTGAGATGATGCAGAAAGTTCTCACGACAACCTCTGTATAGCTCTTAGTTTTGCTGAGCGTGAACGCGGATTTGCACTTACTTCTTCTATACTTGCTTCGATCACTTTTTTATTTAGCAGAGAGAATGTCTTGCAATCAGTAGCACATAAATCTTTAAAAAAAGTTTTGACTATACGATCTTCTAAGGAATGAAAGGTGACGACAATTAATTTGCCATTCTCACTTAAAATCTCAGATGCAGCTTTAATACCCTTTTCAAGTTCTCCCAGCTCATCGTTTACCCATATTCTGATTGCCTGAAATGTTCTGGTTGCAGGATCAATTTTGCTTTTTCCACGAAATACCACGGAACGTACAATATCCGCAAGCTCAAATGTAGTTTTGATAGTTTTCTTCTTCCGTGCATTTATTATTGCTCTTGCAATTTTGCGAGAATGACGTTCGCCTCCGTAGTTATATATAGTATTTGCGATTTCTTCTTCGCGTAAAGCGTTAACAAACGTTGAAGCGTTTATATAAGAAGAGTTATCCATGCTCATATCGAGTGGACCATCATGTAAAAATGAGAACCCTCTATCTCCGTTATCAAGCTGCATAGATGAAACTCCGATGTCAAAGACCACTCCATCCACCCCGTTTGATGTCATTCCAGCGCGTGACCAGTTATTTTTTCCAGTATCAAGTACTGGGATGACAGGAGATGGCTCAACGCTGCTTAGTATACTTTTAATATTACTAAACTTCTCAATGAATAGTTTTATTCTATCTGGATATCTAACGCTTAAATCATCATAAAACTTAGTTACCGTTTCATCTCTATCAATTGCATATACTTTGCAATCAGCTGACTCCAATATTGCTTTGCTATACCCTCCAGCTCCAAATGTGGCGTCCACGTATATGCCACCATCCTGCGGTGATAGTAGTGATAGCATCTCTTTTAACAAAACTGGAGTGTGTGTCATAGTGCTCCATCAAGAGACTCTGTGCATACAAATAAAAATAGCTTCCCACTGAAACATATGGAAATATATAGGCAATAATATAAAAATACTTGAATATAGTCAATGATATAAAAATATTAAGATTTAATAAGATACCATTATTAGTATAATGTTCAAATTTTTCTATTATATAAAAAAAAGTAATGTATATTACTAAATACTAAACAAACTATAGAAGATTATGCAGCAAATAACAAAAGCAATATTCTCGAGTTTGATTTGTAACACTTTATTGTGGTATGACCACATGCTTTTTGGCCACTTAATAAACATAATAGGTGGTGTGTTTTTTCCATCAGATGATCAACTAACCAGCGTATTGAAAGCTTTTGGAGTGTTTGCAGTGGGTTTCTTAATGAGAGGTTGTCCGGAAACTAGTAAATTCAAGCATATTCCCTCTTTAACATAACCCTACTCATAGCTAGGTATATGAAATTCTCAGTGGATGTTGTGAGTAAATCATACTCCTTCGATAGCCTTCTATTCCTATTAACCCAAGCAAAAGTCCTTTCTACAACCCATCTTCTTGGCTGTACTTTAAACCCTTGTTCTCTTGTTGGTAGTAGCTCAGGTGGCGTATCTTTGTGCACCCAAAATCTACATGGAGGCCTTGTAACAATTTCAATATCTATGTCATATTCTTCCTTTATGTGATTCTTTAAATTTCTTCCTTGGTATCCCATGTCAGCCCACATTTTTTTAACTTTAGTATATTTTGTTCTCATATTGTTTAATGCTATTTTAATACCATCTCTATCATTTTCGTTAGCAGCGCCTACGTAACAACCTAGTATAAAACCCTGAGTGTCTGTAATTATATGCCTTTTTCTACCCTTTACTTTTTTACTTCCATCATAGCCTTTGATCCCCCCTTTTCTGTAGTCTTTACAGATTGACTATCTACTATACAGGCACTCGGCTGCTCATTCCTTCCTATTTTTCTTCTACTATATTTTGTAATTTCATAATTCATTTTCTCAAAAATTCCCCGCTTCTTCCATTGCCTGAACTGCTCATACACAGTCTTCCATAGCGGAAAATCATTTGGTAAATACCGCCATTGACACCCTGTACGCAATACATAGAAAATTGCTTCTAATATTTCTCTTTTGCTATACTTTGGCGGCCTTCCTCCTTTCTTGTATGATACTCTGAAGTGTTTTTCTATTCTTGCCCATTCCCTTTCGCTTAGATCTGTTGGATATTTTTTTCTCATCTTTACCCCGTACTAAAATTTCAGATATTATAGCCTTTTACTTGTTTCCGGACAACCTCTTAGTAACATATTTTCTTAAATCAGAATTTGCCTTTAGTGCTGCATAAATGCTATTGTACAACTCATTTATAGCTTGAATTTTTTCCATAATTAACCCTCACAGACACGGCTATTGCAATTTGCAGGTGGCAGATGGTGTCATTCCAGTGCTTGACACTGGAATGGCTTTGTTGCATCGCTAGCTATGATGGATTAAAGATAAAAAAGGTGGAGAATATCAGTAGCTTATTATTCTGGTATTTATAACAAGAACGGTCAGTGAATACCTAAATTTGAGTAAAAGAAATTTCACTACCACTCACTAATCCGGCTAAAATTCAAGAATTTCAATGCTTTAGCTATTTTCAATAGAATTAAATTTATTAATATAAATAACAAATTACTATTCTTAAATTTGATCAGATTGATTGCAAAAAAACAAGATTTTCAATAGGTTGCTTATAATCCTAACTATAGTTAGCCTTTCATAAGTAGCGATGCAACAAAGCCATTCCAGTGTCAAGCACTGGAATGACATCATCCTTTTTTGGGATTCCAGTGCAGCTACTTGCATCTGCAAATTGCAATGTTCGTACAACTGTGGGTGCTAAGTTTTACAAACACCGTTGTGCTGAACCTTGAATATCCACTTCTTTCAATTCAGTGTCAGGAGCGATGGGTTTTGATATTGTGTATGTAATGCCACCAGCTATCAATGCAGATACCACAGAAGCTGCAACTATTAATAGAGCAGACAATCCGGAAGCAATACTAAGAGCAGCACCTACTGCTAACATAGCTGCAAGGCTCGCGTAGGCAACTTTTGGGGAAAATTGTCTTTTTCCTACTTTTTCTAGTGACACTTCATTTGTTTTAGTTTTGCCCAGTTCACCCTCAAGTGGTGTGTTTTCATTCTCCAGACTTCTTATTTTTTGTGTTAGTGATTCATTCTCTTTATTGAATTGTTTCAACTTAGTCTCATGTCTAGCTATACAACTTTTTGATTCTGCTAGTTCCTTTTGCGCTTTTTCTAACAACACTTTTGTTTTAGAATGCTTATTTTCGTTTTCTTCTAATTCGCTATTAAGCGTTGTATTTTTACTTTCTAGATCTTGTATTTTTTGTTCTAGTGATTCATTCTCTTCATTGAGTTTCTCCAGTACTTCCAATTTAGTCTCATGTTCAGTGACACAATTTCTCAATTCTGTTAGTTCCTTTTGCGCTTTTCCTAGTCCACCCTCAAGTGTTGTGTTTTTACTTTCTAGATCTTGTATTTTTTGTTTTAGCAATTCATTCTTTTTCTGCTCATCCTTTAGCTGAGTACGTAATTCTTTTAACTTAGCTTTACGTTTTTCAACCTTTTCTGCTTTTTCTGGAGTTTCCGTTGCGTTGTGTGTTTTGGAATGAGAAAAGGTACTAGGTACAACCTCAGATGGCTGATCACACATACTGTTTAGTCTATCTATTAGGTCTTCATCCTTTATCAATGAGCGATCTGCTCCATATTTTATCAAAAGTTTTGCTAATTCTTTATTGTCATTTGCAACAGCAAAATATAAAGGGGTATGTCCATCTTTATCTTGTGCATTAATATTTGCTTTACGTTTTATCAAAAGTTTTACTGATTCTTTAGCGCTTTTTGCAGCAGCATAGTGTAAAGGGGTCACGCCATCTTTATCTTGTGCATTAATGTCTTCTCCATCTTCTAATATAGATTGGTCTAAAGCTTCAGATTCATCTGCATCAAAATATATTCCACTATCGCCACTATTACTTTTATTTAAAAAGATCTGTTCCCCATTATATGTAGTATACTGCTCTGGATGTTGACTGTGCAAGTCATTATGTTCTATGCGCTTCTGATTATTGGCAAGTCTTTGTTCTGCCTCTTGCAACTTTTGCGCCATAGCATCTCTTTCTCTTATAGCCTGTTCTTTTTCTAATGTATCATCTACTTTGTCTGTATTGTTTTCATTAACGATTGAGTTTGAAGAAGTCTGTTCATCCTCATCTTGTACATAGATTTTTCTGTTGTTTGGTGTAGTTCCGTTGTTCTCTTCCTGATCTCTTGCATTACATGCTTGCACTGCAGCAGTTGCGTTATTTCCGTTCACAGCTAAATTTCCTGGAGTTTTATTATTAGGCTGCGGTAAAGTGCCTTGTCTATTTTGTCTTCTCGTAGCTCCTGCCTCAGCATAACGTTGTTCTCCTTCCTCTAACATTTCTATTATAGCCTTTTTACCTTTTACATCACCGACAATATCCCTTGGAGTTCGGCCTTGACTATCTTTTAGTAAAGGATTTGCGTCATTATTCAATAAAAGCTGAACTATCTCTTGATGACCATGCAAAGCAGCAATGTGCAAAGCAGTTAGCTTAGACTTAGCTTCATCAAGTTCATATATTGGTTCATTAACTTTTGCTTCCTTTGCTAGTAGGAGTTTTACTATTGGTACACTGTTACATTCCACAGCAAGATGTACCAACATATAATTTACAATTTTGTCTGAATCTAATATACTGAACATCTTATCTATCTTCAAATTGTTATAAGTGCTATATACTATTGAGTCTGCATCTTTTAGCTCACTTCCTATTCTTTCAAGTAAATTATTCTCATTTAAACCTTCACTCTTGCTTACCTCATTTATTATTTCAAAAAACTTTTCCTTTTTTATTGCCATAACCTTTCCTCTCAATTTATTTATTATTGCTGAACAGTCTCACAAAAAAGTTAAGTTTGTCGAAATTCCATGTTTGATCTAAAAATTAGTCATAAACATTTTCTTGTCTGTCATCCAAGTAGCTGACACTGGTTCACTCTATAATGGTGTCACAGCAGTCCTACATCATGCCACCGCGAACCGTCATACCGCGATTCATTCGCGGTATCTCAGCCGCTAACTGTTCTCCCTCATCATACCGTCACGGTATCTCCAGATCCCGCTAACACGTAGCGGGATGACGAGTTACTTAACCGTCATACCTTAGATGTATGGTCCCAGAGAGTGATGGTATACTATCATCATCATTTAAGGAGTCATTATGGGACAGATATTACATGGGTGCGCCAAAACAACACAGACGATTCGTAGAGCAATACAAAATAGAAAAGAGAGCATAGCAAAACTCTCCAAGCATTATAACCTTAATCCAAAAACTATTATTAAGTGGAGAAAACGTTCATTTACGAAAGATGCTGATATGGGTCCAAAGCATCCAAGATCAACTGTTTTAACGCTAGAAGAGGAAGCTATAATAGTTACATTTCGCAAGTATACACTACTGCCACTAGATGATTGCCTTTACGCTCTGCAGTCTACAATTCCGCATTTGACTCGCTCTAGCTTGCATCGTTGTTTACAAAGACACAACATTAGCAGATTACCAACTGTTGATGGAGAAGTTAAGTCAAAAAAGAAATTCAAACAATATCCTATCGGTTACTTTCATATTGATATTGCTGAAGTTAGAACTGAGGAGGGCAAATTACATTTGTTTGTTGCTATTGATAGGACATCCAAATTTACCTATGTTGAGTTGTGTAACAGTGCTACAAAACCCATAGCTGCTGAGTTCTTACGTAATTTGATTAGAATTTTACCGTATAAAATCCATACTATTTTGACAGATAACGGTATACAATTTACAAACCAGAAGCGTCATAAGTATGCTTTCCAACATATATTTGATAGAGTTTGCGAAGAGAATGTTATTGAACATCGTTTGACAAAAGTTAGCCATCCTTGGACGAATGGGCAAGTCGAGCGTATGAATAAAACTTTAAAGGATGCTACAGTTAAGAAGTATTACTATCAATCGCACCAGCAACTTAAAGAACACCTTTATAACTTTGTTATGGCTTATAATTATGCAAAGAGACTCAAAACTCTTAAGGGTCTTACTCCTTATGAATTTATATGTTATCAGTGGACACAGTCTCCAGAATTATTTATACTAAATCCACACCATCACACTCTGGGACCATACATCTTAACATAGATCCCGCTAACAAGTAGCGGGATGACGGTTGTCGTTTAGCTATAAACATTAAGGAATTTACCAAACGAAAAAAAAGGCAAAAGAAGCCTCGTGGTTGGCTAATTACTTACATTATACTTTCAAGTATGGCGTTTTTTTATTCTAAACGCTTAATAACCGCGATTTAGTTGCTTTTAAGCCGCAACTAATCTAAATTATAAACATTAAGAAATTTACTAAACAGAAAAAAAGGCAAAAGAAACCCTAGGGTAGCTAGTTATTCACTATCCATTTTTTAAATCGGCGTTTTTTGATGTTTTAAATAGCGCATTTCAGCTTATATTAGGTAAAAACCTAGAAGTTTTATAAAGACATAAGGTGCACATAGTGCAAAAAATTAAACATGGGACGCCAGATACGTGAGTTTTTTTGTCATTTAATCTGTACAGAGAAGATAAATAAATAGCTTCAGTTTCATGATAAGGGGGCTGGCGGAGTTTGTCAAGTAAGTTTTTTGTTTCTGCGGACTACCTGGATTAATATTATATAGAAGGTTTGCTGCCAATAAAGCCTAAACTTACCAAATACATTTCTGTAGATTCAGATCTACTTGACTTTGGTTTAAAGTATTTTACTGTTTTAAACATTTTTTTTAGCTCGTTACAAAAATCTTTATCAGATTCTCCTTGGAAAATTTTTACTACAAACGTGCCACCATGACTCAAGAAATGCTTTGCAAAATTGAGCGCTGCTTCGCATAAAAGCATAATTCTGATATGATCCAACGATTTTAAACCACAAGATTCGGGGGCCATATCAGATAAAATTACATCAAATTTTTGATCCTTGAATTTTTCTCTTAAAATTTCAAGCTCATTGATAATATCGCATTGTATAAACTCTACTCCATTAATTGCATTCATTGGTTTTACGTCAAGAGCAACTACATTTGCATCTTTCTGAGATGCAACTTGTGACCATCCACCAGGAGAAGCACCAAGATCAATAATTTTTTCCCCTTCTTGGAATAATTTAAATTTGTTATCCATTTCTACCAGCTTATATGCTGAGCGTGACCTATAACCATCCTTGCTAGTTTTTTGCACATACTGATCATTCAAATGACGATGTAGCCACCTTGTTGAAGATAGTTTTCTGCCTCTAGCCGTCTTTACTCTAGTTTTTATTGCTAATACCCTACTTATTATTGATTATATCTTTAAGCTCTTTTTCAACTACTTCTTTTACCAGTGCATGTAGATATTTATTCAGCCATTCTGAGAGCTGAGGTTTTAAAAGAGATGTAACTAATTCTTCAACAGTAAGGTTCGCTTTTTTTTGTTGTTTATGCTGTAATTCGTTTTGCATTTTTCCAAGCAACGCTTTGATCTCTTCCATATTCTCTTTTAAAATTAGATGATCGTTATTTTGCGCTTGTAAGCCGCTATTACTCGCTTTGTTATTACTCATTTGGATATTATCGTACAAATAAATATCTTTTTTTTCTTCTGAATTGTAGCTATGGCCATTAAATTGGTTATTGTTGCAAGCCATTTCCTCACTTTGGTCATCATTATCAATGTCCTCTTTTTCATTATTTTCTTTTTTGCCATCTTCTTCTATTTCTTCTGGATACTCTTCCTCAAGGTATAGCACATCATCATTTTCATCCTTTATTTCTGCTTTATCGTTACTCGCGTTTTTACCCGATATAGCTTTTTTTATATCTTCTAGGATATCTTTTACAGATTGATTGCCTTGTTCATCATGCATAGTGCTAATACCATTAAATTTAGAGGTCTATACTATTTATCATAAAAAGCAAGTTGTAAACACTAATCACATAATTGCTTTTTGCTTCAACTAAGTCTGAACGTGCTTTAAATAATGCATCTTCAGTGTCCAAAAGGTCAGATGTACTCTTTAAATTTAAGTTTACTTCTTGCTCAACTCCTTCCAATGCTAGAGCTGCTGCTTTTTCCGCTTCTTGACTTGCTTTGATAATGGCCTTTGCTGTCAACACATTATTCCAAGCATTTACAACTGCTTGTTCTATATTTTTTACCGTTTCATAATAATCGTAGGTAGATTTTTTTGCATCCATTTTAGCTTTACTGACACCAAAAGCATTAACTCCTCTCTTAAAGATCGGAACATCAAGAGTAAAAACTACATGAACATTTTCTAATAGTTTGTCTACCTTCATACCATCCTCCCCAAAATTTTTGCTTGCACTTAGATTTAAAGAAGGAAGCCACTTGGAGCTTTCAGCAATCACTTCCATTCCGGCTGCTCTTTTTTGATAAACTGCTGCTTTTAGAGATAAATTATTGGTTTTTGCTAACTGTAAACATTCATTTAGCTCTGGAACAGAAGGTAGTTTATCATTAGCTTCAGAAAGGTCATCAGCATCTTCGCCAATCAAATGATAATAAGCAATATTTACCAACTTTAATTTACCTTCAGCATCAACTCTTTCGGATATAGAAGACGAAAATTTTGCTTTTGCTAACAAAACTTCAGCATTGGTTACCTCTCCAAGGGAAAAGCGTTTTTTCATAGCTGACAAATGTTCCAAAGAAACGCGTTCTTTATGTTCTCTGAGCTTTAATATTTCTGTCTTTTGTAAAACATTAACATATGCTTTCACAGCATTAAGTGCAAGCTCTTGTTTTAATTGCTGAAATCGCATCTTTTCTGCTTTGAGAAGATGGCTTGATCGACTGAATGTGGCAAAGGTACCACCGCCATCGATTAATTTCTGGCGCAATGTAAGTTTTTTTTCAGATGTATCAAGATTAAAGTTACTATCGAAATTGTATTGCAAATTAATGTCAGGTAAAAATCCAGCTAACCCAGAAGATTTATAGTGTTTTTCTGCGCTTTTATATTGGTAAAATTGAGACTTTATTTTTGAGCTATTTTTGATGGCTTTGCTTATCACTTCTCCCACATCGGTTGCATAGCAACTTATAGTATTAAAAATGATCGCAAGTGTGATAATCAATCGAAACATTCTAATTCCTATGCATACTGGTTGCGCAGCTCAATTACTAACATAAATTACTTTAATAATCAATAACTAATATTGTTGACACTATTGAGAAATTAAGTATATCATAGCTTACTATTGTTGGATCAAATAATGAAGACTTTTTTCTTAAAGGAGAAACAAATCAATAAAAAGTGGTTTGTCATAGATGCAGAAGGATTAGTGGTAGGGAGGCTTGCAGCATTTGTAGCGACACTATTACGTGGAAAGCATAAACCTGAGTATACACCTCATATGGATTGTGGCGATAATGTAATTATTATCAACGCAGAAAAGGTGCATTTCACCGGAAAGAAGCTTAAAGATAAAATTTACTATAAGCATACAGGTTATTCTGGTGGTTTGAAGAAAACTACTCCAGATAATATTTTAAATGGCAAATTTCCTGAGCGTGTAATAGAAATGGCAGTGAAAAGGATGCTTGATGATGGGCCTATGGCACGTAGACGCTTTGAAAATTTGTATGTTTATTCTGGTTCAGAGCATAAGCATCAAGGACAGCAACCTGAAAAGATAGATTTTGCCTCTTTGAATCGTAAAAATAAAAAGTAATGGAGTAAAAATGAAGAGTTCTACAATAAATAACAATGATTGGTCAGAAAAGACAATTAAATCAGCAGTTGATTCGCTTGGTCGTTTATATGCTACAGGCCGAAGAAAAGAATCTGTAGCAAGAGTATGGATAAAGCCAGGGAGTGGAAAATTTAGTGTTAACAAAAAAGGCGATCTAATTTCTTATTTTAAAAGAGAGTCAGTGTGCCAAATAGTAAAAATGCCATTTGTTGCAACTTCCACATTGGATAAATACGATGTATTTGCAACTGTAAAAGGTGGAGGGCTATCTGGTCAAGCAGGTGCTCTAGCTCATGGAATAAGCAGAGCTTTAAGTAGTGTAAGCCAAGATTTGCATTCTATACTACGTAATGGTGAGTTCTTAACTAGAGATTCACGTGTTGTTGAACGTAAGAAATATGGTCAACATAAAGCTCGGAAAAAGTGTCAATTTTCTAAGAGATAGTTATTTTATAGGGGTGTTTTTTTGTAAGTATTATACAAATATTTGCAAAAATGTATGATATCCTCTATTTTTGTGATGAATTTAGTTGACTATCGGTGTCAACATAATATGCTATTTATGTGATTTTTTCAATATTAAGGTAATTTATGAGTAAAGAAGATATAATAAAACAATTAAAGGAAGATTGTTCTAGTCAGAATATAGATATAACAAAATCTGATTTGAGCAAGATTCATGATGCGTTTATTAAAATAATAAAGAATGAGCTGCATGGGAAAGGTGAAATACGTTTGCATGGAATAGGAACATTTTCTACTGCTATCAGTCAGGAAAAACAATGTCGTAACCCCCAAAGTGGTGAGATCATGACTGTTCCTAAAAAGACAAGGGTAAAATTTAAAGCAAGCCAAACTCTTTTAAGTATTTTAAATGAGAAGGAAAAAGCAGCAGTTAGTTAGACATTGTCATTTTCATTGTTTTTACTACGCTGTGTAAGCCGTAAAATACAGCTTCGCTAATTAAATAGTGGCCTATGTTAAGAGCTGAGATGTGAGGTATTCTTGTCATCTTCTTAGCGTGTTTATAAGTTATGCCATGTCCTGCGTGGCATTCTATTCCTAATTTATTGACGTACTCTGCAGCATTAGTAATTAACTGTAACTTTTTTTCTGATGGATTATCACAGTAATCCCCTGTGTGAATTTCTATTATGTCAGGTTTTGTCCCTAGCTTTTCAAGATATTTTAGTTGATCAATATTTGGATCGATAAACAGTGAGACTTTTATGCTAGAGCTATGCATTTCCTCTATTATACTAGAAAGTTTACTGTGCATATTCACGATATCCAGGCCACCTTCGGTTGTTAATTCTTCTCTTTTTTCTGGTACTATACTAATCGAATAGGGTTTTACCTTTTTTGCTATTTCAAGCATTTCTTCCGTGGCTGCAATTTCAAGATTTAGCTCAGTGCTAATGCTTTTTTTTAGGTTAAATACGTCTTCATCTCTAATATGCCTTCTATCTTCTCGTAAGTGTACAGTAATAAAGTCTGCTCCAGCGTCAATGGCTATTTCTGCTGCTTTCAATGGATCTGGATAAGAAGTTCCGCGTGCGTTGCGGAGGGTTGCAACGTGATCGATATTAACACCTAGTTTCACAATCTACCTCAGAAATTATTTATAGATTATACATGTTATTAGGTTTTTTGCATAGTCATTGTTTGACCTTATCCAGAAAAAGTGGAGAGAAAGAAAAGAGTTTTTTTGGGTAAAATAAAATTTTGGAGGATTAGAAATGGCAAGAGAATATACGGCAGAATTCAAATTGGAAGCTGTTAAGCTGGCAAATGAACAAAGAAAGGTAGGTCAAACAATTACAAAAACAGCAAAGGATTTAGGAATAAAGGGTGGTTTATTAGGAAAATGGATAAAGAAACACAACGAAAAAAAGTCGGCAGCAGATGCATTTCCAGGTAGAGGTAACATGGCTCCTTACGACAAAGAGAGGTTTGATTTACAAAGAGAGTTAGCAAGAGTAACAAGGGAAAGAGACATTTAAGAAAAAGCCCTGGCCAGTCAAAAAGAGTAAAATATTTTTTTATAAAAGAGCATAGTAACTGCTATAAAGTACAGGAATTATGTAGGATTTTCTGCTAGTGGCTACTATAAGTGGACCACAAGAAAAATAAGCAGTAGAGAATCAGCAAATAAAGAGCTACTCGAAGCTATTCAAAAAATATATCAAGTTTCTAAATGTAGATATGGAGCTCCTAAAATTCATGCTGAATTGAAGGCTTTGGGTAAAAGTTGCAATTTGAAAACGGTGCAAAGTATTATGCAGAAAAATGACATCAGGGCTATACTGAGAAGAAAGTTTAAAATTAAAAAACAACAAACAGATAATAGAGCTGTAGCTCCCAATATACTAGATCAAAACTTTATTGTTGATCAACCAAATAAAGTATGGGATTACTTACATCAAAACCAAGGAGGGATGGCTATATTTGGCAGCAATAATTCTCACGTATGGTAGTTAATGAGTAGTGCAATAAATAAACAATTAGTTATGAACTCTTTATTAATGGCCATTAATAGGCGTAAACCTGTTAAAAATCTACTGCTGCACAGTGACCAAGGTTCACAATATACTGCGCAAGGGTATCAATATCTCTTAGCTGTAAAGAATATAGATGAGTAATAAAGGCTGTTGTTACGACAATTCTGTTGCAGAAAGCTTCTTTAGCTCATTGAAAAGAGAAATACTTATTGATACTTCACAACACTCTGCTCAACAAACTAGAACTGCAATATTTGAATACATAGAAATTTTTTATAACAAACAACGTCACTATTAGATGTATGGTCCCAGAGTGTGATGGTGTGGATTTAGTATGAACAATTCAGGAGATTTTGTCCACTGTAAAGATATAAACTCAAAAGGTGTAAGACCCTTAAGAGTTTTGAGTCTTTTAGCATAATTGTAGGCCATAACAAAGTCATAAAGATGCTCTTTGAGTTGCTGGTGAGACTGATAGTAATACTTCTTAACAGTGGCATTCTTTAAAGTTTTGTTCATACGCTCAACTTGCCCATTTGTCCAAGGATGGCTAACTTTTGTTAGACGGTGTTCAATGTCATTTTCTTCACAAGCTCTATCAAATATATGTTGAAAAGCGTATTTATGGCGTTTTTGGTTGGTAAATTGTACACTGTTATCTGTCAAAATAGTGTGGATTTTATATGGTAAAATTTTAATCAAATTACGTAGAAACTCAGCAGCTATAGGTTTTGTAGCACTTTTATGCAACTCAACATACGTAAATTTGGATGTTCTATCTATTGCAACAAACAAATATAACTTTCCTTCTTCTGTTCTGACTTCTGCAATATCAATATGGAAATAGCCTATAGGATATTGTTTGAATTTCTTTTTTGGTTTAACTTCGCCATCAACATCTGGTAGTCTGCTAATGCTGTGCCTCTGTAAGCAACGATGTAGACTAGAGCGAGTCAAGTGTGGGATTGAGGTTTGCAAAGCGTAGAGACAATCATCTAATGGCAATAGAGTATGCTTACGAAATGCAACAATTACAGCCTCCTCTTCTAAAGTTAAAACAGTTGATCTTGCATGCTTCGGACCCATATCAGCGTCTTTGGCAAAAGACCGTTTTCTCCATTTAATGATAGTTTTTGGATTAAGGTTATAGTACCTGGAGAGTTTTGCTATGCTCTCTTTACTATTTTGTATTGCTCTACGAATTGTCTCTGTTGTTTTGGCGCACCCATGTAATATTTGTCCCATAATTCCTCCTTTGATGGTATTGTTTTCTCATATTTTATCATACCATCACACTCTGGGACCATACATTATATAGTCAATATAAAAAGCCATATAAAATTGCTTCCACTGCTGCCATGAGGAAATTGCTTATTCTTGCTAACTCTTTAGTCAGAGATGACAGGGTTTTTACTGAGGAATATAACTCTCTGTCTGTTTCTATCTAAGAGCCAGTATAGCTGTGGATAAGCACGTTTATACAGATAAAAGTACTTATCCACAGCTACATCAATTTTTCTATTGACTTTTAACACAACTGCTAAACAGATACATTCGTCATCCCGCTACGTGTTAGCGGCCAAGATACCGCGGCGGTATGACGTGGGAAACCTGACTTGCATTAACTATAAAATAGTGATTTATATAAATCCCATAGCATGCCGAATGAAGCGTTTTTTGAGGAAATTTGAATTTTCAACTGCAATCAAGCCAAGATTTCTTAGTGCTTTAGCGCAGAATATTCTGTTGGAAAACATCCTATTTAATCCATCAGTTGCAAGCGCCATTGTAAAATTATCAAAGTATCTGTTACGTGAAATTTTCTTTAATAAATAACTACTGCCAACATCAATACCAGATGCTTTTGCGGCAACTACGTGCTTTATAATACTTTCTACATCTCTAATTCCAAGATTAAGCCCTTGACCTGCAACTGGATGAATTGAATGTGCTGCATCGCCGATAAGCAAAACTCTACCCTTATATGACTTTTTTGCGAAAACAAAACTTAAAGGATAAAGTTTTCTTTCACCCTCTAGTTTTATCTTTCCTAAATAAGAACCAAATCTTTTTTTAAGCTCTATAATAAATTCTTCTTCAGACAGATCCATTAGCATTTTTGAAATTCCAGATTTTTCTGTCCAAACTATCGAAGAAGTATAGCCATCCTTTATCGGTAGAATTGCAAATGGACCGCCAGGAAAAAAACGCTCTACAGCTAAGTTTTGGTGATGCAGTTCATGCTTTACATTAAATACTATGCTACTTTGTTTATAGTCAAATTTCACTGTCGGTATAGAAAATAACTCTGGTAATTTAGAGTTTTTGCCTTCAGCGCAGATAAGTAGCGATGATATTAATTCCTGGTTATTATCAAGAATCACTTCCACATATCCTGAATCACAAGCAATTGTTTTATAGGAATGTGGAGAGTATATATTCAGTTTATTTAGAAAATTATTGTTGATTGCATTCCATATAGTAGCATTGTTGATAACATAACCCATTGGCTCTTCGCTAACCATTTTATGATTGTAATGCACAGTAACCGCATCTAATATGCATATATCAAGTATTGGCTCAGCTTCACTTTCCACAAACTGCCAAATCCCTAACTTTTCCAATATTTTTTTCGAGCCTTGAGAAATAGCAAATGCTCGATTATCATCTACTACACGTGGTAGACTATTTTTTTCAATCACAGCTACAGACACAGAGTCACAACTGAGGCCAATGGCAGTAATAAGACCAAGTAACCCACCACCTGAAATGATTACATCATAATTCATTTTATTTACGCTAATTGTAAAATTATATTTTATCTGTTTTGAAAATAGTTTAAACAAACTTTATATATAAATTAAATTTTTTAGATCCCAGTGTCAGCTACTTGGATGACATCTAAAGACACTCCACCTTGTCATTCCAGCACGTAACGAACAACTGTACGAACATTTTGCGAAGGCAGTGTGTTAAATGCTATGGCCGGTTTTGCCTCAAACATAAAGGTGTCATCCCAGTGCTTGACACTGGGATGGCTTTGTTGCATCGCTAGCTATGATGGATTAAAGATAAAAAAGGTGGAGAATATCAGTAGCTTATTATTCTGGTATTTACAACAAGAACGGTCAGTGAATACCTAAATTTGAGTAAAAGAAATTTCACTACCACTCACTAATCCGGCTAAAATTCAAGAATTTCAATGCTTTAGCTATTTTCAATAGAATTAAATTTATTAATATAAATAACAAATTACTATTCTTAAATTTGATCAGATTGATTGCAAAAAAACAAGATTTTCAATAAGTTGCTTATAATCCTAATTATAGTTAGAGGTTGTCCGGAAACAAGTAAAAGGCTATAATATCTGAAATTTTAGTACGGGGTAAAGATGAGAAAAAAGTATCCAACAGATCTAAGCGAAAGGGAATGGGCAAGAATAGAAAAACACTTCAGAGTATCATACAAGAAAGGAGGAAGGCCGCCAAAGTATAGCAAAAGAGAAATATTAGAAGCAATTTTCTATGTATTGCGTACAGGGTGTCAATGGCGGTATTTACCAAATGATTTTCCGCTATGGAAGACTGTGTATGAGCAGTTCAGGCAATGGAAGAAGCAGGGAATTTTTGAGAAAATGAATTATGAAATTACAAAATATAGTAGAAGAAAAATAGGAAGGAATGAGCAGCCGAGTGCCTGTATAGTAGATAGTCAATCTGTAAAGACTACAGAAAAGGGGGGATCAAAGGCTATGATGGAAGTAAAAAAGTAAAGGGTAGAAAAAGGCATATAATTACAGACACTCAGGGTTTTATACTAGGTTGTTACGTAGGCGCTGCTAACGAAAATGATAGAGATGGTATTAAAATAGCATTAAACAATATGAGAACAAAATATACTAAAGTTAAAAAAATGTGGGCTGACATGGGATACCAAGGAAGAAATTTAAAGAATCACATAAAGGAAGAATATGACATAGATATTGAAATTGTTACAAGGCCTCCATGTAGATTTTGGGTGCACAAAGATACGCCACCTGAGCTACTACCAACAAGAGAACAAGGGTTTAAAGTACAGCCAAGAAGATGGGTTGTAGAAAGGACTTTTGCTTGGGTTAATAGGAATAGAAGGCTATCGAAGGAGTATGATTTACTCACAACATCCACTGAGAATTTCATATACCTAGCTATGAGTAGGGTTATGTTAAAGAGGGAATATGCTTGAATTTACTTGTTTCCGGACAACCTCTTAGGGGTGGAGATTACCTTTCATTTTCAGTTTAGCAATGGGATTAATTAGCATATATATGAGATATATACTTGATGAAAGCCCAGAGTATAAAAGACAAAAAAATCCGTCTAAATTGCCACTAAAAGAGTTATTAAACAATTACAAAAAGCCTGTTCTAATATCAATAGGTATTGACTTGGTTGAAAATGCGTCTCTCTATATATATTTGGTATTTTTCAATGTGCTTACGAATAAAATATTAACAGTAAATACTCATTTTAATCATATAGTGGAAATACTGAGTCAAATTGCGCTCGGAGGATTGACAATATTGTTTGCAATACTTTCTGATAAGGTAGGAAGAGAAAAAGTTATGAAATTTGCATTTATAGCTTTTGTAATAGTGAGTTATCCAGTTTTTTCAATGTTATGTAGTGGCAATTACTTGCTGGCACACATTCTTTTTATAATTCCAATAGCTGCATCGCTTGGTCCTGTCAGTGCACTTATGTGCGAATTATTTCCAACAAAGGTTCGGTACAGTGGATTTGGTTTATCAAGAAATATAGCTGCTGGATTTTTTGGCGGCTTTGCACCATTTATATGCACAACAATTATCAAGGTTACAGGACAAGAGACTTCAGCTAGTTTTTACATGATTTTCTGTGCATTAATTGGGCTAGTTGCTATATCGCAAATTAAGGGTGAGCTTTCTTCAAAATTACCCAAAGTAAACCAAGTATAGTTGCAGTATAGCAGAATTTAAAAAAATCTAATTATAAGGCGGGAAGTGCCAATTTTTAGGTGATAATGTGAATATTTCAGCACCATCTTTTGTTACTCCGAGCGTATGTTCAAATTGAGCAGAAAGTGAAAGATCGCGTGTTGTCACTGTCCAATCATCGAGTTTACTGAGCAGAGTCTCATGTTTTCCAGCATTAATCATTGGCTCTATTGTAAAGAACATACCTTCCTTCAAGACGAGATTTTCATCTTGATCATAGAAATGCACTACATTTGGTGGAGCATGAAAGACTTTTCCTATACCATGTCCGCAGTAGCTGCGTACGATAGAATATCCAAAATCTCTAATATATTTCTCTATAGCAAGCCCTATTTCATTTAACTTATTGCCGGGCTTAACTTGTTTGATTGCTTCCATCAATGCATGATAAGTAGCGTCACACAAGCGTTTTGCTTTTATTGATGGCTTGCCAACCCAAAACATGCGACTTGTATCACCATGCCAGCCATTTAAAATCACCGTGACATCAATATTTAAAATATCTCCATCTTTAAGTGGTTTATTATCGGGAACACCATGGCACACAACTGCATTTTTTGAAGTGCAAATCGATTTTGGATACCCCCTATAGTTTAGTGGTGCTGGAATTGCACCTGCATTAATTATAAAATCATGACATAGATCATTTAACTCATTAGTTGTCACCCCTACCTTTACGTACGGTGCAATGAAATCAAGAGTTTCAGCAGCAAGCCTGCCAGCCTTGCGCATAAATTCAAAATCTTCTTGTGAGTGTATAGTTATGTTCATATTTTCCATGTCTTATTGTAATTGGTACGCTTACTCGCAAGTACATAAACATAATAATTTTACATATTATAAAAATAAGTCCTATGGATCCTAGTGTCAAGTCATTTGTATGAAAGGTGGTAAAACAGAAATCTAGACTGTAACTTTTGATTTAACCCAATTATACAATTTACTCATTTTACCATCCTGACCTAAAATACCAGAATTATTTTTATAAAAAGTGTCAACTATTAGCTTTATAGAGCCTATAGCAGCAGAAAATACAGGATTTTTATCATATTCGCCATCAAGACCGCTACAAGACTCAGGGCACCCAATTCGAACTTGCTTATTGAATATATAGCCTGCAATTTCCTTCATGCTTGTGAGTTGACTAGTTCCACCTGTGATCACTACTTTATTAATTGGACCTTTCTGCTCTTGAAATTGCTCTCTTACCATTTCAAGTATTTCTTCAACTCTTGGTCTTATGATGTTAATAAGCTCAGATTTGAATACTTGAGTAGGTTCATCATTTTCGTTGTTTTGCATTGTAATGTACTCATTCTCATCTATTGAAGTTACGATAGTGCTGCCATACAGTATTTTTATATACTCTGCACGTTCTATGCTTGTGCATAGCCCGTAAGCAATATCTCGAGTGATATGAACACCACCAATTGGAACGCTGCTTGCATACACAAGTTTCCCTCTTTTGAAAATTCCAATTGCAGTGCACCCACCGCCTATATCAACAATAGCAGTCCCGAGCTCTTTTTCATCTCCACTCAGACAGGCAAGACCTGCAGAATATGCAGAAGCAATACAACCTGCCATATTTAATCCACCATTATTGGTAATACAGTTTTCAATATTGGTAAGCGCTGGACGCGAAGCAGTGACAACATTAACATCAGCAGATAGTCTTTTTCCGTACAATCCACCAACTTCTTTTATGTCAGTCATGTCATCTAAGTGATATTTTAGTGGTATATTGTGAATGATAACATTGTCTTCAATATATTTCTCAAATGTTTGAAAAACTACACGTCTTATATCACGCTCAGAAATCTCATGGTTAGCTGCAATAATTTCATTATGTACATTGAAAGATGAGATGCCACATCCAGCAATGTTCACATATATCTGATCTATGGTTTCTTCTGATACTTGTTCAGCTAAACCTATAGTTGATGAGATGGAGTAATTTGCGTGTTTTACATTAGTTATTGATCCACCGTTTACACCTTCTGCAATCTTATAACCCGTTCCTGTTACTTTATAGCTGAAGTTGCTATTTATCTTAACGATTAGACAAATAATCTTTGTTGTACCTATGTCTAAAACAGCAAAAACGTTTCTCTTTGGTTTTGCTATTACTGCAGAGTACATTAGTTAACCTTATTACGCAATTTCATTTAAATTGTAGCTTTCTTTAATAATTTATATTTCTATTATAGATATAGCAACATTTTAATATACACTAAATTCTGGACAAAAGGAAAAGCAAAACATAGAATTATAATTTTTATGTCCATATTACCAATTGTAATTGCCCCTGAT
The DNA here is from genome assembly GCF_963969245.1 of Wolbachia endosymbiont (group A) of Ophion costatus. NCBI lineage: Bacteria > Pseudomonadati > Pseudomonadota > Alphaproteobacteria > Rickettsiales > Anaplasmataceae > Wolbachia > Wolbachia endosymbiont (group A) of Ophion costatus. The sequence goes on along the minus strand of NZ_OZ017714.1, from coordinate 495,149 downwards.
GAAAGACTAATCACACGTGCCAGTGAAGTAACAGATATAAACGATAAAATTAAAGAATTAGTAAACGACATGTTCGAAACTATGTATGATGCAGAAGGTCTTGGCCTTGCTGCAGTGCAAGTTGGAGTGTTAAAGAGAATTTTTGTTGTGGATGTTCAGCTAGAAACAATTGAAAATGAGCCAGCAGGATATGAATCAATTGGCAAATTTTGCATGATTAATCCAGAAATTACGGAATTATCTGATGAACAAGTGACTCTCAAGGAAGGGTGCCTTTCAATTCCAGAGCAAAGCTATGAAATTAAGCGTCCAAAGTATTTAACTGTGAAATACAGAGACTTAAATAACGAAGAACAGACGCTAAAAGCTAGTGGTTGGCTTGCAAGGTGTATTCAGCATGAATTAGATCACTTAAACGGCATATTATATATTAGACATTTATCTAAATTAAAGTATGATATGGCCATGAAAAAAGCACAAAAGGTTAAAAAGCATTATGAGCAATAAAGACCTAGAATTATTAAAATTTTACCATGAAGTGGGCGTTGATTGCACACTAATGGAGGGTGAAGAGGAAAAAAAGCTGGAGAGCAAAGAGAGTGTACAACCCTCTGTTATCCAAACTGGGACCAAGAAGAAAGATGCAGATATGCGCTGGGATGACACTAAAGATGGAAAAGACATGTTTCCAAGTGACTGGATAATCGAAGCAAGGAAACTTGCAAGCAAATGTAATAGTGTGGATGAACTAAGAAGTGTAGTGAAGTCATTTGAAGGTTGTGAAATAAAAAAAACTGCAACTAATACTGTCTTTTCCGATGGTAATCCAAACGCAAAAGTTATGCTCGTTGGTGAAGCTCCAGGAGCAAATGAAGACCTTCAAGGCATACCATTTTGTGGTGCAAGTGGAATGTTGCTCGATAAAATGTTAAATGCAATCAATCTTGATCGCACTAAGGTATACATAAGCAATACTGTATTTTGGCGTCCACCTGGCAATAGAAAGCCAACCGACCTAGAGCTTGATATGTGCAGACCATTTGTCGAAAAACACGTTGCACTAGTTTCACCACAAATTTTAATTTTGATCGGGGGAATCGCATGTTATAGCCTTCTTGACAGCACAAAAACTATATCGAATTTGCGTGGCAGATTTCATACGTACACTAACCAATATTTGTCCAATTCAATCACCACAGCCGCTATATTTCATCCAGCTTACCTACTTCGTCAACCGGCACAAAAACGTTTAGCCTGGGAGGACTTGAAGAAGATTAGGGAGTATCTTGATAACACCAATAACTGCACAAATACCTAATAAAGTGGTAGACCTCTTGCATAGTTTTTTGCAGCATGTTAACAATCGTTAGAAACGAAAAAACTTACTTGACACCCTTCGCCAGCGCCCTTATCATGATAGTGAAGCTATTGTATTTGCTTTCGCCAATCTGCAGATTAAAAGGTAAGGATTACTTAATGTATCGACGTCTTATGTTCAATTTTTTGCAGTATATAGATACTGTATGTCTTTACAAAACTTCATCTACATCTAGATTTTTATCTAAATAAGCTGAACGCGCTTATAAAGCGTTACAAGACATCAAAAAATGCCAATACTCGACAGAGATAGTAAAAGACTAGCTAACTCGGGGGTCCTTTGTCTTTTTTTCTGCTTAGTAAATTTCTTAAACATTTGCAGCGTAAGTTAGTTGCAATTAAAAGCAGCTGAATTTCGCTTGTCAAGCGTTTAAAACATAAAAAACGCCAATATTTTAAAGCGGATAATAACCCCAGGGCTTCTTTTGCCTTTTTTTCCGTTTGGTAAATTTCTTAATGTTTATAGCTAAACGACAATCGTCATCCCGCTGCTTGTTAGCGGGATCTATGCTTTGAGATACCGCGAATAAATCGCGGTATGACGTAGAGCTCGCGTTAGCTATACTTTTATGCTTACCAACTCAGTATCCAATCAAAATCCTGGATTTCAGTGTCAAGCACTGAAATGACACCAAAAGAGCTACTGCTGTTTTGGATGGAAACCAGTGTCAGCTACTTGAATCTGCCACGCAAATTGCCTGCAAATTGCAATGTTCGTACAGGTGTGCGTCATGCGCTGGAATGGCATCAAGGGGTAACTTTTTATTTAAGCAATGATTGTAAAATGATTATAATAATAGATCTATTGAAATTTTAAAATTATTAAATATTGACGCTATATACTTAAGTGTTAAAATAGAATGAAAAGTTTTTAGGAGTTTATATGGCAGCAGGTGGGAAAGCAAAGACAGCTAGTAAAAATAACCCTACTCAGCGTAAGAAAGCTGAGGAAAAAATGTATAAAGATAAACCGGTAAAACCTGTTAGATATATAGATCGTGATTCGCGCATGAATTATATGTCTGCTCAATATGACAACGGCAATCTGGTTGAAGATGAGGTAAGCGGCAATCCTATAAAGTGGGAAGCTGTATAATAGTTGTGGTTAAAGTTACTATTAATTCTAAGGAATGTGAAGTAGAGCATGGGCTCACTATAATTCAAGCTTGTGAAGTCGTGGGCGTTGAAATTCCACGTTTTTGTTATCATGAGCGTTTAGCAATTGCTGGTAATTGCAGAATGTGTTTGGTTGAAGTGGAGGGTGGACCTCCAAAACCAGTAGCCTCTTGTGCAATGCCAGTTGCAGAAGGGATGGTTATTCACACTGATACCCCTAAGGTTAAAAAAGCACGTGAAGGTGTGCTTGAGTTTTTGCTAATTAACCACCCGCTTGATTGCCCAATTTGCGATCAAGGTGGTGAATGCGATTTGCAAGATATCACGATGGCTTATGGGAAAGGAACCAGCAGACTTGATGAGCATAAGAGGGCTGTGCCAAAAAAACACTTCGGACCACTGATTGAGACTGCGATGAATCGATGCATTCATTGCACTCGGTGTGTTAGATTTTTGTCTGATGTTGCAGGTACAAATGAACTTGGAGGAATCGGAAGGGGAGAAAATGTAGAGATTAGCACTTACATAAAAAGGCATATTAGTTCTGAATTATCTGGAAATATCATAGATCTCTGCCCGGTAGGGGCTTTAACTTCAAAGCCTTACTCCTTTACAGCGCGTCCATGGGAGCTATCACATTGTGAGACTATAGATGTGCTAGATGCTGTGGGCAGCGCAATTAGAGTTGATTATCGTGGCCCGGAGGTTATGAGGATATTACCAAGGCTGAGCGAAGAGGTAAATGAAGAATGGATATCAGATAAAACCCGCTTTGCCTATGATGGACTAAAAGTTCAGCGTCTTGATCGACCTTATATAAAAAAAGATGGTAAATTAGCCCCAGTTGATTGGAATGAAGCATTAACTGTTGCTGCAAAGCAATTAAAGAATACAAAATCAAATAAAATAGCTGCAATTGCAGGTGATTTAGCAGATTGTGAGTCTATGCTTCTACTCAAAGAAGTGATGCAGAAGCTCGGCTCGGGGAATATAGACTGTAGGCAAGATGGTGCAAAGCTTATACCAAGTAATCGTGGATCGTATGTGTTCAATACCACTATTGAAGGTATAGAAAATGCAGATTTATGTCTGCTTATAAATACAAATCCAAGGATAGAAGCACCGATTATTAACGTAAGATTGAGAAAGAGATATTTACAGGGCAACTTTCCTGTTGCAAGTGTTGGTCCTAACATTGAATATTTGTATCATGTTGAGAAATTGGGCGATAATCCTGATATTTTGAGTGAAATAGCAAATGGAAATCATAAGTTCTGTGAGCTGCTGAGTGCTGCTCAGAGCCCTATGCTGATTATCGGTCAAGATGCATTAGTAAGAGACGATTCTGAATCAGTTCTAGTTCTAGCTGGCAAAATTGCAGAAAAATTTAACATGGTCAGAGATGACTGGAATGGCTTTAATATGCTGCATAAAGCTGCAGCAAGAGTTGGTGGGCTAGATACTGGGTTTGTTCCTAAAAAAGGCGAAAGGGATATTAATCAAATATTGGAACATGCAGAAAGTGGTGAAATAGAAGTGGTTTATCTTCTTGGTGCAGATGAAATTGATACATCAAAATTAGAAAATACATTTGTAATTTATCAAGGTCATCACGGTGATAAGGGTGCACATGTGGCAGATGTTATCTTGCCTGGTGCTGCATATACAGAAAAATATGCAACTTATGTAAACACTGAAGGTCGAGTGCAAAGAACAAATTTAGCTGTATTTCCTCCAGGTGAAGCAAAGGAGGATTGGTTAATTATTAAAAATCTCTCGCAATATTTGGATCTTTGCTTACCATATGATAGTTTATTTGACGTGAGAAAAAAATTAGATACTATCGGTCCACAGTTTAGAAATGCTGATCAAGTGGTAAAAAACACATGGGTACCAATCAGCAGCGGTGAAATAAGCTTAAGTAATACACCTTTTACTTTAAAGGAGTGTAATTTTTATATGACGGATTCAATAAGTCGCGCTTCAAAAATAATGGCAGATTGTACTAAAGCTTTTTATGAACACGCTAGTTAATATTTTATTTATTTTAGTACCGCTACTACTTTCAGTTGCATATTTGACATACTTTGAGCGTAAGGTCCTTGCTGCAATTCAACTGAGGCACGGCCCAAGTGTAGTTGGACCTTTTGGGCTATTGCAGCCATTTGCAGATGCTATTAAGCTCCTGATTAAGGAGCCGATAATACCATTTAGAGCGAGCACCATACTGTTCATTATGGCTCCAATGCTTACCTTTATCTTGGCATTAATTGCCTGGGCAGTTATACCGTTTGGTGCTGAAGTAATTGTAAAAAATGGCCAGCAAGTAGTGATTCCTAAGGTTATAGCAAATATTAATGTTGGAGTGCTTTATGTGCTAGCTATATCGTCGCTGGGAGTATACGGCGTAATTATTGCAGGCTGGTCAAGCAATTCTAATTATGCATTTCTTGGCGCTATACGGTCGGCTGCTCAGATGATTTCATATGAAGTTTCAATAGGCTTAATAGTTGCTACAGTCGTTATTACCACTGGAACATTGAATCTTGGAGAAATGGTAGTGGCAAAACATAATATGCCATTTTGGGTTGATTTACTACTAATGCCTATAGGAATAATATTTTTTATTTCTTTGCTTGCAGAAACTAATCGTCACCCATTTGATTTACCAGAAGCTGAAGCAGAGCTTGTCTCTGGATATAACGTTGAATATTCATCCATGCCTTTTGCCCTCTTTTTTCTTGGAGAATATGCAAATATGATTTTAGCAAGTGCTATGATGACAATATTCTTTCTGGGGGGATGGTATCCTCCGTTAGAGCTTGGTTTGCTTTATAAAATTCCAGGTTTGATTTGGTTCGTTTTGAAGATAGTTATACTTTTATTCGTATTTATTTGGATTAGAGCAACAATACCTCGTTATCGATATGATCAGCTAATGCGCCTTGGTTGGAAAGTATTTTTACCAATATCAGTGTTTTGGGTGATACTCATTTCAGGGGTGTTGCTCTTTACTGGGAATTTGCCTGGATCCAATGTTTAATTTCCCAAATACAAGATTAAGACGCAGGCGCTCGAGCAAATGGGTTCGCAATTTAACAAGTGAAAATAGTTTATCAGTAAATGATCTGGTTCTTCCTCTGTTTGTTCATGACAGAGAAGAAACAACTGAACCAATTTCTGGCTTACCAGGCGTAAAGTGTTATTCAATAGATGGATTAGTGTCTATAGTTAAGGAAGCTAAAGATTTAGGGATTAATGCTGTTGCAATTTTTCCTGTAGTTGATAGTAAACTAAAATCTGAAAACGCTGAGGAAGCATATAATTCTGACAACTTAATCTGCAGAGCAATTTGTGCTGTAAAATTAAAGGTACCTGAAATTGGTATTATTGCAGACGTTGCATTGGATCCATACACTATTCACGGCCATGACGGCATTTTAAAAGATAATCAGATGGATGTAGAAAACGATGAAACTATATCAGTGCTGTGTAAGCAAGCGTTTGCTTTAGCGAAAGCAGGATGTGATATAGTTGCTCCTTCTGATATGATGGATGGTAGAATAGGAAGAATCAGAAAATCATTAGATGATAACAACTTTCAAGACGTATTAATATTATCTTATGCAGTGAAATACTGCTCTAGCTTCTATGCTCCATTCAGGCAAGTCGTTGGTTCATGTGGGCTATCACATTCTATAGACAAAAGTGGTTATCAAATGGATTATAAAAATGCGCGCGAAGCAATGTGCGAAATTGAAATGGATATAAATGAAGGTGCAGATTTTATTATGGTTAAACCGGGTATGCCATATTTGGATATTATCAAAACAGCAAGTGATAAGTTTAATTTTCCGATTTTTGCTTACCAAGTAAGCGGTGAGTACGCAATGATAAAAGCTGCTGCAAATAATGGCTGGCTAGATTATGACAAGGTGATTTATGAATCTTTGATTGGTTTCAAACGTGCGGGTGCAAGTGCAATATTCACTTACGCTGCACTTGATATTGCAAAAAATTTAAGTGCATAAGCCCTATAAAATTATTAAATTTTTGGCGCACGTTCTTCTACTGTTGCTGCATATTACTTAAAGTTTTCCAATACATGTTTTAAGTTGTTGATAAGTCCGTTACAATACAGTATTATAAATAATATAAACCAAGTGTTACTTAGAACATGGGGATTTTTTTTAAATTTTTGGGAAAGATGCTAGGTAAGGTTTTTCCTGCCAAAACAGTAAGCTCTCTTTTAGGAATAGGATATTTACCAAGTTGGCAGAACTATTGGTCTTCTTTTTTAATATTATTTATTGTCGATGTTATATTAATTCTTACATATGGAGGCGAATACTTACTATATAAAATGCCAGACTCAGGAATAGTTGTAGCTGCTGTTTTTACAAAATTGGCAATAGTTATGTTAGTAATGCAATTAATTGGAATATTTATTTTTCATGCTCAAGACCCTTCAGCAAACAGTGGTGAAGAAATAGTAATACAAATAGCGTCAGGGCAAGTACTGACTGTAGCACTTTCAATGCCAGCAATAATGTCAATTTATTATGCTGTAAGTAAACTCTATGGGAATATATATAAGCAGATGTTTCAATGCCCATTTTGGTTTAATGATTTTATGCACTTTTTCTTTTTTCTTATGATACCTTACGTATTTTTTAATGTCGTAGAAGTGATAAAACCATGGCCAATAAGTTCAATACAGCTCAGCTATAATAATGCAATGTCAATTACATTTGAGGGGATTTTTCACACATTTTATGCGGTGATTTTACTGTATTTAACAGCATTTATATTCTGCGATTTAACTATGCGTGATGCAATTGTCCTAAATAAAAGCATAATTCAGTATGTGAGGGAAAGTTCAGCAGTTTTAGGTGATTATTTACATAGTGCTGCAAAAAAAATAAATATTGAATAGTACTTATTTATTTATATATTTAGTATAAAAAGTGTACAATTTGTGTGAACTTACAAAGTATAATAAAAGAGTTACAAGATTTTTGGGCTGGTGAAGGGTGCGTTATACTTCACCCATACACATCTGAAGTTGGTGCTGGTACATTACATCCTGCAACAATTATGTCTGCAATTGATACAAAACCGACAAAAATTGCATATCTACAACCAGTAATTAGGCCATCAGATGGGCGCTATAGTGATAATCCTAATCGCTTGTATCAACATCACCAATATCAAGTTATAATAAAGCCATCTGGTAATAATTTACAAGACGTCTATTTAGATAGCTTAAAAGCTCTTGGCATATCTACAGAAAAATATGATATTAAGTTTGTTGAAGATGATTGGGAAAACCCAAGTGTTGGTGCATCAGGACTTGGATGGGAAGTTACATGCAATGGAATGGAAGTAACACAGCTTACTTATATACAGCAAGTTGGAGGGATTGACTGCAAGATGATTCCTGGTGAGGTGGCATATGGGTTGGAACGTTTAGCAATGTGCATACAAGGTGTAGATAATGTTTACGATATAATTTGGAACGATAACGGTGTAACTTACGGAGATATTTTTAAACAAAGAGAATATGAATTTTCTTATCTAGCGTTAGATTATTATGATACTAAAGTGGTACAGCAGCAATTCGAAGATACGGAAAAATTGTGTAAGTTCCTTATTGAAAAGGAGCTACCAATGGCAGCTTATGACCAATGTATTAAAACTAGTCACCTACTTAATCTGCTTGATGCAAGAGGTGTGCTTGGTGTGAATGAACGTACAGCTTATATTGGTAAAGTTAGAGAGCTAACAAAAAAATGTTGTGAATTGTACATGAGTAAATAGCGTATGTCGTTGCAGTTGTTATTTGAGTGCCTTTCAGAAGAAATACCACCGAGAATGCAGAATTCAGCTACAGTTCAAGTTAAGAGCTGTATTGCCAATGTTTTTAACAAAAATAATGTAAAATTTACATCAATGGAGGTTTTTATAACGGCACGTCGCATTACCCTATTTGTCGACAACATAAATGCTTTGGAGCTAAAGGATTCCAATAACGAAGTTAAGGGACCAAACATTAACGCACCAAAAAGTGCTATCGAAGGTTTTTTAAGAAAATATCAGAAAAATGAAGAAGATTTGCTCGTTCGAAAAGTAAATAATGAAGATTTTTACTTCATTAAAAGAGAAAGCTGCTCATTTAACATTCAAGAGTTTCTTAAAAATCAACTAGGAGAAATATTAAAAAATTTCTCTTGGCCAAAAAGTATGAGATGGGGCAAAGGAAAAGAAAGGTGGGTTAGGCCAATTAAAAACATTTTATGCATTTTAAATGATGAAATAATACCTGTATCTTTTGCAGGGATTACAGCATCTAACACAACATATGGCCATCGATTTCTCTCAAGTGGTACGGCGCTTACTGTTAAAACACCTAAAGACTATTTTGAATTGCTAGAAAAAAACAGTGTAATTCTCCAAATGGACAAAAGAAAGCAATTTATACTAGATCAGATTAATAAATTCACAAAAGAGCAGAATTTACAACTTGAGAAAAATGATTATTTACTAAATGAATTGACAGGGCTTATAGAGTGGCCAATCGTACTGTTTGGTGAAGTGAATCAAGAAAAGTCATTTGGATTACCGAAGGAAGTAATACTTAGTATAGTTAATACACAACAAAAATACCTTGCTTTAAGTAATGGAAAGAGAATTTCACACTTTGTCACTGTTGTCAACGTCAACAATGGTGAAGTTGTTAAAGGACACGAAAGAATATTAGAAGCACGTCTTGCTGATGCCCAATTTTTAATATCTCAAGATAAAAAGGAAAATCTAGATTATTATGTCAAAAGATTAGGTTCAATATTATTTCATGCTTCACTTGGCAGCGTGGGGGAAAAGGTGAAGCGTATTACGGCTTTGTCAAAGTATATAGCTATATTTATTCCACATGCTTCGCTGATAAAAGTTGAACGTGCTGCATATTTGGCAAAAGCTGATTTGGCAACATCGATAGTAAGAGAGTTTCCAGAATTACAAGGAGTAATGGGTGGATATTATGCTTCTTATTTTCAAGAAGATAGAGAAATAGTGGAAGCTATAACTGAGCATTATAAGCCAATCGGGCCAGAGCAGGAGTGTCCTAAATCTCCTTCTGCAATTGCTGTGTCAATTGCAGACAAAGTGGATAGCTTAGTTGGTTTAATTGCAGCAGGTGAGAAAATCTCTGGTTCGTATGATCAATTTGGTTTGCGGAGAATGACAATTGGTATAATTAGGACAATACTTGAAAATAATTTGCATGTTCTAATTAGGCTAATGATAGACAAGTCAGTATCTTTATATTCAAGGCTTCTATTTAATAAAAATACAGCGTCAGTTGATAAGCCGAATAGAAAACAAATTTCAGAACTAGTATTTAGATTTTGCTTAGAAAGATTCAAGGTTATTTTAAAAAATAGAGATATAAGGCAAGATGTTGTAGATTCAATACTATATAAAATCGATATTAATGATCTGCTGACAGCAGAAAAGCAAACTGTTATATTGGATCGTTATCTTAGTACTCCAGAAGGTGAACAAATTCTAAGCACTTACAAAAGAGTCAGTAACATGATGAGCAAAGCAAGGAAAAGTGATGGCACTACTTATAGTGCATCTTACGGTAAGAGGTTTTTGATTGAAAGTGAAGAAATTGCGCTATCAAATTGTGCTATAACTGCTTGTAAAAACATAAAACAAGCGATAAAAAATAACCACTTTAATGTAGCACTTGATGAACTTGCTGGTTTTGCTCCGTTTATCAATCAGTTTATGGACAGTATAAAGATTAACTGTGATTCTGATAAGCTGAGAAGAAACAGATTATCTTTGCTTGAAAATGTAGTTTCCATCTTTCATTTAGTAGCAGATTTTAACCTCATACAGGTTAAGCAATGGATAAATGCTCAGGCAATATAAAGAACAAATCAAATCATCTCCACAGTCCTGTGGCGTGTATAAGATGGTCGGAGATAAGAATAAAGTTTTATATGTTGGAAAAGCAAAAAACTTAAAGTCGAGATTATCCGACTACCTTCAATTCGAAAACCTTTCTGAACGAATTAGAGTTATGCTCTTACAGGTTATTAAGGTTGAAATATTCATCACTGAGAATGAAATCGAAGCACTGCTTCTTGAAGCACAGCTAATAAAATCATTGAAACCACTTTATAATATTGTGCTCAAGGATGGAAAATTTTATCCTTATATAACAATTTCCAAGCACGATTATCCAAGAATAGCAAAATATAGAGGCAAATTTAAGAAAAATGAGTTTCATTATTATGGTCCCTTTACATCTGCCGCTGCTGTTAAGCAAACTATATTGTCGTTGCAAAAAGCTTTTCTCCTAAGAGTATGTTCAGATCAATACTTTTCCTCAACAAAAAGACCATGTATTGAATATCAAATTAAGCGCTGCTCAGCACCATGCATAAACAAAATCACAAAAGACGACTACTGCCAATCAGTAAAACAGGCACGAAATACATTGCTTGGAAGAAATAAGGAAGTGAAAGAACAGTTACTTTTCACAATGAGAAAGTGCAGCAGTGAAGAAAACTATGAGCTTGCTGCTATATATAGAGATCGGGTAAAGTTTCTTGAGCAAATTCAAATACAGCACACGGATTTTTCTTTTGAAAAAGATGCAGATTTCTTCAGTATTGTACGTGAAGAGGATCTAGCATGTATTAGTGTGTTATCGTTCAGAAATAAAGACAACTACGGCAGCACTCCTTACTTTCCCGAGAACTGTGGTGATCACTCAAATGATGAAATTTTATCCACCTTTTTGGTCAATTTTTATAATTCAGCTAACATACCTCCAATACAAATTTACGTTCCAGATTCTATTGTGGATAAGGAAATTATAGAACAAGCACTATATAAGGTTGCTCAAAAGCCAGTAAAAGTTCTGCATGCAAAGAATAAAAAAGAGCGTGATTTATTGAAATTTGTTTATGATAACTCTCAGCATAGCTTAGAGCAGAAGCTTATCGATTATAGGAATAACCTAGAAAAGCTTGAGGAGCTTAGCAAAATCTTCTTGTTACCAAATATTCCAAAGCGTATTGAGGTTTATGACAATAGCCATATATTTGGAAACCAACAAATTGGTGTAATGGTTGTTGCAGGGCAGGAGGGTTTTTTAAAAAGTGAGTACAGAAAATTTACTATAAAGGAAAAATTTTCAGGCGATGACTATAAAATGATGAGGGAAGTGCTAACCAGACGTTTCTCCGGCAATATAAAAGGCATAATACCTGATTTTTTACTGATTGATGGTGGACCAGGACATGTTTCCATAGTACAGAATGTACTGGAAGTATTGAATATAAACGTTCCTTTTGCTTGTATGGCAAAAGGTCCTGATCGTAACGCAGGAAATGAAAGATTTTATATGCTGGGCAGGGAAGAATTCAGTCTGGCAAATGACAGCAAAGTCATGCTTTACTTACAATCGCTGCGTAATGAAGCCCACCGTTTTGCGATAACTTCACATAGAAAAAAACGCGATAAACAGTTTATAGTTTCACAATTAAGCAAAATACCCGGCATTGGCAACAAAAGAAAAAAAGCGTTGATGTCTTATTTTGGTTCAGTGAAAAATATAAGCAAAGCTTCTCTGGCTGAAATTCAAAACGTACCTGGAATTAGTAAAGGTTTAGCAGAAGTCATTCTTAAATACGTGAATTATAAGAGAGGAGTACTGGAATGACACAAAACCCGTTTTATTATTAGGGAATTTATATCTTAAAACCGCAAAAAAAGGTGTGCGTATTTGTGAAAAAAAATCTCCATAAAATTTGTGAAGCAATGTGGTGGGACTAGTGCGATTCGAACGCACGACCTTCGGATTAGGAGTCCAACGCTCTATCCTGCTGAGCTATAGTCCCGTGTTTCCTACCATTCATGTAAAGTTATAGCAAAAAATCCTTTCTTTTCTAGATTTTTTGCATAACCAATTTATGACGACAAAAAACATTTCTGTACTTCTTGAGTATAATGCTATTATATTTAATAACATGGTTTAAGTAAGATTAATGCTAGTTAACAATATTGGTTATTTCTATAACAATCAAAACGACTTTGCTTTAAGCAATATAAACATTAAAGTAAAGAAAGGAAATGTTGCATGTTTATTGGGGCATTCTGGCTGTGGCAAGTCAACAATTTTGAAATTAATTGCGGGGATAGAAAATCCAAAATCTGGAACTATTTTTATAAATGATAGGTTAGTTGCAAGTAATAAGGCATCAGTCGCTATAGAGCATAGAAATATCGGATTGATTTTTCAGCATTCTGCATTATTTCCTCATAAAACAGTAGTAGAAAATATAACCTTTGCTATCCGCAGCTCTTCCAAGAGAGAAAAGCACCTAATTGCATTGGAAATCTTGAAGTTACTCAATATAGAAAAATATGAAAATATGTACCCTAACGCCTTATCTGGAGGACAGCAACAATTAGTTGCAATAGCAAGAGTGATGGCACAAAACCCTGATGTTGTGTTGTTAGATGAACCATTTTCTAATTTAGATATACTGCTCAAGTGCCGAATAAGACAACATATATTGTCCCTTTTTAGAAGTAAAAATATCCCTGTGCTAATGGTAACTCATGACCCGCAAGAAGCATTGAAAGTTGCAGATTTTATCTACGTAATGAAAAATGGTAAAATTATTCAATCAGGAGTTTCTAGCGATATATACCATAAGCCTAAAGATGATACGCTAGCAAAGTTTTTTAGTGAGCTCTCTTCTACTCCACAGTTAAGCGAAAAGTTTCCACTTATTCGCTGCAAGAAAATAATCTAGTTTGGGATTGTTATAAAATAATTAAAAAACCTTGATTTATAATTAAATAAAGGTGATATAATCTATGTGTTACTTGACTTCAGTCAAGTTTTAATATTTAAAGGTCAATATTTTAAATGGAGGTGAAAATGAGTTTAGGACCATGGCAATTGTTTCTAGTCTTAATAATAATTTTAGTTCTGTTTGGTGCAGGCAGATTACCGCAAGTTATGGGTGATTTAGGAAAAGGCATCAAAAACCTTAAACAGGGGCTTAAGGACTCAGAAAAATTATCGTCTAATGAACCAGATCGTTAGCGTCCTCATACTTCGTGACATGCACCTTAGTGCATGTCATCTGTTTAAAAACTTAGTCAGGTTAAAGAATGAAAGAGATGAAGTGTTGGTATGAAATAAATAACAAATATTGAAATACAGCAACAACTATGTTAGCTTAAGAGGAATATTTTATTAAAGGATAATTGTGCAAAAAAGTGAGAAACTAACTAAAGATAAAAAACTAGCTTCTGATATTCTAAAAGAGGTTGCAGATACCAATAACAATGATAGCAATAAAGTAACTTTGTTTGACATTAAAACAGCTTTGCATGAGCGCGGTTTTGGTATTTTAATAATCATCTTCTCCTTGCCGCTATCGGTGCCTATACCGGTTCCACCTGGTTATACAACTATTCTTTCTATACCTTTAATCTTATTCTCACTGCAGCTTCTATTTGGATTTGATTCTCCTTGGATGCCCAGTTGGCTAGAAAGAAGATCTTTTCAGCGTTCAACACTAGCTCTTGTGGTAGAGAAAACTTCCCCTGTATTAGAAAAAATAGAAAAATTCATGAAGCCAAGACTGTCTTTCATTTTCTATGGGCCTGGTGAGAAGATTCTGGCTTTTATGATGTTGCTTTGTGCAATAATAATAGCTCTTCCATTACCTTTTACTCACTTCCTTCCTGCAATTGGCACAACTCTTATTTCACTTAGCATTATGAGTAAAGACGGGTTTCTATCCATATTGGGAGTTTTAGTATCATTGTGCGCGTTGTTGCTTACTCTTGTTGTAATAGTCAAAGGACCACAACTTATAACCGGAGCACTTTCTCTTCTTAAAAGCTTTACAACACTTTAACAAAAGAACGAATTACTAGCGCAAAATGAATAATGCATATTGAAATAAAACAATAATTGTGTTAAGAATTATTTTTATCAAAGGTTTTTCGTGTCAAAAAATGATAAGTTGACTAAAAGTGATAAATTAGCTTCTGATATTCTAAAAGAAGTTGCAGATACCAATAACAATGATAGCGATAAAGTAACTTTGTTTGACATTAAAACAGCTTTGCATGAGCGTGGTTTTGGTATTTTAATAATCATCTTCTCCTTGCCGCTATCGGTGCCTATACCGGTTCCACCTGGTTATACAACTATTCTTTCTATACCTTTAATCTTATTCTCACTGCAGCTTCTATTTGGATTTGATTCTCCTTGGATGCCGCATTGGTTGGAAAGAAGGTCTTTTCAGCGTTCAACACTAGCTTTTGTGGTAGAGAAAACTTCTCCAGCATTAAAAAAAATAGAAAAGTTCATGAGACCAAGAATGTCTTTTATTTTCTATGGGCCCGGTGAAAAAATTTTAGCTTTTATAATGCTGCTTTGTGCGTTATCAATAGCTCTTCCACTACCTCTTACTAACTTCATTCCTGCAATTGGTACGACTCTTATTTCGCTTGGTATCATGAGTAAAGATGGGTTTCTATCCATATTGGGAGTTCTAATATCATTGTGTGGGTTATTGCTTACTCTTGTTGTAGTAGTCAAAGGGCCACAACTTATAATTGGGGCATTTTCTTTTCTCAAAAGCTTTGTATATGGTTAGGCTTTACAACACCTTAACAAAAAAAAAGGAACTTTTTACACCAACCGATAAAGATCATGTGAAAATGTATGTTTGCGGACCAACAGTATATGACACAGCACATATAGGCAATGCACGATCTGTTGTTGTGTATGATGTGTTATTTCAGCTACTCAAGTTTTGTTATGGCAAAGTTACCTATGTGCGTAACATAACCGACATTGATGATAAGATAATTAATGCAGCAAGCGAGAAAAATAGCAACATAGAAAGTATAACCACATATTACATTAAAGCTTTTCATGATGATATGGAAAGCATAAATTGTAAAGAGCCAACACACGAGCCAAAAGCAACGGAAAACGTAGATTATATTATAAAATTAATTGAACATTTACTGCAATCAGGCCACGCTTACGAATCTGACAAACACGTGTATTTTAATATAGAATCTTACCATGAATATGGTGCTTTATCAGGAAAAAAAACTGATGAATTGGTTCCAGGTAGCAGAGTTGAAGTTAATGAAAATAAAAAGCACCCTGGAGATTTTGTGCTGTGGAAGCCTGCAAATGATATTGACTACAAACTTTCAAGTTATTGGAATAGCCCATGGGGAGAGGGCAGGCCTGGATGGCATATAGAATGCTCAGCAATGTCATATGCTTACCTTGGCAAAGATTTTGATATTCATGGTGGCGGCATAGATTTACAATTTCCTCACCATGAAAATGAAATTGCACAGAGTAAGTCCGCATTTGCTGGATCAATGTTTGCAAAATACTGGATACATAACGGCTTTCTTACAGTAAATGAAGAAAAAATGAGCAAGTCCTTATTTAATATAGTCAAAGTAAGGGATTTGCTAGATAGTGGAATAAAGGGTGAAGTAATACGCTATGCACTGCTCAAAACTCACTACAGAAAACCACTTGATTGGACAGAAAACGTTATTTCTGATGCACAGGAAACCTTAAACAAATTTTATCGGTTATTACGTGGTTTAGATATAACGAATATTGATGAAAGTAACGCAGAGATTTCTAAAGATTTTATAGACGCTTTAAAAAACGACTTAAACATCCCTGAAGCTCTAGCCATATTACATGAAATGGCTGCAAAAATCAACAAAATGAGTAATGAAAGTGAAAAGCTTAAATTAACTGAGAGTTTTGTTAAGAGTGCCAGATTTATTGGTCTTCTTGAGTCAAGTTATGAAAAGTGGTTTGCTGTGGATGTAAATCATCAAGAAATAGAAAGGTTGATAGACTTAAGAAAAATTGCAAAAAAAAATAAAAATTACGATACTGCAGACAAAATAAGAAATCAGTTGAAACAAATGGGGATTACAATTTCTGACAATGAAGATGGTACAACAACCTGGTAAATTCATATGGAAAACTACTTCCTGTTATTCACAGATAGTCTAGTATCATCATTAGTCTTACCCATACATCAAGGTTTTGTGTTCAATACCATGCTTTATTTCAGGTCGTATCACACTCCACTACTTATGTTATTTTTTGGAGTACTAGGATCAAGCCTTGGTGGAATAGTTAACTGGTACTTAGGTAGAATAACAATCTCTATACGAAAATCATACCACAAACTAGAGAACGAGCATAAAACACCAAAAATCGTAAGAAATCTACTGATTTGTGCAGTTGCATTACTTTCGTGGGTGCCAGCACTTGGAAGTGTGATTCAAATTTTATCAGGTTATTTTAAGTTAAACCTTTATATCCTTGCCCCTTTAATCATTCTATCTAATTTCTTCTATTTGTTATATCTAATACTTACTTTTGGCGTATAACAGCTATAGTACTACAGCTATTAAAGCCCACTTCTGTCATCCTATGCCCTGATAGAAGCGGAGCTATAAATTAAATGCAAAATTTCAATAGTTATAAGGATGCACCATGAGCTAAAAGTAACTTTATTTGAAAAAATTTCTCTTATACAAATATCATCAGGAGCAAGGTAGGACATTTGTAATTTTCCAAATTACAAATGTTGTTTTAGTATAACAGTCACTTTTATATTTGGATTCAAAGTCAAGCAGTTTTTCTGCTTCTTCTTCATATTCTTTCAGGTAGTCACTAACACTAATTTTTTTCTTACTTCTACGACTTAGTACAATATTGCTTTCGTTTATATATTTTACTGCTTGCCCCAAAGCTAATGGAAAATACTGCAATTCTTTTGTTAGTTTTTTTATTTCTTCATCTTGTAAATTATTTCTTATATTCAAAGCCTTCTTCACAAACCTCAAAGCTTCTGTTTCAGTAAACTCATCTAATTGTATTACTTGTATCTTACCTTCCTCTTCTCCTACTTTCCAATCTTTACTACGAGAAGTAATTAATACGCAAGGCTTGTTATAGTCCTGGCCTAAAGAGAATGGCAAAAACTTACTAATATCCTCATATCCCTCAGCATTATCAAAAATGAACAGGCTTTTCCTTCCCCTTCTTGCAAAGAAAGCATATATTTCTTTAACAATAGTTTCTATCGTCTTGTCATTTCCGTACTTATCCTGGGGAGGAATACCTAGTTTATCATCCTCAGCTAACTTCAGAAAAGAATTCTTCATAATTCCAAAGTTTTCAGCGTTTACCCATACAACATTGCCATCATAATCTTTTCTATATTCATAAGCGTATTTCCTAGCTAACTCACTTTTTCCTATTCCTCCAAGACCACCGATAACAACCATTTGTGATATTGCCGTTAGTTTGCCAGTACTTTCATGCAATTTACCATATATTTCTTGCAATTCGCTGTCCCTCCCAACAAACATCTCAACTGGATATACCATATTAAACTGAATAGGCTTCTCTATCTGCTTGTTATTCTGTGTTGTTGCAACTGCATGTATTTTATGCAGTGTTTTACTATCCTTACGCTGTTGTTTTGCTATTTTACCTATTTCTTTATTCCCTTTCTCTACTTCTTGTCTTATCTCACTTAAAGTACTAGCACACATCTCTACTTTTCGGAAAAGCTCTTCGCCTTCTTTATGTGAAAGGAAACGTCCTTCTCTATCCTTCATCCAACTCCACATTTTCATAAAAAGCGCGTTGTAAGCAGTTTCGTCATTACCAAAGTAGTTGAACTTTTCGATCAATTTGTTACTTATCTCATTTTTGATTAATCCTTCCAGTTCAGCATGGTTAGGTAAATTAACTGCAAACACCAATTTATCTGGAAATTCCTCTATTTTCTTATTTATTTCTCCATCGCTAACTTGTCCACCTACCTCACCCTTTATAAAATCCATATTCTCTTGCAAGTGTGAGATAATACTATTATCAAATTTATATCTTACACTACTGCCTATATTCAGAAACTCATCTTCTGTGTTCATTCTTGTAAATGAAATTCCCTTATCTGCTAGACTTTCAAAGTCAAAACCGACATTTGTGGCAATAAAAAAATCCTTTATTTCACCCTCAAACTCTCCACTACTTTTGATCTTTAAATAAGCAATGAGATATTTTATTAAGCCAAACGCACCATTCTTTCCCGGTGTTAATAAGTCACCTATGCTGATCTTTTTGTGCCTACCCTGCCTGTGCTTGACTTGTATGAATCTATGTACTATTTTCCCATCTTGTTCATACCGAAGAACAATATCATCAAAATCCTTAGCTGATTTTTTCTCTGTGAATAGGCGGAAAGAATACTCTCTATCTACTGCATGTTTAGGAAACAGCATTAGCCATCTCGCTTGATACATAATACCATGAAAGGTGCGCTTAACTTCCGAGCAGGATAATCTTACAGGCACCTCACTCTAATCTCTCACTCAAAATTGAATTCACCACATCAGGGCTGGCTTTTCCTTTGGTAAGTTTCATAACTTCGCCGACAAAGAATCCGTATAACTTTGTTTTACCGCTTTTGTATTCTTGAACTTTATCTTGGTTGTTATTGACGATTGTGTCGATAACTCCTGATATTTGACCTCTATCGGTTATTTGTTTTAGGTCTTGCTCTTCTATAATTAAAGATGCAGGTTTGCCAGTTTCAAACATACTATCGAATACCTGCTTGCCAAGTTTAGCAGAGATTGTTCCATCAACGATAAAATCTAAGAGTTCGGACAAAGCATTTGCTTTGATTGGGGAGCTCACAATATCAATACCTGCTTTATTTAAACGACCGAAAAGCTCTACAGTTAACCAGGTGACCGCGAGCTTTGAATCATGTTTTTTTATCAATTCCTCAAAGTAATCAGCAATCGCCTTATCGGAAGTAATGACGTTTGCATCGTATTCGTTGATACCCAATTCCTCAATGTATCGCAGCTTTTTTTGATCTGGCAACTCAGGCAAAGATGATTTAATAGAATCGATTTTATCCTGGCTTACCTCAACAGGTAATAAATCAGGCTCAGGGAAGTATCTATAGTCGCTTGCATCTTCTTTGTTTCGCATCACTTTTGTTTTTCCCGAAGCAACATCAAACAATAAGGTATCTTGACTTATTTCTTCCCCACTTTCTAAAATTTCAATTTGTCTTTGTATTTCATAGTCTATAGCTTGCACAATATAACGTATCGAGTTCAGATTTTTTATCTCACAACGAGTGCCAAGTGCGCTACTGCCTTTTAGGCGGACAGAAACATTTGCATCACAACGAAGTGATCCCTTTTCCATATCACCATCACACGAACCAATGTAACGCAAAATCTGCCTCAATTTTTTCATGCATTCTGCAGCTTCCGCAGATGAACGGAGATCTGGTTCTGAAACAATTTCCATTAAAGCAACCCCTGCACGATTTAAATCTACATAAGTTTTGCTTTCCTCATGAACGCTCTTTCCTGCATCTTGCTCTAAATGAATTCTCGCAATTCTTATTTCTTTTTCATTGTCGTTGATAAATACTCTACCGTTTTTAACTATTGGCTCAAAAAACTGAGTTATCTGGTAACCTTGCGGTAAATCAGGATAAAAATAATTTTTCCGATCAAAGTAAGAATACTTATTAATTTCTGCAGAAAGTGCAAGACCAGTGCGTATTGCTTGCTCTATGCAGTAATAATTTAGTATTGGCAGCGTACCTGGCATTGCCGCATCAACTAGAGAAACTTGAGTGTTATGCTCAGCACCAAATTCCGTTGATGAGCTAGAAAATAGCTTCGTATTAGAAGAAACTTGAGCGTGTACCTCAAGCCCAATTACCGCTTCCCAATCCTCTTTCGTCATGTATTTTATTTAAATGATAATCTTAATATTCTGCAAAATTAGCACAAAAAGTCAAAACAAAACTCATGTTAGCTAAGTGGTATGCAGATTGTTTTACCCATAGAAACGGGTTAAATGCAAAAGATTACTTGACAAGCTTCGCCAGCCCTCTTATCATAAAATTGAAGCTATTTATTTATCTTCTCTGTACAGATTAAATGACAAAAAAACTCACGTATCTGGCGTCTCATGTTTAATTTTTTGCACTATGTGCACCTTATGTCTTTATAAAACTTCTACCTACATAAGCTGAAACGCGCTTATAAAGCGTTTAAAACATAAAAAAACGCCAACTTAAAAAATGGATAGTGAATAACTAGCTACCCTAGGGTTTCTTTTGCCTTTTTTTCTGTTTAGTAAATTTCTTAACGTTTATAATTTAGATTAGTTGCGGTTTAAAAGCAACTGAATCGCGGTTATTAAGTGTTTAGAATAAAAAAACGCCATACTTGAAAGTATAATGTAAGTAATTAGCCAACCACGGGGCTTCTTTTGCCTTTTTTTTCGTTTGGTAAATTTCTTAATGTTTGTAGCTAAACGATAACCGTCATCCCGCTACTTGTTAGCGGCCGAGATACCGCGAATGAATCGCGGTATGACGTAGGATTGCTGTCATTCCAGTGCCAAGCACTGGAATGACATCATAGGGGCACTGCCCTTTTGGATGGAAACCAGTGTCAGCTACTTAGATGATACCTTTTTCTACTTAGTTTGGGTTATGCAAGAAGTCTATTGCATTCCTGAGCAATTTGATTCATTATTCTTTTTGTAAAAAATTTTCTTAACTTTCTCTCCACTTTTTTGGTAAGGTCACTTTAAAGGAAGTCTAATAGATGCTACATAGAAATCCAGATGAGTTTCTAAAGTCTATTCCAAAAGATAAGCGCATAATGTGCCTTGACATGGGAGAAAAGCAAATAGGCATAGCATTTAGCGATAAAACACAGCTCATAGCCACAGCTCATAGCATATATCACAGAAAAAATATGAGCAAAGATTTAGGTTATCTACATAGAATATTCAAAGAAAATGAAGCTGGATCAATGGTAATAGGAATACCATTAAACATAGACGAGCAAGAAACTAAATGGTGTAAAACCATAATCCAATTTGCAAATAAAATAATAAAAAAATATAAAGTAAATATATACTTACAAGACGAGAGCTTATCAACATCTATTGCAACTCATACACTAAAAATCACTGGAATATCAATCACAAAATCGAAAAAAATAGATGATAAAATCTCCGCATGTATTATTTTGCAACGAACGTTAGACAAGATAAATACAATCAAATAGTTTTTCCAGATCTGGAAATCTTCAAACTGAATCCCATATAAAAGTTACTCAACAAAACAAGAACCTTTCGTATAAGCATGACAAATTGCTACAGCAAGAGCGTCAGCAGCATGGTGGCATTTTATACTCAAATTTTTAACTATTTGCTTCACCATAAATATCATCTGATCCTTATCAGCATGGCCATTTCCGGTAATGCTTTTTTTTACATAGTTTGCATCATATTCATTCATAGTTAGCTGTGTTATTTTTAACGCTAAAATTACAACCCCTCTTGCATATCCTAAAGTTAGTGAAGATTTAGGATTTTTATTAACAAAAATTTTCTCCACCGCAGCTTCATTCGGAGAGTATAGGGAAATTACTTTCTTTAATTGTTCAAAAATTGTATGTAGGCGTTCACCTGTACCCAATTTACCATCAGTTGATATGGTACCGCCGCCCAAAAATTCAATATTATTTTTTTCGTTCAGGCTGATAATGGCCCACCCAGTCTTGCTTATTCCTGGATCTAGACCTATTATTTTAACCACTTAATAAACGCTTAACCAATAGACAAACAAAAATAAAAATATCCAGACTACATCTACAAAGTGCCAATACCAGGAGGCAAACTCAAAGCACAAATGGTCCTGAAGTGTAAATTGGCCTTTCCGTGCTCTAAATAAACACACTGATAAAAATATTATTCCTATTATAACGTGTGCGCAGTGAAAACCGGTAATCATATAAAAATTGGATGTATAAATAAGCTTTTCTCCTGTTTCTTGTAGAGAAAAACTCGCTTCATGATACTCTATTGCTTGCACTATTATAAAAAAAACTCCAAGCAATATAGTTATGGACAGCATTTTAATCATGCTCTTTTTATCATTTTTAAGTAAAGAGTGATTTGCCCAAGTAATTGTTGTACCAGAAAGCAATAATATTAATGTATTCATGAATGGTAGTGACCACGGATCAGGTGGCAAAATTCCCTCAGGGGGCCATTCAACTTTTTTTGCAGGAGAAAACGCCTCAAATAAAAAAACTGGATCAAGCCAGGCTTTAAAGAATGAACAAAAGAACACTATAAAAAATACGACCTCCGAGAGAATAAACAAGTACATTGCAAATTTGAGTCCATGTTTTACAATGGCAGTGTGACATTTGTCATAAATGGCCTCCCTTATTACATCTCTCCACCAATAAAACAGCACCCCTGATACTGCGGAGATTCCCAAAACTAAACAAAACATTCCGACAATTTGTTTATGAAGCGCGCCAACTAATCCAAGTGCAAGAATAAGAATTGCTGCTGATACAGCAATTGGCCAAGGGCTTGGATCCACTAAATGAAAATCATGTTCTTTACTTTTCATAGCATTTTAAAAAATACTTATTAAGGATACAAATTAGCTTAAAATTGTCAATGTTCCTTAGGAAATTGATTGAATCTTGAAAAATTATATGCACCGTTCAAAAAATCTAACACAAATTGTGCAGTTATTCTAAACAACTCAAGCATTCTGCTCTTTTCGTTTTCTCTTGCTCTGCTGCAATATCCATCAACAATATTTTCCAAAATAATGCATCCAGACTTTACTGAATCACTGTAACAAAAATTAAACCAATCCCTATATCTATTATTTTTCTTGAATCTATTTTTCATGCTATCAGAGGTTGTCCGGAAACAAGTAAAAGGCTATAATATCTGAAATTTTAGTACGGGGTAAAGATGAGAAAAAAATATCCAACAGATCTAAGCGAAAGGGAATGGGCAAGAATAGAAAAACACTTCAGAGTATCATACAAGAAAGGAGGAAGGCCGCCAAAGTATAGCAAAAGAGAAATATTAGAAGCAATTTTCTATGTATTGCGTACAGGGTGTCAATGGCGGTATTTACCAAATGATTTTCCGCTATGGAAGACTGTGTATGAGCAGTTCAGGCAATGGAAGAAGCAGGGAATTTTTGAGAAAATGAATTATGAAATTACAAAATATAGTAGAAGAAAAATAGGAAGGAATGAGCAGCCGAGTGCCTGTATAGTAGATAGTCAATCTGTAAAGACTACAGAAAAGGGGGGATCAAAGGCTATGATGGAAGTAAAAAAGTAAAGGGTAGAAAAAGGCATATAATTACAGACACTCAGGGTTTTATACTAGGTTGTTACGTAGGCGCTGCTAACGAAAATGATAGAGATGGTATTAAAATAGCATTAAACAATATGAGAACAAAATATACTAAAGTTAAAAAAATGTGGGCTGACATGGGATACCAAGGAAGAAATTTAAAGAATCACACAAAGGAAGAATATGACATAGATATTGAAATTGTTACAAGGCCTCCATGTAGATTTTGGGTGCACAAAGATACGCCACCTGAGCTACTACCAACAAGAGAACAAGGGTTTAAAGTACAGCCAAGAAGATGGGTTGTAGAAAGGACTTTTGCTTGGGTTAATAGGAATAGAAGGCTATCGAAGGAGTATGATTTACTCACAACATCCACTGAGAATTTCATATACCTAGCTATGAGTAGGGTTATGTTAAAGAGGGAATATGCTTGAATTTACTTGTTTCCGGACAACCTCTTAACAGCTTCCAATTTGAATTCTGCCGTATATTCTCTTACCATTTCTAATCCTCCAAAATTCTATTTTACCCAAAAAAACTCTTTTCTTTCTCTCCACTTTTTCTGGGTAAGGTCAGTTTACTGGCCTCTCCATGAGTGAGATTGAAAAATTAAGTGGAAATCTGTGAACGGTTACCTTGGATGACAGAAAAGAGTGTTGGAAGGAGGCAATATTAAAAACTTAATTTCAGTCCAGCCAAGAACACATAACCAGAGTTGTTATTTTCTATTTTAGGCTCTTTTGTACTAAACTTTACAATATCGAAATAGTATGAAGTACCTAAAAAAAGAGAATTTTCAAGACTTAAAGCATATGATGTTAACTCGTTTGTACCTTCGCCTGCAATATCCCTACCACTACTAAAATATGTTAAGCTCGATTTGTAAGAATCAGAACGGTAAGCGATACCTGCATTCATATAATACGTATTATTTGTTTCAGGATTACGCTTCTCACCAGATTTACCACCATTACCATACGAAAAAATGTAATCAAGATCGAACAATTTTAGCTTCAAACCAAAATTCCAGTGTAGTAATTGATTGCGGCATTCATAATTTTTAGAAGTCCCATCTGAGCAATCAGTTAAATTTTCTCTTGCAAATTCACCAGTTAAGGCAGTAGTAAAACCTATATCATCTGACAAGCTGTTTTTATAGGAAAGGCCAGCAGCAATTAAATTGCTGTACTGTAAGTTATTTTTTCCTGGAACATAACTGAATCCGAGTTGAAAGTTATAGATTTCAGGGGAGATGTAGTTAATTGATGATTGTTTTAACCCTAGTTCGAGTTCATTATAATCGCTATAAATATTGGGCTTGACCCAGAACACCTTGTCTTGATCATATCCAGGGTCACCATCTTTTTTATGATCACCGCGCAAATTTGCATAGTTTGTCCAATGACCATTTACTCCTCCAGCAGCTGCATAAATTTTTGAAGTGTTAATTAACATGCTCTGACCAACTAAACTTCTTTTACCATATTCAATTGATCCAAGTTCCTGGTTTTTTATGATAAAATACCATTCCTCCATGTCTAACTTTTCTATGTCTAACGCTTTTAGGTTTGCAATACCAGAAACCCCTGCCTTAACATTAACCCCCATTTGAGTATTTGGATAAACTTGCTGTAAATAAAGAAAGCGCAAGTATGAATAACTTGAAGTTTTATCCTTAGGCTTAGCATTTAAAGAATCTCTGTTGAAGGCGTAGCCGAATCTCAAATCTATTTTTCCGTCTAGTTCTGCATAAAATATTTCCTTATCCAAAATTGTTTTAGAGCTAGCACTATTCTGCAAAAACAATGATGAAAGCAGTGCTACCAGGTAGTACTTTAACTTCATAAATAAACTTAAATCTTTATAAAAATTTAAGTTTAAACTCAATATAAATAAAAAACAACTTTTCAGAAGGCACCGCTGGTAGATTTTGCTGCCTGTTTTTGAGCTATATTCCCATAAATTATTGATACACTTGGTAATTTTTGCATTAATAACTGCTTATTAATGGCAGAATGTATACGATTAATTATTTTAGATGTACTTTTTACATCGCAGTTAATCAAAACAAAAAGCACTTTATTCTCATCAATATACCCTAGAAAATCATCACTACGGCAATTTTTATAAAAATGTTCTATGACAACTTTCAGTGCATCATTTGTCTCGCTACAGCTACTATTTAAGCCAATTATTCCTATAGCTGCATTAATTTGATGTTGAAAGGCGAAATTCAATATAACGTATAACTCTAGAATAGTGGACTCATTGCCCGGTATATCGAATAAGTCATGGTTTTTATATTTTTTACCCATTAGATATTCATCTCTAAAGATTCCTAATTTATGGGACAAACTGATATCACGTATTAACAGCTCATAATTTATTTTATTACTGGCAAATTGTGCAGTGCGGAAAACTTTTACTTTTGTCCTGATATCTTCTCCTTTAGCATCAGTTAAGGAAAAATCTATCACTTTAGGTAATATATCAAGTAAATCGTGCCCATTTTCGGTATACTCTAAATAATTCTTCACGTTGTCAGCTGCTCTTGTGCTTAAGATATTAATTAATGGCTTATTAAGCAAATTCTCCTCTTCATATTTTAACAAATCCCTTGCAACTTGATTGAGCCCTAAAATTAACACGTTTTTTTTCTTATTATCCTGACAAACAGATACCACAGCATCATCTTTTCTTCTTGCAGTTATGAAATCATCCATACTTTCATTCTATACAGCGTATTTATAAGTATAATAAGATTATATTAAGATTTACTTACTTATTGATATGCTTAATTAGGTATAGACAAAATGTCATACGGGATGGCTTTGTTGTAGAAGAATCAAGATTACTGTTTATAGACTTCAAGTTACTGCAAAAAATATTTTAAAACATAGTGATATCTTGACTTTACCTAGTTAATATTCCAAATTATAAAAAAACAGATAGTTCTATGACGACAAGTCTATTACAAGGCAAAAAGGGATTAATAACCGGAATAATAAATAAGAGATCAATAGCATACGGTATAGCAAAAACTCTCTCAGAGCACGGAGCAGAACTTGCAATCACCTACCAGAATGAAATAATAAAAGAAAAACTATCACCAATAGCAGATGAACTAAATGTGGAGCTAATATTACACTGCGACGTTTCAAATGAAAAAATCATAGATAACGCTTTCGAAATAATAGAGAAAAAATGGGGTACTCTTGACTTTTTGGTGCATGCAATAGCATTCTCCGATAAAAATGAGTTAGATGGTAAATATGTCAATACTTCACTGGATAACTTCCTCAATGCAATGCATATATCGTGCTATTCTTTTACTGCTTTAGCGCAAAGGGCTGAAAAAATGATGTCAAATGGTGGTA
Source organism: Wolbachia endosymbiont (group A) of Ophion costatus (assembly GCF_963969245.1). Taxonomy (NCBI): domain Bacteria; kingdom Pseudomonadati; phylum Pseudomonadota; class Alphaproteobacteria; order Rickettsiales; family Anaplasmataceae; genus Wolbachia; species Wolbachia endosymbiont (group A) of Ophion costatus. The sequence goes on along the minus strand of NZ_OZ017714.1, from coordinate 467,924 downwards.
GTTTACTTACTTTATCTTATTATGGCGCTGAAAAAGTTATGCCAAATTATAACGTTATGGGTTTATGTAAAGCGGCACTTGAAGCAAGTGTAAAATATATAGCATGTGATCTCGGGCCACAAAATATCAGAGTAAATGCAATTTCCGCTGGTCCAATCAGAACTTTAGCATCTTCTGGAATAAGCGATTTTCACTCCATATCAGAATGGAATAGAAATAACTCTCCGCTCAGACGCAATGTTACAATAGAGGATGTTGGCAAGGCAGCGTTATACTTATTAAGCGACTTAAGTAGTGCCACTACTGGAGAAATTTTGCACGTTGATTCAGGATATAACGTTGTGGGAATGAAGGTGGTTGACTGAGATCTAAATCCTTAATTCAAAGCGCTAGTTCCTTCGGGTTCATACACAACTCTATCAGGAGTTTTGTGACTGTGATTGCAGAAAACATCGAACATAAAATTCCTATTGATAGAGTGACAGAAAAGCCTCTTATTGCTCCACTGCCAATAATGAACATTATTCCTGCAGCAATTAATGTAGTGATATTTGAATCCAGTATTGTCTTTATAGCGTTTTTAAACCCTTCTTCAATAGCACGTTCCACTCTCTTGCCAGATTTGATTTCCTCACGAATTCGCTCAAATATTAAAACATTTGCATCCACCGCCATACCGACAGTGAGTGCAATACCGGCAATTCCAGGTAAAGTTAGAGTTGCTTCAAGCAGAGTGAGAATTGATAATATAAGAACTACATTAGAAAAAAGTGCAACAGAGGCCAATACACCTAATTTGCCGTAAGTGATGATTATAAATAAAGCCACGGCTATAATAGAGATTGTTGCTGCCATTTCCCCTGCCTTTATTGACTCTTCTCCAAGACTTGGGCCAATGTTTTTTTCTTCAATTATTTTAAGTGGTGCTGGCAGTGCTCCAGATTTTAAAAGTATTGCAAGTTCGCTTGCTTGTTTTTCAGTGAAATTACCGCTAATTTCTCCCTCTCCATTTAAAATTGGCTCACGTATTGTAGGTACTGTTAAGACTGTGTTATCCAGAACAATTGCAAAAGGTTTTCCCACATTTTCTTTAGTGATTTTTGCGAATCTTTTACTCGCTATGCTGTCAAATTTAAAATGCACTGTTGGTTTACCTAAGTGACCAAATCTAACTGATGCGTTAACCAGCGAATCACCACCTATTTCAGTTTTGCGGAATATTGGATAAGAATTACCTAAAGAATCCTTGAGCATGACAGTGGTTTCATGGTCTATATCCTGCACCTTGGCTATGTTAGTGTTTGCCAAATGAAAAGCTAGCTTAGCAGTTTTGCCAAGCAGAGATTTTATCTGCTTGGTATCTTCTACTCCAGGCACCTGCACTAATATTTTATTCTGCCCTTGTTTTTGAACGCTGACTTCCTTTGTGCCAAGTTTGTCCAAACGGCGCTGGACATTGTTTATTGATTCTGCAGCTACTTCACTGATCAAAGAATTTTTATAATGGGGTTTATACGAAATGAGAATTGAAGAATCTTTTCTATTTAGCTCTAAATTTGGATTTATCGCATTAATCAACACAGATGCTTTTTTATAATCATCAATATTATTTAAAGTTATAACGCTATTTTGTACGTTAGATTCAATATCTTTTGTTAGCAATGTCTCTTTTATTTCGTTAGCTAGCATGCTTAGCTTTTCCTTAAAATAGAAGTCTAAGTCTATGTTTAAAAGCAAAGATGCCCCTCCTTTCAGGTCAAGGCCTAAGTTTATTCTTTTTTTCGAAATAAAAAGCTTATTATCAAAGAAATTTGGCAGTGTTATGTATAAAGCAAATAAACAGATGCATAATACTGAAAAAGATTTGACTATAAGTCTGTTGTACATAAGTTGTAGGTTTAAAATTGTAATAATTGATTGTAAGTTAAAAATAGATTTTTGTAAAATTCTCTATTTGACCTTACCCAGAAAAAGTAGAGAGAAAGTTAAGACGTTTTTATCATGAGAATAAATTGTGCAGGAATGCAATAGTTAATAGTAGAATGTCTACGTTATTTGTTATAAAAGATTTCTATGTATTCAAATATGGCAGTTCTGGTTTGTTGAGCGAGAAGTATCAATAAGCAGCTCCCTTTTAAGTGAACTTTTCTGCAACAGAGTTATCGTAACAACAGCCCTTATGGCTCATGCTGGAAATGATGTTTTTTGTATTCAATAGAAATTGGTAATTTTGAGAGGTATACTGTGACCCTTGATCGCTATGTAACAGCAGATTTTTATCGGGTTTGCGTTTATCAACGGCCATCAATAAAGAATCTATAACTAATTATCATGTTACTCATTAACCACCATGCGTGAATATAGGTCAATTATTGCCGCCAACAACCTTCTTTAGTTTTTATGTAGGTAATCCCAAACTTTATTTGGCTGATCAGTAGTAAAATTTTGATCCAATGTGTTCGGAGCCACAACTCGGTTGCTTATTTGCTGTTTTTTATTTTTGAACCTTCGTCTAAGCTTGGTTTTAATGCCATTTTCTTGCATAACACTTTGTACTGTTTTAATTTTTGCCTAAAGCTTTTAATTCAGCGTGAATTTTAGGGGCTCCATATCTGCATTTAGAATGCTTGATGTATTTTTTGAATATCTGCTAGAAGCCCTTCTTTTGCTAATTCTTTACTGCTTTTTTCCTTAGCAACCCATACCACCAGTACAAAACCCTACATAGTTCCTGTGTTTTATAGCAATTTCTATATAAAAGAATACTTTACTCTTTTTCTTTGCCCAGGGCTTTTTTTAAGATGTCTCTTTCTCTTATTAGCTCTTTTTTTAGATCAAATCTTTCTTTGTCATAAGGAGCCTTTGCCTGGAAATGCGTATGCTCCAGACATTTTTCCATCATATTTTCTTACTTAACATACTGCCATCTATACCTAGATCTTTTGCTATTTTTGTACTTGCTTGACCTGTTTCTTTAACCAGCTTAACAGCTTCTAATTTGAATTCTGCTGTATATTCTCTTCTATTTGTCATATTTTGAAAAAACGTTTTATTTTACTCCAAAAACGTCTTAACTTTCTCTCTACTTTTTCTGGACTACTCCGAATCGGTTGACAAATTGGACGCTTGATAAGCATAATTTGGAGCTTCTTGTGTAATGACTATATCATGAGCGTGACTCTCTCTTAATCCTGATGCAGTAATAGTAACAAATTTACAATTTTTTTTCATCTCTTCTATATTCCTATTACCAGTATACCCCATTGCAGCTTGCAATCCGCCAATCAATTGATGGATTACTCCTGAAGCTGGACCTTTGAATGGAACTCTTCCTTCCACTCCTTGTGGAACTAATTTGAGTTTTGAATCTTTATCTTGAAAATAACGGCTAGCTGAACCTCGTTTCATTGCACTAATAGATCCCATTCCTCGATAGCCTTTATATGCTCTGCCCTTATACATAATAATCTCACCTAGGCTTTCGTCAGTGCCAGCAAAAATCGAACCAATCATCACAGAGTCAGCACCAGCTGCAATAGCTTTTGCAACATCTCCTGAGTATTTTACCCCACCATCAGCAATTAGTCTGACGTTTCTTGCTCTACACGCCTCTGCAACATTCTTGATTGCAGAGAATTGTGGCACACCAACACCTGTAACTATTCTGGTTGTACAGATTGATCCTGGTCCTATTCCGACCTTCACTGCATCAACACCCGCATCAATCAACGCTTCAGCAGCCTCCTTTGTTGCAATGTTTCCGCCAATTAATTGCGTATTAGGATACATCTTTTTTATTTCCCTAATGGTATTGATAACGTTTTCGGAATGACCGTGAGCAGTATCCACAACAACTACATCAACTTCTTCTCCGATCAAAGCTTCACATCTGTCTATACCATCTTTTTTACCAGTGCCAATTGCAGCGGCAACTCTGAGACGCCCTTTACTGTCTTTACATGAATTTGGGTATCTATTGTATTTTTCAATGTCTTTAACCGTAATTAAACCTATACAACAAGAATTTTCATCTACGACCAAAAGCTTTTCTATTCTATTTTCATGCAACAATTTCATTGCTGAGGCACTATTCACTCCCTGCTCCCGCACTGTCACTAACTTATCTTTTGTCATCACTTCGGAAACTTTTACATTCATGTTCTGGTCTTCAATAAATCTCACATCTCGGTTAGTTAAAATTCCAACTAACTTGCGTTGATCGACTACAGGAATGCCAGAATAATTGTGCTCTCTCATTAATGAAATTGCTTCCGCAACTGTTTTATCCGGTGAAATCGTAATTGGGTTATACACGATCCAACTTTCATATTTTTTCACCCTTCTTACTTCTAAAACTTGTTCATCTATTGATAAATTCTTATGTATGCAACCTATCCCTCCATGTTGGGCAATAGCTATTGCAAAGCCCGATTCAGTAACAGTATCCATTGCAGAGGATATGAGAGGGATATTTAGTTCTATACTATTTGTTAAATAAGTTTTTGTATCTGCATCGCAAGGCAATATATTAGAATAGGCTGGCAAAAGAAGTATATCGTCAAACGAATAACAAGCTTCCATTTTTTTCATAGGCTTTATTTAAAGCTTATACGCCAATTAATTAAATTGCAATAGGCAAAATTAGCTAGGAGCCTTTAATTGTATAGCTCTAACTATTTTTAGGAGATAGAAAAGCTATATGGTTGCTAATACATTTTATTGCAGAATAAGCATTCTATAGCTAACCCAAGAAAGGTTTCCCTACGTCATACCACGATTCATTCGCGGTATCTCTAGATCCCGCTAACAAGCAGCGGGATGACGGTTCTTCAAATCGTTAAGGTGTCATCCAAGCCTCCTATGATGTCATTCCAGTGTCCCTATGATGTCATCCCAGTGCCCAGACACTGGGATCCAGGAATTTTATTAAGTATAAAAGTAGCCGTTTTATGTTAAAATACAACGTTTTAATGATTATGAAAAAGCTGGATTCCAGACTGGAATGACATCGTTTACTATGTGCCATATTGCAATGTTCGTACAGTAAGCCATAGGATGACAGAAGCGGAGCTATAGAAGCCGGTGTGGCTCTGTCGTATAGCTCTCACTGTTTTTAGGGGATAGAAGAGATACCAGAATATATAGCTGCTAATATATTTTATTGCACAATAAGCATTCTACATTATTTGCCAGCAAACAGAACTGCTCAATAGTTAAGTTTTCTGGACGTTCATTTCCACTCAATTTAGCGTTTTCAAGGACAGTTTCAGCGTGGTTCGTTATATTTTGCAAGCTATTTCTCAGCATCTTTCTTCTTTGAGAAAAAACAGCACGTGTTAATCTTGTTAAGGTTTCCAAATTTACTGCAAATTTTGGGATAGGCAAAGGATTTACTGTAATTACTGAAGAATGTATTTTTGGTCTTGGAAAAAACTCTTTAGGTTCAATATCAAATTCCTTTTTTATCTCACATAGTAACTGGCTTAGCACTGATAAGGAACCATAATCTTTAGAATTGGGTCTTGCCGTAATGCGATCTGCTACCTCTTTTTGAAACATTAATGTCAAGTTCGTAAAAAATTTTATATTATTTAACCACTTTAAAAATAACACTACCGAGATATTGTAAGGCAAGTTAGCAATAACTTTAACTGGACGTTCTATCAGCTCTTCTTCTATAACGTGCAGTGCATCTGCTTCTATAATTTTATACTTTCCTTGATGCTCATTTAGCAGTTGATCATGGTGTTTTACTAAATCTCTATCTTTTTCTATAGAAAGTAGAGACTTTGGATTATGCACCAATATTTCTCTTGTTAATGCACCATATCCAGGACCAATTTCAATGACATTAAAATTTTCCAGACTACCAGCTAAAGCGACTATTTTTTTTGTTATCTCACTCGATAAAATAAAATTTTGTCCTAGACTCTTTTTTGGCTTCAGTAAAAATTTTCTCATATTATTTTCATTATACAGTATTTTATAAAAATTAGTTGACGAAAATTCATTGATAATTGTATATTATTAATGTGTTTAACGCCGGCTTAGCTCAATTGGTAGAGCAACTGACTTGTAATCAGTAGGTTGTCAGTTCAAGTCCGACAGCCGGCACTCTCGCCCATATAAGTAAAGTTGATGTCCTTTTTAATAGTAGCAAATTGGAAAATGAATGGAATGCGTTCTTCATTTGTTGACTTTATAGGCAAACTTAACAACAAGAGCAACGAAATTACCTCTAAGCTAGTGATTTGCCCTCCTTTTACGTCATTTCCAAGCAGTATAGAGTTGAACAATAATATTAATATAGGAGCACAGAATTGCCATCATAAAAAGTTCGGTTCTTACACAGGTGAAATTAGTGCAGAAATGTTAAAAGAACTAGGGTGTACTTACGTAATACTTGGGCATTCTGAAAGGGCTAATGAAAAAGATAGTGAAATAAAACTTAAGTCGGAAATAGCAATAGAATCAGGCTTACACCCAATTATCTGTGTGGGTGAAAATTCAGAAGATTATAAGAAAGAAGTAATAGAATATCAATGCAAAAACCGCTTGCCAATACACGGTGAATATACCGTAGCATATGAGCCAATATGGGCAATAGGCACAGGTCATGTGCCAAATAATGATGCAATTGCTGAGGTGATAGAGGTAATAAAATTGTGTACTAGTAAAAAACACATTATATATGGTGGTTCAGTCAGTTCAGAAAATATAGAAAATTTGTTAAATATTTCAAATTTATCAGGAGTTTTAATTGGCAGTGCAAGCTTAGATTTCGATCACTTTTATAAAATTATACAACAAGTTGAAAAAAAGTTTTCTCTTATCAATTCTAAAATCAGCAACTAAGATGTATGGTCCCAGAGAGTGATGGTATACTATCATCATCATTTAAGGAGTCATTATGGGACAGATATTACATGGGTGCGCCAAAACAACACAGACGATTCGTAGAGCAATACAAAATAGAAAAGAGAGCATAGCAAAACTCTCCAAGCATTATAACCTTAATCCAAAAACTATTATTAAGTGGAGAAAACGTTCATTTACGAAAGATGCTGATATGGGTCCAAAGCATCCAAGATCAACTGTTTTAACGCTAGAAGAGGAAGCTATAATAGTTACATTTCGCAAGTATACACTACTGCCACTAGATGATTGCCTTTACGCTCTGCAGTCTACAATTCCGCATTTGACTCGCTCTAGCTTGCATCGTTGTTTACAAAGACACAACATTAGCAGATTACCAACTGTTGATGGAGAAGTTAAGTCAAAAAAGAAATTCAAACAATATCCTATCGGTTACTTTCATATTGATATTGCTGAAGTTAGAACTGAGGAGGGCAAATTACATTTGTTTGTTGCTATTGATAGGACATCCAAATTTACCTATGTTGAGTTGTGTAACAGTGCTACAAAACCCATAGCTGCTGAGTTCTTACGTAATTTGATTAGAATTTTACCGTATAAAATCCATACTATTTTGACAGATAACGGTATACAATTTACAAACCAGAAGCGTCATAAGTATGCTTTCCAACATATATTTGATAGAGTTTGCGAAGAGAATGTTATTGAACATCGTTTGACAAAAGTTAGCCATCCTTGGACGAATGGGCAAGTCGAGCGTATGAATAAAACTTTAAAGGATGCTACAGTTAAGAAGTATTACTATCAATCGCACCAGCAACTTAAAGAACACCTTTATAACTTTGTTATGGCTTATAATTATGCAAAGAGACTCAAAACTCTTAAGGGTCTTACTCCTTATGAATTTATATGTTATCAGTGGACACAGTCTCCAGAATTATTTATACTAAATCCACACCATCACACTCTGGGACCATACATCTAAGTAGGGAATATGCTTGATTTACTGGTTTGTGGACAACCTCTAACTATTGCATTCCAGAACAATTTGATGCATCATTCTTTTTGTAAAAAACATTCCAAACTTTCTCTCCACTTTTTCTGGGTAAGGTCAATTGATAACTGTCCACTTTCTATTCCCATGGATTCATATTTTTTGCCTTGACCAAGAAAAAATTCAGCTATTGCCTTACTTTCTCTTGCAACAACTTCTTCCTTAACAATTTTTCCTTTCTCATCAACGATACTTATAAAAGTTTCTTTTAGTGAGATCGCTATAATATTCCATGAGACTGCTCCTACTAATAAAAGTTTAAATTATTTTTGAAGAACTTATTCTACTGAATTCGTTACTTCGTGCTAAAATAATGGACTCCATCATTCAACAGCAATTACAGTATGTTTACCCTTTTTCTTGTTATTTTTCTAATCTATAGCTAGCGTTCAAAACCATATTCGAAAATACGTTTTCGGATTTTTTTTAATGCTGTTTATTTCATCCTCAACATCGTCTCTACCTTTATGAACTAAGTAGCAGCATTAAAAATTATAACGTACCCCTATCTCTAGAGTTGCATCTGGTATTTGTTTTGCTTTTATACCACTTAGTTGCCCACCCACGTTCATACCAACTGCACCAATTATCTGCGGAGTAATTTCATAATCAACACCTAACTTTAGTTTATAGGAAATAGAACTCAGTATTTTATCTACTACAGATGAACCAGCAGCTTCACCACCTGATTCTGGAGCACCTTGTGTTTCTTCTTCCTTTTCTTTTTCTTCTTGTGAACTATTGTCACCACCATCAACTGTATCACTAACACCAAAGCCAAAAGGTGTTATTTGGAGATATCCTCCTAAACCTCCGCTGACATATAGTTTAACGGGATCAATATCAAGGTCAGGATAGAAGCGGTAGTTTGCCAATAAGCTAGCTCCTATGCTCTTTAATGACTTAATATTACTGAGAACCTCAAGTTCAAATTTAGAGTTTTGGTCATAATGGTAACCAAGAACAACACCAGGTTTCATTTTAAAGCCACCACCCCAACCAGCACCAAAGTTTAAACCTGCATAGTACTTATCTTCTGACTTACTTGCACTATTACTAGCTGCACCTGCTAGAGATGAAGTAAGCAACACAGCCAAAACGCACAATCTCTTTATTTTCATATAACTCCTCATACAAAAAAATATATAATGCATAAGTATATATCCTTTATATTAAAAAAGATATAACTACATGTCAAAAAAAGTATAGCCATAAAATCAGATTATATAAAACGTACTACTCAGGTCTTTTATATAACTATATTTACTATCTTATTTGGTACAGCATATACAGTGCGAACTTTGCTTTGATCGATCTTACTGGACACAGAGTCTATCGCTATTTTCTTCAATTCTTCTTGAGGTAAGTTAATTGCCACCTTGATTGTTGTACGTAATTTTCCATTGATTTGCACTGCTATAGTTACCGTATCGTCAACTAATAATGATTCATCAGCTTTTGGCCAAGGTTGACCTCCTATTTCTTGCCATAGGCTTTCAGCTAGATGTGGTATGAATGGTTCGATTACTCTGATTAATATACATATACCTTCATCAATAAGAGATTTTCCAGTTTTTACGTCTATTTCAGCTATTAAATTCGTCATCTCACGAAATTTTGCCACTACACAGTTTAATCTGCAGTTTTCCAAGTCATCTGTAAGTCCGTGTAAGAGTTTATGAATTTTTTTTCTGTACTCTAGAAGTCCACCCGTAACATTTTCATTATCATAGTGTATATTTACAGGTCTTAGCTGCATGACCATACGCCACAATTTATTTACATAACGAGAACAACCTTCCACGCCATCATCGGACCATTCCATATCTTTCTCCGGAGGAGTGTCGGACAACACAAACAAGCGGGCAGTATCAGCACCATACTTTTCTATGATAAAATTTGGATCAACTGTGTTCTTTTTCGATTTGCTCATTTTCTCGACTTTTCCAACTTGAACCTTAGCTCCTTGTGCAATCAACTCTTTTGCTTCTGCGGGAAATAGCCACTTACCATTTTCGTCTTTATAAGTTGCATGGCAGACCATTCCTTGAGTGATTAAAGTAGAGAAAGGCTCTTTAATATCAAAATAGCCACATTTGGTTAAAGCACGGCAGAAAAATCTTGAATAAAGCAAATGCAGAATTGCATGTTCTATCCCACCTATATAATAATCAACAGGCATAAAACGATTACATGCATCTTTGTCTATTGATTTATCTTCACTACAGAATGCAGCAAAATACCAGGAAGATTCAAAAAAGGTGTCGAATGTATCAGTTTCACGCTCTGCTTGCTTTCCGCACTTTGGACAATCAACAAATTTCCAAGTTGGGTGCTTATCCAGCGGATTGCCACCACTTGTAAATTCTACATCTATTGGTAGAACTACAGGAAGGTCTTTTTCTGGCACTGGAACAGTTCCGCAATCTTTGCAATATATGATAGGTATAGGGCATCCCCAATAACGCTGCCTTGAAACTCCCCAATCGTGCAAACGATAGTTTATTGTTTTTTTGCCTATTTTTTTTTCTTCAAATTTTTTAACTATGGCTTCCTTTGCTTCACTAACCATTAATCCGTTTAAGAATTCGGAGTTAAACATTGTCCCGTCTCCAGTATACGCCTCCTTTGTCATCTGAGTAGCTTGACACTGGGATCCATTGTAAGAATTCTGGTCACGCGCTGGAATGACACCTAAGTGGGCTGAAGAAATAACGGGAATTATCGGCAAATTATATTTCTGTGCAAATTCAAAGTCACGCTGATCATGTGCAGGGCAACCAAAAATCGCGCCTTCCCCATATTCCATCAACACAAAATTCGCTATGTAAAGCGGCAATTCCTTATCAAGAAATGGATGTTTGACGTTTAATCCGGTGTAAACTCCTATTTTTTCATCGTTCTCTCTTTTCGATTTTATTTCCTGGATCCCAGTGTCAAGCACTGGGATGACAACAGAAGAACCATTCTTTAAATCCTGCACAATAGGATGCTCTGCTGCCACTGCACAAAAAGAAGCCCCAAACAAAGTATGAGGATAAGTTGTAAAAACTTTTAATTTCTTATTCAGGCCAACTACTTCAAACTCTATAGTTGCTCCTTCAGATTTTCCTATCCAACGCTCCTGCATTGTTTTGACTTTTTCTGGCCAATTTTTCAAACTTTGCAGGCACTTGAGTAAATCTTCAGCGAAATCAGTAATCTTTAAAAACCATTGGGACAACTTACGTTTTTCAACAACTGCACCTGATCGCCATCCTTTTCCATCAACCACCTGTTCATTTGCAAGCACTGTTTGGTCCACTGGATCCCAGTTAACCCATGATTCTTTTCGATAGGCAAGCCCATGCTTTAAAAAATCCAGGAAAAATTTTTGTTCGTGTTTGTAATAATCAGGCTCACATGTGGAGAGTTCACGCTCCCAATTATAAGAAAGACCTATAGATTTCAACTGTGTACGCATATTATCTATATTCTCTTTTGTCCATGTTTCGGGGCTAATATTGTTATCCCTTGCTGCATTCTCAGCTGGTAATCCAAACGCATCCCAGCCAATTGGATGCAAAACCTCAAATCCATTAGCTCTCTTGTAACGCGCTATCACATCCCCTATTGCATAGTTACGTAAGTGTCCCATATGAATTTTACCAGATGGATATGGAAACATTTCCAACACGTAACACTTTTCTTGTTTACCACTCTTGCTTACAGAAAAATCCCATTTATCTTGATAAAATTTTTCAACACTTTTAAAATCATATTTCATATAAATCCAAATTCAATTACAGTTCATATGCATCAAAGGATCAACCGCTTGGCCATTATGTCGTATTGTGAAACACATCTGTGGATCTTTATCTTGTGTGCTTGATTTACCTGCAGATCCAATTACTTGACCTTGCTTTACTTTATCGCCAATTTCAACATGTATGTTTTTTAAATAGGAGTACACATTCATGTAATTATCTTTGTGTTCCACTATAATTAAATTCCCATACCATCTCAGCCCTTTGCCTACATATATCACTTTGCCTGGTGCAGAGGAAACTACGTTCGTTCCATTTTGAGCAGCAATTTTTATGCCATCCTTACACATTTCATCAGAAGAGGTAGCTGAACCTTTAACTGGCATTACAAATTTACAATTTACCCCCACATTTTGTGTATTATTGTTATCTTTGTATATCCTATTTATGATGGCTTTTCTACTTTCTTTTTGCACTGAAGGCTCCCTAATTAAATGGTACTCTCTTGTATATTCCAGATCTCTTTTTCCGTAAAATTCTTCGCCTTTAAGCAGCACAGGTGCAGGTTTTTGCAGGCCACAGCCTATTAATATTGCTAATAACATAAGAAATGAGGCTATATGCCACATTTTAAACTCTCACAAAACTCCAAAATTTTAGCGAGACGTAGTGTTTCACGCCTGCTTGTTACTTTCCTCGTTATTTATTTTACTAGTTAAATAGTCCCTCAAATCGGTGAGTTCTTGCAACAAATTCTTTGTGACTTTTATATCATTACCAAATTCTTTTTGCACTCCTTTTATTGTATATCCTTTATCATATAGCATGTATTTTACTTTCTTTATGGCCTCTATACACTTGCGATCATATAGCCTTCTTCCTTTACGCTTTGTAGGCTTAATTTGATGAAATTGACCTTCCCAAAATCTCAAAACATGCTGTTCCAAATGTAGCTCTTCAGCTACTTCCCCAATCGTATAAAATAATTTTTCCTTGTTCATTAATTATTGATTGATTTTTTTATAATTTTTGAAGGCCTAAAAGAAACTGAATTTCTTGCCTGAATCATCACTTTCTCCGATGTATTTGGTATATTTCCTGGTCTTTCCTTCTTTTTCTTAACCAAGAATGTTCCAAATGACGATATTTTTACTATTCCATCCTTTACCAAGCTTGTCTTTATTTCGTCCAATATATCATCTATTATCGAAACAGAGTCTTCCTTTGATAATCCTATTTCTTGGTTTATATCTCCAGCTATCGTTGCCTTAGTTACTGTTGTGTCTTTTGTTGTAACGTGATCCATTATTGATAAATATTACAATACGTAAATATAATATAGCAATCGACTCGAGATTCAGCTACTTTATTTTTTAGAGTATGTCTCTTTTGTTGCATAATTTAAAATACCGGCAACTATCAATATCGCAAATATTGCAAAAAGTGCCATTTTATGATCTGTAAAAAGTGCTAACATTGACACTATAACTCCACTGCCAATAAACATAAATCCATTGATAATGGATGATGATGTGCTGATGTATTTTCGTTTCACAATCTCGCTGCCGACAGTAAAATTAAGCATATGTCCTCCCGCAAAAAACCCGAACATTAACATACAAAAGTACACAACGTGGACTGTTAAATGGCTGTATAGTAAAATAATAATTGAGACGCCTTGCAATAAAGCAAAAGCAGAAATTACATGTTTCCTATTTTTAAATAAGTTTGAGATTCGATCTGCAATTGGAGCACCAACTGCAAGACCAAGCCATAGTATTGCAGTTGCTATACCTGACTCCATTGCATTGAGTTCTGAGTTGCCCAGTAACCTTGGAGCCCACAAGGTATTAAGTGCTAAAAATGTTCCAAAAGTAATAGCACCCACCACTGAAGTTATCCAGATATCTCTTAATTTTAGCACTGTTAATATAGAGCACATTACTGTCTTCATAGAGCTTTTTATTGTGCGCTTTTCTGAGCTGCTTTCTGGAAGTGTGTTTGGACAAAAAAGCGTAAGTACAAATATCAACACACCAAATAGTATTATGCATACAATCAGATTTTTCCAATATGCATCTTCGGCAAGCAAGTTAGAGAACAGTATTTGAATTACCAAAGCAGAAAGGCTTGAAATTGTCTGCACTAGTGAAAACATTAGTCCAAATTGGGCAGCGGAAAAACATATGCTACTTGTGTGAGCAGCACCAATAAAACCAAATGATGCTCCAGTTGCAATCAACACTTGAGACAAAATCAAATGGGAGAAATTGTCACTATTAATAAGGACAAAAAACCCCAAGATCATAGTTGATAACGAGAAAAAATAAATTTTTTTACTGGAAAAAACATTAAACGTTGCTCCACTAAAAAATTGTAAGATGGCGAAAGTCCAAGTATATACTGAATTAGCCAGTGCAACTTGCGCGATTGTAAGTCCAAGTTCCTTTTCGAGATTTACACTTATAAAGGTATAAATTATCTGCATGTTGCTGAATATAACAACCAAGTTACTAATCAGCCAAATGAACCAAGCCTTAGCTCTGCTTTCCATAAGATTTATTTTTATAAGTAATCTATTAGAAATTTAACACTAAGTCTCTTTTTAAGCTATTGTTTCCTGACTACTGTTATAGCTAACCCAAAAAACGGTTTCCCTACGTCATGCCGCCGCGGTATCTCTTAGCCGCTAACAAGCAGCGGGATGACGATTGTCAGGGTGTCATCCTAGCGCCCCTATGATGTCATCCGAGTAGCCAACACTGGTTTCCATCCAAGACGGTGTCATTCCAGTGCTTGACACTGGAATGGCTTTGTTGCATCGCTCTTCGGATAGTAGGTAACGTACAATAAATTCATGAAGCTATCTCAAACTTAGCCATGCCTATTTCAGTAAATTTGTTAAGCAAATAACACTTGAGTAGCAGTTCCTTCTCACGATTAATTTCAGATTTGCTCCTAAAACTAAACCCAAATATTCGCTTCAACCTTGAGAAAAATCCTTCAATATACGATCTTTTTCCGTAATTTACTTCTTCTTTCCATCTTTTTATACCATTCTCACCATGTAATTTCATTAACTGAATAGCGGCATTTCTATCAAGCATATAATCCAATTTTGGATGCTCTGCTGCGTTGTTTTTCGGAGGAATTTTCGTTTTTATACCATATTGATTACACAGCTTATAGAGCTTTTCTCTGTCATATGCCCTATCTGCATATAGTACTTTTATGACATACTGAAAATCGACTTCTTTTAGCAAATCACAAGCTCCATAGTGATCAGAGTAGACACCGTTACTGTATTTTACAGCTATGGCTTTTTTGCTGTTTGTATTCAACATTACATGCAATTTTCTTGTCTGTTCATAGCTGCGATACTTTCTATCTTCGCTATTTTCTTTGCTATGACCAGGAGTGTTGTTGTATATACTAATTCCTGTACTGTCTATAGCAATTTCGATATCTTCCATATTATTTTTATCAATTCTGCAATCATTGATCTTAATATTGAGTTTCTTAAACCTTCTTGATGATTGTGAATAGCTGATAACTTGCAAATTTTTCCCAATTTGCTCAAGGTATCCTGCTATAAACCCAACTGTTTGCCTCAGGCCTATTCTAAATAAACAAGTTATTATGTGCACCAAAATTACAACTTTATCGCTATAAATATTGTTGCCACCTGGTATTTTTGGACCATTCTCGTACCACTTTTCTATGGCTTCGTTGATATAATGAAAAATATTTCCTCTTTTTTCTAGAAATTTGTTATATTCGCTATGGTTACTGACCCTCATTTTTTGTGGCATATTTTTTCTTTCAAGGTTAAATGGCTATTTTATAATGAATTTTGTCAGTAGCCACCAGATTTTTCAGTTGCTATGCAACAAAGCCCACTGGAATCCAGACTTTAATTGTTATACTTGTAAATAATCTGGTGAAAATAAACGTTCATCTCAAAATGCAGTATTTTTGTTGAAATAGCTCAACTGGATCCCAGTGTCTGGGCACTGGGATGACACCATAGGAGGCTACTTGGGTGACAAAAAAAGGAGCACTGGGATGACAGCAGTCCTACGTCATACCGCCGCGGTATCTCTAGATCCCGCTAACAAGCAGCGGGATGACGAGCTTATCGTCACGCCGCCACGAACCGTCATACCGCGATTCATTCGCGGTATCTCAGCCGCTAACAAGTAGCGGGATGACGGTTGTCAGGGTGTCATGAAAGTAGCTGACACTGGAATCCAGAAAAAAAGAAATATGTATCAGCTACTTTCATTTGCTGCGCCTCGAAAATAAACGTTCATGTAGCTAAGCCATAAATCCAGTATAAAGACCTTTAATCATTGGCTTCGTAGTACTTCTCAACCAACTTATTAAGTAACCTTACACCAAAACCTACTGCTCCTCTTGGACAAATGTCAGTACCTTTCTCGTGCCAAGCAGTGCCTGCGATATCTAAATGTGCCCAGCAAGTTTCATTCACAAAACGCTGTAAAAACTGTGCAGCCATTATGCTATCTCCACCAGAGCCTGCAGGAGCGATGTTTTGAACATCAGCAATCGGTGAATCAATAATTTTGTCATAAGTTTCATTCATAGGAAAACGCCATAACTTCTCATTTACTTCATTTCCTGCATCAATCAGACGGTTTGCTAATTCATCATTATTTGAAAAAAGACCAGCATATTCGTTATTTCCAAGTGCAACCACTATAGCACCAGTTAAAGTTGCAAGATCAATCATAAATTTTGGTGAGAATCTATCTTGCGTATACCATAAAGCATCTGCAAGTATGAGCCTTCCTTCTGCATCGGTGTTCAACACTTCTATTGTTTGTCCAGACATTGAAGTTACTACATCACTTGGTCTTTGAGCATTACCACCCACTGCATTTTCTGCAAGTGCGACCACGCCAATTGCATTTACTTTTGCTTTTCGTCCTGCTAAAGCATGCATCACCCCAACCACAGTAGCAGAGCCTGCCATGTCATATTTCATCGACTCCATACCACGTGAAGGTTTGAGTGATACTCCACCAGTGTCAAACGTTATACCTTTACCAACAAAAGCTATAGGCTTTTGTTCTTTAGAAGCCCCATTCCATTTTATCACTACTAATTTTGGTTCTTTACTACTTCCTTGTGCAACTCCAAGCAAGGCTCCCATTTTTTTCTCTTCCATCTGCTTTTTATCAAGCACCTCGATTTCAAGGCCAAGCTTAGTAAGTTCTTTTTTTATATGATCAGCATAGGATTCTGGATATAGAATGTTAGGAGGCTCTGTTATAAAAGAGCGCGCAAGGAATATACTCTCACCTTCTTGCCTTAAGTGCTCAAATGATCTTTCAGCATTACTTAATTGTTCATCTTTTACTAATACGGTAATCTCCTCTACCTCTGTAATTTTCTC
Source organism: Wolbachia endosymbiont (group A) of Ophion costatus (assembly GCF_963969245.1). Classification (NCBI taxonomy): domain Bacteria; kingdom Pseudomonadati; phylum Pseudomonadota; class Alphaproteobacteria; order Rickettsiales; family Anaplasmataceae; genus Wolbachia; species Wolbachia endosymbiont (group A) of Ophion costatus. The sequence goes on along the minus strand of NZ_OZ017714.1, from coordinate 450,829 downwards.
ATCCTTTTTAGTTTTATACTTATCAAACTCAAAACTACGCAGAAACGCACCATATGCAACATTTGCTGCACTACCTTCGATTAAAACCGCTGCTTTTTTAATTTTTAATCTGCTTAGCTCACAATATATTTTACCACCAATATTTAATTCTTTATTTTCATTCCATTCATCCTTCTTACCCAGTCCAACAACTATAACATTTTTTTCTTCTGGCAAAGCAGTAGAGAAAAATTCACCAAAACTTCCATTGAAATCGCTAAATTGCTTTATATTATCTATGACCTGTTTTCCTTGCAAAACTCCGCCATCATTTACGGTTTCGTTGTCTTCAAATAAACCCATTACTATTGTTTTAAAATCGGGCGAAATTTTAGAAATTGTTATTTTCATTGCTGGTATCTCCGTTGCAAATAATTGTAAACTGTACATAAAACATAGCAAAAACATCAGTAAGATATTTTTCATATACATCCTAAGTACAATAACACTTAAGTTTACTATGGACTCCCTTACATGCAAGGTTTTTTATCTTTTATTAGAGAACTTATTATATCCGCCCAAGGTAATGTTAAACGTATAGGTTTTTATGACCTGATCACTGTAAGTAAATGGTGTTATGAGAAGGCTTGCAAGCCCATTACTAACAAAATCTTCAAGAACAGGATCAGCGCAATTATCGCAATTATGGTCAGCAAAAAACATTTGCGTTGTGAATTCCGGAAAATCCGGATGTTGAACTAGAAAGTTGATATGTGGAGCTCTATCACCAATTTTACCAGGTGCTATCGTAATAAAATTATAATAGCCAAGATTATTCACTACAAACCTTCCTGATCCAGCAAAATTCGGATCATCCTCTATATTCTTATCGTAATGGTTCACGCCGCGTGAATTCGCGTGCCATATAGAAACTACAGCATTTTGTATTGGTAAACAGTTTATATCAGTAATTCTACCCACTATGTGTATTAATTCTCCTGTTGCACTATTTGGAGAACCAGGTTTCCTTCTTAAATTGTTTGAAGAGCTAAAATTTTTTGGCCTTGCATCAAGGTCATATATTTCTGGAGTTTCAATGCAGTTGAGCAAAACAGGATCAGCTGCAAATAGCGGCAAACTGAATACCATTTGTACTAAAAACGCTAATAAGATATTTTTCACATTCATTTCATTTATAATAGACTTCTTGCATAACCATATAACAAACTTTTATTGGAAATAGAAACGAAAAAACTTGCTTGACACCCTTCGCCAGCCCCCTTATCATAAAACTGAAGGTATTCAGTTATATTCATCTGTGCAGATTAAACAGCAAGAAAACAACGTAGTTGGCGTCTTATTTTTAATTTTTTGCACTATGTGCACCTTATGTCTTCACAATATTTCTAGGTTTTTACCTACACAAGCTGAAACGCGCTATTTAAAACATTAAAAAACGCCAACTTAAAAAATGGATAGTGAATAACTAGCTACCCTAGGGTTTCTTTTGCCTTTTTTTCTGTTTAGTAAATTGTATCCGTTCAGCGGAGTGGTAGAATAAGGTAGACAAAGCAAGATAATAAAGATAATCATAGAGCAAAAGTGAGGTAATGTGGTAAACCTTTTAGAACTTTGCAAAAATTTACAGCAAAAAATAGAAAAGTTGGAAGGGAGGATAGAAGAGTTAGAGGCAGAAAATAAGGCCTTGAGGATTGAGAACGCTGAGTTGAAAGAGAGGCTTGGTTTAAACTCGAAAAATTCATCTCTACCGAGCTCTAAAGAATTGTACAAAACAAAAAAGGACAAGCCAAAAAGCAAAAGGAATGTTGGCGATCAGGTTGGGCATAAAGGAAATTTTCATGCCACAATGGAAGCGGATAAAGTAGTAAAAATAGAGTTGCCTAATATTTGCGAATGCGGAGGAGAGCTTGTAATATGCGAAAAACCTTATGTTCACCAAAAAGTTGATCTTCCGGAAATTAGGCCTTATGTAGTAATTGGAACATGGTCGTTGTCGGAGATGCAGAAAAAGAAAAAGTAGCAAGTTACCAGAAGGTGTTACGCCAGATGCATTTGGTCCAAGGGTTAAGTCTATAATTGCAGCACTCAGCGGATTTTACAAAAACTCAAAGCGTGAAGTGGCTAGTATCATAAATGACATTTTTAATTTGAACATAAGTGTTGGCAGCATATCAAATCTTACTATTACCCACAAATATGAGGTTCGTGAGCAAGTCGCCATCCTTCTGCTAAATCAAAGAGACGTTTATATCCTTTCCAAAGAGTAATTGGTCCTGGTTTTGGGTCATTTTTTCTTGCTAAATGGCCTCCAAGTTCATGAAACAGCTTCTTTTATGTTGGGAACTACACTTGGACATGGTTTTCTGTGTATTTTAACGTATAAAACTTTCCATTCTTCTTCAGCTAATAAAGTAGTACATGGTAATGTTGGGTTAGCTCTTGCAATTGATGTAATAAAGAAGATCCTCCAAGCAATAATACTCACAACTGTTAGATATCTCATTAGTCTTTCTGCTATTCCAAGCCTACATTCTTCAACTTTGAGACCAAATTTAAAATTTTATGTAATATCTCTATTTTCCATCTAAGGCAATAGCAGAAAAAGCACCAATAATAAAGTTAGCCTACGATGAATTAGACAGGTTTAGCTGGAATGAAAAAGATTTAGTAGCATATGAAGAAAGAATAATGGATCTACGTAAGGAAGAAGCCATTCTTGAATACAAACTTGAGGAAGGTATAGAGAAAGGAAAAATCGAAGTTGCAAAAAATTTACTTAAAGCTGGTGTATCTGTTAATTTAATAGCTGAATCCACTGGCCTTTCTCAAGCTGAAATTGTACAGCTTAAGCAAGAAGTGGCCTAAGTATCACGGTTTTTAGGGCTTTTTTAGCTCGGCAGTGGTCTGAAAAGTCCATTTTTCACTTTATAAAATGTTTATATTTTACCACCTACTTTATTTGAATAAGTTCTTCTGCCACACTCTGAACGGATATTTGAATCAGGCTCAAGTTGACAAGTAGATGTTATCTTGTTATAATAAGTAAGTAAGTATTTATTAATTTAATCTTAACTTAAGAGGGTATTTATGGTAGCAAGTGATAGTGTTTTAAAAAGGTATGCGTTAGCCTATATAAAGAAATCTGGTAGTAACAGTGATGTTAAAGAGTTTTTACAATTTTGTAATACGCAAAATACCACAAATTGGAGTGAGGAGAATTTTAAAAATGCGTATGAAAAATTTACACATCCAAATTCAAGCAATAGGCACGATACAGGAAGCAGAAATGATCAATATAACGCAGGGAATAACGCACAACCTACAGGCTCTCAGATTACACATATACATGTACACAATAGAGGTTTAGACTTTTGGGATTATTTGCTATTACAATGCTGGATGGATTCTTTATTCGGTGGACGTGGTCACACTACGGTTAATAATATAACGAATATTAACAATGGTAATACCACTCATCAAGGGAGAAAAGAGAATAAAAAAGAATCAGAAGACAGTAGAAAGCTATTAGCTTTGGGTATAGTAGCTGCAGTTGTGTGTGTTGCTTTCCATGCTGGTATGTGTTTTTGGTATAACAGCAGCAGAAAAGTGGCTAGAAAAGAAGAAAAAATAGATTACCTGGATAGTAAATTTAAAACGTTCAGAAATATAGAATTTGCGGTTGGCGTTATTTCTTTGGCAGCTTTGGTAGCTTGTGCTGTTTACCCAGTCTTACCAGTGTGGGGTTTAGCTATCCTTGGCGTTAATTCTCTCGTATGTTTTGCTGGTGGTTTAGCTTTTCATATGAAGCATGAGGAAGAATCAGAAAATATCGAGAAAGCTAAAGGAGCGGTAGATAGCTGTCTTAGACAAGGGCATGGTTATGGAGATCCTTCTCGTTATGATGCACCACCTCCTTACTTTTCTCAAGATCCTAATACTACTCCAACTGCTCCTCCTTGTAGTGAATTTGATAATCCTAATGCGAAACGGCAGTCTGAGAATTGTGAGGGGTTCACGTATGATAGAAATGAATAGTTTTATTTTTAGCCAAATTAATTGAATCAAGCTACAAAACCTGCTAAAGTTAACTTTGTGAAAGCACCCTTAGCTCAGTTGGATTAGAGCATTTGACTACGGATCAAAAGGTCGGGCGTTCAAGTCGCTCAGGGTGCACCACATTTTATAGGAAACAGAAGTCATACTTGAAATTAATATATGTAATACCTATCTTTAAGGGTTAAGCACTAAACTATTATATATGAGCAAAAAAGACTACTATGATCTGCTGGAAGTAGGCAGAAATGCCGGTATTGATGAGATAAAAAAAGCGTATAAAAAATTAGCATTAAAATATCATCCTGATAGAAATCCTGGCAATCAAGAAGCAGAGGAAAAATTTAAAGAAGTAACAGCTGCATATGAAGTTCTGTCTGACTCTGAGAAAAGGGCAGGCTATGACCGTTATGGCCACGAAGGTGCTTCTGGTGGATTTCAAGGCTTTAGCTCTGCAGGAGATTTTAGCGACATATTCAATGACTTCTTTGGTGGAGGATTCGGTGGTGGTGCAAGTAGATCGAGAGCAAAAAGAAGTACAACAGGAGTATCTGGAGCAGACCTACGTTATGATCTTGAAATTACCTTAGAAGATGCATTTAAAGGAATACAAGCGCCTATACATTATGTGACAAATGTAAAATGTGATACATGCCAAGGCACAGGTGGCGAAGGAGCAATTAAACCAGTTCAGTGCCACACATGCCAGGGAAGCGGTAGGATTAGAACTCAACAAGGCTTTTTTACCATCGAAAGAACATGTACTACATGCTATGGGGAAGGAGAAATAATACAAAACAAATGTAAGAAATGTGGTGGAAGTGGACGTAGAAGAGATGAAGTAAATATATCCGTTTCAATTCCAAAAGGCATAGAAGAAGGAGCTAAGGTAAGGATAAGTGGTAAAGGAGAAGCTGGAACAAAAGGTGGAAAAAGTGGAGATTTATACGTATACGTGAAAATAATTTTCCATAAAATCTTTGCTAGAAATAAAGCAGATTTACACTGTAAAGTGCCTATAAGAATGACACTAGCAGTGCTTGGTGGTGAAATCGATATTCAATCAATTGATGGAGCTAAAATAAAAGTAAAGGTCCCTGAAGGCACTCAAACTGGTACCAAACTACGTTGTAGGGAAAAGGGTATGCCATATATGAACTCACATGCTCGTGGTGATTTATACGTACAGGTAATAGTTGAGACTTTAAATCCAAAAAATTTAACTAAAAAGCAAATTGAACTATTAAAAGCGCTTGAAGAAGAGGAAAATGCAAGTGTACAACAGCAATCTGAAGGGTTTTTTAGTAAAGTAAAAAAAAAATAAGAAATCTGCTAAATGACATAAAGGGGTAACTGTTTACGGGTTTTCATTTAATCCTGCAATTCTTTGACCTTATTAATGGAAAACTTAACAATAGTGTTATTATTAGCCAACAGAAACTTCTTAGTTCCTTAAAACTATGTAAAAGCAATAAATTTCTTTATTTAAGGTCGAAGTTTTGCTATTCTCAGGTTTTAATAATTTAAATTTAATGAATATAAACAAAAATGAGTTTTTATTTCTTCCGCTTGGGGGAGTAGGAAGAATCGGGATGAATGTTAGCCTATATCATTACCAAGGTAAGTGGATTATGATCGACCTTGGTGTTGGTTTTGCAGATGAAACTATGCCAGGTGTTGAGCTGCTCATTGCTGATATAGATTTTATTGCTCAAAGAAAAAAAGATTTACTTGGAATAATAATTACACATGCACATGAGGACCACTGCGGTGCAGTGCCCCACTTGTGGGAAGAGTTGCAGTGCTCCATATATACAACAAAGTTTACGGTTAATTTTCTTAAAGAGAAACTAAAAGAATTTCGATTGGAAGGTATAGTGCCTGTGAAAGAGGTAGACATAAATGGCAGCATAAATTTGGGTCCTTTTACCGTCGAGTTTATAAATGTAACTCATTCAATTCCTGAGGCAAATTCAATATTAATTAGCACTGAAATGGGTAGTGCACTCCATACCGGAGACTGGAAATTTGATCCAAAACCTGTTGTTGGATTAACTTCTAATATGGAGCGTCTAAAAGAAATTGGCGATAAAGGTGACCTGCTTGCAGCAATTTGCGATTCAACCAATATATTAAGCAAGCATCACCCTGAGTCAGAAGGTGAAATTTATAATAATATTTATAACATAATAAAGCGGTCTAAAAAATTAGTTGCTGTTTCGCTATTCGCTTCAAATGTGGCACGAATTGAAACGATAAGCCAAGCTGCAAAAGCACTAAATAGAAAAGTAGTTTTACTTGGTAGATCTTTATGGAGAATAGTGAAAGTTGCGCAAGATAGTGGTTATTTAACTGATTCTCCTCAGTTTCTTGAAGCAAAGGAAGCAGTAAATTTTCCAAGGGAAGAACTGGTGCTACTTTGCACAGGTTGTCAAGGTGAGCCACTGGCAGCTACCGCAAGACTTGCTGCTAAGAGTCATCAAGCATTTAAAATGCAGCAAGGTGATACCATGATCTTTTCGTCAAAAATCATTCCTGGAAATGAAACTCGTGCGCACAACATGCTCAATGCCTTTATTGAGATGGGGGTAGAAGTTATTACTGAAAAAACAGAGCATGTTCATGCTTCTGGGCATCCAACAAGAGAAGAGCTAAAGGAAATGTATTCTTTAATAAAACCGAAGATGTCTATTCCAGTTCACGGCGAATATATTCACACGCATGCACATGTAAAATTTGCTAAAGAGTGCGGTGTGGCAAAAGCAATAATGATTGCACCAGGTGATATTGTTAATTTGGAGAACGGAGAAAAGGTTGATTCAATTGATGTTGACTACTTTGGTATTGATGGTATGTTGCTACGTCATCCGGAGAGCAGTGTTATAAAAATGCGTAAAAGAATGAGAGATGCCGGAGTTATTGTGGTAACAGCAGTTGTAAACAAGAAAAATAAATTGCTTGCTAAACCAAAAGTATTTGTACCTGGTGTTTTTGAAGTGCTAGAAGATGCAGCTACCATACAGAAAATTGTCAAGAAAGTTGAGTCGTTGTTTAGTTTGCAGCCAACAAAAAAAATTAAAAATAAGATTGAAAGTTCAATATTGAGTATCTTAAAGGAATATTTACTAAAAAGACCTATAATTGAGGTTCAGATAGAACAGGTATGAAATGAATGAAGCTATTCGTTCATCTGGTGTTATTTATTTCGTTATTTATTCCTTATTTTACAAAAGCTGCTTTATATGTTGATATAAAAAAAAGCAGTGTTGGTAACATTGGTCTTGTTGTATCTAAATGTACATGTAAAACAGCGTTGGAAAGCGAATTAAGCGAAAATATTGCAAAGGTAATAGGAACAAATTTATCTAATTGTGGCTTATTTAATGTAAAACGTGGCGCGGAAGCTGAATCTAAATCTTGGAAAAGCGATACTGTAGTCACAGTAAGTTTAAGCGAAATATCTGGTAGTGCATTAGAGCTATCATTTCGTTTATTTGACGCTTTTACAAAAAGAGAATTACTTACTCAGTCAGTTGTTTTTCCAGCAAAAGACTGGAGAAAAATTGGTCACCTCGTTTCGGATGTGATACATGATAGATTGATTGGTGAGAAAGGGCACTTCAACACAAAAATCACGTATATCGCTGAAGAAAAAGATAGCAACTACAGATCTGTGCGTAAAATTGCTGTGATGAATCAAGATGGAAGTAATATAAAATACTTAACAAATGGCGATAGATTTGTGTCAACACCGAGATTCTCACCAAATGGAAAGGGTATTGTTTATATCTCGTACGCAAATGGTAAAAGTTATATAATATTAAAAAATTTAAAAGATAACACTGAATCAATAATCAGCGCATTTGAAGGAGTTGTTTCTGCACCAAGATTTTCTCCTGATGGTAAATCTCTTTTAATTTCCCACTCATTGGGTGGTGAAACGAATATATTATCTTTAGATTTAAGTAGTAAACGGACAGAAAAAATTACTAAAGGTTCAGCTATAAGCACTTCTCCCTCTTTTTCTCCAGATCAAAAGTATATGGCTTTTAGTTCTGATATAAGTGGGAGTCAGCAACTGTACGTTATCGATTTTACTAACAAAAGTAAAAAACCTAAAAGAATTAGTTTTGGAAGTGGAAGATATGCTACGCCTGTTTGGTCGCCAAAAGGAGATCTGATAGCTTTTACAAAGATTCAGTCAGGAAAATTTTACATAGGAGTTATGAAGCCAGATGGCAAAGAAGAACGTCTGCTTTCAGAGGGGCATAAAATTGAATCCCCGGCATGGCTACCAAATGGTAGAGAAATCATTTTTACAAGAACAGAATCACCAAGCAACTCTAAACTATATTTAGTAGACTTAGTAAAGAAAAATCAAAAAATGGTTTCCACTCCCACAAATGCTTCTTTACCGGATTGGTCTTATTTTTGAAAGTAGATCTATTATAGGTTTGATATGAGCCTTATTTTACTTTAATCGCTTATAACCTTTGGCACTACAAAATACCCATGCTCAGGTTTTGTATTGGACAATATCTCTTCTTTAATATTTTGAGAATTTATAACATCATCGCGTACATGAATGTCCTTGTCTATACTGCCATAACGCATAGGAGAAACACCTTCAGTATTAACTTGCAATAAAGTATCGTGTATCCAATCCAGCATTGTCAGTTCTTTGGAGTAGTGATCAATCTCGTCATTTGATAACTTAATCCTTACAAGCTGTGCAATTTTAAGCATTTCTTCCTTGGTAATTGTTATTTTTCTCTTATTTGCAAATTCTATTAGTGAAGTAATAACGTCTTCTGTTGACTTAGCTGGCATCTTTACCTCCTTGGATAAAGTGAGTTAAAATATCTACGACCGAAACAACTTCTATTTTACCAGTTTTTTCAAATTTGTGAAGTATGGTATCCGTAATCACTAATTTATCTAAAGAAGAGGAAGAGATTTTCTCAACTGCACTTCCTGAAAGCACACCGTGTGTGATGCATGAAGTTACGGACTTTGCTCCGTAACTTTTTAAAGCAAGAGCTGCATTACACAATGTTCCACCAGAGTCAACTATATCATCAACAATGACACAATTTTTGTTTGCAACTTCTCCTATTATGTTCATTACTTGAGATGTGCCTGCTTTCTCCCTATATTTATCTACTACAATAATCTTATCACTTAACCCTATCTTGTACTTTTCCTCTAAAGTCTTTGCAAAAGCACGTGCTCTACCAATTGCTCCAACATCAGGTGCAACAATTGCCAAATTTTCCGTGTGTATAGAGTCAACAAATGCTTCAAAGCAGTTCAAATTAGTTATCGGTACATCAAAGAATCCTTCAATTTGACTTGAGTGCAAATCAATAACTGCAACACTACTTGCACCTGCAGTTTGAATAAGATTTGCAACTAATTTGGCACTTAAAGCAGACTGCACATTATTGTTCTTGATAATTCTATCTTGCCTGCTATATCCATAATAAGGGATAATTACTACTATCCTTTTGGCTCCTAATCTATTTACTGCATCAATTATGAGCAGAAGCTCCATAAGGTTATCATTCACAGGGGGAGAAAGAGATTGTATTATATATACTTCTTGATTATATAGATCATTTGCTACTTCTACATTTACCTCGCCATCGGTAAACTTTGATATCCAAGCAGAGGATGGTTGAACATCTAGCCGGTTAACTACTGATTCCCCTAATTCCTTACTAGCATTACCTATTATTATCTTCATAACGCACTAATTGAGTTTTTAAGATTATACAGAAATTGTGAAATAATTGAAATGTAAGTGTCTTTATCTAGCATTCTTGTCGGTGAATTAGGTACCTCTTGTACAATGACCTGTCATTTTCACGCGTTGTTTCAATATACAGACCCAAATTGAAACAACTATACAAAATCCTGCTTATGTTTCAAGGTAAATGACTTTAATGAAATATAATTTATCTAGTCATTTGTATCTGCTAACATACTACACTTCCCATTGTAGAGCCTCTGCAACTTACTGAAATTTATAATCGCTTTATAAAAAGCTTTATACTCTTTGCTTAATTGGAGGCGCTACCTCTGCACTTTCTGCTCTGTCTAGGGTACTACTTGGTTTTTCTGCAGTAATTTTTTGAATGCTACCATCTACCTTATTCTTGATATCTGCTCCATATGATCTTAATACTTCAATAGCTTTCTCGTTTCCACTATTCAGCGCAATATCCAAAGCATCCATTCCATCATTATTTTTGTGGTTGATAAAATTCTCTAACTCAAAGATTTTTATATATTGCTCAATGATGAATTCTACCACTTTTCCAGGGCAATTATTAGCGGCAGGAAAGAGTACTGCATTGTTATTATTGTCTTTCTTTGTTACATCTGCTTTGAGCTTGTCTATCAAATACTTGATAATTTCTATTCTGCTATCATCTTCTGCTTCAGTGCACTGCCTAGCAGCTAAAAACAGAGCTGTTCGCCCATTATTGTCCACATCTTCAATATGTATGGTCCCAGAGTGTGATGGTGTGGATTTAGTATAAATAATTCTGGAGACTGTGTCCACTGATAACATATAAATTCATAAGGAGTAAGACCCTTAAGAGTTTTGAGTCTCTTTGCATAATTATAAGCCATAACAAAGTTATAAAGGTGTTCTTTAAGTTGCTGGTGCGATTGATAGTAATACTTCTTAACTGTAGCATCCTTTAAAGTTTTATTCATACGCTCGACTTGCCCATTCGTCCAAGGATGGCTAACTTTTGTCAAACGATGTTCAATAACATTCTCTTCGCAAACTCTATCAAATATATGTTGGAAAGCATACTTATGACGCTTCTGGTTTGTAAATTGTATACCGTTATCTGTCAAAATAGTATGGATTTTATACGGTAAAATTCTAATCAAATTACGTAAGAACTCAGCAGCTATGGGTTTTGTAGCACTGTTACACAACTCAACATAGGTAAATTTGGATGTCCTATCAATAGCAACAAACAAATGTAATTTGCCCTCCTCAGTTCTAACTTCAGCAATATCAATATGAAAGTAACCGATAGGATATTGTTTGAATTTCTTTTTTGACTTAACTTCTCCATCAACAGTTGGTAATCTGCTAATGTTGTGTCTTTGTAAACAACGATGCAAGCTAGAGCGAGTCAAATGCGGAATTGTAGACTGCAGAGCGTAAAGGCAATCATCTAGTGGCAGTAGTGTATACTTGCGAAATGTAACTATTATAGCTTCCTCTTCTAGCGTTAAAACAGTTGATCTTGGATGCTTTGGACCCATATCAGCATCTTTCGTAAATGAACGTTTTCTCCACTTAATAATAGTTTTTGGATTAAGGTTATAATGCTTGGAGAGTTTTGCTATGCTCTCTTTTCTATTTTGTATTGCTCTACGAATCGTCTGTGTTGTTTTGGCGCACCCATGTAATATCTGTCCCATAATGACTCCTTAAATGATGATGATAGTATACCATCACTCTCTGGGACCATACATAGCTTCAGTTTCATGATAAGGGGGCTGGCGGAGTTTGTCAAGGAAGTTTTTCGTTTCTGTGAACCACCTGCTAACCGACAGCTAACATTAACTACCGATATCGTATCTGAAGAAGCCCCCTGGCCATTCTAAAAAATTTAATGCTGAGTACACCTTACTTTTGGCTTCCTCTATAGTGCTCCCTTCTGCTACTATATTTAGCACTCTTCCGCCATCGGAAACTAAGTTACCACTTTCATCGAATTTAGTACCAGCATGAAACACCAACACACCAGGATTGCTTTCAATCTTATCTAATCCTTTAATTACTTCTCCCTTTTGATAATCACCCGGATAGCCTTTACTTGCAACAACTACACAAACTGTAGATTTGTTGTTAAGTTCCACCATTTTGACATTTAACTTTCCTTCTGCAACTGACAACATCAATTTTAACAAATCGCAATTTGAATCAAATCTAGGTAATATAGATTGCGTTTCTGGATCACCGAATCTAACGTTATACTCGAGAAGTTTTGGGCTATCTTTGCAAATCATTAAACCAGCAAAGAGTACTCCTTTATAAGACGTACCCATGTTAACCAATGCTTGAGCTGTAGGGTATATTATTTTTTGGATAATTTTTTGCTCCATGTCCTTACTTATAATTGAAGGTGATGAGTACGACCCCATACCTCCAGTATTTTGGCTTTCATTACTTTCATCAACTCTCTTATAATCTTTTGCACACCCAAGAGTTACTACTTTCAACCCATCAATAAGAGCAAAAAAACTTACTTCTTTTCCAACTAAAAACTCTTCTATGATTATTTCTTCACCTGATTCACCAAATTTTTTCTCCACTAGCATTGAATTTATTGCTGAAAAAGCTTCGCTTTCTGTATTACATATAACCACCCCTTTTCCTGCTGCAATTCCATTTGCTTTCACTACAAGTGGAAACTTTATTTTATTGCTACGTACAAAATCTTTAGCTAACCCTTCATCAACAAAACACTCGTACTTGGCAGTTGGTATACCATATCGTTTACATAGTCCCTTGGTGAAAGACTTCGATCCCTCAAGTTTTGCAGTTGCTTGACTTGGAGCAAAAACATTTATTCCCTCTGCAACTAAATCATCAGCAAGCCCATCAATTATTGGTTGTTCTGGACCAATAACAACCAACTCTATATTTTCTCTCTTGCAAAATTGTGTAACATCCACTGAATTTTGAATATTTACATCCACAAGAACTCCCAAATTTTCCATGGCCTGGCGACCAGGAGTTACATATAACTCAGTCAAGATAGGAGATTTTTTTAGAGCCCAAAGTAGAGCGTGCTCACGCCCACCAGAACCTATAACCAGAACCTTCATCTTTATTTCCTCGCTTTTCTATATGTCAAAATTATTATTTGCTTATAACAGTATCATTACTCATGTATTTTTGCAACACGTTTGGTATTGCAATCGACCCGTCAGAATTTTGATAATTCTCCATTATGGCAATAATCGTTCTTCCTATAGCTAAAGCTGAGCCGTTTAAAGTGTGAATATATTTTTTCATCTTTTTATCAGTTTCTGAAGAGTATTTAGTGTTCATCCTTCTTGCTTGAAATGCACCACAATTTGAGCAGCTTGATATTTCTCTATATTTATCTTGCTCAGGTAACCATACCTCTATGTCATAAGTCCTTTGTGCAGCAAAACCCATATCACCACTACAGAGTAGCATTACTCTATACGGTAATTCTAGTTTTTTTAATATCTCTTCAACAATACTCGTCATGCGCTCAAGTTCATCATTTGATTGGTCTTCAGTTGTGATACTAACCAATTCCACTTTACCAAATTGGTGTTGCCTTATCATACCTCTCGTGTCTCGCCCTGCGCTGCCTGCTTCTTTACGAAAGCACTCCGAATATGCAGTAAAGCGAACAGGCAGTTCTTTTTCTTCCATTATTTTGTCAGCAACTAAATTTGTTAAAAACACTTCACTTGTGGGAATCAACCTCAATTCGTCGGTAGTTAAATACGAATCGTCAGAAAATTTCGGTAGCTGACCAACATTATACATAGCCTCGTTTTTCACCAAAGTCGGGTGGTACAGCTCAGTATAGCCAAATTCATTAACATGCATTTCAAGCATAAAATTTATTAGCGCTCGTCCAAGCTTAGCTAACTGTCCTTTTAATATCGTAAATCTTGATCCGGAAATTCTCGCCGCTTGTTCGAAGTCCATTAAACCTAATTTTTCTCCGAGTTCATAATGAGATTCTGGTACAAAATCAAACTGTCTTTTTCCTCCATATCTTCTCACCTCTAAATTAGAGTTCTCATCTGCGCCTATTGGCACATCTTGCGCAGGAATATTCGGCAAGTTAGATAAAACATTCACTAACTTATCCTTTTCTGCTTGTTCTTTTAAGCTGATTGCCTCTATCTCATTTGTGATGCTTTTTGACAACTCTATTTGCTCTTCACAGGGGCTCTTGCTCATTTTAAGCTTTTTTATTTCCTCTGTGATTTCATTGCGCTGCCTATTCAAATCCTGCAGTTTAGTGGTTAATGATCTTTTCTCGTGATCGATTTCTAATATCTCTTCCGCAGTAGATTCTCTAATTCCCCTGCTTTTCATTGCCTTTTCAAATCCTTCAGGGTTTTTACGTATATATTCTATATCGTGCATATATTGTGCTATTACTAACATTGTTACTGTACTCTAAAAGCTCTTAATATTCAATATTTTCTCATACTACTAAAATTATTATGGTTGATTTTTTTGTTAGAATTTGTTAAAATTTAATTAACTTAGCGTTCATAGGGTGTAGTATGTTGGGCATTACAAAAAATAATCAGAAAGAGAGCACTTACTTTGCTGGTGAGGAATTCGTTATCTACGCTACTTGTGTATGCCTAGCAGCCACATTCGCTGCTGGCTGTTTAGGGGCGGTAATAGGATCCCCTCTATTGACCTTTCCACTTGCTATGCTCATCTCTAACCCCGTAGTTTGGGTTTTAATGGGAATAATTCTTACAGTAGCATACAAAATGGTTGTTGAACCTTTATTTTACTTAGCGAAGAACTATATTAATGGAAAAAGAGCTTCAAAGGGGGAAAAGAGTGAAGAAAAAGATACAGAACTACAAGATTTGCAAGGCAAGACTCCAGAAAAGCAAGCAAGACCGAAAACTCCTGATAGGGATAGTGGTGTTATTACATCGGAAATAGCTATAGATAATAATTCTTTTTTACATCAAACAGAGAAAGAAAAGAATTATAATTACAAATTAACTACTACTGATATTAGAGATATTGTAAAAAGCAAATATGGGTGGATAGCACACAAAAATAAAAAAGGCTTAAAAGATACTTCTGAAGGTGTGATTTTTGCTTGTCCTGACTCTACATCATCTTTAGAGCAAGAACTAAAAGAATATAAAAATAAAGTAGAACGAGAGGGTAGTGATTTAGTGTTCACTTCAATCCTTAATTTAAATGGAAACCATTGGGTAACACTGGGTGTTTCTTACGACGAAAAGAGTGAAAAGTTTAGAGCTTGCTATTGCGATTCATTTGGTGAACCATTACCAGAAGAGGTATCAAGTGCGCTACAGAAAACTCTAGGAATAGACAATAGTAGTATTAGAAACTCAAAAGCTAAACAACAAGATGATAAGTATAATTGTGGAATATTTGCCTTAGAGAATGCTAAGAAAATTACAGATATGCTGAAAGCAGGCAAATCGTTTGATGAAATTGATGATCAGCTAAAATATGAACTTAGTTCAGAGCAATTAATAGAGAAGAGAAAAGAATTTGCAAAAGCGTTGAAAAAGGATGAACAAAGCAGGGCTGGCACGCCAAGCCCTGTATTAGGTGGTCCAGGAAATATAAGTCGTAAAGATAGCGGAGTAAGTTTAGATTCAGTAGAAAGTAAGCAAACAAAAATTGTTCAATATAATACTACAGGTGATGGCAACTGCTTTTTCCATGCGGTATTTGGTGATAATAGCTCTGGTCAATATAAAACTGAAAAAGCACAAGATATGAGAATGGAATGGCACAAATTTTTAAGTCAATTTAACTCTTTGAATAATCCAAGGATGCCTGAGTTATTGAAGGGACAGATGCAGAAAGTTTTTGGTGCATTCTTAGAAAATCCAAATCATTTGATTGGTATGTCGGACTCAATAAAAGATTTGGTTCAGCATACAAACAGACGGGTAGAGAAGATCAAAAAAAAGACTAATAAATTAATAAAAAAGTTATGTTGTCTTACGACATTAAAAGAAAATGAAGTTATAGGTGATTTAAGAAGCATTAGTGCTAGTAATCTCAATATTAGTGAAAGAAAATATGATAGAAATTATAATAGTGATACTGCAGCAAATTCTTTTCTCAATGGCAAATCCATTTATAGATCTTATCTAGAGGCAATCAGCAGCCAAAGTTACCATGTTTTCATAGAAGAAATTTCTATCTTAGCTTCGCTGGCTAATATTGAAATTGACGTCTACTATAAAAATAATGGTAATGATGTAAATACATTGTTTCTGCCAAATGCGGGAATGATAAATGAAGGTTATCAGCAGAACAACGAGCTATGGGGAAATAAAGAACAAGAAACGGTATACTTGGCACCTGGTCATTATGAGAGAGCTGAGATAGTAGAGGTAGAGCCTTCTCTTATGGAAAAAGTAAGTTCGGCTATACAAAGTGTTGTAACAGTATGTGTAAATGCGCTAGGTTTGAACACATAGAATATATGTCCCTACAAGTAGGAAATTTGACAATTGATTCTCCAGTTATTTTAGCTCCAATGTCTGGAGTGACTGATTATCCGTTTAGAAGTATTGTGAAGAAACTTGGTGCAAGTTTGTTAGTTTCAGAAATGATTGCAAGCAGAGCTATGATTATGCAAACTCATCAGAGTCTGCAAAAAGCAAAAGTCGATGCATTAACTGCTGTGCAGCTTGCTGGGTGTGAGCCAGATGTTATGGCGGAGGCTGCAAAATTAAACGAGGACATGGGAGCAAAAATTATAGACATAAACTTTGGTTGCCCTGTTAAAAAAGTTGTAAACGGTTATGCAGGATCAGCGCTAATGCGTGATGAGAAAAAAGCCGCTGAGATAATTGAAGCTGTGGCCAAGGCAGTGAATGTGCCAGTTACAGTGAAAATGCGCACCGGGTGGAACGATGAAAATCGCAATGCACCGAGACTTGCGAAAATTGCCGAAGACTTAGGAGCAAAGATGATTACTGTACATGGAAGAACAAGGGCACAGCTTTATAACGGTCAAGCAGATTGGAAATTCGTTAGAAATGTTAAAGAGCAAGTAAAAATCCCAGTTATAGTAAATGGCGATATTAAAAATTTAAATGATATTCAGAATGCTCTCAAAGAATCTGGAGCAGACGGAGTGATGATAGGTCGTGGTGCCTACGGTAAACCTTGGCTGATTAATCAAGCAATGAACTTTCTCAGTGGAAGTGAAACTTCTGAGCCAACAGCTTCAGAGAGATTAAGCATCATACTCGAGCATTACGACAATATTCTTGAGTACTATGGAAATGACACAGGAATAAAGATGGCCCGCAAACACATAGGTTGGTACAGTAGCGGGCTTCAAGGCTCATCTGAATTTCGTGTGAGAGTAAATAACATGACAGATAGCACAGAAGTGAAAGAAAATATTATTGGCTTTTTTGGTCAAGAGACACACTAGCTGTACTCAATTCGACTGATCGTATGCCACTACGCTCTCTTCCTCACCAGAGTGTAAATGACAACCATTATCCATCAACCATTCCTCGTCATAAGTTTCAATATCAAAATATTTTTCATATTTATCCACATTATCACAAAGTGAAAGTGCTCTGATCTTATTCATAATCAAACCTGTACCAGCAGGAATTAATCTTCCTACTATAACATTTTCTTTTAATCCACTTAAAGGATCACTCTTCCCGCAGAATGCTGCTTCTGTAAGTACTTTTGTTGTCTCTTGGAAAGAGGCAGCAGAAATAAAGGAGCTAGTTTCAAGACTTGCCCTAGTAATCCCCTGCAGAATAGGAAGATAATGAGTAGGCCGTTTGCCAGAGTTACTCATAGCATCATTTTCCCTATCAACTTCCAGCTTGTCAATGCTTTCGCCAACCAAGTACATAGTATCACCAGGATCAGTAATTTCCACTTTTTGTAGCATTTGTTTTAAGATCACCTCTAAATGCTTATTGTCTATACGAACACCCTGCAATCTATAAACTTGCTGTATTTCAGAAATCATATAGTGCGCTAAAGCTTCTAACCCAAGCACACGTAAAATATCATGGAGATCAGGGTCACCATCCATCAATAGATCACCTTTACGTACAAAATCACCTTCATTGACTATTACATGCTTACTTCTTGATACCAAATATTCAACTGGAGAAATTTGTTCATCTACAGGTTTAATTAATATACTGCGTTTTCCTCTACGGTCTTTTTCAGAAAACGCTACATAGCCATCTATCTCACTAACAATAGCATGCTCTTTAGGACGACGTGCTTCAAATAACTCTATAACCCTCGGTAAACCACCAGTAATATCACGAGTTTTAACTGACTCTCTTGGTGTTCTTGTAATAACATCACCTGCATGAACCTTCTGGCCATCTTGTACATTGAGCACTGCACCGATTGGTATAAAATAACATGCTTCAACGCCACTTGCGAGTGTCATTACTTTACCATTATCGTCAAGCAGCACAATACGAGGACGTAAATTAGCTCCACCAGAATGCAATTTCCAGTCTTTTACTACTTTGCTTGATATTCCTGTAGATTCATCCATCACTTCAGTGATCGAAATTCCATCTTTTAAGTCCTGATAAGACACTGTACCAGTCTTCTCCGTGATAATAGGCAATGTATAAGGATCCCATTCCGCAACTTTATCGCCAATTTTTACTGACCCACTCTCATCTACATAAAGCTTAGCGCCGTAAGGTACACTGTGCTTCAACTTCTCACTACCAAGGCTATCAATCAACACGACTTCACAGGAACGGCTTATCACAATTTTATTTCCGTTTCTATCTATAATTATATTACTATTGTTTAACTTTATTTTAGCATTAATAGAAGCTATAATATTCGAGGATTCAACGCCTCTAGTCATTACTCCACCTATATGAAAAGTACGCATCGTTAACTGAGTACCTGGCTCTCCAACAGATTGAGCAGCTATAACACCAACTGCTTCACCTATTGAAACAATTTTACCAGTTGCAAGGTCTCTTCCATAACATAAAGAACATACACCAGGACTTATTTCACAAGTTAAAGGCGATCTAATTTTTACAACATCAAGACCTGCAATGCTGATTTGCTTTACTTTATCCTCATCAATTAATTCCCCTGCTTTTACTAATAATTCTTTTGTCACTGGGTTATATATATCATTTGCAGCTGTTCTACCCAGCACAACACTCTCTAGAGATGCAACTATAGTACTTCCTTCAACTGTAGCTCTCACAACAAGACCATTTTTTGTTTTACAGTCATGCTTTGTAACTATGCAATTTTGAGATACATCAACTAAACGACGAGTTAAGTATCCAGAGTTTGCAGTTTTAAGTGCAGTGTCAGCTAAACCTTTACGCGCACCGTGAGTAGAATTAAAGTATTCAAATACGTTCAATCCTTCACGGAAATTAGAAATTATAGGTGTTTCTATAATCTCACCAGAAGGTTTGGTCATGAGCCCTCGCATTCCTGCTAGCTGTTTCATCTGTGAAGTAGAACCCCTTGCACCAGAGTTAACCATCATATACACTGAGTTGTACTTACTATTTCCATCATATATAGATATTGCTTTTAACATATCATTAGCTATCATATCCGTACACTTAGACCATTCATCTATAACCTTGTTATACCTCTCACTTCTAGTTATTAGCCCATCTTGATATTGCATAGAGAATTTCTTAATTTCACCCCTCGCGTGATCAACATGTGTAGCTTTAGTTTCAGGTATAACCATATCACAACGACCAAAAGAGACACCAGAAAATGTGGCATACTCAAAGCCAAGTACCATTAATTTATCAGAAAATGCCACTGTAGCACTTTGACCACAGTTACGATATACCAAATCAACTATACCAGTTATTTCCTTGACTGTTAATATCTGATTTATTAGATCGAAGCCTAGATTCTCATGCTTAGGAAAAATTTGCCATAATATTAAACGGCCAGGAGTTGTACAAACAGTTTTATAGTGAGTTTCACCGCTGCTATTAATATACTCCATCCTATACTTTATACTAGAATGAATATGTAAAGTACCATCACTCAAGGAATGCTCAACTTCACAAAAAGCACCAAAAGATGGTAAATTATCTTCCTTAGGTTCTTGTAAAGTCAGATAATATATACCAAGTACTATATCTTTACTAGGAACTATAATCGGTCTGCCATTAGAAGGACTTAAAACGTTATTAGTGGACATCATCAACACCCTAGCTTCAAGCTGAGCTTCCAATGAAATTGGCACATGCACTGCCATTTGATCACCATCAAAATCAGCATTAAACGCCGTACAGACAAGCGGATGAAGCTGTATTGCTTTGCCTTCAATAAGGATTGGCTCAAAAGCCTGAATACCAAGTCTATGTAGCGTAGGCGCTCTATTCAACAAAACAGGATGCTCTTTTATTACCTCTTCAAGCATATCCCAAACTTCTGGTTTTTCTGCTCTTATCAACTTACTAGCAAACTTAATAGTTGGAGCCATACCATACATCTTAAGCTTTGAGTAAACAAAAGGTTTGAATAGTTCAAGAGCCATTCTTTTTGGTAATCCACACTGATTTAGTTTCAAAGTTGGACCAACAACTATTACAGAACGTCCAGAGTAGTCTACTCTTTTTCCTAAGAGGTTCTGGCGAAAACGACCCTGTTTTCCTTTTAACATATCACTAATGGACTTTTTATATCCAACAGCACCAGCTTTATTTACCAAAGTATTACGACGACTATTATCAAAAAGAGAATCAACTGCTTCTTGTAACATCCTTTTTTCATTACGAATCATAATCTCAGGAGGATTTAAGCTCAACAATTTCCTCAACCTGTTATTTCTATTAATAATAGTCCTATAATGATGATTCAGATCAGAAACTGCAGGACGACCACTCTCAAGCGATACCAAAGGACGCAAATCAGGTGGTAAAATAGGTATAGTTGTAAGTATCATCCACTCAGGCCTATTTCCAGATTTAATGAAGTTTTCAACAATACGCAATCTCTTTATAATTTTCTTTCTTCTTATCTCAGAAGCAACAGATTCTAATTCTAGTCTTAAATCCTTCCTAATTTCATGTAAATCAAGGCGCGTTAGCAACTCTCTTATAGCTTCAACACCTTGCATAGCTACAAAACTATCGATCCCATAGCTATCTTTAGCTTCATTATAAGCTTTTTCACTAATAATCTCACCTTTTTCAAAAGGCGAAACAAGAGGATCTATTACGATATAATTATCGCTATATAAAATATTCTCAATATCTCTGAGAGACATATCCAATAATGCTCCAATTCTTGAAGGAAGCGATTTCAAAAACCATATATGAGCAACAGGAGATGCAAGCTCTATATGACCCATCCTTTCTCTTCTTACTTTAGAAGATGTAACTTCTACTCCGCATTTTTCGCATATGCGACCTCTGTGTCTTCTTTTTTTGTATTTTCCACATAAACATTCATCGTCATTGACAGGGCCAAAAACCTTAGGGCAAAATAATCCACCTTTCTCAACTTTGAACGTACGATAATTTGCAGTTGAAACATCTTCTATCTCACCACAAGATATACGCTTAATACTTTCAGGGCTAGCAATCGATATGCTAACCTCATTAAAAGGTTGTGCAATGTTAGTGTGAGATATATCTTCAATCACTACATCATTTTGCTTTAAATCTACATTTAAACATAAAGAACGTAGTTCTTTTATCATCACATTAAAGGATTCAGGAATTCCACATTCAAAATTACTGTCACCTTTTATTATCGATTCATAAATCTTAACTCTACCATTAATATCATCAGACTTCACAGTTAACATTTCCTGCAAAGTATAAGCAGCACCATAGGCTTGTAATGCCCAACATTCCATTTCACCAAAACGCTGACCACCAAAATGAGATTTTCCTCCAAGAGGTTGTTGAGTAACCAAACTATAAGGCCCTACTGAACGCGCATGAATTTTACCATCAACCAAGTGGTGCAACTTAAGCATGTACATGTAACCAACTGTAACCTTGCGGTCGAATTTTTCACCACTGCAACCGTCATATAATACAGCTTGTCCAGAGTTATCTAAACCAGCAAGTTCAAATAATTTTGCTATTTGTTCATCTTTTGGACCCTCAAATACAGGTGCAGCAACAGGAACGCCATCACGTAATTTGCGTGCAAATTCAATGAGATTATTATCACTAATATTACGAATATCATTACAGATAGATACGTTACTGCCATAGCTATAAACCTCAATCAGGAAGTTACGTAAATTGCTGTATGAACTTTTACAAGAGTTCAAATAGTTCTCTACTAACTCATTCAACTCGTCATTTAGTGCATTCTTATTAGGTGTATTTAAAACAGAAGCCGTTATTTCATCATCATCAATATTTTCAATTTTTTTATTATCAAGGTATGCTACTGCAAATTGTGTAAAATTATCATCGTTAAGGGACCTAATTCCCTTGCAAAAAGCACTTTTGATCTTATTGATCTCATCGAGAATATTACTTACTTTTTCCCCTAATTTTCTACAAGCCCAACCTACATGCGTTTCCAGTATTTGCCCTACATTCATTCGTGAAGGAACACCAAGAGGGTTAAGAATAATATCAACAGGAGTACCATCTTCCAAATAAGGCATATCTTCCACTGGCACAACTCGAGAAATCACACCTTTATTTCCATGTCTACCAGCCATTTTATCCCCTGGTTGCAGACTATGTTTCACAGCAATGAAAACTTTTACTGACATCGACACACCTTGAGGCAGGTCATAACCTTCATGTAATTTTTCTACTTTTCGCTTAAACTGTGCTATTGCATGTGATACTTTTTCATCAAAATCTTTTTTTAAGCTCTTAACTTGCTCAGAAATGGATTGGTTTTTTAATCCTATACCCCACCATTGCTCACGTTCAATAGAGTCAAATTTTTCTCGATCTTGAGAACCAGAATTAATAAGAAGTTTCTTCAGTTCATCATAGAAATATTCACTAGTAACATTGATTATATAATCTCGCTCTTCCTCAAAGTCATTTATCTCTTTTTGTTTGATGAGTAATGCCCTTTCATTTTCTTCAACCCCCCTGCGTGTAAAGACTTGTACATCAATTACTGTCCCTTCAACATCTGGAGATGTATATAAAGAGGAATCCGCACAATCGAATGACTTTTCACCAAAAATTGTCATCAATAACTTCGTTTCAGGAGGCAATGAAAGAGAAGGTTTAGGTGTAACTTTACCTACCAGAATATAGCCTGGACCAACTCTTGTACCAATTTTCACTATACCACTATCATCCAAGTGATATAGATTTTCTTCATTAACACCAGGTATAGCACGAGTTATTTTTTCTGATCCTAAAGGGGTATCATGTACAACACAGTCAAATTCTTCTATATGAATAGAAGTAAAGAGATCTTTTTTAACAACTTCACTAGAAATAATAATAGAGTCTTCAAAATTATAACCTTGCCAAGACATAAAAGCGACTAGCAAATTTTTACCAAGCGCCAACTCACCACTGTTAATTGCAGGACCATCAGCTATTACATCACCCTTTTTAACATAATCACCTACGCACACTAGCGGTCTTTGATTAATACAAGTATTATGGTTAGAACGCTGAAATTTCCTTAGATGATAAATATCTACGTCCAAGTAGTTAACCCTTTCTTTATCAAAAGCACGTATAACTATAGAGTTACTATCAGAACTATCAACTATGCCATCGCGTTTTGCTAAAACTACAGCACCAGAGCCAGAAGCTACAAAAGACTCCATACCAGTAGCAACCAGAGGAGCGGTAGGCTTCAATAAAGGTACGGCCTGACGTTGCATATTTGAGCCCATTAATGCTCTATTAGCATCATCATTTTCTAAAAATGGAATCAAGGAAGCTGCAACTGATATTACCTGCTTAGGAGATACGTCAATGTAACTAACTTGGTCGCTACTTACCATGACGAAGCTACCAGCATATCTACAGTATAGCATGTCATCAACAAAGCAATTATTTTCATCAAGCTTTACGCTAGTGTCAGCTATATGATGTGAGCCTTCGTCTATAGCAGAAAGATACTCAATTTGATCAGTAACAACCCTATTGACTACTTTTCTATAAGGGCTTTCAATGAAACCATATTTATTAATACGCGCGTATATAGCTAAGCTGTTGATTAACCCTATATTTTGCCCTTCAGGAGTCTCAATAGGGCAAATTCTTCCATAATGAGTTGGATGAACATCACGCACCTCAAATCCTGCCCGTTCTCTTGTTAAACCGCCAGGACCTAACGCGGATAACCTTCTTTTATGTGTTATTTCAGATAACGGATTAGTCTGATCCATAAATTGAGATAATTGAGAAGAATTGAAGAAATCTCTTAAAACATTAGTTAACACTTTTGGATTAATAAAATCAGATGGAGAAACTTTATCTAAACTAGAAGTGGACATAGAATCAACTATTGCGCGTTCCAATTTCAACAACCCAGTTCTAAATTGATTTTCTATAAACTCTCCAACTGATCTTACTCTTCTGTTTCCTAAATGATCAATATCATCTACAGATCCTTGACCGTCACGTAACAATACTATTTTTTTCACAATTTCAATAATATCTTCATGCGTTAAAACAGTTAAATCCTCATCATAATTTAATCCAAGGTAAGAGTTAAGCTTCAACCTACCAATGTTAGACAAATCATAATATTCCGGACTGAAGAAAAGATTACGGAAAAACTCTTCTACTATCTCTAAAACAGGAACTTCACCAGGACGCAAAACTCTATATATTTCATATAGTGCATCCTGATAAGACATGTTTTCATCTAAGAAAAGCGTATTTAATATATAAGGTCCAACAAACAAATTATCTATGTTCAACACTGATATTTCATCTACAGATAATAACTCAAGCTTCTTTATGTCTTCCAGCTTTATAGATTCACCAGCAGATAAAATTTTCGTAGAGCTAGCACTATCCATTAAATCTTCTGCGAGGAATAAACCACATATAGAATTAAAAGGAACCAGATACTCTTTCAATTCATTATCATATAGCTTTTTAGCTAGTCTTGAGGTAATACGAACGTTAGCTTTAAGCAGCACATTACCTTCAATATCCATTAAGTCGAAAGGCAGCCTCACTCCTTTAAATTTATCAGGAACAAAAGGCACTTTCCAACCATCTTTATGTTTTACATACTTTATTTTCTCATAAAATCTATCGAGTATATCATTATTTGATAGACCCAACGCCTTTAATAAAACTGAAATTGGCAATTTTCTTTTTCTATCAACACGAAAATACAAATGGTCTTTAACATCAAATTCAATATCAAGCCAAGAACCCCTATAAGGAATAATTCTAGCAGAATAGATCAATTTACCAGAATTGTAAGTTTTTCCCTTATCGCTATCAAAAAATACACCAGGAGACCTATGCATTTGTGAGACGATAACTTTTTCCACACCATTAATGATGAAAGTGCCTTTATCAGTCATCATAGGCAACCCACAAAAGTGGACTTTCTGCTCTTCTATAGATTTTACAACGGTTGCAAGTTTAGAATGATCTCCACTCTCTTTAATCGATTTATATTCATCAAGAGAAATACCATCCTGCATAACAACAAGACGTATAGAAGCAATAACCTGAGCAGAAAAAGTTACACCACGCTTTATACACTCAGATTCATCATACTTAGGATCATCTACCCTACAACTTATAAACTCAATAGTAGCCCTACGCAAAGGATCATTTATTGGAAAGATTGTATGAAAGATAACTTCAAGTCTTTCATTACCCTTATTCTTAGGAGTAAAAGAATCATATGATTCTTTTTGAACCTTAACCAAATCCAATAAAGAATCTTTTAAATCAATCGACCTAGAATAAGAAACTCTAGGAACAAAAGCACCAGAAGCGTACATATAAGAAGAATCAACCATTAAAATACCCCAAACTAATTAAAAGAGCTATATCAATATAAAATTAATACATTAAATATTATTCAAGCTCCACTTTAGTTGCTCCTGCTTCAATAAGTTTTTGCTTGATTTTTTCTGCTTCGTCTTTAGGAACATTAGCAGTCAAATCTTTAGGTAAAGATTCAACCAACTCTTTTGCTTCTTTTAAACCCAATGTAGAATTAACCTCTCTCACAGCTTTAATAACTCCTATTTTTTTACTCGCATCAATTTCTTTAATCACAACTTTATACTCAGCTTTTTCTTGAGCAGCAGGAGCAGCAGCATTATCACCAATAGGCGCCCCAGCACCAACAGCTCCACCAAGAAAAGAACCAGCAGGCAACCCTATTTTCTCTTCTAAAACTTTTACAAGTTCAGAAGCCTCTAATAGGTTTAAAGATAATATTTTATCAACCAAATCACTTGTTACATTACTCATAATTACCACCTTACTTAACAACAAATTTATTTTTTAGAACTATAATAATCCAAAACTCTCATAAGCCTCATAGAAGATGAATTAATAGACAACGCTAACCGAGCAGGAATATCATAAGATATTAAACGCATAATTTTAACACGCAATTCATCCAGAGAAGGCAACTTAGCCAGTTTATTAACATCTTCCACTGTTAACAATTCATTTAAATGAGCTGCGCAAATCACAGACATTTTTTCTTTGTTAGCATTAGTAAAATCAACTATTAATTTTGCAGCTTCTACTATGCCACTAGAGTATATAATAGCAACAGGACCGGAAAATTTGCCTGATAAATAAGAGAATTTACCAGTCCTTTCCAAAGCCAAGCGCGCTAGAGTGTTTTTAACTACTAATACCCCACCTGCTATAGACTTCAGACTATTCCTCAGAGTTAATGAATCATTAGCATTTATAGATTTAAAATTTACTAATATCAAGAAATCATTATTTACAAATACGTTTATTGTGCTCTGTATAAATTCATCCTTATCTTTACGCTTCACGGTATCACTCCCTTAAATTATATCTTCCACTTTGCCTATCTTATAAGCTTTACCCATAGTTGAATTTAAAAAAACACCCTTAAAGTAAATTCCTTTCGCAGAAATAGGCTTATTATCTTTAATTACTTTAAGAAAGGCTTTTAAATTTTCTAGCAAGTCATCAATATCAAATTTAATATTTCCTAATTTACCATGAATAACACCATTTTTATCTGTTCTAAATTTTACCTGACCAGACTTAATGGTTTTAATAGCTTCTGCAATGTTAGAAGTCACAGTACCAAATTTAGGGTTAGGCATCAGCCCTTTAGCACCCAATACTTTTGCAATAGGAGTGATTTTTGCCATAAAATCAGGAGTAGTAATGCACCAATCAACATCTAACTTTCTACCTTTTTTTATTTCTTCAACTAAATCCTCTCCTCCTGCAATATCAGCACCAGCTTTTTCAGCTTCTAATAAATGTTTATCTTGAGCGAAAACAGCTACTTTAATATTCTTCCCGATACCTTTAGGCAAAACTACTGTACCACGCACCTGCTCTTCAGATTTACGTGAATCTACGCCTAAATTGACCGCAATATCAACTGATTCATTAAATTTTGCTGAAGCAGACTCAACAATCTTCCTCAAACACTGCTTAGGATTATCATTATATGTATTCATTTACCTAACCTTCCACAACTTCTATACCCATAGATTTTGCAGTGCCTACAACCATTTTCACTGCTGAATCTTCATTATCCACTTTCATATCAACCATCTTGCACTTTGCTACTTTAATTATAGCAGACATAGGTAATTTAGCCACTAATTCTTTACCAGGATTACCAGAACTTTTACTTAATTTAGCCTCCTGCTTAAGTAAATAAGCCACAGGCGGACCGCTGACAGTAAAATCATGAGAGCGATCATCCTTTATGGAAATTCGCACTGTTACTAAATCGCCTACTTTATAATTAGCGTTAGCAGCACTAGTAACTTTATTAAAAGCTTCACAAAACTTAGGAACAGGTATACCACGTGGACCAAGTACTGAAGCAATTTTCGGTCCTGGAACTGCTTTCCCAGCTTCCATAAGTAAGTTAATCTTAGCAACTATAACACTCATAATTAATCCTCTATTTTCTCTACTTGAGCCAGATCAAGCTCTATTATTGTCGGCTTACCTAAAATCGATACTTCCACATTAATAATTTTTTTCTCATCGTTTACCATATTTACCTTACCAGTAAAATTTTGAAAAAGACCATCATTAATTTTCACTTTTTCACCTTTTTCATAACCATAACCTAACTTCTTTGTCTCTTGAGCATTATAAAGTGCATTACACATTGAGTGAATCTCATCATCCAAAATCACCTTTGGAATATTACCGTTTTTCAAAAATCCATAAACCTTAAGAGATTTTGGTATATTATTGATAAAATTCAATACTTCATCGCATAAATTCACGTATAAAAAGACATAACCAGGAAAGCATTTCCTTCGTGTAGCAATTTTCTTAGATTTCAACTCTACTTCACTTAGCTCTTCATATGGAATAAAAACTTCCTTAAAGTAATCATTAACACCCAATCTCATAGAATTTTCTAATATATGTTGGCGCACTTTCTCTTCACAATTAGAAGCAACTCTCAAGATATACCATTTATACCTATTAAATTCTTTACACTTTAAACTTATCTCATCATCTAAAATCATCTCAAAATTACCAGATTCGCCACTGCAGAATCCAGGCGTTTGATTCAAAATATTTTTGCTTTCATCACACAGATGCATATATACATACACTTCACATAATTCTTTTATATCAGACTTTGAATTACATACCGTTTGATAAGGAATAAACACTTCCTTAAAATAAACAGCATTACTTACCAATTCGCGTATACCTTGCTCATATCCATAATCAACTTTAATGATATACCATTTATATTCACATTCCATAAATAATTCCAAATAAAGCCTTAATTACGTAAAGAGACATAAAATCCACAAAACAGAAGAAAATCGAAAAGCATAATATAACAATCATTACAACAAATAGAGATGACAACACCTCCTGTTTCTTTACCCAAGCAATTCTTCGTATTTCTTGCTTTATATCACAGAAAAAACCACACAAACTTTTTAACATTTCCACCACAACATTAATGCAGGAGCGATAGGAATTGAACCTACAACCTCTGGTTTTGGAGACCAGCGCTCTACCAATTGAGCTACACTCCTATAACTCAAACTCTCACTCCAAAATTTCAGAAACAACACCAGAACCAACAGTTCTACCGCCTTCTCTTATCGCAAAACGCAATCCCTTATCCATTGCTATCGGTACTTGCAATTCTACTTCTACACTCACATTATCTCCTGGCATTACCATCTCCTTCCCATCTAGCAATTTTATGCTCCCAGTTACATCCGTTGTCCTTAAATAAAACTGTGGCTGGTAATTCGCAAAAAATGGTGTATGCCTTCCCCCTTCCTCTTTCTTTAATATATAAACCTCCGCCTTAAACTTTCTATGCGGTGTTATCGTCCCCGGTTTCGCTAATACTTGCCCTCTCTCCACTTCTTCTCTTTTTGTTCCTCTTAACAATATTCCTACATTGAGCCCTGCACTTCCCTTATCCAGCAACTTCTTAAACATCTCAACACCTGTGCATATCGTCTTTTGCGTCGCTTGCAGACCTATTATCTCTATCTCTTCTCCCGTCTTTATCTCTCCCTTCTCTATTCTTCCTGTTACCACTGTTCCTCGCCCCGATATCGAAAATACATCTTCGATTGGCAATAAAAATGGTAAATCCACAGGCCTTGGTGGAACCGCTACATATTCATCTAACTTTTCCATCAATTTGTCTATTGATTTCTTTCCATATTCGCTGCTGTCATCCTCCAGCGCCTTGAGTGCTGAACCAACCACCACAGGCACTTCATCCCCTGGAAATCCGTATTTACTCAGTAATTCCCTCACTTCCATTTCTACTAAATCTATCATATCAGCATCAGCAACATCAGCTTTATTTATATACACCACGATATATCCAACACCTACCTGCTTCGCCAGCAATATATGCTCTCTCGTTTGTGGCATTGGCCCATCAACCCCCGACACTACCAATATCGCCGCATCCATCTGTGCTGCACCTACTATCATGTTCTTTACATAGTCAGCGTGTCCAGGACAATCAACGTGTGCATAATGCCTTTTTTCCGTCTGATACTCAACATGCGCTGTTGCTATCGTTATCCCCCTCTTCCTTTCTTCTGGCGCTTTATCTATCTGATCGTACGCTACAAAATTTCCATAATGCTTCGTTATCGCCGCTGTTAACGTCGTCTTCCCATGATCCACATGCCCTATTGTTCCCACATTTACATGCGGCTTTCCAAATGCTTCCACTACTGCTGTCATAATTATTACCCTTAATTATACTCTAACTTTAACTCATCAACCACATATTGTGGCACTTGCTCATAACAAGAAAAATGCATACTATACTGCGCCCTTCCCTGAGACATAGAACGCAAAACGTTGATATAACCAAACATATTTGCAAGAGGTACCGAAGCAGTAATTATTTTACTATTATTACCTAAATCGAGCATATCAGCAACATTTCCTCTTCTACTATTTATATCACCCATAACATCACCCATATATTCTTCAGGAGTAATGATTTCAACTTTCATTATAGGCTCCAGCATTTTTGGACCAGCTTTATTTGCCATCTCTTTAAAAGCACCTTTAGCAGCAAGTTCAAAAGCTAAAGGACTAGAATCAACCTCATGAAAAGCACCATCAAGAAGGGTAGCCTTAAAATCAATCAACGGAAATCCCGAAATTATACCACCTTCTTTTATCAACTCCAAGCCATTTTCTACCCCAGGAATATACTCTTTTGGAATAGCACCACCTACAATTTTACTTTCAAATTGAAACCCAGAACCAGGCTCAAGAGGTTCAAATTTTATTTTAACCTTAGCAAACTGACCAGCTCCACCAGATTGTTTTTTATGAGTGTAATCAATTTCAACAGATTTAGTGATAGTTTCACGATATGCAACCTGAGGAGCACCGACGTTAGCCTCAACGTTAAATTCGCGCTTCATTCTATCAACAATAATCTCAAGATGGAGCTCACCCATGCCTTTCAATATAGTCTGGCCACTTTCCGCATTTACTGACATTCTCAAAGAAGGATCTTCTGCAACCAACCTATTTAGAGCAATACCTAATTTTTCCTGATCTGAAGTGGTTTTAGGTTCCACAGCAATTTCAATAACAGGCTCAGGAAATTCCATACGCTCCAATAATACAGGAAAATCAACAGAACATAAAGTATCTCCGGTGGTTGTTTTCTTTAGCCCAACTAAAGCAACTATATCTCCAGCCCTAGCCTCAGTTATATCTTCTCGGTTATTTGCATGCATAAGTAACATTCTGCCAATCCCTTCAGTTTCGTTTTTTAACGCATTTGAAGCGGTAGATTTAGACTTTAATTTACCAGAATAAATACGGATAAACGTCAAGCTGCCTACAAATTTATCCGTCATCACTTTAAATGCAAGAGCAACAAATTTCTCTTTTTCTGAAGGTTTGACCTCAATTTTCTTTTCTGAATCTTTAGGATCAATTCCAACAATTACATCAACATCAATAGGAGAAGGTAAAAAGTCAACCACACCATCTAAAAGTGGTTGTACGCCTTTATTTTTAAAAGCTGATCCACACAACACAGGAACAAATTTTCCTTTAATGGTCCCATTTCTCACGCATTTTTTCAGTAAATCCACTGGCAGATCATTAGACTCAAAGTAAGTATTCATCGCTTCATCATCCATCTCAGCTGCAGCATCTAATAAAAGATTTCGATATTCTTGAGCCTTATCAAGCAAATCAGAAGGAATATCTTCATAAGAAAATTTAGCGCCCAACGTTTCTTCTTGCCATATAATGGCTTTCATAGAAATAAGGTCAATTATACCTTTGAAATCTTTCTCACTCCCTATTGGTAAATGAATAACTAAAGGTGCTGCACCAAGCTTCGTCTTTATCATATCAACACATCGATAAAAATTTGCCCCTATTCTATCCATCTTATTAACAAAGCAGATACGAGGAACGCTATATTTATCAGCTTGACGCCACACTGTCTCAGATTGAGGTTCAACTCCAGCAACTCCATCAAATACAGCAACTGCACCATCCAAAACCCTTAAAGATCTCTCAACTTCAATAGTGAAATCAACGTGACCAGGAGTGTCTATTATATTGACCCTATGATCATTCCAAAAACATGTTGTTGCAGCAGATGTGATTGTAATACCACGCTCTTTTTCTTGCTCCATCCAATCCATAGAAGCTGCACCATCGTGCACTTCACCAATTCTATTTTGCTTACCAGTATAAAATAAAATACGCTCTGTTGTGGTAGTCTTACCAGCATCTATGTGAGCCATTATCCCTATATTTCTGTATTTAGATATTCCAATTTCCATATCACAATTAATTAGCTAACATTAAAAACGAAGATGAGAAAATGCCTTATTAGCTTCAGCCATTTTATATTTTTCTTCGCACATCTTAAACGCACCACCGCGTTTATTATAAGCATCCAGTATTTCAGATTGCAAACAATCAACAGTGGTTTTTCCACTCTTTTTTCGAGCAGCAGAAGTTGCTTTAGCAATCCACCTTAACGCTAAAGAAACCGCTCTACCTTGTCGAACTTCAACAGGTACTTGATAAGTTGCACCACCAATGCGTCGAGAACGCACTTCTATAGAAGGAGTAACATTTCCTACTGCTGTCTCAAAAATTGATAACCCACCTTCGCCTATTTTCTTTTCAGCTAAAGACAAAGCGTCATAGATAATCTTTTCTGCAGTAGATTTTTTACCACATTTCATGATTGTATTAATGAAACGCATCAGCAAAACACTGCCGTAACGCGAATCAGGACTTATTTCTCTTTTTTTTGCTTTATTCCGACGAGCCATAAACTTTAACCAGATTTCTTTACACCATATTTTGAACGAGCTTTCTTTCGATTTTGCACACCACGCAGATCAAGGGCACCTCTTATTATGTGATAACGCACACCTGGCAAATCTTTAACCCGCCCACCACGTATCAAAACAACAGAGTGTTCTTGTAAATTATGACCTTCACCAGGTATATAAGCCGTCACTTCACCATACCCACTAATTTTTACTCTGGCTACTTTACGGAGTGCTGAGTTAGGCTTTCTAGGAGTTGTAGTATACACCTTAGTGCAAACACCTCTCCTTTGAGGGTTGCTTTCTCCCAAAGCTGGTACCTTTTTCTTATGGGTCAATCCTAATCTACCCTTACGTATTAATTGATTTATCGTAGGCATATGTTATAAACTCAAGCTCATTAAAATAACTAAGTTTTTAGTTATAAAATAATAAACCTCAATAGTCAATATAAAAATAAACATTACTACTCTAATAATTAAGCTCAACTGCCTTGAAAGCCATCAGTAGACTTCTTGCACTACCTCCCAAGCCACAACTGTCATTCAGTAGAAACGAAAAAATTACTTTACAAGCTTCGCCAGCCCCCTTATCATGAAACTGAAGCTATTTATTTATCTTCTCTGTACAGATTAAATGACAAAAAAACTCACGTATCTGGCGTATCATGTTTAATTTTTTGCACTATGTGCAGTCTATGTCTTTATAAAATTTCTAGGTTTTTACCTAATATAAGCTGAAATGCGCTTATAAAGCATTTAAAACATTAAAAAACGCCAACTTAAAAAATGGATAGTGAATAACTAGCTACCCTAGGGTTTCTTTTGCCTTTTTTTCTGTTTAGTAAATTTCTTAACGTTTATAATTTAGATTAGTTGCGGTTTAAAAGCAGCCAAATCGCGGTTATTAAGTGTTTAGAATAAAAAAACGCCATACTTGAAAGTATAATGTAAGTAATTAGCCAACCACGGGGCTTCTTTTGCCTTTTTTTTATTTGGTAAATTTCTTAAATATTTATGGCTAAACGACAATCGTCATCCCGCTACGTGTTAGCGGGATCTAGAGATACCGCGGCGGTATGACGTGGACTGCTGTCATTCCGCTACGTGTTAGCGGCTAAGATACCGCGAATGAATCGCGGTATGACGGTTCGTGGCGGTATGACGTAAAGCTCGCGTTAGCTATACTTTTATGCTCACCAACTTAGCTGGATCCAAGTAGTCAAGCTACTTGGATCTGCAAATTGCAATGTTCGTACAGCTGCGTGCTTGACACCGGGATTTAGTGCAGCTACCCTAAACTGGAAGCTCATCTTGCTATTCTTGGCTGAAAGGAACATATTTTTAGAATAATGAAAACAATCAGCACTTTAATTCAAGAAGGATCGGAGTTATTATCGTCACATAAAGTTGAATCACCACATTTAGATTGTGAAATCATCATGCAGCACGTACTTGGAGTGGAAAGATCATTCATAATTATGAACCATGCTGATCAAGTGCCGATGGAGAAAGAACTTTTATTTTGGAAATTAACAAAAAAAAGAGCGGAAAGATATCCAATATCGCAAATAATAGGTAATCGTGAATTCTGGAGTAAAAATTTTATAGTTAACCAGCATGTTTTGGATCCAAGACCAGATAGTGAAACATTAATCTCAACAGTGTTAAAATATTACCCAAATAAAAAGCAGAGACTAAAAATTGCAGATTTTGGTACAGGCACAGGTTGTTTATTGATATCCGTACTTAGTGAGTATGAATATGCCGTTGGTATCGGTTTTGAAAAAAGCTTGGAAGCATACAAAGTTGCCTATCAGAACACAAAGAAACATGATCTTCTCAGCAGAGCCAAAATATTTCCAAGCTCATGGACAGAGTGCAGAGGTTCATTTGATCTGATAATTAGCAATCCTCCATATATTAAAAGAAGCAAATTAAAAGACTTACAAGCCGAAGTGCAAAAAGAGCCAAGAATTGCTCTTGATGGTGGAATTGATGGTTTAAACTGTTACTTGAGTATTTTTCCAATATTGAAAAAGTGCCTTAAAAAAAATGGGTTTGCAATATTGGAGATAGGTGAAGATCAAAATGATATTGACAAAATAATACCCTCATACAAATTAGCTTTTCAGGAATATGTACATGATTTGGCAGGAATGAAGAGGTGCATTGTTATGCAAAAAACATAGCTAATGTTTTCTTCCTTCATCCCATATTATCCTATGTCATCCCAGCACCCTCTAGCTAGTCATCCAAGTAGCGTGACTACTTGGATCTATATTTACTATGGTCAAGGCATAGGATGACAGGAACGGTTTTATGCATTTTTTAAAAGGGCAACATGTTTAAGCTTTGCTGGCAAAGTGGAAAGTAAGGCCAGCCTCTATACCGTGTGTGTAAAACAATGTATTACCTATATTTATATCTTCTTTTGCTGCATTTGCTGGTTTACTCTGATCATCAAGCTTCTTTTTACCCCTGTTATTAGGATCATCTATAATTTCTCCAAGCGCATCCGTTGTAAGTTTAAGACCATCACCAATAACACCACCAATAGCACCAAAACCTCTATATCCGATATGCATATTTACATCTTCGTTTATGTGATAATCAAGGCCAGCTTTTAATTGACCTGCGGGTCTTATTGACGATTTTTCAAACATTGTCATTCTTGTTGCACCGACTCCAACCCCAACATAAGGAGAAAAAGAGAAACGGTCACTCTTCCAATGATGATAAACATTTGCCATTAGAGACATGTTTTCAATTTGGTCATGATTAACTGTAGCACTATAGATATAAGTTTTTTTACCAGCATCCTTACCAATGTCCTTTAGGTATGAAACAGTTATTTGACT
Source organism: Wolbachia endosymbiont (group A) of Ophion costatus (assembly GCF_963969245.1). NCBI lineage: Bacteria > Pseudomonadati > Pseudomonadota > Alphaproteobacteria > Rickettsiales > Anaplasmataceae > Wolbachia > Wolbachia endosymbiont (group A) of Ophion costatus. The sequence continues at coordinate 415,165 of NZ_OZ017714.1, read as the reverse complement.
ACTTGTTAAACCAACATTATCCACTTTTACAGAAGAATACATCCCTTCCAATTCAGCTCTATAGCTGTTGTTACCCAATTCTCCTGTGTAACCAAATGCCACATTTGCAGCAAAAGGTGGATTATAATCTCCTTTATACTCACTTAGTGACTGACCTTTTGTGTTCCGAGCATCCCTGTCATTTATAGACAAATTTTTGATATCTGTAGTGCTTGTTTTTAGTTCACCCATGCCATTAAAAAAGTGACCATAATACCCACTACCAAAGTAAAACCCTTCTGTTTCACTCGCAAAAGATTGTTGTGACAACAATAAAGCAAGTGCTGTAACCGCTAATGTTTTTTTACTAATCATTACTACTCCCCTAGTTAAAATAGCTAATCTAATACTAATTAATTAAAAATGGCTTAATATGAAAAACCTAATTATTTGCATAACTTGCACTTTTCTGAGCTAAAAATAGGCAAAGTTAACCTTACTTCTCGTCATTTTTTAATTTATCCTCATCTTCAAATTCATCCTCCTCTTCTTCGTCATCAAACCCATCATCGCTCCTATCCTCATCTTCCTCGTCATCATCTTCAAACTTATCGTCGATATCTTCATCATCAATATCTTCGTCTGCAAATTCATCTGATTCATCATATACTGCATCTTCGGTTTTAGTTTCAGCAGGATAATCAACTGAATTAGGTCCCTCAAGAACATTATTCCCCTCGTTATTAACCTTATCTTTGCTCGCAGCGGCAGAAAGAACTTTGTTTGGGTCATATGGTTCTTGTGTAGGCACACGAGTTTGTTTGAGCAGCCTTCTTGTGAAGGTGGTATCACTGTAGTACAAAATTTTCTTTGATTTAATTGGGTAAGTCGACTCTATTAAAATTATCTGATCGTCACGTGGCAACATAATAACTTCTTGAGGCAATAGCAATGCTCTCTGTATTTCGGAGATATGTAATGACCTTGAAGCAGGATTTAAATCTAAAAATTTAGGCTTATTCAACGATTCTTGTTGTACAGTTTTGTTTCCTATAAGTTGCGATATTAAATTAGCTGTTTCAATATTATTGGCTGCAAAAGTTATTCTGTAAGTCGAGTTTGACAAAAAGGAGTTCATCCCTGCTTCTTCGTATATTCCTTTGAGCTGCTCAGTATCTTGAACAATTAAGAATAACCTAACTCGATAACCACGAAAATATGCAATACCTGTTTGAAATTGCTCCATTTTTCCAAGTGTAGGAAACTCATCCATTAAAAACAATACGCCATAAGGCTCGTCATCCGATGGCAATTTTCTACATAAAAACTCAGTTGCCTGTTGGTAAAAAACCTGCATTAAAGGCCTGAGCCTAGTCAAGTTGTCAGGAGTTAAACCAACATAAACTGTAATTTTCTTCTTTTTAAAATCTAGAATATTAAAATCACTTGACGCAGTTGCAGTATCGATCAATGGGTTTGCCCACAATTCAAGTGATGAGTTCATGGTTGATACAACACCTGACCTTTCTTTATCAGCTTTTTGTAAAAAAGCTGCAATATTCATATATGCTACAGGGTGTAGTATTTTACCCATTGTATCAAGAGCAACAGCAAGATTATAAACCACGTCATCACTACGCATCGTACGCACAACTTCACCAAAAGATTTAACTTTCTCTGGTGCAGCAAGTAAGTATAATACCACTCCAACAAATAAGCTTCTTGCTTCATTCTGCCAAAAGTCTTGTTCAGGCATGATTAGGTTAGCTATTTTCTGCACATCGTCAACCATCTGCCCAGGTTTTTCACTAATCCATTGTAATGGATTGTAACAGTGACTTATTCCATCTGGCTGCGCTGGATTCCATACGTATACTTTTTGTCCTTGTCGTTCTCGCCAACCACTTGTTATTTCATAGTTTTCTAATTTTATGTCGTGTACAATTACCGAGTCAGTCCAAAATAATAAATTAGGAATTACAAAGCCAACACCCTTACCAGAACCTGTAGGTGCAAATAACAATGCATGCTGAAACCCATCAGAAATGAAGTATCCTCTTTTATCTTTACCAAGCAATAATCCCTTTTTGCTTCTTAATCCTGCTTTTCGTATGTCTTTCTCTGATGCCCACTGCGAATCTCCATGAAGTGATTCCTTCTTTTTAAATGGTCGCCACTCAATTATCCTTTCTCTTAAATTCCATAAGATAATCATTAAAACAATGATAGGCAGTGCAGAAGATATAATTAATGTGATTTTGAGCTCAAGGCTATATAACTCTGGATGATGCCAACAATATTGTATATGATCAAAAATCGTTGGCCAAAGAGCTTGAGGGAAAGGCGTCAAACTAGGATTAATTGCCTTAAAATCCACAGCATCCGGACCATCAGCAAACAGAACAAACAATATACCAGATAGATAGAAGCAAAACTCAAGTACGCTAAAAGCTACTACACCTCCTATGAGAATATTACGTAGGTGATTTCCATTACTCATAAACTACTCTTCCTTAACTTATGTATAAATTTAAGCATTTTCGCTCGCAGATCTAGTAAATAATATCTCAGAAATGCTTCTTTTGCCCCCACCGGTTCTTTTTAGCTGAATAACAATATCAATCACATTTCTAATGTATGGTATAATTTGGTCTGGAGGAATGCCAAGATTTGCCTGCATAACCATCAATTTTATTTGCTCAAGGGCCATTGTTGGACTATCTGCATGAAGGGTTGATATTGATCCAGGGTGACCAGTATTTATCGCCCTGAGAAAACTAAAAGCTTCCGCTCCACGGAGCTCACCAACTATTATTCTGTCTGGCCTTAAACGTAAGCACGCTTCTATCAAATCTTGAATGGTTACTTTTGCTCTGCCCTGCCCTCCTTTAGAGGCAATTAGATGGACTTTATTGGGATGATCGTTCAAAACGATTTCCCTTGCATCCTCAACAGTAATAATTCTTTCCTCAGCTGGAATAGCACGCAAAGTAGCATTAGTAAAAGTAGTCTTACCAGTGGAAGTTCCACCACTAATTATAATATTTTTCTTACTTATTACAGCGTATTCTAAAAACTCTTTTATTTTTTTTTGCCTTAACAATAAATCCAAATGACGGTCAACTGGATTATCAGTTGCTTCTGTAACAGTTTCAGAAAAAGCCCCCATTTTTTCGTAATCATCGAGTGCTAACTGCATGCTAGAAGGCTTACGAATCGACATGACTACTTTATCAGGTTCACATGCTGGCGGAAATACTATCTGTATACGATAACCATTTGGTAATGTTGCCGAAAGTAACGGCGCTTCTTCGCTAAGTTTTTGTTCTGTAGCTTGAGCAATCAGTCTGCCAAGAGATTTCAAATGGTTAAGATCGAATACTTCTAATTTTTCACACCTTATTTCACCGCGATTTTCAATCCATACTTCCTTTGGCTTATTTATTGATATTTCATTTACGCCTTCTTCTTGAAATATGCCTTGTAATGGCTCCAAATATGTATCAAGTGCAGCATAGTTCATTTCATTGATTTAATATTGCCTGTGGAGGAAATACTATATCTTGGTTAACAAATACTTTCAATGCAGTGCCTTGATCAACATAAATAGTTGGTTTTTTATCTGTATATCTGCCCACTACATCCCGCATATCTTTAGAAAAATCCTCGATTGATTTCCCGATTGCTTCATCATAAACAGACTTGCTTTTTCTTTGAATTTGTTCTAACAGTTGATTTACAATTTCCAGGCTTATATTTACCTCGTCTTCTTCAATTCCTAGTGCTTTTGCTATTTCCTCTTTCATTATTTTTAGTAAATCTTGTCTGCTTTTGGCACTCCGAATTCTTCCGATAGCCCCAAGGCCTAATTTCCATTTGTCACTAGATATCTTCTTTTCTGGGTCAATAATGAGTTGGAGAGAAGAAAAATCTATTTCGGTTGCAGTGATAGACTTTACTGCATCTCTGATAGTTAGCGTATCAACAAGATTAGAAGCCTTTTGCCCTATAACAGCAGAACCAATCGAAACACCAGCAAGTGTCACTGAAGAGAATAACGCACTTACCATTTTGTTATCAACTATTCCTGCTATTCCTGCTCTACCAAGCTCGTCAGTACTAAGTGATGAGATTGCAATATCTATTCCATGTGGCAGAATCACTCTATTCCAGTTTATATTTACACGAGATTTAGCAACATTCGAGTCAAATGAATAACTGCCTATCAATCTTGAGCCTTTAGGTATTAAAACTGTATCACCAGTTTCTGCATAAACATCTCTACTCACCATAGCACGCAGCATTCCTTGCAGATCAGAGTTTATTGCAGTTTCAAGAACAGCATCAATAATTTTACCTTGAGTAATCATTAAACCAAGCTTTCCTACTCTGGTAGCTTTGCTCGATTGTGCTGAAGTGTCGGATAAAATAGCATCAGCAGCCTTGTTCTCTCCACTACCACCTGAAATTGTCAACATCTGTGCACTACGTCTGTCTCTAGGATAACCGCCACCCCCTATTGTAGGAAACGAGGTAGGTAAATTGCCCATAACATTACTAGAAGGAAAATTTTGCTTTGGCAAAATAGGTATATTTGACACAGGAGTTTCTTTTGGTTTCTCTTCTTCTTTTTTCATCACTTCTTCTTTTCTAATTTGTTTTATTTCTGGTATGATTAGTGGTGTAGGAAGAGGAGGTAAGGGTGGTAAGTGATCAGTTATTATTCTTTCAGGAACCATTACATTATCTGGAACTTGTTCCAACTTTCCTTTTAATTCTTGAACGTTTTGCTTTGTTTCCTCTTTTTTAATAACTTCTGAACCCTCTTTAGGAGAAGGACTAAAATAGAGATAATACACTCCACCAACCAGAAGCACTAAAATAATGACCATCAATGCCCTATGACCTTGATTAGAGCCAACTGTTACTACCTTATTCTCTATTTCTGATTCATCTTCTGAATTGTTACGCCTTTCTTTATTCATATTGCATGTACCACAGCTAAAGTGACCTATTTATAATTTCAACTTCACCATCTTCATAACGCATAAATAGCTTTTTATGTACTCCTTTTATTATAACATAATCATCAAATAACAGCCTTTTACAAGGTTTATCCTCCCCTTCTACAAAAATCTGAGGTATTTTATTATTATTTCTAAATTTTAAATAGGTTAAATAACCATCATCAAATAACTCAATCGGAACTATATCCGCATTACCACCTTCATCAATATATGTATAATTGTACTTCGTATCATTTTCTTGTATTATTTTTTCTAGCTTGTCTGTAGTATATTGCATTTGAGTAGGTAAAGAAACCTCATCTAAATCAACATCAAATTCACCTTCTTCTTGAGGATAATAAAAACGTACTACGTAAGATATATCCTTTTCAGCAGAATAATCGTGATCCACTTTCTTAGCATCAGTACCCGGGTATTTATCGTAGTTTGGCCTTGAGATTAAATCAAAAATGTAATTTCTTTTTTTAGTTGTCGTAATAATCATGTTAGTGCGACTACTAACTTCAAATGGCATGATAAGCAATTTATTGTCATAAGGATTAATTTTCCAACTTGATGCATCACCAACAGCGATATTTTTAACTTTTTCTCCTTCCGCAAATTCAATATAAGAATAGTAACCCTGACTAAAAACCACCGTAAATACTTCATTAGGGCTATACACAAAAGTCTTTATTCTACTATCTATAGAAATAGGCTCATTATAATTAATGGATGCGTTTAAATTGCCACTTACAAGTAAAGCTAAAACTAATAATATCCTATACATATTCATCATCTACTCTATATGAAATAACTTGAAATCCTAATGGGTTAATATATCTTTGCTGATCATCCATTTCAAGCGATGCATATCTATATGACATAATAACTATCTTATTTTTTCTCGTAGAACTTCCATCTTTCCGTGTAAATTCCACAAAAAATCTCACCTGAAGAGCATCGTTACCTAACTTTTGAATTGAGCGAATTTTAAATTCACTTTTGGTATCTGAATATAAATTAAAAAGATCATCCATATTCTGCGATCCTACATAATTTCTAAATTCATTATACACATTAGGTGAGGAAAACAACCTCACCTTTGTATAATAGTTATAATTATAATGATATGGATCAAAAACCTCCCTTGCTTTTACATACTCTGAAATAAAATAATCGTTTAGCACTTCATCTGCAGAATACTGTTTTACTGTGACAGGATCAACCAATTGCACTATTCCTGATTTCTTGTCAATTTCTATAACAAATGGCTCAATAGTGCTACTTGTGCTAATTTTAAATACGACTAATATGCTGATAGAGATCGTTGCTAATAATATTAATGCAAATAAAAGTAGAATATTCCTTTGAGCAATAACTGTGCTGTAGCGGTTTGAATTCCAATTTATATCCTTATCTAAGGATTCAGTATTTTTTTCTCGCTTAAAAAATCTTAGCATTTTAGTATTCCTAAAAATCTTAACTTATGTTAATAAACATAGCAAATTAACAAAGTAGTTACAGCAAAAAAGCTAAAAAACTCTTAATCTATGGCCTAATTTACCAAACTTTGTCTCCATATATGAATCGTTATATTTATTACGTTCCACAATAAGTGGTAGACACTTTGTAACTCCTATACCACTACTTTCCAATTCTGACAATTTCCTATCATTGTTTGTAAGTAATTGGATTTTGTTAATGTTCAATTTCTTAAGCATTTTAGCTGCAACAGCAAAACTCCTTTCATCATCTTCAAAACCCAATATTCTATTTGCATCAACAGTATCAAGATTATGTCCTCTTTGCATACTGTACGCTCTTAACTTATTAGTTAAACCAATGCCTCTTCCATCTTGCATCAAATACAATATAATACCACTTCCAGAGTCAGCTATCATTTGAATTGCTTGATGTAACTGACTTCTGCAATCGCATGACAAGCTATCTAACAAGTCACCCGTATAGCACGAAGAATGAATTCTCACTAATGGTTCGTCATCTTTATCTGGATTGCCAATGATAATTGCATGATGTTCTCTTCCACCACTTTCGGTTCTATAAGATATGATATTTACTTCTTGAGTCTGTTTTAAAAATAATGATGTTTTGCACACTTCATATACATCCTGATTTTCTTGAAAATTATTTATGAATGACGTGTCCAGTGCAATAACGTCATTTTTCTCGCACCAATTTCGCATTTCATGGTTATTCTCAAAAGTCATATCAGCCACTAACGCGTATGGCAATAATTCTGACAACTTAAGCAAGGCAATAGCACATTCATCTATTGTCTTTGAGCATTGCAACTCTTTTATGCAATCTTCCTTTGAACAGTTTATTAAATAGAGCAGTTCATCAAAATTATTCACCAACAGACGTTTGCTGTTATGTTCTTTATTCTGAGATATGTATTTTACCTTACTTGAAGTTAAAGTAACATATACATTACTTGATGTAAACTTGTATTGATTAAATAAATCTCTTTCTAAAGCCTCAGCAGCAGCAAACAATAGGTAATTACTTTCATCATATATTACAATTGGCCGACCGCGCCTGATTTCGCTGATAGCTCTTTCTACCTTATTGCTACTCTGATTTCCTATAAACATTTTTACCCATATTAAACAGCGATAAAAACTGGTGCGGCCGAGAAGACTTGAACTTCCAAGGCCTTATGAGCCACAGCGACCTCAACGCTGCGTGTCTACCAATTCCACCACGGCCGCACTATATTCTAGTTTTTATATAATTATTTTAAATTACTTAATCATTTTAGAATTTTTCATCTAGAGTGTCAATCTGATACTAGAATAATTTAGAAATTGTTTGTATAATTTGATTATGAATTTTGTGATTATAAATTTTAATCATTTAAGATAACCTTACTACTAATTTTTAACTTAGGTTTTTATACAAATGAATATAGCTAATATCTTTATTTTTTTAGCTCTCTCTCTTATAACTAGCTTTCATTTCGTCCATGCACAAATATTATACACATGGTCTCAAGTTATCCCAGAAAATAAACTAAGCATACGCGCAATTACGGACAATGACATGTGTCCCATTGTTTATGTTGATGGCGAGGAAACAGAAATGCTGAATCGCAGCTCAATTAACAATGGTGATCATAACGAAACAGTTTGTGAACTGAAAGTACAAACAAGTGCCAAAAACATTAGTATTGAGGATCTACGGGTTCCTATATTACCAAAAAAGGTTAATAAAATTGCTTTCATTGGTGACACGGGCTGTAGAATAAATATGTTATTTCAGCAGGAATGTAATTCGGTAGATAGCTGGCCTTTAAAAAAAAATTTAGATTCAATCGCCCTTCATAAACCAGATTTAATTATCCATGTTGGTGATTATCATTATAGACAAACAAAATGTAGAAATACAAAAAAGTGTGGCGATATTTATGGATATAATAAAGAAGTTTGGTACGCTGATTGGTTTGAGCCTGCAAAGGATATTTTATCACAATCCCCTTTCCTTTTTGTTCGTGGAAACCATGAGAGTTGTGATAGAGCTTATGAAGGATGGTTCAGGTATCTAGATTCATACCCCTTTTCGTCTGAAAAATGTGGAAACTTCGTTTCTAGTTGGTCCTTAGATGCTGGACCGATGAAATTTTTTATCTTCGACTCTTCATCCGGTGAGGATATTTTTACAACCCAAAGCACAATTGATGCTTTTGAGAGGCAATTTGATAAATTGATACAAAATAGTTCTGACAAGCCCATGTGGTTTTTAACTCATAAACCGCTTTGGAGATCTCCAAAAAAAGAATTTTTGACATTAAAAAGCCATGGTAATCTTACACAAATCGAAGCTTTTGGAGATAAATTTCCAAGCAATGTTACTACCATAGTTTCTGGCCACATTCATATAGCCCAGATTTTATTAATGGATAATGTTCCAGACCAAATTATAGTTGGAAACGGTGGTGCATCATTACACGCTCAAGATCAAGAATCTGTTTATCAAAATGTAGAATTTGACTATTTAAATGGTAAAAACTACTTAGCACACGAGGTTAGAAACTTTTTTGGCTTTGGCTTTGCAATACTAAATTTAGATGATCACGAATTTACCTTCTATAATCAACACAATAAGGAAATGTATTCTGCGAAGCTAACAGAAGATTTTAAACTTAAACGGATTAAAACTATAGTCGATTCATTTTAGGATTTGTTATTAGCTATTTTAAAAACGCTACTTAAACATTTTTTTTAATCGATTGATTTCATCAGCAAATTTTGAGTCGGTCTTTATAAAATTTTCTACTTGTTTTACTGCATGTATAACAGTAGCATGGTCTCTGCCACCAAAGTTTCTCCCAATATCTGGTAGGCTTTTTTGCGTAAATTTTTTGGCAAAATACATAGCTATTTGTCTTGGCCTTGCAAGACTGCGAAGCCTTCTATTGGATTGCATATCTGCAACCTTTATATTGAAAAATTCAGCTACTTTCTTTTGTATTTCTTCTATTGTGACTGACCTATGATTTGACCTAAGAAGATCGATTAGGGTTTCACTAGCTGATTCTACCGTCATACTTCTTCCAATTAATGAGGTATGGGTAACCTTATTTAATGCTCCTTCTAATTCTCTTATATTAGATTTTATGTTCCTTGCTAAAAACTCTAGGACATCTTTCGGAACATACATATTCATCTGCTCCACTTTTGCCTGCAATATACCAAGCCTTAATTCAAAAGTTGTTTCATTAATATCTGCCACCAACCCCCAACCGAGTCGTGATTTTATTCTTTCTTCCACTCCATCAAGATCACTAGGAGACCTATCAGCTGATATAACCAATTGTTTATTTTGGTCTATCAATGCATTGAAAGTGTGAAAAAATTCTTCTTGTGTACTATCTTTACCACTGATAAATTGCACATCATCTACCATCAATACATCTACTGATCTAAATTGCTCTTTAAATAACATAATATCTTTGCTTCGCAGCGCTGTAATATATTGGTACATGAATTTCTCTGCTGATAAATACACCACTTTTCTTTTTGCTGATGGGGAATTGACTATGTGCCAAGCTATAGCATGCATTAGATGTGTTTTACCAAGTCCCACTCCACCATATAGAAACAAAGGATTGCTGCCTAATATTGGATCTATAGATTCTGCCACACGCTTTGCCGCCGTAAATGCTAATTCATTTGGCTTTCCCACTACAAAATTATCAAAGGTGAACCTTGGATCCAGCGGCGAACCAAGATTATGATTACTTTCCTCTCTGTTTTTTAGTATAACATTAAAATTTGAATTCCTCTCCTCAATTACTTGAATATCAATAGAACGTATACTTTTATCTTCGCTTTGCCATAATGATAATATTTTTTTCATGTAATGAACTGTAATCCACTCTTTTATAAACCTTGTTGACACGGATAAAAGAACTTCCCCATTTCTGCTACTGACAAATTTTAGTGAACTCAGCCAACTATTATATGTTGCTTCTCCATAAAGATTATAAAGACAATTTTGGATTTTTTCCCAAGTAACATTGTGATCCGTTACTGTAATAATCTGATCAAAAAACACAGTAGAAACCTTAGGGCTAGTTAAGTTCATATACCACACCAAGAAAAAAGCAATAATTAGAAAAATACAAGATAATCAATAGCTTACTGCAAAATGAAAAGCTAATACTACTTAATACATACTAAAAATTATGGTGATTTTTTGATGGGTTGTAAAGGGTATAAAAACATTAAAATTGATCATTTTTATTTCAAAAAAATGAAAAATTTGTAAATGTCGCTTGTATCGAGGATTAGAAGCATGCTATTAAAAACAGTAATACATTATGTATAAATAAGATGTTAAATTTACTGGCAAATAAGTAAAGTATTCATATAAATATAGCTAACCTAATATAGATTTACTGAAGCAAATTTATGATTATATTAAGTAATTTGAGTTGTTATGCTGTATTCGGTATTGAACTAGAGTTTTACATTGAAGGAATAGAAAAAGAATACTTATTTCTGAATAGCATCAAAAATAAAATAGCATCTCTTGAATTTTCTTGCGAGAAGGAGAATTCTACACATCAGTATGAGATAAAAAGTGGTTGTTATACGAACTCCGACAATTTAATTAAGCATTTTGAGTTAGCAAAACAATCACTTACTGAAACAGCACAAAAACTAGGTGGGAATATTTCTTTTAAAGCAAAGCCCTATTTGGATAGAGCAGGCAGTGCATTAAATGTGCATGTTAATCTCGTGAATTCAAATAACGATAACTTATTTTATATCAATGAGCAAAAGTACAGTGACTATCTGATTCATAGTATTGGTGGATTATGTGCAATGATGAAAAAACATATGTTGTTTTTTGCTCCAAATGATGATTCATATTTAAGATTTCAGTACCCGGATATTCACACTCCAACTACGATTAGTTGGGGAATAAATAACAGAACTGCTGCAATAAGAATTCCCTATTTTGGCAACGATTCCAAAAGATGCCGCCTAGAGCACCGTGTTCCTGGAGCAGATTGCAACCTTGAAAAAGTACTCACAGCAATAATTGAAGGTATAGTTTTTGGTATAGAGAACAAAATTGCTCCGCCAAATAGAGTGTATGGCATTGCATCTGATCCTCAATATAAGATGGAGAGTTTGATATAGCAACTACATCTAAAACCCTAACCCGTTAAATGGCTGTTGGATAATTGGCTGTTTTAGCACTTCCCTCACATCATTATTTACATTCCCGCACTGTAATAGCCACTCTGCAGGAGATAGTTTTCTCTCAGGTTTAGATTCTATACTAATATTTGCACTTGGTCCTTCAGGAAGTGGATTACCAAGCGCATCCATGTGTTTAGGTAAAGGTTCCATAACAATATTTGTAGCACTAGAAACGGAATGACTATCTTTAGTATCAGCGCTTTTAGAAAGTGAATTACCTTTGAAATCCATATGTTTAGGTAGTCCATTTTTCATTTCTTCTTCTGCTCTTTTATTTTTTAATTCTTCTTCTAGCTCAGTTTCAGTTCTTTTTGGTTCTTTTACGGTATCTTTTTCTTCACCTTCATCTTCTGAAACTTTATCTCCTGAAACACGAGTAATTTCAGCTTTAGTTCTTATTTTATTAATCAGCGAAAGTAATAAGTAAGTAACTGCAGCAGCAGAAACGATAATGGCTATCTTTGCGGCAATGTGGATTGCTGTTAAAAATATTAAAGCTGATAAAGCTCCAGCTAATCCAGACACAATAACTTTATTTTTGCCTTTTGTTACATTTAGAATTGCCACCATAATAACCTCTCAAATACTGTTCTAGAATTATTATACAGGAATTTTCTTATACTTGCAATTTTGCGAAAATTTTAATTATTTGCATAAAGTTTTAAGGCTACACAAGGATTAATTAATATGCAATGTATCTCGACTATAATATTGTACAAACACACATATTCAGCTAACATTCAACATGCAGAGCTTACTCATAGAGCGAAACAGGGCGGTGGTATTATTACTTATAGTAATTTTTATCTTCGGTTCATACGTTTATGTAAAAATGCCAAGGGAAAGCAATCCTGATATACAGATTCCTATAATCAGCGTGTTTGTTGGACTTCCTGGGATTTCTGCTCAAGATAGTGAAAAGCTATTAGTGCTTCCTATAGAAAATGAACTAAGATCCATCGAAGGTGTAAGATGTATGGTCCCAGAGTGTGATGGTGTGGATTTAGTATAAATAATTCTGGAGACTGTGTCCACTGATAACATATAAATTCATAAGGAGTAAGACCCTTAAGAGTTTTGAGTCTCTTTGCATAATTATAAGCCATAACAAAGTTATAAAGGTGTTCTTTAAGTTGCTGGTGCGATTGATAGTAATACTTCTTAACTGTAGCATCCTTTAAAGTTTTATTCATACGCTCGACTTGCCCATTCGTCCAAGGATGGCTAACTTTTGTCAAACGATGTTCAATAACATTCTCTTCGCAAACTCTATCAAATATATGTTGGAAAGCATACTTATGACGCTTCTGGTTTGTAAATTGTATACCGTTATCTGTCAAAATAGTATGGATTTTATACGGTAAAATTCTAATCAAATTACGTAAGAACTCAGCAGCTATGGGTTTTGTAGCACTGTTACACAACTCAACATAGGTAAATTTGGATGTCCTATCAATAGCAACAAACAAATGTAATTTGCCCTCCTCAGTTCTAACTTCAGCAATATCAATATGAAAGTAACCGATAGGATATTGTTTGAATTTCTTTTTTGACTTAACTTCTCCATCAACAGTTGGTAATCTGCTAATGTTGTGTCTTTGTAAACAACGATGCAAGCTAGAGCGAGTCAAATGCGGAATTGTAGACTGCAGAGCGTAAAGGCAATCATCTAGTGGCAGTAGTGTATACTTGCGAAATGTAACTATTATAGCTTCCTCTTCTAGCGTTAAAACAGTTGATCTTGGATGCTTTGGACCCATATCAGCATCTTTCGTAAATGAACGTTTTCTCCACTTAATAATAGTTTTTGGATTAAGGTTATAATGCTTGGAGAGTTTTGCTATGCTCTCTTTTCTATTTTGTATTGCTCTACGAATCGTCTGTGTTGTTTTGGCGCACCCATGTAATATCTGTCCCATAATGACTCCTTAAATGATGATGATAGTATACCATCACTCTCTGGGACCATACATCTAAGAGAATTGAGAGCTTTTGCAACTAATGATGGTGCTCACATGATACTCGAATTTGGAACAGAGTATGATAATAAAGAAGTGCTCGATAATGTCCGTTCAAAGCTTTCAAACATAAAATCGAAGTTACCTGTTGAAGCGGAATCTCCAATAATAAATGAAATAAACTTGAGTCTATTTCCCATATTAAATGTTGGCTTAATTGGTAATCTGCCAGAAAGAGCCTTAACTGAAATAGCACGCAAGTTAAAGAAAGAAATAGAATCTCTGCCAAATGTTCTCAAAGTTGAAGTGGCAGGTATTCGTAAAGAAACAGTGGAAGTTATAATTGAGCCCACAGTTCTAACAAAATATAACATTCAATCAAACGAAATATTCCAAGCTATATCAAGCAATAATAGACTAGTGGGAGCTGGGTCACTGGCCGGTAAATATTCGATTAAAATATCAGGGTTATTAAAAGATATAGAAGATATTATGAATATTCCTATTAGATCTCAAGGCGATGCAGTTTTGAGAATCAAAGATATAGCAAAAGTATACCCTAGGTTTGAGGATCACCAAGGATTTGCTCGCATTAATGGATTACCTAGTGTCATGCTAGAAATTTCAAAACGTAACGGAAAAAACATAATAGACACAGTAAATCAAGTAAAATACTTAATGGATAAGGCAAAAGATCAATTACCTGAAAATTTAAAAGTGGTGTACTTAAACGACCAGTCAAAAAACGTCCGCGATGTGCTTGATGACTTGGAAAACGGCATAATATTTGCTGTGTTGTTAATATTGATCATAATGATGCTTTCTATGGGAACAAGGATTGCTATTCTTGTGGCACTCTCGATACCCGGTTCCTTTCTCATTGGGATAATAGCTCTTTACTTTATGGGTATAACCTTAAATATCGTTGTGCTCTTCAGTTTAATTATGGCTGTTGGCATGCTGGTTGATGATGCAATTGTGATCAGCGAATATGCCGATAGAAAGATGATCTGCGGAATGGATAAAGTAGAAGCTTTTTACACTTCAGTTCGTGATATGTTTTATCCGGTTCTATCATCAACGTTAACTAAATTAGCAGTGTTTTTTCCTCTATTATTCTGGCCTGATACTGTTGGTAAATTCATGCAGTACATACCAATTACAATAATTCTAACTTTGACTGGATCGCTCATTATGGCTTTGGTTTTTATACCAACACTTGGTGCAATATTTGGTAAGCCTTCGATAACTTCAAAAAAAGAAATAAAAAAAATGAGTGCTATAGAAAGTGGTGAAATAAAAAATGCTGGGCCTATAATAAGAGCTTACGTACGCATGCTAGAGAAGGTTTTGGATAATCCTAAAAAATTCGTATGTGCTACTGTATTCGTTTTGTTTTCATTTAGTGTGCTGTACTTTACTTTTGGTCCTGGAGTAAAGTTTTTTCCGAAAGTGGATTCAGATAATATTTTAATCAGTGTTAAAGCAAAAGAAAGCTTATCAGCCAAAGAACGAGATCTGATACTCAAAGAAGTGGAAGAACGCATTTTGAGCATTGAAAAAGAAATTCATGTTTCTTATGCTAGATCAGGAGCATTTTCAGACAACGTTATCGCCAGAATACAACTAGAACTTATGGATTGGCGCTTCAGGCGCAAAGCTAAGCACATACTAAATGATATAAGGAGCAGTGTGCAAGACATGAAAGGAATAATAATTAATGTTCAAGAGGAAAAGCCAGGACCGTCGGCTGACAAGCCAATACAAATTAACCTCAGCGGGAGTGTATCCAGTTTGAATTTAGCAGCAGAGAAAATTCTAGAAATTATGAACCAACCTTCATCCGGGTTTATAAATATTCAAGATAGCAGATCAGCACCTGAAATAGAGTGGAATATGAGTGTTGATAAGAGTAAGGCTACAAGCTCTGAAGTAAGTGTTGCAACCATTGGCGATTTTATAAAGATGGTTACAAATGGAGTGTTGATTGGAAAATATAGACCAAATAACACGGATGAAGAAATCGATATTGTACTCCGTTTCCCTGGAAAGGATCGCAACATGAAGACTATAGACAATCTTTTTATCAATACAGTTAATGGCCCGTATCCTATGAGCAATATAGTAAAATATGCTCCCGAAAAAAAGGTAAACAAACTAAACAGGATTGATGGATTACGCATAGTGACAATCTCTGCTGACGTTGATACTGGCTATCTTGTTGATGAAAGAGTAAAGTTCATTCAGAATTCTATTGCCCAGGATTGGGACAAGGGAGTAAAAATTGATTTTAAAGGCGACAAAGAAGATCAACAAAAATCAGGAGCATTTTTGTTAAAGGCTTTTATATTAGCGATTACACTAATGATATTGGTATTAGTGACACAGTTTAATAATGTATACCATACATTTATCGTAATGACAGCAGTGTTTTTATCCACAACATGTGTGTTTTTTGTTTTCTTTCTTATCCAACAAGTTTTCGTAGTTGTTATGTGTGGAGTGGGGATAATTGCTTTGGCGGGAATTATAGTGAATAATAACATACTATTACTTGATGCCTTTCATCACCAAATTAAGGTACACAAAAATGACATCAAGCGATGTGTAATAAACGCTGCAATTTCTCGCGTTAGGCCAATATTGCTTACCGTTGCAACCACAGTTCTTGGTTTAATACCGATGATTACCAGGTTAAATATCAATTTTTTTACGCTACAAATCACATATGATGCTCCATCAAGCCAGTGGTGGGTTGACATTTCAACAACCATAGCAAGTGGAATATTGGTTGCAACGGTTTTAACTTTATTCTTTACTCCTGCGTTGCTTGTTATACAAAGACATGAAAAAACTTGACTTAAATTAGCAATCATTTAACATTTAAGATAGTGTTCTTTGCCCGTTGGAGCTATAATTATAACTAATTACATTGGATTTATTTATTATGATTGCTAATCGTAAAAGCAGTGTTAAGCAGAAAAGTAACAAGAATAACATAGTTGGAAGCCTTGATGTAATAAAAACAGCAGGAGAGCTTTCACTTCAAAAAGGTTTAGATTTTGATGTTGTAATAAAGGCACTAGAAAGTGCTATAGAAGCAGTGGCTTATCAAAAATATGGTAGCAAAAGTAAAATTGTAGTTAATATAGATAGAAACACAGGCAAAGTTACTTCATACAGAAAACTAAAAGTTATTGATGACGAATCAAATAGAGAAGAGAATACTGAGTATGAATCAATTACGCTGACACAAGCTAAATTAATAAAAGAAGATGCAAAAATTGGAGATACTGTTAGTGAATTACTCTCTCTTAACACTGATCTTGCTTCAGCAAGAATTGCCCAGCAAAAAATTGCTCAAATAATTAAAGATGAAGAGTCAAAAAAGCAATATGAGGAATTTAAAGATAAGGTGGGAGAAATAAGGTATGGTATTGTTAAACAAGTAGAATATTCAGATCTTATTATAGACATAAATGGCACTAAGGCATATCTTCCATTACGAAATTTAACCGGTGGTGAATCATTTCGTGAAGGCGATAAGGTTAAAACTTATATACAGACTGTTAAGCGCTCTGATGATGGACGTCAAATTATTCTTTCTAGGACTCATGAAGGCTTTTTAGAGGCATTATTAAATCAAGAAATACCAGAAATTGCTGATGGGTTAGTAACAATTAAAGGTATAGCTAGAGACGCCGGCTCAAGGTCTAAGGTTGCTGTTTTCTCTCCTGACAAGAACATTGATCCAGTAGGTGCTTGTGTTGGAGTTAAGGGAGATAGAATAAAAACCATTATACACGAATTAAATGGTGAAAAAATTGACGTTATAAATTACTCCTCAGATTTGGGTCAATTTGTTATTAAAGCCATTACTCCTGCAGAAGTATCGAAGGTTATTATTGATGAAAATGAAAATTGCATAGAATTAATAGTTGCTGAAGATCAATTGAGTTTAGCTATAGGAAAAAAGGGCCAGAATGTAAGATTAGCTTCAGAGCTTGTTGGATGGAAAATTGAGATATTAAGCACTCAGCAAGAATCAGAAAGGCGAAGTAAAGAACTTAGTCAATGTTCAGCTTTATTTGCTGAAGCTTTAAACTTAGAAGAGATTATGGGTCAGCTATTGGTGACAGAAGGTTTTTCAAGCGTAGAAGATATATCCAGCGCTTCAATTAAAGAGCTTGCTTCAATAGAGGGCTTTAATGAGGATATTGCAAACGAACTTCACAATAGAGCAAACAAGTATCTGAAAGCAGAAAATGATAGAAAAATAGAAGAGCTAAAAAGTCTAGGTATGGAAGATGATGTAATCAATTTAACTTTATCAATAGACAATAAAATTGCTCTTAGTAAACATGATATTAAGACTTTAGAGGACATAGCAGATTTATCAAGTTATGAGTTTTGCAGCATACTCTCTTCCTCAGCTGATAATAAGATGAATTCAGAAAATCTAAAAGATACAGTAGACTCAATAATCATAGAAGCACGTAAAAAGCTTGGGTTAATATAATAAAATAATATGAATAATGAAGATATCAGTAATAAAAAATTAACGCTCCAAGGCTTAAGCAAGCTTAAATTAGACCTCAATTTAAACTCTTCAACTAGCCCAAGTACTGGAGCTAGAATAGTAAAAAAAAGAAGAAAAAAATCTCATGATGCAGAAGAACATAATTTATTTGACGAGAGTAAATTAGGTTCTTTAACAGAGAAAGAACAAATTTTCCGCATTAATGCTGTGCAGAATGCTGCTTTGCTGAAAGAAAAAAATCAGAGAGAAGAAAAAGAGAAAACAGCAAAAGAAGACAGCAATAAAGAGATTGACGAGAAAAATGAAGCGGACACTTTATCTAAAGAAATAAATAAGCAAGTTTTAAGTGATACTCACTTAGTTGAACTAAAAGAAGATAATATTGACTATGAGGGCGACGATAAAAAGTCTTCTAAAGTCAACAAAGATATATATTCTAAGCATTCTAAACTGGTAATTGCACAGGCAATAGATGAAAAAACTGAACAACCCCCTGTATTTAAGCAAAGATTTGGTATAAGAAGTAGAAAGTCAAAGTTTACCAAGGGTAAAAATATATCAAGAGAAGTTATTATACCAGACAAAATAACTATCAGGGAGTTATCTATTCGCATGGCAGAAGATAGCAAGAGTGTGCTAAAAATGTTCAAAGAAGAAGTCGGTGAGAGTTATAGAGTAGATGATCTGGTGGATCCAGATATAGCATGTGAAATAGTGGAAAAATTTAATCATATGGCTAAACGAGTGAGCGATACCAACAGAGAAAAAGATTTATTTTTTATAGAAGGCAGAGAAAGCCTGCCTAAAAAACCTAAACCACCAATCGTCACTTTTATGGGACACGTCGATCATGGTAAAACCTCATTGCTCGATGTATTTCGTGAATCTAATGTTGCAGAAAGAGAGTCAGGTGGCATAACTCAACACATAGGTGCTTATCAAATAACGACAAAAGATAAGCAAAAAATTACCTTTATTGATACACCAGGACATGAAGCGTTCACTGCGATGCGTGCACGTGGTGCCAATATTACTAATATAGTTGTAATAGTAGTTGCAGCTGACGATGGAATCATGAAACAAACAGTTGAAGCAATAAATCATGCAAAAGCAGCAAATGTTTCCATTATAGTTGCTATTAATAAAATTGATAAATCTGAGCCTGGTGATGTAGAAAAAATAATTAATAGTTTGCCTCAATATGATCTCATCCCTGAAGGGCTTGGTGGTGATGTTATGATTGTGCCAGTATCAGCAAAAAAGAAAACTAATTTAGATAAACTAGAAGAGACGATTTTGTTAATCGCTGAATTAATGAAGCTAGAAGCAATAGAAGATTGTCGAGCACTTGGATGGGTAATAGAATCCAAAATAGATAAAGCGAAAGGAATATCAGCCACATTGATAGTTGAGGAAGGAACGTTAAAGGTTGGTGATATATTGGTAGTTGGTACAACATACAGCAAAGTACGTAGTATGGTTAATCACCTCGGTCAAAGAGAAAAAGCAGCACTACCCTCCGCTCCAATTGAAATTACTGGTCTAAATGGTGTGCCAAATGCTGGAGATAAATTTGTTGTTATAAATTCTGAAAAGCAGGCGCGTGAAATTGTTGAATACAGGCTAGAGTTAATCAAGAAAAAGAAAGAAGATTTGGGCGACAATAATTTAGATATATTCAGTCGTAATAACAGCGAAACAGAAGAACTATCTGTAGTTTTAAAGTGCGATGTAACTGGTTCTATTGAAGCAATATCAAGTTCAATTGATAAACTCGGTAAAGACCAAGTGAAATTAAATATCCTACACAAAGCAGTAGGAGGGATAACAGATTCAGATGTGCTGCTTGCAGAAGCATCAAGTGCAGTAATTTTAGCTTTTAATGTAAAAGTGGATTCAAAAATAAGGGACTTGGCAAAACAAAAAGGTGTAGAAATACATACTTATAACATAATATACGAGCTCATTGACGACATGAGAATGTATTTAACTAAAATGTTAAAGCCTGTTACACGAGAGGTTCGTGTTGGCTTTGCATCTGTGAGGCAAATATTTAACGTATCTAAAGCTGGTAATATCATTGGATGTTACGTAAGTGATGGAGTCATAAGAAAAGATTCTTTAATTAAGGTAATGCGTGGTGGCAAATTGGTGCATGAAGGAAAGTTAAAAGCACTACGTAGATTTAAAGATGATGTTAAAGAAGTAGGTGTAAACTTTGAATGCGGAGTATCACTAGAGGGTAATATCGATATTAAAGTTGGAGATATTTTAGAAGCTTATCAATTAGTGCAAGAAGAAAGGGTATTATAGTAGCTGGATATGAAAAAGGAAATTAGAAACCTAAAAATAGCATCGGTATTGCATAGAGCGATATCAAGAGTCCTAATGGAAGGTAAGGTGTTCAATAAAAATGTAGCGGTATCTGACGTAAAATTAAGTAAAGATTTGAAAAAAGCAGATGTATATATTGTGTTATCTTCATTGAATATTCAAGTAGCTGACTACTTAGATCCAGAAAAAAGACGCACTGGAGATCCTTCTGAGAATAATTGTGATATTAATACTGTTGTTAATGAAATGAACCAATCTGCATGGTCAATACGTAAATCTATATTGTGTTATGTTGATTTGCGATTTATACCTGAACTAGTTTTCAAGCCTGACTTAGCGTTCGATAATTTTGTTAATGTAAGCAAAATATTACATAATCACACTTAATTAATGCATTTCAATCGTTACTTTTCATTAATGAGGTTGCACAGTTTAACGGGTTTGTGGCTTGTGCTATTTCCCAGTTTGAGCGGTATTCTTTTAGCCTCAACTTCTCTATCGTATCAGGTTCTTTTTCTCCTTGTTTTGTTTACTATAGGTGCATTTTTAATGAGACCCGCAGGGTGCATAATCAATGACATTTTCGATAGGGAAATAGATGCGCACGTTGAACGAACAAAATATAGGCCACTTGCAAGTGGTGCATTAAACATAAAGCAGGCTTTAGCTTTACTTTCACTGTTACTGTCTATTGCCCTGGTAATCTTATTATTAACTAATAAAACTACACTCATACTTGGAATAATCTCAATGTGTATGATAGCTACTTACCCTTTATTAAAGCGGTATGTTTGGTGGCCACAATTGTTCTTAGGGTTTACCTTCAATATGGGATCGCTCATGGGCTCAGCAGCAATAACAAACCAGATCAGTATAGAATCCTTGCTGTTTTATATAGGATGCGTCTTTTGGACACTTAGCTATGACACCATATACGCCCATCAAGATAAAAAAGATGATGAAAAACTCGGGATGAAATCTACCGCATTATATTTTGGTGATACAACAAAATCTTGGTTGAAAAGATTTTATTTAATATCTCTTATGACGTGGCTATATGCTGGTATTTTATCATCATTAAATAACATTTTTTATATTGCTCTACTTGCTGTAGGGTTCATATTTCACCGCCAATACAAAAATTTCAATCCTGACGATCCCAGTCAATGCATGTCCATATTTAAAAATAACTCCTACGTAGGGTTGCTGCTCTTTTTCGGCATTCTTTTAGATAGAATTATCACCTAGGTCTCAAGAGTTTCGGCTCTAATGAAATCAATAGACTCAGGTAGCCCGCAGAAACAAAAAAACTTGCTTGACAAACTCCGCCAGCCCTCTTATCATGAAACTGAAGCTATTGTATTTGCTTTCGCCAATCTGCAGATTAAAAGGTAAGGATTACTTAATGTATCGGCGTCTTATGTTCAATTTTTGTCTCCGTTCAGCAGAGTGGTTTAAGAAACAATAGATAGAAGGTTTTGAAAAGGGTTCAGCCTCCTTTGTTTCCAAATTAAGTATAATGAAATTATCTTTTCGTATCCGTTCAGGAGAGTGGTTTAAGAAACAATAGATAGGAGATTTTGGAAAGGATTGAGACCCCTTTGTTTCCAAGTTAAGTATAATGAAATTATCCGCTCAAGGAATGTATTTCCCCGCTTTGATTGTGTAAAATATGAGTTTTTGCGATAAACGACATAATGCCGAATTTGCCGTTCAGCGTGGTTATTTGTCAGCGGAATATTTTCTGGGTCATCTAAAAATTTCCACATCATTCTTTCAGATCTCAGAACATTTTTTGCAACTCGAGAGGCTCCAATTGCTTCAGGTAAACGAGATATCTCCTTCAAGTAATACTTTGTACGTTTTCTTAATTTTCTGGCACGTCTGACAAACCTCAAAACATCTATCTCACTTTTTAGTAAAGCTTTTTTTAGTGCAAATAATTCAGTGGCCACGTTTCTCAAGTAACAACCCAGAACTTTAACTTCAATATTCCAACTATGTGCTAATCTTTCAAAATCTCTTGATAAATGTGCCCAACAGATTTGCCTGTTTTTATCGGCAAAATAATTGTATGCTGCATACCTGTCAGTTATTACCAAGCTATTGCGATTGCAGAATTTACTATTTTGTAAAACTTTCATTCCTCTTGACTCTGTAAATTTTACAAAACTTGCCGTATTGCTTGCAAACATCCAACACCAAGCGAGTTTACCTTTGTTATAATGGCTCGTTTCATCAATATGTAGAACTTTACTCCTACTTATCTCTTGTTCGATCTGCTCATACATTTTTTTGCATTTTGAAGCAACTCTATGTTCACTATTTGATATGCTACCGACGCTTATGTTCAAATTGAAGATATCATTTACGACACTCGCTATTTCGCGTTTTGAATTTTTGTAGAATCCGCTGAACGCTGCAATTATTGACTTAACCCTTGGACCAAATGTATCTGGCGTAACACCTTCCGGTAACTTGCTACTTCTTCTCTTTCCGCATCTCCGACAACGGCCATGTTCTAACTGATATTCCACTACATAAGGCTTGATTTCTGGAAGATCAACTTTCTGATGAATATATGGTTTTTCACATATTGCAATTTCTCCTCCGCATTCGCAAGTATTAGGCAACTCTATCTTTACTACTTTATCTGCATCCATGTTGGCGCGAAAACTTCCTTTATGACCAACCTGACCGCCAATATTCCTTTCGCTTTTCGGCTTATTCTTTTTTATTTTATACAACTCTTTGGAACTTGGTATTGATGAATTTTTTGAGCTTAAACCGAGTCTTTCTCTTAACTCAGCATTTTCTATCTTTAAAGCCTTATTTTCTGCTTTTAAACTTTCATTCTCTTTTTCCAATCTTTCTATTTTTGCTTCTAACCTTTCTATTTTTTGCTGTAAATTTTTGCAAAGTTCTAAAAGGTTTACCATATTACTTCACTTTTGCTCTATGATTATCTTCTTAGATCACCTTGTCTACCTTATTCTGCCACTCCGCTGAACGGATACCAATTTTTTGCAGTATATAGATACTGTATGTCTTTACAAAACTTCATCTACATCTAGATTTTTATCTAAATAAGCTGAACGCGCTTATAAAGCGTTACAAGACATCAAAAAATGCCAATACTCGACAGAGATAGTAAAAGACTAGCTAAGAGGTTGTCCGGAAACAAGTAAAAGGCTATAATATCTGAAATTTTAGTACGGGGTAAAGATGAGAAAAAAGTATCCAACAGATCTAAGCGAAAGGGAATGGGCAAGAATAGAAAAACACTTCAGAGTATCATACAAGAAAGGAGGAAGGCCGCCAAAGTATAGCAAAAGAGAAATATTAGAAGCAATTTTCTATGTATTGCGTACAGGGTGTCAATGGCGGTATTTACCAAATGATTTTCCGCTATGGAAGACTGTGTATGAGCAGTTCAGGCAATGGAAGAAGCAGGGAATTTTTGAGAAAATGAATTATGAAATTACAAAATATAGTAGAAGAAAAATAGGAAGGAATGAGCAGCCGAGTGCCTGTATAGTAGATAGTCAATCTGTAAAGACTACAGAAAAGGGGGGATCAAAGGCTATGATGGAAGTAAAAAAGTAAAGGGTAGAAAAAGGCATATAATTACAGACACTCAGGGTTTTATACTAGGTTGTTACGTAGGCGCTGCTAACGAAAATGATAGAGATGGTATTAAAATAGCATTAAACAATATGAGAACAAAATATACTAAAGTTAAAAAAATGTGGGCTGACATGGGATACCAAGGAAGAAATTTAAAGAATCACATAAAGGAAGAATATGACATAGATATTGAAATTGTTACAAGGCCTCCATGTAGATTTTGGGTGCACAAAGATACGCCACCTGAGCTACTACCAACAAGAGAACAAGGGTTTAAAGTACAGCCAAGAAGATGGGTTGTAGAAAGGACTTTTGCTTGGGTTAATAGGAATAGAAGGCTATCGAAGGAGTATGATTTACTCACAACATCCACTGAGAATTTCATATACCTAGCTATGAGTAGGGTTATGTTAAAGAGGGAATATGCTTGAATTTACTTGTTTCCGGACAACCTCTAATACCAATTCTCATTGTTGTCCAGTCAAATAGGAAACATTGCAGAGTTGTTTAATTGTGGAGCTGGCAAGAGAAGTAATAAATTTGCACAAAGCACCCTCAAGTAGAGCAATTGTATCGTATATTTTATTGCGCAAAATGTTCTGTTTTATATATAACCAAAGCCTCTCAACAGGATTTAGCTCAGGTGAGTATGGAGGTAGGTATATAATGTCGATATTTTTAGGTACCTTTAAATTTTTTGACCTATGCCAACTAGCACAGTCCATAACGAGAAAAGCCTCTCGTGTTTCTAGATATTGCGAAATTTGCTCAAGAAATATGTTCATGCAATCAGTGTTGACATTTGGTGCAAATAAGCTAGAACTCTCTCCATTTCTAGGATTAACTGCACTATAGAGATAGAAATTTTGCCTACCTAATTTTGTTTTAACCTGTGTTCTAATCCCCTTTTTAAACCACACATGTCCAACTTTTGAATGTGTGCCAAACCGTGATTCATCAAAGAAAAATAGCTCTTTTTCTGGATACTTGCTAATAGCTCCATTGAGATTTTTTTTTGAATTCCTCTTGTTTGCTTTTATCTTGTCCATTATGAACTGGTCTTGGTGTAATATATGAGAATTTCATCTTTTGCATATGGCGGTGTACTGTAGATTTGCTGATATTTAATCCGAACTTTTCCTGGATTCTTATTCTCATTTCTTTAATGGTGATATTAGGATTTTCTTCTATCCACTCTTCAATTTGCTGTAGTTGAGCCTGATTTAATTTAGTTTTTCTACGACGTTGTGAAGGAGCAAACAGTTTTTCTTCTCTGCCAATTTTCAAGAGTTTTACCCACGAAGTTAGTGCGCTTCTTGAAATGCAATATATTTTTGCTACAGCCGTTATACTGTACTTTTTTGCTGCAATTACAGCATTTAGTTTTTTTGAAACATATGCATTATTCCTTACTTTCTTCAGCATTTCTTTTGCTGATTCTACTACTTTTTCATCCAATAATTTTGATCTTAATGCCATTTAAACCTCGCTATTTTACTTACTTCAGTATGGCTTTTCTTCCATCATTGTCCATCTGTTTGCCCTGTAATGGGAATTGGTATTAGAGGTTGTCCGGAAACTAGTAAATTCAAGCATATTCCCTCTTTAACATAACCCTACTCATAGCTAGGTATATGAAATTCTCAGTGGATGTTGTGAGTAAATCATACTCCTTCGATAGCCTTCTATTCCTATTAACCCAAGCAAAAGTCCTTTCTACAACCCATCTTCTTGGCTGTACTTTAAACCCTTGTTCTCTTGTTGGTAGTAGCTCAGGTGGCGTATCTTTGTGCACCCAAAATCTACATGGAGGCCTTGTAACAATTTCAATATCTATGTCATATTCTTCCTTTGTGTGATTCTTTAAATTTCTTCCTTGGTATCCCATGTCAGCCCACATTTTTTTAACTTTAGTATATTTTGTTCTCATATTGTTTAATGCTATTTTAATACCATCTCTATCATTTTCGTTAGCAGCGCCTACGTAACAACCTAGTATAAAACCCTGAGTGTCTGTAATTATATGCCTTTTTCTACCCTTTACTTTTTTACTTCCATCATAGCCTTTGATCCCCCCTTTTCTGTAGTCTTTACAGATTGACTATCTACTATACAGGCACTCGGCTGCTCATTCCTTCCTATTTTTCTTCTACTATATTTTGTAATTTCATAATTCATTTTCTCAAAAATTCCCTGCTTCTTCCATTGCCTGAACTGCTCATACACAGTCTTCCATAGCGGAAAATCATTTGGTAAATACCGCCATTGACACCCTGTACGCAATACATAGAAAATTGCTTCTAATATTTCTCTTTTGCTATACTTTGGCGGCCTTCCTCCTTTCTTGTATGATACTCTGAAGTGTTTTTCTATTCTTGCCCATTCCCTTTCGCTTAGATCTGTTGGATATTTTTTTCTCATCTTTACCCCGTACTAAAATTTCAGATATTATAGCCTTTTACTTGTTTCCGGACAACCTCTGAAAATCGACTTCTTTTAGCAAATCACAAGCTCCATAGTGATCAGAGTAGACACCGTTACTGTATTTTACAGCTATGGCTTTTTTGCTGTTTGTATTCAACATTACATGCAATTTTCTTGTCTGTTCATAGCTGCGATACTTTCTATCTTCGCTATTTTCTTTGCTATGACCAGGAGTGTTGTTGTATATACTAATTCCTGTACTGTCTATAGCAATTTCGATATCTTCCATATTATTTTTATCAATTCTGCAATCATTGATCTTAATATTGAGTTTCTTAAACCTTCTTGATGATTGTGAATAGCTGATAACTTGCAAATTTTTCCCAATTTGCTCAAGGTATCCTGCTATAAACCCAACTGTTTGCCTCAGGCCTATTCTAAATAAACAAGTTATTATGTGCACCAAAATTACAACTTTATCGCTATAAATATTGTTGCCACCTGGTATTTTTGGACCATTCTCGTACCACTTTTCTATGGCTTCGTTGATATAATGAAAAATATTTCCTCTTTTTTCTAGAAATTTGTTATATTCGCTATGGTTACTGACCCTCATTTTTTGTGGCATATTTTTTCTTTCAAGGTTAAATGGCTATTTTATAATGAATTTTGTCAGTAGCCACCAGATTTTTCAGTTGCTATGCAACAAAGCCCACTGGCATCCAGTCCTTTTGCACAGTTCCATCAAAAACGTTGTAAAGCGCTTTCGTGTTTACCAACTTAGTGCCCAATCTGGATCCCAGTGGGCTTTGTTGCATCGCTACTTATGAAAGGCTAACTATAGTTAGGATTATAAGCAACCTATTGAAAATCTTGTTTTTTTGCAATCAATCTGATCAAATTTAAGAATAGTAATTTATTATTTACATTAATAAATTTAATTCTATTGAAAATAGCTAAAGCATTGAAATTCTTGAATTTTAGCCGGATTAGTGAGTGGTAGTGAAATTTCTTTTACTCAAATTTAGGTATTCACTGACCGTTCTTGTTATAAATACCAGAATAATAAGCTACTGATATTCTCCATCTTTTTTATCTTTATCCATCATAGCTAGCGATGCAACAAAGCCATCCCAGTGTCACGCACTGGGATGACAAGAAAGGGAGCACTGGAATTTTTGTTTCAGCATTAGCCATGCATCTAACCTCAACAAAGCTTGAAGCTTTCTGTACATAAAATTAGAGAAGTAGTTATTCATCTTTATCACTACCAAGGTCTTTTAACATACTATAATTGCCTTTTCTAAATCTACTTTTTAAAGACGTAACTCCACTTTCGCTAATACCACTAAGGCTCAGTGCAGCTCCACCTAGCTGCAATCCTATCTCAGGTGTTTCAGGAATAATTTTACTAGCTCCTAGATCTCTATAAACCTCCACATTACTCAGATCTGGTAAGCGTATTACAATATTTACATGCGGAAAATTTGCTGCAACTAAAGAAACAACTTTTTTTATAGTAACTTCATTCTTTATTGAAATAACGAGAGCTTGAGCTCTTTCTATTCCTACCGATTTTAAAATTTCACATCTTGTAACATCTCCAAGATATATAGGAAAACTATCACTTTTTCCTTCTTTGACTATTTTCGATTGAATATCTACAACAACGTAACTTAAATGCTCTGCAGTAAGCATTTTTGTTACCATATATCCCACTCTACCAAATCCAGCAACTATCACATGGTTATAAAGATCTTGTGTATCTGTTTCAACAGCTTCATCATCTAATATTGTTTTCTCAGTGCTAAATGAGTTTGCTATCCAATCTCCAAGCCCCGATAAAAGAGGAGTGAAAGCCATGGTTACTGTAGTTACCATCATAAGTACTTGAGCGATTTCACTTGGTAGCACATTTAGCTCATCTGCTAAGCGAAATAAAATAAACGCAAATTCACCGCCTTGTGAAAGCAGTAACCCAGCTTGTATAGCAGGTGCACTCTTAAACCCAAAAAATCTACACAATATATATATGATAGATGTTTTTAAAACGATAAGGATAATCGATAATAAGGTGATTAGTGGTAACTTATTGAGTAAAAGTTCGGTATTGATGGACATACCAACAGTCATGAAAAATAAGCCAAGAAACAAATCTTTAAATGGTAGTACCGCGTGTTCCACTGAGTGTCTGTATTCTGTTTCTGCAACTAACAATCCAGCGACAAATGCACCTAATGCCAACGATAAATGGAATTGCTCAGTAATAAATGCTGCTCCTAATACTATTAAAAGCGTTGTTGATATAAAGACCTCATTACTTTCCATTTTAGCAATAACCGAAAATAAAGGTCTAAGCAATAATCTACCAGTTATAAATATCAGCACTAATGCAATAGCTGCTTGCACCAATGAACCTGCCAATGAGCTTATCAGGCTGTGCTCAGAATTGCCAGTAAGTAAAGGTACCAATACTATTAATGGTACCACTGCAAAATCTTGCATTAATAGCACTGCTACCGACAATCTACCAACCTGACTTGCTTGAGAACCTTTTTCTTGCAGAACCTGCAACACTATTGCTGTTGAGGATAGCGCAAGCCCACCACCAATAACTGTTGCTATATTCGTATTCACTCCGAAAGCAAGAGCGATGCACCATATTGCTACCATGGTAACTATAACTTGAAGAGAACCGAACCCAAATACATGAATACGCATAGCGATCAGGCGTTCAAATGTCAATTCAAGGCCTATAATGAATAATAGAAAAACTACACCAAATTCTGCAAGATTATCCATTGCTTCAGCTGAGTGTATCAGATTAAATCCGTGAGAACCAATAACTGCACCTGCAACGAAGTAACCAAGCACTGGACTAATATTCATTTTCCAAAATGCTATGACTATAAACACAGCAGCAGAAAGTAAAATTATAATATCAAACAAATGCTGAGAGCCACTGTGCATGATATTTAACCTGTAGAATTAGACCATTTAATTGAGCAGCCAATACTTGATTTTTGGTCAATTGGAGAATTACCAGTTTCTGCAATAAATTTCATAGCTTGAAATAAGTCACTACTTCCTACTTCATAGCTTTGAACCTTTTCTTTTTTTGTGTCGTTAAAACGTCCACGATAGCAAAGGTTTAAATTGGAATTAAAGCCGAAAAAGTCAGGAGTGCAAACAGCCCCGTATTCTTTAGCTATTTTCTGTGTACTATCAATTAAATATGGAAATGTAAACTTATTTTCCTTGGCAAAATTAATCATATTTTCAAAGGAATCTTCTGGATATTCATTTACATCATTTGGCATTATTGCAATGGTGTCTACTTGATAATCTTTTTTCAATTGATCAACATCGCTTACCAGATTGCTAATAATTGACTGAACGTAAGGACAGTGATTGCATATAAACATTATAATAAGACCATTTTTTCCACAACAGTCACTTAATGCATAATATTTATTGTCTACTCCCAAAAGATTAAAATCTTTTGCAGTAAAACTAAAATCAACTTTAGGAGTATTCAGAGCAACCATAGACTATTATTATACCACATGTAATTTACGGTCTTATTATTTAAATGTCAAACGGTTTCTATGTATACTGTTTGCATATTCTTTTTTAGTATTATAATTATAAAACTTATGTTCATAACTTTCGAAGGAATAGACGGCTCTGGTAAAACAACACAATCTAAGCTACTTGCAAATCATTTTAAGCAAATTCGCGGCGAAAATAATGTGGTATTGACTCGAGAACCAGGTGGCACTAACTTTGCAGAGAAGGTAAGAGGAGTATTGTTAACGAATAATATTGATTCTATTTCTGAACTCTTGCTACTTATCTCGATGAGGCGCGAACATATGAAAAAATTAATATTACCAGCTCTTGCAGAAGGAAAAATAGTGATTTGTGATCGGTTTATTGATTCAACTATTGCATATCAAGGATATGGGTTTGGAGTTGACTTAGGGCTAATAAGGGACTTACATAAGCTAGTGGAAATTAAATGTCCAGATATTACATTTATTC
The DNA here is from genome assembly GCF_963969245.1 of Wolbachia endosymbiont (group A) of Ophion costatus. Classification (NCBI taxonomy): domain Bacteria; kingdom Pseudomonadati; phylum Pseudomonadota; class Alphaproteobacteria; order Rickettsiales; family Anaplasmataceae; genus Wolbachia; species Wolbachia endosymbiont (group A) of Ophion costatus. The sequence goes on along the minus strand of NZ_OZ017714.1, from coordinate 384,516 downwards.
TAGATATTGATGTTAAAGTTGGGTTAAATAGAGCAAAAGACAAGAATAAATATGAAGAAATGGATGTTAATTTTTACAATAAGGTCAGAAAAGGATTTCAGGAAATAGCCATAAAAGAGCCCGTTAGGTGCAGTGTTATCACTGGAATTGAAACAAAAAATGATAATCACGTACACAATGAAATTATTGATAAAATCACCTAGCTTGTGATAGAAAATTATCAATTTCAGGTAACATTATTTCATATGAATAACTTTTTGTTTGAGTAGCTAAAAAATCCTGTATTTTGTCTGGATCTTCTTCACTTATCATCTTATATGCCCTTGCGAGGTTCATTAATTCACTTCTATTTTTTTTATTGCTTACTTCAGTAATAGTAAAAAATTGATCAAAATGGTCTAAGAGGTCTTTATTTTTTATTGAAGACACAATATCGTCAATTTCTTTCACATATAATGCAAGTTTGTGTGCTTTACTACGATCTTCAAAACAAAGATTAACAAGCACGTTGCGAAACCTATCTTTCGTAGTACTTCTCACTTCTGCTAATAAGGACTTAATATTTTCTTGGCAATGCACTCTCTTTACCGATTCAGCCGGTTCAACCATACCAAGAACATTCTTTACCAAAGATTTTTCTTCACAACTAAATATGAACATGTAATAACCCATCGATAAAGTGAAGAGCAAGAACATAGCCGGAAGTAAAAACGGAGCTAATACATTTTGTGACGCAGGGAAAATAAACCAGGTAACAGTTGCTATTGACACAGTTACAAATAATCCTGATAAACATAATTGTGCTTTTCTTCTATAATTCTGATCAATAACTGTACTTACACCAATAGAAGCTATATCAATCATTACTCACACCTCATTAAACATTAATACTAACTGAATGATAGCATTACTGTGATGAAAATGCAATATTATGAATATTTTAATACAATTTATATTGACAGTTACAATTCTAAATTGTTTTATTGCAGCGTTAGCTGATTAACATTTTTAAGATGAGGTCAACTCTCATAGAGAGAGGATTTTTTTATTTTCTCATTCTTCTCATTTTCCTCTCTAACAATTTTTTTTCCATTTAATATGTCCTTTATTTCATCTCCTGTTAAAGTTTCAAACTCCAGTAGATTTTCGGCAATGAGATCTAAGCCTTTCTTATGCTTGGTCAAAATCTCTTTTGCTTTTTCATAGCAAGAAGACACAACTTTCTTCACTTCTTCATCTATAAGTTTTAACGTATCTTCAGAAATTATCTCAGAACCATGCATGGTTTGTTCGCGATTGTGATAGATCGGACCTATTTTGTCACTCATTCCCCATTTTGTTACCATAGCGCGTGATAAATCAGATGCTTGTTTTATATCCGAAGATGCACCGCTTGTGACTTTATCGTAGCCAAAAATTAGCTCCTCTGCCACTCTTCCACCCATAGCAACAGTAATATCTGCTATCATCTTTTCTCTTGTGAGGGACACTCTATCTGTTTCTGGTAGTCTCATAACTAAACCGAGTGCTCTACCGCGTGGAATAATTGTTGCCTTGTGTATAGGATCAGAAGCAGGCATATTAACAGCAATTATCGCATGACCAGCTTCATGGTATGCAGTCAGTCTCTTTTCCTCTTCTGTCATAATTAGGGATCGTCTTTCTACGCCCATCATCACTTTATCACGTGCATATTCAAAATCGTCCATGGTAACAATCTTCTTGTTTCTTCTTACAGCAATAAGTGCAGATTCGTTCACTAAATTTGCTAAATCAGCTCCAGAAAAGCCTGGTGTTCCTCTTGCAACTGTTTTCACGTTTACATCTGGTGCTATTGATATTTTCTTTATATGAGTATTTAATATCTTTTCACGCCCATTTATATCGGGTAAAGAAATAGTAATCTGTCGGTCAAAACGACCAGGTCTAAGCAGTGCTGGATCTAAGACATCCGGACGGTTAGTCGCAGCAATTATTATTACACCTTCATTAGACTCAAAGCCATCCATCTCAACTAATAACTGATTTAATGTTTGTTCTCTTTCATCATTGCCGCCACCAAGACCAATGCCACGATGTCTACCCACCGCATCTATTTCATCTATAAAAATTATACAAGGAGCATTTTTCTTGCCTTGATCAAACATATCACGAACACGACTTGCACCAACACCCACAAACATTTCAACAAAATCAGATCCAGAAATACTAAAGAACGGCACATTAGCTTCTCCTGCAATTGCACGAGCAAGTAAAGTTTTACCAGTTCCAGGAAAGCCAATCAAAAGGCACCCTTTTGGTATTTTTCCACCTAATATTTGAAATTTTTGACTTTGTTTAAGAAAATCAACGATCTCTACTAGCTCTTCTTTTGCTTCATCAATTCCGGCAACATCATCAAATGTTACTTTTTTTCCACTAGTAATGAGTCTAGCCCTTGACTTGCCAAAGCTTATAGTTCTGTTGCCCCCCGCTTGTGTTTGTTTAAGAAAGAATAGCAAGAAGCCAATAAAGATAAATGTTGGGACCCATGAGATAAGTAATCCACCAATTACGTTCATGGCAGAATCTCCAGTTGAAAAGGAGAATCTCACTTTTCTATCATGTAAATTTTTTATTAGGTCGCTATATATGACACCGCTTGAATTGAAACTTGAACCGTCCCTGAACTTGCCTTCAATGCTCTGGTTTTTTATGACAATATTTTCTACATCATTGTCTTCTAATCTAGTTAAAAATTCCGAAAAAGGTATAATTGTTTTACTTTTACCTACATTTCCGCTGAACTGAATATAAGCAACTGAAATAAGAACAATAATTACTAACCAGATCAATAAGCCTTCTAAAAATTTTTTCATTTCTATTTCTAACTAAATACTAATCAAGCTTACCAAATTTTGTTTTATCGTGCTATTAATAATGCATTGAACCTTATCGTCATTGGTATTTTTTCCGTTATAATTTACATCAGGATAAGCAAGCACCTTTCCATCTTTTAGCACTACAGGCAAAGAATAGAAAACTTCAGGGCAGAAGTTGTAATCCTTCAGAAATTCAGGAACTTTTTGTGTTTTTTTTAATGGAGCGATGATAACTGAACACTCTTGATTTCCGAGTATTGTGCAGCTAAATCTGTTATCCCATTGAGTAGATTCATTTAAAGGTAGGTTTAAGGTAATTTCTTGTATCTTTGACGATTCTCTAATTATCAAGATATTTTCTCCATGTTTTCTTATTTTACACCCAGAAAGTGTACAGTTAACATTACTATCCTTTTGCAATATTTTATTAAATATTACGATAAGGCTGTTGTACCTTGGTTTATAATGTTTACTGGCAATTGCCATTATGGAGTAAAGAAGAAGCCTCAAGGCTATTTCCTCTGGCAATTGATAAAACTCACTTAGTTTAATTTCAATATAACCAAGATCATGCACATTAACGCAGTCATTAAACGCAAGGCGTGTGTAGTGCATCAACGCTTTTGCAGCTCTTTTCATATGAAGGGCTGTGAGGCATATTCGCCCTGTTAAAATCTCTTGATTATCACTTGCTTTAAGTAAGTTACGGTATAAAGTTCGCCTGTATTTTAAGTCATAGTTGCTTCTATCTTCGATCCATTTTAACCGATGAAGCTTAGCGTACTTTTCTATTTCACTACGACTAAAATTTAACAATGGCCTAAATATATAAATACCATTTAGGAAAGACTTGTAGTCCATTGATGATAATCCATCTACGCCACTACCTCGCTCTAATCTTAACAAGAACGTTTCTGCTTGATCATCTTTGTGATGAGCAACAAGTAAATATTTAACATTATTATTTTTACACCACTCTGCTAGTAACTTATACCGTGCTTTTCGTGCCTGTAACTGAATATTGCCTTTAATATTTTGCTTCTCCCAATTTAATATGAACGATTCCTTTGCTCCAAGTTCCTTTGCATAACTTACAACAAAATCAGCTTCTTTTTGAGACTCTGGACGTAACCCATGATTTACTGTTAATGCTGTAGGAAGTGAAAGCTTGTTTTTTTTTGCCCAGTTAGTCATTAAGTGCAGTAAGACTATACTATCTACACCACCTGATACTGCAACTGCAACTTGATTGTTATAGAAAGCAAAACTATTAACCACATTTTGAAATAATAACTCTAATTCCATTATGTCTCTTGATGGCCAGACAGGTCAGATCTCTTACGTCATACCGCGACTTATTTGTGGTATATATAGATCCCGCTAACAAGCAACGAAATATGACAAGTTTGTCCTTTTTTGTCTACCCCAGTGCCCTTTCTTTATGTCATCCCAGTGTTTGACACTGGGATCCAGGTTTTAATGCAAGAAACTATTTCTTTATTCCAGAAAATGAAAATTCCACTCTACGATTTTTAGCATGCTCTTTTTCATATTTAGAATTTCTAGAATCATCTTTTACATTAACCAAAGGCTCAGTTTCACCTTTAGAAGCAGTTTTTATTCTGTTTTCTATGTAGGGTGTACAACTAACCATAAATTTTTTAGCTGCATCTGCCCTTCTAGCGCCTAGCGCAAGATTATATTCATGAGAACCACGGTTGTCAGTGTGACCAGTTAAAGTAACCTTCGCGTCAGGGTTATCTTGTAACACCTCCATTACGTCAAGTAATGCATCTGCACTTACTTCAGCAATACTAGATTCATCATAACCAAAGAAAACTCTTTTATCACCTATCTGCTTAACAACAGAATTTATTTTATTTGTTGTATTTGCTCCTTTTTTTGGGCAAGAACTTACACCAGTAAGTAATAAACAAAAACAGCACATTATAACCAGTCTACTCCACATTACTAAACCTCCATAAATTTTAAATAGTGCGTAACTTTAATTTCAGTAGCTAATATCTCTCCATATTGTAATATAGTCAAGAGAAATAAAATACTAAATACTTTTTCTACAACCTTACAATTAATTTTCCTATAATATGCTGGACTCTGAGTAGAAAAATCCAATAAAAGAATAAAAAGTACAATTTTTTATTGTACTTTAAGCAAATATACTTTTAACTTTATTATTAATCTATTACGGTATTAAACAGATGTTTTCTAAAATAATGAACAAATATGCAATCTTATAAGTTTTTAGAGGAAGTATTATATAGGGTAAAGAATATCGAAAATACGCTAAAAGTACTAAACCAAAGCCAATTGAATATAGAGGACAAAGTTGAACAAATGAGCCTTCTAGAAGAAATCAGACATGAAATTATCTCTCATGACGTAATAAAGGAATCATTAGCAGATGCTCTTGGTAACAAAAAAAGTGCAAATACTCAGCAGCTAAAGTTAATAGAGAGAATACATAAGAGCAACAGTGCTGTTCCTATTGATTTAGTAAAATCTTTGTCCAAAGCTAAAGTTGAATGCCAAAGTTTATGGAGGCTAACCAATTCTGAAGCCAGTAACTTGGAAAAACTAAAAGAACGTTTTACTGATTTAATCAAACTCATTCGCGAAGTAGCTTCTATAAAATCGCAGCAATTAAAATGCTCAAAATACGACTCACTGCTTGCTGACTATGACTCTGATATCACAGAAAAGAATATAAAGGAAATATTTCCCAAGGTAGGCAAATTCTTTAGTGGAAATGTAGATAAAATAATTGAAAAGCAGAAAAAGGATAAGGTTACTAATATACAAAAAGTTGCTACTCAGAAGCAGATTGAACTTGGCTCGTCATGTTTACAGCAAATGGGTGTCGCACTGCATGAGGTTCGTACTTCTTATTACTACCCTATAGATTATGATGAATCTGACTTTTGTTATGGTTTATTTTCTCTTTTACGGCATAGTGGTTATGCAATTTATCAAAAATGTTTAGCGCAAAATTCTATAAGTAGCCCAATTACGAGACATGTTATGTATGAAACTCAAGGGTTATTCATGGAAAGGATGATTGGAACATCCAGAGAATTTATTGAGTTTATTCAACCACACATAAAAGAGAAATTTGCTATAAAAGGCAAAACTAACGAGAAAGTTAGCAGTGTTGAAAATTTGTACTTGATTTTCAATGAAATAAACCTTTCTTCTTTTTTAAAAAATGCAGATGAATTTAGTCTGTTAGCTCATATTATGTTGAGAACTAGGTTAGAACAAGATATAATAAATGGTACATTGGAAGTCAAAGACCTGCATGATGCGTGGCTGGAAGGTATGAAGCACTATAAAATTCCAGTAAAAGCTGAAAATGAGCTAAACACTTATTTTCAAGATGAATATTGGGCAAGCGGTGTTATGGGCTACTTTCCTATAAAAATTATTGCTTTAATTGCTGCTGTGCAGATTTTCTCTTGCGTTAAAAAGAATCATTACGAATCATTAAGTGCTATAATAAAAGGAGATTTTAGTTTACTTATCAGTTGGTTATCTCAAAATATATACAGTGCAAAGTGTGGCCTGGAACTGCTAAAAAAAGTAACAGGTAAGGGTTTAGACGTTGAGTGCTGCATTAGCTACTTATCTGGAAAGTATAATTTGTCTTAATAAATGATTTTCTTGAGTTGCGTATGAATTTTGTTCGAAAATTAACCGAAAAGTTTTGTAGTCTTTTCACTTTCAAAGGTTTATTTGCTAGCGATATTGCTATAGATCTTGGCACTGCAAACACTTTAGTTTATCAGAAAAATCAGGGAATAGTGCTTGATGAGCCTTCAGTTGTAGCAAGAATAAAAGAAAAAGGAAGCTACGTTCCTTATGCTTTTGGTAAAAAAGCTAAAATGATGCTTGGAAAAACGCCTGGAGAAATAGAGGCGATAAGGCCCTTAAAGGATGGAGTTATTGCTGATTTTAAAAGTGCGGAAGAAATGCTAAAATATTTCATACGCAGTGCAAACACAAAATTCACTGTTAATAAACCTAATATTATCATATGCGTTCCATCTGGATCCACGCCAGTTGAAAGGCGTGCTATACAAGATGCAGCAGAAAGTGCTGGTGCAAATGAAGTATTTTTAATTGAAGAACCAATGGCTGCAGCAATCGGAGCTGGGCTCCCGGTTACTGAACCTGAGGGTTCTATGATTGTTGATATAGGAGGCGGTACAACTGAAGTTGCAATTATTTCTTTAGGCGGAATTGTTTATTCACGTTCTGCCAGAGTAGGTGGCGATATTATGGATGAAGCAATAAAATCATATATTCGTGAAAATCATAAGTTATTAATCGGTGAAACAACCGCTGAGAAAATTAAGAAAAGCATAGGTTCAGCCAGTCTGCCAGGTGAAAATAACAAAGAGGGAATGATAATTAAAGGCAGGGATTTAGTGAGTGGCATGCCAAAAGAAATGCTTTTATCAGAATACCAAGTTGCAGAGAGTTTAATAGAGCCTGTACATCAGATAATTTCTGCTATTAAGACTGCGCTGGAGAGCACTCCACCTGAACTTTCTTCTGATATAGTCGATAGAGGAATAGTTTTATCCGGTGGTGGTGGATTATTACGTAATCTAGGTAAAGTTATCAGTGAAACAACAAAATTACCGGTTCGTGTTGCAGATGACCCACTTTGTTGTGTTGCCTTAGGTAGTGGAAAAGTGCTTGAAAACATGGATTATTTTGGCCATGTTTTATTCAAGCAAGATTAAATTATTTTTGAAGGTAGTTTATCGAATTGTTTTGATGGAATTATGTAATATAAATGAGATCCCAGTGTCATGCACCAAGTAATTTGAAGGCAACTTCTAGCAGAAAAGGGTGTCATCCGAGTAGCTAACACTGGGATCCAGGAAACTTGATTACAAATAAATATGCTGTTTTAATGAATTTGTGTAATAGAAGCTAGATTCCAGTGTCAGCTACTTTCATGACATTATCTACTATGTAAATTGCCCCCAAATCAAAACGTTTGCACAGTTGTATGTTGGAATGACACAAGATTTGCGTTTATAAATTAAGGCGGTTATGCTAAAAGAATTTGAAATTGAACCTCTGCTAAAAGATAAAACTCCGCACCAGACTAAGGCTGTTGTTGCAATGTCCGGGGGAGTTGATAGCTCGGTTGCTGCAGCACTGCTACATAACCTTGGGTACCAGGTGATAGGTGTGACTCTTCAACTCTATGGCACTGACGGTAATGCTAACGCAAGAAAGGGTGCATGCTGCGCTGGACAGGATATTTATGACGCTAAGCGTGTAGCTGAAAGTGTTGGCTTTCCTCACTATATTTTAAACTATGAGGAAATATTCAAAAAGGAAGTAATAGAGGATTTTGCGAGTACCTATATGCGTGGGGAAACTCCCATACCATGCGTGAGATGTAACCAAACGGTAAAATTTCGTGATCTATTACAAGTTACAAAAAATCTTGGTGCGGATGTGCTCGTAACAGGACATTACGTGAGAAGGTTAGAAAAAAATGGTGAGGTAAAGTTGTGCAGAAGCATTGATAAAAGTAAAGATCAAAGTTATTTTTTGTTTGCTACAACTCAAGAGCAATTGAAGCTTTTGCGATTTCCACTAGGTGGGTTCTATAAAAGTGATATAAGAAAATTAGCAAAGTATTTCAGCTTACAAATTTCTGAAAAGCCGGACAGTCAAGATATATGCTTTGTTTCCGAAAGCTATAGTAAAACAATAGCTAAATTAGCTCCACAATCTGTACAGAAAGGTAAAATAGTGGATGTTAATGGAAAAGTGCTAGGCGAGCACAGTGGCATAGTAAATTTTACAGTGGGGCAAAGAAAGGGCTTGGGTATCGCACACAATGAACCTCTTTATGTGATAAAAATTAATACAGAAAATAATGAGGTTATAGTAGGTCCGATCAACGTATTAATGCAAAAAAAAATATTGATCAAGGAGTTAAATTGGTTAGAACAACCAAAGGAAGGTATGGAAGTAACTGTGAAGCTGAGATCATCACATGCGGGAAGTTTAGCAACAATACATTCAACTGACGAAAAAAATAAAGCCTGTGTCATTTTAAACGACGATTACTTTGGCATCAGTCCAGGTCAAGCCTGTGTAGCGTATAAAGATGAGCAAGTTATCGGCGGTGGATGGATATGCTCTTAACTAAAAGCTTTAATGCAGAGTGTAAACATACAATAGACTTCTTGCATAACCATATAACATTGGGAATAGAAACAAAAAAACTTGCTTGACAAACTCCGCCAGCCCCCTTATCATGAAACTGAAGCTATTTATTTATCTTCTCTGTACAGATTAAATGACAAAAAAACTCACGTATCTGGCGTCTCATGTTTAATTTTTTGCACTATGTGCACTCTATGTCTTTATCAAATTTCTGGGTTTTTACCTACACAAGCTGAAATACGCTTATAAAGCATTTAAAACATTAAAAAACGCCAACTTAAAAAATGGATAGTGAATAACTAGCTACCCTAGGGTTTCTTTTGCCTTTTTTTTCATTTGGTAAATTTCTTAATGTTTGTAGCTAAACGACAACCGTCATCCCGCTGCTTGTTAGCGGCTAAGAGATACCGCGAATGAATCGCGGTATGACGGTTCGCGGCGGCATAAAGATAAGTCTCGTCATCCCGCTGCGTGTTAGCGGGATCTCTTGTTAGTGGCTGAGATACCGCGGCGGTATAGCTATACCTTTTTCTACTTAGTTTGGGTTATGCAAGAAGTCTAATAACATTTATTGCTATTTTGCCATGTATCCCTTATACTATAAAGTAGAACATTATAGGTTTTAGCAATGGTTAAAGAGGTTGAAGAATTAATAAAAATTGTTGGCAAGGGCAATTTATTAGAGGCTTTGTTTATTCGTTGGGGCAGTTATCAACATGCTGGATTAAAATGGAGAGATCATAGAAATCATTTTGGTTTGCCTGAATTCATTGGAAAAGAAAAAGAACCATTAGATAAGTATTTTAACTTAAAGTTTAGTCTACAAGGGCTATTCTTAATTTATGCTCAAGCTTATAGAATTCTTATAGAAAATGTTCAGCTCAATACTCAAGAAGTAATCGACAAGATATATATGTCAGTTAGCAAGGGTGAATTAGAGGAACAGTTAAGTTCAATAATTAGTGGTGAGCAATCAACAGAAGATCAAAAAAAATTAAAGCTTCTTAATATTTTAGCGAATCCAAAAGGCAAAACTTTATTTAACAATAATAATGATTTTGAGAAACAAGTACTTAATAATGTTAAAAAGTTACTAAAGATAAATTATGCAAATGAATTTGATAAAGAATTTAGCTTATGTAAAGAAGTAATCGATCACTATTATTCTATCCACAATATAAAAGTAGATAAAGATATAGCATTACTATTTTCTAGTTATGGCATATTTTCTATACATACCAAAGATAATGATATTTCCAAAGATAAAGATATTTTATCGCTTAATCAATATATTAATGAGAAAGCTAAAATGATCAATACACCACTGTATTTTGATTACATTGTGAGATTATCACAAATGTTAAGCAAAATCGAGTTACTAAGTAGAGATGGAACCATCAAATATACAGCCGACTGTGAAAATATGGATTGGCAAGAGGAAGAATTGAAAATGAATGGATTAATATGTCCTATAAATAGAAAAAACACCCTAGAGCAACTGTTAAAAAACCAAAATAGTGATGAATTTGAACAATTAATAACGAGCCCTGAGAATATATACTACTCAGTGTTGCCAGAAGAGAATGAATATAGGCCAGATCTCATTGTCAGCAAGAAAAAAGAAAAGGACCATAAAAACACAGTCTGTAAACTTATTTTAGGTATGTTTGTATTATCTGTTGGGTTATATGTTGCTGATTATTTCTTTATGGAGCAAAAATTGTTCAACTCAATAAAAAATGTTTTGCCACAAGACAACCTTACTAACCTGATAGTTGGTGCGGTGCTTACTATTGTAATAGTATATGCTTTATTTCAATTATCACAGAAACCACCACTTTCAACAGTCGATGATGTGCAGAATAAAAAATTAGAACCGCTCCATGCAAAATAAGCTTAGAACTACATAAATGTAGCAACTTAAAAGCACATATTGTATAATGCTTATTCTTAAGTTAAGAGGTAATTTATGGATTTAAGTAAAATAACAGCGGGACCAAATGCGGTGAATGTGGTAATTGAAATAAGTGCAAATGCTGAGCCTGTAAAGTATGAATTTAATAAAGAGCTTGGGTTGTTACAAGTTGACAGATTTTTATCTACCTCAATGACTTATCCTTGCAATTATGGATTTATACCAAATACCTGCGCAGGTGATGGTGACCCTGTGGATGTTTTGGTGCTAACTCAATTTCCCTTAGCATCTAGTGTTTTAATATCGGTACGTCCAATAGGCGCATTACTCACTAAAGATGAAAAAGGAGAAGATGAGAAAATATTAGCAGTGCCTGTTTCCAGTGTTGATAGCTATTATGACAATATAAAGAACTATTCTGATTTATCTAAAAATCTACTAGATAAAATTACTCATTTCTTTTCTCATTATAAAGATCTAGAAAAGGGAAAAACAGTAGCAGTTGGAGAATGGGTTGGTGTAGAAGAAGCAAAACAAATTGTTGCAAGCTCTATTAAAAGCGGAAATTAGTTTTTGTTGATTTATAGCTAAAGTGGCTCTACGATTTGAAAAACAACAAATTCGTCATTCCGCTACGTGTTAGCTGATGAGATACCGCCCACAACTGTACGAACATTGCAATATGGCACATAGTAAACGATGTCATCCCAGTGCTTGACACTGGGATCCAGACTTTCCGTAAAAACGTTATATTTTAACATAACACTTATATGCTCACCAACTTAGTGCTAATCAAAATCCTGGATCCCAGATACTGTCTCTGCTGTCAAACAAATTATCCAACAAAATTACAATTAAATGGTTGATTATTTTTAAGAATACCAAAAAAGACATGCATTAATTTTCGCATTAACGCAAGAACTATGACTTTTGGACATTTGCCTTTACTTGCTAGACGCTGACAAAACTTTTGAAAATGATTATTATGGTTTTTGACTACTATAGCTGGCATATAAAGAGCTTTTCGAATACGCTCAGATCCTATTTTGCATATGCAACTTCTCTTACTTACTGACGATCCCGATTGATAATGTCCTGGATTTAGACCAGCAAAAGCTGTAAATTGTTTAGCATTGTCAAAGTTATCAACTGATGGCATTTCTGCGACAACAGCAACAGCAGTAAGATATCCTATACCTTTTATAGTCTTAAGGTTTTCCACCATATTTTTTAGATGTGGATAGTTATTTATATGCTCATTAATTTCTTTTTCGAGAACAATAATTTGCTCCTCTATTGCCAAAATTACTTTAGATATAGCTTCTTTGCAACTGGAATGCATATTTTTGTTTTCCAAGCGATTTGTCTGTTGCACCTTATCATCTTTTAGCGATTGCATGCAACGGTAAAGCTCCCTCAAATGCCTCATTTCAGGTGCAATGGGCTTCCAAAGAGCAGGTTTGTTGGCGATACAAAATCTAGCTATCATAGCTGCATCTGATTTATCTGTCTTATTTCTGAGCAGCTCACTTTTGCCAAAAGCTTTGATTTGGGCTGGGTTTACTATACTGACATTATGTCCTAAATCGTGCATAAAAGTAGCCAAATCTTCTCCATACCAACTAGTTGCTTCAAGACATAAATGAGTAAGATTTGCTCCATGGCCATTGCACCAAACTACAAGTTTTGCAAAACCATCTTGATTATTTTGAAAGACTTTGTGTCGTTTTTTACTGTCCACTAACAAACAAACATCAAATTTCTTTTTTGAAATATCCACACCCAAAATAGCATTTACTTGCATAAAATTGCCTCCAAGACTATAAATAAACTGAGAGTTTAGACTAACCTTGTAATACGGGATATAATTCCAAAAGATACTGTTCAGTCTTTAACTCTATGGGAGGGAAGCAAAATCTGGCTTAATGGCATTAGTGTCGCATCAGCTTCACCCTCCCTGTGAGGTATTTTAGCTCTAATGCCTCACATCATAAAGATACAAGTGTCTGGGCACTGGGATGACAAGAAAGGGAGCACTGGAATTTTTGTTTCAGCATTAGCCATGCATCTGAACAGATACAAATATTGCAATTAAAAGCATTAGACAGGCGGTAGAGGTCTTGGTATTATATAATCTTTAGGTTCTAAATTTGGAAGGGTGGCCGAGCGGCTGAAGGCGGCGGTTTGCTAAACCGTTATACGACCCAAAAGTCGTATCGAGGGTTCGAATCCCTCTCCTTCCGTATACTGTTTTGAGCACGGTCTAAATTCGCTATATTAGCATGTTTTTAGCCTATTTACCAGCGTACCTGATTTTGTTGCAATGGTTTTTATTTCCATTGTCACTGAGATCACTATTAAAAAGTTGGCTAGCATTGACTCAGTATTTATTATAGAATTGGTTATTAACTAAACAACTTTACTTGTATGTATAAAATACTAATCTTACTGTTGATAGTGTTGCCACTTAGGTTGCTTGCAACCGAGATTGAAATTGTTGCAGATATAAATGGTGAACCAATTTCAAATTTAGATATCGAAAAACGCATCAACTTTATAAATTCATTGTTTGGCACTCAAAGTGTTAATCAAAAAGAAGCAAAGCCTCAAGTGCTTAGGGAGCTAATAGACGAAATCATCATTATCAATGAAGCACAGAGGCTGAATATAAAATTGAGCAACGAGGAGTTAGATAATGCTATTATGTTATTTTTAACCCAAAGTTTTAAACTTAAGGCTAATGAAGTTGATCAATACATAGAGAAGCATAATATAGATCTTGGTATTTTAAGAAAACAAATAAAATGTCAGTTACTGTGGAGCAAAATTATTGAAGTAAGAATTGTGCCATTTATTAATATAAGCGATAAAGAAGTAGATGATGTAAAAAGGCAAACAGAAAAGCCGGATTATCTTATCACGTTCCAAGAGTTTATAACTCCTGATCAAAAAGACAAGGACGTTTATGGTATAGCTGAAGATTTAGTAAAAAAATTACGCAACAGTAATAACCCAGAATCTCCAATAAAGATGCGTAAAGCAACAGTTAATTTAAGTCAGCTAAAAGGAAAACTCAAGAGCGTTTTAGAAGGATTAGAAACCAGCGACATAGCAGGTCCATTCAGTTTTAGTGAAGGTTACTCTGTTATAAAAGTAATAGATAAAGTACAACTTAATCATGCACTGCTGGAAAGCACTTTAAAATTAAAACAGATTGTGGTTGAAGGTTCAGAAAGTTTATTAGATAATCTCAAGGAGCAAAAAGTTAATTGTTTAAATTTTGATAAATTGGCAGATAATTTTAAGTTGCCAAACGCAAAGGAATTTGAAATAAAAATGCGAGATTTAAATCCTGATTTGCAGATTTTATTTAGTAAAACAAGTGTGAATGAAATAGTAGAATTGAGAGAAAATGGCACTGCAAAGTTGATGATGTTGTGTGATATCAAGAGTAATGTAGCGGGTATAGAAGCAATCAAACAGAAAATGTACCAACAAAAGATTATGATACAAAGCAACTTGTTATTAGATGATATGCGTAAAAATGCAGCTATCAGTTATCGGTATAGTTGAAGTCAGAGAGTGTCCTTGTCTTTGTGTATAGAACTATATAAATTACTTTGTTCTATAAAATTTCAAAAAATTTGAACAAATGCAGTTAAAATAGCACATGAAGAATATAATGCTAATTGGTGGTGGAGTTGGAAATGCAGTGTTATTTTCGATAGGGAAGGCATGTCTTGAAAATAATAACAAGGTTTTGTACTTTGCTGGCTATAAGAAGTTAAGTGATGTATTTAAACGAGCACTGATAGAGCGTGCATCAAATGCAGTAGTTTGGGCATGTGAAGAAGGATTGATAGAAACAAGCAGAGATCAAGATAAATCCTTTCATGGTAATATAGTTGATGCAATAGTCTCTTATCAACAAGGAAGATTAGGTATTAATTTGAACGTTATAGATAAAATTATCACTATTGGTTCTGACAAAATGATGAAAGCTGTGAATGAAGCTAGAAAAACAATTTTAAAGCCATATCTGAAATCAGGCCACATAGCGATATCATCAGTTAATTCTCCTATGCAGTGTATGATGAAAGAAATCTGCGCTCAGTGTGTGCAGCAACATATAAATGCGAAAACAGGAGAAAGGAGTTTTGTTTATAGTTGCAGTAATCAAGACCAGGATATGGGGTGTGTTGACTTTGACTTTTTAAGTGAGCGCTTGAAGCAAAATAGTTTACAAGAAAAACTTACTGCAAAATGGATAGATCATGTTCAAAGATATTAAACAGCACAAAAAGGAAATAAGAGAGCAATATAGAGCTATAAGAAAAGATATTGATGAAAGTTATTCCAGTTATGCGGCAAATTCCCTTATTAATCTCTTTAATCAGAACTTAAGCTACGTTAAAGGCAAAACAATAGCAGCTTACATTCCAATGGATGAGGAAATAGATGTTGTGCCTTTGATGCATAGTTTACTCGATTTAGATTATAAAGTAGCAATTCCTAATAAAAATAAGTTACTAAAATTTGAGGAATGGAACGAAACAAATGAAGATGTAATTCCCGACACAATCATTACTCCTGTTATTGCTTTTGATGATCATTTTAATAGATTAGGTTTTGGCGGTGGTTGGTATGATACAATGATAGAAAAACTGCGGCCACTTGGAAAAATATTTATAGGTGTAGCCTATGAGAAACAATATTGTAAAGATTTACCTGTAGAAAAACATGATCAAAAATTGGATATTATAATCACTGAGATGTGTGTTAGAGGTTGTCCGGAAACTAGTAAATTCAAGCATATTCCCTCTTTAACATAACCCTACTCATAGCTAGGTATATGAAATTCTCAGTGGATGTTGTGAGTAAATCATACTCCTTCGATAGCCTTCTATTCCTATTAACCCAAGCAAAAGTCCTTTCTACAACCCATCTTCTTGGCTGTACTTTAAACCCTTGTTCTCTTGTTGGTAGTAGCTCAGGTGGCGTATCTTTGTGCACCCAAAATCTACATGGAGGCCTTGTAACAATTTCAATATCTATGTCATATTCTTCCTTTGTGTGATTCTTTAAATTTCTTCCTTGGTATCCCATGTCAGCCCACATTTTTTTAACTTTAGTATATTTTGTTCTCATATTGTTTAATGCTATTTTAATACCATCTCTATCATTTTCGTTAGCAGCGCCTACGTAACAACCTAGTATAAAACCCTGAGTGTCTGTAATTATATGCCTTTTTCTACCCTTTACTTTTTTACTTCCATCATAGCCTTTGATCCCCCCTTTTCTGTAGTCTTTACAGATTGACTATCTACTATACAGGCACTCGGCTGCTCATTCCTTCCTATTTTTCTTCTACTATATTTTGTAATTTCATAATTCATTTTCTCAAAAATTCCCTGCTTCTTCCATTGCCTGAACTGCTCATACACAGTCTTCCATAGCGGAAAATCATTTGGTAAATACCGCCATTGACACCCTGTACGCAATACATAGAAAATTGCTTCTAATATTTCTCTTTTGCTATACTTTGGCGGCCTTCCTCCTTTCTTGTATGATACTCTGAAGTGTTTTTCTATTCTTGCCCATTCCCTTTCGCTTAGATCTGTTGGATATTTTTTTCTCATCTTTACCCCGTACTAAAATTTCAGATATTATAGCCTTTTACTTGTTTCCGGACAACCTCTTAATATCTGATTTATTGCACAGGATTCCAAATCGCACCTGCCCATTTATCTTCTTGAGCTTCAACATATCTGCCTACAAAATGCATGCCACCTAATTTATCGTTTGGCTCACCACAAAAAATATGTCCAAACCCTATAGTTTCTTTTTCACTTCCACTATTTGTAAACCAAATGTTAGCCAGTTCATCTTTAAATAGCTCCAAATCCGCATCTGGTGTGACAATTTGATGATCAAGCTCATCATATATTTCTTTCACTACTTCTTGATGCTGCAGACAACTAAGTAAAATTTTGAAATCTTCTTTATCTGGATGCGCTCCCCAATCTCCACAAACTTTCAACACTCCTCTATCGAAGTCAGTTAATTCTGGAAATGGTGGCTGGTTGTGAACTGAAAAATGGTTCAAAATTATTTTCTTCTACATAGTCAGTGTGAAAATAATGATCCCTAATATAAAAAATAAATCCTATTATTGGTATTATTAAACACAAAATTAGTTTAACTGTCTTCGACATAATCACGTTCACAAAAAAGCTAGCCTATAAGAAATAATTTAAAAAAGTTTTAATCTAATCATTTTTGCAGAGCAGCAACTCCCGGCATTTCATCGCCACTTAACCAATCTAAAAATGCTCCTCCACCAGTGGAAGCATATGTAAAATCCTTATCGGTAAAGCCTGCAGCACTTATTGCAGATAGACTATCGCCTCCCCCTATTATGCTGGTTAACTTTCCTTTGTGCGTTAAGTCACTTACGATTTTCATTACCCCTATTGTACCACTTGCAAAAGCTGAATGTTCAAAAACACCAATAGGTCCATTCCACAGCAGAGTCTTACTGCTTGCTATTATACTGCTTATTGTACTCAAAGTTTGTGGTCCGATATCCAAAATTATATCACCGTCCAAAATGGACTCAGTTCTTCTTGAAATACTAGTGCTGTAATCAGAGTTTACTGCAACCAGAACGTCTTCTGGCACAACTATTTTGCAATTGTTTTTATTTGCTGTTTCAAGAATATTATGCAGAAGGTCGTCAACACCATTTTGAAAGAAAGATTTCCCTATATTTACTTTGCTAAATGACAAAAAATTATTAGCAATTGCACCTCCGAGAACTAGGTAATCAACCTTTTCTGTTAGCTTTATAAGCATTTTTATCTTAGTTGACATTTTGGCTCCCCCAACTATCGCAGTAATAGGTTTAGCTTTAAACGATACAGCTTTTTCAAGATACTTTAGCTCATCTTGCAAGCAAAATCCCGCGTAGGAAGGTAAAAACTCTGTAATGCGTGAAATAGAAGCGTGAGCTCTGTGAGAGCAAGAAAATGCATCATTGACATATGTATCCGCCAGAGATGCTAATTGTCTGGCAAAGTTTGCATCATTCTCCTTTTCACCTTCATAAAATCTTAGATTCTCTAGTAATATTATATCTCCTGCATCCATAGCACTCACTGCTTTTTGCACTTTTTCACCAACGCAATCATCAATGAATTTCACTTTTTTATTTAGTAACTGTGATAAAGTGTCAATTATATTTTTTAGCGACAGATTATTGTCTCTAGCCTTTGGGCGTCCAAAATGCGATATAATAATAATCTTTGCACTCGCATTCACTAAATACTGAATAGTAGGCAATGCTCTCAAAATACGAGTGACGTCACGAATTTCTCCATCTTTTATAGGAACATTGAAATCAACTCTGAGTAAGACGGTTTTATTGTGAAGATCACAATTTTCTATACTAGGTATATTCATTACAAAATTGAAGCTATAAAGTCACTATACAGCAGTTTGATCTAAAGTAAAGTTTTAAGCTTACGAACGTTTAAGGAAATTTGCATGCCAAACGCTTGACACTGGAACCTTATCGTCATGCCATCACGAACCGTCATACCGCCGGGTATCTCTTAGCCGCTAACACGTAGCGGGATACTTGACCTTTACAGGGATGACGATTGTCGTTTAGCCATAAATATTTAAGAAATTTACTAAACAGAAAAAAAGGCAAAAGAAGCCCCGTGGTTGGCTAATTACTTACATTATACTTTCAAGTATGGCGTTTTTTTATTCTAAACGCTTAATAACCGCGATTTAGCTGCTTTTTAATGCAACTAACCTTTAGTCATAAATGTTTAAGAAATTTACTAAACAGAAAAAAAGGCAAAAGAAACCCTAGGGTAGCTAATTATTCACTATCCATTTTTTAAGTTGGCGTTTTTTGATGTTTTAAATGCTTTATAAGCGTATTTCAGCTTGTATAGGTAAAAACCTAGAAATTTGATAAAGACATAGAGTGCACATAGTGCAAAAAATTAAACATGAGACGCCAGATACGTTGAGTTTTTTTGTCATTTAATCTGTACAGAGAAGATAAATAAATAGCTTCAGTTTCATGATAAGGGGGCTGGCGAAGGGTGTCAAGTAAGTTTTGCATTTGATCCGTTTCTATGACTTAGATGCCAGTGCCTGCTACTTGACTCTCGGCTGGGTCGAATTTGTATAGCTACATTGTCGGTAAATCTAAATTGCTTTAATAATTTTGATTGAAAAATAGTTTTTCTATTATATAAATGCTACTTTAGGGTAATCAAAATGGAAGACGATAAATATAGCCTAGGTTTAAGAGTTATCCATTGGTTGATGGCTGTTTTTATTATCGGTATGCTTTGCTCTGGACTTTATATGAAAAGCTTACCACTTAGCAATGAAATTAAGTTCAACATATACGCTATTCATAAGGCTTGCGGTATCGCTATTCTTGGATTAATCATAGTACGCATATTTTTTCGCGTCTTTACTTATGTTCCACCACTTCCAGCAAATTTTTCTCGGTTTGTAATCAATACAAGTAAAGCAGTGCACTTTGGTTTATATTCTTTAATGGTGCTAATGCCACTATCTGGCTATGTCATGTCTTCTGCTTCTGGCAAACAGATCAAATATTTTTCCATATCCCTTTGTTGATTAATCAAAACAAAGATCTAGCTAACACGGCTAACGAGCTACATTCGATGCTTGCATGTTTTATGGTACTCTTTATAATCTTACATATACTTGGCGCCTTAAAGCACACATTTATAGATAAGCAAAACATTTTTAAACGCATGATATAGGTTATATGTTAAGTAGCCTCTGGAAAAAAGGAACAGATTTTCTTGGCAGTGAGTTTGCGATAATGGGTGGTGCTATGAGCTGGGTTTCAGAGAGAAACTTGGTTTCAGCAATCTCAAACGCTGGTGGTTTTGGTGTGATTGCATGTGGTGCAATGTTCCCAGACTTACTGGAAAAAGAAATCATAGAGACACAAAAATTAACTAACAAGCCATTTGGTGTAAACCTAATTACTATGCACCCAAAGTTGAGTGAGTTGATAGATGTGTGTATTGAAACGAAAGTGAGCCATATAGTGCTTGCCGGTGGACTGCCAACAAAGCCTAATATAGAAAAAATCAAGGGTGCAGGCATTAAAGTTATGTGCTTTGCACCAGCATTAAGCCTTGCGAAAAGGTTAGTAAAAATGGGAGTAGATGCATTAATAATAGAAGGAATGGAAGCAGGTGGGCATATAGGTCCAGTTAGCACTTCTGTTCTTGCACAAGAGATATTGCCTCATTTTAAAAATGAACAAATACCAGTGTTTGTTGCAGGTGGAATAGGAAGAGGTGAAATGATAGTTAATTACCTGGAAATGGGAGCAAGTGGCTGTCAAATAGGTACATTATTTGTCTGCACTAATGAGTCAATTGCCCACAAAAATTTTAAGGAAGTGTTTATTAAATCGGCCGCACGTAATGCAATACCTTCTGTACAGATAAGTGCTGATTTTCCTGTAATTCCTGTAAGAGCTATAGCCAACAAAGCAAGCGATGACTTCATGAAGCGTCAAAAAGAAGTTATTGATGAATACCAAAAGGGACAGATCTCAAAAGAAGATGGGCAGCTTGAAATAGAAAAGTTCTGGGCTGGAGCTTTAAGAAGGGCAGTGATTGAAGGAGATGTTGAAACAGGATCTTTAATGGCCGGCCAAAGTGTTGGCATGGTTGATAGGGAAAAGCCTGTAAAAGAAGTAGTGGATATGTTAGTTCAACAAGCAAAGAATCATATTAATAGCAAATCTGTAGAAGTAGAAAGCCCAGAAAGCAAATAGTTAAGCGACCTTCCAATAAGCAAGTTGCCGCAATTATTTATAATATGGCATAATTGCCCAGTTTTAATGTAAAATTAACGCTAAAGAGGTATCTATACATTTTATTATGTATGGAGGAATGTTATGCACAGTCCCTTTAAAAAACCTAAGAGTAAGGAAGGAGATATTAACCAACAATTGAGCAACACTATATACAAAAAGGTAACAGCAGAAAATTATCAAGAAAATCAAGATGAGACTTCCAAAGAATGCAAAAGGTTGTTCAAGCAGGGAGCTAGTCCTAAAACATTGGCTGAATTGGAAAAAATACTGAGAGAACGACAAAATGAGCAGGCTATTGCAAAACACTTAGAGTCATCCAAGCAAGGAACTAGTCCTGAAGCATTAGCTGAGTTAGAAAAATCAGTGGGGAAAAAAAGAGAACATTATAATAATTATATCCAACACTTTCTTCCAGCGTTGAAAGCAGAAATAACAGAGTCAAAAAAACTAGACTCAAAAAAAAAGGCAGCAATAGTACAAACAATTTGGGATATTACTAACAGGAGCAGCAGTGTAAGCTCAATACCAAATGCTGTTGAAGAAAATATTGAAGATCAAATGCAGCTAAAACATATTGAAGAGCAAAACAACACACAAGAAACACCCTTGAATGTAGCTGAGAAAAAAAGTGGTGATAATAAAATACTTAGTAATTCAGATGTTACAGAGGAAGTGTTTGAAAAATATAGCAAGGTTGTGAAAGAAATAGAGGAGAAGCAAACTTCTAAACTCAGTAGTGGCAATGACTCAGATAGTGGAATAGACTCACCTGGACTGAGTGAAAAAAACTCGATATCACCAATAAATAGTAGAAAAAACAGTTTAACATCAATAGCAAGCACTTCATCTGAGGAAAGTTTAAACTCAACATTGAGCTCTGTTGAAGGAGATAATGGCTTACAACCAGAGGATGAAGGAGAGACAAAATTAGCACACCTAACTAAAACAAGGTCCAAAGGGCCAAGTGGACGAAGATCTCCTTCTAAATATAATAAAAAGATTGAAGATCAAGTTGAGAAAGAGTCACCACAGGTGTCATCCCAGTGTGTGACACTGGGATCCAGAGAAAAAGAAAGTATGGATACAAATAGTCAAACTACTCAGATGACAGGCAGCCAGGCAAAAGATTCAATGCAACCCGAAGAAAAAAGGGACAGAAAAAACGCCATTACAATCGTGCAGAAATTTCCTTTGAATAAGAAAAAGGGTGAAGATACTCCACTTGAAAAACAACCCAATAACAGAAATCTTCACGTTGCATTTGTAGCAGGTTGTGCTCTCTCCACAATAGGGTGCATTGTTGCAGGAGCAATGACATCAGGGTTGATAGGAGCAGGACTACTTGCTATGGTTGCAGTGCTTGCTATAGCAGCAGTAGCTGAATTGCATTCAAACTTCCTATCAAGTAAATTAACATCCATTAATGTGAGTCCTCTTGTTGATGATAAGAGCTTACAGCATGTTCGCAGCGGTAAAAATTAAATATGTGTTACTTGTAGTGGATAAGTGAATTCAGTTCTTGCCTATTGATATAAAAGTTGTTATATTTGAGGAGTGTTTAAAAGGTGTTTAGTTGATGCGCATTCAATTGAATAAAGTTTTGGTTTTTATAGCCTTATTAAGTTTCATTTTTGCATCATATTCTAGCGAAGCAAGTTCGGCGAGTGATGAATTAAAGGGTATACAAGAAACGGTAAAAAATTTTATTTCTTCATTTTCAGTTAAAGATACTGTAGAAAATATGAGTCCTTCAACAATCATAGGGTTGTGTATAGCTGCAGTGATACTTGCAGTAGTGTTCAGAGGTCTAATCTTTTTTATGATAATGTTTGGTGTACTGGTCCTGGTGTTCGGTAGTACAGAAAAGGCAACAGACTACTTAAAAGAAAAATTTAACTTTGCAAAAGATATAAAATTACAATCCGATAGCGAAAAAAAAGATAAAAATTAAGATAGTATTTTTATCTTTTTTAATTATCTTTATTGAATACGCATATGCAGTTAAAAGTACCAACAGTTAACTCTAAGCTTAAAAAAAAGAACAACTTAGCATTACTAGAAAGCATTGATTTAGATTTTGTTCCTTATGCTTGTCATTACGATGAAGAAACCATACTAACAAAACAGGGAGAATTGTTAAAAATAATCAAGTTAGAAGATTATTCTTCTGTTGATAACTACAGCGACCTCAGAACTGAAATTAGAAAAAGCATATCAAAAAATATTAATAGCCTGTATTTTACCGTTTGGATTCATACCGTTAGAAAGCGCAATAAACTGAGCTTGAAATGGAATAAAACTGAAGACTTCTCTGACAACCTACATTCAACGTGGTTTAATAAACTAACTGATAGTAAATTACAGTATATAAATGAACTATACATTGTAATATTGTTTAGCGATTTTGGCAAGCATACTAATAATTCGTTTTTTTTCAATAGAATAAAGAATAAGCATAAGTTGTCTTTACAAGAAAGCCATCAGGAGTTGCAAAAGATAACTGACGTAATTCAAAATGATTTAGGACCTTTTGGAGCTAAAAAACTGAGTCTAAGGTTTAGTGAAGGTAAAATATATTCTGAAATGATAGAATTTCTCCACTATATTGTTACATTAACGCACAAAGATTATCCAATACATGAAAGGGACCTGTCGCAATATATTAGAAATTTTAAAATAGCTTTTGGTTTCAATACGTTTCAAACAATATTTGAAAATCAACAGAAATTTGGCTCTATTTTCAGCATAAAAGAATACCGGGAAATCTCTTTAGGTAATATAGATAGATGCTTGCAGCTTGAATCTGAATTTATCATTACAGAAATAATGATATTTACTAGTAATAACAAAGCAATAAAAGAATTTAAAAAACAAATCAACATGCTGCAAATTAGTGAGGATAATACCTTACTTAAAAGCTCAGGAATTGAAGAAATAATAGAGCTTGAAAAGACCTCTAGTATAGACTTCTGCCAACAGAAAATTATTTTTACAATATTTGCAGATGATAGGAATAAGTTAGCTGAAAGTATTAGTGATTTATCTTCTATAATGTCATTAGTTGGCTTCATGATGTTTAGAACTGATTTACATATGGAAAGTCATTTTTGGGCACAACTTCCAGGCAATTTTGCTTTTATTACGCAACCGAAAAATATCTTAACAAAATACGCTTGCAGCTTTGCTATGCTGCACGATTTTACGTCAGGTACATTAAAAGGAAGAAGGTGGAAAGAAGCGGTAATGATTTTTTTCTCAAAAAAAGGAAATCCTTACTTCTTTAATTTTCATGGAAAAAGAAATAATGGCCATACTACGATACTCGGAGCTCCAAATTCAGGCAGAACTTCACTCATTAATTTTCTATTATCAGAATCAAGAAAGTTTAACCCAAGAATTGTCATATTGGATAACACTGGAAAATCAATAATTTTTACTAAAGCAGTGAGTGGTAAATATTACATAATCGATCCAAAATATAAGGACAAAAGCCTAAAATTTAATCCACTAAACATTGAAGATAGTGCTTCCAATCGCAATATGTTGGTTGAACTGATCAGAAGAATGGTAGCCGATACGAGCTTGGTGGACGTAGAAGAAAAGATAAGAAAAATTGTGGATTCTATATTTGCTATACCCAAGGAATCACGTTCTATTTCACAAATTTCTGAGGTGCTCTTGCTCCTTGGGGGTAAGATAAGTAGATGGTGTGACGATGGTGACTTTGCTTACTTATTTCAAGATGGTAATGAATCAGATATTGACTGGGAAACAAAAATTATATCTCTCAACACCGCAAACCTTACAAAACAAAAGGAATGTATGTCCGTGATACTTTACTATTTTTTATATTCTTTTGAGGCAAAATGTGATGGCTCGCCTGCAATACTTGTTTTGGATGAAGCATGGGAGATAAGTAATATTTTTCCTACAGAGAAAGAGTTTGATAACTGGATGCAAAGAATGACGGAACTAAATGTTGCAGTAATCCTAAGTACTGAAAATTTAAATCTCGCATTTGCTAGCAAATTTACTCAATATTTAGATAAACATGTTGATACAAGAATCTTGATGCCGAACGTCAATGCAAATAGATTATACATGAAAGCATTTTCTTTATCAAAAGAGGAGCTGAATATAATTCTGCAGACGCCAACGCAGGAAGGTTTATTTTTGATAAAACAGTATAAAGGATTAGTAACTTTAAATTTAGATTTAAAGAATATGCAAGAAATACATGTACTTTCAGCTAACAAAGAGACGATAAAGTATATGTACGAGGCAATAAAGGAAAAAGGAGAAGAAGTTAATGAGTGGTTACCGGTATTTTATGAGAAGTGTAAGGCTTAATTTCTTATTGATATTTTTTTTGATACTTGGTCTTTCGTATCAAGGATATGCTGATTGTCCAACATTTGTAGAAAGTAATACTTGGTTGGAAGCAATAGTTGGTGGAGATTGGGTAAAGGAAATTAAGGTGCAAGCAATAAAAGATCAAGGAGTTGATGGTTACTTTAATCCCAAAATTAGAGTATGTGCTTATGATGGACAAAGTTATTGTTATGACTTACAAAGTGGGGAATCCTGCCGCCAGATATATGGAACGCAAGGTACAGGAGCTGGAGTTTCTGCTGCAGCTTTTATTGATTGGGAAGGGGATAAAACAAAAGCTGGAGGAGAAATTGCTCGGGGTCTTAAATGGGAATGGGCAGACGGTGTTACTGATGAGGAAAAAAGAAGATTCGCTAACTCTCCTAAAATATGTGCTTGCAGTCAAAAAGGGGCTTGTATGTCAGGAATTTCTTCATGGGGTTCTAGAGTATTTTCGGGTGAGAATATTTTTCGTCCTGGGGAGATGGAAAAAGTCTGTGATACCTGCTACCAAACGGCAGTAAAATGTGCTCCCGTGCCACTTGCACCTAGTCCCCCTCCATTTTGCGAGCAACTTGCAATGTCACCTCCACAAGTTAGAATTGTTCCTATAACAGATAAAGACAATGATTACTTTAATCCTAAGGTTAAGGTAATCATTGGTGATCTGAAAGGAAGAGACGGAGAGATTGGAGAAAAATTAGATTTCCCTAAAGGGTATGGAGAAAATAAAGCTGAGTGGCGCTCTATTTTAGACAAAGATGGCATCACGTACTACTTCAAAACCTATAGAAAAAAGGGCCAGCTCTGTGCTGAATACCTTGGAACTCAAAGTATAAATGAACAAAATCCACAGTTCGTCCGCTGTTTTCCTGCACCACCTGCTCCAGAACCTGAGATAGTGGAGATAGTAAATAAAAATACATTGAAAGTAGAAATGAAGATGAGTGAGAGCACTTGTGCTAAAGCACATGGAACCTATAGTAATGGTTCCTGTACTTTTAATGTTAATACTGACCTCAACCATCCTATAAACATTGGCCCCCTATCTTTAAAAGTAGTAAAACCAGCAATAGTAGCAAAAACAACTGATAGTAATATTGATAATATTATAGAAGGTATATTAGAAAGTAATCCGCAACAATTTAAAGTTCTGAAAGAATATGGCTATGTTCCTGATGTGCAAATTAAATGTTCTAAAGGCGGAAGTTTTTATAGTTTTAATGATTTTGAGAAAAAGTTAAAAGACAAATCTATTCAATGTGAATTTAATAACTCTGGGCAGCCGGAAATAGAAGTAAAGTATAAAGGAAATTCTAACAGTAAAATGCTTTGTCTTTCTGGATGGCAGCCAGAACCAGAGGAGTTTGTTCTTAAAAGAGAAAATAAAATAATACCACTAAAATTAATGGGAACAAGATATACTAAATACAATGCTGTTTACTCCAAGGAATCAAATCAGTTCTATTATCTTCCAAGCAAGGAAATAGTTTACCCTTTGAAAGAAACTCAAGAGAGGTTGGATAAAATAATATTTAATAAGCAAGAGTATGTTTTCTTCCCTGATGAAAATGAGCAGAAGAAGGGAGAATGCAGTTACTGTGTAAAAAGAAATGATGAGATAGACGATACATTTAAATCTAGTAAAGGACTGAAAGTAGTATACAAATTGACGGATGTAGAGCATAGAGAAAAATGTAATCAAGGTGATGATGGTTGTATCTGCTTTACTGGAACATGCAGCCGTTCAACACGATATGTAGACAAAGAAAACACTCAACCTTTTTATACAAAGATTTCACAAAATACAAATGGCGTTGTCACACAACAAGAAGCACCAATTAAAGCAAACAGAACGGAGGTCTTTTACGCTGATAAATTGTGTAGGTTCGATTTAGAAGGTCTCAAAAAGAAATTAAAAGAAAAATTAAAAGAGATAATCAAGGAACATCTGAAAAATAAGAAACCAGATCTTGAAAAAAATAATGAAAAATCCTATGATCATAAAAATAAAGATGTTTATACAGATGACTTATCAATAAAATTTGATCGTATTAAAATAGAAGCGTGGGGAAGTGGTGAAGCAGGTCATATACAAGGTAGTGGCTGTGACAATCAAAAATGCCATTCTACTGAAAGCAGAGTAGGGATGCCAGGAGATTATATTAAAGCTAAACTGAAAATCGATCCTAATTATCCTATAATTAAGGTGCAAGTCACAGAGGGAGGGGGTAACCAGGAAAGTAACCTCTCAGATAAGGACGGGGGACCTGTTTTCATAGAAATGTGCAATTCGCAGAAGCAACATTGCCAGCAACTGATTACTGTTGCAGGTGGAGGTGAGTATAGAACATACGGTGGTAAGGGTTATGAGGAAACAGTAATTCATAAGCAAGATTTAAAGCTAGAGGAGAAAATTGTAAAGGCAGATAAACTGAAGTCTACACAAGACAATCAAATAGCATATATAGAAAATGGTGAAATCAAGTATGAAACAGTAGAGTGTGGAAGTGGTTTGAGAAGCAGTAGATCTGGTGCAGGTGGCTGCATTAATAAAAGCAAAGGAATTTATGGTAAAGGCTCTCCAGGGTATGTGAAGATTAGACCTATTATAAAGGAATTTGACGAAGAAGAAATAAATGCTGCTATTAAAAAAGTAATAGAGGATCTATACGATCTTGAAACTATGACTGATTTTTGGGTAGGGGATCTTAACGTGAATATAAGTGGGATAATTAAAGAGGAACTCAAAAAAGAATTGTTAAGGTAAAAAGATATAACTCTGAAAATTATGCTCTCGTTTTAATAATTAATTAAAGTAAAGCATGTAGTAAATGGTGTAATTGCTGTATCTTAACAAAAAGGTATAACGAATGTAAGGAGGGTACTTTATGTCTCTAAAGAATAAAATTTCTGAGCTAATAGAACAACAATTTAGCATTAAATACCATGACAATTATTTGGCTTACGCTATACATAAGTGGGCTGCAAGCGAAATATCTAATTCTATTGCTTTTTGCATAATTGGTTGTGGAAATTGCAAGATTGGATATCAAGATGCTGCAAATTCGTTCAACATAACAAAAGAAGAAATTGAACAAGGCAATATTGCAAGCATAGAAAGTAAAATAAAAAATGAAGCTGAAAAATCAGGTAGCGAGTTTTCTGAGTTGATTTCTAGAGTGGATCAATCGCTAAAAGAGCAGAGTGAAAAGTCTATTGTACAAATTTTAGATTCATCCGCTGAGGAGATGTTAAGGAGTTTCTGTGATAACCCTGTACAGTCTCCAGAGCCTCAAGAACCCTCTGCTTCATCTGAAGAGCATGCTACAGAAGGCCCAGAAACTAGTGTTAATTCAGATCTTTTGTCAACCTAATCAACCCCATATATATGTTTTTTTTGTACCCATGCTTTGCGTTTTGGGGTGGAAAGAAAGCACCATTCTTCGTTGCATTTTTCTATCTTCATCACAACAAACTTGTCTATTTTCATAGTAATCTTGCTGTCTACACTCTGTTTTTGATATCCATAAGTATCTTCTTTTACAATCGCGTAGCGCTTATCACTAAGAAGATTGCCTTTTATCCATCCGCAGTCTTCATCTATATCGCAGACCTTTTTCCAACTCTCAAACTCTTCTATCACTTTCAGGGGCAGATTTTTGCAAGTGTATATCCATTTTACAGGATAGTGAAACCCTGGCCCCGTTCTCATGTTGATCTTATTTGATTTGGTTGAAACAAAGTTGTTAGCAAACAAGCTATGGCTAAATAATAAAAACAATAGGATAATAGTACTGAACCAAGATCCCAGTGTCACGCACTGGGATAACGTGAGGGATAGTGTAACAGACTTATTCATCATAATTCACGATTAGGTTGACATAAGATAAAGAGTAAATTAAAAATTGAATAGATCTTTAAATGCAAAATCAATGCCTATAGAAATATTAATGCCTGCTCTTTCACCGACAATGAGCAAAACTGGAGGAAAAATTGTAAAGTGGCATAAAAAAGAACAAGACAAAGTTGAAGTAGGCGACGTAATTGCTGAGATAGAGACTGATAAAGCCATAATGGAGTTTGAATCTATAGATGAAGGAGTTTTAGCAAAAATTTTAGTAACAGAAGGAACAAGTGGCGTGCCTGTAAATCAACCAATAGCTTTAATGCTGGAAGAAGGAGAAGATGAAAGTGCACTTGACAACTATACTTCAACTTCCATCAATAGTGCAGTTAAAAAGGAAGTGACAAAAAGTGCTGTTGATAATCAAAAATCAGAACACCAAGATTTAAACGGAAAGCCAATAAGTCATTCTTCGGTGTCATTCCAGCGCGTGACGCTGGAATCCAACCCCTCAATGTCATCCCAGTGCTTGACGCTGGGATCTAGAAAAGAAGAATGGATCCCAGTGTCAGCTACTCAGATGACAGAGGGTTATGCAGAAGGTAGAACAAAAATAAGCCCATTAGCTAAGAAAATAGCTCAAAATGAAGGGGTTAATGTGCAGCAATTAAAAGGTACAGGACCATATGGTCGCATAATTAAGGCTGATGTGTTGGAGTTTTTAGGCAGTGGTATACATACTGAAAGTCCTGAGAAAGATACCATAGTTGAAGTAAGCAACATGCGCCAAGTGATAGCACAGCGCCTGACTGAATCAAAACAGAATGTTCCACATTTTTATTTAACTGTAGATTGCCAGGTTGATAAGTTAATATCGTTAAAAAACGAGATTAACTCAGCAGATGAAAACAATAAAGTAACAATTAATGATCTAATCATAAAAGCTGCAGCTTTCAGCATGAAAAAATTTCCTGATATAAATTCTTCGTGGATAGATAATAAAATACTGAGATATTCAAATATAGATATTTCAATCGCTGTGGCACTTGAAGATGGGCTAATTACTCCTATAGTAAAAAATGCTGATAAAAAGGGTATTTTATCTATATCAAAAGAAGTGAAAGATTTAGTAAGCAGAGCAAGATCTGGAAAATTGAAACCTGAAGAGTTTCAAGGAGGAGGGTTTACTATCTCCAACTTAGGGATGTTTGGTATAAAAGCCTTCAGTGCTATAATCAATCCGCCGCAATCTTGCATTATGGCAGTTGGTGCATCTAAAAAACAACCAATTGTTATGAATGAGAAAATAGAAATAGCAGAAATAATGACAGTAACGCTCTCTGTTGACCATAGAGCAGTTGATGGGGCACTCGGAGCAAAGTTTTTAAATGCCTTTAAGCATTATATAGAGAATCCTCTGGTGATGCTTATTGAAACTGCGGTAATCTATTAGCATTGTTATTACAAAATTAATACCTCTAAGTTTATACTTTTATTAGTTAATAGGTTTAGAGGTAAAAAAATGGTATCCGTTCAGGAGAGTGGTTTAAGAAACAATAGATAGGAGATTTTGGAAAGGATTGAGACCCCTTTGTTTCCAAGTTAAGTATAATGAAATTATCCGCTCAAGGAATGTATTTCCCCGCTTTGATTGTGTAAAATATGAGTTTTTGCGATAAACGACATAATGCCGAATTTGCCGTTCAGCGTGGTTATTTGTCAGCGGAATATTTTCTGGGTCATCTAAAAATTTCCACATCATTCTTTCAGATCTCAGAACATTTTTTGCAACTCGAGAGGCTCCAATTGCTTCAGGTAAACGAGATATCTCCTTCAAGTAATACTTTGTACGTTTTCTTAATTTTCTGGCACGTCTGACAAACCTCAAAACATCTATCTCACTTTTTAGTAAAGCTTTTTTTAGTGCAAATAATTCAGTGGCCACGTTTCTCAAGTAACAACCCAGAACTTTAACTTCAATATTCCAACTATGTGCTAATCTTTCAAAATCTCTTGATAAATGTGCCCAACAGATTTGCCTGTTTTTATCGGCAAAATAATTGTATGCTGCATACCTGTCAGTTATTACCAAGCTATTGCGATTGCAGAATTTACTATTTTGTAAAACTTTCATTCCTCTTGACTCTGTAAATTTTACAAAACTTGCCGTATTGCTTGCAAACATCCAACACCAAGCGAGTTTACCTTTGTTATAATGGCTCGTTTCATCAATATGTAGAACTTTACTCCTACTTATCTCTTGTTCGATCTGCTCATACATTTTTTTGCATTTTGAAGCAACTCTATGTTCACTATTTGATATGCTACCGACGCTTATGTTCAAATTGAAGATATCATTTACGACACTCGCTATTTCGCGTTTTGAATTTTTGTAGAATCCGCTGAACGCTGCAATTATTGACTTAACCCTTGGACCAAATGTATCTGGCGTAACACCTTCCGGTAACTTGCTACTTCTTCTCTTTCCGCATCTCCGACAACGGCCATGTTCTAACTGATATTCCACTACATAAGGCTTGATTTCTGGAAGATCAACTTTCTGATGAATATATGGTTTTTCACATATTGCAATTTCTCCTCCGCATTCGCAAGTATTAGGCAACTCTATCTTTACTACTTTATCTGCATCCATGTTGGCGCGAAAACTTCCTTTATGACCAACCTGACCGCCAATATTCCTTTCGCTTTTCGGCTTATTCTTTTTTATTTTATACAACTCTTTGGAACTTGGTATTGATGAATTTTTTGAGCTTAAACCGAGTCTTTCTCTTAACTCAGCATTTTCTATCTTTAAAGCCTTATTTTCTGCTTTTAAACTTTCATTCTCTTTTTCCAATCTTTCTATTTTTGCTTCTAACCTTTCTATTTTTTGCTGTAAATTTTTGCAAAGTTCTAAAAGGTTTACCATATTACTTCACTTTTGCTCTATGATTATCTTCTTAGATCACCTTGTCTACCTTATTCTGCCACTCCGCTGAACGGATACAAAAAATGAATACTACAGTAGAAAAAAATAATCCAAAAATTTTTCCTCAAAATGAAGGAAAGATTAACTCAAAAGGCATGGTTGCCCCACCTGTTCCTCCGAAATCTTCCCAAGCTAAATTTGCTGGAATAAAAGCAATTTTTGAGCGAAATGTACCTCATTCTCAAGCAAATGATAGTAATAAAACAGTGAGTAGCAATCTTGGAAGAACATTTGGCCCAACAATGCAAAAACTCATGGAAGACAACATTCATAGCACTCCTAACAAACAACGCCGCAATTCAGGGGATAGTGGTATCAGTGATATTAGTAGCAGCACTTCTGATGATGAGGATAGAACAATAAAAGATAAAATGATGGAAAATGTTAAGCAGGATAACCATCAAAAAAGCTTTGATTTACATAAAGTACAAGCAACTGATGAATTAGAAACCGTAAAATTTCTCAAAACGCTAAGCAAGAAAGAAAGAGAAAAACTTGGTTTTTCTCCTAAACAGCAAAATAACCAAAAGGTTGAGACTAGCAAAAAAACTTATAATCCACTTGATTGGAATCCAATCTATCAAGGTAAAAAGCTCTTTAGCTTAGGCAATATGTCGAGTAATTCGTCTTCATGTAGTGAAAAAAGCAATATTTCAGATGTAAGCGATAAGTCTAATAATTCAAACATTGTTAGATGTAATATTACTAGGAGTAACAGTAAGGAAGACCTTCGTAAACCTGATGCTTCACATAATGACAAATCTGCAGGTAAAAAATTATCTAATGTCAATGTAAGCGAATTAATCAGAAAGTTTGAACAAGGTAATGACATAGTAAAAGGGCGTTAATCAAATGTTACCCTATCTTTGTATATGTAAAGGTAGGGTATCTTTTCAAAATAGTATATCCTTTATAGCTTTGTTAATTTTTGACTCCCTCTCTGCAAAAGCAGTTTCTAGAGAGGTTTTAAGTTTTTCCCATTCTTCTTGACCATTTAGAACTAAAGATTTATATTCATTTTCAATTTTTTCCAATGCTCTTTGATATGAAAAACCTAATTCCTCATATATATCAATATTTATCGATTGCAGTATTACCAAAAATGAAAACAAATTCGGATCAGGTAATTCTTCTCTTGTGTGATTCAGAAGACACAGCTTTATTTTTTTTACGCAGTATTCTATTGTTTTTAACGATAGTGACAGGCTTTCTGTATAAAATATAAAACTATCTACAATCAAATTTTTTGACTTTTTCGGTAATTTAATATTTTCAAATAGTTCTTTTGTAAATTTTTCTATCGGTTGTTTTGGCAAATGTAAAGAGAGATCAGTAAAAGATTTTAGGTCAAAATTTGGTCCAAGTATTGTGCTGATTGCTCTTTGTACATTACTCTTATCTTTACTTACAGAAATAATGAAAACCAGCCCCTCCACATCAAGCATATACTTTATAGATTCCAAAAAATCGACAACGAATTTAGGACGGCACACATCAAGATTATCCACCATTATATAAATGTTTTTGTCTTTTCTGATTTTATTAACCACATCCGCTAACTGTGTTTTAAAATCTCTAGTACTCTCTTTTCTTCTTTGGAGAAGACTTAATTCACTCAAGACAAAACCTATGTCTTTTTTATCAGCCTCTTTTGCAGCATCAAGAAATACTGAAAGCATAGCAAGTGGAGATTTACTGATCAGCTTTCCTAGTGTGTTTAGAGAAAATAGCTCTTGGTTTATGTTCTTGAACTGTTGTATAACACTTCTTTTTACTTTATACGATACAAATAAATCTTCAAATAGGAAATTTAAAAAAGAAGGCAGTGGTTGGTCCAATGCATTGATATCCCATGCACTATAATAAGCTGCAATTTCATTTTGCTGTTTTAACTCTTTTACCCATTCTTTCAAAAAAAACGTCTTGCCCCATCCATCATATCCTTCCAAAGATATTATTGTAAAAGACTGATCAATTGTTTTAATTATAGTGTTGAATTTACCTGAAAATTGCTTATAGTTTAGGTGGTCATTTTCCCAAGCCACCACTTTAAGTGGTGGCACTATTTTTTTCTTTTTGAATGTTATTAGCGATATAAGTTTTTTTAAGCACATGTCTTATTTTATATTTAACTCATATTCTTGTCTTGAAGTAAGTGCTATCCTCAGCGTTCCTTCATCAAGATAGTCAATTTCTCCGCCCATTGGTATGCCGCAAGCAAGGCGTGATATTTTCACATCCAAATTTTTTAGCAATTCAATTATATATTGTGCAGTAACTTGGCCCTCTAATGTCGGATTAATTGCGATAATTATCTCTTCAATTTTAGACTCTGTCACTCTTTTCAGAATAGTGTCAAGGTTGAGTTCTTTTGGACCTATGCCATTTATTGCAGACAATCTGCCACCCAAAACATGGTATAAACCTGAATATATATTTCCTTTTTCAAACGCCCATAGATCACCTAATTCTTCTACTACACACAGTAACTTAGTGTCACGTTTTGGGTTAGTACAAATAGAACAAGGTGACTTAGTATCTAGATTTCCGCAAACTTCACACTCTATTATAAGATCTGCTAGCTCTTTAATCAAAGATGCAAGTGGTAGCATAACTTTTTCTTTGTTTTGGAGTAAATGTATAACTAACCTGCGTGATGATGATGGCCCTAAACTTGGCAATTTAGAGAAAGCATGAACTAGATTCTTTATGTTAACGTTCATTCAATAAATTCAGAATAGGCAGTCAAATGGTAACATCAAACCCTTTGTAAAGAAAGTGGTAAGTTTCTCTTGATCCCACTTTGATCAGCTATAGAAAAAATTTTTTACTTTAACGAAAAAAATTACTTCCGCACACTTAAAGCCTGATTATAATAGACTTCTTGCATAACCCAAACTAAGTAGAAAAAAGGTATCATCCAAGTAGCTGACACTGGTTCCTTTATGACGGCAGTACCTTCTCCTGTCATCCGAGTAGCCGACTACTTGGATCCAGGAAATTTAACTCTACCAAGTATAGCTCTTTCCATAAAAGTCCGGATGTGATAGGATAAGGGTAGATGATGATAAGGAGGTTGAATGCCAGCAGCATATAGTTATGATTTAAGAAAAAAAGCAATGGAAGCGCTAGACGAAGGAGAAAGCAGAGAAACAGTGGCAGCAAGATTTAAGATTGGACGAACTACTTTATGGGAGTGGCAGCAAAGAAGAAAAGAAACAGGAGACTTTCAATCAAAAAAACTTGGAAATGGGGGTTACAATCACAAAATTACCGACTGGGGTACCTTTGCCAAATTTGCCAGAGAACACGGAGGAAAGACTCTATCGGAAATGGCTAAACTTTGGAACAACGTTAGTATCCAAACGATCTATCGAGCCCTTAAAAAAATTGGATTTACGCGCAAAAAAAGACATATGGATACAAGGAAAGAAACGAAGAAAAACGTGCTGAATTTTTGAAAATTATAGCGACAAAAGAACCTAAAAACTTAGTGTATATAGATGAGTCTGGCATTGATAACACCGAAGACTACCCCTACGGATATTGCCAGAAAGGACAGCGGTTTTATGCCTTAAAATCTGGAAAGAAAACTCAACGAATCAGTATGGTTGCAGCCTTAAGTGGAAGAAAGATAGTTGTTCCGTTAACCTTTGAAGGCCACTGTAATATGGATGTTTTTAATGGATGGTTTGAGCAATTTTTGACACCGATCTTGGAACCTGGACAGACTGTCATTCTTGACAATGCTACTTTTCATAAGTCTGATAAAGCTTGCTAAAGGGGTTGGTGCAGAAATTTTGTATCTGCCGCCTTATTCTCCAGATTTCAACAAAATTGAGCATCATTGGTTTGCTATAAAAAACAGAGCCAGGAAAAACATTCCTCTATTCGAATCCTTTCGTCGTGCTGTTGATTCTGCCTTCCTATGACCTGTTCGGACTATTATGAGAAATGCTATAAGAGGTTGTCCGGAAACAAGTAAAAGGCTATAATATCTGAAATTTTAGTACGGGGTAAAGATGAGAAAAAAGTATCCAACAGATCTAAGCGAAAGGGAATGGGCAAGAATAGAAAAACACTTCAGAGTATCATACAAGAAAGGAGGAAGGCCGCCAAAGTATAGCAAAAGAGAAATATTAGAAGCAATTTTCTATGTATTGCGTACAGGGTGTCAATGGCGGTATTTACCAAATGATTTTCCGCTATGGAAGACTGTGTATGAGCAGTTCAGGCAATGGAAGAAGCAGGGAATTTTTGAGAAAATGAATTATGAAATTACAAAATATAGTAGAAGAAAAATAGGAAGGAATGAGCAGCCGAGTGCCTGTATAGTAGATAGTCAATCTGTAAAGACTACAGAAAAGGGGGGATCAAAGGCTATGATGGAAGTAAAAAAGTAAAGGGTAGAAAAAGGCATATAATTACAGACACTCAGGGTTTTATACTAGGTTGTTACGTAGGCGCTGCTAACGAAAATGATAGAGATGGTATTAAAATAGCATTAAACAATATGAGAACAAAATATACTAAAGTTAAAAAAATGTGGGCTGACATGGGATACCAAGGAAGAAATTTAAAGAATCACATAAAGGAAGAATATGACATAGATATTGAAATTGTTACAAGGCCTCCATGTAGATTTTGGGTGCACAAAGATACGCCACCTGAGCTACTACCAACAAGAGAACAAGGGTTTAAAGTACAGCCAAGAAGATGGGTTGTAGAAAGGACTTTTGCTTGGGTTAATAGGAATAGAAGGCTATCGAAGGAGTATGATTTACTCACAACATCCACTGAGAATTTCATATACCTAGCTATGAGTAGGGTTATGTTAAAGAGGGAATATGCTTGAATTTACTTGTTTCCGGACAACCTCTAAGCCGCCAGTTTATACATTTGGAATGAAATATTTGGGCAAGGATGGAGAAGTGAAAGTTAAATGCCCAAATGGATATGCATATAACCTTCATGCCGATAATTTCTGCAACTAAGGCGTTTAAGGAATTGGGAAAAGATGGAATGTGCCTGTATAAAATGGAGGATGACAATTATCAATCAGTATTTATAAGAAAGAATGATGCTATACTCACGTTCTATCCTGACTTAACACCAAAATGTGATGATAAGAGCACTTATTGTAGTTGCAGTAAATCTTAATTTATTTTAGCCAAAGATATATACCAGCAATGATGCCGTTGATTTTATACTTCAAAAATCAGGTAACCCTTTCTTAGGTATATTTTCAAACTCACCAATTAAAGTTTTTATATCTTGTGGTAAATCAGAGACAAATTCCATGTATTCCTTACTTTTTGGGTGGTATAAGCCCAGTGTATAAGCATGTAGTGCTTGTCTGTTGAAATTACGAATAAAACTAGAGTTTTTAGCATATTTTGTGCTTTTACTACTATTTTTCCCATAAACTTGATCACCAACTATAGAATGTCCTATGTGGCTCATGTGGACTCGAATTTGGTGCGTTCTACCTGTTTCTAAAGTGCATTTAACGAGGCTTGCTTGTCCTATAACTTTCTCTACTGAGTAATGAGTGATTGCTAATTTGCCCGTTGTTTTTGTAACACACATCATTTCTTTATTACCACGCTTTGGAGCAATGTTAGTTTCTATAGTTCCCTGCTGGGAAGATAATATTCCCCAAACTACTGCTAAGTATTCCCGCTTTATTTTGCGATTCGATAACAATTCAGACAAAAAACTATGGGCTGCTTCATTTTTTGCAATTACCATTAGCCCACTAGTATCTTTATCGAGTCTATGAACAATTCCTGGTCTTACATCAAGGTGAGCGATAACTGCGTTCAAAAGCGTATCATTGTTTGTCCCAGCACCTGGGTGCACTGTTAATCCACTTTGTTTACTCAGAACTATAATGTCCTCATCTTCATAGACGATATCAAGTTTTATGTCATAATTAGGCTCAATTGATGTGGATATGTCAGGTTGAACGAGATGCACCACATACTCTTCATCTGGTTTTACTATGTAGTCATTATTAATTATCGGTGTGCCAAGTAATTTCACCTGCTCATTTTGTATCAATCTTTGCGCTTTGCTGCGTGATATGTTGCATTTTTCAGCTATATAGGTGTCTAACCTTAATTTCTCTTTGTCATTATTAACACTTAAGGTTACTTCTAAGTGGTCTATAACAACTACCCCGCGCGAGCTACTGCAAATGCTGCTTGAATATTTTGATCTACAAAATCAACTTTTGTACTAGGAAGATCACCTTGTTTTTTAATATGGCAAATTGTTTGAGAGCCATCTTTCCAGTGAATTATTATTTTGTTATCAAAATCCCGTAATGTTGCCTCAACCTTTTTTTCTTTATTATCTTTTTCTTCCAGCTTAATAGATTCTAATAAATAATATAGAAAGTCACTTGGGTTGCCATTGATTTTTTCTTTCCATTCATCTGTTTTTTCTTGTTCAGATTTTTTTTGCTCTAACTTTTCCTTCTTTTGCTGCAGCTTATTTTGTTCTGCTTCCAGCTCTAACTTTCTAACTGTGTCACGTAGTTCTTTGACTTTATTTTCTAACACTAATAATTTATTAGTATTATTTCCATTGTTAGCTTCTAAATCAGGCGTACTTGGTTGAGCTTGCTTCTTTTTTATTTCTTCTAATTCATTCCTTACTACGTTTAATTGCATCTTCAATTCCGTTTTTTCCTTTTCTGTATCCTCTTTTAACTTTTTTAGCATGCTAAGGAACTCGTTATTATTAGACTGCGTAGTTGATTGAAGCCAGCCTACAAAGCGGCTTGGTTCAAATCGTTCAATCTTATCTTCAGCAATTTTAATAGCATTCTCTAACCTAGAAAAAGTACCTTCAATATCTAGTGAATGTGCTTTTTTTGTCAATTCTTTAGTGTTGTTTAAAACTTCTGAAATTTCTGCATGTAGCCAATCTAAATCTTTTTTGATGTCTTCTCTGATTTTTTTTAGGTGATCAAGCGTTTCTTTAATGTTAATATTTGCAGGCTTTAAAAGACTATTATCAAGTAAATCGCAAGCTTTTTTAAGGTTACTGTCAAATGAGTTGCAAAGCGGACTAAGTAGTTTTTTCATTAGAGATATTAGTTCATTTTCCCTTTTACCAAGCTTATTTTCTACTACTGATACAACCATGCCCTTTCCAGACCAGTATGGAAATAGAAGACCTAAAGAACTGTGTTTTCTAATAGTATGATTTTCATGATCCACGCTATTACTTATTAGATTGCTAAGTGTTGATATGATGCATAAAAGAATAGCGACTAATAAAGCTATTAATATTATTGGAGCATTAATGGATTGTGATATTGCTGAAACTACTATAATAGCACCAAATACATATGATCCTGTAAACAAGAGAATCCTATTTCTATTTTCTGCTTCTATATCTTCTAGTATTTTTCTCTGCGTCTTAGATGTATGGTCCCAGAGTGTGATGGTGTGGATTTAGTATAAATAATTCTGGAGACTGTGTCCACTGATAACATATAAATTCATAAGGAGTAAGACCCTTAAGAGTTTTGAGTCTCTTTGCATAATTATAAGCCATAACAAAGTTATAAAGGTGTTCTTTAAGTTGCTGGTGCGATTGATAGTAATACTTCTTAACTGTAGCATCCTTTAAAGTTTTATTCATACGCTCGACTTGCCCATTCGTCCAAGGATGGCTAACTTTTGTCAAACGATGTTCAATAACATTCTCTTCGCAAACTCTATCAAATATATGTTGGAAAGCATACTTATGACGCTTCTGGTTTGTAAATTGTATACCGTTATCTGTCAAAATAGTATGGATTTTATACGGTAAAATTCTAATCAAATTACGTAAGAACTCAGCAGCTATGGGTTTTGTAGCACTGTTACACAACTCAACATAGGTAAATTTGGATGTCCTATCAATAGCAACAAACAAATGTAATTTGCCCTCCTCAGTTCTAACTTCAGCAATATCAATATGAAAGTAACCGATAGGATATTGTTTGAATTTCTTTTTTGACTTAACTTCTCCATCAACAGTTGGTAATCTGCTAATGTTGTGTCTTTGTAAACAACGATGCAAGCTAGAGCGAGTCAAATGCGGAATTGTAGACTGCAGAGCGTAAAGGCAATCATCTAGTGGCAGTAGTGTATACTTGCGAAATGTAACTATTATAGCTTCCTCTTCTAGCGTTAAAACAGTTGATCTTGGATGCTTTGGACCCATATCAGCATCTTTCGTAAATGAACGTTTTCTCCACTTAATAATAGTTTTTGGATTAAGGTTATAATGCTTGGAGAGTTTTGCTATGCTCTCTTTTCTATTTTGTATTGCTCTACGAATCGTCTGTGTTGTTTTGGCGCACCCATGTAATATCTGTCCCATAATGACTCCTTAAATGATGATGATAGTATACCATCACTCTCTGGGACCATACATCTTAGAAATTGGTAAAACTATTGAAAGCTTTTTCCTCTTACGATCTAAATTTGTTACAATTTCAATTTTTTCGGCTTCTTGAACAATCTGGCTGTACTGTTCATCAACTTGATAGTTTCCTACTTTTTTATCTATCTCATTCTCTTTTATTTTTTGTGTATTTATAAAGTTTATAACAGCAGTAAATAAGAAAACTGCAAGAGGAATAAAGGCAAGAGGTGCTGGCGTGAACGCAAATCCAGCAATACTTACTATAACAGGCTGAATAGAAAAGGTAGTAAATGCTATAAGAGTAGCAATGGTACTTGCTATCGATATAGTACCAGAATACTTTCTTATAGAGCTCAAAATTCTACTGGGCTGGTCAGAAAGTTTTCTAAATCCTAAAAAATCAAAATAGTCTTTGAAAGGATCTTTAGTGTCTGTAACCATAACATTTTTCTAGTTTAAACTTATTTAGGTATACATTAACCAAACCTTAAAATCAAGTTTCTTAATTTTTCAACATGTGCCAAGGCCTATTAGAGCGCACTTTATTAATCTTTATGTAACGATTTGTTAACCAAATTGAATGTGTGCCATATGTTTTTAGATTGGCATATTTGATAGTTTTAGTATTACAAACTGAATAGTCGAATTCACTTAATTGAATTATTAAATCAACTTTATCACAATTTTCTAGAATATCTTCTTCCTTATAAGCTAGCAACACTGATTT
The DNA here is from genome assembly GCF_963969245.1 of Wolbachia endosymbiont (group A) of Ophion costatus. Taxonomy (NCBI): domain Bacteria; kingdom Pseudomonadati; phylum Pseudomonadota; class Alphaproteobacteria; order Rickettsiales; family Anaplasmataceae; genus Wolbachia; species Wolbachia endosymbiont (group A) of Ophion costatus. Next base: position 343,268 of record NZ_OZ017714.1, on the reverse strand, counting down.
ATTATTTCCTTTATTATATATGCAGCCATAATCGTTACACTTTAGCCTTTTATCTGAGTTATTGTATTTTTTATGATTCAAAATTTGGTTCTGCCCATTTTGCTTCGCCCATGTTTTGACAACAAAGTTCCTATTTTTCCTGGTGAGAGAATATAGTAAGTTATCACTTTCTTTTACAGCAACATTATCAGCATTTATTAGTATGTCGGGGGTTTTATATGCGGTGCTAAAGCAAATACCCAGCACAATAAAGAAAATTCCGAAGAAACGCCAATTTCTTTCCCACAAGCACAGCCACAATAAACCAAGTGTTATTATAATAATTGATGATGCAGGAAAAGTGCGAATGGGAATAACCAAATACTGAAGACTAGCGATAGCGTTTGTTATATACAAAATGCTGTCAATTGGGCGTTCTATAAGTGGCGCTATAATCCATTCAATACCGAAAGGAATCAACAAAACATAGATTATTCCAAGTGGAATAATAATTAATGTAACTATTGGTATAGCAACTAAATTTGTGATAATGCCACTAATTGAAAAATAATTAAAATTGTATATCGTGTACGGAACAGTTGCTAAACTTGCTATTACTGAGCTAATCATTATCGACACAAAATATTTCATTATTTTTATTTTGAACAATTTATTAGCATTAATTTGATAACTGGCAACCAGTGCCAAAACAGCAGAAAATGACATCTGAAAGCCAGGCTTTAAAATTACTTCTGGTTCTATGATAAGTATCACTGCAGCAGCAAACGCAATTGCTATTAACCCTCGATATTTTCTCTCTATCATTATTGCAACGAGTACTAAAATCACCATGATGTAGGCACGCTGAGCAGAAATTTGCATACCGGTAATCAACAAATAAAACGTGGTTGGCAAAATGGTAAGAAATGCAGATATTTTCTTGGTGTTATACTTAAGAGTCAAAGTTTCAGATATTGCGAATAAATTACGAAACACTACAAAAAACAGACCAGCAACGAATGATAAATGCAAACCAGATATGGCAAACAAATGTGCTATACCTGAATCTCGTATCGCGTCCATAGTTTTTTGATCTATGCCGTCTTTTTTACCGATCAGTAATGCAGAAATTATGTCTACATGTGGTTTTTTGATATTTTGCTGCAGGTTTTCATAAATGTATTGACGGAAAGATTCTATATACTCTAGAAATTTCCTTGCTTCAGCCTTTTTGTGCAGGGTTATTTTGCTTGTTGCAAAACCTGTTGCACTTATTTTCTGGTAATATGCTATTCTTGCAAAATCGTATGCATACTCCGAAGGCGCAATTTTTGGAGGGAAGAGTTTTGCTGATAATTTTACTTGATCGCCTATTTTAATGCCTTTTTCCACTTTGGTTCTAACTGATATTCTGATGTTATCTAGAGCTCTATCCGGTGTCATTCCAGCGCGTGACGCTGGAATCCATATCTTTTTTTTCTGGGTAAGGTCAAGTACTGGGATGACAAAAGGGGGCGCTGGGATGACAGGAGAGGATTTTGAGATAGTAGGGGATTTTTCAACAGAAAGCAGAAATTGTTTATATGAGCCCCTGTCGTTAATATCCTTCACTGTGGCAACGATATCTTTTACATATCTCTCTTTATCAAGAATTTGAGTATCAACTAAAGCTGTTCTTAATTTACTAGCTGTAAATCCTATGAGCACTGCAATTAAAGCGATACACAATATCGCGTACCTTTTATACAATATTGCAATCAAAATTAGTGTGGGTAAAAGCAAAAGAAAAATAGATATGCAGCTTGGTTCAAAACTTAGGGAAAAATAGGTTAGAATTCCTACACACTGAAAAACAGGAAACCACAGTATCAAGTTATATTGTTCATTGCGCAGATTGTTACGTATATAACTAACTATTATGTCAAGAAAAGTTAATAAGTGTGTCGATATTTGCATGTGGTGAAATTTTATTTTTCTTTTTTCATTATTTGTATATATAATAACTAAATAAGCAACGACGCGGGATGGAGCAGCTCGGTAGCTCGTCAGGCTCATAACCTGAAGGTCGTAGGTTCAAATCCTACTCCCGCAACCATTTTTAAGGATATAGTTGTTCCACTTTCCAATCGCTTCCCTCAACAAGAGTGTATCTAAATCTAATATGCTTCCTATATTCACCTTCTTGCCAAAATTCAATTACTTTTGGGATTACGCAAAATCCCACCCAAAAATCAGGACGAGAAACTTGTGTATTGTGAAATTCTTTTTCCTTCAATTTTATAGCTTGCTCAAAATCTTGCCAATCTTTCAGAATGCTCGATTGTTTTGAGCACCATGCGCTAATTTGACTACCCAGCGCTCGAGAAGAGAAGTATTTGTCAGTTCTTTCATCGTTTAGAAGTTTAACCTCTCCTTCAATTCGCACTTGCCTAGCAAATTCTATCCAATGAAACACTAACGCAGCTTTGGGGTTCTCAGTCAATTCTTTCCCTTTTTTACTGTTTACGTTAGTGAAAAACACAAAACCTTCTTTGCTATATTCCTTTAGTAATACCACTCTTGCAGATGGAATACAGTCTTTGCTACAAGTTGCTAGCGTCATTGCAGTTGGTTGTTCACACGGAGAATTAAGTACTGCTTTGTACCACTTTGAAAACAAATCAAATGGATCTTTTTCAAGTGAAAATATCATATCAAAAAATAAAATCTTAATTCTGGCACGCGTTGCAAAAATAAGTGCTACGGCCATTTTGTCGTATAAGTGTTATGATATTATTGCAAATCTTGCAAGGTTTTTGAACTTTACCATATACGTAAAAGTTATTTTGAAAGTATCCAGCAGATCCAGATGGCTGTGCATAATCTTTCAGTGTTGAACCACCTGCAGCAATTGCATCACTCAGAGTATTTTTTATTTCAGCAGCAAGTTTTTCGCACTCTCTATAGGTCAAGTTTTTTGCTGACCTGAGTGGTGATATACGGGCTCTAAACAAGCTCTCAGAAGCATATATGTTGCCTACGCCAACTATTGATTTATTGTCCATTAACGCTGATTTGATATTCACTTTTTTGTTTTTCAGCAACTCCTGTAAATAGTCTCCACTGAATTCATCCGTGAGGGGCTCTATTCCAAAATCGCTAAAAAAATCCGTTTCTTGTTCTTTATTTAAAACGATAACTAATCCAAATCTTCTTGGGTCATTAAAAATTATTGAAGTATTGTCAGAAAATAAAAATACCACGTGATCATGCTTATTCCGCATTTGATCGTGGTCAGCATATATAAGCTTTCCGCTCATGCCAAGATGTATGATTACAGCCACACTACCATCTGTATTCCAGATGGTATACTTACCTCTACGCTTGATGTTGCGTATGACTTTGCCCTTTAGCATATCATCAATATTTTTTGTTATTGGGGCACGTAAATTCCAATTATTCACTATAACATTACTGATTTGCTTGTTTTTAATTTTATCAAGCAAAAAATTAGAGATTACTTCCACTTCCGGTAGTTCTGGCATGATACCTCCTTCAAAACTTAAGTTTCTGATGGTAATTTTGTCGTTCTCAAATACATTCGAGTATTCTGCGGTGCTTTCTCCTAAAAATTCCTCACCACAAACGAGTTTTGAAAGGGTTCTCTGTCTACTCTGTTGCTGCTTTTTTCTTTTCAAAATATTTTGCTTTAAAGCTTTCGCTAATCTTTTTTTCTCCTCTTCTTTTTCCTTATTCTTTTTTGTGTTATTCATTATCATAATATATAAACTTGCCGTTGTAGCTCAGGTGGTAGAGTACGTCATTGGTAATGACGAGGTCCCAAGTTCGAGTCTTGGTAACGGCACACTGATTATACTTATAATATTGCATAACTTGTAAGCAAGGCTTAGAAGAAAGTTACAGAGGTAAGTTGTCATGCTTTTTCCATATCCTTTCTACCTTCTTGTTTTTGAGTAGCTCTAATGCTTTACAAAAGTGATACCTTGTTTTACTTGGCACTATAATGTCATCAATGTATCCATATGATGCAGCAAAAAATGGGTTAGCAAATTTTTCTTTATATTCTTTAATTAACGTTTGCTGATCTTTTTCGTGTCGAAATATAATCTCAACTGCACTTTCAGGGCCCATCACAGCTATTTCAGCAGTTGGCCAGGCATAATTTATATCACCTTTTAGATGTTTCGAATTCATAACAATGTATGCACCACCATACGCTTTTCTAGTGATAAGGCTAATTTTCGGCACGGTCGCTTCAGCGTAAGCGTAAAGCAGTTTCGCTCCGTGTTGTATTATATTATTGTATTCTTGATTTGTACCCGGCAAAAATCCTGGAACATCAATAAGTGTGATGATCGGAATGTTAAATGCGTCACAAAACCTTACAAACCTCGCAGCTTTTCTTGAAGAATCAATATCCAAACATCCTGCAAGGTGCATAGGTTGATTTGCAACAATACCGACAGTATTTCCTCCAATTCTACCAAAACCAGTTATGATATTACGAGCAAAATCAGGTTTCAGTTCAAAGAAATTCCTTTCATCACAAACTTTTTCAATGAGTTCATACATATCATAAGGAGTATTAGGATTGCTAGGAATCAGAGTATTTAAAGATTCATCAATATCATTAACTGAATCACAGGTTGATTTAGGTTTCGGTGATTCTTGATTATTTGCTGGTAAGAAAGTAAAGAATTCACGCATTTTTAGCAGCATTTCAACATCATTATTGAATGCAAAATCCGCTACTCCTGTTTTGCTTGTATGAATTTTTGCTCCACCGAGGTCTTCGAAACTTACATCTTCGTAGGTAACCTTTTTTACTACATCTGGCCCGGTTATAAACATATATGAACTGTTTTTCACCATGAAAGTAAAGTCAGTTAATGCTGGGGAATAAACTGCACCTCCTGCACATGGGCCCATAATTAAAGAAATTTGTGGTATAACACCCGATGCATTTACGTTTCTTTGAAAAATTTCTCCATAACCAGCAAGAGAATTTACTCCTTCCTGAATTCTGGCTCCACCAGAATCATTTAGTCCGATAATTGGAACTCTGGCATTAATTGCCATATCCATAATTTTGCATATTTTTTTTGCATGTGACGCACCAAGTGAACCACCAAAGACAGTAAAATCCTGAGAATAAACAAAAACTTTTCTGCCATAAATAGTACCATGACCAATCACTACCCCATCACCTAAAAAATTAGCATTTTGCATGCCAAAATCATTTGCATGATGTTTTACGAATTTATCGTATTCTGCAAAAGAACTTTCATCGAGCAATATACTGAGCCTTTCTCTAGCAGTTAATTTCCCTTTTTCATGTTGTTTGGTAATCCTGTCAGAACCGCCTCCTTTTTCAGCTTCTAGTGCTTTGGTTTTTAGATTTTCTAGTATTTTAAAGTCTTGCATACAATAAAGTAGTTTTCAAATTAGTTGTAGACTTTATTAAGTTTACAAACCCTACTAACTATACACATACACTATTGCTATATGCAACAATGTATGTATGATAATTGTTAATGCTCTGGTGATTCATGGTCACTACTTTGAAAATGTTGCGATGTGTCAACACTTTTCATATTAGAAAGAGGTGGACTAACTGCACTGCTTTTCGTTTGTGCAAAACTTTTAGCAGCTTCAACAACCTTGCTTATACGAGGTTCTTTTTCTAGCTCTTTTAGGTACTTTGAGAAGATTTCACAACTTTTGTCATCCATATGTACCATTATTTTACCAAAACTTTCAGCTTTTTCAGAAGATAAAATCATTTCGATCTTTTCATCGCCTACCCTAAAGGTCATTTTTACTTTGCCTTGCATATCATGATATTGCCAGCTTTTTATTCAGATTAGATTATCTCCTTCTCCTATTCGCAATGCACCATATTCTAAGTCCTTAAATTCCGGGGAGTTCATAAATTTTGCAGGAGTGATCACACTTTTTTCTGGACACTGTACATAATAAAATTTATTATCTCTTTCTACTACAATTCCTTTTTTTTTGTCATTTTCAATACTATCACTTACAATTTGTTTTAGACGTGACAAATATTCGCCGCGTTCTTTCAGTATATCTTCTGGCAATAATCTCCGAACTTCTTGGCTCACATCAGTGCCTGTTGAAACTAGATTAAACATTTCTAACATAAGAGGCCGTAGTTTTTCTTTTCCAGTCTCAGTAACATTTTTATCTTGCTCCATGAGGTGGTATAAGATCAGTATCGAATAATCTATTATTGATGACTTTTTTCTCCTTGGAATACATCAACACTAAACATGACCTTGTGCTTTTTTGCATCGTCTATAGATTTTTGAAGTCTCTTTGCTATGTTTTCGATAGCTTCATCATTAGGTAAGTGTTCAGGCAATGGCGTCAACTTAAGGAAAAATATCAGCGATAGTGTATAAAATTTCTCTCCAAATTTTTTATCATTAAATTATCCAAAGAGTGCAAGGGACAGCACTTTTGTTTCTGTTTTATTTCAACAAAGAAGTCTAAAATGTGTCCTTTTTAGGTGAAATATGCAAAAAGGAAAAAACCTTATTCTACAAATTAAAAATATAATATACTCGAAAACTTTTCAGAAAATCCATTGTGTTGAGTTTTACACGAACAAGAAAACTTCCTTTTTCGACAGTATTTTCTATGATTTTAAAGTTAGTTAAAAAAAGTTTGGGAATAGAATGTGAACTTATGGAGCCATTGACATGTACCCTCAAAGCAAGCTTTTTCTAAAGCAAGGTATAAGATTTGCCATACAGGCTTTCAAGAATTTAAGAGGTTGTCCACAAACCAGTAAATCAAGCATATTCCCTACTTAACATAACTTTACTCATAGCCAGATATATGAAACTTTCAGTAGATGTTGTAAGTAAATCGTACTCCTTTGATAGCCTTCTATTTCTATTGATCCAAGCAAAAGTCCTCTCTACCACCCACCTTCTCGGCTGTACTGAAAATCCAGGATCCCGTTGTGGCAATAGTTCTAGTGGTGTATCTTTATGCACCCAAAACCTACATGGAGGCCTTTTGACAATTTCAATATCTATCCCATATTCTCTCTTTACGTAATCCTTTAAATCTTTTCCTTGGTATCCCATATCAGCCCACATTTTCTTAATATTGCTGTATTTTTCCTTCATATTGTCCAATGCCATCTTCACCCCATCTCTGTCATTTTCGCTTGCAGCTCCTACATAGCAACCAAGCACAAATCCTTGAGTATCTGTGATTATATGTCTTTTTCTCCCCTTTACCTTTTTCGCACCATCATAACCTTTGCCCCCCTTTTTCCGTGGTTTTTACCGATTGACTGTCCACTATGCATGCGCTCGGCTTCCCATTTTTGACCTACTATATTTAGTGATATCATAGTTCATTTTCTCAAAAATTCCCTGCTTTTTCCATCTTCTAAACTGTTCATGCACAGCCTTCCACGGCGGAAAATCGTGTGGTAAATAGCGCCATTGACATCCTGTGCGCAGTATATAAAGAATTGCATTTACTATCTCACACTTACTGTATTTTGGTGGCCTTCCTCCTTTCTTGTACGATACTCTGAAGTGTTTTTCTATTCTTGCCCATTCCCTTTTACTTAAATCTGTTGGATATTTTTTCCTCATCTCTTACCTCAATATTCTTTCTTTATATACTACGTATTCCTTGGTTTGTGGACAACCTCTCAAATCTTACTATTACCAACAAATATGAGGTTCGTGAGCAAGTCGCCATCCTTCTGCTAAATCAAAGAGACGTTTATATCCTTTCCAAAGAGTAATTGGTCCTGGTTTTGGGTCGCTTTTTCTTGCTAAATGACCTCCAAGTTCACGAAACGGCTTCTTTTATAGTAGGGGCTATATTTGGACATGGTTTCCTGTGTATTTTAACATATAAAACTTTCCATTCTTCCTCAGCTAATAAGGCAGTACATGGTAATGTTGGGTTAGTTCTTGCAATTGATGTAATAAAGAAAATTCTCCAAGCAATAATCCTCATGACTGTTAAATACCTCATTAATCTTTCTGCTGTTCCAAGTCTACATTCCTCAACTTTGAGACCGGATTTAAAATTTTATGTAATATCTCTATTTTCCATCTAAGGCAATTGTAAGTTAAAAACGTGATATAAAAGAGATAAGAGAGAAAGATAACCCTGCTCACTAGGAATAGCGGGCGTGCGCGACCGAAAGGAAATTGGTATTACAACCGTTGGTATCAAGGTACGCTAGCCCTATCTCTCGATACGTTTGAATAGTTGCTTGGGACATATATATGCACCCGTTTACAATCTTAAATTAACTAAAACTATCGAGGTTTATTATGGTTACATCTTATCAAAATTTTATTGGCATTGACATCGGAAAATTTAAAAATGTCGTTGCAATTCACAAACAGAAGAATGCTGTCGAATTTGATAATAATGCTTCTGGTTGGCAACAATTATTTCAAGAGTTTTCAGATATTCTACCTAATGCTTTAGTGACTTTAGAAAATACAGGGAAATATGAGCTTGGCTTATCACATTTTCTTACCGACAAAAATATTGCCGTGCATCGAGCTAATACTCGTAAAGTAAAAAGCTTTATTTTATCTCACGGAACTTTAGCAAAGTCTGATAGATCAGATGCAAGAGCTCTTGCTCAATATGGATTTGAACGCCATAGAACTATCTCTCTATTTGTACCTACCTCTACAGAACAATCAACTTTGGCTGCACTTTGTCAACGTCGTGATGATATTACGCAAATGAGAACTCAAGAAAAATGCAGACTTGAAGCACCGGAAAATGATCATATAAAAGAAAGCTGTCAAAAGACCATTGAGTTTTTCGATAGTCAAATAAACGAACTCAATGATACTATACAAAAGATTATTGATGAAAGCCGCGAATTACAACAACGCCAAAAAATTCTTAAAACAGTTCCTGGAATAGGTAAAAAGTTATCACAAGATTTTTTGTGTTTAATGCCAGAGCTTGGTTACTTAAATAGAAAAGAAGTAGCAAGTCTTGCCGGAGTTGCACCGCATCCAAAAGAAAGTGGTAAAGCTGTTGGTTACCGAAGGATTACAGGTGGTAGAAGTAACGTTCGTTCAAAGCTGTTTACAGCCGCTATGGCTGCTACAAGGTCAAAATCTATACTTGGCGCCTTTTATTCTAAGCTTGTTGAAAGTGGTAAGAAGAAGATGGTGGCTATAACAGCCCTAATGCGTAAAATTATAGTAATTGCTAATACAAGACTTAAAGAAGCAATTAATTTGCATACTTAAAAATCTTCACAACGGTAACTGAAATTGGCTAATGAATATGTGCGTCCACACAGACTTAAAGCACATATTCATTAGCTTAAGCAGAAATTGCTGTGGTAGCTGTTTGATATAAAATTCTATTTCTATGACAAACGGGTTTTTATTGCCCATATAATTTGCAAAATTACACAAATAAAAAAATTTTTAAAAAACATAGTTGATATCAACTAATTTTTTCAACAGCTTCATCGAAAGTATTAACTGAAAGATTCGTTAATAGCATCCATTCTAGCGGTTTTTTTTTAAGGGAAGGGGAGTTTTCTCAACAACATAAACTGCATAAAGTGGTAATTTAGGTAGTTCTTCCGTCTTATGCCTAATATTATTCTTAGATGGATTCATCATAAACTTTCCAAATCTAACTTCCAAACGTGCTGTTCTTTTTGGCTTATTATCTTTTACAGGAACTTCAACTTCTACCGTACCTGCACAATGAGAGGATTTAATAAATGCCCATAACTTCTGCTCACCTTTTTCAGGATATCGAGATTTTCTATTTACTGCTCTATCTCTGCATGCTCTAACTAGCACTGCCGAATTAAGACTATGTGCAAGCTCAAAAAAGTCATATATATCTGCTTCTCTATCGCATACAGTTATAGTCTCAGTTTGAGTTGGATCAATAATATTATTTGTTTTTCTTAAAGTTTCCAACCACTTTACGCTTTCTTTATCTTCAATGCGATCGCTCTTTTTTTTAAGGTTCTCATTTTCTTCAGGTCTTGAATAAACTTTTTGATCTAGTATCCCTAGTACCAAACCTTCTATACTAACGGCAAGATCTGTATGCATTATAATACCTTTTGCAGTATCATAACTGGACAAATTTGCTAATCCGCTTGTTTTTTTATGGTTATTATATACAATGTAACTGGTATCTTGAATGACAAGAACCCTCTTGTGAGCTTTTGTTCTCTCAACTGTTTTATCAATGTGTGAAGCTAGAATATCGACTTCTTTTACGTTCTCATTTTAAAAAAAACGATATGCTGCTTTTGCTTCTGACCAACTTCCGCATGCCTCATTAATTGAGCTTTCAGGTAAACTTATCAAACTGTCAGCAATATTTACTAATCGGTCAGTTAATCTTTTATCTCCAAGTACAGCATCTCCAAATTCATTTTTAGCCCATTCATTACTCTCGTTTGCCATTTTTATACCCTCAATATTTGCAAACTCTAATATTGTAATACTTTATTTATAAGTACATTTATATTTGTGGGTAATAGTAAGGAATGACACCGTCTTGGATGGAAACCAGTGTCAGCTACTTTCATGACAGAGGGGGGTGGGATGACAGAAGATGATGGAGTGACAGGGAGTAATACAAAAAGTTTCGTCATCCCCATTGAATCGGCTTTAAAATCGATGTTCAAAGTTGAAATTTCCCTAGAAGATGCGGGAAAAATCAGAAAAGGTCAGGAAGTTGTATTAAATAACTTGCGTAATTTAAAGAATCATGATATTTGTTGTGCGGTGGTGGGTAGTGTACCTATTGCAATCTGCAGTTTTATTTATGGTTGTGTGAAACCTATTCGTGTTTTTAATATTTAAAATGAGGTTTAGATGTCGATAACATCCGAAAAGAAAAAGAGTTTGATAAATATATATGCAATTAAAGAAGATGATACAGGCTCATCTTTTGTACAATGTGCAATTTTGACCGAGAGGATCAGTAACTTAACTGAGCATTTTAAAGTGCACAAGCATGACCATCACTCTAAGCGTGGTTTACTTATATTGATAGGTAGAAGACGCAAGCACTTAAATTATATAAAGCGTAAATTTGGTAATGAAGCCTATCAGGAATTAATAGAGAAGTTAGGCATTAGAAAATAATCGAGGAATTTAATATGTTTAAAATTATAAAAAAATCTATAGAGTGGGGTGGTCGTCCCTTATCTTTAGAAACAGGAAAAATAGCACGCCAAGCTCATGGTTCAGTAGTTGTAAATTACGGTGATACTTCTGTTTTAGTAACTGTTGTACGTAAAAAGAAGGAAGAAAGCGTTGATTTCCTACCTTTAAATGTGCAGTTTATCGCAAAAAGCTATGCCATGGGTAAGATCCCTGGCGGGTTTTTTAAAAGAGAAGGCAAGCCATCTGATAGAGAAACTTTAATCTCAAGAGTAATAGATAGAAGTATAAGACCACTATTCCCAGAAGGATTTCATGATGAAATTAGTGTGGTGTGCAATCTATTAACTTATGATACAGTCAATCCTCCTGAAGTGCCAGCATTGATTGGTGCTGTTGCAGCTCTTGCAATTTCTGGTGTTCCCTTTCACTTTACTATAGCTGGAGTGATGGTTGGTTGTGATGAAAATAATAACTATATACTCAACCCTTCTGTTCAAGAGATGAAAGCAAGCAGCTTGGATCTGTTTTTGTCTGGTGATGAAAATTCAATTTTAATGGTTGAATCAGAAGTGAAAGAGCTCTCTGAAGAAAATGTTTTTAATGCAATAAAATTTGGCCATGAACACCTTAAGCCTGTCATTAAGCTCATAAAAGAGTTTGCTGATACAATTGGCAATAAACCTGAGAGCTTTGCCCCTATTGATGCATCAGATATAACACAAAAGCTCGAAAAATACGGTAAAGATTTTGAAAAAGCATATTCGCAAACAGTAAAACAAGAGCGAGTTCAAGCTCTAGAAGCGATCAGAGAGAATATATTGAATACTCTTAAAGAAACTGGAAAAGACGAAAAGTTAATTACGTATGCAGTAAAAAACTTTGAAAGATCTTTAGTACGTGAAATAATTAGGAAGAAAAGTGTAAGGATAGACGGTCGTAAGCATGATGAGATACGTCAGATAGAAGTTGAAGTTGATATTCTGTCCAAAACTCACGGTTCTGCACTATTTACAAGAGGCAATACTCAGGCACTGGTTGTTACTGCTCTTGGCACCACTCAAGATGAGCAAATTGTGGATGATATTGAAGGGGATAGACGTGAGCATTTCATGTTGCATTATAACTTTCCCTCATTTGCTGTTGGAGAAACTTCTGCTGCGCGTGCACCAGGAAGAAGAGAAATCGGTCATGGCAAACTTGCTTGGAAAGCAATTCATCCTGTTTTACCCGATAAGTCTGAATTTCCTTATACAATAAGAGTAGTGTCCGAAATTTTGGAGTCTGATGGTTCTTCTTCTATGGCAACAGTTTGTGGGACTTCTCTTGCTTTAATGGATACGGGTGTGCCAATAAAGGCCCCTGTTGCTGGAATTGCTATGGGTCTCATCAAAGATAAAGACGAGTATGTAATACTTTCCGATATACTTGGTGATGAAGATTATCTTGGTGATATGGACTTTAAAGTAGCAGGAACTAGTGAAGGGGTTACGGCGCTACAAATGGACATGAAAATTTCTGGTATAAGCTTTGAAATTGTTGAAAAATCTTTAGAACAGGCAAAAGCTGGAAGATTACATATTTTAGAAAAAATGAATGCAGTGATTTCAGAACACAGTGATGATGTCAAAGACCATGCACCAAGGATGTTATCATTTTACATAGATAAAGACAAAATTTCTGCTGCTATAGGTTCTAAGGGGAAAAATATACGCAGTGTGTGTGAAAGAAGTAATGCAAAAATTGAAATAGGAGATGATGGTAAAGTTTCTGTTTTTGCTACGAGTGGCACTGAAGCTGAAATTGCAAAGAGTATGATGATTGATTCAATAACAGAACTAGAACAAGGTTCTATAGTTGATGTCAAGGTTGTAAGAATAGAGAAGTCTATTGTAGAGCTTGAATTTCTTAATGGCAGAAAAGGAAAAATGCACATAAGTGAAGTAGCTAATGAACATATAGATTCTATAGAGAGCGCACTTAAACAAGATGATACTTTCAAAGCACTAGTAATTGACTTCGAAAAAGGTGGGTGTCCAAAGTTGTCAAGACGTCGGGTTGATCAAGAGACGGGAGAGTTTTTTGAAGGTGAGCTTTACAACGAGGAAAGGAAAGATGGTCCAAATGACAGGGATAATTATTACAATAATTCATTTAGTAGAAAACCTGGAGGAAGTCACCATAAGAGGCCTCCTCGTCCTCGTTCTGGTTTCAGCAATAGAAATAGGCCGAAATTTGGTAATAATGATTCATCATCAGGTTTTTATTAAGAGTAAACTTCTTGCGTTACCTCTCGTCATTCCAGTGCTTAACACTGGAATGACACCCTTTCTGGTGAAGGTTGTTCTCAAATCACAATGTTAGTACAATTGTGGTGTTAGCTATAGCTAACCCAAGGTATCCGTTCAGCGGAGTGGTAGAATAAGGTAGACAAAGTGATCTAAAAAGATAATCATAGAGCAAAAGTGAGGTAATGTGGTAAACCTTTTAGAACTTTGCAAAAATTTACAGCAAAAAATAGAAAAACTGAAAGCAGAGATAGAAAACTTAAAAGCAGAAAATAAAGCTTTAAAGATAGAGAACGCTGAATTAAAGGAAAGGCTTGGTTTAAACTCGAAAAATTCATCTCTACCGAGCTCTAAAGAATTGTACAAAACAAAAAAGGACAAGCCAAAAAGCGAAAGGAATGTTGGCGATCAGGTTGGGCATAAAGGAAATTTTCATGCTACAATGGAAGCGGATAAAGTAGTAAAAATAGAGTTGCCTAATATTTGCGAATGCGGAGGAGAGCTTGTAATATGCGAAAAACCTTATGTTCACCAAAAAGTTGATCTTCCGGAAATTAGGCCTTATGTAGTATAGCATTTCTCATAATAGTCCGAACAGGTCATAGGAAGGCAGAATCAACAGCACGACGAAAGGATTCGAATAGAGGAATGTTTTTCCTGGCTCTGTTTTTTATAGCAAACCAATGATGCTCAATTTTGTTGAAATCTGGAGAATAAGGCGGCAGATACAAAATTTCTGCACCAACCCCTTTAGCAAGCTTTATCAGACTTATGAAAAGTAGCATTGTCAAGAATGACAGTCTGTCCAGGTTCCAAGATCGGTGTCAAAAATTGCTCAAACCATCCATTAAAAACATCCATATTACAGTGGCCTTCAAAGGTTAACGGAACAACTATCTTTCTTCCACTTAAGGCTGCAACCATACTGATTCGTTGAGTTTTCTTTCCAGATTTTAAGGCATAAAACCGCTGTCCTTTCTGGCAATATCCGTAGGGGTAGTCTTCGGTGTTATCAATGCCAGACTCATCTATATACACTAAGTTTTTAGGTTCTTTTGTCGCTATAATTTTCAAAAATTCAGCACGTTTTTCTTCGTTTCTTTCCTTGTATCCATATGTCTTTTTTTGCGCGTAAATCCAATTTTTTTAAGGGCTCGATAGATCGTTTGGATACTAACGTTGTTCCAAAGTTTAGCCATTTCCGATAGAGTCTTTCCTCCGTGTTCTCTGGCAAATTTGGCAAAGGTACCCCAGTCGGTAATTTTGTGATTGTAACCCCCATTTCCAAGTTTTTTTGATTGAAAGTCTCCTGTTTCTTTTCTTCTTTGCTGCCACTCCCATAAAGTAGTTCGTCCAATCTTAAATCTTGCTGCCACTGTTTCTCTGCTTTCTCCTTCGTCTAGCGCTTCCATTGCTTTTTTTCTTAAATCATAACTATATGCTGCTGGCATTCAACCTCCTTAGAGGTTGTCCGGAAACAAGTAAATTCAAGCATATTCCCTCTTTAACATAACCCTACTCATAGCTAGGTATATGAAATTCTCAGTGGATGTTGTGAGTAAATCATACTCCTTCGATAGCCTTCTATTCCTATTAACCCAAGCAAAAGTCCTTTCTACAACCCATCTTCTTGGCTGTACTTTAAACCCTTGTTCTCTTGTTGGTAGTAGCTCAGGTGGCGTATCTTTGTGCACCCAAAATCTACATGGAGGCCTTGTAACAATTTCAATATCTATGTCATATTCTTCCTTTGTGTGATTCTTTAAATTTCTTCCTTGGTATCCCATGTCAGCCCACATTTTTTTAACTTTAGTATATTTTGTTCTCATATTGTTTAATGCTATTTTAATACCATCTCTATCATTTTCGTTAGCAGCGCCTACGTAACAACCTAGTATAAAACCCTGAGTGTCTGTAATTATATGCCTTTTTCTACCCTTTACTTTTTTACTTCCATCATAGCCTTTGATCCCCCCTTTTCTGTAGTCTTTACAGATTGACTATCTACTATACAGGCACTCGGCTGCTCATTCCTTCCTATTTTTCTTCTACTATATTTTGTAATTTCATAATTCATTTTCTCAAAAATTCCCTGCTTCTTCCATTGCCTGAACTGCTCATACACAGTCTTCCATAGCGGAAAATCATTTGGTAAATACCGCCATTGACACCCTGTACGCAATACATAGAAAATTGCTTCTAATATTTCTCTTTTGCTATACTTTGGCGGCCTTCCTCCTTTCTTGTATGATACTCTGAAGTGTTTTTCTATTCTTGCCCATTCCCTTTCGCTTAGATCTGTTGGATACTTTTTTCTCATCTTTACCCCGTACTAAAATTTCAGATATTATAGCCTTTTACTTGTTTCCGGACAACCTCTAATATGGAAGATATCGAAATTGCTATAGACAGTACAGGAATTAGTATATACAACAACACTCCTGGTCACAGCAAGGAAAATAGCACTGACAGAAAATATCGTGGCTATGAGCAAACGAGAAAATTGCACGTAATGTTGAATATAAACAACAAAAAAGCCATAGCTGTAAAATACAGTAACGGTGTCTACTCTGATCACTATGGAGCTTGTGATTTGCTAAAAGAAGTTGATTTTCATCATGCCATAAAAGCACTATATGCAGATAGAGCATGTGATCATACGCGTCAAGTTAAGAGATTGTGAGCAAATTTAGAGAGGTTAAAGTGGATACTCTAGCCCTTCTACGTTTGTCTTTTAATGAAAATCGCGACCAAGTTATAGTGAGTTTTTTAAGAAATGCTTTTAAACTATTAATCTTGGTTAATACTAAAAATAACTCTCTAACCCGTCTTTTTAGCTCAATAAATGCCTTTGTTAAGCTAAGTTCTGTATTCTTTTTCACTTCTGTGCAACCAACTATGCCGTAAAATATAAGAATTGCGCACAATTTAGCATATAGTTCACATAATACTCTGCATGGCTTTCCTTTTAGCTTATCAAGCCTGATATGACTTTTATACAATTTAAATAATTTGCCACCTTACTCTGTAATACTTGCTCAGCACTAATTTTATTTTCTGGAACATTAGTTATACCAATTCAACAATTTTTGATTTCTTTTAGAGGATCCTGCGATCTTGCTAATCTATTAGCTTTCCTTTTTCTGGCTATAGACTGTTCTTCAGTTAGTTTCTGACATATAATTCTTACTCTAATTTTTGCTTCTTTTCCTAACAATACCTCGTTTTCTAAAAATAACTTATCCTCTAAACATTCTAATAACTCCATTTTTTGATTTGTTTCTACATCATATACGTTGGTATCGACGACTTATGAAATAAGCTCCTATTTCATTGATTTGTTTAAAAGAACTTGGCACAAAATAACCGAGATCAGATATTAGCAAATCATTGCTTGATATATTACTTAAATGTTTCCTATATCCCTGGTCTGATCTTATTCCCTCCGTTAAATTAAGTTGGTCTATTATCTGATTCATGTAATCGAAAACTAATTGTAACTTTATTCCAGACTTAGTATTGCTTTCATAGCCACTGCAGCTAGTACCATAACCTTTATACATCTCTTCCATACTGTTAGGTAGAGTAATATAGCTACTGTCCAATAATTTAACACTATTAAATTGCTGTAAGATTTTGCAATCAACTTGCAAGATATTTTTAAAGAGAACCACAGATTCATTATACATCCTTTTCATAAATTCCACTGCTTCTTCAGTAAATCTAAAATCCAAACCTTGTTTTGTTATATCTATCGAGTCCTCGTTTAGTAATTGACACATTGTTTCTACGCTACAATTATCAACTCCTATATTACCCAAGACCATGGCTTTTACGAATGATGAACCTTTTAGCTTTCTCTTTCTTTTTATAAACCTTGTTGTAATTGAGATTTTCTCTGCTTTTTCATTAAAAAATTCTTTGAGCTTTTTTGATAAGCAAGTTATTTTATTCATTGGTTCTCTCACTAAAAGTATATCTGGGAGAACTTATACCTTATTATTCTATCTCTTTCATACCTTTATTTCCTTAACTTGACGCGTATGGAGCATGTGATAGGCACAAGTTTTATAAGTTGTGTAACAAATATGATATAAAGACAAAAATTCCACCAATAAACAATGCGGCAGAACATCCAGAAATAGATTATATGTCTGACAGGAATGCTGCTATTAGGTTAATAAAATTATACGGTGAAGATGGCATGAAAGAATGGAAAAAAGAAGTAAATTATGGGAAAAGATCTTATATTGAAGGGTTTTTCTCAAGATTAAAGCAAATATTCGGATTTAGTTTTAGGAATAAATCTGAGATAAATCGAGAAAAAGAACTGCTAATCAAATGCTATTTGCTTAATAAATTCACTGATATTGGTATGGCTAAATTTGAGATAGTTACATGAATTTACCATAAATCACCATCTCATAAAGTGTGATGCAACAAAGCCATCCCAGTGTCAAGCACTGGGATGACACCCTTTTGGATAGAAACCAGTGTCAGGTACTCGGATGACACCATTTACAACCACTCTCCTACCCTTTCTAGCTGTTTATAGCTGTTAAATCTCAAGAATTTATCAAAATATGGAGAGGCAATAAAGGGTGTGGAATCACTTAAATAGTTAGATAAAAAACCAGGCAGATCATTTTTTAATTCTTGCATTTTGTATCTATAATTTTGTATAGAAATAACTTTTATTTTATCATAATCAAGTTTCCAATAAGCAAGTTCTGAGACTTCTCTTTTTGTTATATGTTCTACCGCTAAGGCTTGTAAAATTAATTGCGGAAAAAACCCCGACATCACTTCTTCATTGGAAGGTGGTGTACCAAGCTTATAGTCTATAATTGCTACTTGCCCACTTGGTAGATACTCAACTCTATCACATCTTGCTGTCAGTAAGATTTCTTGTGGGATCAGATCTCTATTCGTCATCCAAGCAGTTTCATACTGATCACAAGAACCAGTGTCACGCGCTGGAATATGAAATATCGGACAGGAAAAGCTCTTTTCCAACTCAACATAATTGCTTCGAGTTTCATCAAATTCGACAAAAGATTGAATTATCTTTTGTAGTCTTACCCACCACATATTTGAAAAATTAAACTGACTAGTCGAGAATGCTTCTCGTGCAATGCTCATTGGAGATTTTTTGTTGCGTAAATATCTTGCAAGAATGTTGTGTACCATAGTGCCAAATTCCAATATCGATGGCTTAAAATTCAAGTCTCTTAATTGTTTAAGGCCCAGTATATACTCAACGTAAAATGAATAAGGATTACGAATTAGCTTTTCTATTGCACTGCAAGACATCACCTGCATTTTTTCTTTTCTAACTTCGGTTTGAGGTTTTGGCATAGGCTGAGTACATGGAACAGTACATTCAGGCGTATTTAATATCCTTAGCCAATCACGATAAGGATATTTTGACCCCTGCAACAGAATTTCCAAACGCTGCAATAGCATTGGTTTTCTATGGCTTAGCGATCTTGTAATATAAACCTTACTTGCACAAAACAAATTGTGTAAAGTATAAAAAAAATACCCCTGCTCTTCTTGCGCAGAAGGAAGATTAAATTTTTCTCTCGTAAGTGCATTCAAAAGCGGACTTTGAAAGCTTGGCGCTTCATTAAATCCAGCAAGTATCACAACTTTGTTGTGATATAAGCTGAATTTATTCAAGTCACTTGCTACAGAGAAAAACTCTTTCTCTAAAAATAAGGTCAGAATTTGGCTATATAACTCTAAGGAGCATTTAATTTCTACACCCTCACATGCATTTGAAAAATTACAGGTAAAATTACCTATTTCACTATTTAGCTCTGAAAAATTTATACCAGATAATATATTAATACACTGCAAATGAGTTGCTACCACATCAAAAATAGAGCAATTTATAGAACGAAGTAAAGGATTAAATATAACCTCTAACTTACTGATAATAACTAATATATCTTCTTTGTATTTTAGCTTTTTATGGGCATTGATAGCATTTATAATATCGCTCAGGCCATTTGTACTAAAGTTGCGTAATATCTCTATTTCAAATTCAGATAAAATCCGAGTGTACTCTTCTTGAGTGTAACCAAAAGTCACTAGCCTATGTTTAAGGAGCGAAAGTAATGACACACTGCTCCAATTTGAGGTCAAAACTTCGATACTATAAAGCAGAAGCGTTATATAAGGGTAATTTTCCGGTATGGCACTGTGTTGCCTTGATAAACATGCTATACGAGCTGCAAGTAATTTATCAAAGACGACCAAAGAAATGTTTTCATAACCTTCATTTTCTATAATTAATGATGTCACTTGTGCTTCTTCCTCTCTGGAATCACAAGTGATGACTTCAATATTGCCAACATGTCCACTACTAACTTTGCTTAGATCGGCAGTTGTATCAAAGACGTAATCTAGATATTCCTCAGGACTTCCTGTTATCCCAGCCCTTTCTTCTGTCATCCAAGTAGCTGACACTGGGATCCAGTTTTCATTATACAGCCACCTGGTGCGCTCATTTAAAGTTAAGTTTTCTGGATCCCAGTGTCTGGGCACTGGGATGACACCAGAACACGCTTCTGGCAGAAAACTAACATCCCTTCTATCCACTTTTAAATAATCGAGTAGATCTTTCAGGCAATATTGATAGTGTTTTTTATCAAGCAATTTCCAGTCTTTCTCTTTAATTTTCAAATTCAGGTTAGGCAAAATTATTTTTCCAAATGGCAGATCATATATAGCCTTAATTAACGACTTATCCTTTCCAATTCCAACAAAGATTATATGTTGGTCTTTTTGTAAAGAGGTTATCATATTGTTTATGTAATCACTCTTATGTTTTAATATATCTACTACTTCTAAATCTTTTAAAGTTTTACTCCAAGTCTCAGTGAGTAAGCTTATGAAATTCTCTATTTTTTTTGAATGTTCATCAAATTGATAACAATCCGTTGTTTGGGTAGATTGAATTTTATCAAGCAATGATGGCAGGCTATAAGCTAAATCAATTGGGAAATTATCATTATTTTTTCTATTCCATTCCAATATGAATTGAATGAATAGCAGCGTCCTTTTTATTGGACTTATAACTTTAACTCTATCAAGATTTAATATTAAATCTTCCTCATCAATGTTCTCTAGCGAAACTATCTCTGGCAAAATTATGCATTTTTCAGCGTTATAATTCTTGAATGCACTCAGCAGCGCTATCACATCCCTCTTGCAAGGAAGTATGACCTTTATCTCGGGAATTTTTTCTCTTTCATATTCAGAAAATATGTGCTGAACCAGCACATCAAAAAGGGATTCATCCACATTAACAGTAAAAACTCTTCCCACTAACAGTAACAATTAATACAATACTTTTATTGTATAGAAATTATTTAAAATATAAATGTGCTCGCAGTTTCTTATGCTATGATATATTAAAGTCTTTCACAATATTACATGGCAAACATCAGAATAGAAGTTTTAAATAAATGTGAACAATTTGGCCGCAGAAGGGTAGTTAATGTTTACTTGATTTACATAAGCAAAGAATTACCATCAAAATTACATGAAGAAATTTGTGGGCTATTTTATAATAAAGTCATACAAGACTGCCGTTATTATTCCTACAATGAAAACCTTGAAGAAGTTCAATATAACTTCATAGAACCACAAGCAAAGTGGGGCTTGGAGATAAGCTTTTTACCTGGCATGACTGACAATGTAGGCAACACAGCGAAACAAATTGTTAGAGAATATTTAATAAACAAGGACTACATTGATGAAAATGTTTGTATAAAAGCAAGAAGTTCAAAATTGATTCTAAGTCAAGCAACTGAAGATGATATAAAACAAGAATTTAATCCTATCACTGAGTATTGCATTCTTGTTTATAAAGAAAACGGCAATTGCTATTGGAGGCATTACGGTAAATTAAAAGGTGTCATCCCAGTGCCCAGACACTGGGATCCAGAAAATTTCAAGCAATTGTATAATGAAAACTGGATTCCAGTGTCAAGCACTGGAATGACAGAAGGTAGGGTTGGGATGACAGAGGATAGTACTAAGTCCGTTGACCTCAATGTAAGTGACCAAGAGCTTGAAAAGATCAGCAGAGATGGAATCGATGGTAATGGCACTTTAGGGCTCTCTCTGGCAGCAATGAAAGCTATAAAGGATTACTTTAAAAAACTTAATAGAAATCCATATGATATTGAACTTGAGTCCCTAGCACAAACTTGGTCTGAACATTGTAAGCACAATATCTTTTGCTCTCCCATTGATGAAATAAAAGATGGCCTATACGCACATTATATCAAGCGTGCAACGCGTGAGATAAATTCTGACATATGTGTGTCAGTTTTCTCTGACAACGCAGGAGGAATAATTTTTGATGACGATTACTTGATTGTAGATAAAGTTGAAACTCACAATAGCCCTTCAGCTCTTGATCCATTTGGTGGAGCAATGACTGGAGTGCTTGGAGTAAATCGTGATATAGTTGGTTTCGGTAAAGGCGCAGAGCCTATAATGAATACCTATTACTTTTGCTTTGCCAAAGAAGCAAAAGGCAAGTTTTATAGGGATAAAGAGCGCACTGATGAGATCTTACCGCCAAAATATATAATGAAAGAAGTGATTCACGGTGTTAATGTTGCTGGTAATTGCTCTGGTATTCCAACACAACTTGGATCGGTATATTTTGACGATAGATTTTGTGGAAAGCCGTTAGTCTTTGTTGGCAGTGTCGGAATTATTCCACGCAACATAAATAACGCACCTTCACACATCAAAGGGCCTAAAAACGGCGATAAAATCGTAATTATTGGCGGAAGAGTTGGAAGGGACGGAATTCACGGTGCAACGTTTTCCTCAGAGGCTTTGTCGGGAAACAGCCCTTCAACAATTGTGCAAATTGGTGACCCTATAACACAAAAAAAATTATCCAACGCCGCCTTGGAAGCAAGAGATCTTGATCTTTATAATGCAATAACGGATAATGGAGCAGGCGGTCTATCATCATCTATTGGTGAAATGGGAAAAGACGGATTTGAAGTTGATTTGAGCAAGGTTCTCCTTAAAAACGATGGTATGGCTCCGTGGGAAATATGGATATCAGAATCACAAGAGAGAATGACCTTAGCAGTGCCAGAAGAAAATCTCCCTATGTTTAAGCAAATCATGAAAAAACATGATGTGGAGGTTTGTGTGATTGGAGAGTTCAATGAGAGTGGTAAAGCTGTTGTTAAATGTCCTAAAGGGAAAGTAATAATGGATATCGGAACTGAATTTCTGCATGATGGTAATCCTAAAGTGCATTTACAGACAAAGCCGTGGTCTAAGGAGTCTGCTGTATCCTTTCCTGTCATCCCAGTGCTTGACACTGGGATCCAGCAGGTAAAGCCTGCAAACATTTTACGCCAAAACTCATCTAATGGTGGAATTGAATGTGAAATGGATTCCAGTGTCAGCTACTTGCATGACACCCTTTGCGTGTCAGCTACTTGCATGACATCAAGCCAAGAAACTGAACTAAAAGAAATGCTGAGCAGACCAAACATTTGCAGCAAAGAGTTCATAGTGGTGCAATATGATCATGAGGTTCAAGGATCGTCAGTGTTAAAACCACTGCAAGGCAAGGGAAGAATGTGCAGCGAAGCTATTGTCTCAAGGCCTGTTCTTTCTTCAAATAAAGGTGTTGTAAAATCGCAAGGATTTGGCTCAAGTTATGGAGAAATTGACACCTACCACATGGCAGCATGTGCAATTGACACCGCGATACGCAACTATGTAGCCGCAGGAGGAAATATAAATCATCTAGCGTTGCTCGACAATTTTTGCTGGTGTGATGCTTATAATCCAGAAAGGCTATGGCAGCTAAAGAGAGCTGCAGAGGCTTGTTACGACTTTGCAACTGCATTTAAAACACCATTCATATCCGGAAAAGACAGTATGTTCAATGACTTCAAGGGATATGATGAAAATGGCGAGAAAGTGATAATCTCCGCACCACCTTCATTACTCATCTCAGCAATTGGAATTATAGAAAATATTGAAAATGCGGTATCGCTTGATGTGAAAATGCCGGGAGACTTGATATATGTACTTGGAGAAACACTTGATGAACTTGGTAGATCTGAATATCAGTTATATAGTGGAATAGGTAATAACAACGTACCAAAAGTTGATGCAAAGAGCGCTAGGAAGTTGTATGAGCGTTACAACCAGGCAATAAAAGATGGCATAATTGCCTCTGCAATTGCACCAAACTTAGGCGGATTAGTTATTGCTCTGGCAAAATCGCTAATTGCAGGAGACCTTGGTGCTGAAATCGATCTTTCACTAGTGCCAATAGGAAAAATACAAAATACAGACATAATAAACAAGATAATAATGTTTTCTGAATCGCAAAGTAGAATTTTGGTTACTATTGCACCACAAAATCAGAAGAGGTTTGAAGAATTGTTTGAAGGTGCAGTTTATTCATGTATTGGCAAAGTAACAGAGAAAAAGGTGCTAAACATAAAGGATGTTTTAAAAGTAGATCTGAAAGATGTGGCATGCTAATATAAAATATTTTTCTTATTATGCTAAATAACTCTTTTACTATATGTAATGTTTATTTAGAATGAATGTATGTTATTAATTTTGGGTAGGTAATTATGTCTATTTTATCGATACTCCTGTTTATCAGTCTTTCTTTACTCAACACTTCAAATAAATTGATGATATGTGCTGCCTTATTTGTGGGAGCTGCTTTAGTTGTAAATTCAATGGTTGAATTTTATGGCAGAAGCAAAGCTACGTACAACTTAATAGTGTGTACAGCGCTATGTTGTGTTTTTAAATGGCAAAGTTTTAATTTGATGATATTGATTTCATATACTGCAATTTTAGTATCTCTTCTCTCAAGCATAATTATTTTTGAAAAATTGAAGTCCAAGTTGAATTTTCATATGGCAAATTTCATTACTTTAATTATAGCATCAGTGGTTGATAGTGCCGTTGTATGTGTTGGATTACTATACAAATTTTCTGCAGGTAAATGCTTATCAATATACATTAGAGATTTAATTTTTAAGTTTTCTTATGTGTCAGTATTGAGCATCTGCTTGTTTGTAGGAATGTATTTATTTTGCTTGGCGAACAAGAAGTATTTTAAGATTTCCACATAACCTGTTTTCTGATATAGCTAAACTGACTTTGGGTCCTGGGGGTGTATTTGGTGGTCCTAATACGTAACAACAGTTTAGAATTTATAGGTAGCCTAAACTCACAACTGTACAAACACTATGATTTGAGCCTATCAGGGGGGTGTCATTCCAGTCTGGAATCCAGAAAAAAGAATGGTGTCATCCCAGTGCTTGACACATAGCTGTACGAACATTCATTTTTGAAGGTAAATTGCACAGCAAATGGTGTCATTCCAGTCTGGAATCCAGAAATTTTGCTTATAACTGAGCTGATGAGCTAAAGGTAGTTGTCTTACGCTAAAACAAACGTTTTTAATTAAGTTGCATAGAACCAGTGTCTGGGCACTGGCCCACTGGTGGGAATTGCTCCTAAACTACAACGTTCGTACAGCTATGTGCTTGACACTGGGATGACATCATCAGGGCACTGGCCTACTTAACCGTCATACCGTCGCGGTATCTCAGCCGCTAACAAGTAGCGGAATGACGATTTATCAAACGCTGCCTAATTTTCCGTAACAGTTGAAAAAATCAATAGAAAATCAATATATCACTATAAATTCACGTATTTTGAGGCTATAATGGTTAATACGCTATATGGTATAATATGGACGATTTTATCAGAGTTAAGGGCGCAAGGGAACATAATCTGCAAGGTGTAGACGTCAATATACCGAAAAATAAGCTAGTTGTTATAACTGGGCTAAGTGGTTCTGGCAAGTCTAGCCTTGCATTTGATACGATTTATGCAGAAGGCCAACGCCGGTACGTTGAAAGCCTGTCAGCTTACGCGCGTCAATTTCTCAACATTCAGGATAAACCAGATGTTGAGTCGATTACAGGTCTCTCTCCTGCAATATCTATCAACCAGAAATCGATCTCAAAAAATCCAAGGTCAACAGTTGGAACTGTTACCGAAATTTACGATTACTTGCGCTTAGTATATGCACGAATAGGAGTTCCTTATTCACCTGCAACTGGATTACCAATAACAAAACAAACGGTGTCTCAAATTGTAGACACTATAATTGCGTTACCTTTAGAAACTAAGATATATATACTTGCCCCTGTTGTGCGTGGTAGAAAGGGAGAACATCTTAAAGAGATATTGGAAATTAAAAGACAAGGTTACGTAAGGTTCAAAATAGATGGTGAAGTGTACAATGTAGATGACTTGCCTAAACTCGATAAGAACAAGAAACACGACGTTTTTGTGGTTGCAGATAGAATATCAATATTGGGCGATATAGGAAATCGACTGCCAAGTAGTATAGAATCCGCACTAAAACTTGGTAATGGTCTAATGTATGTAGAAATAGTAAACCTACCTGACAACCATAATTCCGAGTATAAAAATGGTCAAATTCTAACTTTTTCAGAGAATTTTGCATGCCCCGAGTCTGGTTTCACTCTTGAGGCAATAGAACCAAGATTATTTTCTTTTAACAGCCCTTACGGTGCATGTGGTTCGTGTAATGGGCTTGGTAAAAAACTAAGTGTTGATATAAAGCTAATAGTACCGGATGAAACTCTTTCAATATCTGAGGGTGCTTTAAAGCCAGTGGGATCAATGTTCCGTCAAGTGCACACAGGTTATGGATTTCTAAAAAGTGCAATTCTATCACTGGCTGAAAACTACAAATTTAACCTTGATATTCCGTGGAAGAACATAGATCAAGAAGTAAAAGATATGATACTCTTTGGCTCTAATAAATTTCAAGGTTTGATCAGTATCTTGGAGAACCAGATGGATTATGATGAAACACTTGTTGAGCGATATTGCTCTGTCACTCACTGCAGAGAATGTACTGGCTATAGATTGAAAAAAGAAGCGCTTACAGTGAAAATTGATAGCAAACATATAGGTGAAATATCAAGGCTCAGCATCGATGAATCCCTTAAATGGTTTGAAAATTTGCCAGACAAGCTCACAGAACAACAGAAGCAAATCTCAAGTAAAATATTAAATGAAATAATCAAGAGGCTAGCATTTTTAAAGAATGTAGGGTTGAATTACCTAACGCTTGATCGAGAATCTAGCACTCTCTCTGGTGGCGAGAGTCAGAGGATCAGGCTTGCTTCACAAATTGGCTCTGGTTTAACAGGAGTGCTGTACGTGCTTGATGAACCCTCGATAGGCCTTCATCAATGCGATAATGATCGGTTAATTGCTACACTGAAAAACTTGAGAGACATGGGTAACACTGTAATCGTTGTTGAGCATGATGAAGATACAATAATGGCTGCTGATTATGCGATTGATATTGGTCCTGGAGCTGGCGTAAATGGTGGAAAAGTTGTTGCAGAAGGAACACCAGACCAGGTGCAAAGAAATTCAGGGAGCATAACAGGGCAATATTTGAGTGGAGAGAAAAAAATTTTAATTCCAAGAAGAAGAAAGCAAGCAACTCAGTTCATAAAAGTAATAAATGCATGTGAAAATAACTTAAAAAATGTGAACGTTAAATTTCCTATAGGGAATCTTATTTGTGTTACTGGAATATCAGGAGGGGGAAAATCAAGTTTAGTCATAGAAACGTTATATAAATATTCAGCACATAAGATACATCATTCGTCTGCACGGTATGGCCAATGCGATAAGATAGAAGGCCTTGAATATATAGATAAAGTTATAGAAGTTGATCAGTCGCCAATTGGTAGAACTCCTGCGTCAAATCCAGCAACATATGTCGGTATGTTTACTCATATAAGAAATTGGTTTGCAGGTCTTTCGGAGTCAAAAGCAAGGGGGTATAATATAGGCCGGTTTTCATTTAATACCAGAGGGGGAAGGTGTGAGGCTTGTAAAGGTGATGGGCACTTAAAGATAGAGATGCATTTTCTACCGGACGTTTACGTGAAGTGTGAGCAGTGTAAAGGACGAAGGTATAATCGGGAAACATTGGAAGTTACTTATAAAGAAAAATCAATCTCTGATGTGCTTGATATGACGATAGATCAAGCTTGTGATTTTTTTGAAAACCTTCCAATGGTAAAAGAAAAGTTGGTTTCTTTGCAGGAAGTGGGGCTTGGCTATATAAAACTCGGACAGTCGTCAACAACGTTGTCTGGGGGTGAAGCACAACGAATAAAGCTGTCCAAAGAGCTATCAAAACGATTTACCGGAAGAACATTGTATATTCTTGATGAGCCAACAACTGGATTACACTTTGAAGATATAAATAACTTACTAAAAATACTCCATAGATTAGTCGATCTGGGAAACACTGTTATAGTTATCGAGCACAATTTGCACGTTATAAAAACTGCAGATTATATAATAGACATCGGACCAGAGGGCGGAATAAAAGGCGGAGAAGTGATTGCTACTGGAACTCCAGGAGAAGTGGCAAAAATTCCAGAAAGTGTTACAGGCAGGTATCTTAAAACGTATTTATTATAAACTATTTCTTAATTATATTAGGCTAGGTTGCATATTTATGATTTGGAGATAAGAATGTCAGTATATCGATACTTTAGAAGGTACGTTGAATATGGAGTTGTACCTGCTAAGAAAGCAGAAGATAACACACTAGTTCCAGAAAATAGTTTCTATAAATCTGTACGTTACGTTGATAATGTGCTAGGACCTGTGAAAGATGTAATTTGTGGAGTTGAGAGTAAAGACAATTATAACAAGTATTATCAAGATAATGATAAACGTGGGTCACAGGGCAGAGAAAGTGTATTCATTGTGTGCACTTGGTGCTATTTTAGCAGCCAACATAATATTGCAACCTTTATGTTTGATACTATAACTAAAGTGACTTAGGTTTACCGACGATTTGATAAACGACAAATTCGTCATCCCGCTGCTTGTTAGCGGGATCTAGAGATACCGCGGCGGTATGACGTAGGAAAACCTGACTTGCACTAGCTACAGCACTCAGCAGTGGCTCAGTTTGAACTATATTGAAATGAAATAAAAAGTGAAAGAGTGTAAGCTTAAGTTACTTTAGCTATACTATATAAATTATTTTATAATATATTTAATGAGTTGTGAACCTTCTCTTACTAAAAAAAGCTACAAATCTCATATTTCCAAGCGTATGCGTAAGTTGCGAATGTATCATTGATGAAAATCTTAATCTGTGTAGTGAATGCAACAAAAAAATCAATTTTCTAACTAAGCATTACTGCAATGTTTGTGGCGTAGTAATCTCAGACAATATTTATACGTGTGGTAAGTGCATCATCAATCCTCCACCGTTTAAAGTATTAAGATCAGTTTTTGCTTATGATCAACATAGTAGAAACATGATTATAAATTTCAAATTTTTTGATAATTTGAATTACGTAAAAATCTATGCAAAGTGGATACACCAAGCTAATCAGGATACATTTCAGAACGCAGAGGTCATAATTCCTATACCGTTACATAAAATGCGCTTGTTTAAACGTAAATATAATCAAGCAGCGTTGCTTGCAAAAGAGTTGAGTAAGTTGTCCAATTTATCCTATACGCCATTTGCAATAAAACGCCTTCGCCATACTGTGCCTCAAGCTGGTCTTTCACTTAAACAGCGTGAAAAAAACTTAAAGAAGGCTTTTAAAACAAGCAACAAGAAAATTATCAAAAATAAAATCGTGATATTAGTTGATGATGTGGTAACAACCGGAGCAACTGTAAGATCTTGCTCTCAGGAAATTTTAAACTCCGGTGCAAAAGAAGTGAGAGTGCTATCACTTGCAAGAACGGTAAATGATTGTGAAACTATTACGTAAAAATCTTGACTTGTTTTTGTTTTATCTATAAAATAACTTATAGCAAATAGTTGTTGGAGAGCTTATGAGTATAAAAGAGCAAGAAATTGATGCCATATCCCAAGAAATAGAGCAAGAATCAAAAGAAAGTGACATAATTGAAGAAATTAAGCAAAAGCTGCTCGTATGTAACCAAGATACATACAATCAGTGGAAAAGACTTAATTTTCACATAGATCATTTATTTGAAATACGGCAAGAGATTACCCATGCTTCTAGGTATTATACTACTGCGTTAAATATTGCTGCTCATAAAGGCTTAGTAAAAACAGTAAGACGTCTACTGGAGAAAGGTGCAGAGGTTAGTACACGCGATGGTGGTAGACACACTGCTCTGCATTGTGCCGCTAACAGCGGTAATACGGAAATAATAGAATTACTACTGGAGCAAGGAGCATATATTCACTCATGTTCTAAACTTGGCTCAACACCGCTGCATTTTGCTGCTACTAATAATCATATAAATGCAGTGAGGTGCCTGTTAAATAAAGGAGCTAGTCCTTTAGCACTAGATAATAATAATTCCATTCCCAGTATGTTTGCTACAGACAAAGAGGTGATTGCTGTCTTGGAGAAAGCAGAAGAAGAGAAGCCTAAGGAAAATGCTGCAAAGGAGGCAGAGGAAAAAAAACATCAGGAAGAGGCTGCTGCTTTAAAGAAAGCAGAAGAAGAAAAACATAAGAGAGAAATGGAATGTAAGAAAAAAAGGCAAGCAAAAATGATTGCTGTAGGTGGTATTGCAACTGCATTGATAGTGGCGGGTATTGGATACATTGTTGAATTACCTATACTAGTAACTATTGGTATATCTGTATCCATTGCATTAGTATCTGTTTGCATTGCGTACGTAATGTCAAAACCTAACACTAAAATGGAAGAAACAGAGAGTTTTGTGCAGAAAGTTGGCCAGAATATATAGGTCAAGATGCAACTTTATTTTTAATAACCTCAACATCGCTAAATTCAAAAGTTTGGTTGCCTATAATTTGAAATTTCTCATTTCCCTTTCCTGCAACTAGCAGAATCATACCCTCGTTATAGGCAATATCTACGCCTTTCTCTATAGCTTCTCTCCTACCTCCTATCTCCAGTGCATCAGGGCAATGTAGCAAAATATCGTGGCGAATTTTTGCCGGATCTTCATCACGCGAATTATCATCTGTAATTATTACTTTATCTGCATACATTTGTGCTATTTTGCCCATTTCTGAACGTTTCGTCTGATCGCGATTTCCACCGCATCCAAAAACTAGAATTATTTTTTTGTTGATATGCCATTTTAAAGACAATAGGGCTTGTTTAAGCGCACTTGGAGTATGAGCGTAATCCACGAATGCAAAAGGTTTCACTTTTTCCATTCTTCCTGGTGGAGAAACGAGTTTTTCTACGCATATTTCTCTGTAATTTAATCCAGATATACCAATTGCACATAGCAGATTATATGCTTGAAATTTTCCTAAAACTGGGAAAAATGTATTGTAAATTTGGTTATCAATTTTTACTGTAAGATGTTGACCATTAGGGGTTGATGTTTGCTCTAATAAAGTAATATCAGAGCCTTTTTTTCCATAAGTCACAACTTTATTACTGCGTTTTTCAGCTATTTTAAGCAATGCGCCATATTCATCTATATCCGCATTTAAAATCGCTGTTTTTCCTTCTGGTAATACTTCGTAAAATAACCTTTTTTTAGTTTCTAAATATCCACCAAGACTTTTATGGTAATCTAAATGATCTTGCGAGAAATTAGTAAAAGCTGCAGCACTCAACTTTAATCCATGGATTCTGTATTGATCAATCCCATGACTTGATGATTCCAACACTAAGTGTTCTACACTTATACCACGCAATGTTGCGTAAAGGTCTTCTGCACCTGGAGTGGTAAGGCTGTTGCTATTACCTTTTCTGCCATTATTGATGCATGTTCCAAGTGTTCCAATAGACGCAGCATTATAGCCAGAGTTTTGCCAGATCTGGCGGCAAAATTCTACTACTGAAGTTTTACCATTTGTACCAGTTACAGCAGCAACATATTTGGGCTGTTTGAATTGATAAAACCTGCTGACTATTTCGCGGTATATTTCTTGAGGGTTTAGGTGTTCAAGCACTGCAAAACCCGGAGTATTTGTCATGCAAGTAGCTGACACTGGAATCCAGTTTTTATTATACAATTGCTTAGTGTGTTCATTTACAATTAAATTTTCTGGATCCAAGTAGTCAAGCACTGGGATGACATCTTTCTTGGCCCCTTGTATCACAACGTCTACACAGTTGTGTACGTAACACTGTGATTCAGTAGGAAGGATATGGATTCCAGTATCGCATGTTGCGTATTCTTTACTCCTTTCTGACACACAAACAAAAAGATAACCTTCCTTGACTCTCTTGGGGTTACATGTAACGCCCTTGATTTCAATATCAAAGTTAACATCAATAATGTTATGCAGTAATTCTCTCAGTTTCATCTGCCAGCTTTGATATTCAAACATGGCAGTCTTGCTAGTGCAGCATTTAAATCAGAGATCAAATCCTCAGAATCTTCTAGTCCACAAAATATCCGCATGAAACTTCCACCATAATCTGAATTCATTACAGATCTTGACATAGATCTACGATCTATTGGTAATATCAAACTGTCACACCCTCCCCAAGAAGCACCAATACTAAAAATTTTCATATGATCAACCATGCAGCTTAGTTCTTCACATGAATATTCTCTATCCAGTATTATACTAAATACGCTACTTGCTCCTTTGAAGTAACTTTTCCATAATTCGTGTTGAGGATGGGAGGGAAGTGCTGGATACAAAACTTTTTTGATTTTTGAATGTTTTTCTAGCCACTTTGCCACTTCCATTGCTGTATTTTGGTGCCTTGCCATACGTGCATGCAGTGTTCTTAGTCCCCTATGTGCAAGGTAGCAGTCGTGCGATTGAATGGTTACTCCATAATTTTTATAGCTCTCATAAAGCAATTTAAAAGTTTCACCTTCAGCAACCATAGCTCCCATCACTAAATCTGAGTGACCGGCTAGATACTTTGTCACCGCATATAGTGCAACATCAACTCCATAATCAAGCGGCTTAAATAACAAAGGAGTGGCCCATGAATTGTCACAAACGGTTACAATTCCACGTTCTTTAGCAACTTTTACTATATGCTCTATATTCGAAATCTCAAACGTTACAGAACCAGGAGTCTCGATCATTATCAATGAAGTATTACTCTGAATTAAATCAGTTATATCCTGTGTTGGATCATAAAAAGTTACTTCTGTTCCTCTTTTTGGTAGCTCATTTTCTGCAAACCTCCTAAGCCTATAATAACTATTATCTTGAATTAAAACGTGCGAGCCTGCTTTAGCGAAAGTTAGAATAGCAAAAGTAAGTGCAAATAGTCCGGAAGGATAAATAAGCGCTTGTCCACTCCCTTCAATTTCAGCCAGTGCATTTGAAAGATAATGAACAGTAGGAGTACCAACATTACTGTAGCTATAATCCCTTGCAACACCATCGTTGATTACATCGTATATACTTTCTCCATTTGCTGCATTTAAGTAGTCCTTGTAAGTAGGGAATAATATGGTAGAAGAATGATAAACTGGCGGGTTCATGGAACCTTTATAGTCATTAAATTTTCTTCCTGCTTTAACTAATATAGACTCTTCCTTCACATTTTTATTATTTATTTTTTAAATTGTACTCATCTTGCGTATACAAGTGAAGAGAAATTGCATGTATTAGCTCTATCTCACCCTTCAATAACTCATAAATCAACTTGTGTCTTTTTAGAACGCTCATTCCAATAAAGCCGTCAGATATTAATATTAATTTAATGTGCGAAGGTAATGTTGAAGATGAAGCAAAATAATGATCAGCATGCTTTGCTGATTCATCGATAATGTTGATATCAATTACATCTATCGAATCGCGTATCTTTTCTTCTATTGTTTTAATAATATCCATAATGGTTTCTTTAAGCAACAATATGCTCTTCTTGTCATCCCAGTATCAGCTACTTGGATGACAATCGCAATTACTTATTCTCTTCTTTATTATCTATGTCTTGATAATCAGAATCTACTACTTTTTCCTCTTTATCATTTGGATTTCCTTCTGATGAAAAGCCATTTTCAGCACTATTTTGTTGAGATGCTTGATACATAGCTTCTCCAAGTTTCATAGATAATTGAGAAAGATTAGTGACTTTCTGCTGTATTGAATCAGCGTCATCAATGTTATCAGATTTACTAACTTCTTTTAATTCGTTAACTGCATTTTCAATAGCAGATCTATCTTCTGGTGAAACTTTATCACCATACTCTGTCAGAGACTTTTCTGTAGAATGGACTAAGCTATCCGCTTGATTCTTCACTTCAATAAACTTTTTGCGCTTTTCATCTTCTTGCGCTTTTTCTTCAGCTTCTTTTACCATGCGATTTATTTCATCATCAGATAAACCACCTGAAGATTGAATGCGTATTTTTTGCTCTTTTCCAGTAGCTTTATCTTTTGCAGAAACGTGTGCTATTCCATTTGCATCTATATCAAATGTCACTTCAATTTGTGGCCTTCCGCGCGGAGCAGGAGGTATCCCTTCCAAACTAAACTGACCGAGTAGCTTATTATCAACTGCCAGTTTTCTTTCACCCTGATGCACCTTAATTGTAACAGCTGTTTGGTTATCTTCTGCAGTTGAAAACACCTGAGATTTTTTAGTAGGAATTGTAGTATTACGCTCAATAAGTGGAGTGAATACTCCTCCTAGAGTTTCAATACCAAGAGAAAGTGGGGTCACATCAAGTAGTAACACATCTCTTACATCACCTTGAATGATCCCCGCCTGTATTGCAGCTCCAATTGCTACAACTTCATCAGGGTTAACTCCTCTATGTGGATCTTTGCCAAAGAATTCTTTAACTTTCTCTATGACTTTTGGCATACGAGTCATGCCACCAACAAGAACCACTTCGCCAATTTGACTAGCAGATAAACCAGCATCCTCAAGAGCTTTTTTACAAGGAGCCATAGTTCTTTCGATTAAATCATTCACTAAGCTTTCAAGTTTTGCTCTCGTTAATTTCATATTTAAGTGTTTTGGACCACTTGCATCAGCTGTAATAAACGGTAGATTTATTTCCGTTTCCATTGCACTTGATAATTCAATTTTCGCTTTTTCAGCAGCTTCTTTGATTCTTTGCATAGCCATTGGATCATTTTTCAAATCAATGCCATTACTTTTCTTGAATTCATCTAGTAAATAACTCACTACTCCATTATCAAAGTCTTCACCTCCAAGATGGGTATCACCGTTTGTTGCTTTCACTTCGAAAACTCCATCACCTATTTCAAGTATTGAAACGTCAAATGTACCACCACCAAGGTCATATACTACTATTGTGTGCCCATGTTTCTTATCAAGACCATAAGCAAGTGCTGCAGCAGTCGGTTCATTTACTATTCTGAGTACATTTAATCCGGCAATTTTTCCTGCATCTTTTGTTGCTTGACGTTGAGAGTCGTTGAAGTATGCTGGCACTGTTATCACAGCATCTTTTACTTCCTCTCCAAGATAAGCTTCTGCTGCCTCTTTCATGTTTTGTAGTATAAATGCACCAATTTGACTAGGAGAATATTCTTTATTATCAGTTGTTTCAACCCATGCATCACCACTTTTTGCTGCAAATACTTTGTATGGTACACTTAGATTTTTCATCTCAGGATCACTATATTGACGGCCTATTAATCTCTTAGTAGCAAAAAAGGTATTACTTGCATTGGTGGTTGCTTGCCTTTTTGCTGGAGCACCAATCAACCTTTCTCCTGAAGAAGTAAATGCAACTATAGATGGAGTAGTTCTTGCTCCTTCTTTATTCTCTATTACCTTTGTATCTTTGCCCTGCATTATTGCAACACAAGAATTTGTTGTTCCGAGATCTATGCCTATTGCTCTTCCCATAATGAGTACCCCATTGTAAATATTATCTGATATAAGAATATATAAGTATAGGGCTCATTAATTACAAGCCCAATTTAGGTTTCTAATTAGTTATTAGAACTTAAAAGGCGCGAAAGCCACTTAGTCAGCCAAAAATTGCCTCGTAGTTTATTTGAATTATCAGCTTCTTCATTGCTGCTATCCCCAATTTGGTATCCAGAGTTCTGTAATGGCTTATAACCGTTTAAATTAACATCATCTCCTTGTTTTAAAATAAATGTATTTACATCTAAACTGTTATCAATACTAACGTTCAATGTAATATTAAACTCTTTTTCGATTGTAGAAACTGTATTGCGTTTGTTATTAAAAATGTGCGCTATAACTGCACTGTGTGCTACTAAATCAAAAGACTTATTTCGATTCTTGTTAGCAATATGTTGTAAGTCCCTTAGTATTGATGAAACAATTACTTCGTTTGATTTTATTCTTCCAGTACCTTTGCAGTGTAAACATTCTGTAGTATTAATTTCTTGTATATTTGGTTTAATTCTTTGTCTTGAAAATACCATTAAACCAAAGTCATTTATGTAGCTAAATTGAACTTTAGCTTTATCGTCTTTAAACGCTTGCTTTATAGCAGACTCAACAGCTCTGCAATACTGATATTTCAACATATCAATAAAATCGACTACTATTAATCCTGATAGGCCCCTAAGATTCACCTGTCTTGATATTTCAGGTACTGCTTCCATGTTGGTTCTATAAGCTGTTTCTTCTATGCTATCTTCTCCTGTCATCTTTCCTGAATTTACGTCTATTGAAACAAACGCCTCAGTTAAAGTTATTATCAAAGACCCACCAGATGGCAATTCTACTCTATTGCTATATAACTCAGAAATTTGATCTTCGATTCCGTAGTAAGTAAAGATCGGAGCATAACCTCTATACAATCTATAGCGCAACTTACTACCTTTTAGTGCATTGTTAGCATATTGCTTAACTGCTTCAAAAGATTCCTTTCCAGACACTATAACTTCTATACCATCGCTACAAAAATCACGAACAGATCTCATAATTACATCTGCTTCGTTGTAAATTAATGATGGAGCATTTACAGAGAAGGCATTTTTTTGAATGCTCTGCCATAATGAGGATAAGTAATTGTAATCTTGCTCAATTTCTTTCTTACTTTTTCCTGAACCAACAGTTCTTACTATTAAACCTGATCTTTTTGGCAAGTTTATTAAATTTAGTATATCCTTTAACTGCTTTCTGACATTAGCATCTTCAATTCTGCGGGACACTCCACCTTTGCTCATGGAATTTGGCATGAAAACACAGTATCTACCCA
This sequence comes from Wolbachia endosymbiont (group A) of Ophion costatus, assembly GCF_963969245.1. NCBI lineage: Bacteria > Pseudomonadati > Pseudomonadota > Alphaproteobacteria > Rickettsiales > Anaplasmataceae > Wolbachia > Wolbachia endosymbiont (group A) of Ophion costatus. The sequence goes on along the minus strand of NZ_OZ017714.1, from coordinate 306,592 downwards.
CTAAAGTTATGTATGTTGTAAATGAAGCTCCTTTATTGCCTCGTTCCTCTTTAGTTAGCTGAACCAATATTTTTTGATTTACTGAAATAACATCTTGTAATTTGTATTTTTTATATAAAGGTACCTCTCTTACAAAACCACTACCTGATTCGTTGACATTCTTACTAGCTGCAGAATCTGAAGAAACATTTGCTGAGGCTTCTTCTATACAATCGTCATTTGAGTAGCCCTCAAAGATAGTTTCCTTTTCTTTTTCTGGAATGTTGAAGTAATCTAGAGATATCTCGGAAAAAGACAAAAAACCTTGCTTATTTTTTCCATATTCAATAAATACGGCTTGCAAAGAAGGCTCTATACGCTTTATATAAGCAACGTATATATTACCTCTTAATTGTTTTTTTTCCTTGAATTCTTGTTCAAATTCTACAACCTTGTTATTAATTGACAAGGCAACTCTTACCTCATTAGAACAGATAGAATTTTCTATCAATAATACCCTTTTACCACTATTTATCACTTATTTACCGTTTGCTTTTTATTCTGAAGTTAACTTTATGCTACTTAATGCACTGTTGATTGTCAAGGATTTTGCAATCTGCATTATTCGATTGACTTTTAGTATTTTGCGTAATAAACTCGCATAGAATTTATTATATCATTATAAGTATGGCGAAAAAAAATGCTTCTTTGCTTGTTAAGTTAGTCAGCACTGCAATCAAGACAACAAGAGCTGGTGAAGAAAAATCAACAGGCTATTTTTATGTAAAAAAGCGTAATCCAAAAAAGCTCACCAGAAAACTGGAGTTTAGAAAGTATGACCCAGTAGTCAGAAGGCATGTGCTATTTAAAGAAGAAAAATTAAAGTAGTTTTTTTATAGGAAAGTTTATTATTATGCAAAATTTACAATTAAGTTATCCTGTAATAATAGAGTTGGACAATGTAAAGGATACAAAACTGAAATTAATAAAGGTCATTGCACAATTAATAGGTAAGAGATACACAACACAGAAAAAAGCAGCAAACGCTCTAAAGATTGATCAGCCTAAAGTATCTCAAATCAATAGGTCAAAAATCGAAGGGTTCTCCTTAGAATACTTGCTTAACTTATTGATTGTATTGGGCCAAGACATAAACGTAAGAATAAAGCATAATTCTAAACCTGCACAATATGTAAAGGACAAATAAATGCAGAACAATAAAACAGTAAGCTAAAAGGGAACTTATTACTCAACAAAACAAGACTTAAAATTTTGTGCAATGTTATTGATTATAGCTAGATATGCATCTTTTCCAGGCTCTATGTCTGATCCAATAGGATCAAGAACTACCATTTTTGCGTCATTAGAAAGAGCATTAGGCTTTATGCTGTCTTCCTGTGAATGAGCAAATATACATTTAACGTTTTCTTCCTTCATTATCTTTTTTAGCTTCATTAAACTCCTCATACCTATGTAAGAATCCTCTTCTATGGAAAGAATGGCGCTTGGGTGATTTAAACCAAAATATTTTTCAAAATATTGATAAGCATCGTGAGTGACGATATATTTTTGATTTTTAAAATCATTCAGTTCTTTCATGATTTCTTTTACTTCTTGGTCTATTTTTTTTATAGCTTTTGTTGCATTAGAGTTGTATCGATGGGAATTTTCTTTATCTATGTTAGACAATGTTGCACTTACAGAAAGTATCATGCTCTTTGCATTTTCGGGACTCAGCCAAATGTGTAAATCTTTTTCATCTTTAATGTGAGTAATTTTTCTAGAAAATGAATGTGGCCGAGTAGGAAGTAGGTTGATTGCCTTTGACAATTGCACTAGTTCTTTATTATTTTTGGCGAAAGTTTGAACAAACGTCTCTAAGTTATCGTCAACATAAAATATAACGTCACTTGATTCTAAATTACTCGCATCAGATGGCTTTAATATATAATTATGCGCAGATGTTGCATAGCCAAGCAATTCCGGTTCTAAAATCCCTTCTGTAATAGAAGCTACAAGTGAGTGGATAGGTTTGATTGTAGCTACAACTTTTAAATTGGATGAAAAGGCGATATTATAGTATAGTGTAAATGAAAGTAATAGAAAAAAAGTCAGTAAATGTCTCATATAAACGTTGAGAAGAAGTTAAATTTTGTCAATAAATTGAATAATGTCAATAATCGTGTTCTAAAAATAGAAAATCTTGCTCTCACATATGATGGTAAAAGAATCCTTGACAATATCAATATGTTCATGGAAAGAGGAGACATAATTACAATACTTGGTCCAAATGGTGGAGGTAAAACCTCTTTAGTGAAAGCAATTGCTGGCATAAATAAAAGCTGTACCGGTAATATCGTATTTGCTGACAACATAAAAATTGGCTATATGCCGCAAAATTTTAGTATTAGTAATTTGATGCCAATAACAGTTGAATATTTCCTTTTAAATAGCTCCTTGAAAAGACTAAAGAAAAATCAATCCATTATTACAGAAACGATAGAGTTGGTTGGTATCGGTAACATTTTGAAGAATCAAGTGTTAGAAATTTCTGCAGGGCAAACACAATTATTGCTACTTGCACGTTGTTTAATTGCAGAGCCTGACTTGATCATTCTAGATGAACCAGTTAGTGCAATGGATATTAACGCGCGGGCTAAATTTTATGATATTATAAATAAAATAGCAAAAAAACGATTGGTATCGATTCTTATGACTTCTCATGATCTTAACTCTGCTCTACCATCCTCAGATTACATAATTTGTATAAATAATACTATCTATTGCCAAGGCAAGCCTGATGAGATTATGAAAAATAGAACCCTAAATGAAATATTTAGCAGTTACGCAGCGAAATGATTCAAAATATTTTGCGTCTTCTGCACATAACTACGGTGCTGACGCGTTACAATATATTACCTTATTTACTTCCACCATCAAAAAAATCAATAAATAAAATACAAGGCCACAAGCTAAAGTGTGCTCTTGAAAAATTAGGTCCGGTGTTCATTAAGTTTGGGCAGTCTATCTCATCACGTACTGATGTTTTAAATGAAGATATAACAAATAACTTGTTATTGATATGTGATAGATTGCCATCATTTTCACATAAAATAGCAGTTAAAACTATAGAAAGTGAGTTTAATTGTAAATTGAGCGACATTTTTTCAAGCTTTTCTGAAAAGCCAATTGCAGCAGCATCGATTTCTCAGGTGCATAGAGCGGTTACAACTGAGGGTAAGGAAGTTGCTGTGAAGGTTTTAAGGCCAAATATTGAGAAAACATTCTCAAGAGATATAAAAATGCTTTCTTGGCTTGCAGAAATTGCAGAAAAATTTAGCGAACAATCAAAAAGGCTGAGGCCAATTGAATTAGTTAAAACTTTTGCTGAAATTTGCCGATTAGAGTTAGATCTACGTTTTGAAGCTGCTCACTCTTCGGAACTAAAGAAAAACACAAAAAATGACAGAGGTTTTTATGTACCTGAAATAGATTGGAATAGAACTGCAAAAAAGGTTTTAACATTAGAATGGATAGAAGCAACGCCAATATACGAAGTTGAAAAACTGAATAATCATAAGCAAATAGCTATCAATCTTATAGAATCGTTTTGTAATCAGGTATACAGGGATTGTTTTTTTCATGCTGATATGCATCCTGGAAATCTAATGGTTGATAGTAATAACAATATTATTGCTCTGGATTGTGGAATCATGGGTAGAATAGATCGTGAGACATGCTATTACGTTATAGAGATACTCAAAGGCTTTTTAAATCGGGATTATGATCACGTTGCAAAAATGCACTTTAAAGCTGGTTACGTTTCATCACAGCATAGAAATTTTGTCACAGCTTGCAGGGCAATAGGTGAACCCATTATTGGGCAGCCTATACAGAAGATTTCATTTGCTAGTTTACTTGCTCAGCTATTAAAAATAACTGGTGATTTTGATATGAAAGTTCAAACACAATTGTTATTGCTGCAGAAAACTATGATTTTACTGGAAGGGACATGTAGAAAGATCTACCCAGAAATCAATATGTGGAAAGTAGTTGAAGCGTGGATAAGCAGTCAACATGAAAGTAAAATAGGGTATAGGGAAAAAATTAGAAGTTCTTATCCTGTAAAAACAATCCAAGGGATATTTAGCCTTATAGAAAAATTAAACCTAATAGCTGATAAAAAATTAGAAAACATCCAAATTAAAAATAAATCAAATGGAAAAGTCTATTTTTTATTGTGGTTTGTAATTATAATTCTAATCGTTAAACTTTTAATTTCTTAAACTATGGGAAAAAACTGCGTCAAATCCAATTTTTATTCAACTTAATTTTTAATCTGCAGGAGCCGAGTTGAGAATGTCCAATTTTCCACTTTCTTTATGTATCTGTTCAGCAGAGTGGCAAAATAAGGTAGACGAGAAAAGACAACTATAGGAACAAATGGGTGTCATGCCAGTGCGTGACACTGGCCTCTTGTTTCAATGTTAAACAAAATACCATAGAATTCAAAAAGACAATTCCTAGAAAATTTCTACATCTAAAAAAGGCATAAGTTATGTTAATGCTGTTTGAATGAGATGATATAAAGATAAGCCAAATTTTTACAAAGAAAACATTTCAAGCAGCAAGACACCTTTGATTGAAAGAGAGCACCAAATTTATGGGGTGAGTAACTGTGCTATTTCAACTATAGTATTTTCTAAAACGAATGATAAACGTCTAAAATGGTATTACCAACTAAAAGGTGTAAGTCTGTACATTGATGCATTAGAGGTCTGAGGCAACTTTTGATGGTGTGCCAACAATGCTCTATCGGATTTAGATCAGGTGAATATGTTGGAAGATAAAGCAAATGACAGCCAAAAGACTCTATTAATGACTTTGTTTTGGGAGTTTTATGGAATGTAGCATTATCCATAACTATGGTTGTATCACGCTGTAATTGTGGAAGTAATCTTCGCTCTAACCATACATTAAATATATCTTTATTACACCCTCCTGTGAAGGTCATTGGTGCAATAAACTTCTCATCCACCTATTATACTCACTCTTTCCCGCTTTTTTCCTGGAACATCAGCATATATTTTTTCTCCTCTTGGAGCTCGTGCATATTCTCGGTATAGTCTATTATCAACTCCTGCTTCATCTATATATAAAATGCTACAGTGGTCTATTTTTGAGACTTTATCGATAAATTGCTGCCTATCTTCTTGATTGCGCTCTTGATAGAATGTGACTTTTTTTAAAGGTTATTTTTAGCTGTCTTAATCTATAACAAATTGCACTTATCCCAAAGCCAAGGTTTTGTTTCATTTCTGCTAGTGTGTGATCTGGGTGTTTTTTGACATATTCTTTGAGTATTTCTGGATCTATTTTTCGAATAAAACCAGTACTTTTTACCGCTTTGAGACCTTGGCCAGTAGCTTTCTTTTTTAGCCATCTATATAGTGTTGCTATCCCTATCTCAAAAACCTCTGCAACTTCAACCTTTGACTTTCCTTTTTCTACCAAAGACACTGCTTTTTCCCTTAAATCTACACTATATACCATCGCTTTCCCTACTTTAAAAAAACATATTATACCTTTATCATTCGCTTTCGAAAATACTATAGTTAGCGGAATGACGGTTTTTCAAATTGTCGGTAAATCTAAGTCAGTTTAGCTATAATTTCCTAAATTTGCTCACAATCTCTTGACTTGACACATATGTTTTTTTCCCAAATGTTACTATCTTCCTCCTTTTCCTTTCTCAATTTGTGCAACCATTTCCTTTACATTTGCATGCGTGAGAAGGGAATTTTTGCTGACATGAGATTTTGGATCAGATTTTGCTGTTACGTGTTTCGTTGCAGATCTTTTATTCTCTGTTAGAAATGAATGAGATTGTTTTTTCTTCACACCGATATCCGCTTGTGCTGCTGGAGTGGTTTTGCTTTCAGCAAGCTGTACATTAGCATTTCCTTTTGCTTGATTTTGCTCAAATTTTTCTTTTAATGCCTTTACTTTACTGCCCATCTCGCGATTAGCTCCTCCTTTCATAGTAGCTGCTGCTACTTTTGGTATCGCCTTACCAGCAGCTTTTTGTGCTGATTTCCTATTGTCTTGATTTTCAGATTTTAGTGGTACTCTTTCAGCTGATTTTTTAAGAATTACTCCTACTACTTTTGGCTCTGTGCTTACTTTTTGATTAGCACGGCTTAGATTTTTAGGCTTTGGCGGTACTGCAGGTTTATCTTTGATTACCACTTTCGATTCTTGTCTAACTTCTTGACCAGTAGTAAACATTTTTTTTGGCACTTGCGGTGGTTTTGGTGGTACGAGGGATTGAGGTTGTTGTTTCTGCTTACGTTCTCTTTTTGCTTCTATATGTTCTTTAGGAACTGTTGCATAAATTGGCTCTTCTTTGGGCGATTTTGAACTCTGCGAATTTTCTATTAAAATTTTACTCTTCTTCTCTTGATAATTTGATATCTCTTTGTATACAGACTCTTCATTTAATGAACTTCCATAGCCTGAATCTTCTCTCTGCTCATATAAAGGATTTTCCTTTTGCTTTTTCTCTTGATAATTTGATATGTCTTCATATTCAGACCCCTGATCTAATGAACTTTCATAGCCTGAATCCTCAGAAGGATTTTCCTTAGCATCAGGCATACTAAAACTATTAGCTCCTTTTAGTAAAGAAGATGTAGACTTTGCCTTGCTTTCTCCATCTGAGGATATTTCTGATTTAAAGCGTACCTTCCTCGAATCTGGAGCAGCCGGAGGTGCTGTTGTTGGTCGCTTTATTTGCCTCATGCGATTACCACCTAATTTTTCTTTCGGCTGTTCTTCTTTTCGCAGCTCAAAAGTACCTTCCTTTTGCTTTCTACCTTCCAAACTCACTTCGTGTGATCTATCTTTTCCTTGACTCTTTTCACTTTGTTCTAAATTTAAAGAATCTTTTAAAATATTATTTTTTCTGAAATCTTTTTCTAATTGTTCCAAGAGATCAATTTTTTTTAAAATTCTTGTATACTTAGCTGCTGTTTCTAAAGTGAAACTTGACAACTCATCATTTATAAAATTACTTATACTACTGTTCTTGGTTGGAAAATTTTTTCCCAAAATTCTATTCATTAATGTTTTAAAAAGACCTAATGGCTGTTCTACATAATTGTTCAAGTCAGTATATATAACAAACTCAGCTATACCTTTTGCCTCACCTGTAAAACCTTCTAATGCATGAGATAAATCCCTTAACGTTTTGTTATATTGTTTCTCTGCATTTCCTAGCTTTACAGCTTTGATCAGAGAATCGAGATTTTTTTTATAGTTCTCACTTTTAAATGGATTATTCATACTAATTACAGCTCATTATTTATTAAAATATAGATCTAAAATATTAAGATCTAGTAAATGTTACTTTTGTAATTCATGTAGAACTATAGCTATAATAAGTAAGATTTCCCTACGTCATACCGCCGCGGTATCTCCAGATACCGCTAACAACTTACTATTACCAACAAATATGAGGTTCGTGAGCAAGTCGCCATCCTTCTGCTAAATCAAAGAGACGTTTATATCCTTTCCAAAGAGTAATTGGTCCTGGTTTTGGGTCGCTTTTTCTTGCTAAATGACCTCCAAGTTCACGAAACGGCTTCTTTTATAGTAGGGGCTATATTTGGACATGGTTTCCTGTGTATTTTAACATATAAAACTTTCCATTCTTCCTCAGCTAATAAGGCAGTACATGGTAATGTTGGGTTAGTTCTTGCAATTGATGTAATAAAGAAAATTCTCCAAGCAATAATCCTCATGACTGTTAAATACCTCATTAATCTTTCTGCTGTTCCAAGTCTACATTCCTCAACTTTGAGACCGGATTTAAAATTTTATGTAATATCTCTATTTTCCATCTAAGGCAATTGTAAGTTAAAAACGTGATATAAAAGAGATAAGAGAGAAAGATAACCCTGCTCACTAGGAATAGCGGGCGTGCGCGACCGAAAGGAAATTGGTATTACAACCGTTGGTATCAAGGTACGCTAGCCCTATCTCTCGATACGTTTGAATAGTTGCTTGGGACATATATATGCACCCGTTTACAATCTTAAATTAACTAAAACTATCGAGGTTTATTATGGTTACATCTTATCAAAATTTTATTGGCATTGACATCGGAAAATTTAAAAATGTCGTTGCAATTCACAAACAGAAGAATGCTGTCGAATTTGATAATAATGCTTCTGGTTGGCAACAATTATTTCAAGAGTTTTCAGATATTCTACCTAATGCTTTAGTGACTTTAGAAAATACAGGGAAATATGAGCTTGGCTTATCACATTTTCTTACCGACAAAAATATTGCCGTGCATCGAGCTAATACTCGTAAAGTAAAAAGCTTTATTTTATCTCACGGAACTTTAGCAAAGTCTGATAGATCAGATGCAAGAGCTCTTGCTCAATATGGATTTGAACGCCATAGAACTATCTCTCTATTTGTACCTACCTCTACAGAACAATCAACTTTGGCTGCACTTTGTCAACGTCGTGATGATATTACGCAAATGAGAACTCAAGAAAAATGCAGACTTGAAGCACCGGAAAATGATCATATAAAAGAAAGCTGTCAAAAGACCATTGAGTTTTTCGATAGTCAAATAAACGAACTCAATGATACTATACAAAAGATTATTGATGAAAGCCGCGAATTACAACAACGCCAAAAAATTCTTAAAACAGTTCCTGGAATAGGTAAAAAGTTATCACAAGATTTTTTGTGTTTAATGCCAGAGCTTGGTTACTTAAATAGAAAAGAAGTAGCAAGTCTTGCCGGAGTTGCACCGCATCCAAAAGAAAGTGGTAAAGCTGTTGGTTACCGAAGGATTACAGGTGGTAGAAGTAACGTTCGTTCAAAGCTGTTTACAGCCGCTATGGCTGCTACAAGGTCAAAATCTATACTTGGCGCCTTTTATTCTAAGCTTGTTGAAAGTGGTAAGAAGAAGATGGTGGCTATAACAGCCCTAATGCGTAAAATTATAGTAATTGCTAATACAAGACTTAAAGAAGCAATTAATTTGCATACTTAAAAATCTTCACAACGGTAACTGAAATTGGCTAATGAATATGTGCGTCCACACAGACTTAAAGCACATATTCATTAGCTTAAGCAGAAATTGCTGTGGTAGCTGTTTGATATAAAATTCTATTTCTATGACAAACGGGTTTTTATTGCCCATATAATTTGCAAAATTACACAAATAAAAAAATTTTTAAAAAACATAGTTGATATCAACTAATTTTTTCAACAGCTTCATCGAAAGTATTAACTGAAAGATTCGTTAATAGCATCCATTCTAGCGGTTTTTTTTTAAGGGAAGGGGAGTTTTCTCAACAACATAAACTGCATAAAGTGGTAATTTAGGTAGTTCTTCCGTCTTATGCCTAATATTATTCTTAGATGGATTCATCATAAACTTTCCAAATCTAACTTCCAAACGTGCTGTTCTTTTTGGCTTATTATCTTTTACAGGAACTTCAACTTCTACCGTACCTGCACAATGAGAGGATTTAATAAATGCCCATAACTTCTGCTCACCTTTTTCAGGATATCGAGATTTTCTATTTACTGCTCTATCTCTGCATGCTCTAACTAGCACTGCCGAATTAAGACTATGTGCAAGCTCAAAAAAGTCATATATATCTGCTTCTCTATCGCATACAGTTATAGTCTCAGTTTGAGTTGGATCAATAATATTATTTGTTTTTCTTAAAGTTTCCAACCACTTTACGCTTTCTTTATCTTCAATGCGATCGCTCTTTTTTTTAAGGTTCTCATTTTCTTCAGGTCTTGAATAAACTTTTTGATCTAGTATCCCTAGTACCAAACCTTCTATACTAACGGCAAGATCTGTATGCATTATAATACCTTTTGCAGTATCATAACTGGACAAATTTGCTAATCCGCTTGTTTTTTTATGGTTATTATATACAATGTAACTGGTATCTTGAATGACAAGAACCCTCTTGTGAGCTTTTGTTCTCTCAACTGTTTTATCAATGTGTGAAGCTAGAATATCGACTTCTTTTACGTTCTCATTTTAAAAAAAACGATATGCTGCTTTTGCTTCTGACCAACTTCCGCATGCCTCATTAATTGAGCTTTCAGGTAAACTTATCAAACTGTCAGCAATATTTACTAATCGGTCAGTTAATCTTTTATCTCCAAGTACAGCATCTCCAAATTCATTTTTAGCCCATTCATTACTCTCGTTTGCCATTTTTATACCCTCAATATTTGCAAACTCTAATATTGTAATACTTTATTTATAAGTACATTTATATTTGTGGGTAATAGTAAGGAATGACACCGTCTTGGATGGAAACCAGTGTCAGCTACTTTCATGACACCATCACAAGGTGAAACTGGATCCCAGATACTGTCTCTGCTGTCAAACAAATTATCCAACAAAATTACAATTAAATGGTTGATTATTTTTAAGAATACCAAAAAAGACATGCATTAATTTTCGCATTAACGCAAGAACTATGACTTTTGGACATTTGCCTTTACTTGCTAGACGCTGACAAAACTTTTGAAAATGATTATTATGGTTTTTGACTACTATAGCTGGCATATAAAGAGCTTTTCGAATACGCTCAGATCCTATTTTGCATATGCAACTTCTCTTACTTACTGACGATCCCGATTGATAATGTCCTGGATTTAGACCAGCAAAAGCTGTAAATTGTTTAGCATTGTCAAAGTTATCAACTGATGGCATTTCTGCGACAACAGCAACAGCAGTAAGATATCCTATACCTTTTATAGTCTTAAGGTTTTCCACCATATTTTTTAGATGTGGATAGTTATTTATATGCTCATTAATTTCTTTTTCGAGAACAATAATTTGCTCCTCTATTGCCAAAATTACTTTAGATATAGCTTCTTTGCAACTGGAATGCATATTTTTGTTTTCCAAGCGATTTGTCTGTTGCACCTTATCATCTTTTAGCGATTGCATGCAACGGTAAAGCTCCCTCAAATGCCTCATTTCAGGTGCAATGGGCTTCCAAAGAGCAGGTTTGTTGGCGATACAAAATCTAGCTATCATAGCTGCATCTGATTTATCTGTCTTATTTCTGAGCAGCTCACTTTTGCCAAAAGCTTTGATTTGGGCTGGGTTTACTATACTGACATTATGTCCTAAATCGTGCATAAAAGTAGCCAAATCTTCTCCATACCAACTAGTTGCTTCAAGACATAAATGAGTAAGATTTGCTCCATGGCCATTGCACCAAACTACAAGTTTTGCAAAACCATCTTGATTATTTTGAAAGACTTTGTGTCGTTTTTTACTGTCCACTAACAAACAAACATCAAATTTCTTTTTTGAAATATCCACACCCAAAATAGCATTTACTTGCATAAAATTGCCTCCAAGACTATAAATAAACTGAGAGTTTAGACTAACCTTGTAATACGGGATATAATTCCAAAAGATACTGTTCAGTCTTTAACTCTATGGGAGGGAAGCAAAATCTGGCTTAATGGCATTAGTGTCGCATCAGCTTCACCCTCCCTGTGAGGTATTTTAGCTCTAATGCCTCACATCATAAAGATACAAGTGTCTGGGCACTGGGATGACAAGAAGAGAGCACTGGAATGACAGGAGAAGGGGGGCTACTACCGTCATAAAGGAACCAGTGTCAGCTACTCGGATGATACCTCTTTCTACTTAATTTGGGTTATGCAAGAAGTCTATTCGCGGTATAGATTCCGCTAACGAGTAGCGAAATGATGGTTTTTCAAATCGTCGGTAAGCCTAAGTCAGTTTAGCTATATGCTTTTAATTCCCCCAAAAGGAGAATTAAATATGTGAAATTCTAGTTGATATAATTTAATGAATGGTTAATTTTAACTATTAATTTATTTGAGAGATTTTAATAATATTTAACCCACTCGTTTTTCTATTTTCCATATCGTGATGTGCTTGAATTATTTCATCAAATTTATATTTTTTATTGATCCGTACAGTTAAAAGTTTTTTTCTTATCATCTCGAAGATTTCCATTGTGGTAAGCACTAATGTGAATCTATCATGCTTATAATGGTATATTGAGGTTCCAGTTGCAAATAACGAACGTGAACTAAGTAAAGAAAAACTAATAGGAGCGTTACCTGATATCTGCCCATAGGAAACGTATATGCCGAACCTGCCTAAAGATTCAAAAGAGAGCTTACTTGTAGCGTAACCTATGGGGTCATACACTGCACCTACTCCTCTGTTTTGCGTAATCTCCATAATTTTAGAAACGAAGTCTTTATCATTGTAGTTTATTGCGTATGTGCAGCCACTTTGTAAAGCTATCTTCATTTTTTCATCAGAGCTTACAGAACCTATCACTACACCTTTTTTATCCTTTGCCCATTGACATATTATTTGCCCTAAGCCACCATTAGCTCCATGAACTAGCACGAAAGCACCAGGCCTGATTTTATAAGATTGATTAACTAAATAGTGAGCTGTCATACCTTTAAACAGCACTGCAGCAGCAACTTCATCAGATATGTCATCTGGAATTTTTATCAGATATTTCTGGTGTATAATGCGCTTTTCACAATATGCCCCTGGAGGAGCTGTGCAATATCCAACTCTGTCTCCAACTTTGAATCCATCACTGATTTTTTTACCAAGTTTTTCAATAACCCCAACTGCTTCCACTCCAAGCACTGATGGTAAATTTTTAATTTTGCGTGTACCTTTTCTGTGCTCTAAATCATAACGATTTAAGCCGATAGTTGTGTGACGCACTAAGACTTCCTCGCCTTTTGGCTCACCTATGCTCTTATCTACAAATTCTAATACTTCTGGTCCCCCAGTTTTTTTAATTTGTATAGCTCTAACCATGATGAATATTAAGACAAAAACTTTGATTATGTTATCTAACAATTAATATTTTGCAAAGTTATTGTTTTCACAATCAATAGACTTTTTGCGTTACCTCCTGTCATTCCAGTGTCAGCTACTTGGATGACACCCTATTGATTACTGAAATGACATGGTTTGCAAACATTCTGTTACTTAAGCTTAAAAAACGTGTATGACAGTGTTATTTCGCTCAAATCTTTTGTATTGTTATCAAGCATTATCTCAGGATCTATATAAAAAGATACGGGCATAGCTGCTTTTTGTTTTGGTAGCAACATTTGTTCTTCAAAACAAAAGCATGCAATTTTATTGAAATACTTACCTGCTTTGAAAGGCGTAACGTTATACACCGCCATTCCAAATGAAGGTTGATCAGATAGATTTTTTGCGTAATAAAACGCTAAACTTTGTTCTCCTATGTTTACGTCAACGTAGTTAGTTTCTGATTTAAACTCCCAAGGTAGATCGGACATTATATCAGCATTGAAATGGACCCTGATCTTTTGGTTAGTTATATTTGTTGTTGTGTTAGTTACTTTTCTTATTGTGCCACCATACCCAGTAGCTTTACAGAAAATGCTATATAGAGGTACCGATGCATATGCAAGACATATCATCGACACAACTAAAGATACTAAAAAGAAAACTATAGAATTCTTACTGCCTTTCCTTAAAAAGGAAAACATCTAATCCCTATTGTTGAACAAGTTAAGTAACCTGAGTAGATTGAGAAATATATTAATAAAGTCAAAATAAAGATTAGTTGCACCGAGTATTGCCAATTTAGTAGTAGCAACTTCTGATCCGTCATTATGTTTATAATAAACGTCCTTGATTCTTTGAGCATCATACGCAGTCATTAAGGTAAAGACTATTACTGATATGAACGATATTGCAAAGTGGAGAGGACTACTTCCAAGAAATAAATTTACTATAGACGCAATGATTAACCCCCAAACTCCCATAATCAAGAAAGAGCCCATACTTGTAAGATCTCTTTTTGTAGTATTGCCATATAAAGCCATAGAGCCAAACATGATTGATGTAATGAAAAACGCCCTTGCTATATTTTCTGCAGTATAAACTATAAAAACATAAGATAAGGAAAGCCCCATTAACACTGAGAACGAGAAAAATATAGTAACGGCAGACTGAGCACTTAGGTGTTGAATTCTATAAGACATGTAGAACACCAATGCAACCGGAGATAACATTACCACAAGCGATAGAACGGGATTAGAATAAATTACTTGAAAAAGACCAGAAAATACTGTTAAAAATGCAACAAGCCCTGTGACGCCCAAAGCTAAAGCCATGTAATTGTATACTTTAGTTAGGTAACTTCTAAGCCCAGCGCTATAGTAAACGCCTTGAGAGCGAATATCCTGTTCATTTCTCATATAAGACATAATATAACTCCTTTTGTCCATTATTTAACACATTATAATATAAAACCACATTTTTATCAAGTGTTTTTATTATAAACAGCTATGCGCTGGCATTTGTTTTAATATAAATAGAATATAGGCCTATTGCTGCTGCATTTGAAACATTTAAGCTGTCAATTACGTTTGATATTGGGATCTTTAAAAGATAATCACAATTTTCTTTAACTAACCTCCGCATTCCTTTCTCTTCAGAACCAAAAATAATTACTCTTTTTTTCTCAAGACTCTTTATTTCATCTATATTTTCTTTAGCATTGCAATCAAACCCGTAACACCAGTAGCCGACCTTTTTTAAATACTGCATAGTTTTTACTATATTTGTAACGTATATTAGCGGAACAATATCTAAAGCCCCACTTGCTGCTTTTGCAATAGATGCATTTTCACTCGGTGAATGGTTATGTGGTAAAACCAATGCGTTGACATTAAAACAAGCTGAAGTTCTTAAAATCGACCCAATATTGTGCGTGTCAGTGACTTGATCTAAAATGACTATAGTAGAGCTGTCGTTTGAGCTTTCAGCTATTTCTTCAATGCTTAAGTTATAAAGAATAGGGGCAACATTTAAAGCAATTCCCTGATGGTTAGCACCTTTGGGTAAAACGTCATTAAGTATTTTGTTTTCTACTAATCGAACTTTAATGCCCTTACTGTCTACACATTGCCTAATTTCTTTTTTGTGCTCTCTATAGAAATTTTCTGTTGCTAACAGTTCTATACACCGCCTATTTTTATTCTTCAGTGCTGACATGCAGGTGTGCTTTCCATACAGCCAAAAATTCTCATTAGTTTTTGACGATTTCATCGTATTATTGAAAATCGGGTTTTTATAGAATAAGCAACATTTTACTATGTTTGGATATTGTTGTAAAATTATACAATTCGATTAATGCGTTTATGTCGGACGATGAGTTGGATTGGCAAAAAAATGTTAAGCCAATAGAATGTGGAAAAGTTACTTTGAAAGTTGATCATAAAGTAAATATAAAGTCTATGGTTGATAAAGGTACCTCCGACTTACAAGGGAATTTTCTTAATACCAATAATAGTAACTCATCATTTTGTCTTGACTACAACACAAAATCAAAGATTGATAGGGGTAAATATTTTATAAGCGATAAGCTCGATTTGCACGGCTATAATATAGAGGATGCTTACTGTAAATTGATAGATTTTATTATCAAAAATTATCGAGCAGGAAATAGATGTTTATTGGTAATTACGGGATACGGCAGTGCAACAAATAAAACAGACACTATAAAGAGTAACTTAAATAAATGGTTAAATGACACTAAAATCCAGCATATGGTTCTATACTACCAACAAGCTACGAAAAAACATGGTGGTAAAGGGGCTTTTTATGTTTTATTAAGAAGGAATAAAAACCTTGAGTCCTGATACTTAAAATTCCTTTTAAGCCTTAATTTTTCTTGTATAACCATACAGTGTTCGGCAGCGCGTGACGCACAACTGTGCGAACATTGTGATTTGGGTCTACCAGGAAGGATGTCTCCCAGTACCTCTTTTCCCGTCATCCCGCTACGTGTTAGCGGGATCTCATTTCACTTTATGAGGGTGTCATCCGAATAGCTTGACTACTTGGATCCAGATTGGATACTGAGTTGGTGAGTATAAAAGTATAGCTTCTACGTCATACCGCCGCGGTATCTCAGCCGCTAACAAGTAGCGGGGTGACGAGTTACTATACCGCTGCGAACCGTCATACCGCGATTTATTCCATAGCTGTACGAACATTCATTTTTGAAGGTAAACTGCACAGCAAATGGTGTCATTCCAGTGCTTGACACCGGAATGGCTTTGTTGCATAGCAACTGAAAAATCTGGTGGCTACTGACAAAATTCATTATAAAATAGCCATTTAACCTTGAAAGAAAAAATATGCCACAAAAAATGAGGGTCAGTAACCATAGCGAATATAACAAATTTCTAGAAAAAAGAGGAAATATTTTTCATTATATCAACGAAGCCATAGAAAAGTGGTACGAGAATGGTCCAAAAATACCAGGTGGCAACAATATTTATAGCGATAAAGTTGTAATTTTGGTGCACATAATAACTTGTTTATTTAGAATAGGCCTGAGGCAAACAGTTGGGTTTATAGCAGGATACCTTGAGCAAATTGGGAAAAATTTGCAAGTTATCAGCTATTCACAATCATCAAGAAGGTTTAAGAAACTCAATATTAAGATCAATGATTGCAGAATTGATAAAAATAATATGGAAGATATCGAAATTGCTATAGACAGTACAGGAATTAGTATATACAACAACACTCCTGGTCATAGCAAAGAAAATAGCGAAGATAGAAAGTATCGCAGCTATGAACAGACAAGAAAATTGCATGTAATGTTGAATACAAACAGCAAAAAAGCCATAGCTGTAAAATACAGTAACGGTGTCTACTCTGATCACTATGGAGCTTGTGATTTGCTAAAAGAAGTCGATTTTCAGTATGTCATAAAAGTACTATATGCAGATAGGGCATATGACAGAGAAAAGCTCTATAAGCTGTGTAATCAATATGGTATAAAAACGAAAATTCCTCCGAAAAACAACGCAGCAGAGCATCCAAAATTGGATTATATGCTTGATAGAAATGCCGCTATTCAGTTAATGAAATTACATGGTGAGAATGGTATAAAAAGATGGAAAGAAGAAGTAAATTACGGAAAAAGATCGTATATTGAAGGATTTTTCTCAAGGTTGAAGCGAATATTTGGGTTTAGTTTTAGGAGCAAATCTGAAATTAATCGTGAGAAGGAACTGCTACTCAAGTGTTATTTGCTTAACAAATTTACTGAAATAGGCATGGCTAAGTTTGAGATAGCTTCATGAATTTATTGTACGTTACCTACTATCCGAAGAGCGATGCAACAAAGCCCACTGGAATCCAGCCGGCTTTGTTGCATCGCTAGCTATGATGGATTAAAGATAAAAAAGGTGGAGAATATCAGTAGCTTATTATTCTGGTATTTATAACAAGAACGGTCAGTGAATACCTAAATTTGAGTAAAAGAAATTTCACTACCACTCACTAATCCGGCTAAAATTCAAGAATTTCAATGCTTTAGCTATTTTCAATAGAATTAAATTTATTAATATAAATAACAAGTTACTATTCTTAAATTTGATCAGATTGATTGCAAAAAAAACAAGATTTTCAATAAGTTGCTTATAATCCTAATTATAGTTAGCCTTTCATAAGTAGCGATGCAACAAAGCCATTCCAGCGTCACGCGCTGCCATGTGGTATACAAATTTCCTTCGAATTACAACGTACGTGCGCTCTATATGCACTTGATTGACAAATGCTCTCTTATCAAAATCTCAAGAATCTGCACTATATTTAATGCTGCGCCTTTGCGCAGGTTGTCAGCCACTATCCACATATTTAATCCGTGCTCAACAGTATTGTCTCTTCTAATACGCGATACATATACAGCATTCTCCTGTACAACATCAATTTGAGTTATGTATTCACTATCTTCACGCCTGTTGTACACTAAAACTCCACTATCTTCGGCTTCACTTAGCACTTCACGAGCTTGTTCTTCAGTGATATGTTGATCAAATTCCACATTTACTGCCATAGCGTGACCGATAAAGACGGGCACCCTTACACAAGTTGCAGTAACTTTTATATCTTCCTCTAAAATTTTTTTTGTCTCCTCTTGCATTTTCCATTCCTCTTCTGTAGAACCATTTTCCATGAATTCTCCTACATGGGGAATGCAATTGAATGCTATTTGCTTAGAGAATATCTTGGGTTTTTTAGCTTCGTTCATAAAGATTTTTTTTGTCTGGTCATAGAGCTCATCCATTGCTGCTTTGCCTGCACCAGAAGTTGATTGATAAGTTGAAGCAACGATTCTCTTTATTTTTGCTTTTTGGTGTAATAGATGTAGTACTAGCAGCATCTGTATTGTAGTACAGTTTGGATTGGATATTATGTTGTGGTTTTTATATTCCATAATTTTTTCTTTATTAATCTCTGGAATAATGAGTGGCACACCCTCTTTCATTCTAAAATGGGAACTGTTATCTATCACGATGCATCCAGCCTGTGTTGCAATTGGTACATACTCTTCAGAAACATGAGATCCAGCACAGAAAATGGCTACATTAGTTCCAACGAAGTCATAATCCTCAAGGCATAAAACTGTTAACTCTTTGTCACCAAAGCTCACCTTCTTCCCTTCTGATTTTTTCGATGCAAGTGCAATAACGCAATCTATCGCCTCATCTTGAAATTCAGCAAGCGTGCTTAATACCTCACGCCCTACTCTTCCGGTTGCTCCAATAACAGCAATTTTGTATCCCATATAGATGAACCTCTAATTTCAAAGTTCTATTATATTTTTACTGACAAAATTTACAATTGTTTTAATATTTTTACCTTGCAATTAATTGTAATTTAGCTATTATTATGCAATATTAGTAATATTACATAATGAAATGAAAGATGAGTAAGGAATACGATGAAACTAAGGTTAAACCTGCAATTTCTACACCTCAAGGGCCTGAAGGAGCCAATGGATCAAAGGCCCAAAGTGTTCTTTCGAATAAAAGAAAGCCTACAATAAATTTTGATGATAAAAAGTATGGTGTAAAAACCTCTAAAATAGACCAACAGTCTCTAAACAAAAGACAAGAATCTTCAAAGCTAAGAGATCTCTTAAGGTCAATACCAATAATAAGGAGATTTTTAGCAAGGATTTTCACACCTGAAAAAATAGAAATCATCAGTAACCCTATATATGACAACATGGAAGCATATAAAAAATCGCAGGAAGATTACCCTAGTAAGATAAAAGATGAAACTAGTATAGATGATGAACACACAAAAGAAGTAGATAGTAAACTTGAGAAGGGTAATGTTGAACAAGTGGACAACAAGAAAAGTCGTAGTTCATAAATATCAATCATTTAAAAATTATCTCTAGTTATAACATTGTATCTGTTCAGATGCATGGCTTATGTACAAATATTGAAACAAAAATTCCAGTGCTCCCTTTCTTGTCATCCCAGTGCGTGACACTGGGATGGCTTTGTTGCATCGCTCTTCGGATAGTAGGTAACGTACAATAAATTCATGAAGCTATCTCAAACTTAGCCATGCCTATTTCAGTAAATTTGTTAAGCAAATAACACTTGAGTAGCAGTTCCTTCTCACGATTAATTTCAGATTTGCTCCTAAAACTAAACCCAAATATTCGCTTCAACCTTGAGAAAAATCCTTCAATATACGATCTTTTTCCGTAATTTACTTCTTCTTTCCATCTTTTTATACCATTCTCACCATGTAATTTCATTAACTGAATAGCGGCATTTCTATCAAGCATATAATCCAATTTTGGATGCTCTGCTGCGTTGTTTTTCGGAGGAATTTTCGTTTTTATACCATATTGATTACACAGCTTATAGAGCTTTTCTCTGTCATATGCCCTATCTGCATATAGTACTTTTATGACATACTGAAAATCGACTTCTTTTAGCAAATCACAAGCTCCATAGTGATCAGAGTAGATACCGTTACTGTATTTTACAGCTATGGCTTTTTTGCTGTTTGTATTCAACATTACATGCAATTTTCTTGTCTGTTCATAGCTGCGATACTTTCTATCTTCGCTATTTTCTTTGCTATGACCAGGAGTGTTGTTGTATATACTAATTCCTGTACTGTCTATAGCAATTTCGATATCTTCCATATTATTTTTATCAATTCTGCAATCATTGATCTTAATATTGAGTTTCTTAAACCTTCTTGATGATTGTGAATAGCTGATAACTTGCAAATTTTTCCCAATTTGCTCAAGGTATCCTGCTATAAACCCAACTGTTTGCCTCAGGCCTATTCTAAATAAACAAGTTATTATGTGCACCAAAATTACAACTTTATCGCTATAAATATTGTTGCCACCTGGTATTTTTGGACCATTCTCGTACCACTTTTCTATGGCTTCGTTGATATAATGAAAAATATTTCCTCTTTTTTCTAGAAATTTGTTATATTCGCTATGGTTACTGACCCTCATTTTTTGTGGCATATTTTTTCTTTCAAGGTTAAATGGCTATTTTATAATGAATTTTGTCAGTAGCCACCAGATTTTTCAGTTGCTATGCAACAAAGCCCACTGGGATCCAGATTGGGCACTAAGTTGGTAAACACGAAAGCGATTAATCCTTTACAACGTTTTTGATGGAACTGCGCGAAAGAACTGGATGCCAGTGTCACGCACTGGCATGACACCCATTTCTTCCTATAGTTGTCTTTTCTCGTCTACCTTATTTTGCCACTCTGCTGAACAGATACATAACATTTGCTATACAGAAACTCTGCGATACCAAAATAAATAAAGAGGTACGCCACTTGCAGTGAATAAGCTTGCGATCAGCAAGGTATTCACAGAAGTTTCAAATATTACCCAGCAGCAAAAGGTTGTTGCTATACTGCCAATTAAAAATTTGTAACAACTCTTTTCTTGCACAATAACTTTGAGAAAAGCAAGACTGCATGCAAGGTAAACAAATAAAAATGAAACTACAGAAAAGTCGATAATTGATGTGATCTGCTTAGCAAAATTGTTGCTTGAAGTGAGGATTAGTAAAGTTGCAGTTCCAACTGAGCTAGTTGTTATGCCCCAGAAAGGAGAACCGTGCTTGTTTCTTTGAGCAAAAAACTGTGGCATCAGTTTATCTTTTGCAAGGCCAAGGGCCACTTGTCCACTAGCTAGTACCCAAGCGTTTAAAGTACCAACACAAAAAATGAACGCAGTTATAGAAATAATCAAGTGCCAATTGCCAGAGGCCATAATTTTTATTGCGTCAACATATGGTGCTCTTGAACTTGCTAAATCATTGCCATTTATTAATCCCATAATTGCAAGATTGTTGATAAAATACACAACAGCAACAGAGATTGTTCCAAGTACCACAGCTCTTGGTATTGTTCTAGCTGGATTATCAACTGACCCTGCAGGTGCTGTTGCCAATTCAACTCCAATAAAACCCCATAGAGTAATAAGTGTAGAACGGGCAAGAATCTGCGATGTTGTAAGATTTGATATTTCTTCACTTATGATGAAGTTATTTCTATCAAAAAAAAACAATGCTGCTATAGGTATTACAAGCAATACAGAAATTTTTATCACCGTCAATAAAAACTCAACACGTCCAGCAGTAGCTACTCCTCTAAAATTTATTAGTGTAATAATTGTAAGTAATAACATCTCTAAAAACAGATGTACGTTTTGAATATCTTCATGGAAAAATGGTGTAAGATAACCAACACCCACAACTATTACGGCTGTTGTGCTAACCCATGAGATCACCCAATACGTCCAACCAACAAAAAAAGCTGCAGCAGGGCCAAAAGCATGCTTTACATAGACGTGAGGGCCACCCGTTTCCGGAAATTTTGCGCAGAGTGAGGCAAAAACTAAAGCAAGAGATATAGCACCAAGCCCTGATATTATCCAGCTTATAAGGCTATACATGCCATATGGAGCAAGGCTAATTGGAAGCATAAAAATTCCAGAGCCAATTTGGCTGCTAATCACTAAGGCAAAAATAGCCCAAAAACCTATTTTATTTGACACAATAATTCTTATCTAAATAGATTAACAATATACCCTAAACTCAGAAATTTCAATTGATCTTTTAACATAAAAACTTGCATTTTTTTCAATTTATTCCTAAAATAGATTATATTAACAGATTATTAAGAGGGGGTTATGAATCCGAGATTAAAAGCATTTTTGATTGCACTTTTGTTTCTCGTGTATTATTTAAATCTTCTTGTTAACTATATCCTTGACCCGATTCTAGTTCGTCCCTTTGAAAGATTATACAAAAACTTAATTGTTGATGGTCTTTATGCCTATTTATCTACAAGCACTTCTAGCCCTGCACTAGCATTTTTGGCTACAGGTTTTATTGTTATTGCTGCGTTTATTTGCCTGAATAAAATGCTTCTTCCCTTGCAAGAGAAGATCATAAACAACTATACCTCCTTTAAAAACAACAATATTGATAGCAATAGCATGTTGTTTGAGGTTTATAAAGATCCAACAATAAAATTAAAGGACAAAATCTTATTCTTCAGTATACACTTGATATATTACCTACAGCTTCCATTTTTGTATATTGCATCAAAGGTATCAGCTCTACGTGGGTTTCTTATATTTAATTTTGGTTTATTATTGTTAAATTATGCACTGCTAATTCCAGTAGCACTTCTTGAGTTAATAAAATATCCATCAGTAAAACTCTTTTCACCTTTGGGTTTGAATGTAAAGCAGCTAAGCTTTTTGTTTAATGTAAGTGATGTGGGTACTAGTAGTCAGAGCGTTCATACTAGAAGTTTTCAGCAAAGCGTTATTGAATGTGCCAAAAAATTAAAGGAAGAACATGGTACGCCGTTAAATGAGTTGGATGAAGAGTTTAAAAGTTATATAAGCGGTTTAACAAGTCAGCAAAAACGAATGATAGAACCTTATCTAAGATTGGATGGTTATGAAACTGGGGAGTGGGTAAATTGGGTAGATTCACAAACCGGATTGACATTGACACAGGCTATAAATTTAGTTTTAATTGCGGCAAGAGAGCAAAATGCAGACGTAGAACTATTGAAATCTATATTACTGGTTCGCTTTGAAGAAAGTAACCGCCAATGTGGTCCTGGAATGCTTCTCCGTATTATTTATGCATTAAGTGGCCTTGAAGCAGAAAACAACTTTGCAGCTCAACTGGAGCCTCAGCTAATGGGGAAGTTGGCTGGTAATGCTACTAAAAGATTTCTTGAGAAATATGTGGATAAGCACTACCATAAAATAAAAGTTTTGAAAGAAAATTTTGATAATTTGTATTCACCAAGTTCTGGGGTGGATTTGAGCAACGTGAGTGATGAAGTAAAGGACGGCATTTCTTATACAAGAGATACTATAAAAGAATTCGTGTTTAAGGAATTATATGTAAAGTTTTATAACGACTATGGGGAGCATATTCAGAGAGGGCAGATAAAACAAAGGTTAAGGGAGTTAATAACGGATGAAGTCGTAGACGCGGCAATATATTCTAAAATAGATGAAATAGAAATCCCTGCAGAACCACCTACTTATCTTGAAAGAGTAAAAGCATTTTTTGGAGGTCATGCAAGGTCTTCTGCTGCTTAGTGGTTTAGTTCGTGCTATATAGCTAAACTAACTTAGATTTACTGACAATTTTAAAACAACAAATTCGTCATTCCGCTACTAGTTAGCGGAATCTATACCGCGAATGAATCCATAGCTGTACGAACATTGTGATTTGAGAGTAAATTGCACAGCAAATGGTGTCATTCCAGTGCCTAGACACTGGAATCCAGCCTTTATTATGCAGCCACTTGGTTGAAATTAAGTCTTCTGGATCCCAGTGGGCTTTGTTGCATCGCTACTTATGAAAGGCTAACTATAATTAGGATTATAAGCAACTTATTGAAAATCTTGTTTTTTTTGCAATCAATCTGATCAAATTTAAGAATAGTAACTTGTTATTTATATTAATAAATTTAATTCTATTGAAAATAGCTAAAGCATTGAAATTCTTGAATTTTAGCCGGATTAGTGAGTGGTAGTGAAATTTCTTTTACTCAAATTTAGGTATTCACTGACCGTTCTTGTTATAAATACCAGAATAATAAGCTACTGATATTCTCCACCTTTTTTATCTTTAATCCATCATAGCTAGCGATGCAACAAAGCCATCCCAGTGTCTAGGCACTGGAATGACACCATTTGCTGTGCAATTTACTCTCAAATCACAATGTTCGTACAGCTATGGAATGAATCGTGGTATGACGCGTTAGCTATAGCTTTGTCTTCCCTTTTCTGAATGGCTTGCAAGCTGCTATCTCTACAAAAACTATATTTTTCTTCAGAAGAGAGTTATATTGTAACTATGGACAAAATAATCATAAAAAAATTTGGTGGGACTTCGCTAACTGATTTAAACCGAGTTGCAAATTTGATAAAAAACGATATTGAGAAAGGTTGTAATGTAATCGTTGTTGTATCTGCTGTTGCAGGATTTACTGACCAAATGGTTTTTCAGGCTAGGCAAATCTCAAATTTAAGTTATAGACAAGAGTTATCAGAGTATGACGTTATGCTTTCAGCAGGAGAACAAATCTCTTGCGGTCTATTAGCTATCACTCTCCAATCGATCGGAGTTAATGCTAAATCGTGGCTTGCCTGGCAGTTACCAATTGTAACTGATGATTTTTATTCTGAGTCTAAAATAAAAACAATAAAGATTGAACGTGTGAAAAGATCTTTTGCTGAGGGTTATACTGCTGCGATCATTGCTGGTTTTCAGGGTATAAATGATGATAGAATCACTACTTTTGGAAGAGGAGGCTCTGATATATCAGCAGTTGCCTTCGCGGTAGCCTTTGGTGTTAGAACTTGCGAAATTTTTACTGATATTGATGGAATATATACAGCAGACCCGAGAATTGTTCCAAAGGCACGCAAGCTCAAATTTATCTCTTACGATGAAATGTTGGAAATGTCGTCATCTGGTGCTAAAATACTGCATAATCGTTCAGTACAACTTGCAATGAAACATAACATTAAAGTGCAAGTGCTATCCACTTTTAAGGAAGTAGAAGGCACCACAGTGCTACACAAAAGGGATGTACTAGAGAGATACTTAATGACTGGAATAACTTATAGCACTAATGAAGCTCTTGTAACTTTCACTAACCTTGCAAATAACTTGCGTACTTTAAGAGATATAGCAGGAGCAAACGTTAAAATTGATATGATACATGGGTCAAGTTTTGTTATCTCCAAATTTGATATTGATTTAATGGAAAAGTTACTGAATAAGAATGAAAATTATGCTATAAACGATAATGTAGCTAAAATTTCAATAATTGGTATTGGTGTTATGTCTAACACTGAAGTGATGCACCGCACACTCAAGGTTTTAAGCGAAAAAAAGATAGAAATACTTGCTATCACAACATCTGAAATCAAAATCAGTATAATTGTTCAAAAAGAATGCGCTGTAGCTTTAGTCAAAGATTTACATACTGAGTATGAGCTTGATATGCAGCACTAGGATAGGCTTGACGTCCAGTTGTCTAAGAGTATGTCTTGAAAAGGAATGAGGAAAAAATATGATAGTGTAAGTAAAAAATAGGAGGGAAAATTGTATCCAAGTGATATAAGTGATAAGGAATGGGAAATTTTGGAGCCACATGTTGCACAAGGAAAGATAGGGAGGCCAAGAAAGCACAATATCAGAACAATTATTAATGCAATAAGGTATATAATGAGAGGTGGTTGTCAATGGAGAATGCTGCCGAAAGATTTTCCTCCATGGAAGACGGTGTATGACTATTTTCTCAGGTGACGTAGTAATGGCAAATTGGAAAAAATACATAATATGCTAGTAAAAGAGGTAAGAAAAATGTTTGGTAAAAATGAAACACCTTCAGTAGGAATAATTGACAGTCAATCAGTAAAAACCACTCAAAAAGGGGATCCAGAGGATATGATGCTGAAAAAAAATAAAGGGTAGAAAACGTCATATTGTTATAGATACAGTGGGCTTAATTATTGCGGCTGATGTTCATAGTGCAAGTGTTCAAGATCGTGATGGTGCTCTAAATCTTTTCACTCAAGCTAAATACAAGGCTCCAACTTTACGTAAGTTTTTTGCTGATCAAGGATACATAGCAAAACCGCTGTTTATTGGAGACAGGATACGATTACCAAGAAAGCTGTTGATGTTACAGGATTTTTCGACAATCTGGACCACAATTTAGCACTGCAGGCTATCAAGAAGCACACAGACTGCAAATGGGTCATACTGTATGTTGAAAGGTGGATGAAATCCCCTATTCAGCA
The DNA here is from genome assembly GCF_963969245.1 of Wolbachia endosymbiont (group A) of Ophion costatus. Taxonomy (NCBI): domain Bacteria; kingdom Pseudomonadati; phylum Pseudomonadota; class Alphaproteobacteria; order Rickettsiales; family Anaplasmataceae; genus Wolbachia; species Wolbachia endosymbiont (group A) of Ophion costatus. The sequence continues at coordinate 280,334 of NZ_OZ017714.1, read as the reverse complement.
AGCAGATGGCAGTAAGGTAGTTAGGGAAAAAAGGAGTTCCGCAAGGAGGTTCAATAAGCCCAATCATTTCAAACATATTTATGCACCATGCATTTGATATATGGATGAAACAAAATCACCCAACAGTACCATTTGAAAGATATGTGGATGATGCGATAGTGCACTGCAGAACTAAAAGACAGGCAGAATTTATGCGAGCAGCAATTGAAGAAAGATTGGCACAATGTAAGCTAAAATTGCAACCTGACACCAATGCCATTCCAAAACTCCATCATTATACTGCCTTAGTATAACCTTCTCACTTCTATTGTCTATTTGTTTGTTATGTAATAGAAATTGGTATGAGAGGCTGTCCGGAAACAAGTAAAAGGCTATAATATCTGAAATTTTAGTACGGGGTAAAGATGAGAAAAAAGTATCCAACAGATCTAAGCGAAAGGGAATGGGCAAGAATAGAAAAACACTTCAGAGTATCATACAAGAAAGGAGGAAGGCCGCCAAAGTATAGCAAAAGAGAAATATTAGAAGCAATTTTCTATGTATTGCGTACAGGGTGTCAATGGCGGTATTTACCAAATGATTTTCCGCTATGGAAGACTGTGTATGAGCAGTTCAGGCAATGGAAGAAGCAGGGAATTTTTGAGAAAATGAATTATGAAATTACAAAATATAGTAGAAGAAAAATAGGAAGGAATGAGCAGCCGAGTGCCTGTATAGTAGATAGTCAATCTGTAAAGACTACAGAAAAGGGGGGATCAAAGGCTATGATGGAAGTAAAAAAGTAAAGGGTAGAAAAAGGCATATAATTACAGACACTCAGGGTTTTATACTAGGTTGTTACGTAGGCGCTGCTAACGAAAATGATAGAGATGGTATTAAAATAGCATTAAACAATATGAGAACAAAATATACTAAAGTTAAAAAAATGTGGGCTGACATGGGATACCAAGGAAGAAATTTAAAGAATCACATAAAGGAAGAATATGACATAGATATTGAAATTGTTACAAGGCCTCCATGTAGATTTTGGGTGCACAAAGATACGCCACCTGAGCTACTACCAACAAGAGAACAAGGGTTTAAAGTACAGCCAAGAAGATGGGTTGTAGAAAGGACTTTTGCTTGGGTTAATAGGAATAGAAGGCTATCGAAGGAGTATGATTTACTCACAACATCCACTGAGAATTTCATATACCTAGCTATGAGTAGGGTTATGTTAAAGAGGGAATATGCTTGAATTTACTAGTTTCCGGACAACCTCTGAGATTGAAGAATTAAGTGTGAACGGTTACAGAATTTTTGCCAGGAGAAACATATAGTTGAAGTAATTCAGATTTGTAAGATATGTTTATCTGCAATTATAGCTTCAACAGTAGGCAATGTTGCTTTTAATTACCTCAACATTTTCTCTTGGCAATTCTTTAATGAACCGAGAAGTGCGCATCGGTTGCCACTGGTTGTTAATTTCCCTCCTATCTGCACATGAAATGATTAACCTTTCCTTTGCCCTGGTTATGCCAACATATGCAAGTCTTCTTTCTTCTTCTAAAGCTTTACCACTTTTGTCATCAAAAGATCTTTGATGAGGAAATAATCCCTCTTCCCAACCAGGTAGAAACACGCACGGGAATTCAAGTCCTTTGGCTGCATGAAGAGTCATAACATATACGGTGTCATCGTTATTCATATTATCCACTTCCATCACCAGACTTATATGCTCCAAGAAAGTTGTGGCATTATCGAAATTTTTTAAAGATGAGATGAGCTCTTTAACATTTTCTATTCGTGCTAAGCCTGTTACCTCCTCATTTTCAAGCATTTCAATATATCCTGATTGGTTTGCTACGATTTTAACGAATTCATGCAGTGGTTTTACGCTTACTATTTCTTCCCAAGCTTTAATTTTATTTAAAAAATCGTTGAGTGAGAGTTTAATTCTTTCGGTTACCTGATTACTATTAACTAATATTTTTGCTGCCTCAAAAAAAGAAATTTTGTTATCCTGAGCAGTCGTGTATATTTTCTTTAGAGTTGTAGCTCCTATGCTTCTTTTTGGCCGATTTACTATCCTTTCGAAAGCTAAGTCATCGTTATTGTTTGTAACAAGTCTTAAATATGCAATTATATCCCTGACTTCCTGACGTTCGTAGAATTTTACGCCACTTATAATCTTGTAGGGAATTGAATATTTTATAAAATACTCTTCGAGAACTCTAGTTTGAAAAGTGGCCCTTACCAGCACTGCAATGTCACTAAATCTGTATTTATTGAGTTTCAATATCTGTTCGCTTATGAACCTTGCTTCAGCTTTCCCATCCCATAATTTTATTAGATTTACCTTTTCCCCTTCAATGTTTGTTGTCCACAATTTTTTTTCTAAGCGAGTCTTATTGTGATTGATAACATATGACGCAGTTGCAAGTATGTGGGATGTTGACCTGTAGTTACACTCTAGTTTAACGGTTTTTGCATTTTTAAAATCATCAGAAAACTTCAAAATATTTTCAACTTCTGCACCACGCCAACTATATATCGACTGGTCATCATCTCCTACACAGCAAATATTTGAGTGCTCTTTTGCAAGGTATTTTAGCCAAAGATATTGTATCGCATTTGTATCTTGATATTCATCTACCATGACATATTTAAACTTGTTTTGGTAGTAGGACAGAACTTCGGTCTTTTGATTAAAGAGCTGTATGTTATATAGCAATAAGTCACCAAAATCGACAGAATTAAGGAATTTCAACCTTTCCTGATACTGGTGATAGACCTTGAGTGCAGTTACATATACTGGCCTAAATGATTGAATATCTTCCACTTCAGATGGCAATAAGCACTTCTCTTTCCATTGCTGAATAATATTCATAATGGTCTTACATTTTTCTGATAGGTAATCAGGATTTATTTCATTGATAATATTTTTTATTACCTGTAATTGGTCATCCACACCAATGATTGTAAAATTGGGGTTTAAGCCCACAATTTCTGCGTGCATGCGCAAAATTTTTGCTGCAATTGCATGGAAAGTGCCAAGCCATGGTATGTTTGTGCCCGTTAGCTCAAGTACCCTTGATACCATCTCATTTGCTGCTTTATTTGTAAATGTAACTGCTAATATCTCATCAGAATAAGCGTGACCGTTTCTAATTATGTGTGCTATTCTTGAAGTAATCGTTCTTGTTTTTCCCGTCCCGGCTCCTGCCAGTATCAAAACTGGTCCATCTATGTTAGTTACAGCTGATTGTTGTTCTGGATTTAGCAGTGAGAGATAATCGTTCATCGTAGCCCTATAGATTATAACTTCGTAAAGTTAAACCTATGATTGAAATATTGTAAAGGTTTTATTGAATAGAACAGTTAAAGAATGCTTCACTCAAGTACTACATATTTAAACGTAGGTTTTACATCTATTTTGTTTTAGTAGTTTCAGGTGTATGTCGAGTAACAACAACTTGATTTGAGGTATTGGCACCAGAACTTCTGCTTGTTGGGTGGATAAGTGGAGTTTGGAATGGCTTATATGTACGCCTTCATTTCTATTTCTTCAGCTTTATAATAATTTAAAATGGAGCTGGAGCTTTGTAGTACAATGTTTTCAAACGTTTAATATAATATTGACTTTACCACGATAGTCACTTTAAATTAGTAACTATTGTTGCAGTTAAAGTATCGATGCCTTTTTTCTTTTATTTTTTTGCAATTCTCAGCATTTTATCTGCTGTATGCGTAATTAGTGTAAGAAATCCTGTGCATGCAGTATTATTTTTAATTTTCACCTTCGTTAACTCTGCAGTTCTTTTCATTCTCCTTGGAGCTGAGTTCATTGCTATGATGGTGATGATAGTATACATCGGTGCGGTTGCGGTGTTGTTCCTCTTTGTAGTTATGATGCTCGATATTGACTACATAAGGTTGCGCCAGGGTTTTGCAAAGCATTGCACTCTTGGTGCTATGTTGTGTGTTGTGTTTTTTCTAGTCATCAGCTTTGTAATCCGCAGCTCAGCACCGAATATAAGCAATGTTATAAACTATAATACCAATAATGTGAAAGCTATTGGTAATTTGCTGTATACCGACTACATGTACGCTTTTCATCTTTCTGGTATTCTGCTGCTTGTTGCAATTGTCGGTGCAATTGCTCTTACTTTGCAGGACAAGAAAAAAGGAGTTAAAAAACAGAATGTATTAAAGCAATTGACACAATCTTCATCTGTAAAATTGATTAAGGCTAAATTTGGAAAAGGAGTAGAATGGAAATAGGATTAAATCACTTTTTGATAGTTGCTGCTGTTTTGTTCACTATTGGAGTGTGCGGTATTTTCATCAACCGTAAGAGCATAATCAATATATTGTTATCAATAGAAATATTATTGCTGGCAATTAATATCAACTTAGTTGCTTTTTCTGCCTTTATGAATGATATAGTTGGGCAAATTTTTGTGATGTTTGTGTTGACTGTTGCGGCAGCAGAGTCAGGAGTTGGGCTTGCAATATTGGTTGTATATTATAGAAGCCGTGGCAATATAGATGTTGAACAAGCAAATTTAATGAAAGAATGAAAGTATGATGGATATACTGAAATTAATAGTATTTTTGCCACTTTTTGGTTCGCTATTTGCAGCACTTTTTAGAAAAAGTCAGTTAGTTACAACGGCAGGGATTGGAATATCTGCAGTTTTATCTTGGTATGTTTTTCTCACCTTCTCTGAAAATTATCACTTGAGTTTATTTCCTTTGTTTTCATTGAGCATCTTAAAAGTAAATTGGGCAATTAGTGTGGATGCTCTCTCATCCTTAATGCTTATTGTTATTACCACCGTTTCACTGGTAGTACATCTCTACTCTATCGGTTATATGGAGCATGATAAGGGGAAGTCGAGGTTTTTTTCTTACCTATCGCTATTTACGTTTTGCATGATTGTGCTGGTTGTAAGCGATAATTTCGTGCAGCTTTTTTTTGGCTGGGAAGGGGTTGGCCTATGTTCTTATTTACTCATAGGATTTTGGTTCCAAAAATATTCTGCAAATAATGCAGCAATTAAAGCATTTGTTGTGAATAGGGTAGGAGACTTTGCACTATTGATTGGAATCTTTCTTATTTATTATACATTTCACTCTTTGAATTTTACTGAAGTTTTTGACACAACTGATCTTCTTGGCACGCAGAACATTAGGGCATTCTGCTGTGAATTCAAAGTAACTCATATAATATGCATATTACTTTTTATTGGCTGTATGGGTAAATCTGCACAGCTTGGTTTACATGTTTGGTTGCCAGATGCAATGGAAGGGCCAACTCCTGTTTCTGCACTTATTCACGCAGCAACGATGGTAACAGCAGGTATATTTTTAGTAGCAAAGTGTTCTCCATTGTTTGAGTTATCAAATGTGGCACGAGAATTAATAGTTATCGTTGGAGCACTCACTGCTTTTTTTGCAGCCACCGTTGCAATTACTCAGAACGATATAAAGAAAATAATTGCTTATTCAACCTGCAGTCAACTTGGTTATATGTTCATGGCATGTGGGCTTTCTGCTTACAATGTTGCTATTTTTCATTTAATGACACACGCTTTTTTTAAAGCTCTACTATTTCTTGGTGCTGGCAATGTGATTCATGCAATGCATCATGAGCAAAACATTCAGAAAATGGGAAATTGCTGGAAGAAAATCCCTTGCACTTACGCTCTCATGTGGATTGGATCTCTTGCGCTTTCTGGGATATTCCCATTTGCAGGTTTTTATTCAAAGGATTTGATAATTGAACATGCTTATAGCACGGATAGCTTTGCTTTTGTAATAAGCTTAGTTGTTGCATTCTTCACAGCGTTTTACTCTTGGAGGTTATTGCTTCTTGTGTTCCACAGCCAAAAACAAAGTAAAATTAATATACATGAGGCACCAAAGATTATGCTTATACCATTACTGATACTCGCTTTTGGATCAGTATTTTCTGGAATATGGGGAGCAAATATTTTGAACATAACTAGTAATGCGTTTTGGAAATCAAGTTTAGTGATGATTGATGAGCATGGAGTTCATAATTTCTTTATAAAACTACTGCCAACCTTAACAAGCCTAAGTGGAATAGCACTTGCGTACCTAATTTACCAATATCAAGTAATTAGGCAAATTAAGAGTAAATTTTTACTTAAGTTTTTGCAGAATAAATGGTACTTTGATGAGGTGTATGAGTTTGTTATAATTGCACCGATAAGGTTTATATCTAGGCTTCTATGGAAGTTTGATGTTAAGGCTATTGATTCATTTGGACCAAATGGTGTTGTAAGGTTGGTTAATGAATGTTCAAAAAGTTCTATAAAGTTACAAACTGGTTATATATTTGATTATGCATTTATTATGTTTGTTACTTTAATAATCGGTGCTTTATATATTATTGGAATTAAATAGAAGGTGTTGTTACTTAGTATATTTTTGCTTCCACTGATAGGAGCATTGATTTTATCCTTAATCAGGATTAATCATCAATCTATATACTTAAGATTCCTTGCCCTATTTTTTGCTGTACTTCCATTTTTGCTTAGCATTGTAGCTTGTATAGAATTTGATTATAACGATGCGGACTTTCAGTTTGTCAGCTACCCAATTAGAAATGTTGGAATAGGGATAGATGGTATATCGTTGCTTTTCCTTCTGCTTACAACTTTCTTGTTTGTAATTTGTATACTCTACAACTGCAAAATGAGTTATACGACCCTAAAAGCCTATATGGCATTATTTCTACTGCTTGAGAGTGTTGTAGTCGGTTTTTTCGTTTCACTGAATGCTATAAGCTTTTATGTGTTTTTTGAAGCTGTTTTAATACCAATGTTCTTTATTATTGGCATTTGGGGAGGAAAACACAGGGTATATGCAACGTTTAAGTTGTTTCTTTATACATTAACTGGCTCATTATTATTTCTACTTGGATTGGTGTACATCTATAGCACTTTTGGGACGTTTAATATACAAAAATTAGCTACATTAGTGCCAAGCCTTGATCTTGAAGTGCAGTCATTGCTGTGGATTGCATTTTTTATTTCTTTTGCAATAAAAGTACCGATGTTTCCATTTCACACTTGGCTTCCTGATGCGCATGTACAATCACCAACTTCTGGATCTGTGATTTTAGCTGGCTTGCTTATTAAAATGGGAGGATATGGATTTTTAAGGTTTTCTATTCCAATGCTTCCTCAGGCAAGTTTGTATTTTTCAAATTTCGTTGTTGTGCTGAGCATTATTGCGGTGATATATGCTTCGCTAGTTGCGTTTGCTCAAGATGATATAAAGAAGTTAATAGCTTATTCTTCAATAGCACATATGGGGATCGTTACTGCTGGCCTCTTTTCATTTTGTGAGGAAGGAGTACTGGGTAGCATATTTCAAATGATTAGTCATGGCCTTATTTCTGCTGCTTTATTTTTGTGTGTTGGAATGCTATATACTCGAACTGGAACTTTGGAGATTGCAAAATATTTTGGCATAGTAAACACAATGCCAAAATTTGGTTTTATGTTCATTTTATTTTCAATGGCTTCAATAGGGCTACCTGGAACATCTGGATTCATAGGTGAGTTTTTGGCTATGGTTGGAATGTTTAAGAGCATAGGGTTTTTTACAGGATTTATCGCACTTGGCACTATTTTAAGCGCAGTTTATATGCTGAATTTATGTAAGCAAATAATATGGGGGGTTAGCTATTCTAAATTATTAAATAACCGTTTGGATAGCATAGAATTTTCTGTCTTAATTCTGCTTGCAGTGTTTGTTATTTTGCTTGGATTTTACCCAACCCTTGCACTGAATTATTTGAAGCCATGTATGGCAAATTTGTTAGTCAAATATAATGCGCTATGAATTATATACAGATATTGCCGGAAACGTTCTCTATTATCTCCTCGTTCGTGTTGCTGCTGCTTGGGATTATATTTAACCGCCGAACTATCAACTTATTAGCACTTGGCTGCACAGTGGTAACTTTGATTATTTTAATTCTTTCGGCAGAAAACAATGAAATTTTTCTCTTTAATTCGTTGTTAAAACTCAATTTATACATCAGGTCAGCCCAAGGGTTAATTCTCAGCACAGGAATTTTAATACTTTTGATGCTGAATTTATCAAAATATGACTATAAGTATGAATTTTCAATGCTGATTCTTTTTGCGCTATTTGGCATGATAACTTTGGTTTCAGCAAATAGTCTGATTTCTTTTTATTTAGCTTTTGAGTTGATGAGTATATCTTTGTATGTTCTTGCGAGCTTTAATAAAGATTCGATTTATTCATGTGAAGCAGGAGTGAAATATTTTACACTCAGTGCATTATCTTCCTGCATTATGCTATATGGAATGTCGCTGCTTTATGGATATACAGGACAAGTCAATTTCTCTGAGCTCGGTTCATTCTTGCAAAACCATCAGATAACTTATGGAATAGTTTTTGGGTTAGTCTTTGTCCTAATTGGTTTGTGTTTCAAGCTTGCTATTGCTCCTTTTCATATGTGGGCTCCAGATGTCTACCAAGGTGCACCTACCATAGTAACTGCGTTTTTTTCTACGGCCCCAAAAGCTGCACTTGTAACATTTTTAATTCGATTGATGAATGAAGAGTTAGTAAATGTAAAAAGTTATGTTCAGCCTATTTTCTTATACGTTTCAGCATTGTCTGTGCTTATCTCAGCTTTTGGGGCCTTACGTCAGCAAAACTTAAAAAGGCTGCTTGCTTACAGTTCAATTGGTCACATTGGTTTTATATTTGCTTCACTTTCTATTTTTACACAAGCAGGAACAGATAGTGCCTTAATGTATCTGGTGATATATATCATCACAAGCATAGGGCTATTCTCATATCTCGTACAAATTGACGATGACGATTGTGATATTGCAAATTTATCTGGTATAGGGAAGAAACGCCCAATTGTAGCATTTCATCTTTCTGTGCTGTTACTCTCAATGTCGGGAATACCTCCACTTGCAGGTTTTATCGCTAAATTTTTTATATTCAAAAGTTTAATAAATTCTGGCTTTATCAGCCTGTCCTTGATCCTTGTAATAGCAAGTGTTGTATCGTGTTACTATTATCTAAATATCATAAAAGCTATGTATTTTGATAAAGCTAGTGGTAATAAGGTTGCTTATTCTAAGGGTCTATTCATTATCACTTCAGTGGCTTCACTGATCAACCTCGTTCTTTTCTTGTACGTTTTACTCACTCATTGAACTAAAGGACTGACAAGGTGATCCCTGAGGGCTTTCATATTCATCATTACAAAGAAGTTTCAAGCACTAATAAAGAAGCGTTGGATTTAATTGATAAAGGAATATCAAATGAAACTATTATTGTTGCTGATAAACAAACAGAGGGTAGAGGGCGTACCGGAAAAAGTTGGATTTCTCCAGAGGGTAATTTTTATGCGAGTTTGGTAATAAACCTCTTTAACGATTATCTGAATGAAAGCCAGCTTTCGGTGTCATTCCAGCGCGTGACGCTGGAATCTAGAAATCAAGAAGAATGGTCAAGCACACAACTGTACAAACGTTGTGGTATTCCCACCAAGGATGATGTCATCCCAGTGCCCAGACACTGGGATCCAGAAAACTTAATTACAAATGGGCACATCAGGCAACTGTGTAATAAGAACTGGATTCCAGTGTCACGCACTGGAATGACACCACATACCACCTGCAAATTGCAATGTTCGCATAGTTATGTGTCAAGCACTGGGGAAAGTACTGGGATGATAGAAAGAGGTTTAATGAATCAAGTTAGCAAATTAACAGAATTGACTTTTGTTACTGCTCTTGCTGTTGGAAATGCTATACTGTCATTTATAAATGGTCTAAATCTCCAGTATAAGTGGCCAAATGATGTCCTTATTGATGGCAAGAAAATAAGTGGAATATTACTTGAAAAAAGATCCAATTCGAATTGGATCATTATAGGAATTGGAATTAATGTCAATCATGCACCACTTCCAGGAACAACGTGCATTAGCAATTACGGTGAATCTGTGTCTAACATGGATCTGTTAAAGGAATTAATAATAAATTTTAATAAGCTAAGAAAGCAATGGCTATTTGACGGGTTTTATGCTATAAGAGAAATGTGGTTAAAAAAAGCATTCAAAATGAATGAGCAAATCAGTGTAAAGTTAGCTGACAAATTGTATGAAGGAATTTTTGCTGATATAGATGAAAGTGGTAAATTGGTGTTGCAGCAAAAGGATGGAAGCTTAATTTATTTTGATGCAGGTGAGTTATTTATTGATAATGCATTATGAATACATATGTAATTTTTGCTTACCTTATTAGTTTTACGCTGATTGCTGGAGAGCTAATTTTTACCATTTCTTGCTATACTAAAAGTAGAAAAATTCTAGAAAGCCTGAAAGATAATCATGAAGAAGAAACATAAGCGATTACTTATAACTTCAGGAATTTTCTGCTTTTTAAGCTGCATAGTCTTTTTTATTTTAACAACGCTCAAAGAAAACATCTCATTTTTCTATACAGTAAGTGAGGCAATAGTTTTACAAAATAGTCAAAAACTAATCCGTGTTGGTGGAATGGTTGTTGAAAATAGCGTGATACGGAGCGAAAGTGAAGTAATTTTTCAAATGACAGATTTTAACAAAAGCGTTGTGGTAAAATATCAAGGGATACTTCCACCAATGTTTTCAGAAAAAAGTGGTGTTGTTGTGCAAGGTAAAATGTTTGATAATAGTACTTTTCTTGCAGATACAGTGTTTGCAAAACATGATGAGAACTATATGCCGAAAGTTTTAAAATAGATTTCCTAACTCAGCTATATTAAAATAGCATATGGAGAAGGTAATAGCCTGATATCAGGCTATTACCTTTTTTATTAAAGCAATCCGTTCTCTTCACCAGTAATATGGAGTAATGGAGGAGCTTCTCCAATATCTGGAATCGAATTCCTAAGATCTGCAAGTTCACTATCTATACTACTTGTCTTGCTGTCTATACTATCTATGGTTGATGATAATTGTGTTATTATACCACTTTGAATTGCACTATCCATATTTTCGTCATACTTATTAATGCTGTTTATCAAGCCATCATAAAAATTTTTAAGGTGCTTTATGGTCAATGTAATTTGTGGCATCTTATCAATCTCTTCTTGTGTCATATCTTTAGTTATATCAAATTCTTCCTTTGTTTTACCACTGACAATCTTCTTTATTACTGGCTTTTCGAAGCTTGGTTTATCAAACGCCGGTTTCTGAAGTTGCAATGCATTATTTGATTCAACTTCTTCACTAGAATATAATTTTATATTTTTATTCATAATAGTTACCTCCTATAAAAAAACTACTTATCTTTATAAATCATTACTATACAAATAACAGTGAGTCATTATTAATATCTACTATTGTAAAATCTGGAGCTTCTGCAATGCCTGGCATATCGTCCTTGATTTGCTTGAGCATCTCAATCATTTCCTTGTTCTGTTTACTCTGCTCGTCAAGCTTACCCCTTTCTTCTGTTAGCATGTCATTTAATTGACTGATAGAGTTGCTATTGTTATGCAATACATCATCCAATTCAGGAACGAATTTCGTGTTCAGCTCTGCGATTAATTTATCTAAAGCTTTGTGGACATAACCAAGCTGCGCTGGATTTCGCGCAACTGTTTCATCATAACCTTTAGGTTTGGTGTTAACTTCTATTTTGCTTATTACTTTAAGTTCGTTTTTGCTTTCTTGTTTACTATTATTCATGCTAACTCCTATAAAAAATTATAATTTTAAAATTAATCCAGCTACATTGAAATGGTATGTGAAAAAAGTAATAGCCCAGTGGGTTATTACTTGCTCATTTGGTGTATGTTATCTAAAATCATCTCGAGATTACGTCTTTGTATCTATAGTATATCTTCTGCCTGTGTTGGCGAGAAGTATGGCATATCTTCCTTAATTTTAGTGATGCTCTCCGTTATTTCTTTTGTTTCCTTACCTATATTATCTATAATTGTTGATAATGGGTTTATTATATCATTTTCAATACTAGAACTTATACTGTCATTGTATTCGTTGATATTGTTTACCAGGTTATCATAAAAAACTTTAAATCTAACAACATTTACCATCATTTTTTCATCAATTTCTGCAGTATTGATATCGTTGGTGAGATCAACCACTTTTTGTGCTCTATCCTGAAATTGCGGAATTTTCGGTTTTTCGAATGTAGGTTTGACAAATTTAGGTTTTTGAAGTTGTTGCATTTCTTCAGTCATACGGTCTCCTATAAAAAGTTAAAAAGTAAAAATTTTAATTATGCAAGTATTGACGAATCATAAGGATATATATCGCCATCTTCTGCTGTAAGAGGTTGTCCGGAAACAAGTAAAAGGCTATAATATCTGAAATTTTAGTACGGGGTAAAGATGAGAAAAAAGTATCCAACAGATCTAAGCGAAAGGGAATGGGCAAGAATAGAAAAACACTTCAGAGTATCATACAAGAAAGGAGGAAGGCCGCCAAAGTATAGCAAAAGAGAAATATTAGAAGCAATTTTCTATGTATTGCGTACAGGGTGTCAATGGCGGTATTTACCAAATGATTTTCCGCTATGGAAGACTGTGTATGAGCAGTTCAGGCAATGGAAGAAGCAGGGAATTTTTGAGAAAATGAATTATGAAATTACAAAATATAGTAGAAGAAAAATAGGAAGGAATGAGCAGCCGAGTGCCTGTATAGTAGATAGTCAATCTGTAAAGACTACAGAAAAGGGGGGATCAAAGGCTATGATGGAAGTAAAAAAGTAAAGGGTAGAAAAAGGCATATAATTACAGACACTCAGGGTTTTATACTAGGTTGTTACGTAGGCGCTGCTAACGAAAATGATAGAGATGGTATTAAAATAGCATTAAACAATATGAGAACAAAATATACTAAAGTTAAAAAAATGTGGGCTGACATGGGATACCAAGGAAGAAATTTAAAGAATCACATAAAGGAAGAATATGACATAGATATTGAAATTGTTACAAGGCCTCCATGTAGATTTTGGGTGCACAAAGATACGCCACCTGAGCTACTACCAACAAGAGAACAAGGGTTTAAAGTACAGCCAAGAAGATGGGTTGTAGAAAGGACTTTTGCTTGGGTTAATAGGAATAGAAGGCTATCGAAGGAGTATGATTTACTCACAACATCCACTGAGAATTTCATATACCTAGCTATGAGTAGGGTTATGTTAAAGAGGGAATATGCTTGAATTTACTAGTTTCCGGACAACCTCTAACTCGGGGATTCTTTGTCTTTTTTTCTGCTTAGTAAATTTCTTAAATATTTGCAGCGTAAGTTAGTTGCAATTAAAAGCGGCTGAATCTCGCTTGTCAAGCGTTTAAAACATAAAAAACGCCAATATTTTAAAGCGGATAATAACCCCAGGGCTTCTTTTGCCTTTTTTTTCATTTGGTAAATTTCTTAATATTTACAGCTAAACAACAACCGTCATCCCTAAGTATCCCGCTGCTTGTTAGCGGCTGAGATACCGCGAATGAATCGCGGTATGACGGTTCGCGGCAGGATGACGATAAGCTCGTCATCCCACTACTTGTTAGCGGCTAAGAGATACCGCGGCGGTATAGCTATAGGATGACAAAAAAAGGGCACTGTGACGAACTTAAATCACAATTATCAGTTAATGCTAATTACGGCATTATAAAAAACGCCAAACTTTTTTCTGCTTTTATGCAAGAAGTCTAGTCCATATATTCCTCCCACTTTTCCGTGACTTTTCTTACTATTTCCTCACTCATTTTAATTTTCTTTCCCCATTCTCGTTTGGTTTCAGGCGGGATTTTATTTGTCGCATCAAATCCCATTTTACCTCCAAGTCCACTTTCAGGGGAAGCAAAGTCTAAATAATCAATAGGTACACTTTCTATCATGATTGTATCACGCACAGGGTCCATCCTCGTTGACATTGCCCACATTACTTCCTTCCAATCACGTACATTTATATCATTATCAACAACGATAATAAACTTCGTGTATAAAAACTGCTTTAGAAAAGAAAGTATGCCCATAACAATTCTTTTTGCCTGCCCTGGATAGGATTTTTTTATCGACACTACCGCTATTCTATATGAGCAACCTTCCGGCGGCAGATAAAAGTCCACTATCTCTGGAAATTGATTAATAAGAATGGGCACAAAAATTTCATTGAGTGCTTCACCAAGAATCGATGGTTCATCAGGTGGCTTGCCAGTGAAAGTGCTGAGATAAATTGGATTTTTGCGCATAGTAATTGCAGTAATATTAAACTCAGGAAATTGCTCAACAGAATTATAGTAGCCAGTGTGGTCTCCGTATGGCCCTTCGTCTTGATAGCTATCCAAACTCACATAGCCTTCCAGAACGATTTCCGCGTGAGCTGGTACTTGAAGTGGAACAGTCTTACAATTTACAAGCTCAAGCGGCTTCTTTCGCAGTAGTCCAGCAAATTGGTATTCTGACAATGTTTCTGGCACTGGAGTTACCGCAGCAATAATCGTTGCAGGATCACTACCAATCACAGCAGCAGCAGGAAATTTCATATTTTGTTCCTTCTCTTTCCATCGTTTGTGGTGACCTGCACCACCACGATGTGCAAGCCAACGCATTAGTGTTGTTTTTTTATCTATAACCTGCATACGATATATTCCAAGATTAAAATTATCTTGCTTTTCTTTCGTGGGTCCTTTCGTTACCACAATTGGCCAGGTAATAAGTGGTGCAGGTTCATTTGGCCAGCATGTTTGAATGGGCAGTAGACTTAGGTCCACTTCATCTCCGGTTAGCACTACCTCTTGACATGGAGCCTTGCTCACGACTTTACTTCGCATCGATAACACGACTTTCAACAAAGGAAACATTTTTATAGCATCTTTAAAGTTTTTTGGCGGCTCAGGTGATTGCAAAAATGCTAAAAGTTTACCAAGATCTCTTAGCTCACCAGGATTTATGTTCAGTCCCAAGGCAATTCTTTCAATAGTACCGAATAAATTCACTAAAACTGGAATCGAATTTTTGCCGTTTTCTGTGACAACATTTTCAAAGATGATAGCTGGTCCTTTGTTTGACAAAACTCTGCGGTGAATTTCTGTCATTTCAAGAACAGTTGAAACCTCCTCCTTAATCCTAATCAGATCTTTTTTTTCCTCTAAGGCTTTAATGAAGTCACGTAAGTTGTTGTACATATTTTAAAGATTTTAAGTCTTTTAAGAAGTGTTTTTCCCAGCACAACCTATTCACTTATTATTATAGAGGCTCTAGAAAAATTATTCTCCAGCTCGCTTTTTAAGTTTTTATATTCAGTAGTGTTTAACTCTTCATTGGTAATAAAGCTTTTCTGTATAGCTACTATATCATTTAATTCTGTGCTGCCATTTTGATGTTTACATGACCTATTTACATATAACCATGGAGAATTTATTTCAAAATTCAATTCTGCACAGTTTTTAATCGCAATGTCTTTTATTACCGTATGCGTTTCACGAGTATGAGGAGTACCTATAAAAATGTCTGACACTTGGTCAGAAACTGTATTTACGACACCATTAAGCAAATTATTTTCTAAAGTTAAAACAAGTCCTAGGTTCGTCCTAAAAACTTTATTTTTTTGTTGTAATTCATACTTAATTGTAAGATCCTCTACATTACGCGAAGTAAGATCAGGCAATTCTAAGAATTTCTTTTCTTTTTCATTAAGATATACCCCACTAATTATATAAAAAACAGAATCTCTTAACTGCTCGTTTGAGTAATATAATCCAGCACTTGCTAAGCTCATAGCTGACTCCCCTTGCATAGTAAGCTGACCACGTTCGTTTACAACATTATCTTGTATAGTTAATTCACTATGGGATATAATTTTTGAATTTTCAGCTTGTACAGCAGGAATTTTTGTGTAGCTAACTTCTTTAGAATCCAATACTAAAGCAACTTTGTCAGCAACATCTGGAAAAATACCTTGTGCCATACTAACCTTATCAGTCGGATCAATCCAATATATTTTTCCACCTTTATTTGTTACTCTGAGCATCGTATGATTAAAATTACCCAGATTAGGTAATGCTTCGGAATTAGGAATGATAGTAATTCCTCTCATAACTAGAGTAGGTTGAACTCTGTAACCAAGTTTTTGTAAAATAGCAGCCGTACTAACAGAAAAATCCTTACAATCTCCAGTTTGATAATCAGCAATTTTCTCTAAATCTCTTGGAAAAAATCGTCCTGACACTGTACGCCAATCTCCCGTGTATTGAATTTTCTCATTCAACAAAGAAGTAACAACGTTAATTTTCTCTTCATCAGTACTCTCATTGGCAGCAGATTCTGCTATGGCCGTAAAAATTGTAGGAAGTGGCTGAGTAATGACGTTATAATATCCAGGAGCTAATTTTTTTGCTAAATCCTCCCATTTAGATAGGCTTGACAGTGATACCCAAGTATTGTGCTTAAAATTCAATATTCCATTATGTGGCTCATTTATCAAACCTTCATAAATTGCCTTTTTTAAAGTAATGCTTATAGAATGTACACCATTCTTTTTCTCCTCAGCGATCTTTAATACGTTTCTTGGATCATTCACTCTAATCTCTAGAGGCAACTCAGAATTGATTTTAGTATTCTCTGCTTGAAAATACCGCCCATAATAAGAAAAGTGCAAACCATAAAAATTATCAATAGGAACTTTTTTATGAATTTGTTTATATTTTAGATATACTTCTGCACCAATTGTCATTTTAGGAAATGATATGGTTACTTGCCTTAGCTGATCGAAACCTTGAGGACTAGCCAACGCCTTGTCCTCTATCATGTTTTTAGCGACTACGTATTCCCTCCCATTGTAAGCTGTTTTAGCTTCTAAAATAGTGAGGTCTGCACTATCACCATTATAAATAAGACTGTATGGGGAGAATGCACTACGCCCAGATTCCTTGAGTACTTTTGCTTGGAGTTCTGATTCTAATTCATAAGTACCATCCCCATTAATATTAATGGTACTATTAGAAATTTTGATCTCAATGGGAGCATCTTCATACTTAGTCCACCTTGCTTCAACTGGAGGAGTTATAAAAAACACTAACAATGTTAAGTTAAAAAGAGTTTTTAAAAATTTCATTATGACACTCATATAGAATATTTAAAATTATCTGCATATTAACTGAAAAATTGTTTTATTACACCCACACGACGCGACCATACACTGCAATAAACTCAGCAAATGGGAAAAAGAGAAGCTTACTTCCTAGAATGGCTATTTCCTTTTTTTTTACCAATATTTATCGCCGCATTTGTTAGCATTATACATGGCAGTTATAAGATAATCAACTACCAAAATGTTTCACCACCCTCATCACCAAGTCTTCTGATGAACTTTGTGGTAATGTGCTTGAGTTTCATTGTACGTAAAGTTTGTACTTGCAGCAAAATTGGCTATAAAATACACTTGATACAAATGTTTTTATGTATTAACATTAGATGCTTCTTTTAATATACAGATAAATGTATACTAAAAGTTTTATGTTGTAGGTTTTTAAATAAATTGTATGTCTAGGGTATCGTTTTTATTAATTTTAATAATAGCAATAGCAAGCTTGCCGATAATAAATAATTGGCTCTCAAATCGCAGCCAAATGCTAAACGATGATTATATAGGTGAGAAATTAGATAATTATATAAGTAGAAATTTTGATAAGATCATAAAAACTCTCAAAGAGGAGTCGATTAAAAGTAGTTACGCTGCTCGAGATAATGTAACCAAAAGTAAAATTTCACAATACAAGGATCAAATATTTGACCTTACTTATCCTTACTCCGGAAATGAAAATAGTAGTGTTATAGCTGTAGGCTTCCTTGACTATTCTTGTGGACATTGCAAAGCTATAAAGAATGATATAAAGCAGTTAATTAACGACGGCAAAATTAAGTATATCTTTAGGGATGCTCCAATACTTGGTAACGCTTCTTTAAAGGCAGCAAAAAGTGCTTTAGCTGTCTATTTTCTCGATAAAGAAAAATATTTCGATTTTCACCATGCTGCTTTAAGTCACAAAGGAGAATTTTCAGACGAAAGCATATTGGATATAGTGAAAAACATAGGGATTGATGAGGACGATTTTAATGATTCCATAAAAGATAACGCGGACAAAATTGAGCAAATGATAAACAACAGTAGGCTTCTAGTAAGAGATTTGGGAGTAGGTGGTACACCTTTTTTAATAATTGGAGATAGCCTGTTTGTAGGAGCAACTGATTTGAATGTATTACGCAAAAAAGTAGATGAATTAAGTCACAAGCAAGGCTAGTTTCAATTTGCCATAAAATTTTATTTTTTTGCTTGACAACTCAAATGAACCTGAGTATAGTAATTGTGGGTATGACAGCAGTTTAACTCAGTGGTCTCATCCACTTTCCATGGCGTCATTTACTATGTGAAACGCTTTCAAATTACAACATTTTCTTCAACCAAACTATTTTACTTTCTCAGGAGGACATATGTCATTCACAGAAATTAGATTTCCAGAAAATATATCTTATGGTTCCACTGGAGGACCGGAATTTTCCACTGACGTTGTAATACCAATTCCCATTACAGGGCAAACAGATGGACAATGATGGAAGAAAAGCCATACTGAAGTAAGTAAAATAGCGAGGTTTAAATGGCATTAAGATCAAAATTATTGGATGAAAAAGTAGTAGAATCAGCAAAAGAAATGCTGAAGAAAGTAAGGAATAATGCATATGTTTCAAAAAAACTAAATGCTGTAATTGCAGCAAAAAAGTACAGTATAACGGCTGTAGCAAAAATATATTGCATTTCAAGAAGCGCACTAACTTCGTGGGTAAAACTCTTGAAAATTGGCAGAGAAGAAAAACTGTTTGCTCCTTCACAACGTCGTAGAAAAACTAAATTAAATCAGGCTCAACTACAGCAAATTGAAGAGTGGATAGAAGAAAATCCTAATATCACCATTAAAGAAATGAGAATAAGAATCCAGGAAAAGTTCGGATTAAATATCAGCAAATCTACAGTACACCGCCATATGCAAAAGATGAAATTCTCATATATTACACCAAGACCAGTTCATAATGGACAAGATAAAAGCAAACAAGAGGAATTCAAAAAAAAATCTCAATGGAGCTATTAGCAAGTATCCAGAAAAAGAGCTATTTTTCTTTGATGAATCACGGTTTGGCACACATTCAAAAGTTGGACATGTGTGGTTTAAAAAGGGGATTAGAACACAGGTTAAAACAAAATTAGGTAGGCAAAATTTCTATCTCTATAGTGCAGTTAATCCTAGAAATGGAGAGAGTTCTAGCTTATTTGCACCAAATGTCAACACTGATTGCATGAACATATTTCTTGAGCAAATTTCGCAATATCTAGAAACACGAGAGGCTTTTCTCGTTATGGACTGTGCTAGTTGGCATAGGTCAAAAAATTTAAAGGTACCTAAAAATATCGACATTATATACCTACCTCCATACTCACCTGAGCTAAATCCTGTTGAGAGGCTTTGGTTATATATAAAACAGAACATTTTGCGCAATAAAATATACGATACAATTGCTCTACTTGAGGGTGCTTTGTGCAAATTTATTACTTCTCTTGCCAGCTCCACAATTAAACAACTCTGCAATGTTTCCTATTTGACTGGACAACAATGAGAATTGGTATCAGTATGTCATAAAAGTACTATATGCAGATAGGGCATATGACAGAGAAAAGCTCTATAAGCTGTGTAATCAATATGGTATAAAAACGAAAATTCCTCCGAAAAACAACGCAGCAGAGCATCCAAAATTGGATTATATGCTTGATAGAAATGCCGCTATTCAGTTAATGAAATTACATGGTGAGAATGGTATAAAAAGATGGAAAGAAGAAGTAAATTACGGAAAAAGATCGTATATTGAAGGATTTTTCTCAAGGTTGAAGCGAATATTTGGGTTTAGTTTTAGGAGCAAATCTGAAATTAATCGTGAGAAGGAACTGCTACTCAAGTGTTATTTGCTTAACAAATTTATTGAAATAGGCATGGCTAAGTTTGAGATAGCTTCATGAATTTATTGTACGTTACCTACTATCCGAAGAGCGATGCAACAAAGCCATGCCAGTGTCACGCACTGGCATGACACCCATTTGTTCCTATAGTTGTCTTTTTTCGTCTACCTTATTTTGCCACCCTGCTGAACAGATACATTGAGGTTTTGCCTATAGTAAATTACGCACATAATCAACCAAGTTAAGGAAAGTGCAAACCAAGTGATTGCATATTCCAAATGCTTCATTGGCTGTATAGCTACTTTGCTGCCAAAATTGTTCGGCCACAATACACACTTCTCTAGCTTAATACCTAACTCATTGGAAATTTCTTCTGTACTCAGGGTAAACCATGTATTCGAAGCAGTATCGTTCTTGATAAACCAATTTTTACTTTTATTGCTATCGCAATATAAAATTCCATCTGCAACTACTTTTTCAATTTTTACTTTTTTCTCCTTTTTTTCTCTAACTATTCCTTTATTCACCAACATGTAACGTCCAGTGGTGAGCAACATAGAAGACAGCACGTGATAGCCGTGTTGCCCTGCAAAAACATATAGTTCTATATCACTTAGAATCCCATCAATCTTGACATGCCTATAGTTAAATTTTTCAAGGTCGTTATTGGGCAATAGATGAACCACTGGAAGACTCATACTTTTAATAATATTATTCTTCCAGTTCAATCTGAATATTTGCCATAACCCTAATAAAAAAAGAAGTGAGCAAGGTATAATTAAAATAAATACTATCTTTTTTAACACTCTATATTTGTGTTCTTAAATAGTTTTCAACACCCATTAGTTCAATAAGATCGATCTGTTTCTCAATCCAATGAAAGTGCTCTTCTTCATTTTTTAACATCTCTTCTAATAACATTACACTAACAAAATCCTTTTCTTTCTCAGCGATAGAAATCGTTTCTTTGATATCCTTAATACCTTTTCCCTCTAATTTCAAATTAGCTTCTAAGATTTTCCGTATTGTGTCTTTTGTAAACTTTCCATCATACTTTGATATTTCGTTTGTATCCTGAAAATTTGGGACTCCTTTAAATAACAAAATTCTTTCTGCCAACTTGTTTGCATGTTCAAGTTCTTCGTTAAGCTCATTTTTTACCTTTTCTGCAAGTCTATTAATTCCATTGTTTTTGAGAATCGCAAAATGCAAAAGATACTGGCGTACAGAAGTCAGCTCATTGGTCAATAATTTGTTCAAATGTTTTACTATCTCTTCATTCATAATCTTCCCTTAGTTCAATTCATCAGCATAATTTATATGATAACGATAGTTATAGCAACTCATTTAATAGTTCCTTTGATAACAACCGTATTAAATAGCATGTCGTGGTATGTCTGTTTTTTCTTAGAGAAGCAAGCAACTAGATACCAGCAGAGAGTGAGTAGCACTATAATTACTTTCAATGCACTCAAGACATTCACTAATACTTCCTGATCTCGCAAAAATTCAGTAAGGACAACTACTACACTGTTTAACAAAGGAAGAAAAAACTGGGAGGAGCTTCTGTCAAACGCTAAATTCAAGTCTATTTTAGAATTATCTAAATTGATAGTATACATATTCATTAACTGTTGACCGGGAGTTGCTTGGGCCTTTGAAGATATAAAATATGTGAAGTAACTACAATTTACACACATGTATGATAGATGTAAGATCAACGGAGAATCCTCTAATAGCAGTATAATTAATAAAGTTGGAATTAATAAAATTGCTACATCTATTAAATACGCGCAAAAGCGTCTTGTTATACTGGCAATCTCTGTAACAGCGGTCATTACCTATCTTCTAAATACTTTATTACAAAATCTGTAAGTTTATCAAAATGTTGAAAACATAACAAATCTTCATAACCGCTTATTGATTGACCGTATATAATAGGTAAACAATTGGCATTTTGTGCACACAGAACATCTGTGATGCTATCACCAACGAAAAACACATTTTCTCTATTTATAGGCAACGTACTCTCTTCTAATGCAAATAGCAGTGGGGTTGCAGATGGTTTATCTTCTGCAGTATCGCATGACCCAACCACTCTTTCAAAGTAAGAATCTAGTTTAAAATAGGTAACTTCTTCACGTAAATTAGTATTTTTCTTATTACTTACTATTGCTAGATAAACATTGTGGCTTTTCAGTGTCTGCAACATTTCCTCTACTCCTTGATTCAGAGCAATGTTTTGTAATAGCGCATTATCTAAGTATTGTTGATATATGTGATTTGCTTTTTTCCACTGATCGCCAAACAAATTGACCATATAGCTCTTTCTCGACTCATGGGAATTTCTATCAGCAGCTTTATTACTATACCCCATTGAGTTTATGGTATGCTTAATAGCATTAAAAATGTTATCTTGAGTGTCAACTAAGGTATTATCCCAATCGAATACTACTACTAATGGGCTATCTTTCATTTCTTACATAATTATACATTTTAACTTAATAAGTAAATAGCATTTTAATGAAAAAGATATAAATAGGACGCCCTTGATAAACACTTTTTACCACAAGTTATGTTAACTGTTTTTTATATAATTAGCTAATATACTGATTATATGATATGTTTTAATAGGTAACAGGTATGGCCCAGACATCTAAAGAAAGTGTTGAAAAAAAGTTTAAAGATGTTTTTGAACGTTCTCCAGGTGCTTTTCCAGAAGGTACCTCATTAGAAAAGAAGGTTAATTATATCGCAAAAGGAACAGAGGCTCTAAAAGCTGTGAAAAGTAAGGAGCTTGAGAACAAAATGAAAAACGTTGCAGAATTGAGTCAGAAATTTGAAAGTCAAAAAGGACGTGCAGATGAAAAAGTACGTCAAGATTTTGAAAGAATTGCTGAGCTTGACCAACAATATAAAGGGAAGGGCATCTTCACAAGTGAAAAAGTTGCAGAGCCAAAAAGTGACAAAAAACTCCAAGACACTCCGAGAAAAACTACAACAGCAGTTAAAGACCTTGAACATAATACACAAAAAAAGACTACTGAAGCTTCTGTGCAAACAGCATCAGAGCACGATTCACAAACCGTTAATCCCTCAGTGAGCAAGAGTTCTGTAAAAGAGAAGCTCAACACTGAGCCGGACAAAAAAGATAACACGCCTCAACCACAAGAAAATCAAAAAGAAGAAGGGTTTTTGAGTCTTCTGAAGCGCTTTGTTAAGAAAATATTAGAAAAATTTTTAGGTGAAGGTGAAAAGGATGTAGAGAATGCTCGTGGCATGAAAGAAGATGCTCAAAGAGATACGTCAAATAACGAAGAGCAACAAAAGAGTAAGCAGCTTGATGAAATTTTAAAGGACAAAAGTGTAAGCGAGGGTTTGAAGCAGGCAACAAAGCTTGAGAACCCGGCAATAACGCCTGTTAATACTCCTAAAGTGAATGAAGTAAACACGGGTCGTGAAAGGTGATCCGCTTTCAAGCTTCATTATACCGCCACGAACCGTCATACCGCCGCGGTATCTCATCCGCTAACAAGTAGCGGGATGACGATTGTCAGGGTGTCATCCCAGTGCCCTGACTACTTGGATCTAGCAAGCTTTGCTTGCAAATAAGTCTAATACGCGTCGCGTTTTATGCCAAAACACAATTGGAGTTACATGCAAAATAGATCCCAGTGTCAGCTACTCGGATGACAAAAAAAGGAGCACTGGGATGACACCATTTGTTGTATTTAACAAAGTTCGTACTTAGCTTCATGTTAGCTATAAACATTAAGAAATTTACCAAGCGAAAAAAAGGCAAAAGAAGCCCCAGCTAATATCTATTTTAGAACATTGGCGTTTTTTAAGTCTTAAACACTGCAATTTAGCTGCTTTTAAATGCAACTCACCTTAGTTTAAATGTTTAAGAAATTTACTAAGCAGAAAAAAAGGCAAAAGAAACCCCGTGTTAGCTAGTTGTCACTCCCCAATCCTGCAAATTGGCGTACTATACTGTCTTAAACGACTTATAAGCGCGTTTCAGCTTGTGTAGGTAAAAACCTAGAAATATTGTGAAGACATAAGGTGCACATAGTGCAAAAAATTAAAAATAAGACGCCAACTACGTTGTTTTCTTGCTGTTTAATCTGCACAGATGAAGATAACTGAATACCTTCAGTTTCATGATAAGGGGGCTGGCGGAGTTTGTCAAGTAAGTTTTTTCGTTTCTAACGGTTGTTGCCAAAAACTATGCAAGAAGTCTATTGACAGGTGATTAAATTATAATGTAGCCTATCGCCGTATATCCGGGGGTGGGTTGTTGTGAGGGTTTTTCACTTTTTATTCTTGTTAATGTGTTTTTCTCTGTATTACTATGCGGGTTTTATATTTTCGCCCTGCCCAAAAGCTACGGTTTGCTTTTCACCTGGAGAAGATTGTGCTGTACCGATAATCAACGTAATAGATCAGTCTAAAAAATCTATCTTAGTTCAAGAATATACATTTACTCTTGGAACAGTTGCAAAATCTTTGATTAATGCTAAAGAACGCGGTGTTGATGTTAAAGTCATCTTAGATAAATCGCAACTCTACTCAAAATATAGTGTTATAAATGAATTATTTTCAGGTGGAGTACCAATTTGGATCGATGATAAGCCAAAGATTGCTCATAATAAGATAATGATTGTTGACAATCAAAAAGTCATCACAGGGTCATTTAACCTTAGTAAGACAGCTAAAAAAGGAAATGCTGAAAATTTATTAATTATTACAGATTATCCTAAATTGATTCAGCAGTATGTGAAAAACTGGGAGGCACGAATGTCACAATCTTACAAATACGCTCCCAACTAATCGAGAGCGCTTGCTCAAAATCAGTTTTAAAAACAGCAAGGGAGAGCTTTTTTGATTGATTGGCATAATGATTATGATATAATGAACTAAAAATTTAAGGAATAAAGTAATGGATTATATAAATGATGCTGCCGGTAGCTACACTGCTATTCATGATTTTTTTCAAAACAACGGTGTTGGAGATTACAAAGTTCAATGCAATTATGGTGGGGTGCCGTATGCTACTGATGAGTACGTGCATTCTGGCGATAAATTTTGGAGTAATAATTTCATAGACTCACATTTTGGCAGGGAAATAAAAATGTATCCTCAAAGTGAACTTTTAGCTAAAGAATATGCTGGAAATACGTTGCCAGTTTCAATATCACTAGATAAGGATTTAATAAAAATGAAGGAATGTCAGAAAAAAACGAAATTTGTGGAACTAGAAAGGGAGTCAGGTGATTTAGTGCATGATAAGCAAAAGTATGTAAAGTGTTACACAACAAAGCTATCATATGATGATGTACATATTTACAATAACGATAAAGTTTCAACATTTAGCATAAAATACGACGTGCCAAATGATCCGAAATACAGTTTAAATATAACATTTACAAAGGTTAATGATAATAAACCAGGATTTTGGCAGAAATTTAAAAATATGTTTTAACGTGACCATTCACTGGTTTTTACTCAATCAACCAACAACAGTTAATATCAAATTTTTATAATTAAAAAATATGCTATTTTTTAAAACTTTCATTCTCCTTGACTCTGTCAACTTCACAAAACAACTCTTGGACCAAATGTATCTGGCATAACACCTTTTGGTAACTTGCTACTTCTTTTTTTCCGCATCTCCGACAACAGCCATTGATATTCCACTACATAAGGCTTGATTTTTGGTAGATCAACTTTTTTATGAATAATACTATGCTTCTCCTTAAATTGACCATTTACCCTAAACGCTATTAGCTTCCTTAAAATTTACATTAATGCCTATTTTGCCTAAACTGAAGCGTCTTTTCCAATTTTTTCTAGCATCAACTCAGCAGCTTTTTGTTCAGCAATCTTTTTACTAGAAGCGCATGCAGAAACTTTACCATAATCTTCTATGCAAACTGATATAGTAAATTCAGGATTGTGCGCTGGTCCAGTTTGTTTTACAAGCTCATACTCTGGTAAAGGCAATTTGTTTTTCTGAGTCCACTCTTGCAGTGAGGTTTTAGGATCTTGAGGGGGGGCAAGCATGCCTTTAGCTAGCTTTTCCCAATATTGGATAATAAATTTTTCAACATTTTCAAGCCCGCCATCAATATAAATTGCACCTATTAGTGCTTCAAGCGAGTTTTCTAAATTTTTTAAGTTACATCTCCCTCCATTGCAGCGTTCACTATTATTCATGATGATAAAGCTGCCTAATTTTATTTCTTTAGCAACATTAGCAATGGTGTTGCCACAAACTAAATCCGTCTTTCTTTTTGCCAATGCTCCTTCTTTTTCTTCAGGAAATAGTTTAAACAGTGTGGCAGATACAACCATATTCAAAACACTATCGCCCAAAAACTCTAGTCTTTCGTAGCTTACAATCTGGTTTTTGCTATTCCTTTTATTTACGCTTGGGTGAGTTAGTGCCTCTTCTAATATTGCATAATTTGTAAATTTATAATCAATGATCTTAGATATTGCATCATTCAAACTCTTCATACCCATTATTTAAAAGAAAAGCACTTTCTACCAGCTTTATACCAGAGAATTAGTTTTATTTTATTAAAATAATACCACCAACTTCCAAAATTAATGTATACAACCCACCACCTCACTAATGTTACTAAATCCATCTCTCCTTATTAGTTCTGCAAGTTCTAGATTAATTTTGTTTACAACTTGAGGTCCGTGGTATATGAGAGCAGTGTACAACTGCACCAAAGAAGCTCCTGCCTTTATTTTTTTATATGCATCAGCACCACTTGAGATTCCTCCGCACCCTATCAATAATATTTTGCCCTTAGTAAATTTGTACATATCGCCCAATAACTCGGTTGAAAGTTTAAACAGCGGTTTGCCACTCAACCCACCACTCTCATTATGGTGAGAATGCAGATTATCTCTACTTACCGTAGTGTTGCTTACTGTTAATCCGTCAATCTTATATTCCAACGCAAGCTCAGCGATATTTTCTTTCGTTTGCTGATCTACATCTGGTGAGATTTTTAATATTATTGGTATGGATTTAGAATTATCAATTGATTTTCGGGTTAGAGTTACGGATTTCAACAATTCCGATAATTCTTGCTTATTGTGCAGATTGCGTAAATTAGGCGTGTTTGGGGATGAGATGTTCAGCACTATATAATTGCTCTTTCCATATACTATCTTTATTAAGTCAACATAATCGCTGATTTGGTCCTTTGATGTACTGTTTTTTCCTATGTTGATGCCAAAAATGCAGTCATCAAGCTTGGTTTCATCTATTTGTTTAAGAAAATAGTCTATTCCTTTATTGTTAAATCCCAATCTGTTAATTACCCCTTGATCTTTAATTAACCGAAAAATTCTTGGCTTTTTGTTTCCATATTGTGGATTACGAGTTACAGTACCAGTTTCAATAAACCCAAAACCAAATGAGAGCATAGGCCTTATAACTTCTGCATTCTTGTCAAAACCTGCAGCCAGACCTACGGGGCTTCTGAGCTTATTACCAAAAAAATTCACACTCAAAGATTCTGGTAGCTCTATAGGATTCTTATAAGGTATTTTCTTTAATGCCATAATTGCCAAAGAGTGAGCAACTTCGGGCGGTAGTAAAAATAGTAAATTACGTTTGTAAAACACTTTGCTTATTTTTAGTTTATTTTTTACCATGAAACGCTATAAGAGTATAACCATAACTTGAAAAGAAATTGATTTTACTATGGATAAGCTTTCTCTATAGGTTACACACTTAAAGCTACTGTTGAATTGAGCAACTTTTACAAGATATAGAGAATGAAAGAGGCCGGGACCGGAATTGAACCGGTATAAAAGGATTTGCAGTCCTCCGCATAAGCCATTCTGCCACCCAGCCGTTTTTTATGTGTAGATATCCATTATATCTTTTAGCATAGATAAAGCCTCCTCCCTTTTGCGTTGAAAAGTGTTACGTCCAATGATTGAACCATTACCGCCACCCTGCTTAATTTCTTTCGCTTCATTGTATATGTTATCTACTTCCTTCGATTCACCACCAGAAAAAACTACTATTCTTTTCCCTGCAAAACAAGACCTTTTAACATATTCAATTCTTTTAGATAATGATTCAATATTTTCTGTTTCTATTTTCTCCCTTTCCAAATATTTAGTTGGAAGTTTTACTTTTATTATATTAGCGCCAAGCAAAGCTGCCATGTGCGCAGCATAGGCAATAACATCAACTGCTGTTTCACCTTCTTTGGAAATCCCTTCACCGCGTGGATAAGACCATAGCACTACTGCAAGTCCATAAGATTTGGCTTCAGCTATGATTCCACGGGCTTCCTCCATCATATCGAAACACTTAGCAGAACCAGGATATATAGTAAATCCGACAGCTAAGCATCCCAAACGCAGCGCATCTTTCACAGAAGAGGTTATTGCCTGATCAGAGGTTAGATCCTTTGAATGTAAAGAGTTGGAACTATTAAGTTTCAAAATAAGTGGGAGCATTCCAGCATAAGTTGCAGCACCAGCTTCAATCATACCAAGTGGAGCAGCATATGCACTTACTCCCGAATCAACCGCAAGCTGAAAATGATAATGTGGGTCATAAGCATCAGGGTTAACTTCAAAACTTTTAATTGGACCATGCTCAAATCCTTGATCTACTGGCAGAATCACTAACTTGCCAGTGCCGCCAAGCTTTCCATGCATGAGAATACGAGTAAGATTTGCTTTTACCCCAGGGTTTTCACTTTCGTAGTAGCTTAGGACTTGTTTTACTTTATCACTTATCACTATAATTCAAATTGAATTTAAGTTATAGATTGTAACAAAGATGAAGTTCAATACAAGGATTTTAAACTATATCAAAAGCAATTTTATTTTTTACTTTATTCATATAGATTCTTAATTTCTTTCCTTTTATTAATTTACGATTCAGTATTTCTTCCGCTAAGTAACTTTTTATCTCTTTTTCAATAAGTCTCTCTATCGGACGTGCTCCCATTTCCTTACTATAACCCATTTGTACAAGATAAGATTTCACTTCATCCTCTACTAAGCAGTTTATGCCTTTTTGCGTCAGTTGCTTTTTCAGTTCTAGGATAAATTTATCCACAATATGCAAAATCACATCCGTACTTAAGTCGGAAAAAGAAATAATCGCATCAAGACGATTACGAAATTCAGGGCTAAAAACCTGTTCTATCGCTTTTTCACTATCACCAGTGTTAAATTTTTTATGCCCAAAGCCAACAAAACTTTTGCTGCGTTCAGCTGCTCCTGCATTAGTTGTCATAATTAAGATTATATTGGAAAAGTCAACTTTACGTCCGTAAGTGTCTGTAACACAACCATAATCCATAATTTGTAGCAATATATTATAGATATCGCTATGGGCCTTTTCAATTTCATCAAGCAACACAACACTATATTGATTGTTAGATACAGACTCTGTGAGTAATCCACCCTGATCATAACCTACATATCCAGGAGGAGAACCAATCATCCTTGATATCGTATGAGACTCAATATATTCGGACATATCAAAGCGTATAAGATTCATGCCCATGCTTTCTGCTAATTGTTTTGCTAGCTCGGTTTTACCAACACCGGTTGGCCCTGCAAAAAGATAATTTGCTAAAGGCTTATTGTAATTTCTCAACCCAGATTTAGCAATTTTAATAGAATTAACAAGAGATTCTATTGCCTGCTCTTGGCCAAAAATCACCTTCTCTAGATTAGCTTTTAAAGACTTTACTTTCTGCAAATCATCAGATTCAGATCCGCAAGGCACATTTGTAATTCTAGTAATGGTATTCTTAATATCTCTACTATTTACAATTTTACCCCTGTTTCTTAGCAATTTACAATATGCCCCTGCCTCATCAATAACATCAACCGCTTTATCAGGTAATATTCGCCCAGTAATATACTTATGCGAAAGTTCAGCCGCAGACCTAATGGCATTCTTTGTATAATATACTCCATGATACCCTTCATAGTAGTGCTTTATACCATCTAGTATCTTTATCGTTTCATTAACAGAAGATTCTTTAACATTAATTTTTTGAAACCTTCTCGCTAGTGCTTTATCTTTTTCAAAACTAGCGCTGTATTCTCTATATGTGGTTGCACCTATACAACGCAGTGTACCTCTTGCAAGCGCAGGTTTGAGTAGGTTACCTGCATCAAGAAAGCTACCACTTGTAGAACCTGCTCCAATGATAGTGTGTATTTCGTCAATAAAAAGGATAGCACCTGGTTTTGCCTCAATCGCTTTTATTATAGATTTTATTCTCTCTTCAAAATCACCTCTATAGCGTGTCCCTGCAAGGAGTGACCCTAAATCCAAAGCATAAATTATACTGGACCTGAGCGCACTTGGAACACTGTTTTCAATGATTTTGAGTACCAAACCCTCAACTATTGTGGTTTTGCCAACACCTGGATCTCCAACATATAAAGGGTTGTTTTTTCTACGCCTCAATAATATTTCTATAGTGCGATTTAATTCATAATCACGACCAATAACATAATCTATTTTTTTGCTTCTTGCATAGTCATTTAAATTTTTACAATAACTTTGTAGAATTTCCTCATCTTTTAGTAGCTCACCTTTATTTACTGTAGTAGGAGCATCATTATTTTTATCAAGTTTTACTTTATGATTAGTGGTGTATTCATCTATATCGTTAGAATATTTCATGTTAGATATGTGGTAAATCAAATTGGAATCTTTCGCACTTTGTTTCTGCAATAGATCTTCAACGTATAAATCTTGCCCAGACAAAATTTCTACTAGAACACTTGCTCCATTTATTTCTTTTTTCCCCAAGCTATGAGCCCGTATTATTGCTCTGTGTATTATGCATTGAAACATTGAGCTAGGTTTAACTCCACTGATAATCAATTCAGAACTGCTTTGTAAAAACCCTTTTATATTATTATTATAATCATTAGCCTTAATATTGCATCTTGATAGAATGTTATCCATACTGATGATTTCATCGGCTCTGATATTACATCTTGATAAAACGTAATTTACATCCACGTCTTTAGTTAACGCCAGCAATAAATGTTCTACTTTCGCATATTTAAGATTAAAATTAGAAGCAATGAATAGTGCTCTATTCAAACTTGCCTCTAAGTTTTTGGAAATCATCTCCTATTCTCTTTAAAAGTGGGAACTCATATATAATGAATAGCACACAATTATTAAAAAAATTGAAATCCAGCAGTTCGCTGTAGCCAATTTGAATCCCACTCTGGATCTACGTCATAGCACCGCAATATCTCAGCATAGATTCCGCTAATGAGTAGCGGAATGACGAGTTTTACGCTTATCAAATTGTAGGTAAATCCTATTTAATACGCTTTTTCTAGTACTCTGCTTTTCTTCTTAAATGCATTGATCTTTTTTCTACCGTATTTAGTCTTTAACGTACTTGGCCTTTTAAAGACCTTTTTGCTGTTACGTTTTTTAAATTGCACACTACAATCAAAATTTAGCTCTCCTTCTTTGTCTGCCAGTGCAGGCAGTCTTCTCTTATCTTGAGGTGTAACAAAAGACAGCGCATACCCTTCAGCTCCAGCGCGTGCAGTTCTACCTATACGATGAATATAGTCAGCTTGCGATTGTGGTGCATCATAATTGATAACATGTTGAATGTGGGGAATATCAAGGCCGCGAGAAGCAACATCTGTTGCAACCATGATTTGATTACGGCCACGACGAAAAGAATTAATGACCCTCTCGCGCTTGTGCTGCCTTAAATCACCATGAATTGCTAAAGCGCTATAGTCATCTTTGTGCAATCTGTTAGCTAGCTGATCCGCTCCTCGCTTTGTTTTGACAAAGATAATGATTGATCCTTCGCGCTGACATAGTTGTGTAACAAGCTTTTCATATTTTTCTGATTCTGATGCATAAACAATTTCTTGCTTAATTTTTACAGAAGTTGTAGCCTCACAATCAACAGAAATACGTTCTGGTCGATTAAGGTACTTCTCAGCAAGTTTTACTATATCTCCAGGAAGAGTTGCAGAAAACATAAGAGTTTGCCTTATTTTAGGCAAATGCTTCATAATTTCTTCAATCTGAACTCCAAAGCCCATATCAAACATACGATCCGTTTCATCAAGCACAAGAACGCTAACATTGCGAGTAATCAAAGTTTTACGCTCAATATGGTCTATAATACGACCAGGAGTACCTATTACAATTTGTGGTTTTTTCTGAAGCTGATTTAGCTGCCTAAAAATAGGCTCACCACCAATCAACAAAGCGACCCTTAGTGCAGAATTTTGAGATAAGAGTTTTCTTATCTCATTTGTTACCTGATGCGCAAGCTCTCTGGTTGGCACGATGACTAAAGCTGAACCAGTGTTAGGCTCATTCAGCAACTTAGCAACCAACGGAATAGCAAATGCTAAAGTTTTTCCAGTCCCCGTTTGAGCAGATCCGAGAATATCTTTACCTTGTAGCGCTAAGGGAATCGCTTGTATTTGAATCGGAGTTGGGACGAAAAGATTATTTTTATCTAGAGCTTGTCTAAGTGAAGCTGGGAGACCCATCTCATGAAAATTATTCACAATACGTTAATCCTGTTAAAAGACTTCATAATAGATTAATCTTCCAATCTTAAATTTATTGCAGATTTTTTATCTTCTCCGTTTCTACCGCGCTCCTCTTTAACCTCATAACTCACCCTTTCTCCTTTTATTCCCTTCTCTTTATTCTCTCCTTTAAGTGCCTCAGGTCTTATTCCCGAACGTTCCAATGTGCTAATATGTACAAAAACGTCACCCCCTTTACCTTCTGGCTTGATGAAACCATAGCCTTTTTCGGCATTAAACCATTTTACATTACCAAATTCCATTTAAACAACTCCTAAATTATTAACTAACATTACTAATGTGATGAAAAACTTTGAAATTACGATTGAGAATGCTTTAAGCTTAGCTATTGAAACTAAACCTTTATACTCCATAGTCTATTCTTAACATTACATGACAATAATACACAATTGTTGTACTTGATGCAAATAAATTTTTTAATCGTTAAGCGAACCTGCAACCGTCATTTCGCTAACTTTAATCGTTGGTGAATTAAATTGCCCACAAAAAGTTAGATCATCTGCAACGACTAAATTGCTAAACATATCCTTCAAATTGCTAGCAATGGTAATCTCATGTATTGGATACGTTATTTTTCCATTTTCTATAAAAAATCCGGAAGCGCCTTGGCTGTAATCGCCATTGATTAAATTGACACCAAAACCAAATAAATCAGTTACATATATTCCCTCTTTCACTTCCTGAATTAATTCTTCAAACGATACATCACCATTCTCAATGTAGAGGTTACTAGCTGCAGGAATAACTGCAGCATTACTTGCACGAGTTGCACTTCCGGTTGTTTCTGAGTCTAATTTTCTAGCCGAGTATAAGTCTAAAATCCAATTTTGTAATATTCCGTTTTTTACAAATATATTTTTCTTGCTAGTTATCCCTTCTCCATCAAATGGTCTCGATGCTATGCCTCTTGGCAACAATGGATCATCGATAATATTAATTCTATCGTTAAAAATCTGAGCGTTTAAACTACCCCTCAAGAAAGAACTGTTGCTTATAATACTGCTCCCGTTTATAGCAGAAGCAAAACTTTTTACTAGCCCTTTTGCTGCTCTTTTTTCAAAAATAACTGGAAATTTACCAGTTTTCATTGTACGTGAATTCAATTGATCAACTGCTCTTTTTGCTGCTTCTTTTCCCATTAACTCTGGCAACTTTAAATCACTAAAATTACATGCTATATCATAATCGTAACCAACCTTCATTTCACTTTCTCTTCCAGCAACAACAGAGACCTGATTAGCAAAGGTTGATTTACTAAACGAGCCAATAAAACCAGAAACAGTCGATAATACTGTATTCACTAAAGCGTATGAAGAAGAGGCTCCTTCAGAATTAGTGATACTCTTATGTGCAAGGGCTGAATTTTCTGCAGCTTCAGCAATTTCTTTTAGGTTATCAACGGTTACAACATTATTATCTGAGATACTTAAATCTGCAGAAGAGATATAATTACTACCATTTACAGCAAAATTAATGCAAGGATCTTCTGGCGCATTCTTTGCCATTTCTACCACTTGGCTTACTGTATCACTCAGATTATTCAAATCGTTTGTAGAAATATACGCAGCTTTGTTTTTACCTGCTATAGCTCTGATTCCTACAGTGCAATTTTTAGATTGTGATATTTGCTCAATTTTTGATAGACGCTGAGAAACTGAAGTCTTATTAGTTTCATATATTGTAACTTCCGCATCTTGATTTTGCTTTTTTATTAGTTTAGTAATATCTGCTGCAATATTTAATATATTCATTTTCTATTCCTTAGATTTCTATAAAGATTCTGCACCACCTATAACTTCAATTAAATCAGTCGTAATCGCTGCTTGACGAGAACGATTATAAAGCAATGCTAATTTGTTCAGTATCTCTTTAGTGTTTCTGTTTGCTGATTCCATAGCAACCATTCTAGCACTATTCTCACTCGTTGCACTTTCAAGTAAAGCAGAGTAAAGAGCAATTACAACGTAATCTTGAACCAAAGATTTTAAAATAAATTCAATATTTTGTGGTTCATACTCATAGCCGTAATCTGTTGTTGGACCAGCCAGAGAGCTATCAATCAAGGATGAGTCTTTACTCCATGGTTTTATTGTTTCCAACATTGGTTTTTGCGTGAAGGTATTATAGAATTTACTATAAAAAACTTTAACTTTATCGTATTTACTTAAATCTATACCATCAACCAAAGCTTCTACGTGCTTTAACGTGATTCCCTTACTATTTTCAATTTTTAAGATACTTTTAGAGTCAAATCTATTTTTACCTACATCAAAAGCTTTTTTACCAAGAAATACAATATCTACTTTTTTGCCATTTGCGATTGACTTATTTACACGCTCTTGACTAAATTTGACAATAGAAGAGTTAAAGTTGCCGCACAAGCCACGATCAGACGCAATAATGAATACTAGGTAAGAACCGTCGTTACTGACATTTAGAATTTTTGCCAGTAATTCTTGATCAACTGATAGCATTAATGAAAAAATAATGTTATGCAGCTTAGATACATATAATTTTGAATTTAATAACTTCTTTTGGCTTTGTAACAACTTTGCTGCAGAAACCATTTGCATTATTTTCGTGGTTTTCTGTACAGACCTAATATTCTTAATTCTTAAGGATAATTCCTTTAAGCTCTTCATTTTGTATACAACCCTGATTTATTAAAATATATAACTGTTAGTGTCTAAAAGCAAGTTTTTTTGACATTAAAACCAAGTCTAGCTAAGAAACTTGCAGGTTTATTGTTTGGAGATAAGGATTATATTAAGAAAGTGCTCTAACTTCAGCAATATCAATGTGAAAGTAGCCTAATGGTAATTTCTACACTTTGTGGAATTTTATAATATATAATAAACACAATTAAAACTATTACAACTTGAACACTTATGATCCCATTGTTCTAGTTCCCTGTTACAATTTTTACATTTCCAGCCTGGATCAGGCAAAGCTTCTGAGCCCATCTTGTTTAGCCAATAAATTACCTTGTCCTGTTCTTGCAATGTAACCTTGAGTTGTATTACAATAAAGTAGATTGACATGTAATTAGCTTTTTTCATAGCAGTGTCTAAATATTGACTTGCAAGATCATATTTACCTGAACTCATTGAGGACAAAGCAAGTAAACAGTAACTAAAATAATAATCAGGGCGTAAGTTGTATAGTCTTTCAGCACCTTTACTATTTAAATTGATGTACATTTTAGCTGACTGAGGAGTAGGATTTACTGTATACTCTGCCTCTAGCACTGCAGAAGCTTTTCTGATTTTTCCAAGTTTAATATATAATTCTGCCTTTAAATAATTGATGGGCTGAAAAATTGCACTATAACGTTGTGCTCTAAATAAAGACTTTATAGCCTCCTTAAAATTTCCTTTACTTTCATATTGCTTTCCTAAAGCGCAATAAAACACTGCAAACATTTCTTTATGATCAAAGGGGAGAAAAATATTGGACTTAACTGCTTCCTTCAACCTCAAAATTGCATTAATCCAATCTTCTTTCAATATGCCATGCTCTATTTGAAAGGGAATAGATAGCATTTTATCGTTAATTGAACTAGAGCAATATTCTATAAATTTTTGAAAGACTACTTTTTCTTGTTTGAGGTGGACAATCAGCTTATTGGCTAGAAGTAGAGCTAAGTTACGATTTTTATTTGCAATATTTGTTAAACCGTTACTGAAAAAGCTGTAATTTCCCGTCTTACCTGAGTTAAAGAGCTTTATTAAAGACAACCTATCGCTCTCCTCACTCAGACTTTTAACTAGCTTTTGGGCATTCTCTATATTGTCTAAGTCTATGCTAAAGAAAGCTTCAAAGAGAAGCAATTCTTCCCTATCCCTTCTTCTATTTCTTATGTTGGCAAATGTTGATGAAATGGAGGAAAAAAAGCGTACAAGTGTAATTAATAAAAATAATAAAACTACACAAGTAAAAATAATGAAATATAGATCAATACTTATAGTGTAATTGCCTAATTCCAATTTTATTACTTCACCACTTACCTTGACCCATATACCAAATAAAAACGAAAAAGCGAAAATTATAAAATAAATCATGAGATATATTGTAATAAGTGATGATATATTGTTGAAATATTCTTAGAAGCTACAATAAAACCATTCAATTTATTCAGCCATGGCTTGAATTCTGAATGCGTTAAATTGCTTACTGTAACAGTTATATTTTGCCAATCATTATCATTTATTGACTCCTCAATTTCTGCGAATTTTACTCTTAATGGATCATTTCGGTCGTCTACCTTTATCCAGTTTGAAATGATTTTTTTAGACAATGTACTTTTGTTGTAATCGATAGTATCAATAGTTTTTTCAAAAGATAACTTCAATTCGTGTAAGGTATTTATCTCTTTCAAATTTTCTAATTCATCTACTGCATTTTCTATCTCTGGATCGTCAAGCTCTGATATCAAAGGCTTTATTGAATTTATATGGTTATCAAATTTTGCTTCTCGCAATAACGAATTCTTCATTTTAACCACAAGTAATAGCAATTTTGCAAGGTTCTTACATCTTGAGTTATTATCACCTTGCTCACATTGAGTATGCTGACTTCTCTTGAGGTCAAATATCTTTTTTTCTATTCTAGATTGATTAACTTCAAGCAACATTCTAAATTCATCCATGTTTTCCGTTAAAGCTTTCACATTGTTTTCACTCTCTTGCTGATTTATTTTTAAAAAGATTATGTTATTTATTGTGATGTAACCGGTAAATAACAATACAATTAAGAACCAACCTATGTACTTTTGCTGAGTATCATTCATAACGTAGTATCTCCGCAGGATCTTGTGCAGCTGCCTGCAATGCAGGAGCAATTGTCGCTAAAAATGATAAGAATAATGCAAGTGCAGAAATGTTCACTACATCTTGAGGAACTAATATCATTGGCAAACTTGAAAAAAAGTATATCATAGGATCAAACAGCTTGACGTTAGTAATGTTTTCTAAAAACACTCTAATGCTTTCGATATTGAGAGAAAAAACGACACCTATAATACAGCCAAGACAAGTTCCCGTAAAACCGATTAATAGACCACAAGCGCAAAATATACGCATAATGCTTCCACTTGTTGCACCAAATGTACGCATAATTGCAATCGCGGATTTCTTTTCTTGCACTATCATCATTAAATTTGAGATAATATTAAACGCTGCTACAACTATAATCAAAGTGAGAATTAAAAACATCACATTTCTTTCAGTTTTTAAAGCACTAAAATAATGGCTTTGCTGTGATTGCCAACTTTCAGCTTCCATTCCTATTTCTTTTTCTATAGCATCTGCCAGCTTATCAGCTCTAGTAACGTCGTCTACAAGTACTTCTATATTTTTTATGCTATTTTTATAATTAAAAAAGGCTTGTGCTGATTTTAGAGGCATATATATCAAGGTATTATCATACTCAAACATACCCATATCAAATATTGCTATAACTTTATATTTTTTCATTCGCGGCATTTCACCAAGTAATGCATCAAATTCTTCAGATGATATAAACGTAATTTCGTCGCCATAGTCAATGTTCAAAACTTCTGCTAAGCGTGCTCCTATTATTATCCCTTCATCAAATTTTTTTACATCACCTATAATTACATTATTTGTAACGGCAGTACTATCAAGCAAATCTTTAGTTGACACACCTCGCACTACGCTACCTGCAATTTTACCATTTGCTACAATAATAACTTGATCATTGGTCATAGGAGTAGCTTTTAATATACCAGGAATTCTCTCAATAGATTTTGAAACTGCGTAGTAATCTGAATTTATGTTCCTATCAAAATAAACGTTAATATGGCCATCAATGCCAAGTATTGAGTCAAGCAACTTTGCTCTGAATCCGTTCATCACAGACATCACCACTATTAGTGTTGCAACTCCAAGGGCAATGCCGATAATAGAGAACAAAGTCATTATAGAGCAAAATCTGGCATTTCTTGCTCGCAAATAGCAAGCAGCCATAGTAATTTCAAAGGCAATGGACATTACAAAATATTTTGAGGTTAGACATTATATTTTTGAAACTTCGTATAATTGTAGACTTTTCTTTATTTAAAAACTAGAGATTTTTGCTTCCTTAAATTTAGCAGACTTATAGAGTATCTTTAACATTAGAATTTCAAAATCTTCCATATACATCATCCAACCTCACTATATCATTATCAGATAAATGCTCTCCTATCTGAAATTCAACTATTTCAAGTGGAGAGCTTGTGCTTTTATAACATAGAAAAAATCAAGAATATTATTGGGTTTATTCAATAAGTTATAATTCTTTCCTTCCATAATTTTCAAATTGTACAACTAGTTGCTTTACATTTACATCTGTGAGAAGAGCATTTTTGCTAACATGAGGTCTCGGATCAGATTTTGCTGATAAGGGATTCATCTGAGATATTTCATCCCTCATTGGAAATAAGCGAGATTGGGAAGCAACTTTTGGTGATGGCCTAGTTTTTTTCTCCACATCTATATTCACTTGTGCAACAGGAGGGGTCCTGCTTTCAATAGTTTGCGCATTAGGACTTTCTTTTGCTTGATTTTGTTTGAATTTTTTTCTTATCTCTTGTACTTTAATATCGATATTATAATTAATTTCTTTTTCCATAGAAGATACTACCATTTCTAGCTTTGTGCTTGATTTTTGATCAGTATGACCTAACTTTTTAAGTTTTAGTGGTAATTCAGGTTTATCTTTAGTTGATTTAGGAACAGTTCCTACTACTTTTGGTTTTTGTCTAACTTCTTGACCAGCAGTAAACATTTTTTTTGGCAATGGGGGTGCTATTGATGATTTTGGCAATATTGGAGGTTTAGATTGTTGTTTTTGTTTAAGTTCTCTTTTTGCTTCCATATGTTCTTTAGGAACTGTTACATAAATTAGCTCTTCTCTAGGCGATTTTGAACTTTGTGAATTTTCTGTTAAAATTTTACTCTTCTTCTCTTGATAATTTGATATCTCTTTGTATCCAGGCTTTTCATCTAATGAATTTCCATGGCCTGAATCATTATAATTAACTTCTACTTGTCTATCTTCTTTTAGAAAACTGCGTTCTGGCTTTTCTGGAGCTATTGCAATATTTCCTCTTTCAACTTGCTCCAAACCTGAAATTTTACGATAAGCCTCTAGATATTCAAAGATTGTCATTGAAGTAGGAGGAGGTAATTTATCAATAAAACTACTTATATTCTTAACTGGAACATTTCTTCCCGAGATTCTATTCAATATTTCCTTTAATATCTTAAGACCTGATGGCTTTCCATTCATCGATTTTACATAATCAATTGAGTCACTACGTATAACAAACTTAGCTACATCTTCTGCCTTATCTGTAAAACGCTTTAATGCCTGAGATAAATCCCTTACCGTTTTATTATAATGTCTAATAGTTACTAACTCATCTCTTGCTTTTATAGCTTCTTTAAGGAAACCGAGATTTTCTCTATAATTGTCACTTTTAAATGGATCCTTCATATTAATTACAACTCATTATTTATTAAAATATGGGTATAGGTTTAAAATATTAAGATTTAGTAAATATTATTTTTTACATAAAGCAGCTATACCCATATTATAAATTGCCAACAAATGCATTTATGGCGTTACCATATTCTTCCATATACATCATCCAATCTCACTATATCATTATCAGATAAATGCTCTCCTATCTGAAATTCAACTATTTCAAGTGGAAAGCTTGTGCTTCTATTTTCAATCCTATGGGAAACTTCCCTTGGGATTTCTATCATATGGTCCTTTGCTATAGCATATTCTTTGTCTTCTAAACTAACATATCCAACTCCTGATAGCACTATATGGTATTCATCTCTATAGTGATGGAATTGCTTAGAAGTGCAGCTTAATGGATTGATAAAAAGATATTTTATAAGAAAATTTTCGCTCATTAAAATTATACTACAAAATCCCCATGGTTTAACTTCTTTCCTTATCACCTTTACTTTCTTAACTTTATGAATAAATGAAATTAGACTTTTGTTTGGTTGCTTACAAGCTCCACTCAATAAATTTTTATTACTTTCTGTCGTTGAAACTGGTTCTTTTTCTCTAATCACATGCTGAAATGATGCCGGTTCTTTACTAAACTTCTCACTCAATTCTAAAACTGAATTCCAAGTTCCAACATCCAACCAATCGAAATTAGCTTCTATCATTGCAACGTTTTTTGCTTTCTCCATCACCAAGTAATCAATGGATATGCCTTCAATTCCTGCAAAATCTCGTTGTTTTAAATACAGAAATCTCTCTTGCGGTGTGAAATATTTAAAACATAAATTGTAAAGATTCGGGGCAGATTTTTTAATCTCATCTATGTAGCGTTTTGCTTTAAACACAAATATTCCAGAGTTTCAATAATGATCGTTACTTAACTTACGCTCGGGCTTTTCTGTAAAATCTTTCACTATATGACATTTTTCTTTCTGATCATATACTGCATTTATATAGCCGTATTCAGAATTGAATTCATGAGGCTTAACCCCAAAAGTGACTATAGAGTTAGTTTCAGAGGCTAACTTAGACGCTTTTTGAGTAGAAGCATAAAAACTATTCAAATCACCTATAAAATGGTCTGAAGACAGAATTAACATTGTCTCGTTTTCATTGCAGAGAAGTGCAGCAATTAATATTGCCGCTGCTGTTCCAATTTTCACTGGTTCGAAAATCACTTTATATTCTTGCAGTGCATGCAATTCCTCCATCACTAATGACTCGTACTGTATATTTGTAGCAATTATGGGCGGCATATAATCGCTTTTTAGCCTCAACAAAGTGTTGTGAAACATAGTGTTCTGACTAAATATTTTCTGAAATTGCTTTGGCTTAGATAAAGGCCAAAGTCTGCTACCACTACCACCACACAATATTATAGGGCGCATTTAGTTAAGATATTAATTAAATAATTAATATCTTATACTGAGGGCAAAATACATGCAAGTTTTTGTTGTGGAATAGTTAATAAAGAAAGTAAATGTTGATTTAAAGTAATTGCGAATGAGAGTGATCATGTGTAGCGCCTTGCCCTTGCTGTGAATTTCTTCTATTTTGTAATTCCTCAACATGACCTTTTCTTTTATCACTTAATATTTCATTACCCTTATTTTGTTCTTCCTCAGGACTCTTTAGTATTTCATTACTCTTGCTAACTTCTTTATCATCCCCTTGTTTCTTTGGCCTTCTAGCGTTAAGCTCATCCCATGTGCCCACTAGTGAATCACGATTCCCATGATCCGGCTTTAGCCTTTCTTCACCTTTAATAACATTAAAGTCACTTTTTGCTTCTTCCCAACATCCTTTCAATTGGTGTTTCCACATAATAAAGTAAGCATCACCATATTTTTTCTCATTTGCTACAAACAATAAAATTGGGGCCTTAAGTATTGTAGCTACCATATTTACTGAATTCTTCACTGCCATCGCAGGGGTGAACAAAAGATAGCCAAAAGACTTTGCAATTGGGTTTTGTTTGCTTATTAAATGCTCCCCTAACTTTATAGGAAGAGAAGTCAACAATTTAGTACAAACTTTAGCCAAGCTTGTAGCAAAAACGATAGGAACAGATATAAGACTTTTATCTAGCTCTAGATTACCATCCTGATCTCTAATTTCTGAAAAATGGGTGCTTAGCTTCTTGTAATCACTAGTGTATAATAATTCTCCATTTCTTCCTTTTTCATCAACAACTTCCTGAACTTTACCTTCTTTATTTTTTACCTCTTTAGTTAGCACAGAAGAATTAGTTAATTCAAATGGATATTGAGGATCCTTAGTTTTTTCAGCTTCAAAAATTGGCACGTGTTTTTTCAAATCCATTCTCGAAAAGCCTAATGGCTCAAAATATGACTTATGCAACTCATTTATCGGAATTTGCTTACCCTGATTGTCTATATAATTGATAGTAAAATAAGATCTATCATTATCTTTATCTTTGGTAACTAAAGATAATCTGAAACTTGGTTGTTCTCCATTCTCATCTTTTTGACCATACAAAAGTTTATAGGTTGGATTTTTATCTTTATCTAGTATAGCATTTCCATGCATATCCCTGTTTTCTATGATTTTAGCAGACTGTACAATTTGATCATAATTTTTTGGATACTGGCATTTCCTTCCATCATACATCATTACCTTTCTAAGGTCTTCGACGTAAACTTGAGATTCAGGTGAAGTAAGCAGACCTTTTGCTTTAAGTGTAAGATCTATTGCTCCCTTTTTTAATGCTTCAAACATATTGTCAAACCAAAATCGCTATAATGCTATAGTTCAATAATAAAACTAGTACACTAATAATATATTAACACAGCACCGGTGATTTTACAAGAAAATATGCCTGTAGAAGATAAAGATTGTAAAAGCGAGGGTTATATAAGTAATGCTTGATAAGTACTTTATGCATGTAATTGTAAAAATCCTCAAAGGTACGCTGTGTATATAATCTTCGCATACTACCTGCATTCCAAGAACTGCGTGCCAAAAAATGCAAAACAACAATACAACAAAAAATAAAAGCTCTAGAGGGTGATTAATAAATTTTTCACTAAAAGACAAAGAGCTATCAGTATAAAATGTGCAAGAAAATGAATAGATAAACCAAGGAAACAGGAACAGTAAAATTACCGCAGAAACACGCTGAACCCACCAATGATGTACTGAATTTCCAGACTGACTCATATAAACATAAATAAAAAAGCCATAGTAGAAAGAAGTAGCGTTACTGTCAGCAGTATAGCACTCCTTGAAACGCCAGTAATTTCTAAATTAAGCCCAGCATCCCACAATAAATGACGAATACCAT
This sequence comes from Wolbachia endosymbiont (group A) of Ophion costatus, assembly GCF_963969245.1. Lineage (NCBI taxonomy): Bacteria > Pseudomonadati > Pseudomonadota > Alphaproteobacteria > Rickettsiales > Anaplasmataceae > Wolbachia > Wolbachia endosymbiont (group A) of Ophion costatus. The sequence goes on along the minus strand of NZ_OZ017714.1, from coordinate 236,840 downwards.
TAAGAAAATGATATACAAAACTTATAAAACATAAGACATAAGCTAATTTAGCAACAGGAGTGAATAATAATGCATTTAAGTACCTTACTATAAGTAACTCAGGAAAGTAAACATGTAATATGAAATACCAAGAAAGTATCATTAATAAAAGGAATAGCAAGATACCAGTCAATCTATGCATAGTAGAGAAAAAACTAGTAACTTGTACTTTATATATTTGTAAATGTGGAGAAAGAGGTCTATCACTCATAAAATTCCGTTATCGGGAAATTAAAATAAAGTAGAAGTAAAGACAGCAGTATAGCACATAACAACACCATCATTAAAAATGGTAAGTTATGCGCAAAGCCTAAGGAGGTAATCCAGCTGCAGATTCCCCTACTGCTACCTTGTTACGACTTCACCCCAGTCACCGATCCCACTTTAAATAACTCCCTCCTTGCGGTTAGGTCGTTAGCTTCGAGTGAAACCAATTCCCATGGCGTGACGGGCAGTGTGTACAAGACCCGAGAACGTATTCACCGTGGCGTGCTGATCCACGATTACTAGCGATTCCAACTTCATGCACTCGAGTTGCAGAGTACAATCCGAACTGAGATGGCTTTTAAGGGATTGGCTTAGCCTCGCGACTTTGCAGCCCATTGTAGCCACCATTGTAGCACGTGTGTAGCCCACTCCATAAGGGCCATGATGACTTGACATCATCCCCACCTTCCCCCAGTTTATCACTGGCAGTTTCCTTAAAGTCCCCAGCATTACCTGATGGTAACTAAGGATGAGGGTTGCGCTCGTTGCGGGACTTAACCCAACATCTCACGACACGAGCTGACGACAGCCATGCAACACCTGTGTGAAACCCGGCCGAACCGACCCTATCCCTTCGAATAGGTATAATTTCCATGTCAAGGAGTGGTAAGGTTTTTCGCGTTGCATCGAATTAAACCACATGCTCCACCGCTTGTGCGGGTCCCCGTCAATTCCTTTGAGTTTTAATCTTGCGACCGTAGTCCCCAGGCGGAATGTTTAACGCGTTAGCTGTAATACAGAAAGTAAAACTTCCCATATTTAACATTCATCGTTTACAGCGTGGACTACCAGGGTATCTAATCCTGTTTGCTCCCCACGCCTTCGCGCCTCAGCGTCAGATTTGAACCAGATAGACGCCTTCGCCACTGGTGTTCCTCCTAATATTTACGAATTTCACCTCTACACTAGGAATTCCTCTATCCTCTTTCAATCTCTAGATTAGCAGTTTTAAAAGCAATTCCAAGGTTGAGCCTTGGGATTTCACTTTTAACTTACTAATCCGCCTACGCGCCCTTTACGCCCAATAATTCCGAATAACGCTAGCCCTCTCCGTATTACCGCGGCTGCTGGCACGGAGTTAGCCAGGACTTCTTCTGTGAGTACCGTCATTATCTTCCTCACTAAAAGAGCTTTACAACCCAAAGGCCTTCTTCACTCATGCGGCATGGCTGGATCAGGCTTTCGCCCATTGTCCAATATTCCCCACTGCTGCCTCCCGTAGGAGTCTGGACCGTATCTCAGTTCCAGTGTGGCTGATCATCCTCTCAGATCAGCTATAGATCATTGCCTTGGTAGGCTATTACTCCACCAACTAGCTAATCTAATATAGGCTCATCTAATAGCAATAAATTTTTCCCCCGTAGGGCGTATACGGTATTAGTTGCCGTTTCCAACAATTATTCCGTACTACTAGGTAGATTCCTATACATTACTCACCCGTCTGCCACTAAGTTATACCATAGCAAGCTACAATATAACTCCGTTCGACTTGCATGTGTTAGGCCTGCCGCCAGCGTTCATTCTGAGCCAGGATCAAACTCTCAAATTTAGACTTCAACCTATAAAAGGTTGAGGGTACATCGGATAAATCCGACAAAAAATAATTTAGCTTAATACTGCTGTCTTTATTTCTACTTTAGAAATATTTTAATCTCCAACTATTCAAACAACTTTAAGAATATTATTATATGATATAATCACTATGTCAATATGTTTTTGCAAATCAAAAGCATTAATGTATAAATATATAACTATTTGGAATATTACCATGAAAAAATACATCTTTCTGCTTGCACTCGCGCCAATGTTAGTTGGCATCACATTATACTTATTGCGCAACATTGATAACACAAAACAATCTATAACTGCAGGTGACAAGTTTTACGAAGTATTATTCTTAAAAAAAGATAATAAGCCGCTGCTAGAAGAAATAGATTCAAATTGGGAGTATTTAGCAAATTTTGAACGCGCATTCAATCATATCTCAGATTCAATGCCAACAGACACAGCATCTATTTATAATGATTTGGCAGATGATAAAGATGCTCCTGGTGTTTTGCGTGAGTTAGCACAATATTCAGAAGTAATGAGCTTACTTCACTCCAACGGTGAAAAAATAAATAAAGACAAAATTGATAATTTAGAATCAAGCACAGTATACCCTTATTCAAGCCAAGAAGCCATCGCTATAGTAAAGATACACAATAACGACGTTCAGGGTGCAACTGAAATATTGCGTTCCCTATTAAATGATAGAAAATGCCCTATCCTAATCAAAGCTAATGCACAAGAATTACTCAGGATATATGGGAGTTAACTCATTGGACTTTTTGCATAGCTTTTGGCAGCGCATTGGATGAAACGAAAAACTTCCTTGACAAGCCTCGCCAGCTCCCTTATCATAAAACTGAAGCTATTTATTTATCTTCGCAATCTGTGCAGGTTAATGACAAAAAACTTAGGGTATTTGGCGTCTCATGTTTAATTTTTCGCACTACGTGCATCGCATGTCTTTAAAAATTCTGGGTTTTTACCTATATAAGCCGAAACGCGCTTACAAAGCGTTTAAGACAGCAAAAAACGTCAAATTGACAAGGGAGAATTTGAATGCTAGCTACTACGGGGTTTCTTTGCCTTTTTTCCTGCTTAGTAAATTTCTTAAACACTTGCGGTGTAGGTTAGTTGCAAGTTAAAAGCAGCTAAATCGCTCTTAATCAAGCGTTTTAGAATAAAAAAAACGCCGATATTTTAGTACATGGTAAGTAGCCAACCACCACGGGGTTTCTTTTGCCTTTTTTTTCATTTGGTAAATTTTTTAAATATTTATGGCTAAAGATTGCACGAATGTTGCAATTACAAAAACGATTTCTACTAGGGTATCACGCACTGGGATGACACCATTCTTTTTCCTGGATCCAAGTAGTCAGGGCACTGGGATGACAGCTACCCTGACAATCGTCATCCCGCTGCTTGTTAGCGGATACCGCGGCGGTATGACGTAGAAGTTATACTTTTATGCTTACCAACTTAATAAAATTCCTGGATTCCAGTGTCAGCTACTTTCATGACACCAACAGTTGATATTGGTTTGTTGCTTTGCTAGCCAACTACTAGCTATGCCTCAAGTTTCCTATTCAAAATTTTCAATATCAAATCCAATTCATTTGGATTATCATACCGTATCATAACTTTACCCTTAGAATTGTTGTCATTAATTTTGATCTTTAAACCAAGTTGAGAAGATATAGCGCCTTCTATTACTGTCATATCTTGATTTCTAGTATATCTCTGCTCTTTTTGATTGTTGTTTTGATGTAGGTCCTTTATCAGTTTTTCAGTTTGTCTAACGCTTAAGCCCTGAGAAACTATTTTTTCTGCAATACTTTCCGCATTTTCAACATTAATCAACGCTCTTGCATGACCCATAGACAATTTTTTCTCATTGATCATTGTTTTCACCCTATCAGGGAGCAACAACATCCGAATCATATTGGTTATGTGGCTGCGGCTTTTGCCTATAGCTGAAGCTAATTCCTCATGTGTATAGAAAAACTCATCTATCAGTTTTCTGTAAGCTTCACCTTCCTCTATTGGATTAATATCTTGCCTTTGTATGTTTTCAATAATGGATACTTCCAAGCATTCCTTGTCGCTCAGATCTTTTATGATAACCGGTGCACTATCAAGATTTGCAATCTTGCTTGCTCGCCAACGACGTTCTCCAGCTATTATTTCATAACCATCATCATTTGAATCTTTGCGTACCACGATAGGCTGTATAATGCCACTTTTCTTTATCGAATTTGCAAGTTCTCTTAATGACTCCTCGTCAAAATGTTTCCTCGGTTGAAATTTGCTTGGGTGCAGTAATGAAATAGGCAAGTGCTCTTGTCGATCTTCTTTATTATCATAATTATCGCCTATGAGGCCGGCAAGACCTCTGCCGAGGCGTCTATCATCCTTCATACTACGCCCTCGCTTACTAGTTTCTTCTCCTTACAACTGCTCGCGTGCTTTTTTAAAATTTCCCTTGCCAAACTTATATATGCTTGTGCACCAGGACACTTAAGATCATACACAATAGCGGGTTTTCCATGAGAAGGCGCTTCTGATAACCGTACGTTACGTGGAATAACAGTCTCATACAATGGGATGATAGTTTTGTATACTTTATCATTTAAATACTGGCAAATATCGTTTTTAATCTGTTCACTGAGTTTGTTGCGCCTGTCATACATTGTTAACACTATCCCTTCTATTGCCAAAAAAGGGTTTAGGTTATTTCTTTTTATCAGCTCTACAGTTTTAACTAAATGGCTCAATCCCTCCAAAGCAAAAAATTCACACTGAAGAGGGACAATAATAGAATTAGCAGCAGTCAAAGCATTTATGGTTAGAAGCCCAAGTGATGGAGGGCAATCGATGATTATATACTCATAATTATCGCGTATCTTCTCTAATGCGCTTTTTAGCACAAATTTTCCTCGCTCAAGTTGCGATAATTCAATTTCTGCAGCTGATAAATCAACTACTGACGAAATTAGTGATAAATTTGGAATTTCCTTTATATTGAAAATTGCCGATTCTATCAATCTATTTTCGCTGCTTAGTAGTATTTTGTATATGTTTTTTTCTTCCCTACTACGATAAGAAATCCCGAGTCCGGTGCTAGCATTTCCTTGAGGATCAAGATCTACCAATAAAGTGCTTTTTCCTACAGCAGCAAAGGCTGTCGACAAATTTATACTAGTTGTGGTTTTGCCAACTCCACCCTTTTGATTTACTATTGCAATAATCTTGCTCACGCCTTTTATCTTATGTATAAAATAATTCTATTGTATATATGCAAGAAACTTTTGCATTAGAAAATTTTTTTGTTGCTAACCACACTAAAATTAGACTGTCTTTTTTACTTTGTGTAACACACTTTGAACCTTGTTTCCTAATTCATTCAGAGTGAATGGTTTTGGCAAAAAGTGAAAATCTTCTATATTGATGTCATCACTCTTTAAAAAAGCATCTTCTGCATACCCAGAAATAAAAATAACGTTGATATTTGGCCTATGGATCAATGCTTCTTTAACTATTTCTGGGCCGCTCACCTCTGGCATGATTACATCAGTGATTATAAGATCTATGTGTTGACTTTTTTTACTGATTATTTCTAGCGCCTCGCTGCCTATGCTTGCTTCTATTACATCAAATCCTTTTCTTTTGAGTGCTTTAGAGATGAATTCCCTTACTGAATCTTCATCTTCGATTAATAAAATTATACCATTACCTTTAATTTCACTTACTACCGGTTTTTCTGTTTCTTCACTATCTTCCTCTCTATCATTTTCATCTGATATGTAAACCATGGGCAAAAATATGCTAAATTTAGTTCCATGATTTACTTTGCTAGCAACATAGATGTATCCTTCAGTTTGTTTAATAATGCCATATACAGTAGAGAGGCCAAGACCTGTACCAGAGGTAATATCTTTGGTAGAAAAAAATGGATCAAAGATCTTTTCAGTTGTATCACTCGTCATTCCACATCCAGTATCAATTACTTCAATCACAACATAATTTCCATGTTCAATCGCTTCCTTGTCTGGAGAAAACATATCCTGAGGTGTAGAATTTAATGAGTCAATCTTTTGATTAAAGGTTCGTATAGTTAATTCTCCGCCCTTTTCCATAGCAGCACTAGCATTGACTGCTAAGTTAAGTATAACTTGCTCTAATTGCCCTTGATCAGCCCTAACAGCACCCAAGTCTCTACCATAATAAATATTAAATTTTATATTTTCACCTATTAATCTTTTTATCATTTCATAAAGATTAGCTATAGTATTATTTACATCAATAATTTTTGGCTGCAAGGTCTGTCTTCTTGAGAAAGCAAGCAATTGTCTTACTAAATTTGATCCACGCTTTGCATTCTGCTGTATCTGTATTATATCTCCAAAAGATGGGTCACCAGCTGAGTGTTGGAGTAAAAGCAAATCGCAAAATCCTATTATCCCAGTCAATATATTGTTGAAATCATGCGCAATACCACCTGCTAACTGCCCTATAGCTTGCATCTTTTGATAATGCTCAAGCTTTATCTCTAGGTTTTTGTGTTCAGTATTGTCAATAAAATAACAAAGTATGAAGATCATTTTATTATGAAGAAACTTATTGAAATATATTTTTATGTTATTACCGCCGTTGAGCTGTACATCAAAAGACGCATTATTTATTCTATTACTCGAAAAATATTCACGTATTTTCACATGATAACTATCCAATATCAACGTAAAGATTGAATTATTATCTGACCCTGCAAGCTTTATTAGTGCCGTATTTTTCTTTACAAAGTTGCCGTTTATGTCACATTGTGCAATAGCAATTGATGAATTTGCAAAACAAGGGTGTAATTGATAATCAACAATATTTGGTTCGGTTGGTGTTATAAAGCCATATATATAGCTATGGTTGTATTTATCACAAAATATAGCAGTGCTCATATAAGCCTTGAATGGAATACCACTTATAGTAAAAAACAAAATTTCATTATCGGTTGTTGTATTGTTATATTTAGATTGAGATATAAAATCACTGATTGAGCTACCTTTTTCCAGTTTTTTTAGTTCAAATATGTCTAAAAATCTTTTATTTACAGATAAAATCACCCCTTTGGCATTTGCAATGTAAGTTCCTATGCTGTGTTTTTCTATTAACTCTTCATATATCTGCTCCTTGTTTATCTGTGTTGCTTTTAATACAAAATACCCATCTGGCCTTGCTATTGGCACTAATGATAAATTTAAAATCTTATTACTATTTATAGCAATTTGGGGATTATCTGGTATCGGCTCAAAGAGCAAAAGAAAGTTAGATACTCTATTCTTCTTGTTTAAGGAAATGCATACCTGTACAGAAGAGTTATTTTTTAGTGCATGATAGAGTACTTTTTTGTCTGCTTCTGAAACATCTCCTATTTCAAGAATCTTGGCTAACGTAATGTCATCATCTATATGATCTTTAAACCTTTCGTAGAACCTTGCATCAGCATAAATAATACCTTCATCCTTATGTAAAATAAGGCAAAATTCTGTATTATGATTTAGTGCATTTGCAAATATTGCATTTTGAAATTCTATAGTATTAAGTAGGTATCTGTAGCGTTTTACATTATACATCATAAAGAGAGTTGTTAGAATGCTAACTAATAAATTAATCTCTATATTAATATGCTGACTATATATATCAAAAAAGTAGAGTATCGATATTGCTACTGGAGGTAAGAGCATAATAACTGCCATCACAACAATTGACATTCCATAATTTCTTAGTATGAAGTCAACCCTGTTCTCTTTTTTGTTATCTATGTATCTTTTATTCATTATTGTTACTTGGCATTGTTGTACATACGAAAATGTTCTATTATATTGATTTAATTATTATAGATTTATTAACGTCTTTGATAGATAATTATCATCCAAATCTAATTAAGTTCCTTAAATATCAGATATAACAATGTTAATAAGCTAGCAAGAGGATATTATGGAAAAACAAAAAACACAAGCATTTAAATGGTTCTGTGCACTAAGAGATAAGATCATAGAATCTTTCTTATTAATTGAAAAACAATCATCCGCAGAGCCAAAGATCGAAAAGAGAAAGTGGGATCGCCCAGGTGGTGGAGGTGGTGAATCTACAATTATTTTTGGTAATGTTTTTGAAAAAGTTGGAGTAAACGTTTCAAAAGTACACGGAAAATTTGCAGATTCAGCCATTAATGAAATTCCTGGTGCAAGTGAAAGTAACGGAGAGTTTTGGGCAAGCGGTATATCTTTAGTGTCTCATATGCAATCGCCCCTTATCCCTGCAGCACATATGAACACAAGGCTGATATATACTTCAAAACAATGGTTTGGTGGAGGAATGGATTTTACGCCAATATATAAAAATGAAGAAGATTGCAAGTATATCCATGAATCAATCAAAATGACATGTGATAGATTTGACACCGGATATTATCCAAAATTTAAAGAGCAATGTGACAATTATTTTTTCTTACAACACAGAAAAGAGCCGCGTGGCATTGGTGGCATTTTCTATGATAATCTGAGTTCTGGCAACTGGGAAAACGATTTTGAGTTCACAAAAGCAGTAGGTGAAGCCTTTTTGGAAATTTATTCGCACGTCATACGTAAACATATGCAAAAATCTTGGACAAAAGAACAACGAGAAAATCAATTAATAAAACGTGGCAGATATGTAGAATTCAATCTGTTATACGATCGTGGCACAAGGTTTGGTTTAATGACTGACGGCAATCCAGATGCAATTATGATGTCAATGCCACCACTTGTTAAGTGGTTATAGAGAGCTGCTATTAGTAGAAAATAAATCATCATAGTTTAAAATTGTACCATGGTAGTGAGCTTTTATATAGGGGGTATAATCATGGGCATAATAGATAATTTTTTAATTAAATCTGTCAAAAACAATGACATAAAAGGTGTTAAACTGACTCTAATTCTCTATGATGCATTAAATAGTTTTAGAAAATTCTTTTCAAAGACTATGTCTCTCAAGGATACAGGATCATTTGATATAAATAATAATCAAGCTTTAAATCAGGCTTTAGGACATGCTACAGATCACAAAATAATGGAATTGCTGATTAATCGTGGAGCTGATATCCACTCAATAGATGAGAATGGAAAGAATGTTATAATTCGTGTTATTGAGAGTTTAGCAGAATCAAAAAATCTAAAATTGGATAGTGAGAAAAACTTACCAGCAGAGATAATTCTTCACCCCACAGTTTCCTTTTTACTAGGAAAAGGCGCAGAGTATTATTCTACAGATGATTTGAATATTGAAGCTATACAACAAAAACCTCCTAGAACTTTTGAGTATAAGTCAAAGAATACTAGCTATGATGCTTTGCCTTCAAAAGAGCCCATTTACGCTGAGGTGTATGACACTAAGGTTAGTAACTCATTAGGGGAGAATGGTTATTTGAGTGTATCAGAAGAATCTATTTATGCTGAAATATATGATTCACATAAAAAATCCACTGAAAATTTATCATTGGACGATAGTGGTTATTTGAGTATATCAGAAGAACCTATTTATTGCACTATAGATGATCTTTCAGAACAAAAAGCCTACTAGCCTAAAACAGAAAGAGCCAGAACAGTCGTCAGAACCTATTTATGCTAGGGTAGATTTGTCCAAGAAAAGAGCAGAAAGAAAAGCAAAAGACATAAAAGCTAATTCTGGAACTTGCCATGGGTTAGTGCAAGATAAAGTGAATGATTGGCAAGTGAAGCTAAATGAGCTAAGTGCTAATAAGTCGATAAGTCAGCAACAGACTAATGATCAAAAAATTAAGACCAAGGCTGGCTTTAGTGTAGAAGAAATAAGGCAGAAATATGAGCGTAGAGATTCTGGCTACGATTCTGGCTATGATTCCGATACAAAAGTTGAACAACAATTAGAATTAGCTCCTAAATCTGAGATAGGTTCAGTGAGTATTGAGCATGGAGTAATAGGAGGCTGTCGATATAAGATTACTGATATATCCCTCTAACTATGTGATTCAAAATAATTGAATTGACTTTATATATGTAATCGATATAACCTAGTTAGATTCAAGTTGACTCTTTCGTCTAGTGGTTAGGACACCACCCTTTCACGGTGGTAACACGGGTTCAAATCCCGTAAGAGTCACTCAAGTAGAATATAATTAAAGTTTTGAATGGGAAAAATTAGGCTCTATGTTGAAGAAGCTTTATCACAAGGCGTGAGTTTAGCACTTAATCCACAACAAAGTCACTATATTTGCAATGTAATGCGGCTTAAGAAGTATGATAATCTCTCTCTTTTTAATGGAAAAGATGGAGAATGGTTAGGAGAAGTAGTTAATATATCGCGTAAATTGACAGAAGTTACACCCAAAGAATGCACTAAACAACAGCAATATGAGGAAAATTTATACCTGTATTGTGCCATGGTAAAAAGTGCTGCTTTGAACAACATAGTAAGACAGGCAACTGAAATGGGAGTAATCTGCATTCAATTTATTTCAACAGAACGTACAGTGGTAAAAAATATTAACCTAAGTAGAGCAAAATTACAAGCAATCGAAGCAGCGGAACAATCAGGTAGGATAAGTATACCAGAGATTTTGCCTCCTATTAACTTTTGTGAGTTACCTGATTCCCAAAGTAAAAATTTTGTTTTGTGTGATGAAACAGGTAAAGCTGATAAAGTGCTGAAAGGCAAAAAAAATGTTGCTATTATTGTTGGTCCTGAAGGTGGTTTTTCATCTTATGAACTTGATCTTGCCGATAAGTTTTGTCAAAAATTGAGTCTAGGAAAAAGAATTTTAAGGGTCGATACTGCTGTAGTTGCTGCACTCACTTTCACCAATTGGTGTAGCTAGATTTTTAAATATGGCTAAGGTTTGGGTCATAAAGAAATCTGGTTCAGTGTTGCGCGCACAAAAACCCTGTAGACTTTCTACGAAGCAGTCTGTTGTTAAAGAGGAGCTAATAAAAAACATATTCTAAGATAATATTAAATCTCATATTATATTTTTTCTAAAGTAAACAAATGAATCTTGCATTTTGCCTGAGTTATTGATACTCTGAGTAAAGAAGTCGGGGCGTAGCGCAGCCTGGTAGCGCATTTGGTTTGGGACCAAAGGGTCGGGAGTTCAAATCTCTCCGCCCCGATGTTAGTATAATTGTAAGAACGCTGTAACATAAGAGCAATCTCCATCAGTAAGCAAGTAGCTGACACTGGAATGACATTATTTACCATGTAAATTATGGCATATTACATTTTAACGCTCAAGTTTATAAAATAATTGACAATGTTAATTTTCTAATTTATAAATAGATTTTGAAATGATTACCGAAGGAGGTATAGAGTTTGATAGAAGTATCAGTCCATTATGGTGATGTAGACAGAGCTCTTCCAGTATTGAAAAAAACAATTCAAAAGGAAGGAAAAGGGTTGAAAATGAAAAAACAATATCATGAAAAAAAATCAGAAAAAAGAGCTAAAAAGAAAGCTGAAGCTAAAAAAAAGAGGTACCAACAAGAGTGCAGAAGGCAACGTTATGGTTGGTAGTTTGTACTCAAGTTAATAGTTTATCATTGGTTATTTTATGAATATTCACGAATATCAAGCGAAAGAAGTTTTGCATAAATTTAATGTCCCAGTGCCAAAAGGTTTTGTTGCTACATCTGCAGAAGAAGTAAAGACTCAAGTAAGTCAATTAAAATCTGACGTGTTTGTAGTTAAAGCTCAAATTCATGCAGGTGGTAGGGGTAAAGCCGGTGGCGTAAAGCTAGCAAAGTCAGTTGAAGAAGCTCAACAGTTTGTAAAGGACATGATTGGTATGACTTTAGTTACTCATCAAACAGGGCCAAGCGGGCAGCAAGTAAGAAAAGTGTACGTTGAAGAAGGCTCAAGCATTAAGAAAGAGTATTATTTAAGCCTGGTAATCGACCCGAAGCTCAGTAGGCCAATATTCATATTTTCCTCAGAAGGTGGAATGGACATCGAAGAAGTGGCAAAAAATTCTCCTGCAAAAATTGTGAAATTTGATATTGATCCTGCTACAAGTTTTGATAGCAGCAAGTTAAGCAGCAGTTTTCATTTGAGTCCAGAACAAATAGAAAAGATATCGAGCATTGCAAAAAAAATATATGATGCGTTTATTGCAACTGATGCGAGCCAAATTGAAATTAATCCACTGGTTGAAACAAATTCTGGAGATTTTATTGCGCTCGATGCAAAAATTAATTTCGATGATAATGCTTTATATCGTCACCCAGAAATTATGGAACTTCGTGATTATGATGAGGAAGTGAAAGAAGAGATAGAGGCTTCAAAGTATGGGCTCAGTTACATCAAAATGGATGGCAGTATTGGTTGCATGGTAAATGGTGCAGGTCTTGCTATGGCAACAATGGATATAATAAAATACTACGGAGCAGAGCCTGCTAACTTTTTGGATGTTGGTGGTGGAGCGAGTAAAGAAACTGTAACTGAAGCATTTAAAATCATATTGTCTGATAGCAACGTAAAAGGAATTCTGGTTAACATATTTGGTGGTATAATGCGTTGCGATATTATCGCAAGTGGAATTGTTGCGGCTGCAAAAGAAATGAGCATTAAAGTTCCTCTAGTGGTTAGATTATCAGGTACTAATTTTGAAGAAGGAAAAAAAATTTTAGAAGAGTCAGGATTAAATATTATTGCTGCAGATGAGCTAGATGAAGCTGCGCAAAAGATAGTAAAAGAGGTAAAATAAAGCGTGTCCGTTTTAGTAAACAAAGATACAAGATTAATATGCCAGGGTTTTACTGGTGCACAAGGCACATTTCATTCAGAGCAAGCAATTGATTACGGAACGAAAATGGTGGGAGGTGTAACTCCTGGAAAGGGTGGTAGCACTCACCTTAATTTACCGGTTTTTAATACTGTAGCAGAAGCCAAAGAAAAAACCGGTTCAAATGCTACAGTTATATATGTACCTGCTAAATTTGCTGCTCCTGCAATACTTGAAGCAATAGATGCAAAAATAGAATTGATAATTTGTATTACAGAGGGCATTCCTATACTTGATATGGTGAAAGTTAAGCGTGCGCTTATCGGCTCAAAAAGTCGATTGATTGGTCCCAACTGCCCGGGAATTATTACACCTGAAGAATGCAAAATAGGAATTATGCCTGGCCATATCCATAAGCGTGGACACATAGGAATTATGTCTCGCTCCGGAACTTTAACTTACGAGGCAGTAGCACAAACAACCGCTGTTGGTCTTGGTCAATCCACATGTATCGGAATTGGGGGAGATCCAGTTCATGGTATGACATTTGTTGACTGTATGGAGCTCTTTTTAAAAGATGACGATACTCATGGTATTGTAGTTATTGGTGAAATAGGTGGAAACGAAGAAGAAGATGTATCACATTTTGTAAAAACAGAAAAAACTAAAAAGCCAATCGTTGGTTTTGTAGCAGGCCAAACGGCACCTCCAGGAAGACGTATGGGACACGCTGGAGCAATCATCTCTTCCAGCGGTGGAAGTGCTGGTGCAAAACTAGAAGTTATGCGGAGCGCTGGAATTGCAATTGCTGAAACCCCTGCAGTAATTGGTAAGAAGGTATTGGAAGTAATGCATCACTAGAATTAGGATCACAAAAACCCTATATCACCGGTCATGAATACGTTATTTGCCCATTCGATTAATAACTTGCCTCCTGGTAAATTTACTGAAGTCTGTTGGGCAACCAGATATCCACGTAGTGTGGATGCAACAAGTGCTGCACAGGCTGCACTACCGCATGATGCAGTAATGCCTGTACCTCTTTCCCAAACTCTTAAAGCTATTTCTCCAGACTTTTCAACTTGTGCAATACTAACATTAATTTTCCGAGGAAATAATGCGTGATTTTCTAGCTTTGGTCCTAAATTTCGCAATGGTATTTCACTTATGTTATCAACAAAAAAAACTATGTGAGGATTGCCAATATTTACTGCAACAGGATCTTTTAGCATTTCAAGCTCTATAGGTAAGTGAAGAGTGTCACACTCAGTAGACAAGGGAATTTCATGCCATTTTAGCAAAGGTTTACCCATGTTAACCTTTATGGATTTATCACCCACTTTAAAACACTCTAAAATGCGTTTGCTTGTTAGCTCAATAATGGAGTATTCAGCACCTTTTTCTGACATTATCAAATATCCAACACAGCGTGCTGCGTTTCCGCACATTTCAGCTCGACTTCCATCAGCATTATAGATATGCATAAAACAGTCTGCAGCATTAGACATTGTTATAATTATCACTTGATCACAACTGCTTTGATCAGCAATTTGTCTATGGTTCCAGTCTAAATTGTTTGTTGAACGTGAGTCTATGATAACGAAATTGTTACCAGTGCCGTGCATTTTGATAAAATTTTCAGAATTTTGGCCACTCATCATAAAAAAATATTTCTTCTATTGGTCTTCTTTTCTTCTTACTTGTTTCAGCACCCTCTTCTTCGTAACCAACCGCTATCACTGACATTACGTTAAAGTCATTGGGTATATTGAACTCTTTCACTATTTTATCTCTATCAAATCCACCCATTTGATGGGCCATTAAGTTCATAACTGCAGCTTGTAACATAAGTCCATAATTTGCTGCACCAGTATCATGATTAGCCCAAAGATTTTCTCCTTTACCTTGTTTACGGAAGTTTTTAGCACTTAAAGATATGATTAACACTTGTGCATCTTTTGCCCATTTTTGATTAGATTCATCAAGGCAATTTAGCAGCTTTTCCCATGCGCTTTGATTGTTCTGTTTGTTGCATATTACGTATCTCCAGGGTTCATCACCAAAACATGAGGGAGTCAGCCTTACAGCTTCCATTAAAATATCCATGTCTTCCTGAGATATTGCTCTTGTAGGATCGTATGAACGTCCGCTGTGTCTTGCTTTCATCAACGATAATAGATCTTGTTTACTCATCATTTTTAATTTAATAGTGCATAAATAATTCATTGTAGCACAATATAAGCAAAATTTAAATTGCAAAACCTCTCATACACATATATTACATTCAATAAGTTATTTTTATTGGGAAGGTATGTTTATAACACAATCTAGCAGCAGATCAACACTGGCTGAAATATTGTCTTGCGTTTTACTTTTATTCTTGATGGCTCAAATAAGTATACCATTGCAGCCTGTGCCTATCACATTGCAAACTTTAGGAGTAATGCTTATTGGGCTTAAATTTAACCGCAGAACAGCATTCTATTCTGTGCTTACATATCTATCACTTGGTGCAGCAGGATTGCCTGTTCTTGCGAATTTTTCTGGTGGTTATCACGCTCTTCTTGGACCAACCGGTGGATATTTAATTGGCTGTTTAGCTGCTGTTATGGTAATGAGCAAAGTAAATGAATTACTGAACTCTAAATATAAATCATTTGTGTGTAATTCTTTAAGTTGTCTGGCTGGTACAGTTGTAATCTTTATTTGTGGTGTTAGTTGGCTTGCTGTTTACTTGGGTCTGGGACAAGCAATAATGGTGGGTGTTTTACCATTTATCCTTCCTGGTTGGTAAAAATTTTTCTACTTGTAGCAGCTTTGCAATATTTGAAAAAATGATAAAATTCCGCCCTCATCATTTCATGTGCACCCTCGCGTTTCGGGGATATGGGTATTCTCAGGGTTTTGTAGAAAATTATAAAAGGATAGCAAGCAAAGTAATTAGTACTCAAATCGAAGTAGTTGGTAACCTTGATAATATCTGTAGTGCTTGTCCAAATCAGACTAAACAAGGTAAATGCACCACACAAGCTAAAGTTTTAGAGCTAGATAGAAGGCATATGGAAATTTTAGGAATTAAAATTGGCGAGACTTTAACTTGGAATGAGGCAGTAAAAAAGATTAGGGAGAAAATGTCTTTAAAGAAATTCGAGTACGCATGTGAGGGGTGCAACTGGCAGCCATATGGAATATGTAAAAATGCCCTTTTAAATCTACAAAGGTAGTTGACAAAATGTTAAGATAAATTGAAGCATTTTTGTGGAAATAAAGCGAAATATGGAAGACAAAAGATAAATGCATTCTGAAAAGCTACACAGCATGTTCGTCCCGCTAATTAATAATATCTTTATTATTGTATGAGATAGGTAATTTAGCATTTATGAATTTGTAATGTGTTACGCATAGCTCAAAGAAATAAGGTTTACTGGTTACACGCTGCAGCCAATGCCACAACACTAGGACCTATGTTTATCTGCATGTTAATTTGCGTTGTGATTTTATGGAGGTCTTCTGTTACCTATGCTAGTGAAAATTTGGAGATACAAAAGGCCTTCGATAGTGTTGTCAAGCATATAAAAGCTGATAAAAAATATAAAGATCTTGATGTTATTGAGAGAAAAAGTGACAAATTTAATATCAAAATTTCGCAGAATTCTGGCAAGAGTTTTGACATATACTCTACTTTAAAAAAAGCAAAAGATTCCTTTGAATCAGGAGATAATGAAGCAGCTATTTCTCTCCTTAATCAGATTATCGCAAAGTTTCCTTATCATAAAAATGCTTTAATTGGATTGGGAAATATTTATTACGCTAATAAAGAATACAAAAAAGCTGTAGAGATTTACACAAGACTGTTAAAAGAACACCCTAGTAACCCTTACATATTAAAAAATTTTCTGACGATAATCTCACAATATGATCCTGATCTGGCGTTGAGTGAAATGTTAAAATTGTATGATATACATAAAAATTATGCTCCTTTATTAGCAAATTTAGGTATGATCTATATGAAAAAGGAGGATTATGTAAAAGGTAAAGAGTATATGATAACTGCTATTTCCCTCGATGAAAACAATATTTTTTATACTTATAATTTAGCTGTTATTCTAGATAAACTTTCAGATTTTCAAAATGCTACAATATTCTACTTAAAATTGTTGAACATGGCTACAACTTCGAAAGATGTGAGTGAAAAAATACCTTTATACAAAGTGACAGCAAGACTAAAATTTATAAAACTTCACAGCACGCACTCAAAGATTTCATAAAAGCTTATAGCTCACCTAAATCTAATTTATCGTATCTGTTCAAGTGAGTGGCTAATGTGCAAATATTGAAGCAAAGTGTGTGAAACACAGCTGTACGAACATTTGTTTGCAAAGGTAATTTACACAACAAATGCATAACTGTACGAACATTGTGATTTTGGCCTATTAGGAGGGTGTCATCCCAGTGCTTGACACTGGGATGGCTTTGTTGCATCGCTAGCTATGATGGATTAAAGATAAAAAAGGTGGAGAATATCAGTAGCTTATTATTCTGGTATTTACAACAAGAACGGTCAGTGAATACCTAAATTTGAGTAAAAGAAATTTCACTACCACTCACTAATCCGGCTAAAATTCAAGAATTTCAATGCTTTAGCTATTTTCAATAGAATTAAATTTATTAATATAAATAACAAATTACTATTCTTAAATTTGATCAGATTGATTGCAAAAAAACAAGATTTTCAATAAGTTGCTTATAATCCTAATTATAGTTAGCCTTTCATAAGTAGCGATGCAACAAAGCCCACTGGGATCCAGGAATTTTATTAAGTTGGCGAGCATAAAAATAGCTGTTTTATGTTAAAATACAACGTTTTAATGATTATGAAAAAGCTGGATTCCAGTGGGCTTTGTTGCATCGCTAGCTATGATGGATTAAAGATAAAAAAGGTGGAGAATATCAGTAGCTTATTATTCTGGTATTTATAACAAGAACGGTCAGTGAATACCTAAATTTGAGTAAAAGAAATTTCACTACCACTCACTAATCCGGCTAAAATTCAAGAATTTCAATGCTTTAGCTATTTTCAATAGAATTAAATTTATTAATATAAATAACAAGTTACTATTCTTAAATTTGATCAGATTGATTGCAAAAAAAACAAGATTTTCAATAAGTTGCTTATAATCCTAATTATAGTTAGCCTTTCATAAGTAGCGATGCAACAAAGCCATTCCAGTGTCAAGCACTGGAATGACACCATTCTTTTTTCTGGATCCCAGTGTCGGCTACTTGGACGACACCATTTATTGTAAGGACTTACCTCACATTTACTCTATGATTATCTTTTTAGATCACCTTGTCTACCTATTTTGCCACTCTGCTGAACGGATACAATTTATTGCTATTTTTGTTTACAATAATAATATTGAGCTATAGAATTAAATCTAAAGGGGCAATTAGCTCAGCTGGTAGAGCATCTCGTTTACACCGAGGAGGTCGGCAGTTCAAGTCTGTCATTGCCCATTTGCTTAACTGAATGTTAGTATTATTAATTACTTCAATTAAAGTATAAAAAATGCAGGATAATATAGTACCAATCTCAATAGTAAAAGAGCTGGAAGATTCTTATCTCTCCTACGCAATGAGCGTTATCATAAGCCGGGCTATACCTGACGTGCGGGATGGATTTAAACCTGTTCACAGGCGCATATTATATGCAATGTCAAGAGCTGGATTCGATGCCGGTAAGCCATATAAAAAAGCGGCTCGTATAGTTGGGGACGTAATGGGGAAATATCACCCACATGGTGATGCAGCTATTTACGATTCCTTGGTCAGGATGGCTCAAGATTTTTCTCTTCTTTTACCACTTATTGATGGGCAAGGTAACTTTGGTTCGATAGATGGAGATCCACCAGCTTCAATGCGATACACAGAAGCAAGACTTCAAAAAGTGTCGCACTTTTTACTGAATGATATTGATGAAGATACAGTTAATTTTAGGCCAAACTACGATGGAAATGAAACAGAACCAGTTGTGCTGCCTGCAGAGTTTCCGAATCTATTGGTAAACGGTGCAAGTGGTGTTGCAGTTGGTATGGCAACCAATATTCCTTCTCACAACCTTGGAGAAATAATAGATGCTTGTATGTTATATGTAGATAATCCTGAAGTTACTTTGGATGAGTTACTTGAAGTGATGCCAGGGCCGGATTTTCCAACTGGGGGAACAATTCTTGGAAGGTCTGGAATAAGATCAGCATTTGCAACTGGTCGTGGATCAATTGTTGTGCAAGGCAAGACTCATATAGAAGATCTGCCACAAGATAGGCAAGCAATAGTGATTGATGAAATACCTTACCAGGTAAATAAAGTAAAATTAATTGAGAAGATAGGTGAGCTTGTAAAAGAAAAAAGAATTGATGGTATAACAGAAATTAGGGATGAGTCCGATAAGTCTGGTATTAGAGTAGTAATTGACCTCAGAAGAAATGCTGAAGCAAGTTTTATACTTAATCAAGTATTGGGGCTAACTCCACTAAGAAGTAGTTTTAGTGTTAACACTTTAGTGCTCAATAACAACAGGCCTGCTTTGATGTCGTTAAAAGAAATCATAGCTGCTTTTGTTGACTTTAGAAAAGAAGTGTTAATCAGGAGAACAGAATTTCGTCTAAGAAAAACGAGAGAAAAAGCTCATATATATATAGGGCTCTACATTGCGGTCCTCAGCATAGATGAAGTGATAAAAATCATCCGCGGTGCAAAAGATCCTGCGGAAGCAAGTAGAGAACTTTTAAATAAAGAATGGAAAACTTCGAATGAAATCAACACTATTATCGAGTTGATTTCAGATAGCTCAAGCTTTTTGAAAGATGGAGTGTATAGATTAACTGAGCTACAGATTAAGGCTATCCTTGATATGAAACTGCAGCGTTTAACAGGCCTTGAAAAAGACAAATTAGAAGCTGAGCTAAGTTCAATGATCAACCTGATAAAAGAATATATCGCTTTTCTTGGCTCAGGAGAGAAGTTGATGAAAGAAATAAAAAACAATCTACAAGAAATAAAGAACAGATTTGCTGTGCCGCGAAAAACTTCAATAGAGGAGTCAGACGCGGACATTGAAGCTGAAGATCTAATTCCACAAGAGGATATGGTGATAACCGTAACTATGAATGGTTATATCAAGCGTGTGAAACTTTCTCACTACAGAACTCAGCGTCGTGGTGGAAAAGGAAAGCTAGGACAGGGATTAAAAGAAGAAGATGTAATTACAGAATTATTTGTGACAAATACTCACACTAGCCTCTTATTCTTTTCTAATATTGGCCGAGTCTATAGATTAAAGGTTTATAAGTTGCCTCTTGCAGAACCAACTGCACGTGGAAGAGCGCTTGTTAACATATTTCCGCTTAGCGATAGTGAAACTATAACTAATATCATGCCATTGCCAAGTGAAAATGACGAAAATCAAAACATAGTTTTTGCTACTGCCTATGGAAACATAAGGCGTAACTCTTTAGCGGACTTTCACTATATTCCAAGCAATGGAAAAATAGCAATAAAGCTCGATGGAGGAGACAAATTAGTATCGGTTAAGGTATGTAATGAAATTGACCATGTTTTACTTTCAACAACGCTTGGAAAAAGTATCAGATTTGTTGTAAGTGATGTGCGTCAATTTAAGAGTCGCAATTCAGATGGCGTAAGAGGTATCAAACTTGTAAAGAATGACAGCGTGATATCCATGACCATATTAAATGGGATAGGTGTAGCAACAGAAACAAAAGAACTTTACTTAAAAGTTCCACTTGCAAAAAGACTGGGGACTGCAATTAATAACTCCATTGATTCTAAATTGGAAAAGACTTTGAATGATTTAGGAATAGATAACGAATTATTCTTAAAACTTGCAGTGAATGAGGAGTTTATATTAACTATTACTGAAAATGGCTTTGGTAAAAGAACTTCTGCGTATGAGTATAGAGTAACTAACAGGGGTGGTGTTGGTATCACCAATATTCTTACTACTAGCAGAAACGGTAATGTTGTTGCTAGTTTTCCAGTTGAGCAGGGTGATAATATAATGCTTATTACAGATAAAGGAAAGTTAATTCGCATTTCGGTCAATGAGATTAGAATTGCAGGACGCAGCACTCAAGGAGTCACTCTGTTTAAAACAGAAAGTAGAGAAAAAGTGGTGTCAGTAGCGAAAATTGAAGATCCTGATTCCACTGAAGATAGTATTTTTGAAGTTGAAAACTCTATCGCTTCTTAACCGTAGTATAGGTTAAACAAAAAGCGCAAGTTTTTGTTGATTAATACGCAGTATTTAAATTAAAATATATACTTATGGCTAAGTAAAGATCAATGGACAAAAAATTAACTAAAAATAAAAAACCACTGGCAGACAAAGAGGATAAAAAAACACCTCCTGTTAAAGATCTTACTAAAAATAAGAGTAGGAGAGATTTTATAACATTAACTACATGCGCTATGGCAGGTATAGGAGCTGCAAGTGGACTTTGGCCACTGGTTAAATCTATGAATCCTTCTGCTGAAGTTCTAGCAACTTCCACAGTGGAGGTGAATTTGTCTGGAATTCAGGAAGGACACGGAGTAAAAGTAAAGTGGCAAGGTAAACCAGTATTCATTCGTAGACGCACAAAGCAAGAAATTGAGGCTGCAAGAGCTGTGAATGTGAAGAGCTTGAGGGATCCTCAATTAGATGAGCAGAGAGTATACGAAGGAAAAGACGAATGGTTAATTATGCTTGGAATATGTACACATCTTGGGTGTGTACCGGTTGACCACGCTACAAGAGATGGTAATGGTTGGTTCTGTCCTTGCCACGGTTCATATTATGATACATCAGGTCGAGTAATTGGGGGTCCTGCACCGAAAAATATGGCTGTACCTGATTATTTTTTTCCCAGTGAGAATGTTGTGGTAATTGGCAAGAAGGCTTAACGGAACTCGTTAAAAAAAACTCACAGGATCAACATCTATTATCACTGCAATACTCGAATTCAAGTTACAATTTTTAATCCAATATTTCAGCTTTTTTTGTATAGATAAACTGTGTTTATTGTGTATTTTTAATAATACCCTATACCGATACTTATTATTTAAAAAATTTATCGCTGCTGGTGATGGGCCAAGAATTTCAAATTCCTTTTTGTCTACACCTACATTTTTTTCCTGGATACAAGTAGTTAAGCTACTTGGATGACAAAGAAGAGATTTTACTATTTCATTCGCTGCTTTTTGTGTTGCAATCTGATTCTTACCACAGATTATAAGCGCTATTAATCTGCTAAATGGTGGCATTTTGGCTTCGCGTCTTGACTTAAGTTCGATTTCATAAAATGAGTCTCTTTTTTGATGCAGCAATGCTTTTATTATTGAACTTTCAGGATTATTGGTTTGCACTATTACCATTCCTTTTTCATTAAACCTTCCTGATCTGCCTGCAACTTGGTGCAATAATTGATACGTCTTTTCCGCTGCTCTCAAATCAGAATTTTCGAGACTCAAATCTGCATTCATTACTCCAACCAAAGTTAATTTGGGAAAATTGTGCCCTTTAGCAATTATTTGTGTGCCGATTATAATGTTCACCTCTTCTTTCAATATCAAGTCAATTACGTTACTAACCGACTTCTGATCGCTGCTTATCATCGCAGTTTTTGCGTTTGGTATTAATTTCACCATTTCTTCAAGCAACCTTTCAATTCCTATGCCGTAGAGGGACAATGGCTGTTCACTTTGGCAATTAGAGCATTTCTCTGGAAGTTTTAATTGATAAGAGCAATGATGGCACAAAAGAGCATTTTTTTTCTTGTGATATGTAAGCCAAACAGCACAATTTAAGCAGGAAATTTTATATCCACACTTTTTACAAATTGCCAGTTGTGCATACCCTCTGCGGTTTAGAAAAAGCATAACCTGCTGTTTTTTCTCTATGGTTTGTTTGATGCTTTCAAAAAGCTCAGAGGAGATCCATTGCTTGTTGTTCCTCATATCTACTACTTTAATGAGTGGCAATTCTGCACCACCAAATCGTTTAGTTAGCTTTACATGATTGTAATTCCCGTTTTTAACATGATGAATCGTTTCAAGCAGTGGAGTAGCTGATGATAAAATAATCGGAATATTTTCAAATTTGGCTAAGATTATCGCCATATCTCGAGCATTATATATAATTCCCTGTTCTTGTTTAAAAGATGAGTCGTGCTCTTCATCAACGATAATCAATTTTAGGTTTTTATAAGGCAAAAAAAGCGCTGACCGTGCACCAATAATTATCTGCGCATTTCCATTCGCTATGCTGAGCCAATTATTCCGGCGAGTTTTTGGAGTGAGCTCTGAGTGCCATTCAACTAAGTTTTTTGATATCTGACCATGAATACGGTTTACCAATTGTGAAGTTAAAACAATTTCAGGCAAGAGGATTAGCACTTGCGCATTACCTTCTCCTGATGTCATTTCAACATATTCTGGTGTCATACTAGTACGTGGCAAAGACGGTATGCTAAATGTTACAGTGGGTTTTGCCTTGAGTATAAAGGTGTCATTCCAGTGCTTGACACTGGAATCCAGGAATTTTGATTGTAAATTAGGTATTGGTTTTAAGTTAAAATAAACATTTGTAATGAGGTTATATGAAAAACTGGATCCCAGTGTCAGGCTACTCGGATAACACCCTCTTGGTAGACCCAAATCACAATGTTCGTACAGTTGTGTCTCTGGGCACTGGGATGGTAAAGTCTGAGCAGCATTTGGAACGGCAGTGTAATTCTTAATCAATTGTGCAATCACAGAGAGATAAACTTCGGTTTTTCCAGACCCGGTCTCACCGTCAAGCAAAGTCACTGAATATTCGTTCAAATTGCTGATTATTTTATCACTAGCTACCTGCTGTTCAGGACTCAATTTGCAGCTTATTTCACTTGTTTCCTGCTTTTGTTCAACACAAACCAATTTATCTATGTGATTTACTTTTAACACTCCTCCCATTATCACTTTGGCAAGCATACCAATAGGTATTAAGTTGTATTGCGCAACCCACTCTGCAAATGCAATCAATTTTGGTCTAATATTTGGTAAATCGATTTTTTGCTCAATAAATTTTAATTCTCGGTTACTTTTATCACTGTATTTCCAAACTATTCCGATTAAGCGTTTTTTGCCAAATGGCACTACTACGTAATCTCCAAGTAAAATCTCAGTACTTTCCTCAATTGCATATGAAAATAACTGATCAATTGGAAGTGGTAGTAATACGTCAACTGTTTTTGCCATAGTGATTGAGTTTAACATTGTTTTAAAGAGCTTGTAACTTTATTAAGCTTGGCAATATAGATGAATCGGTACAGAGAAAATCTTAATGTTTAACACATTTTTCATAGTACAGACCGTATGATTGATAAATAAAATGATTTATAGAATTTGTGGAGGCTACCAATGGTCAACGACAAGATTACTTTGAACTTTGAAATAGAAAAAGGCGAACCTATAGATCGATACTACTTTTCTGCACATATAAAGCTTACAGATGAAAGCAAAAATCTTTTGCGGGAGAAGCTTGGCAGTACAATTCAATTCGATAATCTAGATGATCACTTCAATCTTAACCATGAGAATTTTTATATCTACTACAACAAATATAGTGAGCACAATGGTAGAAGTGAGCTACACGTTAGGGATGATAACGGTAAATATTTAACCTCCAATCTTCCACTTAATTACTATGGATTCTCAATGGAACTATCACCTGACGGAGCGTCAATTGCAGATTATGGTTTTTATCCTCTGTATGCAATCTATAACCCAAATCACTATGATAAAGCAAAGGAAAAAGTATTTGATGATCACGGTGAATTGTCACCAATTGCATCAAATGTGTTAGATAATTTTTTAAGCAACACAAATAGCTTAACCACACAAGATATATTACAAAATGTATTCTCACAACTGCAGAAGAAAGCTGATGAAGAAGCAGAAAGATTGGCAAGAGAAAGAGAAGCAGAAAGACAAAGGGAGGAAGAGTTAAATGAAAAGAACGAGGAGTTAAAAGAACTTGTAGAAAAGGATGAGATTAAAATATTCAAAGTGGTAAAAGGTAATGATTTAGGTAATGGGCATTCAGCAGTAGTTTTACAACTTGATGGGGAAGAAGGTGACAAGATACCTCTCGACTCTAGTAAATACTACATAGCAGAGTATAGACACCACCCAGAATGGGAAGGCGATGAATATTTAAATTTTGTTAGCCCTGATAGTGATATGCTGGTTAATTATGAAAACTTATTTTTTGTGCTCAATCAAAGCTCCTACTCAGACTTTGAAAGTGGGTTTTATTCAGAAAACAGAACCGATCCCCATAATTATGCTAAATATTCAAAGGAACCATATTTGAGTGGTGACCAGCTATCTGAAAAATTATCTAATGAATTGGAGGAAGATAGCAATCAGATAGGTACTGAATTTACAATTGATGATGAGCAAGTAGACGAAGAAGTTGTGGTAGAGAGTGAAGCCAAGTCTGGGGAGAAAGGAACGGTTGGTGAGGATAACGCAAAAAATACTATACAGGAAGAAGAATCTAACTATATAGATCAAATGCAAGCGGATGATAGCAGCAGTTATAAACCAGCTTTGCAAAGCAATCGTGATGATTATGCTGATACGAAAAAAGCTCTGCAGAAAAAATTGCATGGAGATGAAATACACAAGCAAAGTAATGAGAAAGCTCAAAAAGATATAGAAGTAAAAAAAGTAACTGTGGAAACTGACAGTAGCAGTAATAAGACTGAAAAACAAACAAAACCAACAGAAGATGAACAAGAAACTGTTATGGCAAGTGTGATAGAAAATATGGATAAAAATTCTGATATTGAAGCAGAAACTTCTAACAGTGTTGCAAATTCACAACATCCCTTAAAAATAAAGACAGGAAGTCCTCTTGAAGTGGGAAAGTATAAGGTGGAGCTGCAAGTGACATATGATGATGTAAAGAATTTTTATGATACCGTACGTGGTAAATATCATGCTGGCGATGGATATAACTACGAACAAGTAATGGTTTTATATAATGAAATTGTTAGGCCCGCTCACAATCATCATTACGAGCTGTTTACTCTTGATGAAGCACATGTTGCTAATGATCACCTGTTTATCAAGGGTCAGGATTTTGGAACTCTAAATGATTTTAATGAGATGTTCTATAAAAGTGATGAGTTAATGTGATGTAAAAAGCAAGATTCAATCTGGTGAACGAGAGTTAACTGACAGAGGAGATTGACACGTATGCCTTTATCTTTAAGATTGTTTATCAAGTATAGACATCAGCTCGCCCCATTCTCTTTTACCAATATTACTTTCTTCTCTAGTAACGTTTTCCCCTTTAATTAATTTGCGAATTATTTCTAGACCAGTTCTTGAAATACAGGCTGATTCTAGGCAATATTCAACAAAGGCATTGTAGGCCAGTGGAACCCATTTTTTTATTATATCCAGCATAACTTCTGCATAAACTCTGATTTCATATTGGGCATGCTTATCAGCTCTAAGCTTCAAAAAATGAAGGAGATTATGCAGATCTATTTTCCAATAAAATTGCGTGTAGTAATTAAGCATTAGGTTAGTTCTGGCAATTTCTCTTGCAAGCCCCTGCTCAATAAATTTTTCATAATGAGAATATACTAAATTAGAGTCATTTGTTAGAGAATCTATTATTTCCTTTGAGGTATCTGGATCAAAAGCTTCCCCGCTACCTTGTTTATTATTGTCAGATTGTTTTGCAACTTGTTCTGGTTTAGGTGTATAAAATTCATTATCAAGTATTGAATACCTTGCTGAATATTCATTCACATTTGCAGTTCTATGCCTTATCCATTGCCTTGCAACAAAAATTGGAAGTTTCACGTGAAACTTAATTTCACACATTTCAAATGGAGTTGTATGATGATGTCTCATTAAATACTTTATAAGTGCTTCATCCTGACTTATCTGTTTTGTTCCCTTACCATAAGAAACACGAGCAGCTTGAACTATAGCGCTATCAGAGCCCATATAATCCACTACTCGAATAAATCCATGGTCTAATACCTTATGTTCTTCATATAAGATTGCATCTATTTCTTTTACTATAGTTCTTTTGGTTGCTTCATTCATAAAATATCCTCAAGACGAAATGGAGATATCAGCTCCACATGAATTGAGTTTTTCATGCATTGCTTCATATCCTCTCCATAAATGATGTGAATTGTTTATTATAGTTTCTCCACCGGCTACCAAAGAAGCAAGCACCAAAGCTGCTGTTGATCTTAAGTCAGTAGCATATAGATTAGCTCCAGATAAGCTTTTTATTCCACTTATAGTAGCTTTGCTTTTCTCGATGCTGATATTAGCACCTAACTTTCTCAATTCATCTGCATGTGTAAATCTGTTTTCAAAAATGTTCTCTTCAATTACTGATATCCCATCAGCGATGCACATTGCAGACATCAGTTGTGGTTGCATATCACTGGGAAAATTGGGGTATGGATCTGTCGCAACGTTAGCAGACTTAATAGAGCCATTTTTTCTGGAAATAACAATGCCTCCATCATACAGTTCAACCATAGCTCCTATAGTCTCCAACTCATTTGTAATACACCTTATATCAGATAGATTTATTCCTTCCAACTCCAACTTACCACCGGTTATTATAGCAGCTAGTGCATAGGTGCCTGCTTCTATGCGATCTGGTATTATTTTATGAACACATCCATTTAGTGCTTCAACTCCTGTTATTATGACCTTTGTATTATCAATTTCAATATCAGCACCCATTTTCTTCAGAAAATCTATTAAATCAAGAACTTCCGGCTCAGTTGCAGCATTGTTTATTGTTGTCACTCCTTCTGCAAATGTTGCTGCCATTATTACATTTTCTGTTGCGCCAACACTTATTTTCTCAAATGTGATTTCTTTTCCTTGTAGCTTTCCTTTCACTGTTGCAATTATATTATAGCCGTCAATTTCAATTTTAGCTCCCATTTCTTCTAATGCTTTAATATGCATATCAACGGGACGCTTTCCAATGTTGCATCCACCAGGAAATGCTGTTCTCGCTTTGCCAAATCTGCTAAGCATTGGACCCAATATTAGAAAAGAAGTTCTTAGCTTACTTGCGGTTTTATATGGCATCACGTGATTGTTGATATTGCTGCAGTCAATTTTCAAAGTATGGTTCGCTTTATAATTTTTATTGTGCATAAAGTTTACTTCTGCTCCAAGACTTTCAAGCAACTTAGACATTAGATGCACATCAATTAAATCAGGTACATTATGCAAAATTACCGGGGAGCTACTTAATAGACTTGCTGCCATTATTGGTAAAACAGCATTTTTTGAGCCATTAATCTTGATTTTTCCGACCAAAGGTTTGTAGTTATTTCTTATTAATATCTTGTGCATTTAATTAGATATAAAGTATAATTCATTAGTTTATTGAAGTCTTACTAAGTATAATAGATTGACCGTAAAAGGCAAAATTTGCTTTTTCTTCCTCATCATCCCAGTGTCATGCTACCTGCATGACACCTGATGCGAATTGCCCCCGAAATTTTATACTATGAATTACTCAAATGACGCTCTCGAGCTTTATCAAACCAAATAACACCAATTGCAACAATGAAATAACCAGCTGCTCCTAATGTAAGGCGAATTACTGCATCGAAAGTTGACAGAGGAGGAGACGGCATTAGAATGCTCAAAACACTATACACAAGATTATTTGTTGCATGAGCAATAGTTACTGGCCAAATCGAGTTGTCTTTTTCAAACAACCAGGTAAACATTATAGACATTGCACAAATATAAAGGGTATAAGCACAAATAGTCGGGAATGTAAAGCCATCCTTCCACAAAGCTGAGCCAGCAACCACATAAGTTGGTATGTGCCATACTGACCAAATAATACCGACAATAATTGCTCTGATATAAAAATTTGATATTTTGCTTTTAAGATTTTTCAAAAGATAGCCACGCCAACCGATCTCTTCACCAAGAGACATAATGATCCACATCACAAAGGTTGATAATAAAACAAATAACATCACTAATGGACTCAAAACTGCACTCAAATCCTTTACACGGTCTAACGTAAAAGACTCTCGGAAAAATGAAAAACCGCAGTAAATTGACAAAAGACCATTGGAAATTAGCATACTTACCAGAATAAGTATAAACCCTAATAGACAGTTTTTTGGCGAACTAAGTTTAAAAAGATCCCTTACCTTCTGTTTATTATAAATGGTTAGCAAAATTGCAACTGAAGCCGGAACAAATGTTGTTAATAATGTTATGTCTTTGAAAGGTAAGCACCAAGCTATAATGCACGTCAAAAAATATGTAATTACAACAAATAATGTACAATTAATAGTGGTTAAATTCATGCATACGCCTATCAATTCCTTTTCTGCATTATTGATCTTTATTCATAAATTGTCAATAAAATACTTCTTCAGGGATGAATAGAATATTTTTTCTTTTTGAATTGCTATTGATAGTTTAATTTTTATATGTATTCCCTTTCACAACCGTTTGTCATCCCAGTGTCACGTGCTGGGATGACAGTAGGAGAGCTGCTTGCATGACAAGAGGAGGGTACTGGAATGACAAGAGGAAGACACTGGGGTGACATCAACTAAACTTGTCCAAATATGAGCGATGCATTAGTGCCACCAAAACCAAACGAATTAGAAAGTGCATATTGAATTTTATGCTCCTGAGCTTTAAACGGTACAAAATTTAAATCACATCCTTCTGAAGGCTTGTGTAAATTTAAGGTTGGCGGAATAATTCCATTATTTAACGCAAGAATACTGAATATTGCTTCAATGCTCCCTGCAGCACCAAGTAAATGTCCTATAGAAGATTTAGTTGAAGAAACAGGTATTTTATAAACGTAGTCACCGAATAACTGTTTCATTGCTATTACTTCAATTTTATCTCCAAGTGGCGTTGAAGTTCCATGTGCATTGATATACCCTACTTGATTGGGATTAATTTGTGCGCTCTTTAAAGCAAGCTGCATTGCCTTAAATGCGCCTCTTCCTTCTGGATGTGGTGCTGTAATGTGGTGCGCATCTCCTGTGAGTCCGTACCCAACCAGTTCAGCATGTATTTTTGCCCCCCTTTTTTTTGCATGTTCGTATTCTTCCAACACCAATATACCTGCTCCTTCACCCATAACAAAACCATCGCGTTCTGCATCCCATGGTCTTGAAGCTTCTTTGGGTTTATCATTGAATTTAGTTGATAACGCCTTCATAGATGCAAAACCTGCAATTCCAACTCTACACAGTGCACTTTCTGCTCCACCTGCAATCATAACATCCGCTTCACCAAGTTTTATAGTTCTTGCTGAGTTTATGATTGCATGCGCACCTGTTGCACATGCGGTTACTGCTGAATCGTTTGGACCTGTAAATTCGTATTTAATAGAAATATGGCCAGATATCAAATTTATTAGACTTGCAGGGACAAAAAATGGACTGACACGTCTGGGCCCTTTTTCCTGCATGGTAATTACATTTTCCTGAATTGACGGAAGACCACCTATACCAGAGCCAATAGTTACACCAACACGTTCCCGATTGATATTTTGGCTTTCCAAAATTAATGAATCATCTACTGCCTGAATAGCTGCTGCAATACCGTAATGAATAAAACGATCTGTCCTTTTTGAGTCTTTCTCAGAAATATAATCTAGTGGATTGAAATGGTGCTCAATGTTGTCTGATTGCAACGGCACCTGCCCTGCAATTTTGCAAGCAAGATCAGAAGAGTCAAATCTATCCGTATTGATTGCTTTTATGCCAGACTCACTTTTTATTAGCCTTGACCAAGTGTTGTCAACATCTGCCGCTAGTGGAGTGATTAAACCAACACCAGTGACTACTACTCTTCTGCTCATTTAACACTAACTATTAGCCTTTTTTATTATTAATGTACTCAACTATTTGCTCCATAGTTTCCATTTTTTGTGCGTCTTCATCTGGAATTTCTATTCCGAACTCTTCTTCTGCCGCCATGATGATTTCAACTGCATCTAAACTGTCTGTACCATGCTCCGAAAGCTTTGAAGAGCTGTTGAATTTCTCTACATCCTTACTAATGTGCTCTAGTATAATCTTTTTTACTTTTTCTTCTATGTCTTCTCTAGTGCTCTTTGCTAGTTCGCTATTCACATTTCTTACCAAAAAAATAACCTATTCTTTGATGTTATAAAAAATTTTTATGTTTGCAATATCTTTTATAACTGGTAAACTACAGTAAAGTTTTCTACTGCCCTAGCTGGCTAGCGTTACGTGCTAAACAATTAACAATTCAAAAATGCTAGACGAAACAACAAAAAATTTGCTTATTGTAGAAGTAAATAAACTCTTACCCGAAAATAGCGAGAATAAGCTTATATCAGCTATGCGTTATATACTCCTTGCTCCTGCAAAACATATACGCTCCTTTTTAGTCGTAGCTTCATCGCGAGTGTTTAACGCGGAAGCTAAAAAAGTAATATCAGTTGCTGCAGCAATTGAATTTGTTCATGCTTACTCTCTAATTCACGATGATTTACCGTGCATGGACAACAGTGATACTCGCAGAAGCCAGCTAAGCTGCCATAAAAAATTTGATGAAGCAACAGCAGTGCTTGCCGGAGATGCACTACTTACTCTGGCTTTTGAGGTATTATCTTCGTTAAATGAGAAACGCTGTGAGATCATAAAAGTTCTTTCTCAGGCAATAGGAATTAGGGGAATGGTGGGAGGACAGGCTTTAGATATTGGTGCAGATTTTAACAAAATAAAAGAAATTCATTTGATGAAAACCGCAAAACTATTTGCAGCTTCATGTGAAATAGGCGCTATAATAGGAAATGCTATAGACAAGCAACGTAAAGCGTTATATAACTATGGAATAAATCTAGGGCTTATCTTTCAAGCTAAGGATGATATTGAAGACTACGAACAAGATAAAACAAATAATCTTATGTCTGTGCTTGGTAAAAGTGAAGTAGAGAACTATATAGACGGCCTCTTTAAACAAGGCTTGGATAATTTGAGTGCGCTTTCAGGGGATACTAATTATTTATATGATTTATTGAATCAAGTAAAGAAAGATGGTTAGAAAAATTATATTACAAATGCTTATTTCCATAGTAATGATTCTCACTTTAACTTCTGCTTTTGTGTTTACTATTGTCTATATAAACAAAGGTAAACCGGAAAAAAAGGACAAGCTTTATGAGATAAGTGCCACGCATGGTGGTTTGATACAGACGATAGCACATTACCTAGTGAAGCCAATACTTGAATCAGCACTTGACCGCTATATTGAAAAGCATGGGCTAACAGAATATTTAGAAGAAATGACGCAGCAAAAAGAAGAAGATTCGATAAATTTTTATGAAATTACTGAAGGCAGTGGCAGCAAGGCTTTCTGCGGCCTGGAAGTCCTACTGCAAATATATAAAATTTCTAATAATAACTTAGCAACACTCCCTAGCAAAGTTTCTGATGTTACTTTGAAAATAGGTCAAGATAACCTAAAAGAAGTGAGTTTAGGGGTAATAGGTATGAAAGAAGGCGGAGAGCGTGTAGTTACTATTGCCAATGATAACAAAATGAATTTTAATTCTTATTACGTCAAACTGATCGAAGTAAAGGATAAATATCCCGACTCAGTAAATAATCTGATGGTTTTTAATGACTTAATTAACAAGACTGGAAAACAAGTAAGGTGCGGTGATGAGATATCGGTTAAATATAGCGTAAAGGAGCATAATGGAGAATATATAGCCAAAGATCAAACAGTGCAATTTAGGGTTGGCGATAAAAAAATACCACTTGCTATAGAGCTTGGAGTTGTGGGAATGAGAGCTGGTAATAAAAGAACTATTCTTTCTCCGCCTGACCTTTTGACTATTACTGACGATATGTTAATAAAAGACATAGATTATGATGAAGAAAATATCTCAATAATTGACTTAAGCTTAGATGTTAAGCAAGAGGTCGCAGCACACCATTCTACTGTTGAAAAACAGCCTAAAGAATATAGCTGAAATTTTAGGTCTACTGGCTGACCTTCTGAACACTTTCTATACTACTTAAAGTAGGCTTTTCGTTTTTCCTAAAGTATAAACTTAGATAAATCAAGCTGCTTCGAAATTGACTCAAGTTTATCTTTTACATACTTGCTGTCTATAATGAATTTTTCGCTATTTTTCTCAGAAGCAATGAAACTTATCTCATCTAAAAGCTTCTCCATAACAGTGTGAAGCCTTCTTGCGCCTATATTTTCCACTTGCCTATTAACTGTAAACGCTATTTCAGCTATGGTTTTTATACCATCATCAGTGAACTCAAGTGTCACATTTTCTGTTTTCATTAAAGCTATGCACTGCTTTAACAAACTAGATTCTGGTTCCTTTAATATTCTTATTAAATCTTCTTGAGTAAGTGCCTTAAGTTCTACCCTGATCGGTAATCTGCCCTGCAATTCCGGTAAGAGGTCAGATGGTTTAGACTGATGAAAAGCACCAGATGCAATAAATAATATATAGTCTGTTTTTACATGGCCATACTTAGTTGTAACAGTTGTTCCTTCAAGTAATGGTAACAGATCGCGTTGCACTCCTTCTCTGTTTACTTCACCTTTTACTTCTGTACGCGCTGCAATTTTGTCTATTTCATCCAAAAATACTATACCGTCATTACTAACAAGATCAATGGCTTCTTTGATTATCTTATCTTCATCCATTAGCCTTTCACTTTCTTCATTAATTAATATTTCACGCGCTTCTTTTACCTTCACCGTAATAGTTTTTGTTTTTTTGCCCCCGTTAAACATCTTGCCCATTATTTCTGTTACATTCATCACACCAACTTGCCCACCTGGCATGCCTGGTATATCGAAAGTAGGTAACATACTCTTGCTCTCTCTGACGTTAATAGAAACTTCTCCGTCCTCAAACTCTTTATTCCTCAACCTTTCTCTAAAAATTTTTTTACTCTCTTCGGTTGCATCTTCGCCTACCATAGAGTTTACTATTGTTTTCTCAGCTAAAATTAAAGCCTTTTTAGCTAAGGCTTTACGGGCTTTCTCTTTAACTAAAACTATTGCTGCATCAACTAAATCACGTATTATCGAATCAACGTCACGTCCAACGTATCCTATTTCAGTAAACTTCGTTGCCTCAATTTTTATAAACGGTGCACCGGCAAGTTTTGCTAAGCGGCGAGCTATTTCAGTTTTACCAACCCCTGTACGACCGATCATCAATATATTCTTAGGTATGATTTCATCACGCAATGGAAATGGAACCTGATTGCGACGCCAACGATTTCTGAGCGCAATAGCAACAGCACGCTTTGCATCATCCTGTCCGATTATGAATCTGTCCAATTCTTTAACTATCTTCTGTGGTGGCAGGTCATCTAACAAAACTTGAGTACTGTCATTAACTTGAACATCGCTGTCATTTGAATCAAAACCACTCTTAGTATCTTTATAGAGGTCATTTTTTTCATCGTAGGTGTCACTACTACAAGACCGTCCTTCTGAAAGGGTTATAGGCTGATTGGAAAAATTGGTGCATAAAGTTTTTTGCTTGGAAGACATATCACTCCTCTATTTTTTCAATAATCACATTATGATTTGTATAAACACATATATCAGCAGCTATCTTCATAGCCTTTTTCGCAATTTCCTCTATTGATATTCCTTTAATGTCAATTAAAGCTCTTGCTGCAGATAGAGCAAAATTTCCCCCAGAGCCAATAGCTGCGATTCCATCTTCAGGTTCAAGAACATCACCTGTTCCCGTAATTACTAATGAAATAGATTTATCTGCAACGATCATCATAGCTTCTAATTTCCTCAGATATTTATCCATTCTCCAGTCTTTTGCAAGTTCAACACATGCTCTCATTAATTGCCCTGGGTGCTTGTCAAGTTTAGATTCTAATCTTTCAAAAAGAGTAAATGCGTCGGCTGTTGCCCCGGCAAATCCAGCAATTACGGAATCACCAGAAAGACGCCTAACTTTTTTTGCTCCAGATTTTATAACAGTGTGGCCCAGTGAAACTTGTCCGTCACCTATTACTACTACACTTTTATCTTTTCTAATTGACAGTATAGTAGTGCCATACATTTTATTGTTATCGTGTTGAATCATTTTTCTATCACTTTAAATAAGAATCTCATTATACTTTAATCTTTAGTCAAATTTACTAAATATGTTCAACTATAGCTTATAATATAATACCTTCCTTATAACATTTAAAGTGCAGATGCAAAACATAATTCACCCAGATTTGGAAAAAAGTATAAATAATTGGTTCGAAGCAAAATTTAATGGCCTTACATCGCCATTTTATAGCTCTATAGATCTTAGAAACTCCAGCTACAAAATTGCCCCAGTGGACGCTAATTTATTTCCTGCAGGATTCAATAACTTAAGTGAAGAATCAAGAACAATGGCAGCAAGATTGATAGAAAGCTACTTTAAAAGACATCAATACAAAAAGGTTCTTATAATACCGGAAAATTATACACGCAATAAAATGTATATAGAAAACGTATTTGTTATAGAGAAAGTACTGCAACTCGCAGGTTTTGAAGCTAGAATTGGCCTTTTATATAATGAAGTATACAATTTAATAGAACAGTATGAAACTGTTGTGAAAGAAAACTCTCTGCTAAAGACAACTTCAGGATTTGTGCCTGATGTTATTATACTGAACCGTGATATGACGAGCCACATTCCAGACACGCTGAAAGACGTAAAGCAAGATATAGTACCAAGCCCACTATACGGTTGGCATAGCAGGCAGAAATTTAAGTATTTTGAAATCTATCAAGAATTAGCATCTGAGTTTTGTGGCGAATTTAAAATAGACCCATGGCTAATTTCTGTGCTTACAGAGAGCTGTGATGGAGTTGATTTTGATGATGATTTGTCACTAGGAGCAGTAGCAACTAAAGTTGACCAAATATTATCTCTAGTGCAAAAAAAATATGAGGAATATGAAATAAAAACACAACCTTACGTTTTTATCAAAGCAAGCAATGGCACATATGGGATGGGCATTATAACAGCAACAAGTGGAGAGGAAATATTAAACCTCAATAAAAAAAAGCGTCATAAAATGAAAAAGATAAAAGAAGGAATAGCAATCAATAGCGTTATTATACAAGAAGGTGTACCAACCATTGACATGTTTAAAAGCAGTTCTGCAGAACCGCTAATATACTATATAGGAGATACTCCAACATGTTACTTATACCGATGTAATAGCAGAAAAGATGTATATTCTAGCTTGAATGCCACTGACTGTGAGTTTCATGATGTTAGCCAGGTTGTGGAAGGTAAAATTCTGTCACTTTGGAGTATTGTTAGCAAATTAGCAGTACTAGCGTTGGCAGTAGAAATAAAATCTTTTCACCTCTAACCCTTACATTCCCACAGCGTTACCATCGGGCAGATCATTACCATCATTACCGTGCTGAATATGGTTATGGCCAGCACTATCAAGTTCAGTGGAAGGATCATCATTGACAGGTTGTTGAAACAATTTGTCAAGCTGAACTGCCAGAAATACTGCACTATATATTATGCTAACTGTTACGCTTAAGTTGAAATTATAGATTATACCATTACCTAAGTTTATTGGTATGGTTGCAGTCTCCATTCTTTTTAATATGAAGTTTAACAAACCTAATGACAAAGTTAATGTGCTGATAATAAGGTCCTTCTTACACTTAGCAGACTTTTCAGGATCCTTATTATCTAGGTATTTTCTCCATGAATAATAGTAGCTTATAGGTTCCGAAATAAACAGAAATAGGATCGTTGATGTTAAGTGAATGTGACTTATTACGTCTGCATTACTCCTAGTAAAAAAATGGATGACTTTCAACATCATCAATGCTTCTATGATGCTGCTTGCAAGATTAGCCGATTTACCCACAATTTTTGCCAGCTCTTTTTTACTCTCAGGGTTTCTGTAATCCTTAATTAGATCCTGTAGAGTAAATGCAGAATGGGCAATGTATAGAATAGATGTCGGAAACTTTACTAGTCGAGCAACATTCCGTATAAGAAAGATATTGGATCTATTATTGTCAATGAACTCGCAGCAAAATTGCAGTGAAATCTTACACAATAGGGCTGTTAAACCTGTTGTGATGCAGATTACCTTCCTGATATCATGATTATAAGCATCATGTACCTTTTGTGCAACCGTATTTGATTTTTCTTTTAGCTTGCTTGGCATGAAATAGTTAATAAAATAATAACTTTCTGTTATTCTATCACATAAAATCCTAAAAGAAAAGCACTATAAATCAGGGCTTTAAGGGAGATTTATGCATAAATCAGCCAAGCATTTAATAAACAAAGAATCGGCACTGAGAGTTGGCACGCGAAAGTAATATCCATCCTTGATAATTGCTTTATATTCTATATCAAGTTCAACTAGAGTTTCTGAATGCTCAGAAACAAAAGATATAGGTGATAGAACTACAGGTACACCATCAATTTTTGCGCGTAATAGCTCACTTTCAGTGCTTGGCTCTAGCCAGTTTACAGGACCAATCTTACTCTGATAACATATTGACCAATCTAAGTTATTAATAGCTAACTTTTCTACTATTAACTCTACGCTTCTTTCTACCTGTGAAGCGTAAGGGTCGCCTTTTTTAATAATACTAAGAGGTAAGCTATGGGCTGAAAATAGGACTCTTGGTTTACCGATTTTGCTAGCCAATTTATAGTACTTAGCTATCAGATTAGCGTGAGCTTCAATAAAATCTTGGTTATCATAATAACGGTAAATCATTTTTGTATTGCATTTTAGGCCATACCGTTTAGCATTTTTTTGCCAATTCTCGATGGATGACAGAGTTGTGGTAGTTGAATATTGTGGATACAGTGGCAGCAGAATCACTTCATCAGGATCAAACTGTTTTACACTTTCAATAACTTCGTCAGCAAATGGACGCCAATAGCGCATGCAGATGAATACCTTGTGTACATGGTTTCTATTTTCGTTTAATTTTAGTTCTAAAGCATTAGCTTGCATTTTTGTATTCTCTAGAATTGGCGATTTACCTCCAATTTCCTCGTATATTTTTCGTGCAGTATTTTCTCGTTTCGCAGATATAAACTTTGCTAAAAGAAACCGAAAGGGATTCGGTAGATTGATTATTCTCCTGTCATAAAAAAGGTTGAATAAAAAAGGACGGACCGCATTTAGTGAATCAGGCCCGCCAAGATTAAATAAGATAACTGCCTTTTTCACCTACGCACTACTACAACAAGTTACTTTCGGGGTACCTATAAAATTAGCTACACACTCATCAAATTTAGTTATAGGCACTAAATTTCTCACATTTGCATACAATAAGTGGCCAAATCTCTGCATGTTACTCTGTGTGGATTCAAAACTTCTATCAAAAAACAGATCAACACAAAAACTTGGCACGGTTTCAAGAAGTTCAACAGCAGCTAAAGATAGCATTATACAACTTTGCAGGACCTTCAAAAAAACCTTTAGAGGGAAAAGTAAAACTTTAACGAAAAGAGAGGTGCTACTCGTTTCATTCAGTGGTTGCCCTGAATTGGGCGAATTATACTCGATGTGTTTTCTATTTTGATCAAAAGTAGGAAATTTTATAGTATCTTTCTTAAATTCCGC
The DNA here is from genome assembly GCF_963969245.1 of Wolbachia endosymbiont (group A) of Ophion costatus. NCBI lineage: Bacteria > Pseudomonadati > Pseudomonadota > Alphaproteobacteria > Rickettsiales > Anaplasmataceae > Wolbachia > Wolbachia endosymbiont (group A) of Ophion costatus. The sequence continues at coordinate 198,458 of NZ_OZ017714.1, read as the reverse complement.
GTCTATTTCTTTTCTACTATGGTTAGTGATTTTTTCCATTAACTTCTCACGCAGATGAAAAGTTCTGACAATAAAACATGTGGCAATCATTAAGGCAGCACATAAAAGTGCGCATTGCATGAGGCTCATACTGCCTAGCATAGCTGGCAGTGCAAAACAAACAAGCGGTGCTATGATTGTCATTTCAAGAAATGGAATAGTGTTTCTTTTCATTGCAAAGGCAGCACCTTCTTTTAATTTTGTATTATGATGTGAACTATATTCCAAATAACTTAAAAATGCCAGACTAAAAGTCAAAAACCCTTTTGTTCCACACAAAAGCGATGACTTAAAGTTACTTACTAATTTTTTAGTAGTAGATTCAGCTTGTTTAGTAGTGTTATTTTTATAACATTTACCCATACAATACCTCCTTGATGATTTGTTCTTAATTATAGATAAAAAATCACTTCTATGAAATTAAAATTTGTAATAAAATAAATCTATAAATGTACTATTCTATATAAGGAAATAATATGGCAATTGAGAAGACACTTTCAATCTTAAAACCTGATGCAGTAAAAAATAATATTACAGGCAATATAAATTCCTACATCGAACAATCTGGGCTGAAAATCACAGCACAAAAAATGATGTTACTAACAAAAAAACAAGCAGAGCTGTTTTATGAAATTCATAAAGATAGGCCTTTTTTTGGGGAATTAGTAGAGTTTATGACCTCTGGTTCTGTGGTAGTTCAAGTTTTAGTTGGTGAAAATGCAGTAAGTAAATACAGACAAATCATGGGAGCTACCAATCCAAAGCAGGCAGATAAAGGCACAATCAGGGGTGATTTTGCTGATGATATTAGTGAAAATAGAGTCCACGGCTCGGATAGTCTAGAAAATGCTCGTAAGGAGATAGCTTTCTTTTTTGCTGAATGTGAGTTGGTGTAGTTAACTCAGATTGGCGTCATCCAAGTAGCTGACAACATAGAAACGAAAAAACTTCCTTGACAAACCTCACCAGCCCCCTTATCATGAAACTGAAGCTATTGTATTTGCTTTCGCCAATCTGCAGATTAAAAGGTAAGGATTACTTAATGTATCGGCGTCTTATGTTCAATTTTTTGCAGTATATAGATACTGTATGTCTTTACAAAACTTCATCTACATCTAGGTTTTTATCTAAATAAGCTGAACGCGCTTATAAAGCGTTACAAGACATCAAAAAATGCCAATACTCGACAGAGATAGTAAAAGACTAGCTAACTCGGGGATTCTTTGTCTTTTTTTCTGCTTAGTAAATTTCTTAAACATTTGCAGCGTAAGTTAGTTGCAATTAAAAGCGGCTGAATCTCGCTTGTCAAGCGTTTAAAACATAAAAAACGCCAATATTTTAAAGCGGATAATAACCCCAGGGCTTCTTTTGCCTTTTTTTTCATTTGGTAAATTTCTTAATATTTATAGCTAAAGTAATTTAAAAGTCCGTGAAGGGTGTCATGCCAGTGCTTGACACTGGCATCCAGTTTTCCATATAATCTCATCAAAAATGTTTATTTTCTAGCTACTTTTATACTTATCAACCCAGTATGCTTACTTACAATTAAAATTTCTGGATCCCAGTGTCTGGGCACTGGGATGACAGCTAGCCTGACAACCGTCATCCCGCTACTTGTTAGCGGGATCTAGAGATACCGAGAATGAATCGCGGTATGACGTAGGACTGCTGTCATTCCAGTCTGGAATCTAGTTCTTATTGTACATTTAGAGGTTGTCCGGAAACTAGTAAATTCAAGCATATTCCCTCTTTAACATAACCCTACTCATAGCTAGGTATATGAAATTCTCAGTGGATGTTGTGAGTAAATCATACTCCTTCGATAGCCTTCTATTCCTATTAACCCAAGCAAAAGTCCTTTCTACAACCCATCTTCTTGGCTGTACTTTAAACCCTTGTTCTCTTGTTGGTAGTAGCTCAGGTGGCGTATCTTTGTGCACCCAAAATCTACATGGAGGCCTTGTAACAATTTCAATATCTATGTCATATTCTTCCTTTATGTGATTCTTTAAATTTCTTCCTTGGTATCCCATGTCAGCCCACATTTTTTTAACTTTAGTATATTTTGTTCTCATATTGTTTAATGCTATTTTAATACCATCTCTATCATTTTCGTTAGCAGCGCCTACGTAACAACCTAGTATAAAACCCTGAGTGTCTGTAATTATATGCCTTTTTCTACCCTTTACTTTTTTACTTCCATCATAGCCTTTGATCCCCCCTTTTCTGTAGTCTTTACAGATTGACTATCTACTATACAGGCACTCGGCTGCTCATTCCTTCCTATTTTTCTTCTACTATATTTTGTAATTTCATAATTCATTTTCTCAAAAATTCCCTGCTTCTTCCATTGCCTGAACTGCTCATACACAGTCTTCCATAGCGGAAAATCATTTGGTAAATACCGCCATTGACACCCTGTACGCAATACATAGAAAATTGCTTCTAATATTTCTCTTTTGCTATACTTTGGCGGCCTTCCTCCTTTCTTGTATGATACTCTGAAGTGTTTTTCTATTCTTGCCCATTCCCTTTCGCTTAGATCTGTTGGATACTTTTTTCTCATCTTTACCCCGTACTAAAATTTCGGATATTATAGCCTTTTACTTGTTTCCGGACAACCTCTTAGATGTGGAAGTGGATTGCTCAAGAAAGTGGATAGAAAGGAGTAGATCCCTATCTTTCCCATTCCCTCCCCAAGCCATCAGAGGGTTTTATTTTCTTCTTCACTCACTCGTTCAGTACTTGAATCACCTAATTGAGAATCTGGCTCCATTTCCTGAGCTTTCTCATTAACTTTTTGTTCTACATCTTCTATTTTACCGTTACCAATAGCCATAATTGCAGGTTGAAATTTATTTATAAGATCATTAAGTGCTTTCATATCTGCTACATGAGTACTGAGGCCCTTTTCCAGAAGTCTGCTCATATCATCTTCTGAAAAATTTTGAATGGTTCCATTCTTTACTAACTCTTGTATAGCAGATCGCTGCCTTTCATTTTGAAGCATTTCTAATATTTTTTTCCCATCATCAAAACCTTTTTTAGCGTCAACGCCTTCGTTATCTTTAAGACTAATGTTTGCAATAGTTTCAAGCACGTTTGTTCTTAATCTACTAAAGTTATTCTCTCTGTCTTGAATCGTAGGTAATTTATCTATTAAATCCTTATATGAACTTTTTACTGCTTTTCCTGTTTCAATCGCACCTTCTTTTATTTTTTCCCCTGCCTTTCCTATACCTATTCCTACATAACGTGCTCCAATAGCTACAAGCGCTATTAATGTAGCAAGCACAATAAGCGGAGAAAATGCTGCTCCTAATACCATTCCAGCAGAAGCTATTCCTATTTTTTCATTTGCAGATGCTGATTTAAAATAATTGACTAGATTGTCCAGCGGACCTTTATTACTATTTATAACATTACTTATTGCTTGCTGATTAACAGATTTTAACGCCTCTTCTATTATTTTTGAGTCAACGTTTTCAGAAGTTAACCCTTTAAGTGCTTCTTCAATGAGTTTTATAAATAATTCTTTATTTACTTCCTTTTGCAAGCCTTGGTCATTAATCGCTAAACCTAAATCTTTGAGGTTCATCCCTTTAACTTGTTCTGATAGGGTTGTAAATAACTCTTTTTTCCCCTCTTGTGAGGATTGTGCAATACTTTCTATTATATCTGAAATAGCTTTTCTTAGTTCTGGATAGTCAGTGTCAAAAAACATACTATTGCTAGATTCCATATTCAGCTTCGTTGATTATAAATATGCCTAATTATACATACTAATCATTAATTATATTATAATTGATATAACATACCCCTTTCCAAATATAGAATTTGTATTAAAATATCTAGATTATATGAAATCAAGGTACTTTATGGGTGAAAAAAAATTAAAAGCTGCTGTGGTCTTATCAGGGTGTGGTCACCTTGACGGTGCAGAGGTAAGAGAAGCGGTTTTAAGTTTGCTTGTGCTTGATCAGCAGGAAGTGGATGTTAAATGCTTTGCACCTGATATCAATATCACACAAGTTATGAATCATAGAACAAAAGAGGCAACAAAAGAAAAAAGGAATGTACTTGTGGAAGCAGCAAGAATCGCAAGAGGCGAAATATATGACTTAAAAGAAGCCAAAGCTGAAAATTTTGACATGCTAGTTGTACCTGGTGGATACGGGGTTGCGAAAAATTTATCTGACTTAGCTGAAAGTAAAGACATGGTGACAGTAATGCCTGAATTTGAAAGATTAGTTTCAGAATTTTTTGTTACAAAAAAGCCAATAGGAGCGATATGCATATCTCCAGCCATCATTGTTTCAATTTTAAGTAGCAAGATAGGTAAAGAAGAAAGTAAGGTTAAGGTAACTATAGGAGATGACAGAGAACAGTTGATAGAAAGGCTTGGCGGCGAGCACATAAAATGCGATACAGAGTTATCAATAGAAGACGAAGAACATAATGTATTTTCCTGTTCTGCTTATATGCGTAGCGACGAAAGTACATACTCTGTATATCAAGGGATAAAGCATATGATTGACAGCATGGTAAAAAAGATTAACAAAAAAACTAAACAGCCATTCCTATAAGGTGTACTAAATAAGACTTCTCTATTAATCACACAATTAACTGTTGAATTTTACATTTCTAGCTGTATTATGGCTACGTAGCTAAAGTAACTTAGGTTTATCGACGCTTTACTACTTGTTAGCGGTGTGGTGTAGTGGCCATATATGTTTAGTTCTTTTTTTTAAGGTATTTTGTATGTCAGATCTTTTCTATATTGAAACTACGTGTTGTGTGGACGGTCAGTGTGATGTCTGTACAGGGGAAGTGAGTTTTAATGATGTCATGTTAGGCAAGTTCAGTCTAAATTCGTGCAGCGGGAAAGAAGCTATGATAAATCTAGACATTATTACATTCGATATTAATATCGCTATTGATGGTCAAAATGGAAAGACAATAAAAAAAGACCTTAAAGGTCTTGAATTTGTAACTAAAGATGATGGTTCTTGGTATATTAATAAGGATTTTGGTAATGATAAATTTGAAATTATAGTAAAGCAATCATAATTTTACATCTCAGGTGTAACATTTAGTATAGGTGCTACTCTATTTATAATGTTTCTTACTATAGGCGCAGCAATTACTCCCCCGGTATGGTGCATCCCTTGAGGCTCATCAATAGCAATTAGCACTATGTACCTTGGGTCAAGCATAGTTAGCACTCCTATAAATGATGCTATGTTTGCATCTTTGCTATATTTACCATCTACAACTTTTTCCGCCGATCCAGTTTTTCCTCCTATTGAATATTCCTTTATTTTTGCTTTTCTGCCAGTGCCATCTGTTACTGCTGCACGTAATAATTTTCTCATTTCCCTGGAAGTTCTTCTTGAGATAATTTGCTCTCCTATACTTCTTTTATTCAACATCAAGGTTGCGTTATGAAATATCCCATTGTTGATTAATGCTGCTGCAGTTTGTGCAAGATGTATAGGAGTTACAGCTATGCCATAACCATAAGATGCTGTTATTAAAGTGTTTTCACTCCATTTATCCGGGATTATCGGTGTGGATTTTTCTGGTATTTCTATTTTCAAAGGAGAAAATAGCTTCATAGCTTTAAAGTATTCTACCTGTTTTTCAATACCTAGTTTGACTGCAATTTTTGCTGCACCAATGTTGGATGATTTTACAAATATATCTTGCACAGTAATTTTTGGAATTTTAGATTTATGAAAATCCTGAATTTTATACTTTCCAATGGTGATTGGTGTTGATACGTCATATAAATCGCTAGTTTTTGTAGCGTTCGCATCAAGCGCTGCGGCTATTGTAAAGTATTTTAATACCGACCCCATCTCATATACCCCAAGACTGGCGCGATTAAACTTTTGTACGTCTTCTGCCTTATTCTGTAAGTTGGGATTAAAATCAGGTAGGCTGACCATCGAGATGACTTCACTATTTCTCACATTTAAAACAATTCCTACTCCGCCAAGTGCCTGATATCTGCTTACAGCTTTAGTTAGCTCTTCATGCACTATGCTTTGCACTCGTGTATCTAAGGATAGTTGAACATATTGATCAGCAGAGCGTGACCATCCCTGTCGGATGACAGAAGATTGTGCAGAAGCTTGGTCTGGTGTCATTCCAGTGCACTGACACTGGAATCCAGTTTTATGCGCAATTTCATCACAAACATTGTTTTTGACATATGTTTCTGGAATCCGTTGTTCATCACGTAATTTGTCAGTATTTTTATATCTGGATCCCAGTGTCACGCACTGGGATGACACCATCTGTTGTGTGGGGAATTGTTGTGCAGGAATTGCTTTCAAGTTGCAACATTCATACAACTGTATATCAGGTACTTGGATAACAGAATGTTGTTTGTTTTTACTTATATATGCCTCAACTCCTGCAATACCGTTGCCATCTATGTCAGTATAACCAAGCACGTGTGAAAATAAATTACTGTGAGGATATATACGCTTTATGTCGTCATAAAAATTTACTCCTGGTACACCAGCGTTTTTGATCGCTAGTAATTCTTTTGGAGTCAAGTGCCGCTTTATCCAAGCAAATTTCTTTTCTGAAGTAAGTACTCTATATAAGTTCTTGTATTCGAGGTCATGCAAAGTAGAACACAGTTGTGCTGCTATACTTTCCGGATTCTTTACTTTGGTTGCATCTATATATAGTGATGTTGTGGGCACATTTGTTGCTATTACCACTCCATTTCTATCTAAAATATCAGGTTGTTTATGTACTATATTATCTTTTCTAAAATTTTCTGAAGTAGTAAGTTGATCAAATGTTAAAGAGAATATGCGAAAAATAATTATTATATAAAATATAAATAATGGTACTATAAAACACAGTGAGCGGAGCTTATTTTTAAGTAATGCTTGCATATTTACTTGATTTGACAAAAATGGAAATCATCTTAGCTGAACCACGAGGTTTTTGTGCCGGGGTAAAAAGAGCTGTGGACATATTAGCTATTACTTTAGAAAAATACAAAAACGAGCGCCAAGTTTATGTGCTACACGAAATTGTTCACAATAAATATATAGTAGAGGACTTTAAGAAACAAGGAGTGGTTTTTGTAAGCAGTATCGAGGAAATTGAAGATAATGAAGGAATACTGATCTTCAGCGCGCACGGAGTATCAAAAAATATAGAAGATGAGGCAAAAAGAAAGGGTATTCAAGTGATTGATGCAACATGTCCTTTAGTCAACAAAGTGCATAAAGAAGCAAAAAGGTATGAAAACAGTGGTAAAGAATTAATTCTCATTGGGCATGAAAACCATCCAGAAGTTAAGGGAATTAGGGGAAGAGTAAACAATCCTATCACTTTAGTGCAAACTTTGCAGGATGTATATGATTTAAAGGTTAAAGATCCAGATAATTTGTCTTATGTTACACAAACTACGTTAAGCATCGACGATACCCGTGACATTATTGCTGCCTTGAAATTAAGGTTTCCAGGCATAACAGGTCCAGATTTAAAGGACATATGCTATGCAACGCAAAACAGACAAAATGCTGTTAAAAAGCTAGCTGAAATTGTAGACATGGTATTAGTTGTAGGAAGTAAAAATAGCTCAAATTCAAACCGCTTATTAGATCTGTGCACTGCTAGAGGAAAAAGAGCCTACTTGATTGATAATTACAGATGTGTAAATAAAAGCTGGTTCCAGGGCGTAGAAAAGATAGGAATCACTGCAGGTGCTTCCGCTCCTGACATATTGGTTGATGAATTAATGGACTACCTAAAAGTAAACCTGAGTGTAAAAATTTCAGTTATGCCAGGTGGTATTATTGAAAATGTTCAGTTTAAAATACCGAATCTGGTTTAAAACACAACTTATCTACTAAGCTTCTCTTGAAATCACACAGACCAGCATCTATAGCTAAGACGTCATGCCGCGATTCATTAGACTTCTTGCATAACCATATAACGAACTTTTATTGGAAATAGAAACGAAAAAACTTACTTGACAAACTTCGCCAGCCCACTTATCATGATAGTGAAGCTATTGTATTTGCTTTCGCCAATCTGCAGATTAAAAGGTAAGGATTACTTAATGTATCGGCGTCTTATGTTCAATTTTTTGCAGTATATAGATACTGTATGTCTTTACAAAACTTCATCTACATCTAGGTTTTTATCTAAATAAGCTGAACGCGCTTATAAAGCGTTACAAGACATCAAAAAATGCCAATACTCGACAGAGATAGTAAAAGACTAGCTAACTCGGGGATTCTTTGTCTTTTTTTCTGCTTAGTAAATTTCTTAAACATTTGCAGCGTAAGTTAGTTGCAATTAAAAGCGGCTGAATCTCGCTTGTCAAGCGTTTAAAACATAAAAAACGCCAATATTTTAAAGCGGATAATAACCCCAGGGCTTCTTTTGCCTTTTTTTTCGTTTGGTAAATTTCTTAAATATTTACGGCTAATATGAAGCTAAGTACGAACTTTGTTAAACACAACAAATGGTGTCATTCCAGTCTGGAATCCAGGAAAAAGAATGGTGTCATCCCAGTGCCCAAACACTGGGATCCAGTTTTCTTTACAAATTCACCAAAAGTGTTTCATTCTATAACATAAAACCCATACTCACCAAATCTAATGCATTACTTGCAATTAAGTTTCCTGGATCCCAGTGGGCTTTGTTGCATCGCTCTTCGGATAGTAGGTAACGTACAATAAATTCATGAAGCTATCTCAAACTTAGCCATGCCTATTTCAGTAAATTTGTTAAGCAAATAACACTTGAGTAGCAGTTCCTTCTCACGATTAATTTCAGATTTGCTCCTAAAACTAAACCCAAATATTCGCTTCAACCTTGAGAAAAATCCTTCAATATACGATCTTTTTCCGTAATTTACTTCTTCTTTCCATCTTTTTATACCATTCTCACCATGTAATTTCATTAACTGAATAGCGGCATTTCTATCAAGCATATAATCCAATTTTGGATGCTCTGCTGCGTTGTTTTTCGGAGGAATTTTCGTTTTTATACCATATTGATTACACAGCTTATAGAGCTTTTCTCTGTCATATGCCCTATCTGCATATAGTACTTTTATGACATACTGAAAATCGACTTCTTTTAGCAAATCACAAGCTCCATAGTGATCAGAGTAGATACCGTTACTGTATTTTACAGCTATGGCTTTTTTGCTGTTTGTATTCAACATTACATGCAATTTTCTTGTCTGTTCATAGCTGCGATACTTTCTATCTTCGCTATTTTCTTTGCTATGACCAGGAGTGTTGTTGTATATACTAATTCCTGTACTGTCTATAGCAATTTCGATATCTTCCATATTATTTTTATCAATTCTGCAATCATTGATCTTAATATTGAGTTTCTTAAACCTTCTTGATGATTGTGAATAGCTGATAACTTGCAAATTTTTCCCAATTTGCTCAAGGTATCCTGCTATAAACCCAACTGTTTGCCTCAGGCCTATTCTAAATAAACAAGTTATTATGTGCACCAAAATTACAACTTTATCGCTATAAATATTGTTGCCACCTGGTATTTTTGGACCATTCTCGTACCACTTTTCTATGGCTTCGTTGATATAATGAAAAATATTTCCTCTTTTTTCTAGAAATTTGTTATATTCGCTATGGTTACTGACCCTCATTTTTTGTGGCATATTTTTTCTTTCAAGGTTAAATGGCTATTTTATAATGAATTTTGTCAGTAGCCACCAGATTTTTCAGTTGCTATGCAACAAAGCCATTCCAGTGTCAGCTACTTTCATGACACCATTTGCTGTGCAATTTACCTTCAAAAATGAATGTTCATACAGTTATGGAATGAATCGCGGTATGACGTAGGGAAACCTTTCTTGAGTTAGCTATAGCACTATAAAATTGTCCGCAGGGCCATATAAAAGTCGTGGTGAGTTAATAAATTTTTATGGAAGAAAGGATATATTAGAAAATTGAGGGTTTTAAAGGAGGTAAAAATGAGACTGTATTATAAAGATATCACAGGTCTTATCAAAGAACCCTACCGCTCCAGAGGAAGGGATTATTTTGACAAAAGAAAGGTACAGATTATATCTGTTAATGAATCTCAAGCTAAATCAAAGGTAGTTGGATCAAATGTATATCGAGTAACACTAAAGCACGATGGTCCTCTTTTGAGTGGAACATGTTCCTGTCCTGCATTTGTGTATTATGATCCATGTAAGCATATGGCTGCAACAGGTTTTGCTTTGGTTGCACTTGATAGAAAGGAGTATCGATCGTCTACGCGCCCAGATGAACAGACTCTCTTTGAAAGGTTTTACTAAGAAAAACAAAGCAAGAGCTAATTTCAATAATTACTCGTTCCAGTAAACATTATCCTGAGATTTTTGAAGAACTAGAGGATAAAGAATATGAGCAATTTATTCAAAGTGAACTTTCAAAATCCGAGAATTATGTATAAAACAACCGGAAAGATGGTGAGATCAGGTAATCTATGGCTAAGACGTCATACCGCCGCGGTATCTCTTAGCCGCTAACACGTAGCGGGATGACGAGATGCCACCACGAACCGTCATACCGCGCGATTCATCCGCGGTATCTCTTAGATGTATGGTCCCAGAGAGTGATGGTATACTATCATCATCATTTAAGGAGTCATTATGGGACAGATATTACATGGGTGCGCCAAAACAACACAGACGATTCGTAGAGCAATACAAAATAGAAAAGAGAGCATAGCAAAACTCTCCAAGCATTATAACCTTAATCCAAAAACTATTATTAAGTGGAGAAAACGTTCATTTACGAAAGATGCTGATATGGGTCCAAAGCATCCAAGATCAACTGTTTTAACGCTAGAAGAGGAAGCTATAATAGTTACATTTCGCAAGTATACACTACTGCCACTAGATGATTGCCTTTACGCTCTGCAGTCTACAATTCCGCATTTGACTCGCTCTAGCTTGCATCGTTGTTTACAAAGACACAACATTAGCAGATTACCAACTGTTGATGGAGAAGTTAAGTCAAAAAAGAAATTCAAACAATATCCTATCGGTTACTTTCATATTGATATTGCTGAAGTTAGAACTGAGGAGGGCAAATTACATTTGTTTGTTGCTATTGATAGGACATCCAAATTTACCTATGTTGAGTTGTGTAACAGTGCTACAAAACCCATAGCTGCTGAGTTCTTACGTAATTTGATTAGAATTTTACCGTATAAAATCCATACTATTTTGACAGATAACGGTATACAATTTACAAACCAGAAGCGTCATAAGTATGCTTTCCAACATATATTTGATAGAGTTTGCGAAGAGAATGTTATTGAACATCGTTTGACAAAAGTTAGCCATCCTTGGACGAATGGGCAAGTCGAGCGTATGAATAAAACTTTAAAGGATGCTACAGTTAAGAAGTATTACTATCAATCGCACCAGCAACTTAAAGAACACCTTTATAACTTTGTTATGGCTTATAATTATGCAAAGAGACTCAAAACTCTTAAGGGTCTTACTCCTTATGAATTTATATGTTATCAGTGGACACAGTCTCCAGAATTATTTATACTAAATCCACACCATCACACTCTGGGACCATACACATTGCCTGAACTGCTCATACACAGTCTTCCATAGCGGAAAATCATTTGGTAAATACCGCCATTGACACCCTGTACGCAATACATAGAAAATTGCTTCTAATATTTCTCTTTTGCTATACTTTGGCGGCCTTCCTCCTTTCTTGTATGATACTCTGAAGTGTTTTTCTATTCTTGCCCATTCCCTTTCGCTTAGATCTGTTGGATATTTTTTTCTCATCTTTACCCCGTACTAAAATTTCAGATATTATAGCCTTTTACTTGTTTCCGGACAACCTCTTAGCATAGATCCCGCTAACAAGCAGCGGGATGACGGTTGTCGTTTAGCTATAAACATTAAGAAATTTACCAAACGAAAAAAAAGGCAAAAAAAGCCCCATGATTGGCTAATTACTTACATTATACTTTCAAGTATGGCGTTTTTTTATTCTAAACACTTAATAACCGCGATTCAGCTACTTTTAAACCGCAACTAATCTAAATTATAAACGTTAAGAAATTTACTAAACAGAAAAAAAGGCAAAAGAAACCCTAGGGTAGCTAGTTATTCACTATCCATTTTTTAAGTTGGCGTTTTTTTATGTTTTAAACGCTTTATAAGCGCGTTTCAGCTTATGTAGGTAGAAATTTTATAAGACATAAGGTGCACATAGTGCAAAAAATTAAACATGATACGCCAGATACGTGAGTTTTTTTGTCATTTAATCTGTACAGAGAAGATAAATAAATAGCTTCAGTGTTTATGATAAGGGGGCTGGCGGAGTTTGTCAAGTGGTTTTTTAGCCACGTTTCCCTGTTATAATGTTCGTTTGCTTGACCTAAGATCCAGGAGTATTTAAACTGAACCCTATACAGTGCTAAAAATGATAGGAAATCTAAGCGGAATAGTTGATGAAGTGCGCAGTGATCACATAATCCTGAACGTGAATGATGTTGGCTATATAGTGCACCTTTCTGCCAAAACTTTAAATGCATGTTCCATCGGAAGTAGAGTTAAATTACTTATCGAAACCTATGCAAATAACAGAGAAAATGTCGCTCAGCTATATGGTTTTATAAGCGAAGAAGAACAGCAGTGCTTGAGGTTGCTTGTCAAAGTAAGCGGCGTTAGCTATAAAACTGCAATGTCAATTTTGGGCAAATTAACTCCAGAACAGCTATTTTTGGCAATTATGAATGAGGATAAAGTAACACTCAAGATGAGTGGACTTGGCCTGAAACTCATAAATCGAATCATCACTGAATTGAGTGGCAAAGTGAGTAAACTAGAAATAAATAACAATAATTTTCATCCAATCAATGAAGATGCCCTTTCAGCATTGATCAATCTTGGGTATGAAAAAATGAAAGCTTATGATACGATAAAAAAATACAGGCCAAATCTGGACACTAAGGATATTATTCGCATGGCGCTTAAGGAGCTCTCAACATTATGAAATCAATATCGTGCGGTAAAGAATATACTGAAGATGCGCGCAATATCAACATCAGACCTGAACAACTTGATGATTTTGTCGGACAAAAAGACTTAATACAAAATTTAAAAGTGTTTATAAACGCTGCACAGACGAGAACTGAAGCTTTAGATCACGTCTTATTGTACGGTCCTCCAGGGCTTGGCAAAACAACTTTAGCACAAATTGTTTCTAAAGAATTAAGAGTTAGCTTTCGCGCAACTTCTGGTCCTTTACTTAGTAAAGCTGGAGACTTGGCCGCAGTGCTTACCACTTTAAATGCAAAAGATGTCCTATTTATCGACGAAATCCATAGATTAAATCGCAGCATTGAAGAAGTTTTATATACTGCTATGGAAGATTTCTGCCTGGACATATTAGTAGGTGAAGGCCCATCTACTCGCACTTTAAGGATAGATCTACCACCATTTACGCTAATTGGAGCAACAACACGGCTTGGATTACTTTCTGCGCCACTCAGAGATCGTTTTGGCATTCCTTTGCATCTTGAGTTTTATTCCTTTGAGGAGCTGGTTAATATTATAAAAAGAGGCGCAAGAGTTCTTTCTGCTGAAATTGAAGAGGATGCAGCACGGGAAATTGCCTGCCGTGCGCGCGGCACTCCAAGAATTGCTTTGAGGTTACTCAGAAGAATAAGGGATTTTGTTGAAGTGAAAGATGATAAAAAAATCACTTATGAAGTCGCTGATTCTGTATTACTAAAATTGGGTGTAGATAAAATGGGACTCAATAAACTTGATATGAATTATCTAAGATTTTTATTCAACACCTCAGGACCTGTTGGAATTGACACTATATCTATTGCACTATCTGAGGATGTTGGCAATATTGAAGAAACAGTAGAACCTTATTTAATCAAAATTAGTTTTGTAAAGCGCACACCAAGAGGACGCGTTTTAACTGACCAAGCAAAGGAGTATTTGAGCCTTTAATATTAGAGAGCTTTTCTACCATAATTCAATTATATATTGATTGGCATAATATCATATACTGGCATTTTTGCGTATGAAGGCATATATGTTAAATAGCACTGAAACTGTAGTTCAAATTAAAACTTCTCCGTTTCGTACTCGCTAGTTATGCTATTCTAACTAATGAAGCTACGGTTTGTGGTAATAGGAAAAAACTGGATTCCAGCGTCACGCGCTACCCTATGGGTGCTGCTCGCGTATATTCTTTCTTTCACCATCTCAGTGTTTCTTTCTTATTATGCCAGTACCATTTTCTTGTCATTCAAGTAGCTCCCCTCTTGTCATTCCAGTGCTTGACACTGGAATGGCTTTGTTGCATAGCAACTGAAAAATCTGGTGGCTACTGACAAAATTCATTATAAAATAGCCATTTAACCTTGAAAGAAAAAATATGCCACAAAAAATGAGGGTCAGTAACCATAGCGAATATAACAAATTTCTAGAAAAAAGAGGAAATATTTTTCATTATATCAACGAAGCCATAGAAAAGTGGTACGAGAATGGTCCAAAAATACCAGGTGGCAACAATATTTATAGCGATAAAGTTGTAATTTTGGTGCACATAATAACTTGTTTATTTAGAATAGGCCTGAGGCAAACAGTTGGGTTTATAGCAGGATACCTTGAGCAAATTGGGAAAAATTTGCAAGTTATCAGCTATTCACAATCATCAAGAAGGTTTAAGAAACTCAATATTAAGATCAATGATTGCAGAATTGATAAAAATAATATGGAAGATATCGAAATTGCTATAGACAGTACAGGAATTAGTATATACAACAACACTCCTGGTCATAGCAAAGAAAATAGCGAAGATAGAAAGTATCGCAGCTATGAACAGACAAGAAAATTGCATGTAATGTTGAATACAAACAGCAAAAAAGCCATAGCTGTAAAATACAGTAACGGTATCTACTCTGATCACTATGGAGCTTGTGATTTGCTAAAAGAAGTCGATTTTCAGTATGTCATAAAAGTACTATATGCAGATAGGGCATATGACAGAGAAAAGCTCTATAAGCTGTGTAATCAATATGGTATAAAAACGAAAATTCCTCCGAAAAACAACGCAGCAGAGCATCCAAAATTGGATTATATGCTTGATAGAAATGCCGCTATTCAGTTAATGAAATTACATGGTGAGAATGGTATAAAAAGATGGAAAGAAGAAGTAAATTACGGAAAAAGATCGTATATTGAAGGATTTTTCTCAAGGTTGAAGCGAATATTTGGGTTTAGTTTTAGGAGCAAATCTGAAATTAATCGTGAGAAGGAACTGCTACTCAAGTGTTATTTGCTTAACAAATTTACTGAAATAGGCATGGCTAAGTTTGAGATAGCTTCATGAATTTATTGTACGTTACCTACTATCCGAAGAGCGATGCAACAAAGCCCACTGGAATCCAGCCTTGCCGTAATCTCATCAAGAACGTTGTGTTTTAACATAAAACGGCTACTTTTATACTTAGAGGTTGTCCACAAACCAAGGAATACGTAGTATATAAAGAAAGAATATTGAGGTAAGAGATGAGGAAAAAATATCCAACAGATTTAAGTAAAAGGGAATGGGCAAGAATAGAAAAACACTTCAGAGTATCGTACAAGAAAGGAGGAAGGCCACCAAAATACAGTAAGTGTGAGATAGTAAATGCAATTCTTTATATACTGCGCACAGGATGTCAATGGCGCTATTTACCACACGATTTTCCGCCGTGGAAGGCTGTGCATGAACAGTTTAGAAGATGGAAAAAGCAGGGAATTTTTGAGAAAATGAACTATGATATCACTAAATATAGTAGGTCAAAAATGGGAAGCCGAGCGCATGCATAGTGGACAGTCAATCGGTAAAAACCACGGAAAAAGGGGGGGCAAAGGTTATGATGGTGCGAAAAAGGTAAAGGGGAGAAAAAGACATATAATCACAGATACTCAAGGATTTGTGCTTGGTTGCTATGTAGGAGCTGCAAGCGAAAATGACAGAGATGGGGTGAAGATGGCATTGGACAATATGAAGGAAAAATACAGCAATATTAAGAAAATGTGGGCTGATATGGGATACCAAGGAAAAGATTTAAAGGATTACGTAAAGAGAGAATATGGGATAGATATTGAAATTGTCAAAAGGCCTCCATGTAGGTTTTGGGTGCATAAAGATACACCACTAGAACTATTGCCACAACGGGATCCTGGATTTTCAGTACAGCCGAGAAGGTGGGTGGTAGAGAGGACTTTTGCTTGGATCAATAGAAATAGAAGGCTATCAAAGGAGTACGATTTACTTACAACATCTACTGAAAGTTTCATATATCTGGCTATGAGTAAAGTTATGTTAAGTAGGGAATATGCTTGATTTACTGGTTTGTGGACAACCTCTAAGCTATGGGAACGCTGGCGCATTAGATTTTGATTTTATATTAGAAAATGAAAAGCTAAAAAATAAAATGAAAGGACAGAAAGTAAGAGTTATAGTGCTGACATTAGCCAACTGAGAAACAGAGTTTTTGACCGAGATTTTGGAGCAAAGCTTATGTGTTAAGGTGGCACATAGAGGAAACGACTCAAAGTAGGAGCAGAGTTAGAGAATTTTTCTGGAGAGGCTGTATTACAAGAATTTTGGGCAAACTTGGTCATGTGCAATATATTATCGCTTCATATATGTGATGCACAAGGGCCTTGGAACCCAGATCAAATTACTGAGAGGTTGTCCGGAAACAAGTAAAAGGCTATAATATCCGAAATTTTAGTACGGGGTAAAGATGAGAAAAAAGTATCCAACAGATCTAAGCGAAAGGGAATGGGCAAGAATAGAAAAACACTTCAGAGTATCATACAAGAAAGGAGGAAGGCCGCCAAAGTATAGCAAAAGAGAAATATTAGAAGCAATTTTCTATGTATTGCGTACAGGGTGTCAATGGCGGTATTTACCAAATGATTTTCCGCTATGGAAGACTGTGTATGAGCAGTTCAGGCAATGGAAGAAGCAGGGAATTTTTGAGAAAATGAATTATGAAATTACAAAATATAGTAGAAGAAAAATAGGAAGGAATGAGCAGCCGAGTGCCTGTATAGTAGATAGTCAATCTGTAAAGACTACAGAAAAGGGGGGATCAAAGGCTATGATGGAAGTAAAAAAGTAAAGGGTAGAAAAAGGCATATAATTACAGACACTCAGGGTTTTATACTAGGTTGTTACGTAGGCGCTGCTAACGAAAATGATAGAGATGGTATTAAAATAGCATTAAACAATATGAGAACAAAATATACTAAAGTTAAAAAAATGTGGGCTGACATGGGATACCAAGGAAGAAATTTAAAGAATCACACAAAGGAAGAATATGACATAGATATTGAAATTGTTACAAGGCCTCCATGTAGATTTTGGGTGCACAAAGATACGCCACCTGAGCTACTACCAACAAGAGAACAAGGGTTTAAAGTACAGCCAAGAAGATGGGTTGTAGAAAGGACTTTTGCTTGGGTTAATAGGAATAGAAGGCTATCGAAGGAGTATGATTTACTCACAACATCCACTGAGAATTTCATATACCTAGCTATGAGTAGGGTTATGTTAAAGAGGGAATATGCTTGAATTTACTAATTTCCGGACAACCTCTAACTTACGCTGCAAACGTTTAAGAAATTTACTAAGCAGAAAAAAAGACAAAGAATCCCCGAGTTAGCTAGTCTTTTACTATCTCTGTCGAGTATTGGCATTTTTTGATGTCTTGTAACGCTTTGTAACCGCGTTCAGCTTATTTAGATAAAAATCTAGATGTAGATGAAGTTTTGTAAAGACATACAGTATCTATATACTGCAAAAAATTGAACACAAGACGCCGATACATTAAGTAATCCTTACCTTTTAATCTGCAGATTGGCGAAAGCAAATACAATAGCTTCAGTTTCATGATAAGGGAGCTGGCGAGGTTTGTCAAGGAAGTTTTTCTTTCCCGTGAATTCCCTTTGAAGTTGAATATTGAAAATTGACTGGAGAATTGTGGATTACTTTGTATATGTTATGACAAGCCATTGCGCTCTCAGCAAAACCATTTAGTATGAATTTTAGTTTGCCTGAATAAATAGCTATATCTCCGATTGCATATATCCTATCTCTACTGGTTTTAAGTGTAGCTGGGTCGACAGTTATGCGGCCATGTTCTAACTGTATACCCCAATTGTTTATTGGACCAAGATTCATTGACAGTCCAAAAAATGGCAGCAAAAAATCAGCGGATATTTCTTTTTCTTCCTTAGAGGCAATGTTTTTTACTATCACTGCGCTCAACTGCCCATTACTTCCTGCTAGTTCGTGTAATTGATATGGCACTACCAGTTCTATTTTTCCATCAATTTCAAGTGATTCTAATTTATTTCTAGTTTCAGGAGTGCAGCGAAATTCCTTTCTCCTATGTATCACATAAATTTTCTTTGCAACTTTAGAAAGTTCTACAGTCCAATCAGCCGCAGAATCACCCCCCCCTGCAATGACTATAGTTTTATCCTGAAAATCAGAAATTTTATTTACACTGTAAAATACAGATTTATTTTCATATTCTAATATACCACTTAAGGGTGGACGGTTAGGTTCAAACATTCCATTACCTGCAGCAACAATAACAGCCTTACATTTTACCTCTGTACCTATGCTCGTTATGATAGTAAAGTTTTCACCTTCGTTATTTGAAATCTTTTCTACTTTTTGACTTAAATGGTAAATAGGCTTAAATGGCGAAGCTTGCTCCATTAGCTGCTCAATTAATTTTTGGGCAGTAATTACAGGATAACCAGGTATATCGTATATTGGCTTTTCTGGGTAAAGAGCTGTGCATTGTCCTCCTGCTTGATCCAAAACATCTATTATATGACATTTCATATCAAGCATTCCCGCTTGAAAAGCAGTGAATATTCCAACAGGTCCTGCACCTATTATTACTATATCGGGTTCCATATTCAGATGGTGATCTATTTATAGATATTAGCTTTCTTCGCTAACAAGGTCAATTTACAAAGGGATGTATTTTTAAAAGATGTGGCTAGATTAGATAAGATTTCCAGCGTTATGAACCACATAGTCCAAATAAGCTCTAAAAATCAGCTAGCATAGCGAGATGCTGTGCGGACGGAATGGGATTCGAACCCATGGTACGCTCATCACGTACGTCAGTTTTCAAGACTGGTGCCTTAAACCGCTCGGCCATCCGTCCATTTCTTTTCTATCACAACATTTGATTTTAAGCAATCTATAAAAGCTTTACTTGCCCACGCAAAAGTTGCTAAACACACTACTCAATATTTCCTCAACATTAATAATCCCAATCACTGCACCAAGTTCAAATGCAGCAAGCCTCAAATCTTCAGATATCAACTCAATTGGATTATCGATATTAAAACGTTGTAAATGTTCCAGTGCTTTCTTCATGTGATTCCTATGTCTTTGCCGAGTGATTACAGGAGTGTCTCTATCATGCCCAAATTTTTCCTCTGCCTTCTCTTTTATGAGAGAGATCAATTTGTTTGTACCTATTTCCTTTAGAATAGAAATGGGTAAAAGATCTATGCCATTAATTTTTATATTGTGATTATTGATAACATCGTCAGCTTTGCTCAATACATAAATGGTGTCATTTTGGTCTGATGTCATGCAAGTAGCTGACACTGGTTTCCAGCTTATCTCATCATGAACATTGTTTTCAGCACATGTTTCTAGAATCCATTGTCTATTGCATAATTTGCAAGTATTTTTATATCTGGATCCCAGTGTCAAGCACTGGGATGACACCGTTTGTTGATTACAATATTTGCATAGTTGTGTGTCAACGACAGATGGTATATTGCCTGTGGCTTGATAATTGACATCGTGTCGTTGTTCAAAAGGAAATAGCTCTATTCTTAAATCAGCTTCAAAAGACCTCTTTTTCGCTCGACTTATACCTTCTAATTCTATTGGATCTGAACTTTCACGAATTCCAGCAGTATCAGAGAGAATGATTGGGTATCCGCCAATGTCAATATGAGCTTCAAGTATATCTCTTGTTGTGCCTGCATATTCAGAAACAATAGCAATATCACGCTTGGCTAAGAAATTAAACAGAGTTGATTTACCGACATTTGGTTCACCAGTTATTACAATATGTAAACCCTCACGCAACCTTTCGCCCCGTCTATTATCATTTAAATGCTCTTGTATCAACTGCACGAGAGATTGCACTTCATTATTAATTTTTTCCAATTCACTTTTTTCTGCCCAAATGTCCTCTGGAAAGTCTATATATGCTTCGATTTTGGATTGTATCGTTATTAATCTTTGCCTCCAATTGCTGTATAGTCTCTCCAATTCTCCTGATATCTGCTTAATCGCTTGTTTAGCTTGCATTTTCGTCTCAGCATCAATTAAGTCTGCAATCCCTTCTATTTGCGTTAAGTCAAATTTACCATTTAGAAAAGCCCTAAGTGAGAATTCTCCAGGCTTGGCCATAACGAAAACTTTTGATAATTCCTCCAAGATGATTTTTATAACTGCCTTGCTTCCATGCACTTGTAACTCTATAACGTCCTCGCCAGTGAAACTGTTTGGAGCAGGGAAATAGATGATTATTCCATTATCTATCAATTGACTGGAATCATCATATAGATCAACTAAAGTAGCAAATCTTGGTTTAATTTCTTTCTTAATATGAAAATGATTTAAAGCTTTAAGCGCGTAGTTGCCTGAAATTCTGATTACTGCAACTCCTGACTTACCAAATACGGTCGATAAAGCGAAAATAGTTTCATTTGTGTTTGTCATTATTTATATAAACTACTTAGCAATATTACACTTAAGAAACCAAAATACCTAAAAAGTCACCCAGGTGAAAATATTTATTTTGAAAACTGATAATATGATTTATAATGACTGACACAAGTTTTAAATATTTTATGCTCAAGAAATTAGCTTGGTACTGGTCTTTTGTAGAGTTAATTAAAGGGTTTGTTATTACATTAAAATATATGTTTAAGCCAAAGGTTACTTTGAGGTATCCTATGGAGAAGGGCCCTTTAAGTCCAAGGTTTCGTGGTGAGCATGCGTTGCGTAGGTATCCAAACGGTGAAGAACGATGCATAGCTTGTAAATTATGTGAAGTTATCTGCCCTGCTCAAGCAATAGTTATTGAAGCAGAGGAAAGAGAAGACGGTAGTCGCCGCACCACGCGCTATGATATTGATATGACAAAATGCATATACTGCGGACTTTGCCAAGAGGCATGTCCAGTTGATGCAATTGTTGAAGGTCCTAACTTTGAATTTGCTACTGAAACAAGAGAGGAGCTAATGTACAATAAAGAAAAGTTATTGCGTAATGGTGAAGTTTGGGAAGACGCAATTGCACTCAGGTTAAAAAAGAATAGGCCTTATTATTAATGTTCAGAGCTTATAACCCTGTTATCCATTATGATTTAGGGGCAGTGCCCACTAGGGGTGGTGTCATCCCAGTAGCTGATACACAACTGTACGAACATTTGTTTGCGAGGGCAGTATGTTAAATGTTATAGCCTGTTTTGCCTCAAACACAAAGGTGTCATCCCAGTGCTTGACACTGGGATCCAGTAAAATTGATTGTGAACAAGCACACTATACAACATTTTCAATGAAATTACAAAAAAGCTGGATTCCAGTGTCAAGCACTGGAATGACACCATTTGCTGTGCAATTTACCTTCGAAAATGAATGTTCGTATGGCTATGTGCGTGACACTGGGATGACACCGTTGGAAGAAGCAAACCGCCTTCAAGCTACATGTCCGTATAGGTTTATTTATGGTTAGGGTTACTTTTTCAACCGAACAAAAAGTAAAAGAATACAGTGGTAAAGTCATTGGCTTTGATATATTACAACCAGATGCTTTGAAAGAAGCAATTGCCTTTAAGGTAAATGGTGAGTTGCATGATCTCTCACGTGAAATTGAAGCTGATGCAGAGATAGAGGTGATACAACTGAGTGACGAAGCGGGTTTAGATATAATAAGGCATGATGCTGCTCACATAATGGCACAGGCAGTGAAAGAGCTATTTCCTAATACTCAGATTACTATCGGCCCAACAATTCAGGACGGTTTTTACTATGATTTTGCTACAGGTCGTACCTTCACTACGGACGATCTTACCGCAATAGAAAAGAAAATGAAAGAGATTGTAAAAAGTAACCACAGATTTGTTCGAGAAGTTTGGACTCGCAAGCAGGCAATTGATTTCTTTAGTGGTATAGGCGAAAAATATAAGGTTGATATTATCTCATCCATACCAGAGGGTGAAAACCTAACTGTTTATAGGCAAGGTGATTTTATTGACCTATGTCGTGGTCCGCACTCACCATCAACCGGCAGAGTTAAAGCGTTTAAACTTATGAAAGTAGCGGGTGCATACTGGCGAGGTGATGCAAAGGGCCCAATGTTGCAGCGAATATATGGTACAGCATGGAGAAATAAGGATGAATTAAACGCTTACCTTGAGTGCCTCAAAGAAGCAGAAAAACGTGATCACCGCAAAATTGCTAAGGATATGGATTTATTTCACATTCAAGAGGAAGCTGTTGGGCAGGTTTTTTGGCATGAACAAGGATATATTCTATATAATGTTCTTGAGTCTTACATCAGAAAGAAGCTAATAAATAATGGCTATTTTGAGGTAAAAACTCCTATTTTAGTAAGTAAAGAGCTGTGGGAAAGATCTGGACATTGGGATAAGTTTCGTGAAAATATGTTCGTTGTTGACGAGTCTGAAAATAAAAAGTTAGCAATAAAGCCTATGAATTGCCCTTGTCATGTGCAGATTTTTAATTCTCACACCAGAAGCTATCGTGATTTACCGATACGTATGGCAGAGTTTGGCATATGCCATAGAAATGAAAGCTCAGGCTCATTGCACGGACTGATGCGAGTGCGTGGTTTTACGCAAGACGATGCACACATTTTTTGTATGGAAGAACAAGTGAATTCTGAGACTATAAAGTTTTGTGACCTTTTAAAAGAAGTATATTCAGAGCTTGGATTTAATGAAATTTCTGTGAAATTTTCAGACCGTCCAGATATTAGAGCAGGTAATGATGAAGTATGGGATAGAGCTGAAAAAGCGCTGCTTGAAGCCGTTAAAGAAGCGGGCTTAAGTTATGAACTGAGCCCTGGTGAAGGTGCATTTTATGGTCCAAAGCTAGAGTTTGTTTTAAAAGATGCAATAGGCAGAAGCTGGCAATGTGGAACATTACAAGTTGATTTCATTTTACCAGAACGTCTGGGAGCTTTTTATATAGGGGCAGATGGACACAAGCATCACCCTGTCATGTTACATAGGGCAATTCTTGGAACTTTTGAACGTTTTATTGGAATTTTGATAGAAAATTATGCAGGAAAATTTCCAGTTTGGCTTGCTCCAACGCAACTTGCTATTCTGACCATTACAAATGAAGCTGACGGTTACGCCACAGAAATTAGCAATATTTTAAAAGAACAAGGTGTGAGAGTCAAGACTGATTTGACCAATGAAAAAATTAGTTATAAGATACGTTTGCATAGTCTAAACAAGGTTCCTATATTGTGGATTGTAGGCAAAAATGAAGTTACAAGTAAAACTGTGTCAGTAAGAAATTTAGGATCGGAAAGACAGGAGTCTTTTTCTTTGAAAAAGGCTAATGAATCGCTGTTAAAAAGTATTAATTTGAATTAAGGGAGTTAAAGTTTGCAAGTTAAAAAGAACAATAAAAACAGAATTAATGGATTTATCACAGCTAAGGAGGTACGCTTAGTTGATCATAGTGGTGAAATGGTCGGAATCGTGCCAATAGAACGAGCTTTGGAATTTGCACATGGTGTTGGTTTAGACTTGGTGGAAATTGCACCTGATTCAACCCCTCCAGTATGTAAAATTCTGGATTATAGCAAGCAAAAGTATGATATAAAAAAGAAAGCAAGTGAAGCAAAAAAGAAACAAAAAACATTAACTATAAAAGAAATTAAACTGGGTCCCAATATTGGTGATCACGATTACGGAACAAAATTGCGTCAAGCAAGAGACTTACTTGCCCACGGACATAAAATTAAAGTCACAATGAGATTTAGAGGGAGAGAGCTTATAAACACTGAAGTTGGACTGGAAAAATTAGAACGGCTAATTCGAGACACTGAAGATATCGCAAAGGTAGAATTGGCACCTAAAAGAGAAGGGAATCAATATTTTTTAGCTCTGGTTGCTAAGTAGCAAAACGGCTTAAGAAGTATAAGTAAAGTTAAATTATCGCTCTCTCTTTGATAACATGGCGAAAATGTCTTATTAATCCTTGAATCGGCCAAGCTGCAGCATCGCCAAGCGCGCAAATTGTATGTCCTTCTATTTGAGTTGTAAGGTCAAGCAGCTTATCTATTTCATCAGGCTTAATATCTCCTGCCACCATCCTCTTCATAATCCTCCACATCCATCCAGTACCTTCACGGCATGGTGTGCATTGTCCACAGGACTCATGCATATAAAAGTGTGATAACCTCTCTATTGCAGCTATTATATCAGTTGATTTATCCATCACTATTACAGCAGCAGTACCAAGCCCTGATTGTGCAGTTCTTAATGAATCAAAATCCATTTCAATAGTATCGCATATAGATTTTGGAATTAATGGCACTGAAGACCCACCAGGTATTACAGCAAGTAAATTATCCCAACCCCCTCGCACTCCACCTGCGTATTTTTCAATCAATTCACGTAGTGGAATTCCGAGCTCTTCTTCAACATTACACGGGTTGTTTACATGTCCTGAAATACAAAAAATCTTAGTACCAGTATTATTTGGTTTACCAAGAGATGCAAACCATTCTCCTCCGCGATTTAGAATATCTGGAACCATGGCTATAGTTTCAACGTTGTTTATTGTGGTTGGACAGCCAAAAAGTCCAACACCTGCGGGAAATGGAGGTTTCATGCGAGGAAAGCCCTTTTTTCCTTCAATTGATTCAAGTTGAGCTGTTTCTTCTCCACATATGTAAGCTCCTGCACCCCTATGGATAAATACATCAAGATCATAACCTGATTTGCAGGCATTTTTTCCAATTAAGTTTTCTTTATAGGCTTCCTCAAGTGCTTTTTTCAGAACTAAATATTCATTATAAAATTCACCCCTGATGTAAATATACGCAACTGATGCGCTGATCGCTTTGCCGGCTAGGAGAATTCCCTCAAGTAACTTATGTGGCTCATATCGCAATATATCTCTATCTTTACATGTACCAGGTTCTGACTCATCTGCATTGACTACTAAATATGCTTTTGGAAGATTCTTGGGCATAAAGCTCCACTTAAGGCCGGTGGAAAATCCTGCACCCCCTTGACCTCTCAAACCAGATTTCTTTACTTCATCAATGATCTTTTCTGATCCTAAATCCAGTAATTCCTTTGTTTTTTGCCAGCTACCACGTTTTTTTGCACCCTCAAGTAGTGGAGTTCCTTTACCATTTAGGTTGGTGAATATTTTGTCTTGTTCTTTTAGCATGTTTTTCAAAATTTGTGAGTGATCCCGACGCGATTCGAACGCGTGACCCACTGATTAAAAGTCAGTTGCTCTACCGGCTGAGCTACGGGATCATTTCATTTTTCAGCTATACTAAACATCAATACAGTTTTTATCCGTTTTAATCAAACTAAAATTTTCATGTGTGGTTAAATAAATTATATAATATACTGCGTTAGTGATAATTTAGTTAAAAAATCTATGAATAATTTAAAAAAATTTCCAAAGGAAAACTTCTTGTTAATTTTCAGTTCACAGATTTATTTGGATGATGTGAAGTATAACGCTAAGGAGACAAAAAAATA
This sequence comes from Wolbachia endosymbiont (group A) of Ophion costatus, assembly GCF_963969245.1. Lineage (NCBI taxonomy): Bacteria > Pseudomonadati > Pseudomonadota > Alphaproteobacteria > Rickettsiales > Anaplasmataceae > Wolbachia > Wolbachia endosymbiont (group A) of Ophion costatus. Next base: position 172,535 of record NZ_OZ017714.1, on the reverse strand, counting down.
GAGAAGTGTGTACACCCTGCAGAATTTGTACGCTATTTAGCAATAGCCTAATAGATAAATATTTCTTGCATTTCAGCCTGAGTGATTTATGCTTTAAGCAAGAATTACCTGGGGGTATAGCTCAGCTGGTAGAGCATCTGTTTTGCACGCAGAAGGTCAGCGGTTCGATCCCGCTTGCCTCCACCAGTCTATATTAGCTCTAGCCGCCACAAAACCTGTCAAAGCAGCTTATTTTAATCTATGAGGATTTTATACTACTTCCCTGAAAATCCCTATTTCTTTTCGTAACTTTTCTCTACACAAGTAATGTTGGTTATTACAATTGTAATATATACCAACTTAACAATAAATTAATCAATAAATGTTAGAATACTAACAATTAATTTATTGGTAACGCCTATGAGTGGAAAAAAGCATGTTTTTAAGATGGTACCTGGAAAAGAGGTGTTTAGAAAAACCCCGACTAAATTGATAAAGTGGCCTGAAGGTTATGATCCTACAATGTCTATTAAAAAAGTTGAGCTTGTATCGCTGGATGATAAAAACGATGTAGCACTAGGCTTATTACCTATAAAACTTTGCGGCAGTTCTTGCCTAGACAGTTACATATGTCTGGAGGAAGAAAATGAAGGAAATCTGGTAGCCAAAGATTATAAAAGTGATTCTAACTTAGATTATGTAAAAAGTAACCATACATTTGTATATTACGGTAATGAGTTGGCTAAGTTATCATATACAAGAGAACTTGTGCAGCCTTTCAAAACTATGTGTAGCAGTTCTATTAAATCAAAAAAATTGGAATACAAATATGTAACATGGGAAGATTCAGATACTGGCAACAATAAATATTATTTTTCAGACGAAGCAGGAAATATAATCGATTCACCTGACAATGAGGTATTACAAGACATTATGTTATACTACGGTGAGAGACATATAAGAGATGTGCTACTGTTGCTATCAAGCACGTTTACCAAAGTTTTTATTCAGGGCCTAACAGACGACCAACTAAAAACTCTTACCAATACTTTTAGTAACGAGCAACTGCAAAAAATCATTCCTGAACTGAGTTCAAACCAGTTGCAAGCTTTAGTAGATCATCTAACCAATCACCAGCTAAAAACCCTCGCTCAGGAACTAAATCCAGAAAAGTTACAAATAATTGTTCCTATTTTAAATGATACTCAGCTTGAAGCTCTAGTGAGAAAATTAAATTCAGAGCAAGTAAAAGAAATTTTACCTCACTTAAAAGTGGATCAGTTCAAAGCACTTATTAAAACTTTAAATGACGAGCAATTTACAGTGCTTGCAAAAGACTTAGCTGAGCACCACTTGACAATACTCTCCAAAGAATTAGAAGGTGATCAGTTGAAAGCTTTAGTAAATAGTCTGCAAGAAGACCAACTGAAAGACTTAGTTAATAAGCTTGATCATGATAAACTTGGCATAATTGCTCAGGATTTAACTGATTCTAATAGGATTCAGATTATCATTAAGTCTTTAGCTGACAACCCAGAAAAACTTCAAGCTTTTGCTCGCAATATGTCTAATGAGCAGTTTAAAGAACTTTTGGATAACGTAGGTGCAGAAGAGCTTAAAGACATCATTCACAAACTGCCTTATGAGAAAGTAACAGCTGTGATTGGTGATCTTGGCAATCAAGATCAGTCTAAAGCTATTATTGATGCATTAAAAGGGAAACTTGACGAGCAGAGTAAACAGAACAAGGAAATGATTGAGATGCTCAAGCAAATCAAGGACGATATGCCATATTCTGCACATGACCTAATTCTTAGAGGTTGTCCGGAAACAAGTAAAAGGCTATAATATCCGAAATTTTAGTACGGGGTAAAGATGAGAAAAAAGTATCCAACAGATCTAAGCGAAAGGGAATGGGCAAGAATAGAAAAACACTTCAGAGTATCATACAAGAAAGGAGGAAGGCCGCCAAAGTATAGCAAAAGAGAAATATTAGAAGCAATTTTCTATGTATTGCGTACAGGGTGTCAATGGCGGTATTTACCAAATGATTTTCCGCTATGGAAGACTGTGTATGAGCAGTTCAGGCAATGGAAGAAGCAGGGAATTTTTGAGAAAATGAATTATGAAATTACAAAATATAGTAGAAGAAAAATAGGAAGGAATGAGCAGCCGAGTGCCTGTATAGTAGATAGTCAATCTGTAAAGACTACAGAAAAGGGGGGATCAAAGGCTATGATGGAAGTAAAAAAGTAAAGGGTAGAAAAAGGCATATAATTACAGACACTCAGGGTTTTATACTAGGTTGTTACGTAGGCGCTGCTAACGAAAATGATAGAGATGGTATTAAAATAGCATTAAACAATATGAGAACAAAATATACTAAAGTTAAAAAAATGTGGGCTGACATGGGATACCAAGGAAGAAATTTAAAGAATCACATAAAGGAAGAATATGACATAGATATTGAAATTGTTACAAGGCCTCCATGTAGATTTTGGGTGCACAAAGATACGCCACCTGAGCTACTACCAACAAGAGAACAAGGGTTTAAAGTACAGCCAAGAAGATGGGTTGTAGAAAGGACTTTTGCTTGGGTTAATAGGAATAGAAGGCTATCGAAGGAGTATGATTTACTCACAACATCCACTGAGAATTTCATATACCTAGCTATGAGTAGGGTTATGTTAAAGAGGGAATATGCTTGAATTTACTAGTTTCCGGACAACCTCTAACAACTCACAATGGTTGTGAACAGCGCAACATCAATTGGTCTCATGCACGCACTAGATACAACATAGCTTACGGGGTCAGATCAAACGAGCAGCTACTAGAACTAATAACATTTTTTCATGCACGAAAAGGTAAAGCAATAGGGTTTCGTTTTAAGGATTGGTCGGATTTTATAGCCATTAATCAAGAGATTGGTATAGGAGATAACAAAAAAACGACTTTTCAGCTAATCAAAACTTATGTAAGTGGGGAAGATAAGCATATACGTATGATCAAAAAGCCAGTACATGGGACAGTAAAGATTTATTTAAATGGTAAAGAAGAGAGTGAATATTCAGTAAATTATTCAACGGGAGAAATAACATTTATGAAGCCACCAGTAAAAGATGCGATAATCACTGCGAGCTTCGAATTTGATGTGCCCGTACGCTTTGATACAGATTACTTAAACGCTTCGATTGATGACTATGGAAGCAATAGCTGGAATAATATCCCCTTGGTGGAAGTGAAATTTTAGTTATAAGCGAGCATAGATCCACATCATAGTAGGGCTACTAGTCTACCATAAATTGAAAAATTAAGCACCACTGAGGCTCTATACCTAAATGAGCCTCAGTATATGCAATTATTTTAAACTTTATCACCAGCTATATACTACAATGTTGCTGAGCTTTGCTAACATTTACACTTGAAGCTTGGGGAGATTCTAACTCAGTGCTTTTTTCTTCCTGCAAAATAGAAAGCTTCAACAACTCCTTTAGAGTTGATTTTGCAAGTGTTGTATCATCTTTGTTTAAGATGTAGTCTAGCATGCCGTTTTTCTGTAAGAGATTAACAAAATATCTATCTCCCTCATTAAGAACCTCTATCTTGTTAATACAAGATAATACTAAATCCGAATTCTTTGTTGCTAAAATTCCATTCAAAAAGATATCTAATTTTGTTTTATCTTCAGTTAAGTCTTCAGCTAACCTATTTCTGATATTCTCATTGTCAAACACAATGTACTCGAGGTACGAGGAAGGCTCAATAAGTATAAAGTCCTCTAAAGGCACTAGTTCTGGATAGGTGCCAGCGTAATCAAGTATGCCACACTCAGTAATACACCCTCCTTTTCTTATAACACAGCAATTGAGACGACCATGATACATTGATAACAAAGAAAAAAGACGTATTATACTTGTACCTCTATCTTTCATTTCCTCGAAAAGCTTCCTATCATTTATTAATTTGTGCAAAATGTAATCCATAGCAGGACCTGGTTTGCGGAAATGAAACATATTATTCTCTTCAAAAATGGCCTCAGCTAATTCGATAGATTCTTTATCCTCATCTACGAAAGCTTTTTCATTTCTATTTAACTGTATGATCTCAGCTTTGCTATCTCTGCGTAGACCAGTTCTCCTTATTAACATCTCAAATATTTTTGTATTCATATATATCCTATATTAGTTAAAGTAAATATTAATAATGTTTACTTTTTAAATAAAAATCTTTTATATTTGCTTGAGTACCAAAAGGGCTTTATTGGTGTAATGCGTTTTCTATTGCGCCTGGCCGCAGCGCGTGATGCAACCGGATTCAAGTGTCAGCTACTTTTATAGCACCACTTCTGCTTCAATAACTGTAAATACTAAGCGATCTGTCTTAAAATCTCCTCTTGTTGCTGAGCATGTACACTAGCATAACCACATGCAGGAGATGCAGCAGCAAGTCTTGCAATGCACTTAGGTCTTTTTGCTTGAATATTGAGATTGGATAACACTTCTTCTATCAATGGGTTGACAAAAAACCATCCTCCCATATTTTTTGGTTCTTCTTGACACCATATAATTTCAGCGCTTTTGTATTTTTCAAGTTCAATACTTAGTTTATCGGCAGGAAACGGATAGAATTGCTCCAAACGTATTACTGCTATATCGTTTATTTTTTGTGCTTCACATATGTCGTAATAAACTTTACCACTGCATATTACAACTTTACGTATTTTATCATTCGAAACTAAATCTGTTCTATATTCTGGAATCACCGTGAGGAATTTTCCTTCAAAGTCAGATAGGTTAGAAACTGCTCTTTTGTGACGCAATAGCGATTTAGGTGTAAACACTACTAAAGGCTTACGAAAGTCTCGATGAATTTGCCGACGTAAAACATGAAAGTAATTTGCCGGAGTGGAGCAATTAACTATCTGCATATTATCTTCTGCACAGAGTTGTAAAAACCTCTCTATACGAGCAGAACTATGTTCAGGTCCTTGCCCTTCATAACCGTGGGGCAACAATAAAACTAGACCGCTTGATCGCAACCACTTTGTTTCTGCAGATGCGATAAACTGGTCGATCATAATTTGCGCACCGTTTGCAAAATCACCAAATTGTCCTTCCCAGAGCACCAGTGAATACGGGGAATCAAGACTATAGCCATATTCAAAGCCCATTACAGCATACTCTGATAAAGCGCTATCTATGACCTCAAAGTGAGCTTGCTTTTCATTTATATTGTTTAGCGGAATAAACGCTTCTTCTGTTACCTGATCAACAAGCCTTGAATGACGGTGCGAAAAAGTGCCACGGCCAGAGTCTTGGCCTGATAAACGCACTTCTATTCCTTCTGTAAGCAGTGACGCAAATGCAAGACTTTCGGCAGTTGCCCAGTCTATATTACTGCCGGAATTTATACTGTCTATTCTGCCATCAAGTATTTTTCTAACCTTATTATTAATGTTAAAGCTACTTGGGATATTGCTATTTATATACACACCTAATTTTTTCAACTCATCTGGCGGAACACCAGAATCTGTATAGTATTCGCTCAAATCGTTCAACCTTGCCCTTCTTAATTTTGACCATACTCCACAAAACCAGTCAGCTTTTTTTGGAGTGTAAGTCACTGATTCAGCAAGACTTTTATCTAATTTTGCCCTGAATTCACTGCGTAATTTATTTACTTCATCACCACTTAATACTTTCTCTGCAGTCAATTTTTCTTCATACAATGTTCCAGGAGTTTTATGCTTTGATATCACCTTATACATGAGTGGCTGAGTGAAATTCGGTTCATCACCTTCATTATGGCCATATTTGCGGTAACATATTATGTCAATCACTACGTCCTTTTTAAATTTCTGCCTATATTCCATCGCCAAATTCGCAACAAAACTCACAGCTTCAGGGTTATCTCCATTAACGTGAAACACTGGAGCTTCTATTGATTTTGCTACATCAGTGCAATAAAAAGAGGACCGCGCACAACACGGATTAGCAGTAAAACCAACTTGGTTATTAATGACAACGTGCACAATGCCATCCACCTTATAGCCTTCAATATTGCTTAGGCTCAAGGTTTCAGCAACCACTCCTTGACCGATGAAAGCCGCATCACCATGAATTGATATGCCAAGCACAGATCTTATATTCTGTTTTGCTCTTATTCTTCCAGCCAAAACCGGATTTACCGCTTCAAGATGAGATGGATTAGGGCATAAACTTAAATGTATTTTTTTGCCACCTGAAAGTGCTCGATCAGAAGAATAACCAAGGTGATATTTAACATCACCGGACACCTCAAGACCACTTGGGTGTGCGAGATTGCCTTGAAATTCAGATAGCATTGCCGCATATTCTTTTCCCATAACTTTGGTTAGAACATTGAGCCGTCCGCGATGAGCCATACCAAGAACTACTTCTTCAATACCATAACCAGCGGAATCACTAATAATTTTTTCAATTGCAACAATAGCTGATTCTCCACCTTCGATAGAAAAACGTTTATATCCAGGAAATTTCATATGGAGAAATTGCTCGAACATCTCAGATTCGATCAAGCGCCTCAGTATTTCCTTTTTATCTTGTGAACTCAGCGTATAGGTTTGATTTTCGATCTTTTCCTGCAGCCACACTCTCTCCTCATAAGAGGAAATATGCATAAATTCAAAACCGATGTTCTTGCAGTAAATATCTCTATAGATTCTAGTGTCACCCATAGGAGAGAGATTCGAATATTTCTGATAATCTACTTCCTTATTCACATTGGGTGATAACGGATTAAGATCCGCAAAAAAATGACCGTAAGATCTGAAAAAATTTGCTAAACTAGAAACTGAATCATCCACCTTAGTTGCACGCTGTGCACCGCAGGTCTCCGCTTTATTAACTTCTAAATTGCTTGAAAAAATTCTATACCAATCCTCCCCGATTGATTTATCACCCTGCAAATAACGGCTATACATTTCTTCCACAAATTCTGCATTATCACCATAAAGGCAGCTTAAACTCGACATAATCACTATAAAAAGTATCAAATACTTATAAGTATAACTTAAGTTTTTTAAAAAAGAACTTTTTTAGTTTCTATACGTCATACTGCGATTCATTCGCGGTATCTCTTAACATAGATCCCGCTAACACGTAGCGGGATGACGATTGTCAGGGTGTCATTCCAGCGCGTGACGCTGGAATCCAGTTTTTATTTGCAGCCTACTTGACTCGAAGCTAAGTTTTCTGGATCCAAATAGTCAAGGCACTGGGATGACAAAAAAAGGAGCACTGGAATGACAAAGCTATAGGTTGCAAGCGAGACGTCATACCGCCGCGGCGCTAACAAGAGATCCCGCTAACACGTAGCGGGATGACGGTTGTCGTTTAGCTATAAACATTAAGAAATTTACTAAGCGAAAAAAAAGGCAAAAGAAGCCCCGTGGTTGGCTAATTACTTACATTATACTTTCAAGTATGGCGTTTTTTTATTCTAAACGCTTAATAACCGCGATTTAGCTGCTTTTTAATGCAACTAACCTTTAGTCATAAATGTTTAAGAAATTTACTAAACAGAAAAAAAGACAAAAGAAACCCTAGGGTAGCTAATTATTCACTATCCATTTTTTAAGTTGGCGTTTTTTTATGTTTTAAATGCTTTATAAGCGCATTTTAGCTTATATTAGGTAAAAACCTAGAATTTTATAAAGACATAAGGTGCACATAGTGCAAAAAATTAAACATGAGACGCCAGATTCGTGAGTTTTTTTGTCATTTAATCTGTACAGAGAAGATAAATAAATAGCTTCACTTTCATGGTAAGGGGGCTGACGGAGTTTGTCAAGGAAGTTTTTTCGTTTCTATGAGCTACTTGGATGACGAGAAAGGAGCACTTACATATTTATGGCAACCTCATTACCTACGCTCAAAAAGTTTTTCAATATCACTGAGTTTCATTTCTATATAAGTTGGTCTTCCGTGGTTGCATTGCCCGGAATATGGGGTTTTTTCCATTTGTCTCAGCAGCTCATTCATTTCATCTAACCTCATTTTTGTACCCGCTCTAATTGATCCATGACAAGCGATAGTGGCCAATATTTTGTTCACTTTATCTTCTACTGGCAATGTATCTTCTATTTCCGTTAATCTATCGACTATATTAATTAGCATCTCTTTCACATCTATTGCTCCCAAAATTGCAGGGATTTCTTTTACTATCACTTTATTTTCTGATTTGATCTCAATATCAAAACCCATTTCAAATAACTTATCTTTATAAACTTCAATCATCTCCATTCCGGCTTGATTTTTGATTTCAACCGTTTCAGGAAGAAGTAGTTTTTGTCTTTTTACACTTGATTTTTGTTTTAAGCATTCATATACTAGCCTTTCGTGGGCTGCATGCTGGTCGACTATAATCAATTTGTCTCTTACCTCGGCAATAATGTAAGTATTATAGACCTGACAGCGTGCAAACCCGAGCGGGTGGCTCTCTATCAAATCAACTTGCTCTAACACCTTTTTTTCTAGAACCATAGTCTCCGCTTGTGATGGTAATTTCTGTATGCCGGTATAATCAAACGATTTTGACTGTTCTGATAAGCTTTTTACTCTTTCATTTGGAGAAGCAAATTCTTTTATTAGTTGATTTTCAAAAGGACTTGGCCTTCTTTCATTTTGAACATTAGGTTTATCAAAAGGATCTGGCAATGTTGAATCCATTTTCTGGTCATGCGCTAGAAAGGTGCCTATCCTTCTTGACAATGCTTTAATTAATCCTCTTGTCACTATCTCATATATGAGCTTCTTATTCTGAAACCTTACTTCTGACTTATTTGGATGCACATTTACATCTACTTGATCATAAGGTATCTCTAAATGTAACGCTGCGAAAGGATACCTATCGCTTGGAATAAAATCATGATATGCATACCTAACTGCGCCAATAAGTAGATTATCTTTGATTGGCCTTCCATTAACAAACGTATAGATCTGAGTTGACTTACCACGATTGACGGTCGGTTTACAGATGTGTCCCGTAAGTTTAATGCCGTCTTCTTCTTCATTAATCTCCAGAGAACTGCCCTGAAATTCTTCTTCTACTTCACACAATCTATGAAATAACGAAGTCTGCTTAGCGTATTTTAAGAGCTTTTTATTACCTGAAGTGAGAGTAAACCCTATATGATAGTTAATCATTGCTAGGTTATTTACAATATCAACAATGCTTTGAGTTTCTGCTCTTTCGGTTTTTAGAAATTTTAGTCTATTTGGAGTGGCAAAAAATAAATCTCGTACTTCAATATGTGTCCCTTGTGATAAAGAGTAAGGAATCAGCTCCCCTATTTTCTCTCCACCCTCATAACTTATAGACCATGCTTCATTTGCTTCTCTTGCCTTAGACGATAATTTTATCCTACTTACTGCTGCTATTGAAGGCAGAGCTTCTCCTCTAAAGCCAAGATGCTTGATTTCTATCAACTCATTGTCGCTCAATTTTGAAGTAGCATGGCGCATAAACGCAAGTTCTAAATCGTTTTTTTCTACTCCGTTACCATCATCTGTCACAATAATAAGGTTACGCCCACCACTTTCTATTTTGATCTCTATTTCTAAACTTCCAGCATCTATTGCATTTTCCACTAATTCCTTTACTACACTTGCTGGCCTTTCTATCACCTCCCCCGCTGCTATACGGTTTATGGTTTTTGTGTCTAAAAGAATTATTGCCATAGATTTATTATGAAACTGGTTTTTCTTTTACTTCTTTGGTCTGTTTCTCTCTCCACTTTTTTAACCTACCTGCAATTTCACTGTTGGAAATTGACAATATAGATACGGCAGTAATGGCAGCATTATATGCTCCATTTTCTCCTATAGACATGGTTGCAACTGGAACACCCTTTGGCATTTGAACTATAGAGAGTAGACTGTCCAGCCCATTTAATTGTTTACTATGCACAGGAACGCCGATAACTGGTAAACAAGTTAGTGACGCAACCATACCAGGTAAATGAGCTGCACCTCCTGCACCAGCTATAATAACCTTAAAACCTTCTTCTTGTGCAGATTTAGCAAAATTGAAGAGCCTTTCTGGTGTTCTATGTGCAGATATTATGAATATATCATGTGAAACTTCTAATGCTTTTAACATATCAACAGTATGGACCATAGTGGTGTAATCTGACTCACTTCCCATAATAACAGCAACATCTTTTTTTATTTTTGTCATATTCAACACAATTTTACTTACTAACTAAATAATGTTCCAGCTAAAAAGCAACAAATATTTAAATTATATTATAAATGTAATATATAGAATTCTCGTTAAAATAGAAATTTTAAAAATTTAAATAAATATTTATATTAAGATATAGAGATATAAACTTCTTATGTAAGATAAATTTATAAAATAATTATTTTTGTATTTCAAGCTTTGTAATCTTAGCTTGTTCTTTCTATAAATGGTTTTTTCAGATAGACTGATGGTAAAATGGTAATTTAAAATTACTAGAAATTTGATAAAAATATTAATATATAATCAACTTAAAGTTTTAAATATTGATATCATATAATTATTGACAAGTTACATGATATTAATATCTTGGTATATTAAATATTATGTTATAATATTTAATAAAGTTAATTGATATGTGAGTGTAAGAATTATGGAAATAATATCGTTAAATAACTTAGACAGTGCAGGAATAAAAACAAAGTTGCTTTATATAATAAATAAAATTATAGAAAAAAATGCTTGGACTCAGGCTTTTGCAGCTGAGAAACTTGGTATTGATCAGCCAAAGGTATCGCAAATTAAAAATGGTAAAATAGATGGTTTTTCTTTAGAGCGATTGTTAGGATTTCTAAAAAAACTTGATCATGAGATAACAATCACGATGACAGAAAGCCAAGAAATAAAATCTGAGGCAGAAAAAGTAAAACATGAAGTTGAATCGCAATAGATACAAAGTTGACAACTTGTTTTTTGTGATATAGTATAAAACTTATTAAGGTAGTATCTTATGGCTGAGTCTATTGTAGAAAAGTGTATAGAACGGGTAAGTAACCGTTTCAAATTGGTTCTGTTGGCAAGTCAAAGAACACATGATTTAAATACAGGGGCAAGTAATCCAATTCAAGCAGCTAAGTTTAAAGGTCATAAAAATACCATAGTTTCCTTACATGAAATAGCAGGAAAACAGGTGGATACTCATGAGCTGTTTAGCCTTTTGGTAGGTAGATGCAAGGAATACATGAAAGGAAATATGAATAATGTTTACAGCAGTAATACAAGTAAGCTAGCGAATTTATTAAATTTTTCTGATAACACAGACCTTGATGCAAGTCAAGAAAGCCAAGATTATGAAGTGGATGGTGAAATAGATGATGAAATAAATGATCAAGATGGCGATGAAGAAGTATCCGTTTAGAAATCTACTGAAGTTACATAGTCTTTAAATGATTTGCATTGCTATCTATACACTGTTGTTCTGTATGAGTGTAATGTTGTGTTGCATAGTGTCTAAGTCAAATGATGTGTACAATAAGGTTTTAGCGTTCAATAATTTCTCAACGCAAGTAGTTGTACTTATAACAGCAATATCAATCATTCTGAATAATTTTTTTTTAATTGATATAGCATTGTTGTATGCTAGCGTTAGCTTTATATCAACTATAGCACTAATGAGATTAATGTTGTTTTGATAATTTATGATAGGATCCATTTTCATATTTTTAGGTATTTGTTTGATAATTATTTCAAATATAGGGGTGATCAGATTTCCTGATTTCTATACTAGGTTACATGCAGCAGGTATTACAGATTCTAGCGGTGCAACGTTATTGTTAATTGGTTTTGCTTTGCAGAATGGATTTTCAATCAATACTGTTAAAATAGTATTATTAATTTTTATAATATGGTTAGCTAACTCAACTAATAGCTATATTTTAGCGCGCACTCATTATAAAGTTAAGAAAAAAACTGTTAAAGAAGGCTAAGGTGTTAGAAATATTAAATGTAGTGTTACTTTTGTTGTTACTAACAGTTACGGTTTTTATAGTTTTCTCGCGACATTTAGTCGTAAGTGCTGTTCTAATGTGTGTATTTAGTTCACTGATTGCGCTTATACACTTAATTATGAATGCACCTGATGTTGCAATTACTGAAGCTTCTGTTGGTGCGGGGCTCAGTACAGTTTTTACGTTTGCAGCACTCTCCTTGATAAAGAATCATAAAGTAAATCTATCTCATAACCCTATAACGCTTTTTTTTATGTTATTTCTGGCTGTATGTTTGTCATATTTTATGATTCAATTGCCAGATTTTGGCAGCCACAATGCTCCGATCCACTTGCATGTTGCTCCTTATTATGTGGAAAATACCGAAAAAGCTACCGGTATTCCTAATATAGTGACAGCTATTTTGGCAAGCTTTCGTGGTTATGACACGTTTGGAGAAACTATAGTAGTTTTTACTGCTGCGCTTTGTATAACGTTGATATTAAAAGAAGAAAAAGAAAATGATTAAAGATCCGATATTAAATGCAGTAACATTTTTGATGATACCTTTTATCATTTTATTTGGTTTATACATACAATTTCACGGTGATTACACTCCGGGTGGAGGTTTTCAAGCAGGAATAATTATTGCCTCCGGGATAATATTATATTCAATGCTATTTGGTGTATCTACAACTCTAAAAGCAATACCTTATTCTGTGATTAGATTGAATAACGTGTTAGGTATTTTAATTTATGGAGGAACGGGCGTTGCAACAACTTTACTTGGCCAAAATTTTTTATCTTATGATATCTTGTTAACCAATAATAGAAACGGTCAAAAATTAGGTATTTTTTTGGTGGAATTAGGTGTAGCATTTACTGTCTGCTCCTCTATGTTAATTATATATATAAATTTTGCTCGTAGGAAAAAACAATGACTTTATATAATTATACGATTATTATTGTATTAATGGTGCTAGGTTTATATATTATTATAAACGATAAAAATTTAATCAAGAAGATGATAGGGGTAAGCGTCTTCCAAGCATCTGTTTTGTTATTTTACATATCTCTAGGATATATAAAAAGTTCCTTGCCTCCTATATTGGTTTCAAATTTTTATTCATATAGCAATCCTATACCCCATGTTTTAATGCTTACTGCTATAGTGGTTGGAATTGCAACATTTTCAGTTGGATTATCCATAGCAGTAAAAATGGAAGAAAAGTATGGAACAATCGATTAAGACAAGTGTACATAAATTAACAGTATCTTAAACTATATGAAGTAACAAATAGCCACAAGTTAAAAGTAAAATTATAGACTTGCTCGTTGTAAGTTTGTTTGTTAATAAGAAATAAAGTTATAAACTATAAAGGTAATGATGTCAACTATTAATGATGCAGAAGATAAGAAAAAAATTATCAAAGATCTGGTAACTAAGAGTGTAAAAAAGGGTGGTTTTATCACCTTTGATGATATAAATGATAAATTATCAGATGAAAATTTTTCGTCTGACTTTATAGATGATGCTATATCTTTATTGCAGGATTCCGGAATTAATGTGCTTGAAAGTAGCGAAGATGAAGAAGATATTCCTTCCAACAGTGATGATAGTAAACTTGATGATGATGACACATCGCCAAATGTTACTGCAACTTTAGTACAAAATGATGATCCAGTGAGGATTTATTTACAAGACATGAGCTCCGTAAAGCTTTTATCAAGGGCAGATGAAATCGAGATAGCAAAAAAAATTGAATCTGAAAAGCATAACATGTTACGTGCAATAATTGAAACATCAGTAACATTAAAGGTGATAAAAGTATGGCGTGATGATTTAAGTAATGGAGCTCTCTTGCTGAGAGAAATTATAGATCTGGATGCAATTTATAACTCTGATTTTAATGTGGTACCCAAAGAAGAAAGTGAAGAAAGTGCTGAAGATGCTGAGTACTGTAGTGATGATGAGAAAGACGGTAATAATGAAGATATAAGTTCAGTCAATTTAAATGTTTCTATTCTTGAAATGGAAAGTGACTTATTGCCAAAGGTCATAGTTGCATTGGATGAGATAATTACTTTAACAAATGAAGCGTTGATATTAAGAAAAAATTCTAAAAATTTCTCTAATGAGCTAGAAAATTTGTATAATCAAATATGGTCTATAGCATTACAAATTAAGTTAAGTGATGCTGCTGTTGCCAGAATTACACAAGAACTTTATAAGATAAATAGATCCATTACGCTTGAAGAGGCTAATCTTATTGCTGAGGCTAGAAAATACGATATCGATAGAGAAAGTTTCTATAAAGTTTATGATGACGTGCTTTTAAAGCACGAATTGAAAAAGATAAGTCTTTTAAAGATCAATGAAAATCAGTCCTCTTTTACAGGTGAATTAAAAAACAAATTTTTAAGGTTTATAGACGATAACTCTGAACATATAGCTAGTACCTTGAACGGTATTAAGCAGCATATACAGGAAGATAACGTACAAGAATTTAAGGAGCTAATCAAGAGAATACAAAAACACGAACGAGAAGTCTCTGAAGCAAAGCAAGAAATGATTAAGGCTAACTTAAGGCTAGTAGTTTCCATTGCTAAGAAGTATTCAAAAAGAGGCCTTGATCTGCTTGATTTGATACAAGAAGGCAATATTGGTCTTATGAAGGCCGTGGATAAGTTTGATTACAAACGTGGATATAAATTTTCAACTTATGGCACTTGGTGGGTAAGACAGTCAATCACTAGAGCAATACCTGAGCAGTCTAAAGTAGTTAGAATACCAGTTCATATGGTGGAAATTATCAGTAAAATCAACAGAGCATTAAGAAAGATGACTCATGAGATGGGAAGAGAGCCGACGTTAGAGGAATTGAGTGTAGAACTGACAATGCCACTGGAAAGAATACGCAAAGTTATGAAAATAGCAAGGGATCCAGTAAGTCTTGAAGCTCCAACAGGAAAAGATGATAGTAGTACCTTTGGTGATTGTATAGAAGACAAGCGAGTCTCCAGGCCAGAGGATGCTGCAATACTTGCTGACTTGCGTGGCATTACAACCAATGTTCTTGCAACTTTAACACCAAAGGAAGAAAGAATTTTAAGAATGCGTTTTGGCCTTGGTAAAGATGGGAAGGAACATACCTTAGAAGAAGTAGGAAAAATTTTTAATGTAACACGTGAGAGAATTAGGCAAATAGAGGCAAAAGCACTGCGCAAGTTGAAACATCCAAGCCGTGCTAGAAAACTTAGAGGGTTCTTTTAAGTATACGTGTCAAGTTAAGAAAAAGCTGATTTTGCCCGGAAAAAGTGGAGAGCAAGTTAGGCCAAAGTTGTATAATTTCACCGCTATTTTTCTTTTTCTATGAATCTAATGAAACAACATGCTAATCTACGGTAAATATTATGACAAACAAAAATGACAATTCTAATTCAAAGTATAGAAATTTTTATGTTCTGGGTGATAGCTTATCCGATAATGGCGCAATCATTGGAATTTTAAATAATTTATCCTTTGCAAAAAGCGTAAAATTTGATGATCCTTTTTATCAAGGAAGATCTTTTAGCAATGGCCCTACTGCTGTTGAATATATAGCAAAATATTTAGATTTAGATGAATTTAAACCTGGGTGGAGTTATTCATTTTTTGGGAGATGCCACGAACAGCAAGGTCAGAATTACGCAGTTTCATATGCAACAGCATCTGAAATTTTTGACCCTATTTTTTCTTATTTCTTCAATAAATTTCGTTTAGCTAACCAGCTAGATGCGGTAATTAAACATCATCCAGATATAGGTAAAGAAGATTTATTTTGCATCATAATCGGCGGAAATGATGTTATGGTTGCCACTGCTTATGACGATACTAAAGCGGAAGAAGTGTTGGAACAAGCAGTGAGTGAAATATGTAATGCACTTAAGGTTCTAAATGAACATGGTGTTAAGCATGTAGTTGTTGCAAATGCACCTGAAGTTGGCTCAATACCAGCTTTTAATAGAGATGAAGAAGCAAGGGAACTAGCTACAAAGCTCACGGAGAGTTTCAATGCAAAACTGGCTAAAGGCTTAGATTATATGAAGAAAAGTACAAATCTTGAAATAAAAGCATTTGATCTTAACTCTAAAATGAGAAGTATGTTTAGCGAATACAAGAGCAAAGGTTTAAATTGTCAAGATGCATGCACATCGAACATTGCAGACCAAGTTGGGAGATTTAAAGAAAATATAAAAATACTCTTAAAGTTGATATTTAAAGGGGAACTTGACGTTCACTATAACCCTGGGTGTAGCAAAGAAACACTAAAGGATTATTTCTTTTTTGATTATTTCCATCCAACTGCGGAACTTCATCATGAAGTTGGTAATGAAGTGTATGAGTTGATTTGACACAGTTTTTTTGAACATATCCTTTTAAATAGTAACCAGACTGCATTCTGTGATTTTTAGCAAAACACGATCTTTCATTTGAGCTTTCTTCAATTTAAAATAAATACAGAAAATTGCTGCCTATAGCTAAACTGACTTAGATTTACCGACAATTTGAAAAACCGTCATCCCGCTACTATATAGTTATTGATATATATTTTCTTTTAAGCTCTTGGTTTTGATCGATAAATGTAATCATTTCATCTTCTAAAGTTTTAATTTGATTACGTAAAATTGCAAGAAGTTCCTCTATTTGTTTGATTATAGATGTATCAGTTACCTGTTGGATTTGGGTTTTTTGTATTTTTGCTATTTCTACAAGTTGGTTTCTACGAGATAATTTTTGTTTCAAGCAATCAATATTACCATTACTAACTGTTAAAGGAGTAACACGCATATCTGTATTATTAATATAACGTGAGATGATACTGCAGTCTGTTTTATCAGTTTTTGTGGTAATACCAAGGCTTTTAGCATAGTCTCTCCCACCTTGGTTGAATGACGTACACCTCATAAAGTATAGGCACATAATTTTTCGTATCCACCAGTTGCCTCAAGACCAATTTTGGTTACATTATGCAAACGTAAAAAGTCCAGCATTTCATCAATGGATTGTACATTGTTTTCAAATATTTTATAATGCTCAAGTGGGTGAATGTGGAGATCTAATTTACTTTTGCTAACATCAATGCCAGCAATAATGTTTGATGAATTCATAATTCCTCCGTAATAATAACATATACTGCATTTTCCAGCCTTATATACGAGCCTAAAAGCTCAATCAGTTGTTCGGAACTTTCAGTATAATAAACCAGAGAAGAGAACCTTGCTGAACAACGATTCTTATAATCAAGGGGCGTGACGGTTCCTCTTCTCTGTGTGTCTTTAATATCACTACTTTGATATTTATAAAGACTTGTTCTTAACATATAAGGGAAGTGTCCTCTAGGTAAGATTGTGGAGTATTCGTTGTAGCATTTGGCTGTTCAATTACGCTAGTTGATTCTTTAGGTATACTATTTCCTTCAAAATTTCCATCTTTTTATTATGTTCTCTTTAGCATTTTGAGAGTGAATTATTCTAGTTTTGATATTTAACCGTTTTGTATCTGCTGTAATGATTTCACTTCCAATTTGCTATTCTTTACATATTGAATTGCAAGCACTAACGCTTTACTCCCAGAAGCTGTGGTACTGTAAGCTATATTTTGCAAAATAGCAGTTCTCCTGATATCTTTGCTATCTGAAACTGATTTCACACCTTTTGAGGTATTGATCACTAGATTTATTTTTCCATCTTTGAGCATATCAACTATGTGGGGTCTGCCTTCTCTCACTTTATTTACAGTTTGTGCAGCAATGCCATTATTATTCAGATAAGAAGCTGTACCTTTGGTTGCATATATTTCAAAACTCAGTTCTTTCAACATTCGTACAACAGGCAATATATACTCTTTATCATCATCTTTTACTGAAACCAGAGCTGTTCCTTCTGTTGGTAACTTGTATCCTGCAGCCATGTGCGTTTTTGCAAGTGCAGCTTCAAATGATGAGTCAATTCCCATCACTTCTCCTGTTGATTTCATTTCAGGACCAAGTAGAGTATCAATTCCCGAAAAACGCGTGAATGGAAAAACAGCAGCTTTAACTGCAAAATGATTGAAAGGCTTGTTTTCCTGATTCAATTTTTTACCCAAAATAACCTGAGTGGCAAGCTTTGCAATAGGAATATTGATTACCTTGGAAATAAAAGGAACTGTGCGACTAGCCCTTAAATTCACTTCAAGTATGTATACATCACTAGACCTCTTGCATAACTCGATTTCTGAAGGCAATTTTGTCGTCAAAGCTTGTCTGCGCTCCTCAAATACATTCGAGTATTCTGTGGTGCTCACCTGCACTTTTCCTAAAGATTTCTCATCACAAACAGGTTCTGCAAGAGGTCTATTCTCTTGAACAGCAAACTGAATGTTTATCAGACCTTTCACTTTTAATGCTAATGCTATTCTCTCAGTTTGGAGCTCGATCTCTTTTATTACTTCGTCACTCAATGTATTTGTCGGTATTGAGCATGTTGAATCGCCAGAATGAATACCAGCTTCTTCAATGTGCTCCATGACCGCTGCAATGAAAACTTTTTCCCCATCACATACAGCATCAACGTCAACCTCAACTGCATTGACTAAAAATTTATCAAGAAGCAGCGAACCATGCTCAAAGATTTTAGTTTGATCTAAGACGTACTCTTTAAAGCTCTGAGTATCGTGTCTAATCGACATGGATTGACCACCGAGGACATATGATGGCCTGACTACTAGTGGAAACCCCACCTTTTCTGCATTGGTTAACGCTTCTTCTACTGAATGGCAGATAGAACTTTCAGGTTGTTTTAAATTAAGTTGCAAAGCAAGATTTTTAAACCTCATGCGATCTTCTGCAAGGTCAATAGAATCAAACGAAGTTCCCAGAATTTTGAAACCTCTCTCGTTAAGCACTTTGGCTAACTTTAAAGGTGTTTGACCACCTATTTGAACTACTACACCAACCAGTGTGCCATTTTCTTGCTCTTTGCTTAGTATTTCAAGCACATCCTCTGCAATCAGTGGGGCAAAATATAAACGATCAGCGGTATCGTAGTCAGTTGAAACAGTTTCTGGATTACAGTTGATCATTATTGTTTCATACCCCATTTCTTTGGCGGCAGAAGCTGCATGTACGCATGCATAATCAAATTCAATACCTTGACCAATGCGGTTTGGACCACTTCCTAAAATGACAACCTTTTTTCGGTCAGAAATGTCCGCTTCGCATTCTGTCCTATTTGTAATGTTTCCCTCATAACAGCCATACATATAAGCAGTGCTCGATTCAAATTCAGCTGCACAGGTGTCTACACGCTTATAAACTTGTTTGATGCCAAATTTTTTTCTTGTTTCTTCGATTTGCTCTACTTTCTTATTGCTTAATTTCGCCAATCTTGCATCTGAAAATCCCATTTTTTTCAGCTCTAACATTTCATATGCAGTTCCAGGGAGGCCGTTTTCCTTGATTTTTTGTTCAGCCAAGATGATTTGCTGTATATTCTGCAAAAACCATAAGTCATAACCTGTAATTGAATTTATTTCTTCTATGCTAATTCCGTGGCGCATTGCGTCAGCAGCAATCAGTAATCTGTTTGGTAGCAATTTTGCTAATTGAGATTTTACGTGATCAATATCAATGTTCTCAGGAAACACTTCATCAAGTCCTGTAAGATCAGTTTCAAGTGAACGAAAAGCTTTCTGCAGTGACTCATTAAAAGTGCGGCCTATAGACATTACTTCTCCCACTGATTTCATGGAGGTTGATAGTTCACAATTCGTTCCTTTAAATTTCTCAAACTCAAATCGAGGAATTTTAGTGACGATATAATCAATCACTGGTTCGAATGCTGCTGGTATTATTGGAGCACAGTCGTTACGTATTTCGTCGAGCGAATAGCCAATAGCAAGTTTAGTTACAACTTTTGCAATAGGATAGCCTGTTGCTTTCGAAGCAAGTGCAGAAGAGCGAGAAACCCTTGGATTCATCTCAATCACAACGAGGCTTCCATCTTCTTTAGGATTCACTGCAAATTGAACATTTGCACCACCGGCACTAACATCAATTTCTCTCAGCACTGCTATAGATGCATTTCTCATTTGTTGATATTCAGCATCACGCAGAGTCAAAGCAGGAGCAACCGTAATACTATCTCCGGTGTGCACTCCCATCGGATCAACATTTTCTATCGAACAGACTATTATGCAGTTATCTTTACAATCGCGGATAACTTCCATTTCATACTCTTTCCAGCCGATAATTGATTCATCTATCTGAACTTCATTTATTGGCGAAATTTTGAGAGCACTTTCTGCGATATTGAAAAACTCCTCTTTATTATATGCTATGCCACTACCTGCACCACCAAGAGTGAATGATGAACGAATGATTGCTGGTAATCCAACGTAATCCAAAGCCTTTTTTATTTGTTCTTGATTTTTTATAATGATACTTTTGGGGTATTTCAGTCCTATTTTATCCATGGATTGGCGGAATAACTCTCTATCCTCTGCTTTTTTTATTGCTTCTCTATTTACCCCTATTAATTCTACGTTGTATTTGTCTAACACTCCATCATCTGCAAGTTTTATTGCACAATTGAGCGCTGTTTGCCCGCCCATTGTTGGCAATATTGCGTCTGGCCTCTCCTTAATTATAATTTTCTCTATGATTTCAGGCAGTACCGGCTCAATATACGTCGCATCAGAAAACTCAGGATCTGTCATTATAGTTGCGGGGTTGGAGTTAACCAAAATGACTTTATAACCTTCGCTTTTTAATACTTTACAGCTTTGCGTTCCGGAATAATCAAACTCGCATGCCTGACCTATAACTATTGGGCCTGCTCCTATTACTAATATAGATTCTATATCTGTGCGTTTCGGCATAATTACAATAACGGTCTCTATTCAAGTAATGTTACCAATCTTTCCTGTATATGTGAATTTTTATTAAACCTATTAGCTAATTACTTTTAGGCTTGACGCATAACTGTACGAACATTGCAATTTGCGTGGCAGATTCCAGTGCTTGACACACAGCTGTACAAACATTCATTTTTGAAGGTAAATTGCACAGCAAATGATGTCATCCCAGTCTGGGATCCAGAAAACTTAACTTTAAATAAGTGGCTGCATAATAAAGACTAGATTCCAGACTGGAATGACACCATAGAGGCACTGGGATGACATCCTTCCTAGTGGAGATTACTCTCAAATCACAATGTTCATACAGTTGTGGGCTTAACGGTATCTTTGCAGATACTATGGTAATTTATTCGGGAGATTTGCTGAGCGGTAAGATTTTTCCTGATATGCTGCAGTCTTCAGAAGCTAATTCCACAAATTTATCTGTTAGTTTATCAGGTGACACCAATTCAGATCCAGGAAATGCCTGCTCACTACCCACAGGTCCTTCCGTGTATACAGCATTTACACATAATTTTGTATGTTTTGTCTCGGATGCATATATCTGCACCATTATTTCTAGTGCAACTTTACTTGCAGCATACGGCATCCAATATGGATAAGAGGAAGGAGAAAGTGTCACTTCTGAGGTCATGAATATCGCTCTTCCAGCATTAGACTTTTTTAGCATTGGATCTAAGTTTTTTAGTAAGTACCAATTGGCAGTAAAATTTGTATTCATTACGTTCTGTAGCTCTTCAATCTCACAGTCATGAATGGGGTTCAGTTTGCCTAAAATTCCAGCACACGCAACTAATATATCAAGTGCTCCAGATTCTGATAATTTCAGGCTTTCTATCATGTTTGTCAGTATCTTTACATTCTCAAAGTCTAGAAGATCAAGCTGAATTAGTTTCACAGAGCCTTCTTTAAATTCTTCAAGCTCTTCAATTTCATTATATAGTGGCTTGAGATTATCAAGAGATCTTGAAATCAGAATCACACATGCACCTTCTCTTATAAACCTTTTTGCAACAGCAGAGCCTATTCCACCTGAAGCTCCGGTGATTAAAGCTACTTTACCTTCTAACTTACCCATTTCTTTCTCCTTAGCGAGATCCATTGAAATATTTTAGCTGAAAATTGAATTTTGCTCCATATATAAAAATCAAACTTAGCATATAAAAAAATAGTAATGACACTACCACACCACCTAAACTTCCATATATCAAATCCAGTTGGTCAAAGGAAGCTTTTAAGTATTGCTTAAAAGCTGAAGCAGAAATCGTCCAAAGAATAACAGCTACACAAGATCCAGGAAATACGTCTGATAAATTTTGTTTTATGTTTGGTAACATAAAATATAGCCAAGAGACTACTGTGAAAAGTACAAATTCAATAAGTAAATACCTAGTATAACTTAGCCCCTGATAGGAAAAATCAATTAGCATTGGTACTAGTGTAGAAAACACTATAGTTAGAGTTATAATAAGCGTGATTACTAAAAATTGTAATATACTTAGTACTCTTCTTAATATATAAGGCGGCGAAACCGGAACTTTATAGGCCTTATTGAGTATTGTTCTAAGCCCTTCAATTGTCGATGAAGCGGTCCAAACAGCACCTACAATTGCTAAAGTTAGTAAGCTTTGCGGCGGGCCTGATATTATCTCCCTAATACGCGGCATCAAAGATGATAAAATATCCTGTGGCATGTTATCAATGATAAATACCCAGCCAATGTTGTACTGGTCTAAAAAATTTGCGAATGTTGACGCCACAGCCATTAAAACGATGAGAAAAGGAAATATTGATAACAGAATTAAAAATGATAAATACCCTGCATGCTCCACTCCATCATTATGAATTGTGTCAATCAAAGCACGATAAAGGCAATAAACGATGCTGTAAAATTTCTGTAGCACTGTAATATAAACGAACCAAGAAAAGTATTCTAAATGAAATAAAGGATACTTTTAAGCAAAAAATCCTCACCATTTACTTAAACTTAATCAATGTGATAGATAATCAAATATGAAACAGAAATTATCGGAGGCATAATGAAAAATTTTCTTCTACTTGTAGCTTTAATTCTCTCCTTTGCGTTTGATGCAGGTGCTCTTCCTACAAGTACTACTTTTGTTGATACAGATGATACAACATCATTGGTGATATGCAATATAATAGGCTATACTCATGGCATAGGTGGACCAATGATCACAATAGTGATCATTGGTGCAGCGTTGCTTGCAATATTCGGCAGAATGCCGTGGCCAGCGCTTTTTGCACTCGGTGCATTCACTGCTGTGTTTTTTGGCGCTCCTGTAGTCGTTTCAAAAATAACACCAGGAGGTGTGATTTGTAAAAACGGTGCAGTAGTAGATAGGTAATAGAAATTGTTGGAGGCACAAACGTAGTTTTCTTTACTTGAAAGTGGTAAGTTTTACCACTTTCAGTGTCTATGACTACCTAATAAATTCTCTTTCTGTAATCATATCAGTTAAAGTCTGGATTCCAGCGCCACGCGCTAGAATGACAAGGCTTATCGTCATGCCGCCGCATACCGTCATACCGCGATTCATTCGCGGTATCTCATCAGCTAACAAGCAGCAGGATGACGGTTGTCGTTTAGCTATAAATGTTTAAGAAATTTACCAAATGAAAAAAAAGGCAAAAGAAGCCCCATGGTGGTTGGCTATTTACTATGTACTAAAATATCGGCGTTTTTTTATTCTAAAACGCTTGATTAAGAGCGATTTAGCTGCTTTTAACTTGCAACTAACCTACACCGCAAGTGTTTAAGAAATTTACTAAGCAGGAAAAAAGGCAAAGAAACCCCGTAGTAGCTAGCATTCAAATTCTCCCTTGTCAATTTGACGTTTTTTGCTGTCTTAAACGCTTTGTAAGCGCGTTTCGGCTTATATAGGTAAAAACCTAAAAATTTTTAAAGACATGCGATGCACGTAGTGCGAAAAATTAAACATGAGACGCCAAATACCCTAAGTTTTTTGTCATTAACCTGCACAGATTGCGAAGATAAATAAATAGCTTCAGTTTCATGATAAGAGGGCTGGCGGAGTTTGTCAAGTAGGTTTTGCATTTAATTCATTTGATAATTCAAAAAACTTGAAAGAATAAAGATAGCTATTGAAATTATCTTGATTTACATCAGTTATCCAAGTTTGACATTGAATACTTAACACTTCCTCCATTAACGCCTTTCTGTAATGTTTATCCAGATGAGACATTATATCATCAAGTAGAAGAAGTGGTGCCTTATTGTAATGAATACACCTTGCTTTTACACTGGATAAAATAATAGAAAGCAGTAATAACTTTTGTTCTCCAGTGGAGCACAGATTTATTGGTACGTTTCTTTTTTGACAAAAAACCCGAAAATTATCGTTATGCACACCAAAGGTTACTCTACCAGTCAATGAGTCTTTTTCTCTGTTTTCCTTTAGACGATTCTGAAAATATTCTGCAGTATCGTTCAAAGTTAGCTGGCTGCTGAATTTCAAACTTGCCTTCGGAAAAAGCTCACTGGAATGGTTATCAATTGTGTCTTGTAGTGTCTTTAAAACAGACGATCGCATACGTAAAATACTAACTGCATTAACGGCCATTATGTTTTCAAGACTAGAGAGCCAGTTTTTGTTCAAAATGTTCTCCCTCAATAGTTTACTTCGCTCATGTTTAGCTTTTCTATATTTCATGTAGCAGCAAGTGTAATTTTCCTCAAACAGTGAGACTATACGGTCTAAAAATTTTAATCTGTCACTTGGAGAATTAAGAAGAACATAGTCCATTTGTGGAATCAGCCATATTACATTGGATATCTTATACAAAGATGAATAACTCGATTGCGTTTTTCCATCAATTTGTATTAGTTTCTTATCAAAACTCTTTGCGATACCAATTGAATTAAAATCCATTCCATTAAAAAAATCATAGTGCACTATCCAATCTTCATTACTGAATCTATTTTGTATCTCACTGGCTTTTGCTTTTTTCATTCCATTGCTTTTAGCAAGCAACGAGATTGCTTCAAGTATATTAGTTTTACCAATACCGTTTTTGCCAGTTATTACAACTGAGCTACCATCTGAATCCAGTTCAAAGTTTGAGTGGCTACGAAAATTATGTAATTTCAGCTTTTTTATGTAGCAATGGGTAGCCATTAACCTATTCTTTAGTTTATATTCTCTTTACTTCTTCCAGAACCTCATCAACATGTCCACTAACTTTTACATTTTTCCAGATCTTCACTATTTTACCTTTTTTATCTATTAAAAAAGTAGTGCGTTCTATTCCCATATACTTTTTGCCAAACATACTTTTCTCTACCCAAACACCATATTTTCCCAACATTTCAGCATTCTCATCAGAAACTAAAGAAAACGGCAGAGAATATTTTGCTTTGAAGTTAGTGTGACATCTAACACTATCTTTTGATACACCAATTATCACTGTGTCAAGGAAAGAAAAATCATCTATTTTATCTCTAAAGCCTTTTGCCTCCATTGTACAACCCGGAGTATCGTCTTTAGGATAAAAATAAAGAACTACATTTTTTTTATCAAAAAATTCACTCAGTGATAAATTTTCACCAGAATCTGTTGGTAAGCTAAAATCGGGTGCATTATTTCCTACTGCTAATTCCATACCTTGCTCCATTAATAACACTTCTATCTATAGTAGTATATTGTAGTCAGAGTATCAAATTTTATATATAGCTAACAGATAAGATTCTTGATGGGGGCTTATTGATGAATTTCTGCCTACCTTCTCGGCTTGCCTCTTTTGATAAAGTGTGGTTTTCGTCTGATGTAAGGCCATATCAAATAGATCCTATTAAAAATCAATCGAATCTTCACATGTTTGTTCTTCATAAAAGAAGTTCAATGTTATCGTAGTACCAAGTTTTGCTTCACTTTTAATGTCAAAAGTTCCACCCATTAACTCTACTAATTTCTTGCTTAGCGGCAATCCGATGCCCGTACCTTCGTTTCTATACCCCGAATCTGCTTGGCCAAAAACAGACATAACTTTATATATGTCCTGCTGCATTATCCCTATTCCATTGTCATGAAACTCAATAGTTAATAAGTTTTTTTCTATATTTTCTTTTACCACCATTCTTATTAAACCACCCTTTGGGGTAAATTTGATTGAGTTTGATAATAAATTTATTATAACTTGTTTCATTCTCTTAGGATCTGCAATAACTAATAATTGCTTATTAGGTATCTCTTTTTTTAAATTAATCTCAGTTTCCCTTAATTTAGGTAATAGCATATTTATGCATGAATCAATTATTTTGTTCAGGTTAAACTTCACTTTTTCTACTGTTAAACTACTTGATTCAGCTTTAGAAAAATCGAGCACATCGTTAATTAAAGCAAGTAAATGCGTCCCTGCATTATATATATCGTCTGCATACTCCTTGTATTGAGAGTTATCCATTGAACCTAAAGTTTCATTTTTGATCAACTCTGCAAATCCAATAATAGCATTAAGAGGTGTGCGTAACTCATGTGTAACGCTTGCAAAAAACTTTAGCTTGTTTGCATTTTCTTGCTCTAATGCCTCTTTTATCTGCTGTAATTCAATGTTAGTTTTATCTTGCTTGGCCGGCATTTTGGTATTAGAAAAGTGCAAATAGAACATTATTAATATTAAAATTATTAATAATAAGCCTAAAAATAGGCCATATGCTATAACATAAGAATTATTGTAGCTTCGAAGAATCTTCAAAAAAAACGACGGTTTAGCGCTATTTTCATGGAATATAGGGAAAATAGAAGTTAATGTATTTCCTGTAGTATAAAATATTTCTTGGTTACTTAATAGTTTATCAATTTCATCGTTTGTAAGTAACTGTTCATAATCATAATCTTGAGTGTTAAAATTACTGAATATTATTCTGCCGTTTTGATCATACAGTATTAAGCTGAAATCCTTTACTTTGCTCACTGATTGTAATAATTCAGCACGTAGTTTTACTAGTTGGTTTATGTAGTCAAAATTTTTGTATTTAATGTGATGCTTTTCTATTAGTAAATAATGGTATTTTTTTATTATGCCATTTTCCAGTACGCTTTTTAAGTTTACACTTGAATCACGGTAAGAAGAAAGGAAATTACTCCTTAGTAAATAATTACAATATATCACACTGAATAAAATCATAAAAATTGATGAGAATAATGCGATAACTTTTGTGTATTTGTTTTTCCCCAGTGCAGAAAACATTAATTTACCTATCTTATACATATCCTTACTCATTGCGAAACAACGGCTTTTATGTTATTAATAATAAAATTTAGCATATAATATTTTATGACAATTTCTCCTATTTTGCCAGTTTATTCTCCTGTTAATATAAATTTTTCTCATGGCAAAGGTATCTACCTATATGATGTTGATGGTGAGCGCTACGTAGATTTTCACTCCGGAATAGCCGTTAGTAGCTTAGGTCACACTAATTCGCGATTAATTAGTGCTCTTAAATTGCAAGGAGAAAAATTATGGCATATATCAAATACCTATAATATACCTGCTGCCAATAATTTTGCAGAAAAATTAATAAACAATAGTTTCGCTGACACTGTATTTTTCTCAAATTCTGGATCAGAGGCAGTAGAATGTGGACTTAAGATTGCTAGGATCTATCAAAATGGAAAAGGCAATAAAAATCGTCACAGAATTTTAACATTTCATGGTGCATTTCATGGAAGAACCTTTTTAACTTGTGCTACAAACGATAAACAGAAATTTTCTGAATTACTAAATCCCTACATTGATTGGTGTGATAACATCGAGCCCAATATTGAGAGCGTAAAGAAAGCAATTTCAAGTGGTATAGGCGTTATATTAATAGAACCAATACAAGGGCAAGGTGGTATCAAAGTAATGAATGAAGTCTTTATGAAAGAACTAAGAAGGCTGTGTGATGAAAATGACATATTGTTATTTTTTGATTGCGTACAATGCGGTGCTGGTAGGACAGGAAAATTATTCGCATACGAACATATAGGAGTGGAACCTGATATATGTGCTCTTGCAAAGGGAATAGGCGGGGGGTTTCCGCTGGGGGCTTGTCTTGCAACTGAAAAGGCTGCTAAATATATGGCAGTTGGTATGCACGGTTCCACTTTTGGTGGCAATCCGCTTGCAACCTCAGTAGGTAATGCTGTGCTCGAAGAATTGCTCAGCCCCGGCTTTTTGAAAAATGTTGAAATTAGAGGTAAATACTTAAAAAATAAACTAGAAGACTTAGCAAGTAAATTTCCAATAATAGAGGAAGTAAGAGGGAAAGGGTTAATGCTTGGAATAAAAGTGAAAGCAGACAATCAAAAGTTTGCAGAAGAGTTAAGTCATCGCGGCTTGCTTACTGTTGGGGTAACATCAGACAACGTTGTGAGAATTTTACCTCCACTCATTATCACTGAAAAAGAGATTGATGAAGGCATCGAGATTTTGACTCAATATTTATCTGAGAAATCTTCTGATTAGATACTTGCATTAATATGAACGACAATCTGGTATGCTTAGGAATTATTACCTCTCCTCACGGAATTAAAGGAGCTGTTAAAGTAAAAACCTTTACTGAAAAGCCTGAAAATATCTCCTTATATGGTAAGCTAATAAGTGGTGATGAGAATTATAAAATAGACTCAGTATCCGTCATAGGTGATAATTTAGTAATAGCTACAATAAGCGGAGTAAATTCCCGTAATGAAGCAGAGCTTTTAAGGAATAAGAAGCTATATATAGAAAGAAGCAAGTTACCAGAGCTAAATGATGAGGATGAATTTTACCAAAGTGACCTTGTAGATATGGAAGTAAGGCTGAAAAGTAATGAATTATATGGCTATGTAAAATCTGTGTATAATTTCGGCTCAGGGGATATATTAGAAATTTTAGTTATCAGCACAAAAAAACGTATTATGCTGTCTTTCACTAAAGAGATATTTCCACATATAAATATAAAGGGGAGGTATATAGTATTAAATATACCAGAATTTATTGACTAATAAAGACTTTGATATTTATATAAAGCTATTTATAATTATAAGATCAAATTGAAAATGTAATTATGGCAGAAAGAGCTAACGATATCAGACCAGGTCAGGTGTTGGAACATAACGGCGGATTATTTTTGGTTGTAGGTATTATGCATACTCAACCTGGTAAAGGTGGTGCATACATACAAGCCGAAATGAAAAACATCAAAACCGGAGCAAAACACTATGAAAGATTTCGTTCTGATGCAACAATCAGAAGGGCAATTTTAGATGAAGAGGAATATGTTTACCTTTTCACTGAAGGAAACATTGTAAATCTTATGCATCCAAGTAATTACGAGCAAATCACTATAAATTTGGACTTATTGGGAGAAAAAAAAATTTATTTACAGGATAACATGAAAATTAAAGTTGTAGCTTATCAAGACAAAATAATTTCTGCGCATGTGCCTGATTATGTTACACTTGCTGTGAAAGAAACAGAGTCTGTTATTAAAGGACAAACTGCTACTGCTTCTTATAAGCCTGCAATTTTGGAAAACGGAATGCGCGTTAACGTGCCTCAATTTATAAAAGAAGAGGATAAAATTGTAGTATATACTCCAGGTGACAGCTATTATGAAAGAGTGAAAGAGTAAAAGGAAGAATGTCCCTCTCATCACCACGAATTAATGTGATGCTTGATTCTGTGCGTAATGCTTCCAAGCAGCTTATGCGCGATTTTAATGAATTGCAAATTTCTAATGTTAAATCAGCAGACTTTATTAATAAAACTTATTCAAAATCCAAGCAAACCATATACGATTGCTTGCACGACTACAAACGAGACTATGGTTTTATTTTTGAAGATGATACTGATCAAGAAGTAAAAGATAACACTTATACCTGGTTTATTATGCCTATAGAGGGCAGGGAGAACTTTTCTAGTTGCATGGTTTATTTTGCAGTATCAGTCTGTCTCATTCATAAAAATAAAGTTGTGGCAGCTGTAATTGATGCTCCGGCTCTTAGAGAAACTTTTTGGGCAGAAGAAAAGAAAGGTGCTTTTCTTGAGGATTTTAGATCTCGTCATGTAAAAATGCGAGTGAAAAGCCGTGAAGGGGGTCTAATAGATGTAAGTGGTAATTTGTTAAATAAATTGCTGCCTGGCAATAGTAATGTACGCTCCATAGGTTCAACAATTTTAGGCTTTGCATACCTTGCGGCAGGAAGGCACAGTGGAATAATTTACTCTGGAGTTAACAAATATAAAGCCTTGCTCGGTAGACTTTTTCTGCAAGAAAGCGGTGGAAGGCTAACGGAAGACAACGGGCTAATCATTGCTGGAGATATAAAACTATAGCTAAAGTAATTTATGTTTACCTACAATTTGATAAGCGTAAAACTCGTCATTCCGCTACTTGTTAGCGGAATCCATGCTGAGATATCGCAAATAAATCGCGGTATGACGTAGGGCTGTACTAGCTATAGCATAAGCAGGCTACAGAGATAGACAACTTTTCGAAAACTTTTACAAGAGATTCTGTTAAATGCTCTATCATTTCATCGGTATGATAAGGTGTAGGGGTAATACGGAAACGCTCAGTTCCTCTTCGAACTGTCGGGTAATTTATATGTTGAACATATATTCCATACTCATCAAATAATAATTTTGATGCTTTTTTGGATAACTCTGAGTTGCCAATTATTATTGGAATTATATGAGTTTCTGTTGGAATGAAGTTAATTCCTGCATTTCTCAGTGAGTTTTTTACTTTTTCAACGACTTGCTTTTGCTTTTCCCTTTCAATGTTGCTCGATTTTAGGTGCTCAACGCTTGCCTTTGCTGCCGCTGCTAAAACAGGCGACATAGCAGTGGTAAAAATAAATCCTGGAGCGGAACTTCTTATTACATCTACCAAGCTCTTTGAAGACGCTATATACCCACCCATCACTCCAAAAGCCTTTGATAGTGTACCTTGAATAACGGTTATTCTATCCATCAGACCTTCTCTTTCTGCAATTCCGCCACCATGTGAACCATACATGCCAACTGCGTGCACCTCATCCAAATAGGTAATTGCATTATGTTGATCTGCCAGGTCGCATATTTCTTTAAGCGGAGCTACATCACCATCCATTGAATATACGGATTCAAGTGCTATTATTTTTGGTGTCTTTTTGTCTATAGACTTGAGTAACTGCTCTAGATGATTAACATCATTGTGTTTAAATATATGTTTTGGCCTTTTTCCTGATTTTATGCCTTCTATCATCGAAGAATGGTTCTTCTCGTCTGAAAAAATTACTACGCCCGAAATAACAGATGATAAAGTGCTAAGTGTTGTCTGGTTAGCGAGGTAGCCACAAGCAAAAGTTAAAGCAGCCTCTTTTTTATGCAAACAAGCTAAGGATTTTTCAAGTTCAACAACCTCTTTTGTTGTACCAGATATATTTCTTGTTCCTCCAGCACCAACAGATGAATTTTGGATAGCGGCAATTACACTCTCATTTTGTGACATTCCCAAATAGTTATTACTGCACCAGACTATTACTTCCCTATTTCTTTCATAGTCCATAATGTGGGGGAGCCTACCTGGTAATGACGCAAAGTGCGTAAATTCACGGTAGCGCCCCTCATCTTTTATATCTTTTATTTTATTCAAGAATATTTCTTCGTAGTTTACCAAGTCCTTATTTACCGATAATTAACATAATTATAATAAATTATTAAATGGTAAACTACTATATTTATTATACATGTACGGCAGTAGGTACTTTCCCCGTGTTGAAAGATTTTTCAACCTCGTTGTTTTCAACTTGGCTTTTAGGTGTACAGCAGTATATAACTGCAGCAGCAACCAGACAACAAGCTCCAACTGCTATTCCTGCAGCTAGCATTTCCAAATAAACTGCAATAGCTACTCCTGAAACAACTCCAGCTACTGCTAACGTCCATGTAGCTATGGTAGGCCACTTACTCTTTTGCGTATTTTGTGTTGCAGTAATAGAGGTTGATTGATTGTTTATAGCACTAGTTTTTTCTACTGCTGCAGGCTTTTCCTTACTGTTAATAACACCTCCAATTGTAGACACATTGTCAGCATTCGAAGAAACTTCACTTACCCCCAACTTCTTTTCACAACCCGTAATTTCTGGAGTTGTGGTAAGTGTACTATTGCTTCCGGTATTATTAGAACTTGTAGATTGGTCTCCTGAATTTGGCAAATCGTTGTTCAGTGAAATATTAACATTACCTTGTTTTGTATTATGGTTTTTAATTTCTTTTTTAACTTCTTCTACTTTACCCTTAAAGGGACCTTCTTTATTTTTTACATATTGTAGTACAAGAGTAGGAGAGTTACTTTTTAGAATATTTTCGAGTTCTTCTCTTGAGTTAGTACTGGTTTTGCTTATAAGTCCATCAATCTTTTTCTTAACAGGACTGGCAAGTTGCTTAACACCTTTTTTTCCGCTGCCTTTTTTGATTTCACCCTCCTCAAAATTATTAATTAAAGGCTCCTGCGTTGAAACCCCTGTGTTATTTAAGATAGCATTTTCTTCCTCCCCTGCAAGAACATTTTTTTCTGTCTGTTGACTGCCAGCACTTTTGGATTTTGGGTTTCTTTGACTGCTTGGTTGATTGTTATTCTCTTCATTTACTACAGCCGTATCGCCTTTTATAACAGGTGATACTGCATTATCACTGCTGCTTCTTTTATTAACTTGTGTATTCGCTTGTGTCTGTATATTTCCTTTACTGGAAGTATTGATTAATTTACTACTTTCTAACAAATTTCTAATTAGATATAGATGACTCAAAGTATCTCTATTTTTTTGATACTCATTACGAGTCATACTTGGAGAAAGTTCCATACTTATTTTTTCAAGCTGTTCTGCAATTACTGGTAAAGCTTTCTCAAATTCTTCCTTGCATATTGCCTGAAGAGCTGCGAATTTTAGGTCAACATGCTGACATAAGGGTACAACAACTCCATAACTAGCTTCTTTTATTGCATTTCTCAGTATATTTTGTATGGTTTGCCTGACTACTTGCTGTTTATTATTGAGTATGCTTTGATAAATTTGAACATGAGCTAGAACACTGACTATAATGTCTTGACTTTCAGTATTAGACAATGCAATCAGAATTGATTCATATATTTCATCAAACTCGTTGTTTTTAGATTTATGATCAAGATAATTAATAACATCATTGCTGCATTTAGCACATTTTTCACACAAGTGCTCGATAAATGCAATATTACCAGCATCCAATGCAG
Source organism: Wolbachia endosymbiont (group A) of Ophion costatus (assembly GCF_963969245.1). NCBI lineage: Bacteria > Pseudomonadati > Pseudomonadota > Alphaproteobacteria > Rickettsiales > Anaplasmataceae > Wolbachia > Wolbachia endosymbiont (group A) of Ophion costatus. Next base: position 139,360 of record NZ_OZ017714.1, on the reverse strand, counting down.
TTTTCAGAATTAAATCATAAATTTCTTTTCTGCCACGAGCTCCTATGTTTTTCAGGATTTGTTGCCCTAGTATTGTAATAACTTTATCATCTGCAAATGCTTGTTCATATACATCGTAAATGGCACGATCTGCACTATTAGTGTATCGTTTGCACAGGTATTCAATGACAGATGTGTGTTCCTGGCTTATCGCAGTTTCTAACAAGGTAGCAAAGCTCTTTTTTAATAACTCTTCTGTTGAGGCTTTTTTAGTTAGCTCATTAATATATCTTTCAAATGCATCTAGCACTATCGTGATGAATTCTTCATTTTTGATCAGAGACGCTGTTTCAAGCACACCATACAAAGGATCAGGTTTACTTGTTTTTAACACCTGTCCAAAATCTCTTAAAACGTATTCGACAAAAACTGCATTTAATAATTCTTGCTCTTTTCTTAATGCTATAACTGAGAAAAAGCCAATCTTATTGGATTGGCCAAGTTGTATGGATTGATCTTTTAATTTATCATAAATCCCATCAGTATCATGGAATCTTCCTATAAAAGCTTTAACGTATTCTTGACCACCAACAAGTACAGGTAAAAGACTTAAATTTCCTTCAGCAAAAAGAAAATCCTGATATTGCTCTACTAGCTTGTCATTAGCTGCAATTGCCAATAGTACCAATTCTTTTACTGAATAATCATACTTGAAACCCTCTTGATCAAATTTATATTGTGATAGTACATTTGAATATATATGTTGATGGTTGCTTCCGTTTTGTAACTCCAAATTAAGTTGATTTGAACAGAAATCTTTGAGATTTTCATTATCCAGCGTAATAGACCTGCCTTCATAATCTTCAATATTTTGTACAACCTTGTCTAATTCTTCACAATTATCTTCTTGTATAGCTTGATTTAAGATATTTATAATCTCAGCAAAAGTTAAGTTTTTAGGAATGATACCATATGAATCTTCATCTTTTAACTCTACAGTAAACGACCTATCACAACCATCAGGAAAGTTTGCAAGTATTGCATTCTCTAAACTTAGATCTTCAGGGGGTGTGCTACATGGAGTAGCTGGTATCTCTTGACTTTCGCTATCTAAAACTTCAAACTCTTCTTCAATACCTGAATCTTCAGAATCTGGTTTTTCAAAACCATGCCAACTTTTGATTAATCTTTCAGAATTTGATTGGCCCTGTGAAGTTGTATCTTGTGATACAAAGTCTCTAAAATTGGAACCAAACATGTTTTACCTCCTAACTAGCAGCTAAGCTAAGCTAAGCTAAGTATAGCATTAAACAGAAATCTTGCCAAGCAAATTATTCAGTCTCTTAGCAAAGCTGCTCGCGTCATCCATCTCTTCGCCTTCCACGATGCAAGCTTGGTAAAACAATAAGTGAACCATGTCCTCCAATGTTGGGTTTTCACCACTTTCAGCATAAGATTTCATTATACTCTTTATTACAGGATGCTTAGTGTTAATTTCAAGCACCTTTGGCGTGCGGTAATTTAGCTGCTTTTGTTCACGCAAAAAACGCTCCATGCGAAGATCCATAGCACCTTCATCAACCGCTAGGCATACGGGACTATCAGTCAATTTTTTGGAAATTTTTACGCTTTTTACTGAATCTCCAAGCACTGTGGTAAAATATTGCAATATAGTTTCCTCAGTTTTTTCTTCATTCGATTTGTTTTCTTCATTTTTCTTATCTTCTTCTGAAGAGAATTTTTCCAAATCAACATCAGCGCGAGTCACAGACTTAAACTTTTGATCTTTATATTCATGAATTACACTAGTCCAGAAATCATCCACTGGATCAACGAACAGAAGAACCTCCAGCCCTTTACTGACGAACCCCTCAAGTTGCGGACTGTTTTTCACTGAATCGAGGCTATTTCCGGTGAGATAATAGATATGTTCCTGCTCAGGCTTCATTCTGCTTATATAGTCATCAATGCTGACTAATTTCTCATCACCAGTACTATGAAATCTGCAAATTGAGAGTAGTGCTTCTCTCTCATCAGTTGGCATAGCTTCACAAAGACCTTCCTTTAAAACTGCACCAAAATTGGTCCAGAATTTTGTATATTCCTCTAAATTCTCTTTTGCTTTTCTACCGAGCTCTGATATCACGCGCTTAGTGAGGGATTTTCTGATCTGCTCAACAACACGATTATTCTGCAACGTTTCTCTGCTGATATTAAGAGGCAAGTCCGGTGAATCAACAATACCTTTCAAGAAACGTAAATACTGCGGTATGATCTGTATGTTATCTTCAGTGATAAATACTTTATTTACATATAACTTCACAGAGCAACGTCTATCTGGATGGAATAAATCAAAAGGTTTAATAGAGGGAACATAAAGCAAATTTGTATATTCTATTGCACCTTCATTTTTATTATGCAATATCATCCAAGGCTCCCCGCCAACGTGGGCAACACTGCGGAAAAAATCGTTGTGCTCCTCTTGAGTAACGTCATTTTTTGGCTTAGTCCAAATTGCAGCCTTACTGTTTAACTTTTCACTTTTTCCTTCTTCATCTATGAATTCAACAGGAAAATTTATATGATCAGAGTAAGTAGTGACAATGTTTTCAACACGAAATTTATCTAAAAACTCACTCTCTTCAGGATGCATAATGAGCGTAATTTTGGTTCCGCGAGGGACTTGATTATCTGATTTACTTATTGAATATTCTCCATCTCCCTTGGATTTCCAGACCCAAGAATCCTCCTCTCCAGCTTTTCTTGATTCTACTATTACTTCTGATGCAACCATAAAGCATGAGTAAAAACCAACACCAAACTTCCCAATCAGCTCCACAGTTTGGCTTGAATCCTTGCTATTCTTAATCGCATCCAAAAACTTTTGCGTACCAGAGCTTGCAATTGTACCAAGATTGTCTATTAAATCCTGTCTATTCATTCCAATGCCATTATCAGTGATATATAGCTCGTTCTTATCTTTATTGGAGCTGATAGTGATTTTTAATTCGTTACTCAAATCTAGCAAATTAGGGTTTAGTTGAGATTCATAGCGCAACTTATCACATGCATCTGATGCATTTGATATTAATTCACGCAGAAAAATGTCTTTATTGGTGTAAAGTGAATGAATCACTATATTCAGTACTTTCCCTACCTCAGCGTCAAATTTTAAATTTTCAGTTTCTTGTACATTATGCATTTTGAGCTCCATTATTTGCCTACTACCCTAATAATTTAAGTATTGAATCACGATCTTTCAAGGTCACGTACACCAAAATTAATGTGGGTGTAGTTATTATGACACCCAATTTATGGGATCTCTTGCATAACAAACTTTTGGCAGCGCATTGGATGAAACGAAAAACTTACTTGACACCCTTCGCCAGCCCCCTTATCATGAAACTGAAGCTATTTATTTATCTTCGCAATCTCTGCAGTGGATTAATGACAAAAAAACTTAATGTATTTGGCGTAAATCATGCTTAATTTTTTGCACTATGTGCACCTCATGTCTTTACCAAATTTCTAGCTACACAAGCTGAAGTACGCTATTTAAAACATCAAAAAACGCCAACTTAAAAAATGGATAGTGAATAATTAGCTACCCTAGGGTTTCTTTGCCTTTTTTTCTGTTTAGTAAATTTCTTAACGTTTATAATTTAGATTAGTTGCGGCTTAAAAGCGGCTGAGTCACGGTTATTAAGCGTTTAGAATAAAAAAACGCCATACTTGAAAGTATAATGTAAGTAACTAGCCAACCATCGGGCTTTTTTTGCCTTTTTTTTCGCTTGGTAAATTTTTTAATACTTAGATTAGTTGCAATTTAAGAGACCAGAAATGGTCAGTGCTTGACACTGGAATAACGTCCTCCTTTGTTATCCCAGTGCCCAGACACTGGGATGGCTTTGTTGCATAGCAACTGAAAAATCTGGTGGCTACTGACAAAATTCATTATAAAATAGCCATTTAACCTTGAAAGAAAAAATATGCCACAAAAAATGAGGGTCAGTAACCATAGCGAATATAACAAATTTCTAGAAAAAAGAGGAAATATTTTTCATTATATCAACGAAGCCATAGAAAAGTGGTACGAGAATGGTCCAAAAATACCAGGTGGCAACAATATTTATAGCGATAAAGTTGTAATTTTGGTGCACATAATAACTTGTTTATTTAGAATAGGCCTGAGGCAAACAGTTGGGTTTATAGCAGGATACCTTGAGCAAATTGGGAAAAATTTGCAAGTTATCAGCTATTCACAATCATCAAGAAGGTTTAAGAAACTCAATATTAAGATCAATGATTGCAGAATTGATAAAAATAATATGGAAGATATCGAAATTGCTATAGACAGTACAGGAATTAGTATATACAACAACACTCCTGGTCATAGCAAAGAAAATAGCGAAGATAGAAAGTATCGCAGCTATGAACAGACAAGAAAATTGCATGTAATGTTGAATACAAACAGCAAAAAAGCCATAGCTGTAAAATACAGTAACGGTGTCTACTCTGATCACTATGGAGCTTGTGATTTGCTAAAAGAAGTCGATTTTCAGTATGTCATAAAAGTACTATATGCAGATAGGGCATATGACAGAGAAAAGCTCTATAAGCCGTGTAATCAATATGGTATAAAAACGAAAATTCCTCCGAAAAACAACGCAGCAGAGCATCTAAAATTGGATTATATGCTTGATAGAAATGCCGCTATTCAGTTAATGAAATTACATGGTGAGAATGGTATAAAAAGATGGAAAGAAGAAGTAAATTACGGAAAAAGATCGTATATTGAAGGATTTTTCTCAAGGTTGAAGCGAATATTTGGGTTTAGTTTTAGGAGCAAATCTGAAATTAATCGTGAGAAGGAACTGCTACTCAAGTGTTATTTGCTTAACAAATTTATTGAAATAGGCATGGCTAAGTTTGAGATAGCTTCATGAATTTATTGTACGTTACCTACTATCCGAAGAGCGATGCAACAAAGCCCACTGGGATCCAGAAATTCTTAAACTGAATTCTATATAGAACCTCAGAACAAAAATAAAAAATGGGTAGCACAATACTGCCAAGAAATTTCTACGAACGCCCAACTTTGGTTGTAGCCGGGGAGTTACTAGGAAAGATGCTGAAATTTTCTAACTTTAGTGGAATAATAACCGAAGTTGAAGCCTATATAGGAATGAATGACCCAGCTTGTCATGCGGCAAGAGGCTATACTAATCGAACCTCAGTAATGTTTGGTGTGCCGGGGTTTTCGTACGTATATTTTATATATGGAATGTACTACTGTTTAAACATTGTAACAGAAGCAGAAGGGTTCCCAGCAGCAGTGTTAATACGGGGATTAAAGCTTATTGAACCACTTGAAGCAAATTTAGGTGGACCAGGAATATTGTGCAAAAGATTAAATATTACAAAAGAACATAACAAACAGGACCTTACTATAAGCCACGAATTTTGTGTTTATGAATCCCACCTCAAACCAGGTTATATTTGCACTCCGAGAATCGGAATTAGTAAAGGCCAAGAGAAATTTTGGCGGTTTAAGATTTTCTAAACTTAAGACCTTGCGTAGACTATTTGCCAATCGGATAATCACCAGTGAAACAAGCATCACAATATTGTGGTGTAGCATTGTTACGCACCTCTCCTTTAACAGCCTGATATAGTCCATCAATACTCAAGAAGGCTAGGCTATCTACTCCTATAATTTCCTTAATTTCCTCTACAGATTTATTTGCAGCAATTAAATCTTTGCACTCTGGCGTATCTATTCCATAAAAACAAGAATGCTTAATTGGTGGGCTTGAAATTTTGAGGTGAATCTCTTTTACTCCTGCATCCTTTAGCATAACTATTATATTTGTTAACGTACTACCACGCACTATACTATCATCTATTAAAATTATGTTTTTACCTTTCAAAGTGTGCTTATTAGCATTGAATTTTAATTTTATTCTAACTTTACGTACTTCAGCGGTTGGTTGTATAAAAGTTCTTCCTATGTAATGATTACGAATTATTCCCAGTTCCATAGGTAACCCTGAATGCTTTGCATATCCAATAGCTGCAGGTATTCCAGAATCAGGTATTGGTACAATCATATCCACATTGTTTTTTGGTGGACTTTCCTTCGCAAGTATTCTTCCTATTTCTTTTCTTGTATCGTATATAGACCTATTCTCCATTATGCTGTCTGGTCTCGAAAAGTAAACGTATTCAAAAATACAAAAACTTGATTTTTGCTGTGGGAAAGGAAACATTGAGGCTAGCTTACTATCCAAACTGATGGTAACTAATTCGCCTGGTTCTATTTCTCTAACAAACTCTGCATTTACTATATCAAGAGCACAAGTTTCAGATGCAAGAACGTAAGAACCGTTTAACTTTCCTAAAACAAGAGGCCTGATTCCAGATGGATCACGTACTCCAATAACTACTTCTTGATTGATTGCCACAAAAGAATAAGCACCTTGTATTTGCTTTAATGCATATATAAAACTCTCTAAGAAGCTATCTTTTTCACCGCTTGCTGTCAGATGTACTACTACTTCTGTGTCAATATCTGACTGAAAAACACACTCTTGTTTAATTAATTGTTCGCGTATCGGAGAAATATTAATTAAATTACCATTATGTGCTATGGCAAAATCCCCAAATTTGCCACTTTTGCCAAACATGGGCTGCACTCCAAATTTACTACCACTTGTTGAGTATCGAACATGACCTATTGCACAATCTCCAGGTAAGGATTTCTTTATTTCATCTATATCATCAAATACGCTGCTCACTTGACCTTGAAAGCGATAAGAGTGCAGCTTATCGTTGTTACTGGTTGCTACGCCAAAAGACTCTTGACCTCTATGCTGCAAAGCGTGGAGAGCAAGTATAGAGTTAAAAGCAGCACTTTGGTTGCAACTTATACCAAATACCCCACACTCCTCACGCATTTCATCTAGCATAAAAACTATTAAGTAAAATTTAATTTTACTTTAGCATAGGTAAAATACAAGCATTTTGTTGTTCATCTGCTTTTATTGCCAGCAATAATCCTATGCATATTAAGCTTGCGGCAGTTGTACTTCCTCCATAGGACAGAAATGGCAATGGGTCGCCTATCACAGGTAAGAGGCCCATTGTCATTCCGATGTTTATAAAGAAATGAGCACTAAAAAAGGAGAAAATGCCGATAGATACCGACTTAGAAAAATAATTTTTCGACCTATAAGCGATAGAGAAAATTATTCCAAGTAATGAGGTATAAAGCAAAATTAAAGCCATGCTACCTAAAAAGCCCCACTCCTCACTCAGCACTGCAAAAGCAAAATCCGTACGTTTCTCCGGCAAAAATCCAAGTTGAGTTTGACTTCCGTTAACAAAGCCCTTACCAAGTAAACCTCCTGAACCAATAGCTATCTGAGATTGCTGCGCATTATAACCTATTCCAAGTGGATCCACTGATGAATCCAAAAATGACAATATCCTTTGCTTGTGATAAGGACGTAAAAAAGGCCAAATAGCTGGTACTGCAAAAATGCCAAGCGTTCCACATATTATCGAATGAGATCTTTTTATTATTGCTGTGAATATAATTGACATCCCTATAAATAACATTATCATAGCTGTGCCTAAATTAGGTTGCTTTAACACCAAGAACACGGGTAAGAAAATAATTATAAGTGCCTTAAGCAATCTTTTAAATTCCATCATTTTATATACACTCTGCTTATCAAAATAGCGAGCAAGCGCAAGTATTAAGCCTACTTTTGCAAATTCTGATGGTTGCAAACTAATTGATCCAATTCTTATCCACCTTGTTGCACCCATTATGTGTGAGCCAAAAAAATTTACTGCTAATAGTGAAATCGCTGCTGCTATATAAAAAAAGTAGGCGTACTTCAAATAAAAATCTAGCTCTATGAATGACATAGCTATAGCGAGTAGGAAAAAGAAGGAAAATATGACCAGTTGGTGAATCGCAAATGGCACCCACTTTCCTCCAGCAGAAGAGTATTGAACAACAATGCCAACGCAAAACAGCGCTATCACGTTAATGACTAATAACCAATGAATCTTCTTCAGCCTACCCACAATAAAGACCTTATAACCTTAAAGTATAGTAAAATATGAAACAAAGATAAAAATCAAAAAACCAACTTCTCAACTACTAACCGAATTGGAGTGCTATATATTCCAGTTACTACTGTTAAAGCTGCCATAAACAATAGACAGAAAAGCATAGGAAATGGCACATCATTAATTTTGCCTAGTGTCATTCTAGTGCGTGACGTTGCATCATTTTCAAAATACATTTTCTCTACCATCTTCCACATGTATATTAGTGCGAGAAAAGAACCGGCAGCAAAAGCTATCAGGGAAATCCACGCGCGAGATTCGATAATTGCTTTCATTATATACCACTTGCTTACAAAGCCATTTGTTAAAGGCACACCGATTAATGCTAAACTGAGTAGAGTGAACGCAAGTGCTGTATAAGGCATTGATTTCTTGAGTCCCGATAAATTCTCTATTTTTGTTGTATCAAATTTGTAAGAAATACATCCTGCAGCCATAAATAAAGATGTTTTTATTATGCTGTGGTTTACTATGTGAAGAATTGCTGCAAATACACCTGTTTTTGAGTTAAAACTCAGTGCTAAAATTATATAACCAATTTGGCTAATACTAGAGTGAGCAAGCAGTCTTTTTATGTCTTTTGCGGTTATTGCAAATATCGACCCAAATACAATAGCGCAAAGTGCGAGGATAATTATCACATTGTCCAGTAGCGGCTTAAACAAGAAAAAATTTTGATGAAAAACAGTATAAAAGATTCTGATGAAAACATATATCATCACTTTTGTCACTGTGCCTGAAAAGAATATGCTAATGAAACTTGGCGCCTCACTATATGCATTAACCAGCCACCTGCTTAATGGAAACAGTGCCATTTTGATTGAGAGACCAACAAAAATGAACAACGTGCCAAGTTTTATGATGTTGTTATCGTATAATGGAACTATTCTTTCAGCCATGTCAGACATATTGAGCGTTCCAGTCATTGAATACAAGAGCCCGATGCCAAATAAATAAAATGTTGCACCTATTGTTCCACTAATTAGATATTCAAATGCTGCAACCAAGGCTTTTTTATCCCTTCCCATTGAAACTAATACATAAGAAGAAAGAGATGAAATTTCCAAGAAAACGTAAAGGTTAAATATGTCGTTTGTTACTAGAATCCCGAGCAGTCCGCTTAAGCACAGTAGAAATAGAGAGTAAAAACCAGTGATTTTGTTTTTGCTAATCTCTTTTTCGTTAATATAAAAGCTATAAAGCACACTAATCAGCGCTATAAAATTCACTAGGGTTAGAATTAAGGAATTTAACACGTCGATTCTTAACTCTATTCCATACGGAGGAGCCCAATTTCCAAGGTGATAAGTTATAATTTCACCTTTATATGTTTTAATGAGTAGTATTGATGAAATGATAAGAGTGATTGTTGTTGCAATAAAAGAAATAAACCAAGATACCTTGTGTTTCTTGGCAAGAAAGCAAAACATTGATGCAATTATTGGGATAATAACTTGTAAGATTGGTAATTGCATTAAATTGTTGTTAATATATCGTTAAAGTATTAGTATATATAATACTTTTTGTTTTAATACCCTTATGTTATCTAAAATTTGTAATGCAATAAAACGCCTATTACGAAGAGAAGATAAATTTGTAGGAAGAGATGAAGATGGAAATTCTTACTATGAATCAAGTAAAGGAAAAAGGTGGGTTATGTATAGCAGTGTTTCTGAGCCTACAACAGTGCCTCCGGAATGGCATATATGGCTTCACTATACTGATAATGTAGTACCAGTTAATAATAAAAAAAGAAAAGTAAAACATACTCCTAATTTAACGGGTACAAAAAATGCATACTATCCAAACCAAAAAGTGAAAAATTACTATAAAAGCTGGAGTCCTGATAACTAAAGATGCGAAGGTCAAATATACTTGAAATAACCGCTGGATTATTTGTATTAATTTTTACTATTTTTCTGATTTTCTTTGCTATTGATAAGCTATCTTACATAAAGAAAAACTATAAGGATTGCTATAAAATATATGGTCTTTTTGCTAACGCTAACGGTATAGGAGTTGGTGATAGTGTCAAGATCTCTGGTGTAGATGTTGGAAGCATAACTGGTGTATCACTTGACAAAGCTACCTACGTAGCACGAATCGATATGTGTATAAGCAAAGACATAAAATTGCCAATTGATAGTTCAGCTCTGATCACTAGCAGTGGAGTTGTTGGCAGTAAATTTGTTAATATATCACCTGGATCAGATATTAAACTAATCTTGCATGGTGGTAAAATAGAGTATACTCAAGCTGAAGCAAATATGGGTGGAATAATGGACAGAATTCTTGGTATGTTTATAAAGTGAAAATGGCAGGATTCCAAGTATATCCGTTCAGGTAAAGCCTCCTGTAGTTCTAAAGTATTTTAGGAGTTTGCCTTATTTCTTGCCTTTTCTACCGCTTGCTTTGGGGTTTATAGTATAGAAAGTGCCTTAACAGTTGCAGTGCATGTCTATTAATGATAAAATGAAGATTAATTCATTTTGATATTATGATTGGTTTACTGTTTTCCGTACTATTGTTCCTCTGTGGTAGTGATGCACTTGCAAAACAGGAGCCACGTTCAATAGCTGGAGATAATCACATAAAGGTAATAAATTATAACCCACAGGCTATACATAAGTATACGGGTTTTTATGGTTATCAGTCCAGTATATTGTTTGAACCAGGGGAGGTAATACAAAACCTTTCAATGGGTGATTCAACTGGTTGGCAACTCCTTCCTCAAGGTAACAGATTGTTTATTAAGCCTATAGATGATATTGCCGATACCAACGCAACTATAATTACCAATAAAAGAGTTTATTACTTTGAACTTCATGCTGAAGAAGCAACTGGACTAGATGATCCAAGATTAGCATATGAAGTAAGGTTTCTTTATCCACTATTTAGCAGTGATGAGATTTACACAACAAATAACGGTGATATCCTCGAACAAGCTAGTCATACCATTATTCCTGATATAAACGATATTGAAGTTGTAAAGAAGGGTTTAAATTTTAATTATTCCATCTCGCACGTTAAAGGCAGTCAGTCAATAATACCAATCAAGGTTTTTGATGATGGAAAATTTACATATCTACAATTCAATAAAATAAACTCTGATTTCCCGGCAGTTTTTATGGTTGATTCTGCAGGATATGAGTCTTTAGTAAATTTCCGTACAGTTGACACCTATCTGATAATCGAAAGGGTAAGTTCAGTATTTACCTTAAGGAATGGATCGAGTACAGTTTGCCTATTTAATGAAAACATGCCTTTCAAAAAAGGTAAGTGATTACTATCTAAAGGCTATAATGCCCGAGATATGGGTGCAAAGTTTTTTCTATGATGTTCTGTGATTCCATAAAGGCCAATAGCGTTAAGGTGCTCTTTTGTCCCATATCCTTTATTTTTATACCAATTATATTCAGGATGCTTATTGTGCAATTCTTGCATAAGCCGATCTCTCGTAACTTTTGCAACGATTGAAGCTGCTGCAATTGATGTACTCAAATTATCACCATTTACTATGGATTTCACTTGCCATTTCACTTCAGGTGGTTGATTACCATCAACTAGCACATAATCTAACTCTAGGTCCAAGTCTATCAACGCACGTTTCATTGAAAGTTTTGTTGCTTGCAAGATATTGTATGAATTTATTTCTTCTACGCTTGCCATTCCTATACCAAATTTTGCAACGGATATTATTTTTTCATATAGGACTTGCCTACATTGAGGAGTCAACTTTTTCGAGTCGTTGATTCCATCAATAATTGTATTTCTATCAATAAACACTACGGCTGCGGATATTACTGGACCAGCTAGCGGACCTCTTCCAACTTCATCCACTCCTGCTATCACTCCTGATAATTTATTTTCTAATGTAAAGTCTGGGTATTTCATGGGTTTTTATAATAAGAAAGTTATAGTAAAAACTGAACAGATAATAGAAATTATCCAAAATTTCATAACGATTGCATTTTCTGACCATCCCTTCTTCTCAAAGTGATGATGTATTGGTGCCATAAGAAAAACTCTTTTTCCTTCTCCATATTTAAACTTTGTATATTTAAAATATGATATCTGAATAATAACAGATAGAGTCTCTATTACAAAGATTATTCCAATAATGGCAAAAAGCATTTCTCTTTTAATTAGGACACTAGTTAACCCTAAAGCCGCACCTACCGACAAGCTACCAACATCACCCATAAATATTTTTGCTGGATGTGTGTTAAACCACAAGAAACTTAGAATAGCTCCTATAAATGCAATGCAGAATAAAGTAATATTCATATCTGCCTGAGTTATATATGCAATTAGCCCCAAAAAAGCAAAGGAAGTGATAACTTGAGTTGCAGCAAGGCCATCCAAACCATCTGTGAGATTCACAGCATTAGAAGAGCCGACAATTACAAACGCAGCAAACGGAACATATAGATAGCCAAAATCTATTATTACTCCTTTAAATAGGGACGTTTTTGTAAAACCTTCAGCAGAGTATAGCTTAAGTATAAACACACCAACCAGAGCAACAATAAACTGAATAAGTATTTTGGTTTTTGCACTTAAACCTCGATAGTGATTTGTCTTCAATTTTAAATAATCATCAATAAATCCAAGTAGAGCAAAAAATAGAGTTATCAATATCAGCAGCAAAATTTCTGGTGTTAACTGAGCCCAGAGTAAAATTGGTAATAAAGAAGAAATCAGTATTATTATTCCGCCCATAGGTGGTACATTCTTTTTTGTTATTAAATGACTTTCTGGTCCACATGATCTAATTGGTTGCCCATCTTTGCTTATTTTTTTTAGAAGCTTTATAAAATAGGGAAAAAGAATAAACCCAAAAACAAATGAGGTAAAAAATACTTTTGTAGCTAAGATCATCTGCTTACTTAAATTGACTAAGTGTCATACCACCTATAGCTAATAAAGTCAACTTCTGTCATCCTATAGCCTGACCCACAACTGTACGAACATTGTGATTTGGGCCCATCAGTAGGGTGTCATCCCAGTCTGGAATCCACAACTGTACGAACGTTGTAGTTTGGACCACCAGTGGGGTGTCATCCCAGTGCCCAGACACTGTTTCTATGCAACTTAATTAAAAACGTTTGTTTTAGTGTAAGACAATTACCTTTAGCTTATCAGCTCAGTTATAAGCAAAATTTCTGGATTACAGACTGGAATGACACCATTTGCTGTGCAATTTACCTTCAAAAATGAATGTTCGTACAGTTGTGAACCTGTGGCAGGTATTACATAAGAGCATTTCCCTCTTCTAAATTAAAACGCACTTTTGCCTCCTTTGCAGTCTATACTTTAGATGTATTTAATTTACAAATACTAATTATTTATTAATAATGGTGATATGTAAATATAGTTATAAAATAATTGTTACACTTGAATTCCTTCCTGGTTTCTGTTGTTATCAGAACATTTAAAACACTTTAAGAAAGCTGCTTAGTTAAATTAACTTAGACAAGTAAATAGCAGTTTTGCAGCCTGTTTTTATGAATGATGATAAAATGTTGTAGCCAAATGCGCTTTCAGCATTGTGCTGAATTGCAATATCTTTGTGCTCTAACTCCTCGTCGCGAAATTTACTTATAGTTTCTCTTAATTCCCCATCTTCTAAATGTGAAACTTGCTCTTTGTAGTGCTCCCCGATAACTTCTTCAACTGCAGCAGTGCAAGCCATAGCAGCTTTTTTGCCCATAATGGCAGTTGCAACGCCAAGCGACACTCCTAAAACACGCCAAACAGGCAACAAAACAGTAGGACGAACTTTTTGCTCTTTGATTTTCTCATTAAAATAGTGAAAATGCTTTTTTTCCTGCTCTTCCATTTCAATTATTTCATTGATTATAGAAGATTTCTTAAGAATAAATTTTTGACCAGAATAAATGCAAATAGCTCCATATTCTCCAGCGTGATCTACTCTAATTGCCTGTTGCAAGAACTGATTGTTGCTGTACCTTAAATTATTTAGATTTCTTTCTTTCTCCACAATACACCTTACCTGATACGAACAGAGCTACTATGAGATAAATTAGATTCCATGTTGCTAAGGAAACACCTAGAACGTAATGAGGTCTGTCACAAGATGGAGAGTAATTAGGATTTAGTAGATTATTTCTGAGCTCTTCTATACTAACGTTACCACTTGCTTGCTCTGTACAACCTAAAACATCATGAAATAAGTGGAGTTCAAGACCTACATGATAAAAAGATATTACTGCACCTATGAGGTAGCTGCAAAACATTGCATAGATTAGAATTTTGTTGTCTTTAAGCATGCACGCTACTGCAAGTAATCCGGCGATATAGTAAACTATTCGCTCGTATGTACATAACTTGCATGGCAGCATGTTGAAAAAATATTCTAGCACATATGCAAAAATTAGAGCAGCGGCACTCGACAGCAGAAAGATTGCAGGAATTCTGGAATTATTACACATAACTTTAAGTAAATTACCCCTGAAAGTATAAAGCAGAGTATTCATTTTACATAGGGATTTTTATTTTTTTTCAAAAGCAATCTAACTGGCACACCGTCTGCAAAGAAATTTTTTCTGAGATCGTTAATTAAATAGCGTTTGTAACTTTCATCAACACTTTCAGGTATGTTACATATCAAAGAAAAAGCTGGAGGTTTAGTACCAATTTGAGCGATATACTTCATTTTAACTGCTTTGCCTTTTACAAGAGGGTGAGAATGTTTTCCTACAGCATCTATGAGCCACTTATTCAGTTTTGCAGTGCTGATCTTCTTGTTCAAGGATTCACTCACTTCAAGACACTTATCTATCACATCACCGCAGCGCATGCCTTTTAACGCAGAAATTGTTATAGTTGGCACTTCCAAGAATAACCTGGTTACTTCCTGTTGTTTGACAAATTTTATTAACCTGCTTCTGTCATCCTTACCTATTAAATCCCACTTATTTAAAACAACAATAATCCCTTTCCCTCCCTTAATTGCAGCTTCACCAATTGATAAATCCTGCTGCTCAATACCAACTAGGGAGTCTAGCATTAAAACTACCACATGAGAGCGCTTGATTGATTCCATGCTTTTCTCAACAAATCTTGATTCTAAGCCATCTACAACATTCGCCTTTCTGCGGATTCCGGCAGTGTCAATTAGAGTAATTAACTCTCCATCATGATCATATGTAATATCCACAGAATCACGTGTGGTACCTGGCTCTGAACTTGTTATTAGTCTGTTTTCTGCAAGTAAACCATTTAAAAAAGTTGATTTTCCAACATTCGGACGGCCGATGATCGCGATCCTCAGCCTACTCAGTTCATTGTTAGGTAACTCAGTGTTCTCGTTAAAATTTTCAATAACACCAGCTAATGCATCATAAAGATCAACCATGCCAAGATTATGCTCGGCAGAGATATACACCGGGCCAAGAAAATCAAAAAACTGCAAATAATCAACATTTTCGGATTTATGACTCTCGCATTTATTTGCTACTAGTATTACAGGTTTATTTATTTTTCTCTTCAGCCACTTTGCAAACTCTTCATTTCGCTCATTTTGCACTTTTGCATCAACAAGAAAGAAAATTATGTTTGAATTGGATAAAGAAAATTCGATTTGTTCAATAACTTGTAGTGAAAAATTAGTTTGGTCGTTCCATCCTCCTGTATCTATAACTTTAAACTCCAAATCGCTAATTCTCCCCATTCCCTCTCGCCTATCCCTTGTCACTCCTGGAATGTTACTCACTACTGCTGCTTTTCTTCCTACTAATCTGTTGAATAGGGTCGATTTTCCAGCATTTGGTAGGCCTACTATGGCGATTTTTAGCATAATTCAAGGGCATGTTCTATATGAAGTAAATTATAACCGAAACTTTTCAATTTAACTATTGACTTCGTAGATTATATAAGCATACTACAGTTAGAATTTTTTATTTCGTTATGTAAAATATGGGGTAGTTATGCTAGTGTCAGAGCAAATAGAGAGTGTAGATAGAGAAGAATTAAAGCAACAAAATCATATACATAAAGATACAGAGTGTTCGGAAGAGACGACAATATATGGGCATATTAATCAACATATGGAAAAAAACATCTCAAATACATTGCATGAAATATATGATGCTCTTATGTCATATAACGAATCGGAACAGTCAATGACGTCAACTTAAGAACTTTCATTAGCAAACTCTCCTAAAGACATGATGGCGTTTAGGCTTATCTACTTTATTGCGGCTGTCCCGGTCGGATTTTAACTTTAGCGCGTATACTTAAAAAGGGCTTGAAAGTTTTTTGGTGCAATAAGTACCTGATAGAGTTTCTGTCTCATTACACTAAATAAAACTGAAAAATTTAAACGATACTCAGTAATTTGATCTGGGTTCCAAGGCCCTTGTGCATCACATATATGAAGCGATAATATATTGCACATGACCAAGTTTGCCCAAAATTCTTGTAATACAGCCTCTCCAGAAAAATTCTCTAACTCTGCTCCTACTTTGAGTCGTTTCCTCTATGTGCCACCTTAACACATAAGCTTTGCTCCAAAGTCTCGGTCAAAAACTCTGTTTCTCAGTTGGCTAATGTCAGCACTATAACTCTTACTTTCTGTCCTTTCATTTTATTTTTTAGCTTTTCATTTTCTAATATAAAATCAAAATCTAATTCGCCAGCGTTCCCATAGCTTACTATAATTTCTTTTTTGCAAGCGAAAAATAAAATCTACTTCCAAATCATAATGCTGCTGAATGAATTTTACTGAAGACGATCATAGATAAATAATAATTTCTCTTGATTTAATAAACGCATTTGAGTGATAACTTCGGGTAATTGCTCTGCCGCCAACGTTTGTTCACCTATATTCCAAGCTGCAAGACGAGCACTACAAATCAGCGAAGTACACAAATCAACAAACAAATTGCCAATGGTGCCTGTTGTTCCATTTGGTTCAAACTCGGATACAATTTCCCCAGAGCTGGGTAATCTCATACCAGAACCATCTGCTGCAATAAGTCTATAGCCTCTCCAACTCAGGTTCATCCTGATAGGCTGTTTGGATGCTTAAATTCTTGAAAGCCTGTATGGCAAATCTTATACCTTGCTTTAGAAAAAGCTTGCTTTGAGGGTACATGTCAATGGCTCCATAAGTTCACATTCTATTCCCAAACTTTTTTTAACTAAGAGGTTGTCCGGAAACTAGTAAATTCAAGCATATTCCCTCTTTAACATAACCCTACTCATAGCTAGGTATATGAAATTCTCAGTGGATGTTGTGAGTAAATCATACTCCTTCGATAGCCTTCTATTCCTATTAACCCAAGCAAAAGTCCTTTCTACAACCCATCTTCTTGGCTGTACTTTAAACCCTTGTTCTCTTGTTGGTAGTAGCTCAGGTGGCGTATCTTTGTGCACCCAAAATCTACATGGAGGCCTTGTAACAATTTCAATATCTATGTCATATTCTTCCTTTATGTGATTCTTTAAATTTCTTCCTTGGTATCCCATGTCAGCCCACATTTTTTTAACTTTAGTATATTTTGTTCTCATATTGTTTAATGCTATTTTAATACCATCTCTATCATTTTCGTTAGCAGCGCCTACGTAATACCAATTCTCATTGTTGTCCAGTCAAATAGGAAACATTGCAGAGTTGTTTAATTGTGGAGCTGGCAAGAGAAGTAATAAATTTGCACAAAGCACCCTCAAGTAGAGCAATTGTATCGTATATTTTATTGCGCAAAATGTTCTGTTTTATATATAACCAAAGCCTCTCAACAGGATTTAGCTCAGGTGAGTATGGAGGTAGGTATATAATGTCGATATTTTTAGGTACCTTTAAATTTTTTGACCTATGCCAACTAGCACAGTCCATAACGAGAAAAGCCTCTCGTGTTTCTAGATATTGCGAAATTTGCTCAAGAAATATGTTCATGCAATCAGTGTTGACATTTGGTGCAAATAAGCTAGAACTCTCTCCATTTCTAGGATTAACTGCACTATAGAGATAGAAATTTTGCCTACCTAATTTTGTTTTAACCTGTGTTCTAATCCCCTTTTTAAACCACACATGTCCAACTTTTGAATGTGTGCCAAACCGTGATTCATCAAAGAAAAATAGCTCTTTTTCTGGATACTTGCTAATAGCTCCATTGAGATTTTTTTTTGAATTCCTCTTGTTTGCTTTTATCTTGTCCATTATGAACTGGTCTTGGTGTAATATATGAGAATTTCATCTTTTGCATATGGCGGTGTACTGTAGATTTGCTGATATTTAATCCGAACTTTTCCTGGATTCTTATTCTCATTTCTTTAATGGTGATATTAGGATTTTCTTCTATCCACTCTTCAATTTGCTGTAGTTGAGCCTGATTTAATTTAGTTTTTCTACGACGTTGTGAAGGAGCAAACAGTTTTTCTTCTCTGCCAATTTTCAAGAGTTTTACCCACGAAGTTAGTGCGCTTCTTGAAATGCAATATATTTTTGCTACAGCCGTTATACTGTACTTTTTTGCTGCAATTACAGCATTTAGTTTTTTTGAAACATATGCATTATTCCTTACTTTCTTCAGCATTTCTTTTGCTGATTCTACTACTTTTTCATCCAATAATTTTGATCTTAATGCCATTTAAACCTCGCTATTTTACTTACTTCAGTATGGCTTTTCTTCCATCATTGTCCATCTGTTTGCCCTGTAATGGGAATTGGTATTAGTTGCAATTAAAAGCAGCTTAATCTCGCTTGTCAAGCGTTTAAAACATAAAAAACGCCAATATTTTAAAGCGGATAATAACCCCAGGGCTTCTTTTGCCTTTTTTTTCATTTGGTAAATTTCTTAAATATTTGTGGCTAAACGACAACCGTCATCCCGCTGCTTGTTAGCGGGATCTAGAGATACCGCGAATGAATCGCGGTATGACGTAGGACTGCTGTCATTCCAGTGCTCCTTTTTTTGTCATCCGAGTAGCTGACACTGGGATGGCTTTGTTGCATCGCTAGCTATGATGGATTAAAGATAAAAAAGATAGCGAATATCAGTAGCTTATTATTCTGGTATTTATAACAAGAACGGTCAGTGAATACCTAAATTTGAGTAAAAGAAATTTCACTACCACTCACTAATCTGGCTAAAATTCAAGAATTTCAATGCTTTAGCTATTTTCAATAGAATTAAATTTATTAATATAAATAACAAATTACTATTCTTAAATTTGATCAGATTGATTGCAAAAAAACAAGATTTTCAATAGTTTGCTTATAATCCTAACTATAGTTAGCCTTTCATAAGTAGCGATGCAACAAAGCCCACTGGGATCCAGGAAACTTAACTTTACACCAGGTGAATGTACAATAAGAACTGGATTCCAGACTGGAATGACACCGAAGGGGCTACTGGGATGACAGGAGAAAGAGGCACTGGAATGACAAAGAGGGTACTTGGATGACAGGAGGTAATGCAGGAAGTCTAATAGTGCAACAACACGGAACCCCAGGTCAGGCCTGCACCTATTGAAATCAGCAGTGCCAGGTTTCCTAATTTTATTTTTGATTTTTGTATTGCATAATCAAGTGCTAGTGGGATTGATGCTGCTGAGGTATTTGCATGTTGATCAACGGTATTAATCACTTTCTCTATAGGGAAATCTAACTTCTTTACTACTGCTTCAATAATACGAATATTTGCTTGATGGGGAATGAGCCAGTCAATATCAGTAATTTTCAAATTATTGCATTTCAGAGTTTCCTCTATTAAGGCTGTTAACTTATCCACTGCATGTTTAAACACTTCTCTTCCATTCATGTATATTTTTCCAGAATCACCAGTAGAGGATACCCCTCCGTTCGTACATAGTATGTCCAAATTGCCATCAGAGTGTAAGTTTGTTGATATGATGCCGCTTCTACCCATTTCTGATTTCATCACCACTGCACCAGCACCATCACCAAAGAGTATACAAGTTGATCTATCTTCCCAATCAACAATCCTAGACATTATTTCAGCACCTATAACTAGTGCATATTTAATGCTATTGTTAGATTTGATAAGCGAGTCTGCGATTGTAACTGCATATATAAAACCAGAGCATGCTGCTTGTACATCAAAAGCAAATGCGTTTTTACATTTTAACTTACTTTGTACAATCGTTGCACAGCTAGGAAAAGTTTTATCAGGCGTTGTTGTGGCAACTATGATTAAATCAATTTCATCTACTGAAATTTTAGCTTTTTCTATAGCACTTTTTGCTGCATTTACAGCTAGATCTGACGTTAGTTCTCCTTCATCTGCTATATGCCTTTGAACTATTCCTGTTCTCTGCCTTATCCATTCATCGCTCGTCTCAACTATCGATGCAATTTCGTTGTTACTCAACATTTTTCTTGGTAGGTAAGATCCAGTGCTTAATATGAAACTTTTATTCAATATGACTTACCCCGTTAATTATCTTTTGATTTAAATTTTCACTAATTGCATTCACTGTAAATTTTATGGCATGGGCAAAAGAAATAGCATCAGAATTTCCATGACTTTTAATGATGATACCATTCAGCCCTAAAAACATAGCTCCACTTCTAATTTTGGGATTAAAACGTGTTAAAGCTCTATTTAGTTTGGATTTTAACAACATACCAACAAGCATCTTTGTTGCCCATGAGCTCAGTACTTCCTGCTTTATTAGATTGATAAAAGTATTAGCGGTTGCCTCAGCCGTTTTGAGCATTACATTGCCAACAAAACCATCAGCAACAATCACATCTATATTGCCCTCTAAAAATTCACTTGCCTCTATATACCCTTTGAAATTAATGCCTGGAGCGTTTTTAAGCAACTCAAAAGCGCCGCGCACTGAGTCATTACCTTTAACTTCTTCTGTGCCGATATTTAGCAAAGCAACTTCAGGATTATCAATTTTTAGCGCTACTTTTGCAAATATATTTCCCATTAATGCAAATTGAAATAATGAGTCGGCATTACAATCGACATTTGCACCAAGGTCAAGCAAAGCAAAGCTTTTTGTTTTAGTTGGACAGATAGAGACAATAGCAGGACGATAAATGTTTGGTAATGTTCCTAAAATAAATCTGGAAATTGCCATCAATGCTCCGGTGTTGCCTGAAGACACCACTCCGAAAGCTTTACCTTCTTTCACTGCAACAATTGCAGCTTTCATACTTGAGTCTTTACGATGTCTCAGCGCAAAAGATGGCTTATCATTTGCAAGGACATTGTCAGAACAATGAGTAAATTCAGAATTGTTACTTACTTTTTTATATTTCAAAAGCAAAGGAGATACTTCTTCCTTATCTCCATAAATATGAAAAAAAACTTTAATGCCTGGGTCAACAAGGTTGTCTAAAAAAAAACCAGCACCCTGAATTACGGAAAGAGGCGCAAAATCGCCCCCCATAGCGTCAAGTGCAATAACTATATTATTATTGACCGTAGGTAACATATCATAATAGTCACTCCGCCTGTTGCTTAATGAAAACCCGTTTTCCTTTGTAACTGCCATCAACTGCTACGTTATGAGGCAACATGAATTCCCCAGTTGTTGAACACACCACAATATTCTTAGGCTGAATAGCATGATGAGAACGATGCATATTACGCCTTGACTTTGACTTTTTTCTTTTTGGAACTGCCAAAATTTCCTCCATTCTACTACAAAATACAATACATTAGTAACATGTTTTTTACAGGAAGTAAACAGGGATAGTAAAATAAGTAAGGTTTGCTTATGTAATTGAGTTCTATAGCTAAAGTGGCTCTACAATTTGAAAAACCGTCATTCCGCTACTCGTTAGCGGAATCTATACCGCGAATGAATTGCGGTATGACGTAGGGAAACCTTTCTTGGGTTAAGCTTTAAATTAAAACATCAAGTATATTGAACTTAAAACATATCTCAGCTATACTTTGCGATAAAGTTAATAAAAATTTTAATAAAATCAGTAACTCTAGCTAAAATGAATACAAAGTGAGCTTTTTTGATATAAATAGTGTTAGAATAATTGGTAGGTACTTTATCAATTTTTTGTTAAGGCTTGGTAGTGCATTCATATTTTTTATTCAATCTCTATACCACTGCCTTGTGCCACCATATTATTTTAGCAACATAGCAAGACAAATTATAGAGATAGGCTTTTTCTCTCTGCCAATTGTTGGGCTCACTGGAGTTTTTATAGGAGCGGCAATAGTTTTACAAAGTAGCTTGAGTGACCCATTAATTAACCAAGAACAGATAATACCCAAACTTGTTACGATCACTATCATTAAAGAGTTAGGACCAGTTTTGATCAGCTTAATAATGGTAGGAAAGGTTGGATCATCAGTTGCAGCAGAAATTGGTACGATGCGCATCACCGAGCAAATAGATGCCCTTACAACTTTGAACATCAACCCTTTCAAATATTTAATTGCACCAAGGATTTTAGCGTCAATCATAGTATTTCCCATACTTACAGTATGTGCAGATTTAATAGGAATATTTGGAGGATGTATCACTGCAGTCTTCGAATTTAACCACAATTTAAATATATACATTAAACACACAGCTCAGTTCTTTAATACGTATGATTTTATAACTGGGCTAATAAAAGCAACTGTATTTGGCGCCATAATTTCTGTCTCAAGCTGCTATTACGGTTACCATTGCAAAGAAGGTGCACGAGGAGTAGGTGTTGCTACAACATCAACTGTTGTTTTATCGTCCATACTGATCATTTTAGCAAACTACATGATTACTTTGATACATGCGTAACCCCATAATATCAATATTGAACTTAAGCTTATCTTTTGATGATAGGACAGTACTAAAAGATCTAAATTTTGATATATTAAAAGGGGAATCATTAGTCATACTTGGTGGCTCAGGAAGCGGCAAATCTGTATTAACAAAAACAATTATCGGCTTGCTTGCTCCAGACTCAGGGTCTGTTAAAATAAATAGTAAAAGCAAAAATAAATTTGGGGTTTTATTTCAAAATTCCGCTTTATTTGACTACGTTACAGTGTGGGAAAATATATCTTTTAATTATAAAAAGCGCTTTAATATCAGCAAAAAAGAGGCAAAACAGCTAGCAATCGAGAAGTTAAATGATGTTGGACTGGAGGAAAGCATAGCAGATATGTTTCCAATAGAGCTATCAGGTGGAATGAAAAAAAGAGTGGCACTTGCAAGGGCGATTGCACACAACCCAGAAATCATTATTTTGGATGAACCAACTTCAGGATTGGACCCAATTATGTCAGATATAGTAAACGAGATAATAATAAAATTATCTAGAGATCTTAACCCTACAATTATCACGATTACACATGATATTCATAGCGCATTTAAAATAGCTGATAAAATAGCAGTATTATATGAAGGGGAGATCATTTCCCATGGAACTGTTCAGGAAATACAAAATACTAATAACGAATATATAAAAAAATTCATTCATTATATATAGCTAAAGACATATACACTATTGCTAACAGTCATATTTTTAAGTTTTAACTTTGTAAAAGGTAGTGAACATTGGAATTCAGATTTTTTTCAAACTGGATCCTATAGCTAACACGTCATACCGCGATTCATTCGCGGTATAGATTCCGCTAACTAGTAGCGGAATGACGAATTTGTCGTTTTTCAAATTGTCGTAAGTCAGTTTAGCTATATATAGGATGACAGAAATTGTTTGTATTAGCTATATTCAAAAGCTCTATTGATATTTTGCAATATTTGTGATAAAATAATAGCTTAAGGTTGAGAGTAAAAATTTATGAGTGAAGCTCAAGGTCCAAACATTGCAGAATGGCAAGCGCAGCAGCAACACCAAGAGGCTGCTGGTGAGAAAAGTGGTTTTGGTCTTGGTCATAGTGACTCTGTTTCAACAGTTGTCGATGGAATGAAATGGTTGTTCAACTTTCATGAAGGAGCAATTGCTGCTTATAGTAACGTGTTTGAAGGTTTGGTGAGTGGTAGTAGTCTAGTAACGCTGTTTGGAAAATCAGGTAATATGTTTGGCATAAAATTTCTTGAAGGCCTTGCAGAATATTTTTCAGGTGGAGGTGGGGAAGATATGCCATCAGAAGGAATGGATATGGCTCATGGTGATGAGGGACCTCACTCAGATGATTACCCTCATGCCAATAATGAAATAGCTCATAATGCTGATGGTTTGCAAGACATGCATGATGCAGGTGATCACCATGGTCAATCTTTTTCACCTGGTCCTTCACCATCTGTTGGTGATGACCACGGGCATGAACTTGGTTAAACGCTTAAAAACTGCTGAATAGTATGCGAGAAGGCCTAATAAGAAAAGTTGCTGTTGTTATAATTAACATGAGTTTGTCTTAGTGAAAAAGGTTTCAGTTTTAGGGTCAACAGGAAGTGTTGGAAAAAAGACTGTAGATTTGCTCTCAAAGAGAAAAGAAGAATACCAAGTGGAAGCACTAAGTGCCCATTCGAACTTTGCTCTACTGGCACACCAAGCAAAACTGCTAAATGCAAAATATGTTGCTATCTCCGATGAAAGGCTTTACAAAGATTTGAAAGAAAGTTTACTTGGTACAGATGTAAAAATAGCAATTGGTGCTACAAATATTGCTACCATACCTGTTGATCTCTCAGTTGTTGCAATAGTTGGCATTGCAGGCCTTGAGCCAGTTATGGAGGTTATAGAAAGCGGTACCAAAGTCATTGCATTGGCAAACAAAGAAAGCATTGTTTGCGGTGGAAAGTTATTACTCAAAAAAGCTAAAGAAAAAAATGTACAAATAATCCCTATTGACTCTGAGCACAATGCAATTTTTCAAATTTTGCAAAATGACGACAAATGCGTAGAAAAGATCATACTTACTGCTTCTGGTGGACCATTCTTAAATTATAGTTCTGAGCAATTAAGAAATGTCATGGTAGATCAGGCGCTTAGTCACCCCACTTGGAATATGGGAAAGAAAATCTCGGTTGATAGCGCAACAATGATGAATAAGGCACTAGAGATAATAGAAGCACATAACTTGTTTAACATCAGCCCGGATAAAATTGAAGCAATAGTGCATCCTGAGTCAATAGTACATGGAATTGTAACTTATAAGGATGGGTTCAACTTTGCTGTGCTTGCAGAGACTGACATGGCAATTCCCATTTCATATGCTTTGTCTTGGCCGGAAAGATCAGCTTTAAATTGTAGACTAGATTTAACAGAGCAAGGAAAATTGACCTTTCAAGAACCAGACCATAAACGTTTTCCTGCGCTAAAGCTTAGCATGGCAGTGTTAAACTCTTCTGCTCCACAAGCAAATAGTATTGTGCTCAATGCTGCAAATGAAATAGCTGTTAATGAATTTTTGAAGTCACGAATTGGCTTTTTAAAAATAGTAGAGATAGTGGAATCAACAATAGAAAGTTTTGATAGTTATACTGATATTAATTCACTATCTGATATAATAAATATTGATTGTGAAAGTCGTATTATTGCTAATAAAATTGTTGAAAGTAAAGTTGTTGCGTATAGCTAGAGTAATGTAACCAGACTGCATTCTGTGATTTTTTTTTAGCAAAGCACGATACACAATCGTCATTCCGCTACTAGTTAGCGGAATCTATGCCGAGATACCGCGAATGAATCGCGGTATGACGGTTCGCGGTGGTATGACGGTTAAGTAATTCGTCATCCCGCTGCTTGTTAGCGGGATCTAGAGATACCGCGGCGGTATGACGGTTCGCGGCGGCATAGCTATCTTCAAAAATATGGTTGAATAATTGTTAATAATAGTGTATAATTATTAATATTTTTAAGCACTTTGGCTATGGCTTTATCTAAGTTTCTCGACCCTAAGCTGGATTTGACCTTCAAAAAAATATTTGGCACTGAAAAAAATAAGAATATTCTCATACATTTTTTGAATGATATTTTAGGGTTTACTGAGATAAATACTATACAAGAAGTGGAATTCCTCAGTACTATAATGGATCCTGAAATTGCATCTGATAAACAAAGTATAGTTGATGTTCTTTGCAGGGATTCTAGTGGGGCCAGGTATGTGATTGAAATGGTGCGACCTGAAAGTCTTCGGTCATATTGTTTAAAAGGAGAGGAATTCATTCAGAAAGAAACTGAAAGGATTCTAAAACTTATTAAACCAGATGTTTTGCCGTCTGAGTCTACGCATCAGTGCGAATCGGGCAACCGGTTGGTGCCAAGCGATGCGGACAATGAACCTCCTCTTGAAAAAGAAGATGCTCAATCGTGAGAGGGGCATAAACTGCAAGCATCATGTGGTTGGAGGGCTAGGCTAGTGGTATGGTGAACGTAAGTGAAGCTTTATAAGTACCGATACGATGAAAGAGCTAAAGATGCTGATAAGCTCTGACCAAAAGGTAATGTGGATAAGTTACATTTTTCATTTCTAGATGTACGCAAATAATAACTCCACCGGTATAGAGAAGCCACCTAACCCACTATTGTATGACTGGAGAAACAGGGTAAGCCTGTATTTTCGCCTACATGGCAAGCAAACCGCAAGGAATGCTGATGGAAGTGCAGGTAAAGGAGAATGGAGAAAGCGAATGCCATTTTGTAACGAAATGGATAGAATTTGTAACATTAATTCGCGTGAAAACGAGCAGACTTCCGTTTGGTCCCTCGTGACAAGAAACTTTGTTAACCACTTAAGGTAGGAAAGCAGATGATTACAAGTAAACCTGTAAGTGCATCTACCAAAAGCTTTGAAGCATGGAAGCAGTTGCCATGGAAGAAATGCCAGAAAGTTATTGTGAGGCTACAAAGACGTATTGTTAAGGCTGTCCAAGAAGGAAGATGGGGTAAGGTAAAAACTTTACAACATCTTCTCACACGCTCTTTTAGCGGAAAAGCTTTGGCTGTTAAGAGAGTAACTGAAAACCAAGGAAAAAACACAGCGGGTGTAGATCGTCAACTATGGTCAACTTGCAATGCTAAATTTCAAGGAATAAAGCAGTTAAAGCAAAGAGGATATAAACCTTCTCCGCTAAAACGGATTTATATCAGTAAATCTAATGGCAAAAGAAGACCTCTTGGAATACCCACGATAAAAGATAGAGCCATGCAAGCATTATATCTGTTTGCTCTGGAACCGATAGCTGAAACGATCAGTGATCGTCACTCCTATGGCTTTAGACCTAAAAGATCCTGTGCAGATGCTACAGTAGCTTGTCATTTGTTACTGGCAAGTCGTAATCAACTACAATGGATACTTGAAGGTGATATCAAAGGATGCTTTGACAACATTAATCATGAATGGCTTATGAAGCATATTCCTATGGAGAAAAAAATTCTGCATAGTTGGTTCAAAGCTGGCTTCCTAGAATCAAAAACTCTGTATCCCACAACTGCAGGTACCCCGCAAGGTGGTATAATTTCTCCAATACTAGCCAATTTAGCCTTAAACGGACTTGAAAAGTTATTGGAAAGTCGATTTGGTAAACTCGGCAGTAGAAAAAGAAACAAAATCAGAAGTGGAGTGAATGTAATCAGATACGCAGACGACTTTATTATTTCAGGTTTCACACATGAAGTACTGGAAAAGGAAGTTAAGCCTTTAGTATCATCTTTTCTTCATGAGCGAGGTTTAATTCTGTCAGAAG
The DNA here is from genome assembly GCF_963969245.1 of Wolbachia endosymbiont (group A) of Ophion costatus. Classification (NCBI taxonomy): domain Bacteria; kingdom Pseudomonadati; phylum Pseudomonadota; class Alphaproteobacteria; order Rickettsiales; family Anaplasmataceae; genus Wolbachia; species Wolbachia endosymbiont (group A) of Ophion costatus. The sequence goes on along the minus strand of NZ_OZ017714.1, from coordinate 111,634 downwards.
AGAAGACAAAGATTACATCTATCACAACAGGGTTTGACTTTCTTGGTTGTAATGTACGTAGATATAATAAGAAGTTAATTATTAAACCTTCGAAAGAAAGTATTAAAAGACTTCTTAATAAAGCACGTACATTGATAAAAGCAAATATAGCGAACACTCAGGCTATAGTAATTAAGTCACTCAACTCTCTACTGAGAGGATGGGGAAATTACTATCACCATGTGTGTGCTAAAAAAGCGTTTAGAAAGATCGACAATGAAATTTGGCATAGTTTATGGAAATGGGCAAAGAAAAGACATCCTCGTAAAGGATTACGTTGGATAAAGAATCGTTACTTCAAAGTAATGGGTCAACGCCAATGGGTTTTTGCTGCACCCCTATGCAAGAACAAACCAAAAGAGATACGGTATTTAAGACTGCTTAAGCTGATTGATATACCTATCAGACGACATGTTAAAATCAGAGCGGATGCAAATCCCCTTGACTTAAAATGGAAAAAGTATTTTGATGAGAGAGTGAAACGAACAAGAATGTTAGAGGTTGTCCGGAAACTAGTAAATTCAAGCATATTCCCTCTTTAACATAACCCTACTCATAGCTAGGTATATGAAATTCTCAGTGGATGTTGTGAGTAAATCATACTCCTTCGATAGCCTTCTATTCCTATTAACCCAAGCAAAAGTCCTTTCTACAACCCATCTTCTTGGCTGTACTTTAAACCCTTGTTCTCTTGTTGGTAGTAGCTCAGGTGGCGTATCTTTGTGCACCCAAAATCTACATGGAGGCCTTGTAACAATTTCAATATCTATGTCATATTCTTCCTTTATGTGATTCTTTAAATTTCTTCCTTGGTATCCCATGTCAGCCCACATTTTTTTAACTTTAGTATATTTTGTTCTCATATTGTTTAATGCTATTTTAATACCATCTCTATCATTTTCGTTAGCAGCGCCTACGTAACAACCTAGTATAAAACCCTGAGTGTCTGTAATTATATGCCTTTTTCTACCCTTTACTTTTTTACTTCCATCATAGCCTTTGATCCCCCCTTTTCTGTAGTCTTTACAGATTGACTATCTACTATACAGGCACTCGGCTGCTCATTCCTTCCTATTTTTCTTCTACTATATTTTGTAATTTCATAATTCATTTTCTCAAAAATTCCCTGCTTCTTCCATTGCCTGAACTGCTCATACACAGTCTTCCATAGCGGAAAATCATTTGGTAAATACCGCCATTGACACCCTGTACGCAATACATAGAAAATTGCTTCTAATATTTCTCTTTTGCTATACTTTGGCGGCCTTCCTCCTTTCTTGTATGATACTCTGAAGTGTTTTTCTATTCTTGCCCATTCCCTTTCGCTTAGATCTGTTGGATACTTTTTTCTCATCTTTACCCCGTACTAAAATTTCGGATATTATAGCCTTTTACTTGTTTCCGGACAACCTCTTAGCAAGCTCTTTCTCAAGAGAAGGTTCTCTACTGTTGGTGTCACCATTAAGAATGATGTTTCCTGAGGAATCATGAAGGACAAGCCGGTTCTAGAAAAGAAGAACTTAGATAAGGGGCTCAAGCGTAGTGTTGGGAAACCTGCATGCTGCGTTTCTAAGGGAGGGGGTAGTAGTAATACTGCTTCCTTACCTGACCAGCTCGCTAGAGACAAGGGCTTCGAAAAACGCGCTCAATTATATGCCGCTAAAGCCTACTCAAGACAATTAGATAAATCTGGCAACTACATTGATTTAAAGAAAGTCTTCTTTATTGCTATATCAAATTGTAACTTACTTCCTGAAGAAGTTGATTATATTTCTACTCACAATATACGTGATATAAAAACTAACGGCCATTACTTAAAAGATTTTCAGTTTGTCTTTATTGAGTTGCCTAAATTCGCAAAAAATAAAGTAGAGCAGTTAGAAAGTATAGTAGAAAGGTGGTGTTTCTTTTTTAAATACGCAGAAGAAACAACAGAAGAGGACTTAAAAGAGATAGCAGAAAAAGCGCCAATAATAAAGCTAGCATATGATGAATTAGACAAGTTTCGTTGGAACGAAAAAGATTTAGTAGCCTATGAAGAAAGGATAATGGATCTACGCAAAGAAGAAGCTATTCTTGAATACAGACTTGATCTTGCTGAAGAGAAAGGTATACAAAAAGGTATAGAGAAAGGGAAAATTGAAGGGAAAATTGAAGTCGCAAAAGCAATGCTGGCTAATAATGTTGATGTCAACACTATTGTTAAGTTTACTGGCCTTTCTATTAGTGAGATTGAAGAATTAAGTGGAAATCTGTGAACAGTTACGTTTATTTTTTATCCTTATCATCAAGTGTAAATAAGGTTATTGTAGAGATTAAGCCTATTATAACTATTATTAACGAAAATGGTGCAGCTTCTCTATAGCGCTCATCGCTTACAAGTTCATATATTCTAGTTGATATAGTTTCAAAATTAAATGGTCTTATAATAAGTGTTGCTGTGAGCTCTTTGATAGTATCCATAAATACGAGCAAAAATCCCGATAATATACTCTTCTTGATGAGAGGGATATGAACATTCAAACATGTGGAAATAGGTCCATGACCCATAGTATATGCAGTCCACTCAATTTCATTTGGTGTTTTTTTGAGCCCTGACTCTACCGCCTTGAAAGATATAGCAAAAAAACGGAATAAATATGAGTAAACTAATGCGCCAATAGTTCCTACTAAGCTAATTTCCACAACATATTGAGTAATGAAAGAGGATATTCTGCTTAAAAATATTATTATACTAATTGCGATAATTGCATTTGGAATTGCGTAGCCTAAAGAAATGAGACGCGCTATATTGTTGATTACCTTATTTTTACGCGCCGTATATCCAATCATTATTGCAATGCTAATTGAGATTAATGCGGTGATAAATGATAAACTAATGCTATTTGCTATTATGTTATAGAATCTTGCTTCGTATATGAAAAACCCCTTCTCTATGCTCCAATATATGAGCGGAATCATTGGCAAAATAAAACCTATTAATATCGGCAATACACACATAAGATAAGCAAAGATCAACGGTATAGCGCCACTTATACTCCGTTTGTTGTGATAATCTGAATTGGTATTGATTGAAGAGTAGGATATTCCTTTTTTTTGTAGTTTTTTTTCGATAGCTATTAGTGTTGCAACGAAAATCAACTCTGCAACTGCTAAAACAGTAGTTGAATATTTGTCATGCAGTAAAAACCAGGTGCGATATATTCCTGTCGTAAAAGTATCGATAGCAAGAAACTGTGGTGTGCCGAAATCTGTAATTACTTCCATTAGTACCAAAGACAACCCAGCTATAATTGATGGGCGTATGGAGGGTATGATGACAGAAAACAGGCTCTTCAATGAGGAGAACCCAAGTGTTGACGCAATAGTGACTGAGTTACTAACATTCTTTAGACTTGAGCGGACTAACATATAAACGTATGGATATAGGCTGAATCCCATTACTAATATTCCACCACCTAGGGATTTTATTTCAGGAAACCAATAGTCACCTTTGCTCCACTCTAAAATGTCTCTTAATGAGCTCTGCACCGGACCTGAAAACTCTAGTGTATTTACATAGACGAACGCTACTATATATCCAGGAATCGATATTGGAAAGAACAAAGCAATCTCAAAAATTTTACTTCCAGGAAATGAAAAAAATGTGGTAAGCCAAGCTGGAATTACTCCAAATATAAAGGATATTCCCCCCACTCCTATCATCAAAATTAACGTATTCAGTATATATTCAGGGAAAAGTGTGCTGATTACCCATCCAGAATTTGCTGATTCTGTAAATAGAATCGATATTAACGATAGTATAGGACAGACGAATAATATACTTACTGAAAATAAGAATATATTTTTAAATACTCTCAAAAACATTAATTTGGATCTATATTTGATATTAAAATGTTACATGTAAAAACTAAAGATATCCAGTAATTAACAGCCGTACTATTGAATATCTTTATAATTTTGTATATCATGTTTTTAGTTGATAAGTGAATAATCATGAGCTTCGTCATTGCAACTTTCTATCACTTTGTAGAACTCTCTAATTATTATGACATGAAAGACGAAATAAAAACTGCATGCGACAACATTGAATTAAAGGGTACTATACTCCTTGCAGAAGAGGGTATTAATGCAACCGTATCTGGTGAAAGAAACGCGATTGATAAAATATTCGATTTTCTACGTTCTGATTATAGGCTAAGGGACCTTACATGGAAAGAGAGTGCAGCAGAATATCAACCATTTAGCAAGATGAAGGTAAAATTAAAAAGAGAGATTGTGAATCTTGGTGTAGGCAATCTTGATATTTCCCTTAAGGGTAAATATGTTGATCCAGAGCATTGGGATGATTTTACTTCTCAACCTGACGTTTTAGTAATAGATACACGAAATGAGTATGAAGTGAAATTAGGCAAGTTTAAGAATGCAATTAATCTACACACACAATGTTTCCGTGAGTTTCCTCAGTGGACAGAGTCATTTTCTGAGAGTAAAGACCTGAAAGTGGCTATGTACTGCACTGGTGGGATTAGATGCGAAAAATCTACAGCATATATGAAAAGCCTTGGATTTAGTGATGTTTACCATCTTAAAGGCGGCATTCTTTCTTACCTTGAAAAAACTGATAATAAAAATGGTAATTGGAAAGGAGAATGTTTTGTTTTTGATGATAGAATTGCTGTTGATAACTCACTTACTCCAAGCAACACAATAAAATGCATATTCTGCTCAAATCAAGTTTCAACTGATAAACTGAAATCAGTTCCACGTGGCCAAGTGGTTTGTTTCAACTGTAAACTTTAGCATTAGAAAAAAGCTCCTGTACTAGAATTTAACACGGATCTTCAACAACTCCTTCGTGGTTGCATATTGTTTAATTCAGTGCTTTCAAGATATGTACTCACAGCATAACCCACCCCAGCTCCGAGTAACGCGCCAACCACAGCAGATGCAATAAACGCTGCAACAGAAACACCAACAGGAGTTAAAGCAGCAGCCCCTAAACAATATGCTGCAACTAGACCAATAACTAAACCAACTGTTGCTCCACAAATATAGTATTTGCTACTGCTTTTAAGTTTTTCTTGCGAGTTTGATACCTCATCCTGCAATTTTACGTTTGCACCTTTACCGCTAATCTTGTAACCAATTATATTAAGTGAAGGAAGATTTTTTTTGAGTTTATCTAATTCTTTTGCAACTTCATTGCTAATCTTGCACTCACTTAAATCAAGTGAAGTAAGATTTATGAGCTTAGCTAATTCTCTTGCAACTTCAACACTAATCTTGCACTTACCTAAATGAAGTGAAGTAAGATTTTTGAGCTCAGCTAATTCTTTTACAATTTCAACACTAATCTTGCACTCAGTTAAATCAAGTCTTGTGATATTTGGTATGCCTACTAACTTACTTACATCCGTGTAATCTAACCTACATAAAGCTGGAGTGTCGCCCTGTGTGTAAAATATCATTTATCCCACCGCATTATTAGAGTATATTTTAACTTTACCTAATATTTCAATAAAAGTCTACTTCTTACCCTTAATCAACTCTAAAGCCTTCTCCAGATCTATACTCTCAATATCTGCACTCTTGCCCAAAGCAACGTTTGTTTTACCGCATTTTATATAGAATCCGTACCTACCGTTGCAGATAAAAACTTCTTTTCCCTTTTCATTAACCCCGAGAGATTTTAACTCTTTGCGTGGACTGTTTGCAATAATTTGTACAGCTTCGCTCAATTCTGTATTCAGCACCTCTTTGGAGCTTTTCTTAAGAGAAAAGTATCTACCATCATAGAAAATATAGTACCCAAATCGCCCAAGGCCTATTTTTACTTCCTTTCCGGTTTCAGGGTGTTCTCCGATTACTTTTGGCAAGGAAAGTAACTGAGTAGCGGTGCTCAGATCAATCTCATTAACATTTATATCTTTTGGTATGGAAACCGTTTTTTTCTTTTTTAACTCGTTATTAAACTCCAGATAAAGTCCAAAAGGACCCTTTTTGATCATCACTTCTTGGTTTGTTATATCATCTATACCTAAACTTTTTGGATATTCTGAATTGTCGTTACTGCCCGTAATTTCTTTTGTATGGTTGCATTCAGGATAGTTAGAACATCCAAGGAACACCCCGGCTTTTCCAAAGTTCAATTTCAATATGCCACCTAAGCAAGCAGGACATTTCGTATTCACCTCTTTTTTTCCTTCTTCTGAACAAAACCAATCGATTACCAAATCGTGAATGCCGCTGAAAACTTCATCATGCGTCATTTGCTTAACAGAGTTTACATGACCAAAAAATGGCACCCAAAAGTGGCCTAATTCTTTTTTCCAATCTGCATGTCCATTTGAAATTAAATCAAGCTTTTCTTCCATTTGTGCTGTGAAATCATACTCTACACAACGCTGAAAAAAAGTTTCTAAAAATATAGTAACGATTTTACCACGACTGCTTGGAATAAACCTTTTGCTATCCAATGAAACGTACTCACGATCTTGTAATACCGAAATAATTGTTGCATAAGTTGATGGTCGACCTATACCGATTTCTTCCATTTTTTTTACGATACTTGCTTCACTATAACGAGGTGGCGGTTGAGTGAAATGTTGTTTTGGCTCAACTGAAATCAGCTTGCATGCTTCCCCTTCCTTCATGGCAGGTAGCAGGCCTTCATTTTCGGCTTCCATGTTATCTTGATAGACTCTATAAAAACCATCAAAGAATATACTCGACCCACTTGCTCGCAGAACTACTTTTTGATCAGTAGAACTAATTTCAACTACCACTTGATCAAGGATCGCCGACTCCATTTGACTTGCAATGGTCCTTTTCCAGATTAAATCGTACAATTTAAATTGCTCTGGCGTTAAGTAATCCTTAATACTACCCGGCGTTCTATTGATATCAGTTGGACGAATTGCTTCATGTGCTTCTTGAGCATTTTTGACCTTTTTTACATATTTACGAGGAGACTGCGGTAAATATTTATCACCATATAATGACTTAATTGACCCTCTAATTGAGTTTATAGCCTCATCTGCAATATGAAACCCATCTGTACGCATGTAAGTTATCAACCCTACAGTTTCACCACCAATATCGATACCTTCATATAAATTTTGCGCTATGCGCATAACACTTTTCACATTAAAATACAGTTTATTCACTGCATCTTGCTGAAGACTTGAAGTAATAAACGGAGGAAGTGGGTTTCTCTTAACTTGCTTGCGTTCTACTGTGCTTACAGCATATTGCCTTGACTCAATCTCCCTGACTAAGTTCTTTGCTTCTTCTTCATTCTTAATATCAAATTTTTCTAGCTTTTTATTGTCATAGTGGCTTAGCATAGCAAAAAAAGCCTCATCTTTGCTATTTTGCATTTCTGCCTTTATGCTCCAATACTCCTGTGTTATAAATTTACTAATTTCATCTTCTCGTTCGCATATAATCTTTAATGCAACAGACTGCACGCGTCCTGCAGACTTGCTCCCCGACAATTTTGTCCACAGCAGTGGTGACAAACTAAACCCAACTAGATAATCCAAAGCTCTACGTGCTTGTTGTGCACGCACTAAATCCATATTTATTTCACGTGGATTTTTTATAGCCTCTTGTACTGCTCTTTTTGTTATCTCATTAAAGACTACTCTATAAATGTTGTTTTCATTACTGATTGCTTTCTTTTCTTTTAATGTCTCTATCACATGCCAAGCCATTGCTTCCCCTTCTCTGTCTGGGTCTGTTGCAAGATATATATCTGATGTTTTGCTTGCGGCTTTTACTAGCTCTTTTATATATTTTTCTGCTTTTTCAATGGTTTCATACTTTATAGCAAAATCATTATCCGGATCGACAGAGCCGTTTTTTGCTGGAAGATCCCTCACATGTCCAAAGGATGCAGCTACTTTGAACTCTTTACTCAAATATTTACCTATTGTCTTTGCTTTCGCAGGTGATTCAACTATTAATAATGCCATATTGTTAATTATTTTAGTACTTAAAGATAATATGTTGAGAAATATACGATGAAAAGTAAAAAAATATTTTAATAGGTCTTGTGAATTTTACACAGTAGGTTGTTCATGGTTTCCAGAAAACCCTTGGACGTTGCTATTTTCAAGTGACTTTGAAGGCTGATTACAATAGTATATGATCGCAGCAGCAACCAGACAACAAGCTCCAACCACTATTCCCACCGCTAACATTTCTAAGTGAACTGCAATAGCTACTCCTAAAGCAACTCCAGCCACTGCCAGTACAGAGGCAGTTACAATAGGCAGTTTGCTCCTCTTTTCACTTCGTGAACTTGGTTGTATATTATTGTTCTGGATGTCATTTTCTTGATCTGAAACTAGTATTTTAGTACTGCCACTTTCAGAAGCTATGCTACTAGAGTTACCGTTGGTTGTTAAAAATTCTGGTTGTGTACTTTGTTGATTACCATTACTTTCGAGTTCTGAAGAAGCCTCACTATTACTTGCACCTATGTGTTTAATAATGCCAGTTATTTCACTTACAGGCTGAGGAACTTGCTCATCAACACTAGAAGAACAAGCTTGATCAATGTTTTGATCATCAGGGCTCTCGCTTGATAGGTTATTCTCTATAACCTTTGCAAACGCTCTTACTTTCAATGTAGGAGCATGCCTTTCTGCAAAATTTTCAAAATCTACGAAGTTAATTAGAGTGATTCCTCCATTTCCTAACTCTTTTCTAAAGTCATCTTTGTGAACTTTAAAAAAGTTTTCTATACCAGCAAATATCATTGCTTGAAAATCACGCCTATAATGCGTTGATAAAGCATCAATTAGCGGCTCATGATTGTGCAGAAAAATTTCTTTTTTTATTTCGTTAGCTTTATTAATTAGAGTATAAGCATATTCTGGATATTGCCTTTGTAAGCTTTTTTGGTTATCAAACTTACTGCATATATCTTCATTTTTTTTCCATATACTTACTAATGTACTAGTGTCACTTTCCTTCAAAAAGTCATGTAGTAACTTATCTTCCTCCTCAAGTTTTTCGTATTCACCTAGGCACCTATTCCAATATTCTGACATTTCCCTTGTAAAATTAGAATTATGTTGTACTAGATATTCTGGCTTTTGTGCATTGGAACCTTGTAACTTAATTTCATGTGCTATCAGAAACTCCGCTGCACTTTTGTGTTTCTTTTCAACAGCCAAATGCAAAGGAGTTTTGCCATCTGCGTTTTGTAAATTAACATCAGCCTCTGCTGCTAATAGAGCATTCACTGTATCTGTATGGCCATTCACAGTAGCCCAATGTAAAGGAGTTTTGCCATCTGCGTTTTGTAAATTAACATCAGCCTCTGCTGCTAATAGAGCATTCACTGCATCTGTATGGCCATTTTCAGCAGCCAAATGTAAAGGAGTCCATCCATTTTCACTCTTCGTATTAACACTAGCTTTACTTGCTATTAGAACTTCTACTATCTTTTTATGGTCATTTGCAATAACCCAATGTAAAAGAGCCCATCCATAATTCCATAAACCATCACTCGTATTAATATTAAATTCTTCTGCCTCCAATAGAGCATTTACTGCTTTTGTATGGCCATTTTTAATAGCCAAACGTAAAGGAGTTTCTCCATTATCATCTATTGCATCAATATCAGCCCCTTTTGCTAATAAAGCATTTATTGCACCCGTATGGCCTGTTTCAGCAGCCCTATGCAAAGAAGTTTGTTCCTTCTTACTTTTTGCATTAATATTAACCCCCGCCCCCGCTTTTATTAGAGCATTTACTACCTCCTTGTGACCAATTTTGGCAGCCCAATATAAAGGGGTCAGTCCATTCATATCTTTCGTATTAACATCAGCTCCATTTGATATCAGAGCTTCTACTACCTTTTTGCAGCCATCCCTAGTAGCCAAATATAACAATGTAAGTTTAAAAGAGGCAAGACCTGTATATAAGGTGAATTTATAATTTATGTTAAATCTATCATTTTTCCAATCCTGGAATGTACTTAAATCTATCCTCTGTAACCTCTCTTTTATCTTTTCGATTATGTTACTCTGATTTAAATCACCATCAGCATTTACTGCACTTAATATTTTTATCCACTGTTCATATTTCATAACTTTTCTCTACTAAACACTATACAAGCGTTTTATCCAGTATTTCAGCAACTGTCAATTTTGCTAACAAATCACGTAAAAATTTGTAGAAAACACTGGACTCCGTAGCATTACAAAAAATCCAATTATTTTCTTGCATTACTCTCTGTCATTCTGTTGCTCCTTTCTTGTCATCCCGCCGCGAACCGTCATACTGCCGCGGTATCTTAGCATAGATCCCGCTAACAAGCAGCGGGATGACGAGCTTATCGTCACGCCGCCGCGAACCGTCATACCGCCGCGGTATCTCTAGATCCCGCTAACAAGCAGCGGGATGACGAGCTTATCGTCACGCCGCCACGAACCGTCATACCGCGATTCATTCGCGGTATCTCTTAACATAGATCCCCTACTATACCTTAACATAGATCCCGCTAACAAGCAGCGGGATGACGAGCTTATCTTCATGCCGCCACGAACCGTCATGCCGCCGCGGTATCTCTTAGCCGCTAACACGTAGCGGGATGACGGTTGTCGTTTAGCTACAAACGTTAAGAAATTTACCAAATGAAAAAAAAGGCAAAAGAAGCCCTGGGGTTATTATCCGCTTTAAAATATTGGCGTTTTTTATGTTTTAAACGCTTGACAAGCAAGATTAAGCTGCTTTTAATTGCAACTAACTTACGCTGCAAATGTTTAAGAAGTTTACTAAGCAGGAAAAAAGACAAAGAATCCCCGAGTTAGCTAGTCTTTTACTATCTCTGTCGAGTATTGGCATTTTTTGATGTCTTGTAACGCTTTATAAGCGCGTTCAGCTTATTTAGATAAAAATCTAGATGTAGATGAAGTTTTGTAAAGACATACAGTATCTATATACTGCAAAAAATTGAACATAAGACGCCGATACATTAAGTAATCCTTACCTTTTAATCTGCAGATTGGCGAAAGCAAATACAATAGCTTCAGTTTCATGATAAGGGGACTGGCAAGGCTTGTCAAGCAAGTTTCTATATAATATTTTCTAAAATAAATAGACTTCTCACATCCAATTTTGGCAGCGCGCGACACACAACTGCAATGACAAGGTGTTGCAAGATAAACATCATATTCACACGAAGTACTTGACTTCACTTGTACTAAGAAGCATTTTATATATGTTGTGTGCCCGTAGCTCAGCTGGATAGAGCAACAGCCTTCTAAGCTGTGGGTCGTAGGTTCGAATCCCACCGGGCACACTCTTCTATCAATACTTTCTATAAATCTTCAAGTACTCTGGCACCACATTTTCAATTGCTAATGGTCGAACCTTCATTGTTTCAAGGTCAACTGACTTTTCGATTGAACTATTCATCATAACTTTCACCTGATCTTGAGTAAGCATAGGGTTCGTATCTCCGGTTATTGGTTTTAGCAGCATAGAAATAATTTTATTTTCTAAAAAGAAAGCTATTAACTTTGCCATTGGAAAAGATACATTGATCAACAAACACTTTCTGTTAGTAACATTCAGAATAAACTTCAATAAGCTTTTGAAAGAGTAAACCTTTGGTCCGCCCATGTTATAAATTTTCTTGTCTTGCTTATTAAAACTGATAATACGATATACCACTTCAGCTAAGTCTGTTACACATATGGGCTGAAATTTAGTCGTTCCATTGCCAATTAGTGGTAAGAAAGGAAGAATAGTTGCTAATCTTGCAAATTTATTAAAGAAGTTATCTTCCTTACCAAATACAAGACTTGGCCTAATTATTATTGCTTCTTGAAATGCTGAAGTTACAGCTTTTTCACCTTCCAATTTACTTTGAGCATATTTTGACAACTTGCTATTTTCTATTCCCATAGCAGAAAAATGTATCATCATAGGTACATTTTTCATTTTTGCAGCTTTTGCTATCCTTTCAGCTATTTTAACGTGAACAGCGTAAAAATCGTGCTTTTTTGCTTCATATAATATTCCCACTAAGTTTATAGCTACATCACATTCTTCCATACCCTCCAGAACTGATTTTTCATCAAAAAAATCGCCTTTAAATATTGATATTTGTCCTAAATTGCCACACAATTTTAAACAAGCAGCTTTTTCCTGATTACGAGTGAATATCTTTATTAAATATCCTTCTTCTGCCAAGCGTCTTACGATGTGTTTCCCTATAAACCCCGTTCCACCAAAAATAATTACACGTTTTGTCACAATTAAAGTTCCTAATAATTTGTTACTGTAAATTAATACAATGATTTCGCTTAATATTTTATTACGAATTCCCGTACAATAAGATCCATTTTCATTCCTCGTGAGCCTTTAACTAGAATTGCATCATTATTCTGAATAATGTTAGCTAAATCACTTTTCAATTGATTAGAATCATTAAAATGCGTGCCTCTTATATTATCTGGCAAAAGCTCATGCAATTCTAACATAAATTTACCAACTGTATAAACTTTATCTATATTATTTTCTGTGATAATCTTAACCAAATCTGTATGAAACTCTATGCTTTCATCACCAAGTTCCAACATATCACCAAGCAAAGCTATTTTTCTCTGATTAGAATATGTACTCAAAGTTTTTATTGCAGTTTTCATCGAAGCAGGGCTGGCGTTATAGGAGTCATCAATTAAATGTATATATTTTTTATTGTATTTGACCTTATGAATATTGCCTCTACCTTTCGCTACACTAAAATTCTTAAGTGCAAGTGGTAATTTTGATAAATCAAGTCCGAGGCTTTGCACAACTGCTGCAACAGCAAGTAGCGAATAAGCAAAATGCTCACCTTGTACACGTAAATTACAGTTTATAATTTGATTATCACTCAGCCTGATTTTTAAACTTAATCTATTAGCAACTCGGTTTGATGTCATTCCAGCGCGTGACGCTGGAATCCAGTCTTTATTATACAACCGTCTGATATGCTCATTTGCAATTGAACTTCCTGGATCCAAGTAGTCAAGCACTGGGATGACAGAAGATAGTGCTGAAATGACAGAAGATTCATCGTTTCTTATTAAGTTTAGTAAACAAACTTCAGCATTTTTATCTTTACCGAAGCTTATTACATTTCTATTGGCGTGTGATGAGAGATAATCATAATATTTATTATCTCTGCTTAAAACCAAAGTACCGTTATTTTTCATACCATACAGAATTTCTAACTTCGCTTGTGCAACGTCAAATAGTGATGAAAAATTTTCAGTATGTGCAGGTTCGATGTTGGTAATAACTGCAATATTCGGATTACTAATTTTTGATAATTCTTTTATTTCACCAGCTTTATTCATTCCCATTTCAAGAATTAAGTACTGGCAGTTTTTTGGAGCTTTCAGAATTGTCAAAGGCAATCCTATATTATTATTTAAGTTACCTTCATTTACATGAGATACTCCATATTGCGATAAAACAGTGTGCAGCATATCCTTTGTAGTGGTTTTCCCAACACTGCCTGTAATTGCAATAACTTTAGCATCAACAAGAACATTTCTAATGTAGTATGATGCCATACCGTGCAAAGCTTTCAGGGTATCTTGTACAATAATGAGAGGGAAATTTTTATATTTACCCTCACTCACTATTGCAGCGACAGCCCCTTTTAAAAACACTTCATGCAAAAAATTATGGCCATCAAAATTCTTTCCCTTGAGGGCAATAAATAAATCACCTTTTTTTATGCTTCTTGTGTCCGTTGAAATATTTGAGCTATGTATCCAATTACAACCATTTACGTCTCTTCCGCCAGTTGCATCAATGATATTATTTGTGTTCCATTTAAACATAATTTAGAGTATTCTTTATAATAAATTGAACAATAAAAGTAGCGAAAATACTACATGTTTTAGACAATGTGCAAATAATGGTTGCAATCCCTATAATTCTATCTTATAATGGACATAGAAGTTTAAATTTTTTCGTCTATAATTAAAATGTATTTAGTTATAGAAAGTACCTTGGAGGTATGTATGGCAGAATCTATTTGGGCTAAGATAGGCGGAGCAGTTAAAACAGGTGTAGAAGCTACAGGTCGGGTGTTTGCTCTTCTGCCTAAAGCACTTATTTACCCTATAAAGAAGCCGTTTGCTTCAACGGGTGAAATGAAACATGATGCTACAGTTTCGTTAAAGAAAGCTGTTGGTATAGATGTACCTGAAGAAGAAAGGGAATATGATCCACCTATAGAAACCACACAGGCTAGTAAGGATCTTGGTGTACAAATAACAGAGCAAAAGAAAGGGATAGGAAAGGTAAGTTTTTTAGTGTCAAGAACTCTGACGGGAGATATACCTTATTTGAATGATGAACAATTGAATAAAATAAAAGCACTAAAAAGTGAGTATTCAAACATCACTATACATAGAGAAGAAAATAAAATTGTAATTGAAATTAACGTTGAGGAAATAGCTAACACTATTAAAACTAATCCTGATAATACAGGCAAGAGCGAGAAAGAAATAAAAGAGCTTGTTCTTAAAGGAATTGCTAATAAAGTTGACGAAGACCTTAAGAAGCTGGCAAAAATTACCGGTGGAGAATTTAAAATTCATACAGACTTAAAATTGCTGAATGGTATTGCAGAAAAATTGTATTATGATAATCAAAAGCAGTCATCAGACAAAGTTGTGAAGTCTGATGTTGGTCAGCCTTCAGAAACTATAGCTTCAGGTGAGAAAAAATGGGCGCAAGAAGCTATAAAAGCAGGTAAGTCGCAAAGTTGTGGAATGCAAAAATAAGTTATAGGGGAGTATTATGAGTGAAGCTAAAAAAATAGAGGAAAGACATCATAGTCTAACTGTTCCTGGGGATATGTATCACTTACAACCAGGAGTTATTACTGGAAAAAGGGTAAGTGGAATAGAACCCTTTTTGAAAGAACAGCAGGACATGGTAAAAGTAAGGGAACTTGTAAGCTCTTTAAATCTTGAAGATGCTTCTGGTGAAGCGATAAAACCACTATCTACACCTAATGTAGAGAAAAACGAAGAAAGAGGGAAAGGTCGCTCTTAAAATATGAGCAATGAAGCTTATGATAGCGATAACATCTTTGCTCAAATATTAAGAGGTGAGTTACCTTGTGGGAAGGTACATGAAAATGAAAATGTACTAGCTTTTCATGATAAGTACCCTGACGCGCCAGTTCATATTTTAGTTATACCAAAAAATCAATATATTTCATATGATGACTTCATTCTAAAAGCTCCTGAAGAGGAAATAGTGGATTTCTTCAAAACTGTAAGAGAGATAGCACACAAATATAATCTAGAAAAAACAGGATATAGATTAGTCACTAACTACGGTGAAAATGGAGAGCAGGTTGTACCACACTTTCACGTGCATATTTTAGGTGGTAAAAAGTTAGGAAAGCATGTAAACTCATAGTGTTATATGTTTTGTTAAATGAGCGAATATTTAACCATAGTAATCTTTATCTGCGTATCAATTGTAGTATCTTTTGCTTTAGGTATATTGCCTATGTTTCTTGCAGTGAGTAAGCCAGATGGTGAAAAGCTTTCCACATATGAGTGTGGCTTCAATCCACTATCTAGTGCAAGAAAAAATTTTGACATTAAATTTTATCTAGTTTCAATATTATTTATAATATTTGACTTAGAAATTGCTTTTCTTTTTCCTTGGGCTGTTTCTTTATCTAAGATAAGCTATGGTGGATTTTGGTCTATGATGGTATTTCTTGCAATACTCACTATAGGTTTTATCTATGAATGGTGTAAAGGTGCATTAGAGTGGGAGTAGTTTATGACAAATCAAATTCTATCTAATGATGACTGGGGTCGTTATAAAAAAGAAGGGTTTCTTGTCACTAAATTTGGTGATTTAACAGATTATGTAATGAATTGGGCAAGGTCTGGTTCATTGTGGCCAATGACATTTGGTCTTGCATGTTGCGCAGTTGAGATGATGCATACTGCATCCAGCCGTTATGATCTTGATAGATATGGTATAATGTTTCGTGCAAGCCCACGTCAATCAGATGTGATGATTGTTGCTGGCACACTAACTAATAAAATGGCAGCAGCATTGCGCAAGGTTTATGATCAAATGGCAGACCCGAAGTATGTTATTTCCATGGGAAGTTGTGCAAATGGTGGTGGTTATTACCATTACTCTTATTCAGTAGTTCGAGGCTGTGATAGAATTGTGCCAGTTGACGTGTATGTCCCTGGATGCCCACCAACCGCTGAGGCGTTGCTATATGGAATGCTATGCCTACAAAACAAAATAAAACGGACTCGGAATGGATAAAACTGCAAAGTATATACAAAAAAAGACCAAATGCGAGTGCATTCAAAAAGATGATGGCATTATTGTAATATATTCAACTTTAGATGAAATTGAAAAGTACCTATTCTTTCTACGTGATGATGAAAAGTGTAGGTTTGAACTATTAGTTGATATTTTTGGGGTTGACTATCCAAATAGAGAGAAGCGTTTCGAGCTAATATACAATCTGCTCAGCATTGTGCATAATATTAGAGTACACATAAAGCTTCAGTTATGTGAAAGCGACATGCCTCCAAGTGTAGCGAAGATATTTAGTACGGCTTTGTGGTTTGAGCGTGAAGTGTTTGATATGTATGGAATAGAGTTTTCTGATCACCCTGATTTGCGTAGGATTCTAACAGACTATGGATTCAAAGGTCATCCAATGTTAAAAGATTTCCCTCTCACTGGTTATGAGGAAGTAAGATATGATATAGAGACAAAAAAGGTTGTATATAATCCTATAGATTTACCGCAAGATTTTCGTATGTTTGATAGCTTATCGCCTTGGGAAGGTAAAACCATAAAAGTAAATACAAAGGAGTAGAAAATGACAGTACAAAGAAAAAAAATATCTTTAATCGGTGCAGGAAATATCGGTGGAACTCTCACCCATATGATTGCACTAAGGGAACTCGGTGATGTTGTTTTACTTGATATTAGTGATGGAATACCACAAGGTAAAGCACTCGACATAGCAGAATCATCCCCTATTGATGGATTTGATGTCAATATTACTGGCACAAATAGGTATGAAGATATAAAAAACTCCGATGCAATTATAATAACCGCTGGCATTGCCAGAAAACCAGGAATGAGCAGAGATGACCTCCTGCAAACCAATGCTAAAGTAATGAAGGAGGTTGGCGAAAATATTAAAAAATATTCTCCAAACACGTTTGTAATAGTGGTTACCAACCCTTTGGATGCCATGGTTTCAGTGGTGCATAAATTTTCAAACCTTCCAACTAATATGATTGTTGGCATGGCAGGAGTGCTTGATTCTTCCCGTTTTCGTTACTTTCTTGCAAGTGAGTTAAATATCTCAGTTGAAGATATATCTGCTTTTGTGCTTGGAGGACATGGCGACACTATGGTACCACTAATCAATTGTACTTCAGTTGCTGGAATTCCACTTACTCAAATTATCGATATGGGTCTTATCACACAGAAAAAAGTCGATGAAATAGTTGAACGCACTCGCAATGGCGGTAAAGAAATAGTTGATCTGCTTAAGTCTGGATCTGCATACTACGCTCCTGCATCTTCAGCTATATGCATGTTAGAATCATATTTAAAAGATAAGAGGCGCATATTACCATGTGCTGCTTACCTTAATGGTGAATATGGTGTAGAAGATTTGTTTATTGGTGTTCCTGTAATTATTGGAAAAAACGGAATTGAAAAGATCCTAGAAGTTAAAATGAATGATAGTGAACAAGAAATGTTTAATAAGTCTGTAAACTCGGTGAGAGAGCTGGTGAAATCTTTAGGTTCATAAGCAAATTAATGGTTTTATAGAGCTTCTTTATAGCTCAAACGTATCCGTTCAGCGGAGTGGCAGAATAAGGTAGACAAGGTGATCTAAAAAGATAATCATAGAGCAAAAGTGAAGTAATATGGTAAACCTTTTAGAACTTTGCAAAAATTTACAGCAAAAAATAGAAAGGTTAGAAGCAAAAATAGAAAGATTGGAAAAAGAGAATGAAAGTTTAAAAGCAGAAAATAAGGCTTTAAAGATAGAAAATGCTGAGTTAAGAGAAAGACTCGGTTTAAGCTCAAAAAATTCATCAATACCAAGTTCCAAAGAGTTGTATAAAATAAAAAAGAATAAGCCGAAAAGCGAAAGGAATATTGGCGGTCAGGTTGGTCATAAAGGAAGTTTTCGCGCCAACATGGATGCAGATAAAGTAGTAAAGATAGAGTTGCCTAATACTTGCGAATGCGGAGGAGAAATTGCAATATGTGAAAAACCATATATTCATCAGAAAGTTGATCTTCCAGAAATCAAGCCTTATGTAGTGGAATATCAGTTAGAACATGGCCGTTGTCGGAGATGCGGAAAGAGAAGAAGTAGCAAGTTACCGGAAGGTGTTACGCCAGATACATTTGGTCCAAGGGTTAAGTCAATAATTGCAGCGTTCAGCGGATTCTACAAAAATTCAAAACGCGAAATAGCGAGTGTCGTAAATGATATCTTCAATTTGAACATAAGCGTCGGTAGCATATCAAATAGTGAACATAGAGTTGCTTCAAAATGCAAAAAAATGTATGAGCAGATCGAACAAGAGATAAGTAGGAGTAAAGTTCTACATATTGATGAAACGAGCCATTATAACAAAGGTAAACTCGCTTGGTGTTGGATGTTTGCAAGCAATACGGCAAGTTTTGTAAAATTTACAGAGTCAAGAGGAATGAAAGTTTTACAAAATAGTAAATTCTGCAATCGCAATAGCTTGGTAATAACTGACAGGTATGCAGCATACAATTATTTTGCCGATAAAAACAGGCAAATCTGTTGGGCACATTTATCAAGAGATTTTGAAAGATTAGCACATAGTTGGAATATTGAAGTTAAAGTTCTGGGTTGTTACTTGAGAAACGTGGCCACTGAATTATTTGCACTAAAAAAAGCTTTACTAAAAAGTGAGATAGATGTTTTGAGGTTTGTCAGACGTGCCAGAAAATTAAGAAAACGTACAAAGTATTACTTGAAGGAGATATCTCGTTTACCTGAAGCAATTGGAGCCTCTCGAGTTGCAAAAAATGTTCTGAGATCTGAAAGAATGATGTGGAAATTTTTAGATGACCCAGAAAATATTCCGCTGACAAATAACCACGCTGAACGGCAAATTCGGCATTATGTCGTTTATCGCAAAAACTCATATTTTACACAATCAAAGCGGGGAAATACATTCCTTGAGCGGATAATTTCATTATACTTAACTTGGAAACAAAGGGGTCTCAATCCTTTCCAAAATCTCCTATCTATTGTTTCTTAAACCACTCTCCTGAACGGATACAAATTATTTACATTTTTATACTATGCACATTACATCATGTGTTATTTAACCTTACAATAATTTTTTTATTCTTGCTGCTTCTTCAAATTCTAAATTTTCAGCATGCTCTATCATTTGCTTTCTCAAATCATCCTTATTAGTATTTACTTTCGGTTCTGCTATTGCCCTCTCCTGTAAGGTGTTTGATATAGGTTTTATTATAGTCTTTGGGACAATATTATGCAATATATTATGTTCTTCTTGTTTTTTTCTTCTTCTTTCGGTCTCTTTTAACGCACGATCCAGAGAACCAGTGATTTTATCTGCATACAAAATTACTCTACCTTCAGCATTACGCGCAGCACGACCGATCGTTTGAATTAATGAAGTTTCCGATCGCAAAAATCCTTCTTTATCAGCATCCAAAATTGCAACCAACCCACACTCTGGAATATCAAGACCTTCCCTCAGCAAGTTAACACCTACTAAAACATCGATTTCTTTAGATCTTAATTTACATATAATTTCTATTCTCTCCAGCGCACCAATATCAGAATGCAAATAACTCACTTTCATATTCAATTCACTCATATATTCAGCTAAATTTTCAGCCATTTTTTTCGTCAATGTAGTGATTAAAACACAAAATCCCTTCCCTATTGTCACTTGTGCCTCATGAATTACATCATCAATTTGACTCTCTATTGGTTTTACAATGCAGATTGGGTCCGTAAGCCCTGTTGGACGGATAACTTGCTCTATAAATACATTACTGGTCTTTGCCAACTCATACTTTCCTGGAGTGGCTGAAATGTAAACAGTCTGCGGCCTAACTCCCTCCCACTCT
This sequence comes from Wolbachia endosymbiont (group A) of Ophion costatus, assembly GCF_963969245.1. Classification (NCBI taxonomy): domain Bacteria; kingdom Pseudomonadati; phylum Pseudomonadota; class Alphaproteobacteria; order Rickettsiales; family Anaplasmataceae; genus Wolbachia; species Wolbachia endosymbiont (group A) of Ophion costatus. The sequence continues at coordinate 91,390 of NZ_OZ017714.1, read as the reverse complement.
TCAAATTTTAATGGACGATTATCAAAAGCGGAAGGGAGCCTGAAGCCATAGTCAATCAATTTCTTTTTACGCGCCTCATTACCACTGTACATCGCACCAACCTGAGGAACGGTGACATGACTCTCATCAACAAATAAAATTACTTCTTTGGGTAAATATTCAAACAAAGTAGGCGGTGGATCCCCAGCTTCCATTCCATAGAGATAACGCGAATAATTTTCAATACCTTTACATATTCCTGTTGTTCTCATCATTTCGATATCAAAATTAGTGCGTTGCTCGAGGCGCTTTGCTTCAACAATCTTGTTTTGCGAGTAGTAATAATCCAAGCGTTCATGCAGCTCTTTTTTGACTAGTTCAATTGCCTGCAACAAAGCCTCACGCGGGGTTATGTAATAGCTATTTGGAAAAATGGTGATTTTATTTACGCCTTTGGTAACATTGCCCGTTATAGCATCAACTTCAGAAATTTCTTCTATTTCATCGCCAAATAACGATAAACGCCAAGCTTTATTTTCATAATGGGAAGGAAATATATCAACAATATCGCCGCGCACTCTGAAATATCCTCTCTCAAACCTGGCATCAGAGCGCTTGTATTGAAGATCAGTTAAGTTGCTCAGGAAATCATTAATACGAATTTTATTTCCAACACTAAGCGGTATGATCATGCTGCGGTAGCTCTCAGGCGAACCAAGACCGTATATGCAGGAAACACTGGCAACTACGATCGTATCCCTGCGCTCCAAAAGGGAGCAGACGGTGGAATAACGCAGCATCTCAATTCTTTCGTTAATTGCAGAATCTTTTTCGATATAAGTATCAGTTTGTGGTAAATAGGCTTCAGGTTGATAATAATCATAATAAGAAATGAAGTATTCAACAGCATTATGGGGAAACAATCCTTTCATTTCCTCATAAAGCTGTGCTGCTAAAGTTTTATTGTGTGCCATAATTAATGCAGGCCTGTTTGTCCTTGCAATAACATTTGCCATAGTAAAAGTTTTCCCAGAACCAGTAACTCCAAGCAAAACCTGATCTCTTTTATTGCTATTTAGCCCTGCAATTAAGCTATCGATTGCCTGTGGTTGATCCCCAGCCGGTTGAAAATGTGTAGCGATTTGAAATTCCATAGACTTTACTTACTATCTTTGATTCATTGTATAGTAAACACTATATTGCTTTTAAGATAAGTTGTATAGCTATCGTAAAGCCATAAAACATTAACCAACAATGTCATGCAAGTAGCTGACACTGGAATCTTGTTTCAATGTTAAACAAAATACCATAGAATTCAAGAAGACAATTCCTAAAAAATCCCTACATCCAAAAAAAGGCAAAATGCTGCTTGAATAAGCTAAATTTTTTTAGATGCAAAAACAATAAAACATAGTTGATACTAAAGTTATAGTACTCCTATGACAACGTTACAAAAATTAAGGAAATGGATAGCTCTGATCAATTGGAATAGTATTTTCAGGTACCGGTGGTCAATATGACATTTTTAAAATAAAGATTTAGAACCTGTTTAAAATCTTCTCAATAGAAGAGAAATGAAGGAAAGAACGACCATTTGTAGGCTAGTGTTAAGTTTTCGCTCGCAATTTTTCCACAATCGTCTGCATTTTTCTAACCAAGCGAAAGATCGCTCTACAACCCATCTTTGTGGCAATACAGCAAAGGAATGTAATTCACTTCGTTTTATTACTTCTACAGTTGCTCCAATAATCGTTTTTATTTGAGTTGCAAAATTTTCTCCTGTATAACCTGCATCGACCAGTATATTTTTAACTTCCGAGAGGTTTTCTTTTGCGCTTTCAACCATTCTCACAGCACTGCTAACCCCAGTTGTAAATTAGAAAAAATAGAAAAGGTAAGGAAATAGGGTAAACTCCGAGATATTTGATATTCATTCCTAAAATAGGAGGTTACCAATGAAAGAGAAAGTAACAGAAATCTTTTGTATAGTCGATGATTTTTGCAATACAGTCGATGAAAATTTTGCAGAAAAACTTCTACCAAGTGGCAAAAAACCAACCAGGACGCCAGAGATTACGCATTCAGAGATTTTTACCATAATATTGCTATATCAAGTGCGACAATTTTAAAATTTTCTATGTGCATTATTTGAAATTATTATACGAATCAGCGTTTCCAAAATTGCCATCCTATAGTAGGTTTATCAGGCTAAAATCGCGGGTTTTATGGTATTTAGCGCTCTTAATGCAATGGTTTTGCGAACAGTCAAAAGTGACAGGGATTTCGTACATAGATGCAACATCTATCGCTGTTTGCCATCCAAAAAGGACCTCGAGAAACAAAGTTTTCAAAGGGTTGGCAAAGATTGGAAAGACTACTTATGGGTGGTTTTTCGGTACATCTAGTAATCAATGAAACTGGCGAAATTCAAGGGGTTACGGTGATAAAAGGCAACGTTGATACCTGTGCCAAATTTAACTAAGAAATTGACTGGATTATTGTTTGGAGATAAAGGATATATCAAAAAAGATCTTTTTCACGAATTATTCGATAGAGGGTTAAAGCTTGTAACCAGTATAAAAAAGGGTATGAAAAACTCATTAATGGCGCTAAATGAGAAGATTTTGTTAAGAAAAAGATCGATTATTGAGACAGTTTTTGGCTCTCTGAAAAACAAATTTGAGATTGAGCATACTCGCCACAGATCACCGATAAATTTTTTGGTACACATTTTTTCTACGCTTGTTTCATATTCCATGCAGCCGCTGCATTTCTAAGCTTTACTTCGTTGGCTAATCCGCAACTGGGGTATATAGGGTTGACACCAAGGCAATATTCTTCTGGAGAAGTTGATCGGCATGGCAGCATATCAAAGATGGGACCAGCGGAATGTAGAAGTATGTTATATGAAGCTGCACAAACAATGCTTACAGTTACCAAGAGGACATTTAAATTAAAAAACTGGGGTTGCGAAGAAAAAAGGAATGAAAAAAGCAATTGTAGCAGTAGCAAGAAAATTAGCTGTATAGCCTTTCTTATAATAGTCCGAATGCGATAAGATATGTGTTTATGGCTATAGCAGGCCAGTAGCATATTACGGTCTGTTCGGATTATTGTAAAAAGAGCTATAATTATGCATAGGATGTTGGTTGATAAAACAGAATTTTATTATCAATAAACATCAAAAGAGCATAGGACAATAATTTTATTGAAAATAAAGATAGCAATGCCGATGGAAGGGACAAGCAAGAACTTAGTTAGACTTCGTGGTAAATATGTTGCCGTCCACTTCCGCCTAACAAGTATAATGCGGCTTGACAAATTTATTGTCATCTCAGACCGCGGAGAGAACCATATGCTACTTTTAACTTATGTAAAATTACCAAGGATTATGGAGAAGATATGCTGTTTTGATTTGTGTGAAAATTATTGTTGACTTATGTGCAATTAGAGAACCTAAGAGGTTGTCCGGAAACAAGTAAAAGGCTATAATATCTGAAATTTTAGTACGGGGTAAAGATGAGAAAAAAGTATCCAACAGATCTAAGCGAAAGGGAATGGGCAAGAATAGAAAAACACTTCAGAGTATCATACAAGAAAGGAGGAAGGCCGCCAAAGTATAGCAAAAGAGAAATATTAGAAGCAATTTTCTATGTATTGCGTACAGGGTGTCAATGGCGGTATTTACCAAATGATTTTCCGCTATGGAAGACTGTGTATGAGCAGTTCAGGCAATGGAAGAAGCAGGGAATTTTTGAGAAAATGAATTATGAAATTACAAAATATAGTAGAAGAAAAATAGGAAGGAATGAGCAGCCGAGTGCCTGTATAGTAGATAGTCAATCTGTAAAGACTACAGAAAAGGGGGGATCAAAGGCTATGATGGAAGTAAAAAAGTAAAGGGTAGAAAAAGGCATATAATTACAGACACTCAGGGTTTTATACTAGGTTGTTACGTAGGCGCTGCTAACGAAAATGATAGAGATGGTATTAAAATAGCATTAAACAATATGAGAACAAAATATACTAAAGTTAAAAAAATGTGGGCTGACATGGGATACCAAGGAAGAAATTTAAAGAATCACATAAAGGAAGAATATGACATAGATATTGAAATTGTTACAAGGCCTCCATGTAGATTTTGGGTGCACAAAGATACGCCACCTGAGCTACTACCAACAAGAGAACAAGGGTTTAAAGTACAGCCAAGAAGATGGGTTGTAGAAAGGACTTTTGCTTGGGTTAATAGGAATAGAAGGCTATCGAAGGAGTATGATTTACTCACAACATCCACTGAGAATTTCATATACCTAGCTATGAGTAGGGTTATGTTAAAGAGGGAATATGCTTGAATTTACTTGTTTCCGGACAACCTCTGAGTATCGTTTAAATTTTTCAGTTTTATTTAGTGTAATGAGACAGAAACTCTATCAGGTACTTATTGCACCAAAAAACTTTCAAGCCCTTTTTAAGTATACGCGCTAAAGTTAAAATCCGACCGGGACAGCCGCAATAAAGTAGATAAGCCTAAACGCCATCATGTCTTTAGGAGAGTTTGCTAATGAAAGTTCTTAAGTTGACGCCATTGGCTGAACGGATACGGAATGACACCATCCTTTTTTTTGGATTCCAGACTGGAATGACACCTCTGGACACTTCCGTCGTAAAGGAACCAGTGTCAGCTACTCGGATGACACCTTTTTTCTACTTAGTTTGGGTTATGCAAGAAGTCTAATGAAGTGAAAATAAATTTATTTACCAAAATAGAGTTGCCTTGGTCTACAGATCTTAGTTTCTTTATCATTTATCATTTCATACCACTGAGTAACCCAACCAGTGGTTCTTGCAAGTGCAAAAATAGGCGTGAACATATTTGAGGGAATATCGATAGCATTCATTATTATACCTGAGTAAAAATCAACATTTGGATATAACTTACGCACAATAAAATATTCATCCTTTAAAGCTATTTCTTCAAGTTTTTTTGCAATTTTAAGCAGTTCATTATTTTGTTCTAGTTTACTTAGAACCTCATGGCAAGCGCCTTTCAATATACGCGCGCGCGGATCATAATTTTTATAAACACGATGTCCAAATCCCATCAATTTAAATGGATCTTTATCATCTTTAGCTTTTTCGATGAATTTATCTATATCTCCACTTTGCTCTATCTCTTTTAGCATATTTATAACTGCCTCATTAGCTCCACCATGTGCTGGTCCCCAAAGTGTAGCAACTCCTGCAGAGAGGCTTGCAAACAGATTAGAACCAGCCGATCCCACCAATCTGACAGCCGCCGTAGAAGCATTCTGTTCATGATCAGCATGGAGAGTAAATATTTTATCCAGAGCTTTTGCAAAAAGGGTGCTTTTATCATTATCAACAGCATCGCCAAATATCATCTTTAAGAAATTTTCACTGTAACTTAATTCATTGTTAGCATTTATGAATTCCTGATTGTTGATATGCCTATAAATCATTGCAATAATTGTGGAAACTTGCGCTATTGCAGAAATTCCAAAATCTAGATCTTCACCATTGATATTGTTGCCATGCTTTTCATGGTAAGATGCTGACAAACTTGCAAAACATGCAACTAAGATTGACATAGGGTGAGCAGTTTTTGGAAATGCTTTAATTACATTTGTAACTTGCTCTGATACTTTGGATGATTCTTGTATTTTGAGAAGAAATTTTTTGTGTTGCTCTGAACTGGGTAATTCACCATAGAGCAATAAATAAATCACAGCAGTAAAATTATTATTCTCTGCCAAATCAGCTATATTATGTCCCCTATATTTAAGAACTCCTTCATCTCCATCAATGAATGTAATTGTAGAAGAGCATGAAGCTGTAGAAACAAACCCTGGATCGTAAGTGAATAATCCTGTCATCTTATATAAATCCTTGATATTTAACACATCAGGACCTGTTGTTCCGCTTAATACAGGTAGCTCGATTTTTAATCCATTACTTAGTTCTAATAGCACTTTTTTATCCATTACTTAAGCTACTTAAATTTTATACAGAATATACAAACTGAGGAGTATATATTAATACAGTTAACTTTACATTAACCGTATTAAGCGGTTATCAATGCTTTTACTTTTGCATTTAAGCGACTTATTTTACGCGCAGCAGTATTCCTATGAATAACACCTTTATTCACACACTTGTGTAAATTAGATTCAGCATTCCGAAATGCCAGAACAACATTTTCTTTGTCGCCAGACTTGATTATATCAACCAATTTTCTAATAGCGGTGCGAGTTTTACTTTTCCGCATCTTATTTATTAAAGTGCGTTTTGCTATTACCTTTATCATTTTTTTAGCACTCTTATGATTTGCCATATATTAATACCTAAAATACTGTACTTTCCTTTTAATTATAAAGTTTTTTTGTTAATTTGCAATATCAGTTTTTTCTATGGTTAATCTACTGCTTCTCTCTTCAATAATTTTTTCTAAACTTTGCAAGAATTCATTTTTGTTTAACCCAGAATATATTGGGGGCAATATTTCTATTACTGCCTTTCCGGGATTTTTTCTCAGAGAAAGTATGCTTTTTGGCCAAAACAAACCAGTGTTTAAAGCAACCGGTAACACAGGAACAGATAATACGCTATATAAAGCAGCAATACCTGGTTGATATTTTATATTTTGGTTTATAGTTGTTCTTGTACCTTCAGGAAATATTATTATGCTTCTATTTTCTTTTATACGCATTTTTGCTAGTTTGATTATATGGCGTATAGAACTGATACCATCTGAACGGTTAATAAAAATCATTTTCAGCGCTATAAGATGCAAACCAATGAATGGAATCCATTTCAATTCACGTTTTAAAATAAAAACCGCTTTTCTAAATAGTAGTATAAAAATAAATGTTTCAAATGGAGATTGGTGTTTAGATGCAATGATAAAAGGTTGCTTAGGGATGTTTTCCATTCCCCTCACTTCATATTTAATGCCACATAATAAACGCAGCATGAATAATACAACTCTCACCGAACAGACGAGGAAAATGGTTATTACACACTCAGAAAAGAAAATTACAGGGAGAGTAATGAAAGTATAGAATACCTCCCATAATATAAGAAAGAAATTAAACAATAAACTTGAAATCACAAACTCACATAAATTTATTTAAATTTAACTTTATTACAAATTAAAAACAATAAATTTAATTATTGATCATCTGAGTAATAGGATGCGAATCAGCTAATTTGTCCTTTAACTTTTCGTTAGCAATATGAGTATATATTTGTGTTGTAGAAAGGTTAGTATGGCCAAGAACTTTCTGTATCAACACAATATTTGCTCCGCTATCCAGTAGATGGGTAGCAAAAGAATGCCTAATCACGTGTGGAGAGATCTTATTTTCATCAATATTGCATTTTCTTGCTAACTCCTTCATTAATTGACCGACCCTCTGCCTTGTAATTGGTTTATTAGGTTTATCACCTGGGAATAGCCAATCAGACTCCTTTCTGTTAGAGAGCAGATTGTCACGAACTGATAAATAATTTCTAAGGCTCTGCAATGCTTGTTCATTAAAAAGAATTTGCCTCTCTCTACCACTTTTTCCTTTTATTATTATATAGCATTCTTTGTTATTACTGTTTATTAAATGCGACACTTCACATAATTTCATACTAATTAGTTCAGAAACACGCATTCCAGAAGAGTAAAGGATATCTAAAATCGCACATAGCCTTTTACTGCTTATCTCTTTATTCGATTCGCTTGCTGATTTTCTCACTGCGTCCATTAGCAAAAATATTTCTTCGACACTTAAATACTTAGGCAAAGGACGAGAAACTTTTGGATTCTTTAATTCAGCATCATTAGCCGGCGCTGGATTAAAATCTATTATTCCGTCATTAAATAGACACTTATAGAAATTTTTCATAGCGGATATTTTTCTTGATATAGAGCTACTTTTATATTTTTTTTGTGTACATAAAGATTTCACATAATCTTTAATATTGGTTTTGTTTACACCAACCAAGGTAGTGCCGCTTTCCAATAAAAATTCTTCAAACTGGTGTAAATCCGAACGATAACTTTCCAGAGTATTTTGTGTAGCGGACCTCTCTGAAGCTAAAGCATCTATGTAATATGTTATGTAAAGATTTTCTTTTTTATTTTGCGACTGTTTATTTTTCATTATCAGCTCCTATATTTATTTCTTTGGCTATAATTTGATTAGAAGTGTTCCCTGTGTTTCTTATGAGGAAATATGAGACAAATAAAGCATTTATCAATAGAGTGAACATCACAAACTTTTGCTTTAACCTTTTTCTTAAATTTAATCTTACTCTTATCATAGTTAAATTATAACGTTAAATCTATAAAAAACACCTTATAAAGTGAGCTCTACTATAAATATAGAATACTTCTTAGCTGTATCTATCTATATTTATTATAACATAACATTGATTATAATTCTAACATGGACAGATAGAGATTTCAATTACGTTAGTGTTATGGGTGTTAATAAATTTTTAATATACACCTTTACAAAAGAAGAAATCAAATGGCATCTTTTTTTAATAAAGTGCTAATAAAAGGAACGGTCACATTCGACCCTATAGATTCATTATCTATCTTCTCTATAATTTTATCAATGCTATAGAAAGAACGTTCTATTCTTGCTAAAATATAATTAATCACTTTTAAATCAATTTTTAACTGTTTATCTGAAAATCGTTTTATTAGCATAATTCTTAATAATTCCTCGCTTGCAGGCAAAATTTTTACGCTGATAGTTGATAATATTCGAGAACTTAAATCTCTTAATTTGAAGTTAAGCTTTTTTGGTGAAATTGAAGAAGTGATTAGCAGCCTCTTGTCACTTTCTTTCATGTAATTGTAACAATGTAATAACATTGCTTCATCTTTAATGTTTTGTACGTCTTCTAAAATAAAAGCATCGCTATACCTAATCTCGCTTACGAAGTTATTCACATTGATAAAAATTGCATCGTTTATTGATTGCCAAATATGAGCAAGATGAGTTTTACCGGAGCTTTTAGGTCCAAAAAGAATCAGACATTTCCAAGATAAATCATTAACTACCGAATTATACACGTGCTTATTTTCATCTAAGACGATGTAATTCTGCCGACTATAATCAGCTTGATTGTTGTTAAATAAATTTAATTGCACGTTGAACCTCTTACGTAACCTCTTTCTGGTAGTAATTTTTGCGCAGAAATTTACTTACGCTCCTCAAATGTGTCAGGTATTCTGGGCTCATTTCTCCTCTTACCATAAATTGATTATGCAAAAGGTCTGTTAGCCGTTTTTATAAAGCTCACTTTTAAAATATTTATTGATTGCATATTCTACTGATACATTGAACATTGCTATTATTGGAATAAAAAGTAATATACCTATAAATCCAAAATATGAAGCGCATATAGTAATTCCCAGAATAATTACAGTTGGATGTATATGAACTTTTTTTCCTATTAATAAAGGAACTAATATGTTTGAATCTATTAATTGCCCAACACCAAATAATAGCAAAACAGCAGCACTTTCAAACCATCCACTAAATTTAGTGATAGCGCTCAAAAACCCAATAATGGTATATAATAATGGCCCTACGTAAGGTATGAACGTTAACATTCCTGATAAAATTCCAATAACAATAGAGTGTTTCAATCCGATTATGCTCAGGCTTACAGAGTAAAAGATCATCATGACAATACATACATTTACCTGCCCCTTTAGATAATTAGATATAATGAAATCCACTTTGAAAAAATAATCTGCAATTTTTCCCCTGTAAGGAATAGGGATTAATTTATTAGCTTTTTCTATAATTAAAGGCCAATCACGTAATATATAGAAAAACACTACAGGAGTAATCACCATTAATGATACCGTGTTAAAGCTTGAACTTAACACTTGGATTATAAAGTTACTAGCAATATCAAGAGCATTCATGAAATAAGATACATAGTTGCTGTAATTTTCTGCTAGATTTTTAGATAAGTGATCAAATAAGCTATCCTCGATTTTTATATTAAGAAATTCTAATACAGAGGGGATTACTTTAAGCTCTAATGAAGGCACTTTACTCACTAAGAAATTTAATATTGAAGTAATTTGAACATATATAATAGGTAAAACAAATGTTATGACTAGTATAAAAGCTATTAATAAAACAAGTATTATAAAAATTACAGAACATGAACGTGGTATTCTATACTTTTCAAACTTAATTACTAGCGGATTAAACAAATATGCAATAATAATAGATATTAAACATGGAAAAATCATAGTACGCATCAGGAATAACATCCCTATTATAAAAAGCAGTATGAAACAAATAGTTATATGACGTTTTTGCATGTGTTTAGCATAGCTAATTTACTGAAAAATATGCAATTTATTTTTCCTATGTTGAAAGTATTTTACGATTTGTAATACTATCGTTTTTTACTAAAATTTAGTTGTTTAATCCGCAGGCAAAGATAGATTTTGAGCTCTCTAAATATCTCTTTTGCTATTATAATTATGCTAGTTAATAGGGGAAGTAACTTTTATATGATGTCAGAAATTTTATTTTTCGGAAAGAATCTTGGATAGAGAGGAAAGCTTCTACAAAAAGAAATATGTGCGCTAAGAAATACAAAATAGCAGCATTAATAGTTGCAGCGGGAGTAGGCAGTAGATGCAATTCTACGATTCCTAAGCAATATATAAAACTGGCAGGTAAATCTGTTTTATTTCATACAATTAAAAGATTTCTGGCTAACCAATATATAGATTACATAAGAATAGCAATTAATAGAGACCATGAAAGTTTCTATGAGAAAGCTATATCACTAATTACAGACACTAAATTACTAAGCCCTGTATACGGAGGAGAAAACAGGCAAAGTTCAGTTAAACTAGGGCTTGAAAGCTTACAAAAAGTTAACCCAGATTTTGTAGTTATACACGATGCTTGTAGGCCTTTTGTGTCAGATGTTCTGATAGATAACTTGGTTGAATCTATGATTAATGATCAATATACAGGAGTAGTTCCAGCAATAGAAGTTGAAGACACTATGTCATTGGTGAGTAATAGTTTTATTGAATCTACGATTTCAAGAGGAAAGCTCAGAGCCATACAAACCCCTCAAATTTTTAATTTCAAAGAATTATTATCATGCCATCAATCAGTCAAAGAATTTACTGACGATTCATCACTAATGGTAGAGCACAAAAAACATGTTGCGATTATTAAAGGTGAGAAAAGCAATTTTAAGTTAACCACAAAAGAGGATATCAATATGGCAAAGCTTCTTTTTGAAGAGCCAAAATTTCGTGTCGGAGCCGGTTATGATATACATAAGTTCATTAAAGTTCAAAATGGTGCTGAAAGCTTTATAAAAATTTGCGGTGTGAAAATTGAACACAACATGGCAATAGAAGCGCACTCTGATGGTGATGTTGCAATACATGCAATCGTTGATGCAATACTCGGAGCACTGGGATGTGGCGACATAGGAGAGCACTTTCCTCCTAGTTCCTCTGAATGGAAAGATTGCAATTCATCTCACTTTCTTGACTTTGCTGCTAAAAAAGCAAAAGAAAAAGGGTACAGCGTGTCTAATTTAGATATTACTATAGTTTGTGAAGAGCCTAAAATATCGCCTTACAAAGTAGAAATGAAGAAATTCATATCAAAAGCATTAGAAATTGATGATGAATTTGTAAATATCAAAGCAACCACTGCAGAGAAATTAGGTTATATTGGAAGAAATGAAGGAATAGCAGTGCATGCTTCTGTGTTATTGCATACAAACTTTTATTGGGAATAGAAACGAAAAAACTTACTTGACACCCTTCGCCAGTCCCCTTATCATGAAACTGAAGCTATTTATTTATCTTCGCAATCTGTGCAGGTTAATGACAAAAAACTTAGGGTATTTGGCGTCTCATGTTTAATTTTTCGCACTACGTGCATCGCATGTCTTTAAAAATTTTTAGGTTTTTACCTATATAAGCCGAAACGCGCTTACAAAGCGTTTAAGACAGCAAAAAACGTCAAATTGACAAGGGAGAATTGGAATGCTAGCTACTACGGGGTTTCTTTGCCTTTTTTCCTGCTTAGTAAATTTCTTAAACACTTGCGGTGTAGGTTAGTTGCAAGTTAAAAGCAGCTAAATCGCTCTTAATCAAGCGTTTTAGAATAAAAAAAACGCCGATATTTTAGTACATAGTAAATAGCCAACCACCACGGGGCTTCTTTTGCCTTTTTTTTATTTGGTAAATTTCTTAATATTTATGGCTAAACGACAATCGTCATCCCGCTACTTGTTAGCGGGATCTAGAGATACCGCGGCGGCATGACGTAGGACTGCTGTCATTCAAGTAGCTGACGCTGGAACCCAGCCTTGCTGTAATCTCATCAAGAACGTTGTGTTTTAACATAAGATCAGCCACTTTTATGCTTACCAACTTAATAAAATTCCTGGATCCAAGTAGTCAGGCTACTCGGATGACACCTTCACAAAGTGAAATGAGATCCCGCTAACAAGCAGCGGGATGACGGGAAAAGAGGTGCTAGAATGACACCGTTTACTATGTAACATCTCATCATATCACAATGTTCGTACAGTTGTGGCGGTATGACGTAGAAAAACTGTTAACTTAAATCTATATTGACATGTCCCATTTTACGCTTATCCCTAACCTCTTTTTTCCCATATATGGTTAAACTAGCTTTTTCGTTGCTCAAATACTTATGAGAATCATATATATCATTACCTATTATATTTTTCGTCATACAAGGAAAGCGTAATACTACTTCCTGCATAGGTAACCCGCATATTATCCTAACTAGCTGTTCAAATTGACTAACGTTACATGCATCCAAGCTCCAGTGGCAAGAATTGTGAGGTCTGGGAGCTAGTTCATTAACTAACAATTCGTTATCTTTAGTAACAAAAAATTCAATAGCCAGAATTCCTATTACATCAAGCGCATTTGCTATTTTCTTTGCAGCTCGTTGTACCTCTTGAGTTAATTTGCTATCTATTTTAGCTGGCACTGTTGAAGTATCAAGTATTCCATCAACGTGGTAATTTTCTGCTATAGGAAAAAAAGCTACTTTACAGTTTTTATCTCTTGCAACGACTATTGAAACCTCTTTCAGTAAATCAACACTTGCTTCAAGAATGTACTCTGTATTCCAATCAAAGGAAGCAAATTGCTTCACTTCAGAATCATTCTCAAGCACATATTGTCCTTTTCCATCGTAACCCATTTCTGTTGTTTTCAGCCTTATTGGATAGCCAAAAGCTCTACTGCTTTTCAGTAGCTCATTATAATTTTGTATACTCTTATAGTTAGCAGTTTTTATACCCAAGTTTTTAATAAAATCCTTTTCTCTCAGTCTGTTCTGCGAAATGTGTAACGCTTTTTTACCCGGATAAAAATTTACATCGATATCAATTGCACTACATGGAATATTTTCAGACTCAATAGTAACTAAATCCACACTCTGTGCAAAAGATTCAAGAGCTTTCTTATCAGAGAAATCTGCTATTGTGAAATCATCAGCAACAGAGCAAGCCGGATCGTCTTTAGCACTGGCAAAAACATGTGTTTTTTGTCCAAGTTTTGTTGCAGCGATAGCAGTCATTTTACCTAATTGTCCACCACCTATTATTCCTATTACTTTTTTGCTAAGCGCATCTGGTTCGTTCATACTATAAATTGATATTTCCTAATTAAAGTATACTTGAAAAATCTATGAAAAAAGCATATAATTAGAATATTATCTTTTTATCATGAATATTCTATAATGATTCTAGAATACACATTGACTACCAACTTTGTTGAAGTTACAGTTTTACCAATTTACATTGAAGAGCAATCCATTCCTTATGAAAATTGCTATGTATGGATGTATAACGTTAAGATAAAAAACAAAAGCCAATCAACTATTCAATTGTTAAGTCGTCATTGGCAAATAATAGATTATAAGGGCAAAGTAAATGAAATTGCCGGAGTTGGTGTTATCGGAGAACAGCCTGTGATAAAATCTGGAGAGGTATTTAAATACACAAGTGGAACATACTTAAATGTACCGTCAGGAATAATGCAGGGTAAGTATGAATTTCTGAATGAAGAAAGCATAAAAGTTTTTGAAGTTATGATACCACCCTTTTCTTTGGATAGTCCATACATCAAAACTAGACCCCATTAACTGTCAAAATAGTTTATTTGTAACCAGACTGCATTCTGTGATTTTTAGCAAAGCACGATCTTTCATTTGAGCTTTCTTCAATTTAAAATAAATACAGAAACTAGCTATCTTCAAAAATATGGTTGAATAATTGTTAATAATAGTGTATAATTATTAATATTTTTAAGCACTTTGGCTATGGCTTTATCTAAGTTTCTCGACCCTAAGCTGGATTTGACCTTCAAAAAAATATTTGGCACTGAAAAAAATAAGAATATTCTCATACATTTTTTGAATGATATTTTAGGGTTTACTGAGATAAATACTATACAAGAAGTGGAATTCCTCAGTACTATAATGGATCCTGAAATTGCATCTGATAAACAAAGTATAGTTGATGTTCTTTGCAGGGATTCTAGTGGGGCCAGGTATGTGATTGAAATGGTGCGACCTGAAAGTCTTCGGTCATATTGTTTAAAAGGAGAGGAATTCATTCAGAAAGAAACTGAAAGGATTCTAAAACTTATTAAACCAGATGTTTTGCCGTCTGAGTCTACGCATCAGTGCGAATCGGGCAACCGGTTGGTGCCAAGCGATGCGGACAATGAACCTCCTCTTGAAAAAGAAGATGCTCAATCGTGAGAGGGGCATAAACTGCAAGCATCATGTGGTTGGAGGGCTAGGCTAGTGGTATGGTGAACGTAAGTGAAGCTTTATAAGTACCGATACGATGAAAGAGCTAAAGATGCTGATAAGCTCTGACCAAAAGGTAATGTGGATAAGTTACATTTTTCATTTCTAGATGTACGCAAATAATAACTCCACCGGTATAGAGAAGCCACCTAACCCACTATTGTATGACTGGAGAAACAGGGTAAGCCTGTATTTTCGCCTACATGGCAAGCAAACCGCAAGGAATGCTGATGGAAGTGCAGGTAAAGGAGAATGGAGAAAGCGAATGCCATTTTGTAACGAAATGGATAGAATTTGTAACATTAATTCGCGTGAAAACGAGCAGACTTCCGTTTGGTCCCTCGTGACAAGAAACTTTGTTAACCACTTAAGGTAGGAAAGCAGATGATTACAAGTAAACCTGTAAGTGCATCTACCAAAAGCTTTGAAGCATGGAAGCAGTTGCCATGGAAGAAATGCCAGAAAGTTATTGTGAGGCTACAAAGACGTATTGTTAAGGCTGTCCAAGAAGGAAGATGGGGTAAGGTAAAAACTTTACAACATCTTCTCACACGCTCTTTTAGCGGAAAAGCTTTGGCTGTTAAGAGAGTAACTGAAAACCAAGGAAAAAACACAGCGGGTGTAGATCGTCAACTATGGTCAACTTGCAATGCTAAATTTCAAGGAATAAAGCAGTTAAAGCAAAGAGGATATAAACCTTCTCCGCTAAAACGGATTTATATCAGTAAATCTAATGGCAAAAGAAGACCTCTTGGAATACCCACGATAAAAGATAGAGCCATGCAAGCATTATATCTGTTTGCTCTGGAACCGATAGCTGAAACGATCAGTGATCGTCACTCCTATGGCTTTAGACCTAAAAGATCCTGTGCAGATGCTACAGTAGCTTGTCATTTGTTACTGGCAAGTCGTAATCAACTACAATGGATACTTGAAGGTGATATCAAAGGATGCTTTGACAACATTAATCATGAATGGCTTATGAAGCATATTCCTATGGAGAAAAAAATTCTGCATAGTTGGTTCAAAGCTGGCTTCCTAGAATCAAAAACTCTGTATCCCACAACTGCAGGTACCCCGCAAGGTGGTATAATTTCTCCAATACTAGCCAATTTAGCCTTAAACGGACTTGAAAAGTTATTGGAAAGTCGATTTGGTAAACTCGGCAGTAGAAAAAGAAACAAAATCAGAAGTGGAGTGAATGTAATCAGATACGCAGACGACTTTATTATTTCAGGTTTCACACATGAAGTACTGGAAAAGGAAGTTAAGCCTTTAGTATCATCTTTTCTTCATGAGCGAGGTTTAATTCTGTCAGAAGAGAAGACAAAGATTACATCTATCACAACAGGGTTTGACTTTCTTGGTTGTAATGTACGTAGATATAATAAGAAGTTAATTATTAAACCTTCGAAAGAAAGTATTAAAAGACTTCTTAATAAAGCACGTACATTGATAAAAGCAAATATAGCGAACACTCAGGCTATAGTAATTAAGTCACTCAACTCTCTACTGAGAGGATGGGGAAATTACTATCACCATGTGTGTGCTAAAAAAGCGTTTAGAAAGATCGACAATGAAATTTGGCATAGTTTATGGAAATGGGCAAAGAAAAGACATCCTCGTAAAGGATTACGTTGGATAAAGAATCGTTACTTCAAAGTAATGGGTCAACGCCAATGGGTTTTTGCTGCACCCCTATGCAAGAACAAACCAAAAGAGATACGGTATTTAAGACTGCTTAAGCTGATTGATATACCTATCAGACGACATGTTAAAATCAGAGCGGATGCAAATCCCCTTGACTTAAAATGGAAAAAGTATTTTGATGAGAGAGTGAAACGAACAAGAATGTTAGCAAGCTCTTTCTCAAGAGAAGGTTCTCTACTGTTGGTGTCACCATTAAGAATGATGTTTCCTGAGGAATCATGAAGGACAAGCCGGTTCTAGAAAAGAAGAACTTAGATAAGGGGCTCAAGCGTAGTGTTGGGAAACCTGCATGCTGCGTTTCTAAGGGAGGGGGTAGTAGTAATACTGCTTCCTTACCTGACCAGCTCACTCGCGATAAAGGCTTCGAAAAACGAGCTCAACTATATGCTGCTAAGGCTTACTCAAGGCAAGCTGATAAATCTGGTAAGTACATTGATTTAAAGAAGGTTTTCTTTATTGCTATCTCTAATTGTAATTTATTTCCTGATAAGCTTGATTATATATCCAGCCACACTATAAGAGATGAGAAAACCAATGAGCATGACTTAAAAGATTTTCAATTTGTATTTATTGAACTACCTAAATTTCCTAAGAATAAGGAAGAACAGCTAGAAAGCATAGTGGATCGTTGGTTATTTTTCTTCAAATATGCAGATGAAACTACGGAAGAAGACTTAAGGAAAATAGCAGAAAAAGCACCAATAATAAAGTTAGCCTACGATGAATTAGACAGGTTTAGCTGGAATGAAAAAGATTTAGTAGCTTATGAAGAAAGAATAATGGATCTACGGAAAGAAGAAGCCATTCTTGAATACAGACTTGACCTTGCTACTGAAAAAGGCATCCAAATTGGCGAAGAAAGAGGCATCAAAATCGGTAAAGAGGAAGGGAAAATTGAAGGGAAAATTGAAGTTGCAAAAGCAATGCTGGCTAATAATGTTGATGTCAACACTATTGTCAAGTTTACTGGCCTTTCTATTAGTGAGATTGAAGAATTAAGTGTGAACGGTACAGAGTAATTTCAAAGTGCATTTGCAGTTGGAACGGATACATTTAATGAGAGTCCCATTTCACGGTGTTCAAATCTACTCCTTCTTGTACCATCTCCCAAAGTGGGCTCATTTCTCTCAGTCGGCCAACATTTTTAGTAATAAGATCTGTTGCGTACAAAACTTCTTCTTTGGTTGTAAATCGGCCTAGGCCAAATCTAATTGATGAATGCTCAAGGTCATGGCCATTATTTAACGACCGTATGACATAGGAAGGCTCAAGAGACGCAGATGTGCACGCAGAACCAGAACTTACTGCTAAATCCTTGATTGCCATGATGAGAGACTCACCCTCAACATAGGGAAAGCTCAAGTTTAGGTTGCCAGGAATCCTATTTTCATAGTCACCATTTAAAACAACATCAGGAAATGCTTCTTTTATCTTATTGTACAAAATATCTCTCAGTCCTTCCAATTTGCTTGCTTCTGGTTCCATTTCTTCTTTAGCAATACGTGCTGCTTCACCAAAACCGACTGCAAGGGGAGTTGGAACTGTTCCAGAACGCATACCTCTTTCTTGTCCACCACCACTGATCAATGGTGTCAATCTAACACGAGAGCCCTTTTTACGAACGTATAATGCGCCTATTCCCATAGGTCCATAAATTTTGTGGCTAGAGAGACTCATAAGATCAATGCGCATCTCATTAACATCAATTGGAACTTTTCCAAAGCTTTGAGCTGCATCTGTGTGGAAAAATATATTATACTTTCTACATATTGCACCAATTTCTTTGACAGGCTGAATTATTCCGATTTCATTATTTACCATCATCACTGAAACCAGGATTGTTTGATCAGTAATTGCTTCCTCAAGCTTTGATAAATCTATAATTCCGTTTTGCTTAACAGGCAAATATGTAACTTTAAAGCCTTCATTTTCCAGATGCCGACAAGAATCCAAAACACACTTATGCTCCGTGCAGACAGTGATTATATGATTTCCTTTATTTTTATAAAAGTGAGCAACGCCCTTGATTGCTGTATTATTTGACTCAGTTGCACCTGAGGTAAAGATAATTTCTTTGCTATCTGCGTTCACCAGATCAGCGATGTGTTTCCTTGCTTTTTCCACTGCTTCTTCAGCAGTCCAACCAAATGAATGGCTGCGAGAGTGTGCATTGCTGAACTCACCAAAGTAAGGTATCATCACCTCTAAAACACGGGGATCCACTTTAGTAGTAGATTGATAATCAAGAAATATTGGTAATTTTATTTTAGCATCATGTATTTTTTTACTTTCAACATTCATAAAGCTACCACAGAGACAAAATTTACAACCATTTAATAGCACTAAAACTTAATTTTTTCAAGATATAATCTTGCATCAAGTACAAAAGTGTCATCCAAGTAGCTGACACATAACTGTACGAACATTTATTTGCGAAAGCAGTGTGTTAAATGTTATAGCCAGTTTTGCCTCAAACACAAAGGCAGTGCCCAAACACTGGGATGACACCCTACTGGTGGCAATTGCTTCCAAATCACAATGTTTGTACAATTGTGCGCCGTGTGCTGGAATCCGTTTTAGCCCTTATCTATATCTCAGTTCCACCAACAGTTATTGCGTCGACTTTGAGTGTCGGCTGACCAACTCCAACGGGCACATTTTGTCCATCTTTCGAGCATGTGCCAACACCAGGATCTAACTTTAAGTCATTACCAACCATAGATACTTTTTTCAACACTGTTGGACCGTCACCAATTAGTGTTGCCCCTTTGACTGGCTGTGTAATTTTGCCATTTTCTATTAGGTAAGCTTCCGAAGATGAAAAAACAAATTTTCCTGACGTTATATCAACCTGCCCACCACCGAAATTTACTGCATATAGACCTTTCTTTACGCTAGATATTATTTCCTTCGGTGTATACTTTCCGGGCAACATATAGGTGTTTGTCATGCGCGGCATAATAACTTCTTTATAACTTTCTCTTCTACCATTACCAGTTGGGCTTACACCCATGAGTTTAGCGTTCATATGATCCTGCATGTATCCTTTTAGGATCCCATCCTCTATCAATATATTATAACTGGGTGGAGTGCCTTCATCGTCTACGCTGATAGAACCGCGCAAATTGGGCAGAGTTCCGTCATCAACTACTGTGATGTCACTAGCTGCTACTTGTTTACCCACAGAATTTGAAAATGCTGAGACTTTTTTGCGATTGAAGTCGCCCTCAAGTCCATGACCCACGGCTTCGTGTAACAATATTCCTGGCCAGCCTGGACCTAAAACGACTGTCATTTCTCCGGCTGGAGTTGGAATTGCTTCAAGATTTACCAGTGCTTGTTCTAACGCTTGGTTTGCAACTTCTTTCCACTTTTTCTCAGAAATAAACTTACTATAAGAGTCCCTTCCACCATGCCCTGCAGAACCTCTTTCGGTACGGCCATCTTTTTCTACAATGACTAGCACATTAAAACGTACCAGAGGCCTGATATCGCTTAATCTGTGATCACCCTTTATTATTTGTACAACTTGCCATTCTCCACTTAGAGTTATTTTTACTTGCTTCACGCAGTTATTTTTGGACCTTACATACTCATTAACCTCATTGAGTAGCTTAATCTTTGAATTCAGATCCATTTCATTTATAGGGTTAATCCTCGAATATAGGCTTTTTGTCTCTTCGTTTAAATTTATTGAATTTGTCTTGTTTAAAGACACTGAGCTTTTTACCATAGAAGCAGCATTACTAATTTCTTTTTCGCTGATCTCAGAAGAACAAACGAAAGATGTACTATCTTCACAAAAAGACCTTAAACCAAATCCCCTTCTAGTATTCAAGTCCATGTGTTTTAATATGTTATCCTCAAAAACCAGGGACTCCGACTGGCAAAATTCTAGAAACAGCTCACCACCATCGCTATTGCTCAAAGCGTTATTGACTATTTTATACACGTTATTAATATTAACATTGTTTTGAGCAAAAAATATTTGATCTAGATTTGGCATTACCTTTGAACTAAAAATTGTTTAAGTATATTATTTAACTTTAACATAGTAAACTATAAAAAGCCCGGGTGGCGGAATTGGTAGACGCGCTAGCTTCAGGTGCTAGTAACTTTTTAAGTTGTGGAAGTTCAAGTCTTCTCTCGGGCACTCTTAGCTTCCATATTGCTTATTGAATTAATTAATGTTATAATATAACATATTAGGTAATATTCATGCTATGTATAGTGAAAAAAATAAGCTAGCCTGCAGAAAGAAGGTACGAACTTACTCGAAACGCTTAGTTACTACACTATCTACTATCTCTTTCATTGGATACATAGCGGCATTGGTCTTGAATATTCCTGTCTTAAGTCTGTATTTTAGTATTGCCGGCACTATATTCAGTGCACTTTCGTTTGCTTTAAATATATGGTCACTAAATGATCATTCCCGACAACAGAATCTTAATAAGAAATCTGGCATAAAAAATACTCCAGGACAAAAAAAGTTAACAAAGATCTATCTTGATATAGCATCCAGTGCTTCATTTCTAATAGGAGGTATTGCATCTGTGTCGCTTTTTGAGTCTTCTGTTATTTATTTTGTTTCTACGCCTTTTTTTATTCTAGGCTGTGTTATTATGGCAGCTAATATCGTTCAAACTATGATTAGTGAACCACAGACAAAAAACGTCCTTGAGAATCTCTCTTCAAATACTACAAGAGTACAAGCTTAAGTATTAACTTATACAGGAATATTAGCTATATAATTCCACTGAAGGAAGCCATTCAAAAGAGTTCGATGTAATTAGCGTCAAAAAAGTGTAAGCAGAAATTGTGGGCTTATTGGGGTAGGAGCGCTTAGTACTCCTACTTCCACATCAATTACTTGAATAATTGCTCAAGCTATCAAAATAAAAGTTTTTATTCAGTAATTTGTGTATAAAGGGTACTATTTTACTAGTAGTGAAATAAATCAGAATGAAGTCTATTTTATTAACGAGGCCTTTATTGGACTCGTTCAATACAAGAAATATATTGAGAAAGTATGGATACAAAGTTTTTATAGAACCAGTATTCACAATAAAGTACTTAAATCCTGATATATCTGCGTACGAATTTGACGTTGTGATATCTACAAGTAAAAACAGTGTAAAGGCTTTTAGTCAAATATGCAAAGAGGATGACTTTCCGATTATTACAGTTGGTAATTCAACCATGCAGGCTGCAAAAAATTTGGGATTTTCTGATATAATCTCAGCAGACAGCAACGTTGATGGTCTGATATCATTCATAAAAGCTCATTATTCAAACGCAATAAAGTTCTTGTATATAAGGGGACAAGAAGTATCATGTGACCTAAAAAAGAGATTATCTGAAGAAGATTTTAACGTAAGAGAAGTTGTACTCTATAAAACAATCATTAAAAGGAGTCTAACTAATAGGTGTAAAAATTTACTGTTGGATGGTAAAATTGGTAGTGTTGCTTTTTTTTCCTCACAGACAGCAAGGGTATTTTGTTCATTAGTTCTAAAAAGTGGGCTATCTCATGTGATGAATAATACAGTTGCATATACTATGAGTAAAAACATTGCTGATAGTTTAAAGTTAATCAAATGGAAAAAAATTATAACATCGAGGTTGCCTACTGGGGAGAGTTTAATTGATATAATTAATAAGGATTGTTGATGCTAAAGATTGCAACTTGGAATGTAAACTCCATACGTAAAAGAGTTAACCAACTTTGTAGTTTTATAGTTGATAGTCAGATAGATATAATTTTGCTGCAAGAGATAAAATGTATGGAAGAGCAATTTCCTTATGCAGAGATAGAGAAGCTGGGATATGAATGTGCTGTCTATGGACAAGTTGCAAGAAATGGCGTTTGTGTTTTATCTAAATATCCGATACTGGAGAAGTTTAAGATTGATATCGTAGAAGGTTATCAAGAAGCGCGTTATATAGAGTGCATAATAAAGCACAATAATCAGAAGGTAAGGGTGGGAAGTGTATACGTTCCAAACGGTCAAAGCCCGGACTCTCAAGCATTTGAATATAAACTCAAGTTTTTTGATAATCTATATGAAAGGATGAGCACTTTGTTAAAGAATGAAGAGTTAACTATTATAGCTGGCGATTATAATGTTGCACCGGATGAAATTGATGTCTTTGATTCAAACTTATTGAATGGCCAAGTGTGCTTTCATATAAGAGAACGTGAGAAGTTAAGAGCGATCTTGAATCTTGGGTTTAAAGATGCGTTTAGAATATCTCACCCAAATTTGCAACAATTCACTTGGTGGCATTATCAAGGCAATTCACTCAGAAATAATCAAGGAATGCGAATAGATTATATGCTGTTATCACCACAAGCTGTAGATAAATTGGAAACATGCTACATAGATGATAGATTGCGTAAGCTAGAAAATCCGTCTGACCATACTCCTGTTGTATGTGCTATAGAATAATAGCAGATCTCTTAGATGTATGGTCCCAGAGTGTGATGGTGTGGATTTAGTATAAATAATTCTGGAGACTGTGTCCACTGATAACATATAAATTCATAAGGAGTAAGACCCTTAAGAGTTTTGAGTCTCTTTGCATAATTATAAGCCATAACAAAGTTATAAAGGTGTTCTTTAAGTTGCTGGTGCGATTGATAGTAATACTTCTTAACTGTAGCATCCTTTAAAGTTTTATTCATACGCTCGACTTGCCCATTCGTCCAAGGATGGCTAACTTTTGTCAAACGATGTTCAATAACATTCTCTTCGCAAACTCTATCAAATATATGTTGGAAAGCATACTTATGACGCTTCTGGTTTGTAAATTGTATACCGTTATCTGTCAAAATAGTATGGATTTTATACGGTAAAATTCTAATCAAATTACGTAAGAACTCAGCAGCTATGGGTTTTGTAGCACTGTTACACAACTCAACATAGGTAAATTTGGATGTCCTATCAATAGCAACAAACAAATGTAATTTGCCCTCCTCAGTTCTAACTTCAGCAATATCAATATGAAAGTAACCGATAGGATATTGTTTGAATTTCTTTTTTGACTTAACTTCTCCATCAACAGTTGGTAATCTGCTAATGTTGTGTCTTTGTAAACAACGATGCAAGCTAGAGCGAGTCAAATGCGGAATTGTAGACTGCAGAGCGTAAAGGCAATCATCTAGTGGCAGTAGTGTATACTTGCGAAATGTAACTATTATAGCTTCCTCTTCTAGCGTTAAAACAGTTGATCTTGGATGCTTTGGACCCATATCAGCATCTTTCGTAAATGAACGTTTTCTCCACTTAATAATAGTTTTTGGATTAAGGTTATAATGCTTGGAGAGTTTTGCTATGCTCTCTTTTCTATTTTGTATTGCTCTACGAATCGTCTGTGTTGTTTTGGCGCACCCATGTAATATCTGTCCCATAATGACTCCTTAAATGATGATGATAGTATACCATCACTCTCTGGGACCATACATCTTACACAATTCACTTTTAGCAAACCTGAGTAGTCTTACCTTTGCTGCTCTGTGGTTCTTCCCTTCGTTTGTTTTCCTTTCCTGTCCAAGATTGATCGCGCTGCTCACTCTTTTCGTTTTCCCTGTTGTTTCTCTGGGAAATTTGTTCAGGAACAGGCTGTTGTTCACTCTTTTCTTTTCCTTGGGAAATTTGTTCAGAAACAGAGGTGCCTTTCTCAACTTCTGTAACTGGGGTTTTTAAAATATCATCAATGCCCTCGAGAATTTTTCCATTCAGTTTTTCTCTCTTTTCTGTATCATTTTTATCTTGTGAGTTAGGGTCATACAAAGTACCTTTTTTGTTATTTGAAAAAAGAACCTCCACTCCTCCTTTTATGGCAAATATTGTGCCGATAGCAGTAAGAACTACTCCGAGTGTAGTAGGACCAAAAATTAACATTGGAATAGTGGAAAGAAGGACAGGAAAAAAGATCTTGCTTAAGAACGTTGTTACCATCTCTTCATCACTGAGTGGTGGTTCATCCTCTTCTTTTTTATCTTTACCTAAGAATGGTATTTTTTCTTTCATCCCATCCATAAAGGAGCCAGAAATATTTTTCGGGTCTATTTTGATCCCTCCAATTAGCAGCAGCAGCATTTCCAATACAAACTTTATGGATGAATCTTTAGCTTCTGTACCGCGTATATCAGCTACACAGTCATCTACTACTTCTTTTATTTTACCATTTTCTAAATTCTCTTCATTAGCTAATTTTTTCTCTCTAATTTTCTCAAATACGGAAAGTAAAAACTGAGAAAAATTCTCTTCACTGAGTGGTTCTACATCTTCTAGCTTGACATTATTGAATATAATTTGATTCTGACTTAGCATGAAAGCGAGTACTGCCTCGTCATCTTCCTTTAATTCTTTAGGTTGTACTTTGTTTTTTAGCAATTGTATAAAGGCATCATGGATTACCTGATGTTCCTCTTTTTCAAAAATTTTCTCATCTTCGTTAGTTACCTGAGTAGGTAACTTTGGAGGTTTTGAACTTTTTACTTGTGGGCCTGTCATGGCTGACCTATTTGCATTTGCTATGTTTTATTCTAACATATTTTTCGTATTAGTTCAAATGATTTATACTCCTAGAATCCACGATGTTTAAGTCATAATTAAGAGCCCAGTTGTCGCCAACTTTTATTTCTACTTCAAGTGGTACAGAAATTTCTATTGCATTTTCCATTATATCTTTCATAAGTTTTGCTGTTTCTTGTACCTTTTCGTCCTCTACTTCAACCAGTAGTTCATCGTGAACCTGGAGGATTATTTTACCTACTTTCAATTGGTCAAAAAGCTGAATTGTCGCACGTTTTATTATATCAGCAGCGGTTCCTTGCAGTGGTGCGTTTA
Source organism: Wolbachia endosymbiont (group A) of Ophion costatus (assembly GCF_963969245.1). NCBI lineage: Bacteria > Pseudomonadati > Pseudomonadota > Alphaproteobacteria > Rickettsiales > Anaplasmataceae > Wolbachia > Wolbachia endosymbiont (group A) of Ophion costatus. The sequence continues at coordinate 65,955 of NZ_OZ017714.1, read as the reverse complement.
TTGCTGCCCTTTCTGCAAATTGTCTTATATAAGGAATTGTATTGTTTATGTCTCTTACAAAGCATCTCCTGCCAAACAAAGTTTCTACATAACCATGCAATCTTGCGATAGACACTGCTTTTTCCATATAGGCCTTTATTTCTGGGTAACAGGAAAAATAGTAATTAATGTATTCAGCAGCTTCCGCAATGGTAATTCCAAGCCGCTTTGCAAGACCAAATGGGCTAATGCCATATATAATTCCAAAATTGATGGATTTTGCTTTGCGTCTTAATTGCTCATCTATTTCTTGCACTCCAAAAACTTGCCTTGCGGTGATCTCATGAATATCTTGTCCGTTTGCAAAAGCTTCTTTAAATGCTGCAACGTTTGCAACGTGTGCCAGGAGTCTTAATTCTATTTGCGAATAGTCAGCAGAAATTATCTTATGCCCTTTTGGCGCAATAAATGCTTGTCTGATAAGATTTCCCTCTTCGCTTCTGATAGGAATATTCTGTAAATTAGGATTGCTGGAGCTCAGCCTTCCAGTTGCAGTTGCAGTCGTTGAAAAGCTTGTGTGTATTCTACCATCAAGTGGATCAACTTGCTTTATTAATGCATCAGTGTAGGTGCCTTTTAATTTACTTAAATGTCGCCAATTTAAGATTTTACTTGCGATTTCTACCCCTTCTTCTTCGAGTGCCTCTAGAACTTCATAATTGGTGCTATACGATCCAGATTTTTTTGACTTTTTCTTTTTATTAAGCCCCATTTTGTTGAATAAAACATCACTTAATTGTTTTGGCGAAGCAATATTAAATCTTTCTCCTGCCAAATTATATATCTCATCTTCAAGCACGGCAATTACCTGCTGAAATTTATCGGACAGCTCCTGTAATTTTTGTATGTTCAGTAATATCCCATTTTTCTCCATATCAAATATTACTTTCATAAGTGGCTTATCGAAGCGCTCGTAAATTGTGAACAATTTTTCCTGAAATAACCTTTGCTTTAGCTTTTCATGAATTGCTATTAAAGTTTTTGCCGAGAAAATTTCTGCATTTTCACTCAAACTATGCGCAACTATGTTTGGAATACTGTGATCGTGTTTTCCTGTATCCAAGCTATACGACATTATCATCAAATCATCAACTGAATCTAGCATCTTCTCTACTGTAGGGAAGATTTTCCTGATTTCTTTAATGTTATGTATTATTTTAAGCGCCCCATTTGAGAGTAAAGTTGAGTTAATTATAATGAGTGCATCTTGTATGCTGTCTTGCTCTATATAAAAAATATTACTTTCGCTATAAGATAAGGAAATTTTATTTAATAAGTTGTCTTCAAAGTGGCAATGAATTGCAATTCTGCCTTCATATCTACAATGCTCCAAAAATTTCTCTAACTCTTCACTACTATATTCTATTTTCTCTTTTGTGCTAGACCCATTATAGGAAAAAAGCTTTTCCATTTTACCTATTAAAGAATTGAATTCATACTTCTTTAAAAAGGATAATAGTTTTTCCATATTTGGAGGGCGAACTTCACATTTTGCAATATCATGTTGAAGGTCTACTTTTTCGCATAGTGATAAAAGTTCTCTTGAAATTAGCGCTTTTTCCTTATGTTCAGCAAGAATATTACGAATCCTCGTTTGCTCGATGTTATCAATGTTCTCTATAATATTATTCAATGAATCAAATTCATCTAGTAATTTAGCTGCAGTCTTCGGACCTATTCCCGGAACGCCTGGAATGTTGTCAGATGCATCACCAGTTAGAGAAAATAAATCAAGAAGCTTGTGTGAGTTTACGCCAAATTTTTCTATTACTTGTTTTTCATCTATATATATATTTTTAATGGGGTCGAATATTAAAATATTGTGGTTCAAGAGTTGAAATAAATCTTTATCTGATGAAACGACTACCACTTTAAAGTCTTGGTGGTTGGCGTATTTTGCAGCTAGTGTTGCAATTATATCATCTGCTTCATAACCTTCAATCTCTTCATAGCTGAGGTTAAAAGCTTCTACCGCTTCCCTCAGTATGGTGAACTGTGGAGTTAGATCCTCAGGAGGCGTTACTCTGTTCGCTTTGTACTCAGGATATAAATTGTGCCTAAAATTCTTTTTCCCTGCATCAAGTGCTATAGTTAAGTAGTCCGAATGGGCAATGTACTTAAGAACCATATTCAGAAAGCCATATACACCACCTATTGGCATTCCTGTTGTGGTAATTAAGTGAGGTAGTACATAGTAAGCTCTGAAAAGAAAACCATAGCCATCGATGATTGTGAAAGTTTTTTCTTTCATTGTAGATATTTATGCGTGCTTTTGATGGTCCACTATTTAGCTGAGAAAATCAAGTTTTTGTTTTTCTGCTTTTGAGCGTTGTAAGAGATTTTACCGAAAATAGCATTCATGATGGGGATGTACACATATGACCTTACCCAGAAAAAGTGGAGAGAAAGTGTGGAATGTTTTTTACAAAAAGAATGATGCATCAAATTGTTCTGGAATGGAATAGTTAATAGTGACGTTGTTTGTTATAAAAAATTTCTATGTATTCAAATATTGCAGTTCTAGTTTGTTGAGCAGAGTGTTGTGAAGTATCAATAAGTATTTCTCTTTTCAATGAGCTAAAGAAGCTTTCTGCAACAGAATTGTCGTAACAACAGCCTTTATTACTCATCTATATTCTTTACAGCTAAGAGATATTGATACCCTTGCGCAGTATATTGTGAACCTTGGTCACTGTGCAGCAGTAGATTTTTAACAGGTTTACGCCTATTAATGGCCATTAATAAAGAGTTCATAACCAATTGTTTATTTATTGCACTACTCATTAACTACCATACGTGAGAATTATTGCTGCCAAATATAGCCATCCCTCCTTGGTTTTGATGTAAGTAATCCCATACTTTATTTGGTTGATCAACAATAAAGTTTTGATCTAGTATATTGGGAGCTACAGCTCTATTATCTGTTTGTTGTTTTTTAATTTTAAACTTTCTTCTCAGTATAGCCCTGATGTCATTTTTCTGCATAATACTTTGCACCGTTTTCAAATTGCAACTTTTACCCAAAGCCTTCAATTCAGCATGAATTTTAGGAGCTCCATATCTACATTTAGAAACTTGATATATTTTTTGAATAGCTTCGAGTAGCTCTTTATTTGCTGATTCTCTACTGCTTATTTTTCTTGTGGTCCACTTATAGTAGCCACTAGCAGAAAATCCTACATAATTCCTGTACTTTATAGCAGTTACTATGCTCTTTTATAAAAAAATATTTTACTCTTTTTGACTGGCCAGGGCTTTTTTTTAAATGTCTCTTTCCCTTGTTACTCTTGCTAACTCTCTTTGTAAATCAAACCTCTCTTTGTTGTAAGGAGCCATGTTACCTCTACCTGGAAATGCATTTGCCGCTGACTTTTTTTCGTTATATTTCTTCATCCATTTTCCTAATACACTATCTCTTATTCCTAGATCTCTTGCTACTTTTGCAACTGGTTGACCTACCTTTCTTTGTTCATTTGCCAGCTTAACAGCTTCCAATTTGAATTCTGCCGTATATTCTCTTACCATTTCTAATCCTCCAAAATTTTATTTTACCCAAAAAAACTCTTTTCTTTCTCTCCACTTTTTCTGGGTAAGGTCACTATTTCTTAAGTAATTTACACTTCAGAGTTTATCTGCTTTAAAGTTTACTCTATTCTGTTTCAGCATTTGTCATAAATCCTTAATTATTTCTGACTTTTTAGTTCAGTTTTTAACCATTCTTTCCTTAACTTAATGGCAGTGACAATAAGCCTATCTATCATTCTGATGTGATTTCAGTTTTGTTTACGTGCAAACTCTCTAATCCCACCTTGTAGTTAGGATAAATTAGAGAGACATTAAGATCTTTTTTAATTTTAACATTACTTACTCTCTTTGATCCTAAATAAAAACTCTGTGCATAATCTGGTAACTCAATTGGCTCTGGAGGGCTAACATTGAGAAGTTTGGCAGCATACATTACCACTTCAGATTGTGTAGTGGGTAAATCGTCTGCACAATTGTATATTTCACCAGGTTTTATGTTTTGCATGGAAGAAAATAAAATATTTGATATATCTTCAACGTGAATACGAGAAAAAAAATGCCCTTCTTTTTTCACATTTCTTGCTTTGCCAAGCTGCAAGTCAATTAACACGTTCCTACTAGGGCCGTATATTCCAGCTAAACGAAAAATATGTACAGGCAGTTTGCTATTTAGCCACTTCTTTTCAGATTTAAGGCGCTTTTCTCCTCTGATTTCTATAGGTCTTGTTTCAGATTCCTCATCCACCCAATTACCAGAGTGATCACCATAGACGCTAGTTGCAGACAAATAACCAAGCCATTTAACATTTTGCAGGCAATCACCGTATCTCTCCACAACATCATCACCATCTGGAGGAATAGAAATTAAAACGTGCGTTGCGCTTTTAAGCAGATCTTGACTAACTTTCTCATAATTAAAGAGGATTACATCTTGTATATTTTTACTTCTTGATGTGCCACTGACTTTCCAACCTAAGTTCAGTAATTTTTTCGATAAAAATTTAGCTACATATCCATAACCAAAGCAAAACAAGTGCATGAAAATTAATTTTTAAAATTCTTCTTGATAAATTCTACTCCTAATTTTATTCCCTCTTCATTAATAATATGCCCTAATGCATGAATTGGGTGTCCTTCAACATTTACTCCATTTTCTTTCAGAGCTTTAACCGCTAAGTCGAGGGACGAAAAAGGTACCACGTCGTCAGCATCACCATGGATAACACATATGTTAGGTTTTGACTTGATCTCTGGTGCAGTTTTTGAAGGTGAAAGAAATCTACCAGAGTATGCAACAACTGATGCACAGGATTGAGAGCGGGTGAGAGCTGTATGTATTGCAAGCATTGCTCCTTGAGAAAATCCAACTAAAGAAAGTTGCGTATCTTTTAAATTAAGCTCCTTTAATTTTGTATCAATGAAATGATTTACAATTGATGTAGCATTTTTTACTCCATTATATAGCGCTTCCTCACTACGATCTTCCAAACTGAACCACTGATAACCATCACCTATTTCTCTCTCAAACGGAGCATTGGGTACTGCAAAATATGAACCCAGTAAAAACTTGCTCATAACTTTGGCAAGGTGAATAAAATTATCGCCACTTGAGCCCCAACCATGTAAAAAAATAATCAAATTTTTCTTATTTCCGCCTGCACAAATTTCTGGGCCTTTAAGTTCAATCATTTCTTTTCCTTTTGCGTTTATATTTTTATTTAACACTAATTTTCAAATTTGTAAAACCAATGTGCAATTATGTACACTAGCTCATAACTGTATGAACATTGCAATTTGCAGGCAATTCGCGTGGCAGATGAAAGTAGCTGACACTGGAATCCAGCTTTTGATCGAAAATGTTGCATAGTGCACAATCAATTTTTCTAGATCCCAGTGTCAAGCACTGGGATGACATCATAGGGGCGCTGGGATGACACCCTCCTGCTAGACAATGTTCGTACAGCTATGGAATGAATCGTGGTATGACGTAGGATTGCTGTCATTCCAGTGCTTGACACTGGAATGGCTTTGTTGCATCGCTACTTATGAAAGGCTAACTATAGTTAGGATTATAAGCAACCTATTGAAAATCTTGTTTTTTTGCAATCAATCTGATCAAATTTAAGAATAGTAATTTGTTATTTATATTAATAAATTTAATTCTATTGAAAATAGCTAAAGCATTGAAATTCTTGAATTTTAGCCAGATTAGTGAGTGGTAGTGAAATTTCTTTTACTCAAATTTAGGTATTCACTGACCGTTCTTGTTATAAATACCAGAATAATAAGCTACTGATATTCGCTATCTTTTTTATCTTTAATCCATCATAGCTAGCGATGCAACAAAGCCCACTGGAATCCAGGAAACTTAACTTTACACCAGGTAATAAGAACTGGATCCCAGTGTCAAGCACTGGGATGACACCTCTGGGCACTGCCGTCATAAAGGAACCAGTGTCAGCTACTTTCATGACATCAATAATTGACCTCGACTTACCGTCCAACTAGAAAGTTGTATATAGAATGACAGAAATCCAGATGTTATTTACTTACTTTCGATCTTTTCTATCAATTTTTTAACTAAGCCTCTTAGCTTTTTACTGGATTCATCAAGCTCTTGAATCTGCGAGCTGTGCTCTTTCATTAGTTCCTTATAGTTACCTCTTATGTAGTCAATCATTTCCTTCATCTGAGCAATCATCTTGTTAACATCCATACTGCCCAAATCAGGTATCATGCCAGGCATAGCCCCTTCTAACATACCGCCAGCCATAAGCTGCTGAGACATTTGCATAAATGGTTTTAAAGTCTGATTAAGCAATTCAGGATCCTTGGCTAATTTTTCTATTTGCTCTTTGCAAGTATCCATATACTGCTTCATAAATTCATCTTCTTGCCCTTTGTCTATCATAATTATAACCTACCTAAAAATACGTGTTCTTTGTTATATATTATTTTAAAATTAAAAACAATACAAAATACCTGTCACAATTGCATTAATACTTTTTAAATAATAAAAAATGCTCCTTTGCTTATAAAGGGTCACATACCTTCTTTAACCATTCCTTATCTTTTACGCTATTTTCTAAGTTTTTATAGACAAATTGATGGTAGCCATTTATCCATTCAATTTCATCCTTAGTAAGCATTTGCACACTTATTAGCCTTCTATCATATGGAATAGAGGTTAGTTGTTTAAATCCCAAGAAACCATTTTTATGTTTATCAACATACATCAGATTTTCAATCCTTATTCCATACTCTCCCGGAATGTAATAGCCAGGTTCGTTGGATAGTATCATGCCTGGCGTGAGTTTCACTTTATTTCCCTTTGATATTGCTTGTGGTCCTTCGTGTACTGATAGGTAACTTCCTACTCCATGCCCTGTACCATGCATATAGTCCATTCCAAATTTCCATAAATGCGTACGTGCTAATATATCCAATTCTCCACCAGTAGTGCCAGGAGGAAAGATGACACTTGCTATAGCAATGTGAGCTTTGAGTACTATTGTATAGTGGGTTATTTGTTCATCAGTTGGATTGCCAATTGCTACAGTTCTTGTCACATCAGTTGTGCCGTCAAGGTACTGGCCACCAGAGTCAATCAAATACAGTCCATCTTTCTGAATTACTTTATTCGTCTTACTGCTTGCACGATAGTGAATTATTGCTCCATTCTCATTAAATGCTGAAATTGTTGGAAAACTTAGTTGCTTAAACAAATTCTGCTCTTTTCTGTATTCTAAGAGTTTCTCTTCAGCTTCAAGCTCTGTACCAACATTATTTTCAAGCCAATGTAGAAAGTTTGTAACTGCCACTCCATCTCTGATGTGCGCATTTATAGCCCCAGCTATTTCAGTTTGATTTTTTACTGCTTTATGAATTAAACAAGGATCCTCTCTTTCAGCTACCTGTTTATCTTTTATTACAGCCATGATACTCATTGGAGTTGTGTTTGGATCTATAACTATTGAATTTAGCTTGTGCAGCGAATTTTCTAGCTCACTAATATCAAAAATATTTATATGATTGCCTAAATTTGCTTCTATAGTTGAATGTTCTTTATCTTGAATAAACAAATCAACATTACCGCTTTTATACAATATAGCACGGCCCAATATACATGGAGTATATTTAGCATTTTCGTTTCTTAAATTTAATAACCATGAAATTGAATTTGGATCAGTTAAAAGCACTACTTCAGCTTCTTTATCTATACTTTTAGCGACTTTTTCACATTTGTCCTTACTACTTTCACCAGCATATTCAATAGAATGTAAAACCACTGCTTGTTTTCGATAGTCACTTTTTTTTCCAGCTAAACAGGGTATTAATTTACAGATATTCTCATACTTTCTTATATCTTCTATGGTAAAATATTGCAAATAATAACCTAGTGAGGCAGTCGATGTTAAGTTTGCTTTTATCCATTCGCGTGGATCCTCTTCTTGTATATTATATACTTGAAAATTGCCCCGATCGAGCTGATTGCGAGCTTGTGTGATATAGCGTCCATCCGTAAAAAATGGGCACTTGTTGTCTTTTGTAACGATAAGTAGCCCATTTGTTCCTGTAAAGCCACACAGCTTTGTTAGCTCCTCTGAATACTCATTTAAATATTCATCTTTAGTATGCAACATAAATGCATCAACGTTTATCTCGTGCATAAAAGAACGAAATTCTTCGATTTTTGACATAGAACACCTCATACAAAATTAGCAGCCACTTTCGTTTTCCTGTTTCTCAAATACACTAATATGCTAACTATCGCTGCAGGAGTGATGCCTTGTATTTGCTTTGCAATGCCAATTGTTGCTGGTTTTATCGTCTGCAACTTTTCTATTACTTCACTTGACAGGCCTTTAACTTGTGAATAGTTGAAATCAATTGGAATTTGAGTGTTAATTTCCTCTCGTAAAAACTTCATATCCGCTTCTTGTCTTATTAGATAAGGTTTGTATTTTGCTTCAATTTCAACCGCTTCGCATATTTCATTCTTAGTTATGCTACCCATTGCGGTGCCATCCCAGCGCGTGATGCTGCTTAACTCCGGCCATATTTCTTGTAATTTATTCCAGTCGATGTTTGGATAGCTAAGTAAATCTAGTGCCGTTTTTCTTATCCCATCATAAGATATTTTGATAACATAAGACCTAAGCTGCTCAGGAGTAATCGTCAGACTCCCTAACTTCTCTTCAAGCTGCTTAATGGATTCAAGTTTATTCTGTAAAACAGAGTATCTCTCATGCGAAACAAGGGAAATATCATAACCTTTTTGTGTTAATCTTCTATCTGCATTGTCTGACCTGATAGCTAGCCTATATTCTGCACGTGAGGTAAATAATCTATAAGGCTCGATCACCCCTTTGGTGACCAGGTCGTCTATCATTACACCGATATACGAATCTGTACGATGGAGAACAAAGCTTTCTTTTTTTTCAAATGCAGAGAGTGCTGCATTAATTCCGGCGATAATTCCTTGCCCTGCTGCTTCTTCATATCCAGTGGTGCCATTAATTTGGCCAGCAAAATATAGGCCTTTGACTTTCTTGGTTTCAAGAGTATGAAACAGCTCTCGTGGGTCAATATAGTCATACTCAACTGCATATCCAGGTCTTAGTATTTCTGCATTTTCAAGTCCCTTGATACTCTTTATCATTTCACGCTGCACTTCAATAGGCAATGAATTTGAAATTCCGTTTGGGTATACAGTATCATCATCCAGCCCTTCTGGTTCTAAAAATATTTGGTGGCTACTTTTTTCTGCAAATTTTTTAACTTTAACTTCAATTGATGGGCAGTATCTTGGTGCTATAATATCATCCAAATATGAAGAAGCTGACCTGTGAAGGTTCTCTCGAATTATTTTATGCGTGTTTTCATTAGTATGGGTAATAAAGCATGATACCTGAGGTTGGTTAATTTTTTCTGTGAGATAAGAAAACGGCACAGGTGGATTATCACCCACTTGTTCTTGCAATATTGACCAGTTTATAGTGCCACGATCAAGCCTTGGCGGAGTTCCGGTGCGCAATCTACCTAATTTAAAATTATATTTCTTCAACGTATTTGCAAGTTCTACTGCAGGCTTATCTCCCATTCTCCCTGAAGGAGTTACCTGCTCTCCTATATGAATCACACCCCGCAGAAAAGTCCCTGTAGTTAGAACGACTTTACTTGTCAGTATATGCTCCCCTGAGCTTGTTATTACAGCTTTAATGCACAATTCTCCATTGTTATTACTCTCTATAAGAAAATCGTCAACCGACTCTTCTTTTACCGTCAAATTATTATAATTTAGAATAATTTCCTGTATTGCTTGCTTGTATAATTTTCGGTCTGCCTGTGCACGCGGGCCCCATACTGCTGCACCTCTGCTGCTATTTAAAATGACTGAGTGTATACTTGCTTGATCGATTGCTCTTCCCATTATTCCATCAAGAGCGTCAACTTCCCTGACTACAACGCCCTTTGCAACTCCTCCGATTGCTGGATTGCAGGACATTTCCCCTATAGTTGAAATTTTATGAGTTATAAGCAGCGTGTTTGCACCAAGGCGAGCTGCAGCAGCAGCAGCTTCGCACCCTGCATGACCACCACCTACTACTACTACATCATATTTATGCATGCCTTCTTGAGTAATTCTTACTCTACTAATATTCTAACTATTAGCGGTTAATGTCAAATTTTACAGTAATTAACTATTTCAATCATCAGTGGCCAATGTATAGCTAACTCACGTCATACCGTCACGGTATCTCTAGATCCCGCTAACAAGCAGCGGGATGACGGTTTTTCAAATTATCGGGTTTTAGTGGGGCGAGCGACCAGGATCGAACTGGCGACATTCAGTACCACAAACTGACGCTCTACCAACTGAGCTACGCCCGCCAAGATATAAAATTTCTAACATAAGAGCGCAAATAGTCAATTGATTATTTAACTCTCTTTTTGCAGAGGGTTTTAAGTTTAGCCAATAAATATTTTCATTGATACTTTTACCATTATAGTTAATTGTATTGACACTAATGAAGTAGTGGTATGTTTAAAAGTATTTTCACATTTAGTTTTTTTACGGCTATTTCAAGGATCTCAGGGTTAATAAGGGATGTATTAATTGCTACGGTTATTGGCGCAAACTCTCTTGCAGACATATTTTTTTCTTCGTTTCGCTTTGCCAATCTATTTCGAGCATTTTTTGCAGAAGGAGCATTTACCACGTCCTTTATACCGTTATATTCAACAGAATCACACGATGATAAAAAGGCATTTAATTTTGCAAGTAGTGTAATATCCATTACGTTTATTATCTTAGTAATTTTTTGCCTTATTATGCAAACTTTCTCCCCTTATATGATTCAAATTTTTGCTCCTGGATTTGACCAAAGTAAGTTTACCCTTACTGTTACTTTATCAAGAATTATGATGCCCTACATAATCTTTGTTTCAATTGCATCACTTATTGGTGGAATGCTGCAAGTAAAGCAGCATTTTGCTTCAACAGCTATTGCACCAATCGTTTTGAATCTTTGTTTAATCATCAGTTTGTTTGTGCCTTACGTAAAAACCTCAGCGCACAACCTTTCTATAGCTGTGCTGATAGGAGGAGTTTTTCAGTTGTTGCTGATGCTATTTAGTGCATATAAATTAAAGGCAGCTTTTTCTTTTAGCCTTGAATTAAGCAATGAAGTAAGGTTATTTTTTAAGCGTGTGGTACCTGCAATTATCAATAATTGTGTAACTCAAATAAGCTTATGGATTGATACAATCATGGCGAGTTTTATACCAAATGCGGTGTCCTATATATATTATGCCGATAGACTAAATCAACTACCGCAGGGAATAATCGGTACTGCAATTGGTACAGTGCTTCTTCCTTTAATTTCAAAACAGGTGGATAATACTGAAAATATAGTCAAAATACAGAACAAGGCTCTCAACATAGGATTAATGTTAATTATGCCAACAACTGCTGCCTTTATCATTATTCCCGACATAATTTTACTTACGCTTTTTTCTTACGGCCGGTTTGATCATTATGCAGTGCAGCAAACTGTTCCCACTTTAATAGCATTTTCTCTTTCTTTACCTGCATTTATTATAAATAAAGTATTGCTACCTACATTTTTTGCTAAAGGCAATCTGAAAATACCAACCATATTTTCGCTAATGTGTCTTGGAATTAATGTAGTGCTAAACCTTTTGTTAATGAACGAGTATCAGCATACGGGGATTGCTATTGCTACTTCCGTTTCCACTTGGATAAACTCCATTCTATTAATTAGTTATTTAACAATAAATAAAATGTATAAGGTTAGCCAAGCGTTATTGTTAAATGTCATGAAAATTTTTGTAGCAACGGCAGTCATGTCAATAGCCCTTTATATTTTTAATTCTTTGTTGGCAGGATTATTTTTTGATAAAATGTTGGCTCGTATTGTTTATTTAACGACTTTAATAGCTTTGAGTGTTATTGTTTATTTTGGTATTCTCTATTTAATATTTAAGGGAAACTTTAAGCATGTGTAAATTATGAGACTTTCTTTATATGCTATATTATCAATCTCGCTGCTATTAATTCTCATGCATGTTGCTGCAACTTTTAAGGATTGGAGTGGCTACAAAGGATATGTTATAAAAGAGTTGGAGAAGACGTATGATGCTAAAGTGCATATTGGAGGAAAAATTAAAGTTTCGTTGATTACCCCAAAGCTCACTATCTATAATGTATATATACAATACAACGAGAATAAAGAGCAAAAGTTATCAGATTTAATTAGTGTAAGAAAAATTGAAATAAGGCCATCGTTCCTATCGTTGCTTTTATTCTCATTGCAACCAAAGTCAATCACATTGTTTGGCATGAAAAGCAATAAAGAAAATTTACTTAATATTATAAATGCAAAAGCCAGTGGTAACATAGTTGATATAGTAATAAAAGACAGCCAAGTAAGTTTTAAGAGTGATTTCGCTGATATTGTTAACATAAAGGAGGTTGCTGTAAAAAAAAATAGGCAATTCTCTGGTAAAGTAAAGGTAGGTGATAATAATTACGATTTTTCAGGAAAGGTTGATATCACAAAAAGGGACGTACACATTAGTGTTGAATCAAATTTTGTAAATTTGCTATTTACAGGTAATAGAAATCAAGAAGAACTCCAGGGTAATTTAACACTAACGATTAATAATAGTTCCGGTTCTGTGAGTAATTTAGCAAAAATCATTAATCTTAGCTTTCTCCCTTGTGTTATTCCTAGCGAAAATATCAAGATATCATCCAATATAAGTCTTAACGAAAGTGAGTTTACGGTAACTGACTTAAAAATTGATTCCAAAAGCATGCAAGCCAGTGGTACAATACAAAACGATAGAAAAAGCGATCACACTAATCTCAATATTAGCTTCAGTAAAGTTGACTTAGATTCCATACAAAATGATTCACAAAAAACAACAAATATAAAAGACCTTCTGGAATGCTTTAGAGCAGTTGTGCCAAAGAACTTGAGCTTAAATTTTAATATAGAAGCTTCTAACATTCAATATCAAAACAAAATATTGGACAATTTCCGTGCTGTACTAAAATCCACTGATGGCAAAGTAAAAGTTAATACGCTTCTTAAATTTCCTGGAATCAATAATATATCTTACTTATCAGGAGAGATCTCAAACAATAATGTCCTATCTGAATTCAACGGTGATTTATTAGTCGAAGGAAATGATTTTGAGTCATTCATTTCATGTTTTTTCCCTTCTATAAAGATGAAAGAAAACCAGAAAAATCAATTTACACTAAGTTCTAAACTGCACCTTGCACCAAGAATATTATCTATCTCAGACATTAGACTGCTAAACAATAAGGAATCCTTGCAAGGGTCAATTAGAGTAAGCCATACAAAAAAACACAATGTGGTCAATGGTGAATTTAGCATGCATAATCTTGATGCAGATAAATATGATCATTCATTATTTAGCAGTTTACCTAAAATGCAATGGCTGAAAAATTTTCAGTATGATACAAATATAAAGGCCCGTGTTAATAACCTTACATTGAATGATACGAAAATTAAAAATTTGGATTTTTTGCTGAAAATGGAAAAAGGTAAGCTAGTTGCAGATAAAATAAAACTATCTGGAGAAGATTTCGATATTACCGGTAATGCAAAAATATTAGCAGATCAAAAATACGCCAAACCTTTATTAGATGTTAACCTTACGGGCAGTAAATTTAATGGAAAAATTATTACATTACCAAATTTAGTAGAGACGAAAAGAAATTCAAGAAATGAGATAGATCAAATTCAATGGTCAACAAAGCAGCTTGATTTTTTGGATGATAAAGAAGGCTTTGATGCAAATGTGCAAATCAATACTGCAGAATTTAAAACCGAGCAGAATGTTTTAAAAGATTTTAATTTGGATGCGGTAATGAGAAACAACACTATCACTATCAGGCAGGCAAGTTACGTATTAGAACGCGGGCAAGTGTTTTTTCAGGGTTATTTAAGATCAGACTCAATAAATACAAGATTTTCTATTGTAAATTTGGACACTAAAAAGATTGGTAAGGTTATAGGAATTGACAATGTAAATGGTCAGGTAAGCTTAAATGGTGAAATCAAAACTCAAGGAAAAAGTTTTCATGATTGGGCTAGTAACTTATCAGGAGATGTAAACTTACAAGCGCAAGGAATAGAAGTTACTAATGTAGATTTCAATTCATTTATCACTAATTTGTTAAGCAGTAATAATAAGTCTGAAATCTCCACACTTGCTTATATTGATATATATAATGGTAAAACATTTTTTGAAAATATTAGCGGAAAAGCAAGTATTAAGAGTGGTATATGTTCAACTAGTTTACAGTTCGGGATTGATCAAGCATCAGGGTCGATCTCTTCTAATTTAACCTTATCTAACTTCACTTTAAATTCTATATTCAGGTTCTTTTTCATACCACCAAACTATAGTAATCCAATCTATATCGATATGCACTTGGATGGCCCTATTTGGCGTCCTAAGATGAGTTTTGATGTAGACCAAATCTTCATCGCTCTGGTTGGCAAGAAAAATAGTTAATTTACTTAGGTGTACGGTTTAGGGGACAATAAACTCATCTGAACGGATACAAACTTAACCTAACTCATCACCACCTGGCAGTGGTGGCAAGCCAAATGCTTCTCTCTTTTCGTTGAGCGTCATGAAGCTTGCGTTTTCTACGTATTTCCACAACTTTTGTCTCTTTTCCATGAGAATTTCTATTGCATCTTTGTCGTACGACAAGCACAGATCTTCACCAAATCTTGGTGTCAGCCAAGAATTCAGGTGACAGATAATATTTTCTAGCGTTGGTAAAACCGTCTGCTCCCAGAGGGATAAGCGTGCTTCGACTAAATTGCTATAAGTGTTATCACCTGGTATGCCAAGCAACTGCGGCGGAACGCCAAAAGCCAGGGCAATATCACGAGCTGAACTGTGTTTGGACTCAATAAAATCCATATCCCTCGGCGAAAGACTCATCTCCTTCCACTCCAAGCCTCCTTCAAGCAATATCGGTCTTCCAGCGTTTATAGAACCTGAATAATGATCATTTATCTGCGCTTTTAAGCGTTGGTACTGCTCTTGACTTAAACTTCCACCACTCCCGTCCTTTGCTGATTTCACAACTATTGCACCACTTGGTCTTGCTCCGTTTTGCAACATCGCTTGATTCCAAGCACCCGCCTGATTATGCTGATCTATGCTATATGCAGCTGCCTCAATCGGTGATAGCCCATACCAATCATTCAAAGGGTTAAAGGTCTTTAGGTGCAACACTGCTGAACGTCCGGTTAGTTTATCAACTTTAAAGTCATAACTGTTGTTATTTATGGTATAACGATAGATATAAGGAACGTTATTTCTCCCTGGAACAATTTCAACCCTATCTGGGCGCAGAAGATAAAGCTCTGTTGGTGGTTTTCTACTATTCTGTGACTCAATCATCAATATATAAGAATTGCCGTTAACTAACCGATAAGTTACAATCCCCTCAATAAATTCCGATTTTGATGTCATTGGGTTAGGAGAATAAAGTAATTTCAGTAATGGATGGGCTTTTAGTTGCGATTTTCCCTGTTCAGTAAGCTGGCAGAGAGTAAAAGGTACCGAAGATGCAGCACTTGCAATCATATTGATTGCTCGAAAGGCAATAACATTTTTTATGTAACCTTCCTCAGCAAAACTTACATAATCACGCTTACTCCAACTTGGCTCCATCATTAGCTGCAAAGCAGAATATTTAGTAAATACTGCGCTTTTTTTTCTTTGAAAGATGTTGAAATTCATATGTGCCTCATGAAAGATGTTTAAAAGTTAAAAGTGTTTTAGATTCTGTAGTTAAACTAAGACATAGATCCCAGTGTCACGCACTGGGATGACGGAAGGAAAGCACTTGGGTGACAGGAAAAGAACGCACTGCTATACTAAAAAGAAAAGAAATTGAACATGACAGAATGGCTAATATCTAATCAGCTTATTGATTATAACTGCGCTGTAAAATCTATGGAAGAGAAAATTCAACAAATTCACAATAATTCAGCAGACGAATTAGTATGGCTACTCCAGCACCCTCCACTTTATACTGCAGGAATCAGTGCAACAGATGACGACGTTGTTGAAAAATTATTTCCTATATATAAAACAGGAAGGGGTGGTAAACACACATATCATGGTCCAGGACAGCGCATCATATATTTAATGTTAAACCTTAAAAAAAGAAATAAATGCGACATAAAGCTATATATTAGAGACCTAAGTAAGTGGATAATAAATGTTTTAAAGCAATTTAATATACTTGGAGAATTTAAAGAGGATAGAATAGGCATTTGGGTAAACCATAACGGAGTAGAAAAAAAAATTGCAGCTTTTGGTATCCGTTTAAGAAAATGGGTAACTTATCATGGCATAGCGCTTAACGTCTTTCCAGACCTCTCTCACTATAAGGGTATTATTCCTTGTGGGTTGCAAGGTTATGACGTCACGTCAATGGAAGAACTAGGAGTGAAAGTTCCACTCTCTGAATTGGATGATATACTAAAAAAAGAGTTTTATAAGATATTTTAATGATTGTTTATCTTTTATATTTCATTCTCACTTTATGTGCTAACACAAGTATTCATGCAATCGACCAAGTTGATATTATTGCTCCTTCTTCGAAGGGAAAAGAATCAGATCTGACTACTATAAAAGAATATGTAGAAGCTTTGGATTTTAATCCCCATATTTCGGAGAAAATATATAGTAATGATAATCCATTTTATTCCAACTCTGATGAATTCAGAGCAAATGATTTGATTAGTGCACTAACTAATGATAGTAAAATAATTTGGTGTATCAGAGGAGGAGAAGGGGCTTCTCGGTTAATTCCCTATCTAGAAAAGTTACCCAATGATAAAAAAGAAAGGATTGCTCAAAACAAAAAGATCCTCATAGGCTATAGCGATATAACTGCCTTGCACATCCATCTACAAGCTAAATATGATTGGCAAACTCTTCACGGCACCATGTTGGAAATGATAGTAAATAACTCCGTTTCTGAAAGCTCTGTTGAAAAATTGAAAGAGTTAATTCTTAACAAGCGGGATTCTATCAGATTTGATAACCTAAAGACGATAAATAATGGCATTAGACTAAAAGATGGCAGATTAGAGTCTAAAATCATCGGTGGTAATATGACTCTAGTTGAAAATAGTATAGGAACCGCTTGGCAAATAAATGCGAAAGGTAAAATTCTATTTTTAGAGGACATAAGAGTTTACCCATACGCAATAGAGCGCAGTTTAGATCACCTAAAACAAGCCCACATCTTTGATGGAGTACATGCAGTAATCTTTGGGGATTTCGTTAACTGCTATAACGATAACCTTGTTGAAGTTATAAAAGAAAGGTTTGCAAAAAGTGTTAACTTTCCTGTATTTACAATGAAAGGGGTAGGCCATGGACATACAAATGATCCTTTACCTTTTAACACTCACGCTATTATTAGCGTTCAAGACGAAAAAGAAGGTTTGTTTTTTATGGATGTGCAAAATGTTAGCTAATCTTATAGCTAACGAAGCTCTACGTCATACCGCCGCGGTATCTCAGCCGCTAACAAGAGATCCCGCTAACAAGCAGCGGGATGACGAGCTTATCGTCATACCACCATGAACCGTCATACCGCCACGAACCGTCATACCTTAACATAGATCCCGCTAACAAGCAGCGGGATGACGGTTATTGTTTAGCTATAAATGTTAAGAAATTTACCAAACGAAAAAAAAGGCAAAAGAAGCCCCGTGGTGGTTGGCTATTCACTATGTACTAAAATATCGGCGTTTTTTTTATTCTAAAACGCTTGATTAAGGTATCCGTTCAGCGGAGTGGCAGAATAAGGTAGACAAGGTGATCTAAGAAGATAATCATAGAGCAAAAGTGAAGTAATATGGTAAACCTTTTAGAACTTTGCAAAAATTTACAGCAAAAAATAGAAAGGTTAGAAGCAAAAATAGAAAGATTGGAAAAAGAGAATGAAAGTTTAAAAGCAGAAAATAAGGCTTTAAAGATAGAAAATGCTGAGTTAAGAGAAAGACTCGGTTTAAGCTCAAAAAATTCATCAATACCAAGTTCCAAAGAGTTGTATAAAATAAAAAAGAATAAGCCGAAAAGCGAAAGGAATATTGGCGGTCAGGTTGGTCATAAAGGAAGTTTTCGCGCCAACATGGATGCAGATAAAGTAGTAAAGATAGAGTTGCCTAATACTTGCGAATGCGGAGGAGAAATTGCAATATGTGAAAAACCATATATTCATCAGAAAGTTGATCTTCCAGAAATCAAGCCTTATGTAGTGGAATATCAGTTAGAACATGGCCGTTGTCGGAGATGCGGAAAGAGAAGAAGTAGCAAGTTACCGGAAGGTGTTACGCCAGATACATTTGGTCCAAGGGTTAAGTCAATAATTGCAGCGTTCAGCGGATTCTACAAAAATTCAAAACGCGAAATAGCGAGTGTCGTAAATGATATCTTCAATTTGAACATAAGCGTCGGTAGCATATCAAATAGTGAACATAGAGTTGCTTCAAAATGCAAAAAAATGTATGAGCAGATCGAACAAGAGATAAGTAGGAGTAAAGTTCTACATATTGATGAAACGAGCCATTATAACAAAGGTAAACTCGCTTGGTGTTGGATGTTTGCAAGCAATACGGCAAGTTTTGTAAAATTTACAGAGTCAAGAGGAATGAAAGTTTTACAAAATAGTAAATTCTGCAATCGCAATAGCTTGGTAATAACTGACAGGTATGCAGCATACAATTATTTTGCCGATAAAAACAGGCAAATCTGTTGGGCACATTTATCAAGAGATTTTGAAAGATTAGCACATAGTTGGAATATTGAAGTTAAAGTTCTGGGTTGTTACTTGAGAAACGTGGCCACTGAATTATTTGCACTAAAAAAAGCTTTACTAAAAAGTGAGATAGATGTTTTGAGGTTTGTCAGACGTGCCAGAAAATTAAGAAAACGTACAAAGTATTACTTGAAGGAGATATCTCGTTTACCTGAAGCAATTGGAGCCTCTCGAGTTGCAAAAAATGTTCTGAGATCTGAAAGAATGATGTGGAAATTTTTAGATGACCCAGAAAATATTCCGCTGACAAATAACCACGCTGAACGGCAAATTCGGCATTATGTCGTTTATCGCAAAAACTCATATTTTACACAATCAAAGCGGGGAAATACATTCCTTGAGCGGATAATTTCATTATACTTAACTTGGAAACAAAGGGGTCTCAATCCTTTCCAAAATCTCCTATCTATTGTTTCTTAAACCACTCTCCTGAACGGATACCTTTTTCTACCTATTTGTTAATTCACACAACTCTAAAGAGGAATTTTCTAACTCGGCGATAGTGTTGTTAATTTCATTCAAGTCATTGCCTTGTAAAGCGTTTTTTGCATTTTGTAATAGGTTTTTCAACTTTTGATCAGTGAAAAGGTTATTATTGTTTTCAACCAAGTGTATGAGTTTATTTCCATTAATTTTAGCACCTGCAAGGGAACGAGCCTTCATATCTTCATCAAAGCTGTTTATTGACTGGTTAACCATATTTTGAACATCAGCTTCACTCAAGCCAAAATTTGAATTTACTTCAACTGTCTGCTCAATTCCAGTAGCTTTTTCTCTTGCAGTAACAGTCAAGATTCCGTCAACATTAACTGTAAATTCTATTTCAATTCTTGCAGAACCTGCAGGCAGTGGCGGTATACCTTTTAGTTCAAACTGCGCTAGAGATTTGTTATCCTCTATCATTTCACGTTCTCCCTGACAAACGTGAATTTTCATTGCTAGTTGCCCATCAACATAAGTTGTAAACTCTTTTATCTCTGAAACTGGTAGTGGTGTATTTCTTGGTATGATTTTTTCAACTATGCCTCCCATAGTTTCTATGCCAAGTGATAAAGGTAGAACATCCAGGAGAATATTCCTATCTTTTGAGCTCGAAGTTAAATCATGAGCCTGCAGAGCTGCCCCAATGGCAACTGCTTTATCCGGATCCACGTCATTTAGTACTTTATTTCCAAAAAGTTCGACTAGTGAATTTTGAACCAATGGTGTTCTAGTTGCACCACCAACTAAAATTACTCCTTTTATATCATCAATTTTAAGATCTATATCACTTATAGTACGAGTGACTATATTGATAGTCCTATTGACCAAAGAACTGATTGCATGTTCAAATTCTTCTCTGGTAATTTCGCATTCAAATAATTCACCGTTAATATTGAATTCAAAAGTGCCTACGGTGTTTTCGCTCAGGTATTCTTTTACAATACGTGATTCAATAAGTGTTGTCATGCAAGTAGCTGACACTGGAATCCAGTTCTTATTATATAACTTTCTAGTGTGTTCATTTGTAATCAAACTTTCTGGATCCCAGACTGGGATGACACTAGAGCATTCTTTGTTTAAACCTACCTTTTCTCTATACTTATCAAGCACAATAAGGTTAAGCAAATGATCAAAATCATCTCCACCGAGTTTAGTGTCACCACCAACTGCAAGAACTTGAAACACTCCTTGATGCAATTTCAATATCGAAATATCAAATGTTCCACCACCAAGGTCATAAACTGCATATATTCCACTGTTATTGTTCTTTTCAATGGAGTAAGAAAGCGCTGCAGCGGTTGGCTCGTTAACGAGGCGAAGAACTTCTATTCCAGCTAATTTTGCCGCATATTTAGTTGCGTTACGTGCTGAATCGTCAAAGTAAGCTGGCACAGTAATCACTGCTTTTTTTACTTTCATCTCTGTAGACTCTTCTACCCTCTTGCATAAAGCTTTTAATATCTCAGCAGAAATCTCAACAGGAGTAAGATACTTTTCCTCTGCGCATTTTATTCTAATAACTTTTTCGCTTTCATGATCTATTTCAAAATTGACGCCTTCTTTATTTAATTCTTCAACACTTTTACCCATTAAACGCTTTATTGAGTAGATTGCATTTTGACCGACGTCACAGCCAGTTTTCAATGTATTATTTTCATATGAAAGAGCAGAAGGCAGTAGCTCTCTTCCCTGCTCATCTTTAAATATCTCCACGTTGCCAGCTTTATTTACCATGGCAATTAAAGAATTGGTGGTACCAAGATCTATACCAAAAACTACTTCACTTGAATTTGGTTCAGAAATTTGAATTGGTTGCATTCTTTTTCACCTCCTCAAATGACTTATATAAATATTTCAATCTTAAGACTTGTGTAGCAGCTCCATCAAAATTCTTTACAGCAAAAGTGTTAATTAGGTTTTTAACGCAATCTTTTATTTTTTCATCAATCATCCTGCTTGCAAATTGTAGATCATCGCAGTCTAGTAAGTACTCTCTTATTTCCATTGATTCATTTAATATTTCAGAATTTGGATGATCCTTTGGGCTTCCCACACCAAAAAGATTCAACAAATGCTCAGCACGTTCTAGTGGTGACTTTAGCACTTGATAAGCTTTGTTGATATTTTCCATGTTTTTGGACTGTCTTTCATTTATATCAGTCTTGCTTAGCTCAATATATTTTTTCTCTAACTCATCAAAGCTGATATTGAAAGTTGGTTCAATTTCAAACAATGTAAAATAGCTGCTAGACATGAAAACTCTCTCCACAACCACATTTTCCTTTCTCATTAGGATTTTTGAAAACAAAACCCGATGAAAATTTTTCTTCTACATAATCCATTTCAGAGCCAAGAATAAACATGACGGATTTTGGATCGATCAACACTTTAACTTTTTGGTCATCACTGCAGTTTTCCTCAATTATCGACTCTAAAGGACGAGTATCATACGCATATTCAATATCATATTTTAAACCAGAACATCCTTTTTGTTTAATTAGCACTCTTATTCCTATTGCTTCTTCTGATTTCTCAAGGTTAGTATGCTTCTTTTGGTCCAATAAATACTTTATCCTTTCTACTGCTTTCGCAGTTATAGTAATAAGTTTTTTATCTTTCTTTATAGCGTTTACTCCTTGATATTCACTCATGCTTTAGTTCTCAATGTCCACCTTTATTTTGTTTACTTTGATAGTCATGAATAGCAGCCTTTATAGCATCTTCAGCAAGTACCGAACAGTGTATCTTCACTGGAGGTAAAGACAACTCTTCCACTATTTGAGTATTCTTTATCTGTGTAACGTCACTGATGGTTCTCCCCTTTATCATCTCTGTTAACAAGGAACTTGAAGCAATGGCAGAACCACAACCAAAAGTTTTAAATTTTGCATCTTCAATAACACCTTTGTCATTGACCTTTATCTGCAATTTCATTACATCACCGCACGATGGTGCACCAACTAAACCAGTACCAACATTTGGATCATTTTTATCCAGAGAGCCAACATTTCTTGGATTTTCGTAATGATCTAAAATTTTCTCATTATAACTCATAAAATTACCTGTGAACTGCTATTCTACATTATAACATATTTAGGTTAAAAACTAAAGAAAAATGCACTAGCAAACAGTATATTTTACTCACAAAATATATGGGTTACGAGTGTATTTACTTTACAAATACATGTAGTGCATGTCATTCTCTATATTGTAATTAAAAAGGAGTATTCTCTTGAGTTTATTTGGTAACCTTTATAAAGGCTTGTTAAAAACTTCTTCTCGCTTTAGCAACGGAGTAAAAAGTATTTTCTCTAACAAAAAAAAATTAGATCAGTCGCTTTTAGATGAGCTAGAAGAATTGCTAATTAGCATGGATATTGGTCATAAAACTTCCAAGTTGATTATTGACAGGCTCACAAGCATCAAGTTTGACAAGGAAGTTGAGTATAATATTATCTCGCAGCAGTTAATGAACGAAATAGAAGCTATATTGAGCCCAGTTGTGCAACCGTTAATTTTGAACAAAAAACCACATATAATAATGGTATGCGGAGTAAACGGTAATGGTAAAACCACAACTATAGGTAAGCTTGCATATAAATATAAGGAAATGGGAAAATCCGTTATGCTTGTTGCATGCGACACATTTAGAGCTGCTGCTAGTGAGCAATTAAACATTTGGGCAGAACGTTCTGATTGCTTGATTGTTACTGGAGAGTACGGTAGCGACTCTGCAAGTGTGGCATATAGAGCTGTAAGTCAAGCTATAAAAGACAACGTTGATGTTGTTCTAATTGACACAGCAGGAAGGCTGCAAAATAATGTGAACCTTATGGAGGAGTTATCAAAAATATATAGAACGATAAAGAAATTGGATGATACTGCCCCTCATGACGTTATTTTAGTTCTTGATGCAACTACCGGCCAAAATGCTTATAGCCAATTAGAAGCATTTAGCAAAATGGTTAATGTTACCGGGCTAATCGTAACAAAGTTAGATGGCACTGCTAGGGGCGGAGTGGTAATTGGACTTGCAGAAGCTTATAAGATAAAGTTACATGCTATAGGAATTGGCGAAAATATAGAGGACTTAAGGGAGTTTACTAGTAAAGAATTTGCTGAAGCGTTATTTAATTGTAATTAAAGACTTCTCTTAATTCCCTTACGTGACCAAGCTTGATTATTTCAATATCATGAGAAGAATAATTGCCATTTTTAGGCATAATTGCTTTTTTGAATCCTAACTTTTGTGCTTCTTTTAGTCTGAGATCAGCATGCGAGATGTTCCTAATTTCTCCTGAAAGTGCAACTTCACCGCAGATTATTGAAGAAGTTGGCAGCGGTAAATTTACTACACTTGAAATAAGGGAAGCAGCAACAGCAAGATCAGCCGATGGTTCCTGTATTTTGAGTCCCCCTGCAATGTTTAGGTATACCTCTTTATCATGCAAAAACATTTTGCAACGAGCATTTAGCACCGCAATGATCATAGCCAATCGATTAATATCCCACCCAACTACTGCCCTTCTTGGGGTTGCCATATTAGTCCCTGCTATTAATGCTTGCACTTCCATTAAAATTGGTCTTGAACCTTCAATTCCTGCAAATACGGCGCTGCCAACTACTTCTCTGTCATGGGCCATCAGAAACAATGATGATGGGTTATCAACAGGCACAAGTCCTGCTTCAGACATCTCAAAAACACCAATTTCATTTGCAGGGCCAAATCTATTCTTAATAGTACGCAAAATGCGGTATTGATTGCTATTTTCACCTTGAAAATATAATACCGTATCCACCATATGCTCCAAAGTTTTAGGTCCAGCTATTTGTCCATCCTTAGTTATATGGCCAACTATTAAGAGGGAAATACCATATTGTTTCGCAAGAATGGTTAATTCATGTGCGCAAGTGCGGACCTGAGTTACAGTTCCTGGTGCTGATATAATTCTGCTATCATACATTGTTTGTATAGAGTCAATTACTAAGAATTTAATACTTTTGTTTTCCTTTATTGTTGCTACTACATCAGTTAAAGACACTGTAGACAAAAGCTTAATTTTAGGTTCATTTATCTTAAGACGCTTTGCTCTGAGGCTCACTTGCTCTAAAGATTCCTCGCCGGATACATAAAGACATTCAAAAGAGGAAAGTTGCACAACATTAGCTGCAATTCTAAGCAAAAGGGTAGATTTCCCAATTCCAGGTTCGCCACCAATTAAAATGCTAGCACCTTGAACGATACCTCCACCAAAAACTCTATCTAATTCTTCTATTCCTGTTAAAAAACGACTTGGAGTGATAATTTCGCTACCCGATAACGTCTTTATTAAAATTGGCGCAGATATACTTCTTTTGCCCGTTTTTACTGCTATTTCCTCAACAACTGTATCCCAATTGTCACATGCAATACACTTCCCTACCCACCTGCCAGTGCTGTGACCACAGGATTGACATACATATACAGTTTTCATCAAAGCCAAAATTATTTTGTTGTAATTGTAATAAAAATTAGCTGAATATGCGAAGTAAATCTATAGCTAACCCAAGAAAGGGTTCCCTATGTCATACCGCGATTCATTCGCGGTATCTCTAGATCCCGCTAACAAGTAGCGGGATGACGAGGTCATGCCACCGCGCGAACCGTCATACCGCCGCGGTATCTCTTAGCCGCTAACACGTAGCGGGATGACGGTTGTCGTTTAGCTACAAACGTTAAGAAATTTACCAAATGAAAAAAAAGGCAAAAGAAGCCCTGGGGTTATTATCCGCTTTAAAATATTGGCGTTTTTTATGTTTTAAACGCTTGACAAGCAAGATTAAGCTGCTTTTAATTGCAACTAACTTACGCTGCAAATGTTTAAGAAGTTTACTAAGCAGAAAAAAAGACAAAGAATCCCCGAGTTAGCTAGTCTTTTACTATCTCTGTCGAGTATTGGCATTTTTTGATGTCTTGTAACGCTTTATAAGCGCGTTCAGCTTATTTAGATAAAAATCTAGATGTAGATGAAGTTTTGTAAAGACATACAGTATCTATGTACTGCAAAAAATTAAACATAAGACGCCGATACATTAAGTAATCCTTACCTTTTAATCTGCAGATTGGCGAAAGCAAATACAATAGCTTCAGTTTTATGATAAGGGTGCTGGCGAAGGGTGTCAAGCAAGTTTTTTGTTTCTATTCCCAATGTTATATGGTTATGTAAGAGGTTGTCCACAAACCAGTAAATCAAGCATATTCCCTACTTAACATAACTTTACTCATAGCCAGATATATGAAACTTTCAGTAGATGTTGTAAGTAAATCGTACTCCTTTGATAGCCTTCTATTTCTATTGATCCAAGCAAAAGTCCTCTCTACCACCCACCTTCTCGGCTGTACTGAAAATCCAGGATCCCGTTGTGGCAATAGTTCTAGTGGTGTATCTTTATGCACCCAAAACCTACATGGAGGCCTTTTGACAATTTCAATATCTATCCCATATTCTCTCTTTACGTAATCCTTTAAATCTTTTCCTTGGTATCCCATATCAGCCCACATTTTCTTAATATTGCTGTATTTTTCCTTCATATTGTCCAATGCCATCTTCACCCCATCTCTGTCATTTTCGCTTGCAGCTCCTACATAGCAACCAAGCACAAATCCTTGAGTATCTGTGATTATATGTCTTTTTCTCCCCTTTACCTTTTTCGCACCATCATAACCTTTGCCCCCCCTTTTTCCGTGGTTTTTACCGATTGACTGTCCACTATGCATGCGCTCGGCTTCCCATTTTTGACCTACTATATTTAGTGATATCATAGTTCATTTTCTCAAAAATTCCCTGCTTTTTCCATCTTCTAAACTGTTCATGCACAGCCTTCCACGGCGGAAAATCGTGTGGTAAATAGCGCCATTGACATCCTGTGCGCAGTATATAAAGAATTGCATTTACTATCTCACACTTACTGTATTTTGGTGGCCTTCCTCCTTTCTTGTACGATACTCTGAAGTGTTTTTCTATTCTTGCCCATTCCCTTTTACTTAAATCTGTTGGATATTTTTTCCTCATCTCTTACCTCAATATTCTTTCTTTATATACTACGTATTCCTTGGTTTGTGGACAACCTCTAAGAAGTCTAATAGCAAATTTTTAAGTTCCTCTTTAACTCTTTAACCAGCGGGCTCGCATGAGGAGAGGAGAGTAAAGGTCCTCTTCCATAGATATCTTCACACTTTTTTCTTCTTCTGTAGTTGGCGGATGAGTAAGAAAGTGAACCTTTGGTGCACCACTAATTATTGCCATCGGTGTTTGCTCTGCCCCTTCTCCCATAACTAAAACAGCAGATGTTGCCAGTGCATCAAGAAGATTGACTTGTGTTACTTGCAGTGGTTGATTATAAAGATCTGGCTTGCCTATATAGGAATAAAGTGGTTCAAATCCACACCAACCAAGAGCAACGCCCGTAACCCCAAGGCGCATAGGTGTTATGTTACTATCTGTAATCAAAATACCAAGATGTTTTATGCAGTGTTTTGTCTTGAGATAGTTCCATATTGATAGAGCTGTTTTCTGAACATCCTTTGGGTATAAAATATACATTTCATTACCATTTGATTCATCAATACCAGCAGATGGAATTAAGATATTGTCTTTGATTGTTAAATAGATGCCGTAAGAATTATGGTCTACATCAACAATTGCATCAGCTTCTCTTTTGATTAGCTCTTCTTTAGAACAAGCAGTTTTGCAAACCACTTGTTTTTGACAAATAGAAATGATTTTTGATGTGATAGCAAGAACAACTTCCTCTCTTAGCAACTCTGAAACATAGCAATCAAGAACCTGCTCTAATACTTCTCCACATTCAATGCGGTGGGTATAAATTGCTTCAACATGCATATTAACGTGTCAGCTTGCATATAGTATAATCTTTTGTTTGAGCAAGAGCGGTTTTATACCATCCATCAAGAAGTGTTAAGTTGAAATATACATCACCTTTATAAAGTCTGTGAATTTCTGTTATGATAAACTCTGAAATTAGATCATACTCCAAAAAAAGGTGCGCTATTTGTGCTCCACCAATCATGAAGACTTTAGAACTACTTTGGATTGACAAAAACTCTTGCATAGAAGAAATAATAGTGCATTTTACTCCTCTGTTAAAACAAGAATTTAATTTGTTACGAGAAAAAACAACAGGGATACGATCCTTCAATATGTTTTGAGGCATAGTTTCAAATGTTTTTCTTCCCATAACAATAACTTGTTTGTCAGTCACCTGACGAAAATGATCTAACTCACTTGGATAATGCCAGGGCAATCCATTATTTATTCCAATTACCCCCTTGGGATCAACAGCCATAATTCCGATAACTAGCATCCCTGTAAAGCAGCTTGAGCTACAAAGAATCGCATGTGATCACGCACATTATGCACTCGAAGGAAATCAACCTTGTTGTGCAATGCAGATGATAAAGCAATTGTTTCTAAATCTCGGTTAAAGACAGGTTCTGTAGAAAAAGAAGAAATAAATGACTTTCTAGAATAACCAACCAGAACTTTGCAGCCAAAATTTTGTAACGTTTCTATACTGCGTAAAATCTGGATATTCTGGTACATAGATTTGCCAAAACCAATACCAGGATCAATAATGATCGAGCTTTGATCAAAACCTAGAGCTAGTAATCTATTAATGTTCCTTTCTGCCCAATTACTTATGGTATCAATTGGATCAATGTCACTTGGGATAATGTTGTCACTATGTGGTGGTATGGAGAGTGAATGCATAATAACGATACTACATCCACTGCTAGCAATCGCTTTTAAGGTATTATCATCTAGATCTCCCTTCTGATCGTTTACCCAGGCAATGTTGTAGTGCTCCAAAACGTTCAAAATAACATCTGGCCAGAAACTATCAATGCTGACTTTAATGTCACCAACTTTCATATATTGATTAAGGTCATCAAGCACTGGTTTTAAGCGTGCATACTCTGCTTTTGGAGTTTGTATTGAGGAGCCAGGTCTTGTTGATTGAGCACCAAGTTCAACTATGCTTGCACCATCTGATAACAGCCGCAGTGCCTGCTTGGTTGCTTGATCTGCATCATAATAAAGACCACCATCTGAAAATGAATCAGGAGTAATATTGACAATACCTATAAGCTCTGGTGAAAGCGTAAAACTCCTTAAAAAGCAATCCTTAATGTTAGGGTTAACAGTACCAAACGTTTTGTTAACTA
Source organism: Wolbachia endosymbiont (group A) of Ophion costatus (assembly GCF_963969245.1). Taxonomy (NCBI): domain Bacteria; kingdom Pseudomonadati; phylum Pseudomonadota; class Alphaproteobacteria; order Rickettsiales; family Anaplasmataceae; genus Wolbachia; species Wolbachia endosymbiont (group A) of Ophion costatus. Next base: position 37,255 of record NZ_OZ017714.1, on the reverse strand, counting down.
CTGCCATGGGACTCAGCATTGCCATCAAGTGAAGCAAAAATGGTCTGTTTATCAATTCTGGGTGAGGAATCTTAAGGTAGGGTGTATCAAGTGTCAGGTCATCCCATAACAAAATATCCAAATCAATAACGCGAGGTGCCCATTTTTCATAGACCTGCAGACGGCCAATGTCACATTCAATTTGTTTAAGGCCCTTTAACAGCTCTTCAGGAGAAGAAGAACAACTTCCATACACAACCATATTTAGAAATGGCCTGTCCCACCCAGGTGGAGCATCATTTGGTAAAATAGCCTTAGTTTCCAGAATAATTGAAGATTTTAAATTTTTAAAATAGCGTTCCTGCAGTAACTGAGCAGCCTTTTGTAAATGGGAAAAGCGATTCCCCATATTTGAGCCAATAGAAATGTAAATCATTCTTGCAACGCATTACGATAAGTAAAGAAAACACCTCCATGCACACTGGGGACAGGTGGTGCAACTTTGTGAATAGTTACGCCTATAGAAGAAATAATAAGCTTTTTTTGCATCACAAGGTTATTAATGGTCCTGTATATATCATGAGTTAAATGCTCGATTAAGTTGAATTGCTTGCTTTGAACGAGAGATTGAATACTCTGAACTACCTCCAAGTAGCATATAGTATCCTCAAGCCGGTCAGTTGTAAGTCCTAAAGGGGGGGATTTAAAGGTAAAATCAATATTAACACTAACTAATTGAGAATGATACTTCTCTTCTGCACTATAGCCTAAATGAACCCAAAGCCGTAAGTCAGATATAAGAAGATTACATGCAGACATTGCATTCCAACATCACTGAGTTTAAGCTACTTACAACCACTAACACACGCTAGCATTCATCATTCCATCAAGAAAACCCCACAAGAGCCTTGCTCCCTTTTGAGCACCCTGCATAACTTTATCTTGCTCTTTTTCATCTAGATCTTCAATAAGATTTGCACATTCCTCAGAATGCCATTCATCAGCATGCATATGGACCGTAAAAAATTGAAGAGAACGCTCATCACTTATTGAATAGTGTTTTTTTAAACCTTCAATTTTAGACTTAGAAACCTCTGGAGTTTGACGTTCATAAGCATAAAGTGCACCCAAACCGGAAGCAAAATCTGATCGTACAATATCAAAGTAACCGTCAACTAATTCTTGTGTCTCCTTAACTTGTGCATCTTCAAGAAGATCAGACCGTGCTACTCCAAGTCCTTCAGCAAAACGCTTCCATAACTCTGGATGATTTTCATCACCTTGTTCTTCTTCTATCAAATTACCAAGCAAAACCTGTCGCATTTTTAGATCTGGGCACAAAAAATGTATACCACTGATATAACGAGGAAACGCAGCAACGTGGTGATAATATTCTTTAGCATAGGTTTGTAAAGCTTGCAAGCTTAAGCTTCCTGTATTCCATGACTGGTAAAATGGATGATTTAGTAAGTGCAATTCATCTAACTTGTTATTTAGAGACTTAGTAAATTCCATCATTTCCCCCATTACATTAATATATAGTTCATATACTATAGCTTTCTCATTGTTACGATCATGCTAAGATCAATACAATGGTGGGATTGGTAGGACTCGAACCTACGGCCAATTCGTTATGAGCGAACTGCTCTAACCGACTGAGCTACAATCCCTTTTATCAATATTTATAATACACACAAAAGCAAATTTGTCTATTAGCTTATTTCACTATCAACCCAACTTGACAAATCATTTGTTGCACCAATTTTGCGTGCAATTTCCTTACCATCTTGAAATATGATTAAAGTGGGTATAGATTGCACTCCATACTTACTTGGCACTTCAGTCCCTTCATCTATGTCGAATTTGCAGATCTTAATCTTGCCTTTTCTGTCTTTAGCCAATTGTTCGATACGTGGCATTAGACTTTTACATGGCCCACACCATTCTGCCCAAAAGTCTATCAGAACAAACCCTTTATAGTCAGTGACTTCAGATTTGAAATTTTGATCATTTACCGATGTAATATCATCACTCATAAAATACCTAAATTTTTGTAAAATATAGCGTATCTATTAGCAGTTAATCAACTAAATTCTTACCGCAGAGCTTGAAAAATTGCCCTAAAGTGTTTTGCACAAACAAAAAACTTCTATTACATCTGGTGGTTAAAGATATCCACGTTTTCCCAACCCATTAAGTCTAACTCAATACGAGTAGGAAGAAATTCAAAGCACTTTTGGGCCAATTCTTTTCTATTTTCACGTTCCAGCATTAAGTCTAGCTTTTCCTTTATCCTGTGGAGATACAAAACATCAGATGCAGCATAACTTTTTTGTTTGTCTGTTAAATTTTCATTTCCCCAATCAGAAGATTGCTGCTGCTTATTTAGTTTGGTATCAAGCAGCTCTAAGCACAACTCTTTTAAGCTATGATTATCTGTGTAAGTACGAACTAAACGTGAAGCTATCTTTGTGCAATAGCACGGAAGTGCCCAAGTTTCCAAGTAATAACGTATTATGCTTACATCAAATCGCGCGAAGTGAAATATTTTAGTTATATTTTTATCCTCTAATATTTTTCTCAAATTTGGCGCTGTATAATCGTTCTTGAGTTGAACTAAGTGAGCGTTGCCATCATTAAAAGAGAGCTGCACAAGGCATAATCTATCTCTGCTATGAAGTAGCCCCATTGCCTCGGTATCAACAGCTATAGACCTTATATCATCTGGTATTGAACTAGCTGGCAAGTCGTCTTTATATAAAAATATTCCCATAAAATTAATACATTTTTTGGCACAATTGAAAACCTATGATAATCAAAAATGAGTCTTAAGTATACGAAAAGATCATAGAAGGAACCACGCAAATTTATGGGCTCTCACATTTTTCGTGTACACGGGGTTTACAAATCGCTGTATATGCCTATAATTAAGTAAATTTAGGTTAATTTAATTGCGGGAGTAGCTCAGTTGGTAGAGCGCAACCTTGCCAAGGTTGAGGTCGAGGGTTCGAACCCCTTCTCCCGCTCTTTGCTTTCAAAATCATTTCGTCAAAAATCCCTTGACAAACTCCGCCAGCCCCCTTATCATGAAACTGAAGCTATTTATTTATCTTCTCTGTACAGATTAAATGACAAAAAAACTCACGTATCTGGCGTCCCATGTTTAATTTTTTGCACTATGTGCACCTTATGTCTTTATAAAATTTCTAGGTTTTTACCTAATATAAGCTGAAATGCGCTATTTAAAACATCAAAAAACGCCGATTTAAAAAATGGATAGTGAATAACTAGCTACCCTAGGGTTTCTTTTGCCTTTTTTTCTGTTTAGTAAATTTCTTAATGTTTATAATTTAGATTAGTTGCGGCTTAAAAGCAACTAAATCGCGGTTATTAAGCGTTTAGAATAAAAAAACGCCATACTTGAAAGTATAATGTAAGTAATTAGCCAACCACGGGGCTTCTTTTGCCTTTTTTTTCGTTTGGTAAATTCCTTAATATTTATAGCTAAGAGAGCCCAAGAGAGGTGTCATTCCAGCGCGTGACGCTGGAATCCAAAAAAAAGGATGATGTCATCCCAGTCTCACGCACTGGAATGACATCGTTTACTATGTGATATCGTGCCATATTGCAATGTTTGTACAGTTGTGGAATGAATCACGGTATGACGTAGGGCTATGCTAGTATAGGTACATTATATGAAGAAGTACTAGCGTTGGGAATATTAGAAAAAAAATACTTACACTAAAAGAAACTTCAGTAGTAAATTCAAAAAGGAAGTTTAAACCCAGATGGTAAACCCATCATACCTGCAAGATCAGAAGTTGCATTCGCCATATCTTCTTCTGCTTTTTTAACGGCATCATTAAACGCTGCTGTTACTAAATCCTCTACTATATCTTTTTCCTCATTTCTCATAAGTTCTAAGTCTATGTTCACCTTTTTAGCTTTATAGCTACCTATTTTTATGACTTCCACTAATACAGAAACTTTGCCACCACCAGAAATACCTTGAAACTCTTTTCCAACATATTTTTCTTGAGCTTCTGCAAGCTTTTTTTGCATCTCTTGCGCTTGTTTCATTATTTGACTAAAATCCACAACTTACTCCTTATTTTCTATATTAACTACTTTTGCACCTTTAAACGTGTCAAGGATATCCTTAACTGCAGGTGCATAATTTAAATTACTCACTTCCCTGTTTATATAACCTGTATCAACTGCAATAACCCACTCTTGCTGAGTTACCTGGCTTAAGTAATTTTTTAAATCATTGCAAAAATTACTATCCAACTTAGATACAGCTTTTAATTTTAAATATCCAGGTTTACAATCTATTAATTGTAGATTATTACACAGTTGTTTGTAAAGATAAATTTGGTTACTCCGCCTTAATAGTTGCAAAATCTTATCAAAATCGTAATTTTGTTGTTTATTTTCCACATGGATCCCAGTGTCATCTACTCGGATGACAGAGTGGGGTTGTTGTTTACTTTCCACATATTTTTTTGGATCCGAGTAGTCAGCTACTTGGATGACAGAGGGGGAAGGTGCAACAGGTCTGCCCTGTCTATTTCCTTGCTCTACATTCTGTGAAAGAATTTTTTTGATCACCTGTTCTGGAGAAGGTAGATCAGAGAGATAGCAAAGACTAATTAGCATCATTTCAGCAGCAACATCGTTGCATGTTGAAGTTTTTATATCTTGAATACCTTTAAGCAACACCTTCCACAATCTCGAAAAAAATATTAAAGATCTCTTTATACTTAAATCTTTTATCCTATTCTTTTCATGCTCTGTAACTGCACTATCAATCTCTTTCGTAATTAAAAAACGGCATATTAACTGAATTGTTTGCAATAGACCTTCAAAAATACTAAGTGGGTTTGCTGTTTTTATCGCCTTGTCAAACACTGATAGAGCTTTTTGTAAATCACCATCTAATATTGCTCCTAATAGATCGAATATAATATCTTTATCCACTAGGCCAAGTATGTCTGTCACATTTTTAGTGGATATTGCACCATCTTTGCTATATAGCACTGCTTGATTCATCAAAAACAAGGCGTTACGCATTGAATTTCCAGAATGTCGTGCAATTAATTCTAATGCTCCCTTTTCAATGGAATAACTCTCTTTTTGTGCAACATCATTTAAACGTTCCACTATTTTAGCTACAGGAATGTTGTGTAAATCAAATCTTTGACAACGTGCAATAATAGTTATTGGTATTTTTTTTATTTCCGTAGTTGCTAAAATGAACTTTACACTAGATGGTGGCTCTTCTAGGGTTTTAAGTAATGCGTTAAATGCACTGCTGGATAACATATGTACTTCATCTATAATGTAGACTTTGAATTTAGAGCTTATAGGTGAATAGCAAATATCTCCCAGGATTACTTTAATATCGTCAATGCTAGTGTGACTTGCCGCATCGATTTCAATTACATCTGGATGGCTTGAATTTTTTATTGCTAGACAATTTTCACATGATCCGCAAGGTTCAAAAATTGGCCCCAGGGAACAATTCAAACATAAAGCTATTATCCTTGCAGTGGTGGTTTTACCAACTCCACTACTACCAGAGAGCAGTATAGATTGTGGGATTTTGTTTAAAATAAAAGCATTTTCTAATACACGCACTAATATATCTTGACCTACTAGATCTTTGAAGCTACTAGGACGATGTTTTAATGCTATATTCATAGCCTCGGATAAAACAAATAATGAAATAGGTATGCAACCCAAAAAGGTTCTGATATGGCTGCTTCATTTCTGATCTGACCAAATTACAGAGTTTTTGCCTGCATACCTTATAAAATATTATACTTTTTTTTTTATTTAGCAAGGTATATCCTATATTAGTCTTATAATTTATATGTTAGACCTCTTGCAACATTACTTTAAAATAAACGAGAAGTTAGCTGTCATGCAAGTCACTACAAGATTGTCACTCCAATGTTTATTTATGTCATTTCAGCGCTTATTTATGTCATCCCAGTGCCTAGGCATACAGCTGTATGAATGTTGTGATATAAGAGCAATTTTTACCGAAAAGGATGTCATCCCAGTGCTTGACTACTTGGATCCAGAAAACTTAACTGTAAATGAGCGCACTAGGCAATTGTATAACAAGAACTGGATTCCAGTGTCAAGCACTGGAATAACACCACCTGCTACGCAAACTTCTGTGGACTACAAAGAAAGTTCGTACAGTTGTAGGTCAAGCCATAGAGTAACAAAAAAAGGATATTGGTATACCAAAAGAGGAACATTATGATTTTATATCATTTTCCTCTTTGTCCATTTTCACGAAAAGTTAGAGCTTTTCTAAAAGAAAAAAAATTAGGCTGTGATCTAGTGTATGAAAATCCGTGGGAAAAGCGGAATGAATTTATGGAGATCAATCCAACCGGGCAAGTACCAGTGTTAATAGATAATAACTTTGTAATAGCGGATAGTAATGCCATTTGTGAATATATAGAAGAGACTTACAATAGCGACGTCAAATTACTTGGTTCATCCACTATTATTAAGTCTAAAATACGCGCTCTAATCAATTGGTTCGATAACAAATTTTACAATGAAGTTACTAAGTATATTATGAATGAAAAAGTAATTACTAACCGCAGCCCTGACTCTAGATTTCTTCATGCAGCTCAGCATAACCTGCCTTGCCATATGGAATACATCGAACACTTAATTAACAAGAACGTTTGGCTTGCAACTGATAAGTTCACTTTAGCTGATATTACTTTAGCATCGCATATTTCCGTAATGGATTATGTAAGTAGTTTTCCATGGGAAAAAAGTAAAATTTTAAAAGAATGGTACTCCATTGTTAAATCAAAGCCTTGTTTTCGTGAGATATTATTAGAGAGGATTTCTGGTTTAATCCCTCCTAAACATTATGCTGACCTTGATTTTTAACTTATGTTAGCTTTAAAGCTACAGTCATTCCTTCATCAGTTGGAATCAATATAGAGAAATATTTTTTTTCATCTGATAATCTATTATTAAACTCCCTCATGGCATGCCATGATTTTTCTGATACTTCTTTTGGAGGCGATTCTAAAAATACTGTGTTAAACAGTAGAGTGTTATCTGCAACGATTAGCCCATCTTGTTTAATGTATGACTCTGCCCAATCTAAATACTCAGGATAACTACTTTTGTCAGCATCAATAAATATCATGTCAAATGGTGCTTTTGCTGATAATTCATTAATTTTTTCCAGTGCATCGCCTTCTATTAGAGTAATTTTATCACTTAGATTAAAAGCACTAAAATTTTTTTTTGCTATTCTTGAGTGTTGAGGATTATTTTCTATTGTATATATATGACCGTCTTTTAGTAGAGCTTTTGCCATGCAAATCGACGAGTAACCGTATAACGTGCCAATCTCAACAATACTTTTGATTTTTTGGATTTTTATAAATAAACTTAATAGCTTTCCTTCTTCAGGGCCAATTTGAATATGTTGCTTTTTTTCAAGAATACAATATTCTTCTATTTTTTTATATTCTTTTGCAAATAGATTTCTTATGTATGACAATTTTATACTAAAATTATTACGCATATATTATAAATTAGGGAGACTTAATTCATACACAATTTATAAATATAATAATATAGTTTAAAATAATAAAAACATTTATTTTAAGTTATTATTTCATAGTATAAAATTTTAAGTGACAAAAATTATTATATATCGTACTATAGTTAACTGGTATAATAAACAGTCGATTATTATGCTAGAATTAAAGGGATTGTTTATGCGCATTTCTCTTTTTAAAATATAATTTTTATAATCAATTAGAGGGGGTTATATGTCTTATACTATTGCTGGTGAAGTTGAAACGTTAAACAAAAAATCTAACAAGAATGAAGGGGTTATGTTACTACATAGTCCAGCTTATCGTGAAAAGTATAAAGAACGTTTTGATGAAGCTCAGAGAAAAGTTATGGATATGGTTCAGTTTTATGATGGGACAATAGTATTAATAGAGAATAAAATCGCTATGTATTACTACACTTGGCACAGTAAAAAAAGAGAGTTTGAGCGTAAAAAACAACAAACAGTAGTGAAAAACAATGACTCAGCATAGAGTCTTTTATATGGTAAGCTACAGTGGTATTACTTCACTATAGCTTTTCCATATAATTTATCTATCACATTAGTGAAATATTTCAGCTCTTTATACCCTCCATGTTTAACTTTATTATGCTCTATATATGATTTATCATCGTTAAGCTTGATGAAAAATATTGGAGTGGCTGTGATACCAAGTTTATTAATTGCCAGTGATTTATCATTTACGATTTTATCCATTATTTTCTTATCATTAATGCATTGGTTAAATGCATCTTGCTTTAAGTTGCTTAGTGCAGCAATTCTTTGTAGTAAAGTCAAATCACTTAAATTGTAGTAATTCCACGAATCTATTGAGTTAAAAACAGCTTTGTTAAAATTAAAGTAGTCTTCTTGTTTTTCGTAGCAATGACTTAGCATTGCAGCCTTTAGCCCTCTGTAATCCAAAGGAAAATGACGAAATATATATAACATCTTACCTGTGTCTATATATTTCTCTTTAATTTTAGGAAAAACATTCCTATGAAAAAGAGAGCAGTGATAGCAAGTTAATGAAGCATATTCTATCATTAGAATTGGTGCTTTTGGATCTCCTAATAATTTATCATCAGGTAATGGCGATAATAGCTCATTTGATGTTATTTCATTGGGTTTTTTTTGAATGTATTGGCTATCGTATAAATCTTGCTTAACAACTGCATAAGAATTAACACTTATGAAAATTAATAAAAACAATAGTCTAAAAATCATTACAATCTAAACACTTAACTTACTGAAAAAAATTATACATTTATATTAATAATGTCAAGATAACTTTTGTTTAGCAAGGCTTTCAGCCCTATCTTTAAATGCAGCAATTATTTTACTTTGTGTATATTTATATACTGAGTTTAATAGGGTTGAAAATGAGTTGGACTTAAACTTAAACTCTATATAAAACTTTACCATAGTTTTATTTTCATCTATGGGAATGAATTGCCATTTATTGCATAGATGTTTAAATATTCCATTTGATGATACAGCTTTTATCCAACCTTCATTTGTTCTACTTGGAGAAAGAAAGGTTACCTCTGATGTATATCTTCCTTTAATTCCATGAAAAGCTGCTAGAAGGTCCACAACCATTTGATTGTCAATTTTTTCTTTTATATAAACGGCTTTGCACCAAGGAACAAAATCAGGATACCTTTCAACATCAATTACAATTTGGAATACTTCATTAGGCGAACATAGGAAGGTACCTTGTTCTCTGTATTGATGAAGCATAAATTTAGTACCAATCAAAAAAGGATCCGTATCTACCGTCAGCCTTAGTAGATTCCTGAGACCTGAAGTTAAGGTGGGCATCGCATATTAGTTTCAACGAAACCAGCAGAGGCAATTCCCTTCTCTAGAAATTATCGCTCGGGAAATTTAACTTAACTCATAACGCATAGCACAGACCCCTACTTGAATTATAGATGATTTACACAGGGCATGTCTATAGGTATATTAAAAGTCAGCGATTATTATTTAATCTTTATCAAACTTTGCATTTTAAGTATATCTTATGAATATTACTAAAGTTTTAATCATTATTGTTTTTATTGTAATTTCTTCAAGAGCTTACACTAGTTGTACAGATCACAAAATTTTTGTGCATACTATGAAGCAACAAGTAGACAGCATATCTACAAAAGGAAATAGAAAAAACCTAGAGCATGTACACGAAAAGCTTCAGGAGGTCATTCAGAATAATGTTAACCTCAAAGAAATATCTCGATTTGTCATGGGAAAATATGGGGTTTTGACTACCCAGAAGGAAAGGGAAGATTTCTTAAGAGAGTATGAAGTGTATCTTACACGTTTGTGCGTTAAAATTTTATCTAAATACATGAGTAATAGTGAAATGATCATAATGAGTACAAAAGCAGTTGACGATGAAACTTGCTTAATTGGCACAAGGTTCTCTTACGGTGATGAAGAATTTACAAATATTGATTTTAAAGTTACTAAAAATCACAGTTCTTTCTTGATAAGTGATGTTGTAATGAGTGGAATAAGTATTGCTATTAATCAACGTTCTCAATTTAGTGAGAAGATTGACACGCATGGCATAGCAAGTGTGATAGGTGAATTAAAATGTAACAATAATCTATGATATATATGCCTCATTGGCCTAAGCCACTTGGTAGCAGGCCGAATGATTTTTCTCTTGATCGCATAAAAAGCTTTCTTAGTAAACTAGATAATCCCGAGAAAAAAGTGCCTCCCGTAATTCATATAGCTGGAACTAACGGGAAAGGCTCAACACTAGCATTTATAAGATATATAATGCAAGCAGCAGGGTATAAGGTACACGCATACACTTCTCCACATTTGGTGAATTTTAATGAAAGAATAGTTATTGCAGGCAGTTATATCGACGATAATGAATTATATAGCTTGTTAGAAGAATGCCGTGCCGTAATTGCAGAACAACCTATCACTCTGTTTGAAGCTGCAACTATTGCAGCTTTTTTAGCTTTTTCTCGTCATAAAGCCGATATAACTTTAATTGAAGTGGGTATGGGTGGGAGACTTGATACAACAAATGTTATAGATAGTCCGATTTTAACAATAATTACTTCCATTGCACTTGATCATACGGAATATCTTGGCCCTACTGTAGAGACCATAGCAGGTGAAAAGGCTGGAATAATGAAACCTAATGTTCCTTGCGTAATAGCACCACAAGAAAAATCTATAATGAATACACTAGAATTCCATGCAATAAATAAGAAATCTCCTCTGTATAGAGGAGGTTTTGAATGGAATTGCAAAAAAAAGAACAACAAAATGGTTTTCCAATCAGCTATTCAATCAATAGAATTTCCTTTGCCGTCTTTAAAGGGTGATCACCAAATAATCAATGCAGGCAATGCTATTGCAGCATGTAGCATTTTGAGTGGAAAATATGGATTTGATATTGGAGAAGAGGATATCACTTCAGGTTTACAGTGCACTTATTGGCCTGCACGACTGGAGCGTATAAAAGAGGGCAATTTAATTTCTTTACTACCAAAAGATTGGCAATTATTTTTAGATGGTGCGCACAATAATGATGGTGCTAGAGTACTATTTCAGTGGGTAAGAGATAACTTTGCTGAAGGTGTCTATATAATTTTTGGTGTTACTCGTAACAGAAATGTAGAAGAGTTCTTAGAACACTTAAAACCATATATCAAGTTATTATGTGCGGTTTGTGTTAAATCTGAGCCTAAAGCAACAAATACAAACTTGATTAGGGAAAAAGCCAATAACATAGGAATAAAAGCAATGGAGTGTGAGTCAATTGGCGATGCAATATCAAATCACATATTAAAAGCCTCTATCCAAAACGTCAAAACCATACTGATCTGTGGCTCATTGTTCCTAGCTAGAGACTTCGCTATGGAGAATAGCTAACTTTGATGATATTAACTGACCGATGGGGAAATAACTTTGATTGCTCATAGTACTGCTTGGCTTTTCGTTATCGACTTCTATAAACTGATCATCACCTTTAAATTGCTCCTCAATTGAATTTATAGCTGTCTTTTTGAGAATATAATTACTTGCAGCATTTAAAATAGGTGAAGTAACAATTAAAAGCGTGAATGGTAATGAAAGTAATAAGCCGGATAACATCATAGAGTTAGTTATACCAAAGCCGTTGGCAACTAAATCTAATCCCACACCGAAAAACATTAAAGATGTACAGATTGTGTTGCTCAAAATAACTGAATTTTTTAGCCACTTTAATTTAGTCCTATCACTCTTTGAAAAATTTTCGCATTCTTGGTCAAAGTTAAACAATAATAAAATATTAGTCTGATGATTAAACTCTTTCCCATTTCTAGTATAAATGCTCTTAACAGCTAGACTCAAAATAGATCCTGCTAACAAGGGAGCAAGAAAACCTACTGCTATTGGTACATTAGAAGAAATACCATTAATTATTAAAAATGCAATTGATGTGAAGGATACTAAAAGAACTCCTAAGAGATTTGAATAAGAAGAATATTTTACATAAGCAGTTACATTATTGTTAATTGACTGCTGCTTATTATAGAGTTTATTTCTGCACTTATCATCTAAGTATTTTTGCAATTCTTCATAACTGCGACTCCACAACTTACCGCGTAATTCTTTTATTAAATTATTTCTTTTATTGAGACCTTTCTCCAATGGCTCTATTATAAATTCTTCAAAAAATGGCTTATTTAATGCAATAACCTTAAATTTCTCCTCCGCTTCTTTATTGTTTGGGTTTTTATCTGAGTGATATTTTAACGATAATTTACGGTATTGTTGACTAAGCTTTTTCTTAATATTCTTAATGTCAGAATTTACCACATCCTCCTTTTGAATATTAAATGTTAAAAACAACTGCTTTAAAGCGTGGTACTCATTTTCATTCAAAACATTTCTAGCCACATTACACCTACAAATTAACTAAGAGGTTGTCCGGAAACAAGTAAATTCAAGCATATTCCCTCTTTAACATAACCCTACTCATAGCTAGGTATATGAAATTCTCAGTGGATGTTGTGAGTAAATCATACTCCTTCGATAGCCTTCTATTCCTATTAACCCAAGCAAAAGTCCTTTCTACAACCCATCTTCTTGGCTGTACTTTAAACCCTTGTTCTCTTGTTGGTAGTAGCTCAGGTGGCGTATCTTTGTGCACCCAAAATCTACATGGAGGCCTTGTAACAATTTCAATATCTATGTCATATTCTTCCTTTGTGTGATTCTTTAAATTTCTTCCTTGGTATCCCATGTCAGCCCACATTTTTTTAACTTTAGTATATTTTGTTCTCATATTGTTTAATGCTATTTTAATACCATCTCTATCATTTTCGTTAGCAGCGCCTACGTAACAACCTAGTATAAAACCCTGAGTGTCTGTAATTATATGCCTTTTTCTACCCTTTACTTTTTTACTTCCATCATAGCCTTTGATCCCCCCTTTTCTGTAGTCTTTACAGATTGACTATCTACTATACAGGCACTCGGCTGCTCATTCCTTCCTATTTTTCTTCTACTATATTTTGTAATTTCATAATTCATTTTCTCAAAAATTCCCTGCTTCTTCCATTGCCTGAACTGCTCATACACAGTCTTCCATAGCGGAAAATCATTTGGTAAATACCGCCATTGACACCCTGTACGCAATACATAGAAAATTGCTTCTAATATTTCTCTTTTGCTATACTTTGGCGGCCTTCCTCCTTTCTTGTATGATACTCTGAAGTGTTTTTCTATTCTTGCCCATTCCCTTTCGCTTAGATCTGTTGGATACTTTTTTCTCATCTTTACCCCGTACTAAAATTTCAGATATTATAGCCTTTTACTTGTTTCCGGACAACCTCTAACTATTAATGTTCTATAATATACATATTTCCAAACTATGTCAATTATTTCATAAATATCTTTGGTAAAAATTATTTCTGTTATGACTAGCATGATAAGTGTATGAAGCGACTAAAATTGTCATTACAGCGCTTAGTGTACGACAGTGCTCCAACATTTAGGGTTGCAGTTTTCATGGCAGATCTGAGTAGCTGACCCATCTAAGAGGTGTCATTCAAGTAGCTGACACTGGAATGGCTTTGTTGCATCGCACCTTATACGGTAGTAATTTACAATAAATTCATGTAGCCATTTCGAATTTAGTCATTTCAGTGTTGGCTACTTGGATGACACCACCTGCTATGCTGCAAATTGCAACGTTCGTACACTAAAGTATAGTGTGTTACTAACGAAGGCAAACAAATATCTGCTTTATGAAAACGTTAATATTTTTCATTGAAATAATACATAAATACTAGAAAAACCTTGGCAGGTTATTCGCGTTTGATTATCATAGAGAATTATATAAATTAATAAATGATCCATGGCAAGTAACCCAGAAGAAAGAAATAGTGATAAACAAAAAGCGCTAGATAACGCAATAAGCCAGATTGAAAAAGCATTCGGTAAAGGTGCAATAATGAAGTTGAAGCAAAACCCTGTAGAAAAAATAGACACAATATCCACAGGATCAATTGCGCTTGATTCGGCTCTAGGTGTTGGAGGTCTGCCAAAAGGGCGTATAATTGAAATATTTGGCCCCGAGAGTTCTGGTAAAACCACTCTTGCCTTGCACGTGATTGCTGAAGCACAAAAAAAAGGAGGATCATGCGCATTTATCGATGCAGAACATGCATTGGATGTCTTATATGCTCGTAAACTTGGGGTAAGCACTGATGATTTAGTGATTTCACAACCAGACACTGGAGAGCAGGCGTTGCATATTGTTGAGTATTTAGTGTGTTCTGGTGCGGTTGATGTGATAGTTATTGACTCTGTCGCAGCATTAACTCCAAGAGCTGAAATTGAAGGTGATATGGGTGATCAACATATGGGGCTGCAAGCAAGGCTTCTAAGTCATGGGCTACGGAAACTAACCTCTGCCGTTTCAAAAGCGAACTGTATATTGATATTTATTAATCAAATTCGTATGAAAATAGGAGTAGTGTATGGAAATCCTGAAACTACCACGGGTGGAAATGCATTAAAATTCTATACTTCTGTAAGGCTTGATATAAGAAAAGTTGGTGTAATAAAAGACAAAGAAAATATTACAGGTAATGAAACAAGAGTTAAAGTTGTAAAAAATAAAGTTGCTCCTCCATTTAGAGAAGCGAAATTTGATATAATGTACAATGAAGGTATATCAAAACTCGGAGAAATAATAGATATGGGAGCAAAGCTTGGTGTGCTTGAAAAAGCAGGCGCTTACTATTCATATAACAACACACGTCTTGGGCAAGGAAGAGAGAATGTAAAAACTTACCTAAAAACAAACAAAGAAGTCGCAAATGAAATAGAAACGAAAATCAGAGATTTACTCAGAAATCATGATAATTCTATCATAATAGACGAGGATAGTGAGCAACTTTTAGAAGAATCAGTTTTCTGATCTAAACTTAGGCATTAGATTTTGTGTTGGACGGGTTGTTACAGTATGACGGTAATTCTATGTGCTAATATAACAATCTGTAATGTTACCTTGTATCAAAAAGACTTTGCTGAAGCAGTTAAAAAAAGCTTTTCATGAGAAATTATAAATGATAAATTGTTAACAATAGGTTATTGTTAATAAGATTATGTGTTTTGGTTTACCTAATATAAACAGGGAAGGTTATTCATTTATAGTAGTTTCCTTTATAGTAACGTGTATAGCATTCTCTATATCTTGGGGGTTTGGCGTTACGTGCTTGTTTCCGACATTATTGTGTACTTATTTCTTTCGTGATCCAGCAAGAGCTGTGCCAAACAATAAGAATCTTATATTAAGTCCTGCTGATGGTGTGATTTCAAAAATTGAAGAAGTTAATTATCCTTTATCAGCAGAAAACGGAGAGGAGAAGAAGTTTACGCTTGTTAGCATATTTTTAAGTGTTTTGAACGTCCATGTGAACCGTATACCAATATCTGGTACGATAAAGGAAATGAGTTATAAAAAAGGCAAGTTTGTATCCGCAATGAGCAATAGGTCTAGTAATGAAAATGAAAAGCAGGTTATTGTAATTGAATACGAAAAGGGGAAAGAAATTATTGTGGAGCAAATAGCTGGATTAATTGCACGTCGTATCGTTTGTAATTTAGGAATATCCCAGAACGTAAAAGCAGGTGAAAGGTTTGGAATTATAAGGTTTGGCAGTAGAGTGAATATCTATGTTCCTGCTGATACAGAAGTCAGAGTTTCAGAAGGGCAAACTGTTATTGGTGGTGAAACAATTATAGCAAACTTAAATAAGGAAAACGTTCAAGAGAAGCTTACTTTTGACGTTATATGAATAACGATGGAAGTAACAGTAGATTCTTACCTATTACTAAATTATTCCCAAACTTTATAACTTTATTGGGTTTATGTTCTGGTCTCACTTCACTTAAATTTACATTTAATGAACAATGGGAATTCTCAGTAATTTTTATCATCATTGCAGCAATAATAGATGGAATGGATGGCAGAATAGCTAGAATTCTAAAATCAACTAGCGATTTTGGAGCCCAGCTTGATTCTTTTGCAGATTTTCTAAATTTTGGTGCAGCGCCTGCATTTCTTTTGTATTTTTGGAAGCTAAACGAAATCAAAGTCATAGGTTGGATTTTAGTAATGATATACGTAATCTGCATATCAATAAGACTTGCAAGATTTAATGTTTCGCTACACTCAGAACAACCATACTGGGAAAAATTTTTCTTTTCTGGTGTTCCAGCTCCAGTGTGTGCTTTACTTTCTTTGTTACCAATAATTATTACCTTTCAATCTCATGAGAGTGAATACTTACTTCTCATAGAGCGATTTTTTAACACAAGAAACGTAGCTTGTTACTTTCTGGCCATTTCATTTTTTTCGATAAGTCACATTCCAACTTTCTCTGCAAAATATATTTATATTCCCAAAAGCCTATCCTATATATTTGTGTCATTTTTTGGAGTACTTATTGTATTTTTCATCAGTAAGCCCTGGATGACTCTACCAATTTTAGGTATAGTGTATACACTTACTATTCCAATAAGCATCGGGTTTTACATATATTTTACATATAAAACTCGTTAGCTAACAAAAAATAGAAAACTGCATGATTTTGAAGATAAGTGAACTATTAAATTCATTTCTGTATATAAAGATATTCAACATTCCATTTATAATTATTTGGGTAATTGCAACTGGAATCTTTTGTACTGCCCAGTTCAAATTCATTAACTTTAGGTTACTTAAATATGGAATACAGACGCTATTCAATCTAAAGTGTAATAACAGCAACAATGGCATAATCACTCATATTCAAGCGTTTGCAACAGTAATTTCAGGAACAGTTGGTCTTGGAACAATATCAGGAGTTGCAATAGCTATCACAATAGGGGGCCCAAGTGCAGTTTTTTGGATGGTAATTACCGGAATACTTGGTATGTCGATAAAGTTTGCCGAGGTGGTGCTTGCATTTACTTATCGCTCTGAAAATACAACTGGCGGGGCTTTTTATTACATGAAGTACGGGCTTGCAAAAATTGGATTTGCAAAAACTGGTAGATTTCTTGCCTTCACTTATGCGATTATGCTACTTATTGCAATGATTTTGGGCGGTATACCATTTCAAGCAAATCAAATAGCAGCACTATCAAATAACCTCCTAGAATACAACGCATCCATTATTATATCCCTGCTTGTCTTTATTGTAATATTGGGAGGAATAAAGCGCATTGCTTTCGTTTCAACGAGCTTAGCACCAATTATGATAGTGCTATATGTGGGTATGTGTATATATTTAATTTATGTAAACGGAAGTAATTTGCTGAATGCTCTATCCATAATATTCCAAGATATCTTCAATAAATCAGCTATAGGAAGCGGAGTATTGAGCGGATTAATAGCCGGAGTGAGAAGATCAGTGTTTGCTAACGAAGCAGGTACCGGAACAGCAGCTATAGCACATTCAGCTGTAAAAGAAGAAGATCCAATTAAAGTTGGGTGCGTTGCAATGATTGCACCACTTATAGACACAATATTAATCTCATTTTTGACTGGTATTGTGATAATTATCACTGGTATGCATAGCACTGATAACGTGGGTGATATTACACTAATTAGTTCGATATTTTCAACAGCTTTGCCCTTGTTCAGCAAGTTAGTTTTTCCGCTAATGATGTTTTCCTTTGCATTTTCCACAATAATAGCTTATTGTTACTACTGTGAAGTTGCTTTGCTGTATTTATTTGGTAGTAAAAAAATACTGATACCGTTCCAAATTCTTATAGTGGTTTCAGTGTATATCAGCTGTATGTCAAAGAATATAGAATTTATATCTTATCTAGGTGACAGTTTGTTTATGTGCCTTATGATTCCAAATGCTGTTGCAATATATCTACTAAGAAGGGAAGTTTTGAATACAATAGATTCTTATTACAATTCTAAAGGGTATTAACATGATTTATAGATTGCTTTGTATGGTGTTATTTTGCCTATTGTTTAATGATGTGTACGCTGCTTCAGGTTTTTACGAAAGTTATGACGCTGTGTTGAACGGAATAAATAATTTCATGAATGAAGTACTGTTTTTCAAGATCCTTTACGTGCCATTTATAATCCTTCTACTAGTTTTTGGTTATGTGTTTCTAACATTACGGTTTGGATTTCTCAACATAAGAATGTTTAAGCATGCATTTGCTATTTTATGTGGAAAATATGACACGAATCACCATGATGGTCATATTACGCATTTTCAGGCATTTATGACTGCACTTTCAAGCACAGTAGGTCTTGGAACTGTTGCTGGAGTCGCAATTGCAGTTTCAATGGGAGGGCCAGGAGCGGTGCCTTGGATGATGATTACAGGTTTTTTTGGTATGTCAGCAAAATTTGCTGAGGTAACGTTGGCGTTTAGACATAGAACAGAAGATCAGGACCAATTGTTTAGTGGTCCCTTTCAGTATATAAGGAATGGTCTGGAGGAATTTGGATTTAAAAAACTTGGTATTGTGCTGGCTGCCATGTATGCAGTATTCTTTGTATTATCAGGTCTTGGTGGAAGTGTAGCGTTTCAAACCAATCAAATGGTTTCAATATTATCTGGCTATTCAAGTTGGGTAGATGGTCACTCTTGGTTTCTTTCTTCCATAATCTCTGCGCTGCTTGCTCTAGTGATTATTGGCGGAATTAAAAGGATAGCTAGAGTATCTTCTGCACTAGTGCCTATTATGTCACTTATATATATCTTTAGTTGTATTATTATTATTGCATTTAATATTCATAACCTTGGTTATACGTTAAAAATATTATTTTCCACTATGATAGATTTCAATGCTGTTGGTGGAGGGATGGTAGGAGCATTTGTTGCTGGAATTCAAAGGGCAATCTTTGCCAGCGAAGCGGGTGTTGGTTCTGCTTCAATTACTCATGCAACAACTAAAGATGAAGAACCAGTAAGAACTGGGCTTGTTGCTATGATAGAACCATGCTTTGACACAATGTTAATTTGCTGTTTAACAGGAATAACAATAGTAATAACAGGTGCATACCAGACTAGTGTTGGTGAAGGGATATTAATTACTCAAAAGGCATTTGAGACAGTTTCTCCATGGTTTCCTATACTTTTAACCATAGCTGCACCTTTGTTTGCATTTTCTTCGGTAATTTCATTTGTATATTGTTGTGAAATGGGGTGGTTATATTTGTTTGGTGCAAAAAGTATAGTGATATATCGCATAGCGGTAATAATTGTGGCGTTTTTCTCTGGCCTTTCTAAAGACATAATGGCTATTGCTAATATTGGCGGAACTTTATTCTCTTGTTTAGCTCTTATCAACATGACAGCGCTTATACTGTTTAGTAATCAGATTAACGAGGAAGTTCAGTGCTACCTAAAAAGGCTGAGGAATAATAAAATCAATTAAATTTTGGCATATGCGGAGAGGTATAGCTATAATAAGTAAGATTTCCCTACGTCATACCGCGATTTATTCGCGGTATCTCAGCATAGATCCCGCTAACAAGCAGCGGGATGACGAAATTTTGCGATTATTAATCAGTAAATTTTACCTGTGTTAGTTATAGTCCTTACACTATCCTACATACTCGGTTCAATACCGTTTAGCTTAATTATTACAAGAATAAAAGGGATAAACTTAAGAGAAGTAGGTTCAGGAAACATTGGTGCTACAAACGTTGCAAGGACGGGAAATAAATTTCTTGCTGCTTTGGCATTATTTCTGGATTCCTTTAAGGGATTTATTGCCGTTTATATAGCACAACAATTTTGTGATAATAACGATTTTTATATATATGTATCTGCAATTTTAGCAGTTTTAGGACACATGTTTCCTATTTGGCTAAAATTCAGTGGAGGAAAGGGCGTTGCAACCACTCTAGGGATACTGATAGCATTTAACATTGATATTACTTTAGTATTCGTAATAATTTGGATAATAGTCTTTCTTGCCTTTAAATACTCTTCCCTTGCTTCACTCAGTGCTACTTCAACGGCTGTAGCATGGTCCTTTTTTTTTCAGAGGAATTTGTTCTTAACATTACTAATTATAGGAGCACTGGTCTTCCTAAAACACCACAGAAATATTGTGAATCTTCTGCAAGGTAAGGAAAATAAATTTTTATAAGTGTGCTGACTCTGTTGCTATATTACTAACAGATACTTCATGCGAGAAACGACTTGAGACTACTTCTTCTACTTCTTTTATCATTTCTTCCATGTTTTTTCCACTTTTCTTACATGCATCATCAAGTGCTAATTTTAGTTTACGTATATCATTCTCTTCTAGCATCTTATTCATTTCTTTTTTCGTTATCTCTAATTTTTTTAGTAAGATGTTCTCCATTATCTCTCTCTCATCACCTTCATACTGGCCACTTAGTCTGCTATATGCAATGCAACACTTCTTTTCTCGCGGCAAGGTTGACAGACCCCGCAATGTAACATCCACTTGAACTTCTATAGAGTTAACTTCCCTAGCCTTTTCAGCAGCTTCTGACCTAAATTTCTCAACTTCTCCTATTATTATTTTGTTAGCTATTCTTTTAGCTCCATCCAAAGATGAATCCTTGAGAGAAAAATCTGTCTCGAGTAGATCTCGATTTAATAGCTCTAAGAATACTTTTTTTCCGATGTTTTCGAGTAAACTTTCTTGGTCACCTAAACCATGCTCCTGCAGTTTATTTCTCATGTGCTGAACCAGCTCACAACATTGTAATTTATTTAACTTTATAGAGCTAATATTTTTCATTAACGTCAGCACAATTTGTTCACTATATTGGGAAGTAATACTCAATAATTTTCTCATTAAAGGAATACTTACTTCTGAAATAAAATCATCAACTATTTTTTGACTTTCATCGTCTTCATAACCATTTTGAACGTCATACCAAGCCTTAAAAATTTCTTTATTGTTTTTCTTGTTTTTTAACCTGTCTAACATGAACTTACGTGCTTCATTTTGTGCTTCTGAAAGTAATATTTGCCTTGGAGGAGTAAATCTAATTTCTGGATCAGGATGAATACCCTCTAGCGTGCTTAACATTCTATAGATAATACCGGTGAAGCAAGTGTTAGGAATTCGCTCTTTTCTAGAGAAAGTTTGGCTATCAAGCAAATTTGTAATTAACGCGTCTTTTTTATTTTTTACAGCTTCTCTGTCTCCATCATTGCAGGCTTTCAGAACTAAAAGTAAAATCCGTCCACCTGTAAAGCCGGAGCTATGCTTTTGATCATCTTTGCAAAAGTCATTTAAAAATGCAATTACTCTTCCTTTATCTTCATCACTAAATTGACGATAATTAAGTTCATATAAATCATTTATATATTCAATAAATTGCTTGAATTCCCTATCATTAATAACGTCTTTGGATACTTCTTCACCATACTTATCTTTTAATTTATCAATATTTTTAATGATATCATCATTTAATTGATGGGGCAGTAAATGTTCAAGCTTAACATCAAAACTATTAACCATACCACGTAAATTCTCTTTTATACCTTCCAAAAAGAAATTTATAGAAGCTTTAAGCAGCGTAAATGGGTTAAAATCTTTTGGCCTTAGTTCACTCTGCAATAAAATTAATAGCATTGTAAGTGGTATAGTTCCCAGTAACGAAATAAGCAAGAAAGTGGTAGTGAAAGTTAGATATGTTATGAAAGCAGAAAACAAGAGGAAGGCTGCTACCTTGATTGTATTGTTCTTAAAAAATATTTCCCAATATTCCCTTTTGCTCATTTTTTGCTGTTTTGCCGTTTTTATTTCTTTGTAGATATAAAGAGTTTTAATTTCAGACCTGAAGAATATAGTACCAAGAGAAAAAAGAACATTAACGGGATTAGTGATAATGCTTAAAGAAACAAAAGTTGCAAAATAACTAACAAACTTTAGCTTGCTAGATTCCTTTGAAGGAAATTGTATTTGAGAAATGCCTATCATAGCCTACCTTTGACATCATTACACTCTAGTAATAGCATAATAATTTAAAACGTCAATGTTTAAGTATTTTATTATCCGCACACTCATCGTATTCGATCTCGACTGTAGAGTGTGCTATCTCGAACCTATTTAGTAGTATTTTTTTTATCTCATACAAAATATCAGTGTGTTGTGCATCTTGCTTTACTTTGGCATGCATGGTAATTATAAAATAATTATCAGACAGTGACCATGCATGTATGTGGTGCACATCTATCACTTCAGGTAATTCTGATGTGATCTTACTTTTTATTTCCTCAGTAGATATCCCTTCAGGTGTACCTTCAAGAAGTATGTGGCAAGAATTCTTTAGAATTTTGTAGCCACTATTCAAAATGATTACACTGACAAATACCGATAAAATCGGATCCACCATTTGCCATCCAGTAAACATGATAATTATGGATGCAAGTATAGCAGCTACAGAACCTAAAATATCTCCTATAACGTGTAGTACAGCACTTTTTATGTTTATATTGCTCTCGCATTTACTATGCAATATAAAAAAGACTATGATATTAGAGATCAGGCCAAGTGTAGCAATTACTAACATTACTTTCCACTCAACATTGACTGGAAAAATAAACCTCTTTATTGACTCAATTATAATGATTACTGCAATGAGGAATAGAGTTAAACCATTAACAAATGCTGCAATTATCTGCAACCGATGATATCCGTATGATCTCTGCAAATCGGATTTCTTAGCTGAAAACCTATGTGCTAACCAGCTTAAAACCAAGGCAAAGAGGTCAGTGAGCATATGCCCTGCATCTGATAATAGAGCAAGCGAATGTGAAATTATTCCACCTACTATTTCCATAAACATTGTTATCGCAACTATTATTATGGAATAGATTAAGCGCTTGGACTGCGCTGCTGAGTGTTTACCGTTATGCACTGCTGTCATATAAAATCTTTTCATAAACAAAAACGTGGGTAACACTGGGTTCGAACCAGCGACCGCTTGCACGTCAAGCAAGTGCTCTACCAACTGAGCTAATTACCCATCGTGGTTTTAGTATAGTGCTTTGGTGGAATGAAAGTCAATAAACCACTTTGCTTTTGTCCTTGTCCAATGTGATTCCGGAATATAGCTGTATAGAATTTCAGCCATATTCTAAATTTTACATATTAAGTTAACTATCTATACTTTATTTATTAAGATATAAATTATATTAATACAGGGATTTACGTTTTTTTTAGGGAAATTACTTTATGCTTGATATTGAAAAATCAGCAAATTAGAGGTTAAAATTATGACAATTAGTCAACAAGTAAATAAAAATATAACTAAAGCAGAATATTTCAACAATAACGGCAAAGGGTTTAATTCGCCACATGTTATAGAAGTTGAAGATTTAAATATTAAAGTAGAGGTTTATTCTCACAATTTAAGAGCAAGTAAAGTTGCTAACATTGAAAGTGAGATAAGAGAAACAGCTACTAATTTTAAAAACGCATTCGAGTTAGAACGCGGCAGTTCAGAACAAACATTTAAAATTTACATGTTTGATGACAAGGATGATTACACTCACCTTGGCGGAAGCGAGCGTTTCGGTTCTTACCTTGGAGACGAAGGTGGTAAATGTTACTACAAAGGGAAAGCTGACGTTTTTGCTGAAATGTACGTCTACCAGCAAGGTGGCGTTCATAACCTTCAGCATGAATTTGCACATGGTTTAACTTACTTGGCTACAGGAGGCAAATCTTTACCTACAGTATTAATGGAAGGAATTGCAGACTACTTTGAGCATCATTCAGATCATAAATTCAATTCTCAAGGATCAAGTATCGACAAAACTGAAGCTGCAAATTTGGATTTAGATAAAATTTTAAGTTTAGAATACTCAAAGGACAGCGAAGCAAATAGCTTGGTTTATAAAACAGGTCATGCGTTGATAATGTACTTACAGGAAAAAGATCCTAGTTTATTAAGAGACTACCTAGATGCTTTACGTCAAGGTAACTCAGATGAGTCAAAAAGTTTCTTGAAAGACATAAAAGGACACGATACTGACTTCAAAAGTTGGCTTGCTGAGAATGATACAGAAACTGCAATGGAACATCTCAACGCTTTGCAAGTTACAAAAGGAGATTTCATAGCAATTGGTCAAGAAATAGTGGGTGGAGAAATTAAAAACGTATCCTACTATAAAGCAAATATAGAAAAAATGGATGGAGAAAACGTTGGAAGTTTTTCTCCTGTAGAACACGTTGCATTTTATGATGTTGCTCGTGCTATAAATAGGGCAACAAATGATACACTTGATATATCAAAGGAATATCATTTCCTCAGAGCCTGTCTTGAAAACATTTAAGTAGCTAATTTATTAAGCATAAGAGTAATCATATCAAAGAGAATATTAATCTTGGAGGTGAGAGGAGAGTGTTCATAATCCTTACTCATACGCCTAAAATTGGAGAGCCAAGCAAACGTCCGTTCAACAATCCATCGCTTAGGAATGACCTGAAACCCTACAGCATCACTAGCTTTTTTGGCAATTGTGAGTAGACATCCCGTTTTCAGAAAACAGTGATTTTGCAGAGCACCCGTATATCCTTGATCAGCAAAAAACTTCTGTAATGTTGGTATTTTCTTTTTCGCTTGAACAAAAAGACCCAAAGCTCCGTCACGATCTTGAACGCTTGCACTATGTACATCAGCGGTAATGATAAGACCCTGTGTATCTACAATAATATGACGTTTACGGCCTTTTATTTTCTTGCCAGCATCGTAACCTCTGGATCCCCTTTTTGAGTCGTTTTTACTGACTGACTGTCTATTATTCCAACCGATGGTGTATTATTTTTACCAACCATTTCTCTTACCTTTTTCACCAAAGTGTCATGTATTTCCTGCAATTTTCCGTTTTTACTCCACCTAAAATAATGATCATAAACTGTTTTCCACGGCGGAAAGTCTTTTGGCAGCATTCTCCATTGACAGCCACCTCTCATTATATACCTTATTGCATTAATAATTGCTCTGATGTTATGCTTCCTTGGCCTCCCTATTGCTCCTTGTGCAACATGTGGCTCCAAAATTTCCCATCCCTTATCACTTATATCGCTTGGATACAATTTTACCTCCTATTTTTTAACTTACCTTATCATACCCTTTTCTTTCTTTCAAGACAGCCTCTCAAGGTAGTAAAAACTTCCGATGGACAGGATAAACTAACTTACTCTGACCAACAAGGTAATGAATATCGAAACAGTCAAGAGTATAAAAATCAGGCTTTAAGGATATTATCAAAATATGATACAGAAATTAAGAATCAGGTAGATGAATTTGATAATTTGAATAAAGAACGTGGTGAAATGTATCAAAAATATCATAAAGGAGAGATTACTATTGAAGAGTTACGTAATGAGGAAAATACAAAATACAGACCAGCATTTTTAAAGTTTGATCAACTAAAAAACAAAGCTGTTGATAAGATTGAAAATAATTCCCAAGCAGCAAAAATATTAGATGGGCTGGTCAATATCGATCCAAACTTAATCAGAGGTACTCATATTGATCTACAAGAAGGTAAGATTTTTTCTATGCAAGCTCATGGTCAAGGAGATATGGGTGCACTGTCTATATATGACGGAAATACAAAGCTTGGAGAATTATTGAGCGAATCAGGATTTTTTAAGCAAGTTGAAGGCCAAACTAAAGAAACTTTCGTTTTTGAGGATATATTACACAACTTAAATGTTTCATACGAAGGCGTTGCTTACATGGCAGTTACAAAAGAAAATGGTCATTATAAAGCTTCCCTAATAGATGGCAGAACAGTTGAACGCGATGAATACTTTGATGAGGCGCATTTACATGAAAATGAATTGTTGCATCCTAGCACTGGACACATCCAAAAAGATTTAGATTCTCTGCTCCTTAGAGGTACCAAAATTTTGAATCATCAGGATTCAGAACATGCTCAATATTCTAATGAGCAAAAGGCAAATGGAGTAATCGTGGAAAAAGGAAAATTATTGGATAATAAGGGAACAGATAGAACAGACGATGATGTACACGAAGCGGTTGTAAAGCAAGGAGACGAGCGCTTACATGAGTTCAAAAATATGGGCTTTTATATTACTGAGAAAGGTGATCTATTTATTCATGACCATGGAGCAAATGTAAGGTTTCAACTACCACAAAGTATTACTCACCTAAAATTAGTGGAAAAAGATGGAGCATATAAGCTTGTTCCGGTGACGAAAGATGGGAATGAACATCCAGTAGGTATGCCAAATATATCAGACGAATATAGATACATAGATCCAATATTTGCACATGAATATGAAAAGAGAGATTATTCCCATAAACATGTAAATGTGGGCCTTATAAACTTAGAGAAATATGGCTCTGGCAAACTTTTTGCTATAAAGCACGACCCAAATGATTACCACATACAAAAAAACTCTAGCGGTGAAATAGTTAGAATAAAAGATCAAACATATTTCACTAAAGTAAAATTGTTTGATGGCGACGAAGAAATTGGTATGTTATCTAATAACTTCCATAACTTCAAAGGGAAAATATTCTTTTCTGCTGACTACAACTACAGTTACAACGATTTCCTAGCATCTGTTTCTCCTCAAGTTGAAATTGAAGATATGGGAAATGGAAGTAAAAAAATAACTTTTGATCAAGGCAGTGGCGATATCGGTGATACTAATAGAGGCTACACGGACTATCAGAGAATATTTACAAAAGAGAAACAAACCGAAAGTCCAAAAGGGCAAGTAAGTGAAACTAAGACAGAAGTTCATAGTACTACTAATGTTGTTGCACAAGCTGCTGAAGAGAAAACTGCATCAAACGACAATAGTGAAATGCAGTCTGATCAGCCACAAATTCCAACAAGGGCAAAAAGGTCAGCTTCAGTGGAGGAGAAAGAGCAAGAACAGGTAGTATTAAAAGACACAATTCTCAAAATAGAAAAGAGCTACGAGCAGGACTCAGAAGGGAAGCATAAGGCAAATGTAACGATAAATTATAATGATGTGAAAGCCTTGTATGATAGAGCGGAAGGAGCAGAAAAGCAATCTGTGTTAGATTTTTGGAACAAACTGCACACATCAGATTATAAGGTTGGTGCTTTGCCGGAAGACAAATACTATTTTGAAAAAGGCAAATTCGTAATCCACGATAGTGGCACAAAGAAGCTTATAGTGTTACCTGAAGATAAGGTGTCCATCAAGATAATGAAGGATGGTGATAGTTATAGTTTAGCTATATCAAGTGGTAATGGCAAAGTAATAAACAGCATTAGTAAAATAGATAATCCAAATTACGAATTGCTGTCAGATTCAAGTCATTTCAATTCAGGGGAGCAAGATAATATTGTATTATCAGATCAACATCACGAATATAATCTTTATCTAGAGAATGGTTTTGTGAAAATGTTCGATTGCGCAAGCGATCACATTTATCACGACCACAACTCGGCCTATATCTAATACATACAAGGAGGGCAGTGCCCTCTTCTTGTCATTCCAGTGTCAAGCACTGCCGTCTTGGATGGAAACCAGCGTCACGCCCTGGAATGACAGGGTTTGTCATCCGAGTAGCCCCTTCGGTGTCATCCCAGTGCCCAGACACTGGGATGGCTTTGTTGCATCGCTAGCTATGATGGATTAAAGATAAAAAAGATGGAGAATATCAGTAGCTTATTATTCTGGTATTTATAACAAGAACGGTCAGTGAATACCTAAATTTGAGTAAAAGAAATTTCACTACCACTCATTAATCCGGCTAAAATTCAAGAATTTCAATGCTTTAGCTATTTTCAATAGAATTAAATTTATTAATGTAAATAATAAATTACTATTCTTAAATTTGATCAGATTGATTGCAAAAAAACAAGATTTTCAATAGGTTACTTATAATCCTAACTATAGTTAGCCTTTCATAAGTAGCGATGCAACAAAGCCCACTGGGATCCAGAAAACTTAACTTTAAATAAGTGGCTGCATAATAAAGGCTGGATTCCAGACTGGAATGACATCATCTGCTACACACTTGAATGACAAGAGAAGAATTCTGAAACAACAAGTTTCAAGGAAATCTTATGTAAAATCTAGCATTAACGAAAATTATACTATTTTCATGCATGCTATGGTTTTTGTAATTAATGGAGTGTGATATGCCAGCTAGTTTAAAATTTGAAAGTGCTGCAGGAACAGCAGCAGCAACTCTGTCAGAAGTCAAACTTGTAACTTTGGCAGATAATACGGGTAATGAATATACTTTGGATATAACCACAAATGATCTTAAAGTGAGATATACACCAAATGGTGGTCAAATAACAGAGCACAAAATAACTGGTCTATCAACAGCTCTGGGAAGTTTACTTAGTACAAAAGATAATAATGAATCAGTTCTAGTAGATACATTAGGAAACTTTCTTGATAGCCCAGATAAAGCAAAGTATGATGGTCAAAATAACCAAACAGTAAAGGAGTTCTTAGTAGGTAAAGGGCTAAAAGGAGCAAATGGAGCTAAAGGGCTAAAAGGAGATAAAGGGGATACTGGTCCTAAAGGAGCAGATGGTAAAGATGGAGCTAAAGGCCCACAAGGAGAGAAAGGGGATACTGGTCCTAAAGGAGCAGATGGTAAAGATGAAGCTAAAGGGCTAAAAGGAGATAAAGGGGATACTGGTCCTAAAGGAGCAGATGGTAAAGATGAAGCTCAAGGCCCACAAGGAGAGAAAGGGGATCCAGGAGCAGATGGTAAAAGTCCAACAGCTGCTGAAATAGCTGCTGAGAAAGCCTTACAAGAGCATGTAACAAAGATAAGCATAGAAAGTCCGGAATTTAAAAGAGCTGTGCAAGAGGAAATGTCACAACCGTATTTTGAGCCTCCAACAAGTGATGATGCTGCACTTAATTGGACTTGGTAATACAGCTTAGATCCAAGTAGTCACGCTACTTGGATGACGTCATACGGTCCTCGGATGACGGAAAAAGGACTCGGATAACACCCTACAATGTCATTCCAGCGCGTGACGCTGGAATCCAGCCTTTTCATAATCATTAAAATGTTGTATTTTAACATAAAACGGCTACTTTTATGCTTACCAACTTAATAAAATTCCTGGATCCCAGTGGGCTTTGTTGCATCGCTACTTATGAAAGGCTAACTATAGTTAGGATTATAAGTAACCTATTGAAAATCTTGTTTTTTTGCAATCAATCTGATCAAATTTAAGAATAGTAATTTATTATTTACATTAATAAATTTAATTCTATTGAAAATAGCTAAAGCATTGAAATTCTTGAATTTTAGCCGGATTAATGAGTGGTAGTGAAATTTCTTTTACTCAAATTTAGGTATTCACTGACCGTTCTTGTTATAAATACCAGAATAATAAGCTACTGATATTCTCCATCTTTTTTATCTTTAATCCATCATAGCTAGCGATGCAACAAAGCCATCCCAGTGTCTGGGCACTGGGATGACAAAGGAGAGCAGTGTCAAGCACTGGGATGACACCCTACCAGCAGAAGTTACTCTCAAATGTTTGTTCATGCTAGCTACAAACATTAAGAAATTTACCAAACGAAAAAAAAGGCAAAAGAAGCCCTGGGGTTATTATCCGCTTTAAAATATTGGCGTTTTTTATGTTTTAAACGCTTGACAAGCGAAATTCAGCTGCTTTTAATTGCAACTAACTTACGCTGCAAATGTTTAAGAAATTTACTAAGCAGAAAAAAAGACAAAGAATCCCCGAGTTAGCTAGTCTTTTACTATCTCTGTCGAGTATTGGCATTTTTTGATGTCTTGTAACGCTTTATAAGCGCGTTCAGCTTATTTAGATAAAAATCTAGATGTAGATGAAGTTTTGTAAAGACATACAGTATCTATATACTGCAAAAAATTAAACATAAGACGCCGATATATTAAGTAATCCTTACCTTTTAATCTGCAGATTGGCGAAAGCAAATACAATAGCTTCAGTTTCATGATAAGGGAGCTGGCGAAGGGTGTCAAGTAAGTTTTTTGTTTCTGCGGGCTACTTGAATAACGCCACATAAATTAATAAATAGGAAAATTACTACAAATCTTTTCAACTTTAGTTTTTACCGTTCCTTCAATATCAGGGCTATTTCCGCTGATTAATCCCTGAACCACTTCATTTATTAGGCCGGCTATTCCTTTAAAATTTTCTGCCTCAAGTCCGCGTGTTGTCTCAGCAGCAGTGCCAAAACGGAGCCCTGAAGTGATGGTCGGCTTTGCTGTATCAAATGGTACAGAGTTTTTATTACAGGTAATACCGGCTCTCTCAAGGCTATCTACAACGTCTTTTCCAGTTAATTTCTGCGATCTTAAGTCAACTAGCACTATATGAGAGTCAGTGCCACCGGTTATAATGTCAAGTCCATGCTTTTGCAATTCTTGAGCCAGCACTTTCGCATTTTCCACGACTTTCTTGCTATAAGTCTTAAACTCTGGTGCTAATGCTTCTTTAAATGCAACAGCTTTTGCAGCTATCACATGCATAAGTGGCCCGCCCTGCAATCCTGGAAAAACTGCAGATTGAATTTTTTTGTGTAATGCTTCATCATTGGTCATCACTATTCCACCACGAGGACCACGCAAAGTTTTGTGAGTTGTGGAAGTCATAACATGTGCATATTCAGCAGGGGATGGATATTCGCCCGCTGCAATAAGCCCTGCATAGTGAGCAATGTCTGCAAGCAAATAAGCACCAACTTTATCTACAATTTCGCGAAAGCGTTTGAAGTCCATTCTTCTCGGATAAGCAGAAGCACCAGCTATGATCAATTTCGGTTTATGCTCCAGCGCCAGCTTTTCTATCTCATCCATATCCAGCAAGTAAGTGTCTTTATTCACTGTATATTGAATTGACTTAAACCATTTACCAGAAAGGCTTGGTGCCGCACCATGAGTTAGATGCCCACCGCAATTCAGTGACAATCCAAGTATCGTATCACCTGGAGCAAGTAGTGAAGCAAACACTGCTTGATTCGCCTGAGAACCAGAGTGAGGTTGAACGTTTGCAAATTTTACACCAAACAACTTACAAAGTCTCTCTATAGCCAGACTTTCAATTTTGTCCACATGCTCACAACCACAGTAATATCTTTTACCTGGATAACCTTCTGCGTATTTATTAGTCAGAAAAGAGCCTTGTGCCTCCATTACCGCTTTGCTTGCAAAATTTTCTGATGCAATTAATTGCAATTGTGATTTTTGGCGTTGTAATTCTTTTTCTATAGACTGATAAACCTCGTTATCAAAAGACTTTAAACTATTTTTAGAGCCACAGATTTTTTTTAAAACACTCATCATAGATCAAACCTCGCTTTAATTTTAAGATGCACAAGCAATTTTAAGACTGCCTATCCTGCTTTTTTAACCATAAGAGCCCAAAAACAGCTATCAGCAAACATACAGGAATAATAGATGTTGCTTTTATCAGCAATTCAGCACTATACACAGGATTTCCTTGTATCACTGTCCTATCCCAACACAAATCTATTATTTTTGCGATCCCAGTGTGAAAAAAATAGCCAAAAACCATGACTATCATATTTGACACAGCTGTAGTTAATCCTATTAAGTTATTATTTACATAACTTAATGCTTTGTACAGTGTTACTATTTGATATCCAGAAGCGAAACCTATAACAAGAAGTGCAGGCAATACAATATACAATCCGCCAGCCTGTGTAAAAAGTAAAAGGAAACTAGCAATCATTGCAAAGGAACAGACAATAATAACTTCATAATGTCTATTTGGATATTTTTCTAATATGTGAGCAAAAGAGAGCAATCCAGCTGCAAATCCTACATATATAACAGAAGAAATTGAAGACGCTAGATCACCGGCCATTTGATATACCTCACATAAAAAAGCTTTTGTCCAAGCATCAGCAAAACCTTCTAGTGGACCTACCATTAAGCCACCAAAAAAACTAATTAGAATGATATATTTATTGAAAAGCACAGTTTTTAGATCCTTCATGCTAATTTTTTCTTTTCGAAAGTCGTAAGCATTGTAAGGAATAACTAAAAATAAAGATAAAGCGAGTAAGAAACCAAACCCTGAAAGAATATAAATTACGTAATTCCAACCAAACTCATCAAGCAAAAGTTCTATTGGTAGACCACCATATATTGCCCCTAATAGCCCTATAATAACAGATATGCTTGCCATTTTTGCTGATTTTTCTCGCGAAAAATACATACTGGCAACTTTAAATACTCCTATTGCTGACGCAGACGAGCCAATCCCAACAATTATTCTACCTAATACTGAATAATACCACTCATCAAAGCACACAAGAGGTAATGTTCCAATAGATACCAAGACAGCACAAATAGGTAAAACAATTTTTGGACCGAATCTATCAAAACAAAGACCAACAGGGATATGAACTAGTGTAAATCCCACATAGTAGAGACCATTAAATTGCCCTAAATCTGCAATGCTTATATTAAATTTTGTTATTAATACAGGCGCAATTATGTTTGGCATGACACGTAACACATACTGGTATGCATAGAAAAGAGATACTATCAACCATACAAAAAAATTACTTTTCGACATACCTACCACCTAATAAAACCCAATTACAATTAAAACAAAAATATCAAAGTAAAATAAAGTATTATATTTCATAATAACAAGAGCCTTAAATTAGTACATCTAACGATTTTATCATACGAGCCTTCGATAAATTATCTACTTATTACAATCAACTTCTCTAAAATCTTTATTTTTTAACCAT
This sequence comes from Wolbachia endosymbiont (group A) of Ophion costatus, assembly GCF_963969245.1. Taxonomy (NCBI): domain Bacteria; kingdom Pseudomonadati; phylum Pseudomonadota; class Alphaproteobacteria; order Rickettsiales; family Anaplasmataceae; genus Wolbachia; species Wolbachia endosymbiont (group A) of Ophion costatus. The sequence goes on along the minus strand of NZ_OZ017714.1, from coordinate 4,407 downwards.
AAGAGCCCAAAAACAGCCACCAGCAAACATACAGGAATAACTGATGTTGCTTTTATCAGCAATTCAGCACCATACACAGGATTTCCTTGTATTATTGTTCTATCCCAACACAAATCTACTATTTTTGCGATCCCAGTGTGAAAAAAATAGCCAAAAACCATAACTATCATGTTTGACACAGCTGTAGCCAGGCCTACTAAGTTATTATTTACATAACTTATCGCTTTGTAAATGGTAACCACCTGATATCCAGATGTGAAGCCAATAATAAAAAGCGTAGGTAATACAACATACAAGCCACCAATCTGAGTAAAAAGCAAAAGAAAACTAGCGATCATTGCAAATGAGCATGCAATTATTACTTCATAATGCTTATTTTTATATTTTTCCAATAAATAAGCCAAAGAGAATGATCCTGTTAACATTCCTATCAATATTACGGAAGAGAGAGAAGATGCCAAGTCTTCATTCATTTTATATACTTCAAAAAAGAATGCTTTCGCCCAACCATCGGCAAAACCTTGCATTGGACCGACCATGAGTCCACCAAAAAAGCTAATTAGAATAATATGCTTGTTGAAAAGTATGTTTTTTAAGTCTCTAATGCTAACTTTTTCCTGTTGAGCATTGCTTTCAGGCGTTACTAAGAACAGCAACAGAGCAAGTAAACACCCAAATGCTGAGAATGTATAGATAACATAATTCCAGCCAAATTTATCGAGTAAGAAGTCTAAAGGTAACCCGCCACATATCCCTCCCAAAATTCCTATAATTATAGATAAGCTGGCCATTCTTGCTGATTTTTCTTGCGCAAAATACATGCTTGCAACTTTAAAGATTCCAATTGCCGAAGCGGATGACCCAATTCCCACAATTATTCTTCCAATTATTGAATAACTCCACTCATCAAAGCATATAAGCGGTAGTGTTCCGGTAAATGTCAAAACGGTACAAGCAGGTAAAACAAACTTTGGTCCAAATCTATCAAGGAAAAGACCAATAGGTATATGAGCTAGCGTATAGCCTACATAGTATAACCCACCAAACTGGCCAACATCTGCAATACTTATGTTAAATTTTGTTATTAATTCAGGCGCAATTATGTTTGGAATTACGCGTAATATATATTGGTATGCATAAAACAGTGACGCCAACAACCAGATTAAAAAATTCCTCTGCAATACTTTACCCCAAAGGTAGCATTATAGATACTCTGTTTATAGAAAACAATATTCTTATGAATACTTATTTTAATTTACCGGAATTTTATACAGTTGAACTCATAGCCAACATAAGTAGTTTATGCATTAACTAAATTTTCCAGGTTCAAGTTTGGATGATGGAAAAAGTTCACTTTTTCTATTTTTAAAAGAGACCTTTTATTTTACTTATAATTTTTTCTACCATATCTACAACTGGCTCATGAATAAGGTATATGAAAAAAATTACACCACAAATGATAAGTATATTTATGATTTTACCCTTATTCATCTTTATCTTGAGCTTCACTTTTGTTACAAGATCCATTTTATTTATGTTTTTATTTCATGCTGACAATTATATCTTAAATACCATAATTTTCAGTAAAATTTGACTTCAGAAGTATTCTATTAATTCAATATTAACCTTTTTATGTGTAAAATAGTTAATATAATATTAAAGCAGGCTGATGAATATAAGCACGATAGATAATACGCTGCAAAATTACATAACAAAATACATTGAACAAACATTCGCTACACACGTGCTAGGCAATAGATACGACAAATTGTATAGGAAACTTCTAAGTGGTATAGAAGAGATAATAAAGCTTGCTGTAAATGAAGCAAAACACTACGATGAAAATTTAGAAGATCTATATAACGATTCAAGATTTAATAAGAAATTTATTCAAGCTGTTGCTAAACATCAGGTGTCGGAATTTTTAAATACTTATCCGAAAAGAAAAGAAATTGTTGCAGAATTTTACAATGAACATCACATTAACGAAAGTGATTTAAAGACTCTGGAAAAGGGGAAAGATTTAGTAAATAAAATAAATAACATTAACTTACTGCAACAAAATGAAAAAAATGAGGAATTCAATATTAGAAAGACACTTGCTCAATCAATAAAAATGCCTTCCATAGAAAAACACAAGTTAGAACATTCAAAATAACCTTGGCGAAGTATGGCAAAATATACAACTTATGGATAGTCTATTTCATTTTAACTCCTGGCACGCTTTAGTAATACTATCACATCCAATTTCTAATTGTTCCTGAGAGGTTGCATAAGAAATTCTGATAAAATTTTCTAGACCAAATGCAATTCCTGGAACCACAGCAACCAAATGATCTCCCAGTAAGTATTCAGTAAAATCTAAATCATTATTTATTATCTTACCACTTTTTGTGCTTTTACTGAGCAATCCTTCACATGAGACAAATAAATAAAACGCACCTTGCGGAACAGACGCTGATAATCCCGGGACAGAATTTAGCTCTTTCACCATAAAATCTCTACGACTCTTAAAAATCCTTGTTCTTTCTTTCAAAAAACTATGATCACCGTTTAATGCTGCTGCTGCTGCTGCTTGTGCTATCGAATTTGGATTAGAAGTGCTTTGAGACTGCAGCGTAGAGATAGCTTTTACCACATCACTTCTACCTGCAATATACCCTATTCTCCAGCCTGTCATTGCATAGGCTTTTGATACTCCATTGACTACAAAAACTCTATCATAAAGCTTCGGCTCAACCTGAGCGATAGTAAAAAACTTTTCGTCGTATATTATATGCTCATAAATATCATCTGTAACGACATTCATATGTGGATATTCAAGCAATATTTGTGCTATGTCTTTCAATTCATCACATGTGTACACAGCTCCTGCAGGGTTGTTCGGTGAGTTAAGAATTAACCATTTAGTTTTTTTAGTTATCCTGCTTTTCAATAATTCCGCTGTCAGTTTAAAATTTTGTTTGCATTCTACTACAACTGGCAAGCCGCCAAAAAGACTTACCATATCAACATATGAAACCCAATAAGGAGCTGGAATAATAACTTCATCTCCAGAGTTAATTGTTGCCATGAACAAATTGAATAACACCTGCTTAGCACCTGTACCAACACAGATTTGGTTAAGCGTGTACTCGAGTTTATTATCCTTTCTTAACTTATTAATTATTGCTTCTTTCAGCTCACGCGTTCCATCAACAGCAGTATATTTAGTCTTACCTTCACTTATTGCTTGAATAGCTGCTTTTTTTATATGATCTGGAGTATCAAAATCCGGTTCTCCTGCAGCTAAAACACAGATCTTTTTTCCTTCATTTTTCAACTTATTTGCCTTATCAGTTACATCAATCGTAGGTGATGGTTTTATTAGGAACATTCTTTTTGCAAGGTCTGACATATTTTACTGAAGCTAAATTTAAATGATAAACCCCGTACAACAAAAAAGCTAGGAATTTTGTGTATTGTATTAGTAGCTTTTTACCAGGTTTACCAACGCAGCAATATTTTCAACTGGAGTATCAGGGAGTACTCCATGTCCAAGATTAAATATGAAGGGTAAATCTCTAAAGCAATCTATTATACGTTTTGCTTCTTTGATTGCTTCCGTTTTATTATAGGCTAAAAGATTAGGATCAAGGTTTCCTTGTAGAGGGATGTTTAGATTCGCTTTCGCCCATTTTATTGGAACATTATAATCTATACTTACTGCAGATACACCTGTTTGTTCGCAGTAATCTTTATAAAGATTTCCAGCAGACCTTGGAAAACCTATTATTGGAAAATCAGAAAATCTATCCTTTATTGCCAAGATAATTCTCTTTGTTGGTTCGATAACATATTCTTTAAACAATGGTTCCGATAACGCACCAGCATTACTGTCAAATAGCTGAATAACATCTGCTCCAAATTCTATCTGTTTAATTAGATAAATAATCGTCACTTCCGTTATTCGTTCAATTATTTCCTTCAAACACGAAGGATAAAAATTTAATACTTTGGAAAAAGTTTTGCTGCTCCCACCTTCTATGATGTATGAGGCTACTGTCCATGGTCCACCAGCAAATCCTATGAGAGATTTTTCTTTTGGTAATTGGCTTCTGACTTTTTTTATAGCGTTTAGAATTGGTAAGGTTTTAGTTTCAATTTCTTGTGGACCCTTCAATTCCTTAGGACTTTCCACGGGTTTTATTATTGGACCTACACCGCGTACGAAATTCACGTCACAACCCAAAACATCAGCTATTATTAAAATGTCTGAAAAAATTATCGCCGCATCCATGTCAAATCTTGTCACCGGCTGTAACGTCAATTCTGTCACTAAATCTGTGTTGTAGCATATCTCCATAAAATTATTCATATTTTCTACTGCTTTGCGGTACTCAGGAAGAGACCTGCCAGCCTGACGCA